>JAXMCP010000001.1:0-3011 GCA_046349295.1 Reyranellaceae bacterium
GGCGTGGAAGAACACAATGGTCGGCACGGGCCGCAAGAGTAGTGGCTCGTAGTCTGAGAGGCGTGAGTGAGCCGTCCGTCCTGACCGAGCACAGCTACTACCACCCCCAGCCGGGCACCGCGTGGGAGGCCGTCGGCGCCGCTGCCGAGTTGCTGGGTGCGCAAGCCCCACTCGTCACGCTCGCCAACTGGCAGGAGGATCCGCACCACTCTTGGGCCTTCCAGCACATGCGCGAGCTGATGCCGAGCCAGGTCATCGAGGGCACCGACGAGCCGCGCCCGCTGCCGGAAGCGCTCGGTGAGGTGGGCGGCATACGGCTCGAAACGCCTTGGGCCACAACGGTAGACGCGCTCATCGACGCGACCGAGACCGACGGGTTTCTCGTCCTGCACAAGGGGGCGATCGTCGATGAGCGGTATGCCGGCGGGATGACGCGGCGTCGACGTCACCTGATCATGTCCTGCACCAAGTCCGTCGTGTCCGCGGTCGCGGGCAGCCTCACCGGCGCTGGACTGCTCGATCCGGATGCCCCCGTCGAGACCTATGTCCCCGAACTCGCCACGAGCGGGTACGCCGGCGCGACCGTGCGCACCGTCCTCGACATGCGTTCCGGGGTGAAGTTCAGCGAGGCCTATCTCGACCCCGACGCCGAGGTCCGTGTCATGGAACGGTCGATGGGCTGGGCGCCGCGCAACCACGGCGACCCGCTGGGCATGTACCCCTACATCCTGACCATGACGCGCGACCGCGCCCACAACGGCACCTTCGACTATCGCTCGATCGAGACCGATGTCCTCGGGTGGATCGTCGAGCGCGCCGCCGGGCGACGCATGTCGGAGTTGATCGGCGAGCGGATCTGGCGGCCGATGGGCGCCTTCCACGACGCCGAGATCACCGCCGACCCGCTCGGCTGTGCAGTCCACGACGGCGGTATGTCCGCGACCCTGCGCGATCTCGGCCGCTTCGGGCTGATGCTGCTCAACCACGGCCGGGTGGGCGAGCGCGAGGTGCTGCCGGCGGGGTGGGTGACGGATGCGGCATACCCGCCGGCCGACGTGCGCGCGGCGTTCGCTGCGTCGGTCAACGAGCCCTACCTGCCTGGCGGGTGGTATCGCAGCCAATTCTGGTTCGTGCCAGGGGATTCCGGGCCGAACCTGCTGTGTCTGGGCATCCACGGGCAGATGATCTTTGTCGAGTTTGCGACCGGGCTGGTGGGCGTGAAGCTCTCCTCCTGGCCGACCCCGCAGAACGCCGACAAGCTGGTCGCGACCATCAACGCCTTCCGCGCGATCGGGCGGTCGCTGGCGGGCTGACCGGTTCGCCCGGCGCGAGGAGTCCACCGGTGGGCGCGAACGTCCCTGGCTGGCAGCCGCCGACGACTTCGCGATCCCGCCGGGGGCCTATCGCGCCGTCGATCAGGCGGTCCGCAGCGTGCTCTACCAGACCTGGACCCAGGAGATTGCCCGCGCTCTTGACCGGGCCGGCGCGAGCTTGATGATCCCGCTAGCGAGTGTGGTGCAGATGGCTGCGTGCATCGGCCTCGCGCTCGCGGACTCGCTCCCGGCGACCCATGCGCTGGTCATCGCCCTGCAGCTCGGCTTTGCCGTCGCCAACCCGACCTGGACCTGGGTGCTCGCTCGGGCCGTGGGCGACGACCGGATCGGCCAACTCGTCTCTGCCCAGCAGGCCCTGATGGCCGCCGCATCCCCGGTCGGCGCGGCAATCGGGGGCGTGCTGGTGCAAGCGCATGGCGATGCTCTCGTCTTTCTCCTGGACGCCTTGACGTACATCGTGGTCGCGGCCGTGGCGTTGGGCATCCGTCCTCCTGAGCGCGGTAAGAACGCCTTGCCACCCAGGGCGCGGGCCGAGAGCGAGCGCGGCCGACTTCGGGTTCTGGCAGGCCGCGACCGGCGCCGGGGCCCTGGCCGGTGCGCTGGCCGCGGGCGCGCTCGCGACCGATCGGCAGCGGGTCCACGCGATCCTCATCGCCCTGACCACGATCGCCGCGGGGCTCGTAGGAATCGGGTTGGCGCCCACGCTGACCTGGGTCTTCGTCCTCGGCGCCCTCCTGGGCCTGGCGAATGCGGTGAGCAATGCCGGCTTGTTCGCGGTCTTCGTGCGCGGGATCGCAGCCGAAGCCCGGGGCCGGGCGCTCGCCCTACTGGGCGGCCTGGCTCGGGCCACGTCGCTGCTTGCCCTCGTGCTCGGTGGCCTCGCCGGTGCCACGCTCGGCTCGCGCCTGAGCTTCGTGGTCTCGGGCGGGGCGGGACTGGTGGTTGCCGCGTGGGCGTGGCGCGGCATACGGCAGGCACTGCGTGCCGAGCGAAAGTTGCCGACGAAGCTGAACCGACCCGACGACGGGGCTGAACCGGCCTTGCCCACGCAGAGCGTGGGACCCACACGAAGCTGAACCGGCCTCTCGACGGGGCTGAACCGGCCTCTCGACGGGGCTGAACCGGCCTTTCGACGAAGGAGGGGCGGGGCTGGCGGTGCGGTGAGGGGCTCAGGCGGCGTCGAGGGCGCGGCGCGCCTCGCGCCGGTGATTCAGGAACTCCAGCACCATCGGGATGACCGAGACGGCCACGATCAGCAGGATCACGGCCTCGAGGTGATCTTTCAGAGACGGGAACGCCGATCCGAGGAAATAGCCGGCCAGCGTCACGCCGGTTGCCCAGAGCACGGCGCCCACGCCGCTCCAGACGAAAAAGTGACGCCGTTCCATCTTGCCGACACCGGCGACGACGGTGATGAAGGTGCGCACGATCGGGACGAAGCGCCCGAGCACGAGCGCCTTGGCGCCATACCGGTCGAAGAAGTCGTGGGTCTTGTCGAAGTTGGCCTTGTTGATGAAGCGGCCCTGACGCTCATAGAGCGGCGTGCCGACGGCCCGCCCGATCTCGTAGCCCACGACATTGCCCAGGAAGGCCACGATCGAGAGGATCAGGCAAGCGCTCACGATGTTGAAGTGCAGCGTCTTATTGGCGATGAACAGGCCGACGGCAAAGAGCAGC
>JAXMCP010000002.1:0-1561 GCA_046349295.1 Reyranellaceae bacterium
GCTGATGGCGGCCAGCGCCACCGGCCCGGTGTGCTCCCGCAGCGCCAGGTCGATCATGGCGGTGACGGCAAAACGGCCCTTGGTGGTCAGTCGCATCTCAAGTCTCCTAAAGCCGGCAACGGCGCGAGGGGTTCTGGAATCTGTCCAGACAGTCGGCTCTCGAACTCCGCCGGACTATTTCCGAGCGGTTTGGTCGAGTATACCTGAAGCCGACTTTTTTGGTCGGGTTCGACGCCGAAAGTTCCCCTCACGCTCGCGTGGCTTGCCGGCGGATCAGAAGTACCAGCCCGTCGCAGGCGTCTTCCACGAGATCGAGCACCTCCTCGAAGCCTTGCGCGCCGCCCGCGTAGGGATCGGGCACGACCGGGCTGTCGTGGCGGCTGCAGTGCTCGGTCAGGCGGCCGAGCTTGTGGCGCAAGGCCGGCGGGCAGCGCTCTTCCAGCAGGGCAAGGTTGTCCCAGTCCATCGCCAGGATCAGGTCGAAGCGTTCGAAATCCGCCGCGATCACCTCGCGCGAGCGCAAGGCCCCGAGCTCGTAGCCACGCCTCGCGGCGTGCACTGTCGAACGATGGTCGGGCGGCGAGCCGGCGTGCCAGCCGTGCGTGCCGGCCGAATCGACGCGCACCGCTTCGTGCAGCCCGGCCGCGCGCAACTTGTGGCGCAACACGCCCTCGGCCGTGGGCGAGCGGCAGATGTTGCCCATGCAGACGAACAGCACGCTGGAGATCATGGCGCCGATTCTCGCCGCCGGGCTCGTGGCAAGCTCGCGGCATGACCGACTCCGCTCCCGAACACTGGGCCATCGATGCCGGCGATGCCGACGTCGCCCTGCTCGACGTGCCCCCTGCCGAAGCGCGCGCGCGGCGCTTCGAGATCGACGTGCGCTTCGTCGTGCGCTGCCCCGATCCTTTGGCCGAAGCCTGGCACGCATTGAGCGTGGAACTCGACGGGCGGCGCCACTGGCAGCGCCGCATCGCCACCAGCAACCCCGGGCAGACCGACAGCCTCGACGTCCACTGCCGCGTCGAGGTGCCCGCCGGCGCGCCGCTGCGCATCCGCGCGCTCGCCCAGGCGCACGGCGCGCGCCGGCTGCAGTTGCGCATCGACGCGGAGGAAGCCTGAGGCGCTGTGTCAGGCCTTCGGCGGCAGCGGCCGTGCGGCGGCGGGTGGCGTGAGCGGCACCACGTTGAGGTCGTGCCCCGCCGCACCGAAGGCCTGCTCGCGCAGCAGCGCCAGCTGGTCGCGCACGCGCGCCGCCTTCTCGAACTCGAGGTTCTTGGCGTGGTCGAGCATCTGCTTCTCGAGCAGCTTGATGCGCTTGGCGAGATCCTTCTCGCTCATCGCCTCGACCACCGCGGCCTCGGTGGCGGCCTTCAGGTCGTCGCGAGCGCTCTTCTCGCTGTAGACGCCGTCGATCAGGTCCTTGACCTTCTTGCTCACGCTGCGCGGCACGATGCCGTTGGCCTCGTTGAAGGCGATCTGCTTGGTGCGGCGCCGCCCGGTCTCGTCGAGCGCGCGGCGCATCGAGTCGGTGATCTTGTCGGCGTAGAGGATCGCCCTC
>JAXMCP010000003.1:0-7625 GCA_046349295.1 Reyranellaceae bacterium
CGATCACGTCGCGGGTGTCCGATGGGTTGACGTTCCGCGCGACGCCCGCACCCTCCAGCCATTCGCCGCCGATGAGATTGCGGTGCAGCATGATGAGACCCCCGACCGGTCGTGACCCAGGCGCCGGACCATAGCGGCGCCGCGCGTCCCGGCAAGGCCGCAGCGCCGGGCCGCGCCTTGCCCGCCCGGCCCGGGCGGACTATTGCCACGGGGCGACGCTGCAGCGGGGGCGCCCAAATGGGTTTCGTCAGGCTCGGGACAGGCTTGGTGACGCTGCTCGCCATGGCGGGCGGCGCTGCGGCCCAGGACGTGACCGCCACGCTCGCCGACACGGTGCGCGACCGCGGCCATCCTTGCGCCAAGGCGATCTCGGCGGAGCGTGACCCGGCGGCGAGCCGCGCGGACGAGCAGGTCTGGATCCTGACCTGCAGCGACGGGCGCTACCGCATCCGCTATCCGGGCGACACCGAACCGCAGGTGGAACGGCTCGACTGACATAACGGCAAGGGAGGCCGACATGCCCGAGACCATGGGCGAATACCTGATCTATGAGCGCGCGTTCGCCAATCTGATCGGCGGCAACATGCGCCTGCACAAGCTGTGGACCGGTGCCGCCTGGGCCGAGGGCCCGGTCTACTTCCGCGACGGCGACTTCCTGCTGTTCAGCGACATCCCCAACAACCGCATCATGCGCTTCGTGCCGGACCATACCGGCCTGCAGGGCACGGTCTCGGTCTACCGCCAGCCCTGCAACAACACCAACGGCCACACCCGCGACCTGCAGGGCCGGCTGATCTCCTGCGAGCATGGCGGCAGGCGGGTCTCGCGCACCGAGCTCGACGGCAAGGTCACCACGCTGGTCGACAACTACAACGGCAAGCGCCTCAACTCGCCCAACGACGTGGTGGTCAAGTCCGACGGTACCATCTGGTTCACCGACCCGCCCTACGGCATCCTGACCGATCTCGAGGGCTGGCAGGGCGAGCTGGAATACGGCGCCTGCCACGTCTTCTGCTTCGACCCGGCCTCGGGCGAGCTGCGCGTGGTCGCCGACGATTTCGACAAGCCCAACGGCATCGCCTTCTCGCCTGACGAGAAGATCCTCTACATCGTCGACACCGGCGCCTCGCACGACCCCGACGGCCCGCGCCACATCCGCGCCTTCGACGTCAGCGACAAGGGCAAGCTGAAGAAGGGCCGTGTCTTCGCCACCTGCGATGCCGGCCTGTTCGACGGCTTCCGCGTCGACACCGCTGGCCGCCTCTGGTCCTCCGCCGCCGACGGCGTCCACTGCTTCGCCCCCAACGGCGACCTGCTCGGCAAGATCCTGGTGCCCGAGGTCGTCAGCAACGTCTGCTTCGGCGGGGTGAAGAAGAACCGGCTGTACATCTGCGGCACGACCAGCCTCTACGCCGTGCTGACCCATGTGAACGGGGCGCAGGTGCCGTAGAGCAGGGCATGGGGTGTCGGCATCCTGCCTCGCCTAGGCGGCGATAGGCTCGACGTCCTCGCCCACATGGGCGCGGCGTGCCAAGGCTAGGTCATAGCTTGACTGCAGGCCGAGCCACATCTCGGCAGTGGTGCCTAGTGCCCGGCCGAGGCGCAGGGCCGTGTCCGCGGTGATGCCGCGCCGCCCGGCCACGATCTCGGCGAGCCTGGTCTGCGAAACGCGCATCGCCTTGGCCAGGGCATAGGCGGTGACGCCGGTCTGCTCCAGCCAATCGCGGACAGGCTCGCCGGGATGGATCGGCGGCAGGTCCTCGGCGCCGGGCTCGACAAGATCGGTGAAGTCGACCCGCCCGGCCCGCAGATCCTCCATGGTGACGGCCATCTGCCTCGCTCCTAGTGGTAGTCGCAGAACTCGACCCGCCCCGCCCCGCCGTCATGCCAGATGAAGCAGAGGCGAAACTGGTCGTTGACCTTGATCGCCCATTGCCCGGCCCGCTCGCGCTGCAGCATATGCAGATCGTCCTTCGGATAGCGCCGCAGATCGGCGAGCACCCTCACCTCGTGCAGCCGCTGCAATTTCCGCCGAGCCACCTGGGCCAGATCCGGCGGGATGCCTTTGAGGACCTTGCCAGCGAACAGGGCCGCTGTCCGCCGATCGTGGAAGCGGGATCTCGATCAGCCCCTCGCCGAGCAGCGACGCGCGTCACCGCAGCGGTCCGACGGGCAACGTCACCCGGCCGGCGTGATGGAGCCAGGCAACCTCGCAGAAGCTGATCGCCGAGATCAGCAGCTCGTCCGCCGCCAGATTGTCCTCGATCAGCTCGCGCGCGATCGTGCCCAGCTTGGGATCGCCCGCGTCGTACCAGAGCGCGGCCTGGGTATCGACCAGGATCAGGCCTGCATCTCCCAGTCCAGGGCGACATCGTCCAGATCGGCCCGGATCTCGAGCCGCCCCCGATTGCGGCCGAAGAAGCCCCGCCGCGCCCGTCCGGCGGGGCGCAGCTCCGCCACCGGCCGGCCGTTCTTGGTCACCGTGATCGTCTCGCCGGTCGCGTTGATCTCGTCCATGAGCTTGAGGCACTTGGCCTTGAGCTCTGACGCCTTGACGACTCGACGGTTCATCTTACACACCATGGTCATGACCATGGTCAGCTACCTAGCATGGACGGAATTGTCTCGGAAGCGGCGCGAGACGACTTCCCGAGTCGAGCGCGACGCCCGGCTCGGCAGATCAAAGAGCCGCCGCCTCCGACCCTGCGTGTATTTCCGTTCCGGCCAAAGCAAAGGGGCTCTGCCGAGTCGCGGCCGAGCCGCGAGGGCGCCGTCTCAACCGAACAGGAAATCGCCCGCGTCGAGGTTGACGGCGTTGAAGCCGAGGAGCGACAGGACGTTCACGCCACCCGCCCCGCCGGCGGCTGCTCCGAGGTCAATCACCGTATCGGAACCGACCTGGGCAACGTTCGCGGGCGACAGGTCGGAAAAGCTTTCGATACCGGCGAAGCCCCGCAGGTCGATCTGGTCGAAATCGTTCTGGAAGTCGAGAATCGTGTCCAGGCCGCTGCCGTTGGCGAAGACGAAGCGGTCGTGGCCGCGGGTGACGTTGGTGAGGTCGGTCCCCGCATCCGCGGGGTTCGCGTCGCCGCAGAGGCGGTCGTTGCCAATACCACCGACGAGGACATCGGCGCCACAACGTGCACTACCCGAAACCGCGTAACCATCACCAGTGAGGAAGTCGTTGCCGACACCTCCCAGTAGCCGGTCGTTACCAGCTGTGGCGTTGTCGGCTATGAAGAAGTCGTCGCCATAGAGGAAGTCATCGCCATTGCCGCCATTCAAGTAGTCGTTGCCACCTCGTGTGCTGTCGAAAAGCCAAGCATCCCCGAACAGTTGATCGCTCCCCGATCCACCGAATAGCGCATCGTTGCCGCCACGCGCGAATCCCGACAATCGCACGCTTGCGTCACCCTGGATCCTGTCGTCGCCGGCATCGCCCCAAAGCCAGTCATCCCCGCCGCGTGCATGGTCGATCAGACCGGGACCGCCTCCGCCGGCCCAAGCGTCGCCGATGAGGCGATCGTCTCCTTGACCGCCATGGGCTCGATCATCGCCACCCTGCGCGTTTCCGGAGATTACGAGATAAGCGTCACCGACGACCAGGTCGTCACCGAGGCCGCCATCGAGATGATCGCATCCTCCGCGGGCGCTGCCAGACATGCTGTTGCCAGAATCGCCGAATAGCCCGTCGTCACCGGTCCCGCCCTCGATTTGATCGTGGCCTCCGCGCGCGTTCTCGGACATGTCGTTGTCCGCGTCGCCGATCAGGAACGGGTCGTCACCGTCGCCGCCAAGGATCAGGTCGTTTCCACCGCGCCCTGTACCACTGATCAGCCCGGCGTCACCGACAATGGTATCGCCGCCGCCAAAGCCGAACAGCAGGTCGCTGCCGCCCTTCCCGGAGGATAGGATGCCGGCGTTGGGCGGCAGTCCCTCGAAGTTACCTTCAGTGTACGGATCGCCATAAATGTTGTCGGCATCCCCCGTCCCGAAGATGAGGTTGTTTCTACCGAGATAAGGTGCAATTCCTCCGATCAAGTCTGCCATCTATCATCTCCATTCGTATCGGGCTGCAGATTGCGCCCGTGGCTGCTCACAGAAATCAACAACACCTAACGGCCCTGGGCCGCAGGTTCTTCGCTCCCAGTCTTTGCGGTCGGATCAACCGCAATGCATATCAGCATATCGGTTGGAGCGGCTACTCTCGCCAGCCGCTTGCATGACGTGGGGCGTGATGCGTCCGAGATGCTCACGTAGAAATAATTACCGAAATTTCATCGAATGGCTAGAGTACTTCTTAAGCAACTATAGGGCTACTAAGATAGTGGATGTTCACTGTCAAAGAACTTTTGACCCTGATCAAGTCCATTTACGTCAGCATCCTTGATCAGAACGCGTGGGAGGAGACGATTGCCAAGACCAGCAGAGTGGGTGGGATGGCCGCTGCGATTTGCCCGCACGTAACGCGAATTCAGCACTTTGCCGGTGCGCGGGGTGGCCGTGACACGCTCCGTCCTGTCGGCGCTGATTGCGCCGTTGCGCGGCGCCGAGCCGGCCATGGCGAGCAACCGCGCGACCGCAATGGTGCTGCTCGCGGACCCGGAGATGGCACCGGCAGGTAGGGCGGATGTTCTGCGCCTCGCCTACGGCCTCACCGGCGCCGAGGCCCGAACGGCCCTGGCACTTCTGGAGCATTCGCGGCTGGCGGACATCGCCGGATCGCTGGGGGTGAGTCTCGCCACCGTGCGCACGCTGCTGCAGCGCGCCTTCGACAAGACCGACACGCACAGCCAAGCCGAGCTCGTGCGATTGATGCTGGCGCACCGGCTGCCGGGCATCGCAAGCGGGGATGTCAATTCGCCGGCAGCTACGGTGCGCGCCGACCCTGTGGCGCGGCCGGCCGCCTCATGACAGCGGCGGGTTGCGCTCGATCCGCTGGCGGGGCGGGCCGGTGAGCATCCAGGGCTGTGCGGTCTCGCACCAGAGCTCCATCGTCGGCGCCAGCCACGAGGTGTCGTCGAGCGTGCCGGCCTTGATGAACTCGAGCGCGGGCAGCGCCGCCACGAATGAGCGGATCGGCGAGCCGCAGTCGGGGCAGAAGCTGCGCTCGACCTGCTGGCCGCTGTCGCCGGTGTCGAGGAAGGTCTTGAGCGCGCCGCGCTCGATCACCAGGCTCCCCTTGGGCACGGCCACCACGATCGAGTAGGGCGCGCTGGTCTGCTTCTGACAGTGCCGGCAGTGGCAGAGTGCCGTGAGCGCGGGCGCGGCGTCGCAACTGTAGCGGATACGGCCACACAGGCAGCCGCCATCCAGCTGATTTGTCATAATTTTGGTTGCTTTCCAAGCTTAAATGCCGGCAACAGCGATGCCGTGACGATCAACGCAGAGCGATAACTCTGAGAGCAACAAATATTATGGTTATCTTTGAATGGAGCGATCGTCAATCCCCGCACCGTCCTCACTCGGCAGGGGGCGTCTTCAACTCGTACCAGTCCTCCGCCGTGACGTACCAGTCGCCGTGCATCCGCGCGACCGGTCGGTAGTGGTCGGGCAGCACGCGCAGGCTCTGTGCATCGATGCAGGTGTCGCGCACATGCATGTGGACGACCTCGGCGAAGACGATGCAGCGGCCGGGGAAGTCGACGGTGCGCTCGAGGCGGCACTCGAAGGAGACCGGCGCCTCGGCGATGCGGCCGGGGCGGACGGCGACAGAGGGCAGCAGCGTGAGCCCGGCCGCAACCGTCTCGTCGATCTCGGGCGGGTGGTCGACCGAGCAGGCGACCATCGCCTGCGCCAGCGGCGCGTCGACCAGGTTGACCACCAGCTCGCCCGTGTCCCGGATGTTGCGCGTCGTGTCCTTGGGACCGTGCGGCCGGTCCTGCAGGCCCAGGATCAGGAGCGGCGGGGTCTGGGCGAAGACGTTGAAGAAGCTCATCGGCGCCGCGTTGGGCACGCCGTCCAGCCCCAGCGTGGTCACCAGGGCGATCGGCCGGGGGCCGACGAAGCTGCACAGTAGCTTGTAGCGCAGCTCGGCGGCGATGGCGCCGAAGTCGAATTGCATGGCGTTCCCCGCTGTTGCCGCCGGCCGGGGTTGACGGGCGCGCCGCCGCCCCGAACGATGCGGCATCGCCGCCAACCTCGGACCGCCTAAGCATGCGCATCCTCGTGGTCAATCCGAACACGACCGGCTCGATGACCGAGAAGATCGGCGCTGCGGCGCGAGCGGTGGCGGCTGCCGGCACCGAGATCGTCGCGGTGTCGCCGGCCAGCGGGCCGGTGAGCATCGAGGGCTATTACGACGAGGCGTTCGCCGTGCCGGGCGTGATCGACGAGGTGCGCCGGGGCGAGGGCGAAGGCTATGCCGGCTACGTCGTCGCCTGCTTCGACGACACCGGCGTCGATGCCGCCCGCTGCGTCGCCAGAGGCCCCGTGCTCGGCATCGCCGAAGCGGCGATGCACGTCGCCACCATGATCGCCGGCAGCTTCACCATCGTCTCGACGCTCGGCCGCTCGGGACCGGCGCTCGAGCAACTGGTCCACAAATACGGCTTCGACCGCCGCTGCCGCAACGTGCGCACGGCGGAGGTGCCGGTGCTGGCCTTGGAGGAGCCCGGCTCGGGCGCGGTCGACCGGCTGCGGGCCGAGATCGACGAGGCCGTGCGGCACGACCGGTGCGAGGCGATCGTGCTCGGCTGCGCCGGGATGGCCGACCTGAATGCGCGGCTCGCCGCCGAGTTCGGCCTTCCCGTCGTCGACGGCGTCGCCTGCGCCGTGAAGCTGATCGAGGCGGTGGCGGGTCTCGGGCTCGGCACGAGCAAGGCGATCGGCTACGCGCCCCCGCTATCGAAGCGCTATGACGGCGAGCTGGCCCGGTTCGCACCCTGAAGGGAAAGCACTTTCAAATTCCGGAGGCAGGCGCAACCCGCCACTCCCTGCTAGGCTCGCCATCAATGCGTTGGAGGAAGCTCCCGTGAGCGAGACCGCCTATCCCCGCGACATGGTCGGCTACGGCCGCAACCCGCCCGACCCGCGCTGGCCCGGCGAGGCGCGGATCGCCGTCCAGTTCGTGGTCAACTACGAGGAAGGTGGGGAGAACAACGTCCTGCACGGCGACGCCGCGTCCGAGGCGTTCCTGTCCGAGATCACCGGTGCTGCGCCGCTCAAGGGCGTGCGCCACATGAACATGGAGTCGATCTACGAATATGGCAGCCGCGCCGGCTTCTGGCGGCTGTGGCGCCTGTTCGGCGAGCGCGGGCTGCCGGTGACAGTCTACGGCGTCACGCTCGCCCTGCAGCGCAACCCCACGGCCGTAGCCGCGATGCAGGAGGCGGGCTGGGAGATCGCCAGCCACGGGCTGAAGTGGATCGACCACCAGTACATGGAGCGCGAGGAGGAGCGCCGCCAGATCAAGGAGGCGATCCGGCTGCACGCCGAGGTCACGGGTGCCCGACCGGACGGCTGGTATCTGGGCCGCACCAGCCCCAACAGCCTGGAACTCGCCGTGGAGGAAGGAAAGTTCCTTTATATCGCCGACTCTTACGCCGATGACCTCCCCTACTGGGTGAATGCCACAGGCCGGCAGCAGCTGATCGTGCCCTACACGCTCGACGCCAACGACATGC
>JAXMCP010000004.1:0-2521 GCA_046349295.1 Reyranellaceae bacterium
CACACGGTAGTCACCGGTCCGGTACGCCCGCTTCGCGCAGGTACTGCAGATATCTGGTGCGCAGAGGTGCAGCCCTGTCGCTGCTCTGCCGGAAGGTCCGCGCTTCCAGTGCCGCAGTCGAGAACAGGCTGGGCTCGTTGTCGCGAAAGCGGGCCAGCGTCGTCGCGGCTTCGGCAGACCGACCGAGACGGCTGTAGGCGACCCCCAGATGCAACTCGGCGAGCCTGAAGTTGGGGTTGGCGGCCAGCGCCCGAATGGCCATGACCTCGGCCGTTGCAGGGTCATCGGAGACCAAGGCTGCCACCGACATCCAGTTGTACCAGACCGCCCGCAACGGATCGCGCGGGCTCAAGGTAAGCGCGCGCCCGAAATACTCGCTGGCCTCCGCCGCTCGACCGTCCAGCAGGGCGAACAGGCCGAGACCCGCGACGCCGGGCGCGTGGTTGGGATTGAGCTCGACGCAGAGGCGGTTGACCTCCTCCCCACGGGTGCGGTCGCCGGACGAACGCAGCGCATAGGACAGGACATACTGCGCGTCGGCATTGTTCGGATCGAGGGCGACAGCCCGCTCTGCGGCCGCGAGGCCCTGTTGCAAGGCAGCGTTCTTGTCGTCGGTCCAACCGAACGAGCCCGCGCGGACATAGGCATAGGCCGCGGTCGCCAGGGCGTCGGCATGATTCCTATCCAGAGCGAGGGCCTGCTGGGCCAAATCCAGTCCGACGGCGTTGGTTTCCCGCGACTGCGGCTTGCTCCAGATCTCGGCCCAGGCCTGCAAGGCGAGGTCGTCGGCGGCAAGGGCACTGCCCGACAGTCGGACGCTCCGCCGGCTGGCCGCCTCCTTCAGCTCAAGGTTCAAGGTGCGCGCGATGCGGCCCGTCACTTCCTGCTGGAGGTCGCCGACCTCGGCGCGGCTGCGGTCGAACCGCTCGCCCCAGATCTGGCTGCCCGACTCGCCGTCGACGAGGTTCGCCGTTACCTGCACGGCGTCGCCAGTGCGCCGCACCGAGCCGCTTAGGACGTAACGCACCTTGAGTTCGGCGGCGACATCGCGCGGATCCACCGCCTTGTCCCGAAACGTGAAGCTCGTGCTGCTGGCGATGACGAAGGCTCCGGAGATGCGGGACAGGTCGGTGATCAGGTTCTCCGTGATCGCGTCGGCAAGGACCGCATGCTCGGGATCGTCCGAGGCGCCCGAAAACGGGAGAACCGCAATGGAGATCGGAGCGGGCCCGTCGACGACACCGGGCCGCAGGAGTCGGCCGCCCACCCACGCGCCGGTGGCGAGTACCAACGCAGCGGCAAGCAGGGCGAGGAACGTCAGCAATCGGCGCCGACCGGTCCAAAGCGGACCGGCCTCAAGGTTGGGCTCCGGCAGGGCGGCGATCACCTCAGGGCGCAACAGGAAGGCCCGGATCGGTCGGCTGAGATTCTTGACCCGATGCTCGCCCTCGTCCTCGAACGGAAAGGGCAGCTTGTCCCGAATCTGATCGCGCACGGCGCGGGAGATCAGGAGGCCGCCAGGTGGTGCCAATGCCTCGAGTCGAGCCGCGACATTGACGCCGTCGCCGTAGATGTCGCCGCCTTCGATGATGAGATCGCCGAGATTGAGCCCCATTCGCAGGGCGATCGGCTCGACCGACGCGGCGGCGACGTTGCGTGCCGCACCGAGCCGCTGGATCTCAACCCCGCACAGCACGGCCGCGACGGCACTCTGGAACTCGGCCAGGAAGCCGTCGCCCGTGGTCTTGACCAGCCTGCCCTTGTGCCTGGCGATGGAAGGCTCGATCACCTCGCGCCGCCATCGACGCCAACGCGCGACCGTGCCCACCTCGTCGCGCTCGACCATGCCGCTGTAGCCGGCGATGTCGGCCACGAGCACGGCGACGAGCCGACGCTGAACGCCTGGGGTGATGGCCTCGCTGCTCAAGCCGCACGCCAACGCTACCTGCCGAGCGATTTATTGCACGCTCTTTCGGTACCGGCCAGTAACGACTCTCGCTCACGCTCGCCGGGTGAGCCTAGTTCAAGTCACTGCCGGCGAGGTTCTGCGGCTCGGTCCCCTTGTTCGCGCCGATGCGACTGTAAATCCGACGTCGATGTGAATGCGGCGGCGGCTTACCAACAGTTTGCTGGGGTGACGGACAGGTCGGCGCAGCACTTCGACACTGGGCGGCGTCGCGTCATCCGGCTTCTGGCGTGATCATGCACCGCGTTGCAGGGAAAAGACGATCCGGCCGTCCTGGATACGCTTCGGGATGGCGCTGGCGAGGAGGCAGTGGACGTCGGTGTGAACCGCTTTGACCTCGCGGGCCACGCGGCGTGCCGCTTCCCGGATCGTCATCGGGCCCTGGGCCGTCATGGCCTTGAGCAACGTACAGCGCTTGGGGGTCAGTGTGGGCCGCAACAGTTCAGCCGACGCGAAGGAAATGTGGGCCCCTTGCGCCACGCTCTCGAATGCCGCTAGGGCGTGCCGGTTGACGTCATCACGGGATACAACGCAGAGGGTCACCGTGGTCATTCG
>JAXMCP010000005.1:0-4414 GCA_046349295.1 Reyranellaceae bacterium
GTGGTGGCACTCCAACCCTATCGCGCATCGCCGATGACCGCCGCGAAGCCGCCCGCTCGCCAGCGTGCCGTGAGCGCGCTCGCGAGCGGCTTCGCTGCCGCCGAGCTACACCATGCCGAGGGACGCGACCTCGGCCGCGCCCTTGGCGCCCGACACAGCGCCCGCTATCTCGCCGCCTACGAGTACCGCTTCAACCGCCGCGCCGACCTCAAAAGCATGGTCCCGCGTCTCGCCTACGTCGCCCTCAGGCAGCCGCCCACGCCCTATCGCACCCTCGTGCCAGCGGAGAAATCTGGGTAATCAGGATCAGGATTGATCTTGAGATGGACTTCAATCCTTGACAGGACCGTAGCCTGAAAGCTACATCCCGAGCATGATCCCGGCTGTCGAGACCGAGGCCTTTCGCACATGGATGAAGGGCCTGCGGGATCGACAGGCGGTCGCTCGGATCAGTACACGGATCATCCGGCTCCGCTTGGGCAATCCGGGCGATGTCGCCCCGGTCGGCGACGGCGTCAGCGAGCTGAGGCTGATGTTCGGCCCAGGCT
Organism: Reyranellaceae bacterium; assembly: GCA_046349295.1. Classification (GTDB taxonomy): domain Bacteria; phylum Pseudomonadota; class Alphaproteobacteria; order Reyranellales; family Reyranellaceae; genus Reyranella. The sequence goes on from JAXMCP010000005.1 coordinate 549, forward strand.
ATCGTGTCTACTACGCGACGCAGGGTGAGGCGCTGATCGTATTGCTGGCAGGCGGCGACAAGAGCACGCAGGCGCGCGATATCCAACGGGCAAGAGCGCTGTGGCGGAAGTGGGTGGAGCAGAGCGATGGCTAGGGTCGAGACCCGTGTCCACGACGCAGCGGACTATATCGAGACATCCGAGGACGCCGTCCTCCACCTGGAAGCGGCGTTCGAGGACGGTGACCCACGCGTGATCGCGGAGATGCTCGGCGCCGTCGCCCGCTCCAAGGGCATGAGCCAAGTCGCCGAGGCGACTGGGCTGTCGCGCGAGAGCCTCTACCGGGCGCTCAGCGCCAAGGGCAACCCGACCTTGAGCACCACCTTGCGCGTGCTGAAGGCGCTCGGGTTGCGCCTCACCGTGGCCGAACCAAGAAGCGTCGCATGAGGCGATATTGGTGGTCATGCCGGGATTGCAACCGCTGGCCGCAACCAGGGACCACGAGCTACATCGGCGAGCCGATCTCGATACTGAGATCCGACCCTGCCCAGCGGGTTGATCGTCGCCAGGACGAAAAAGGTGCCTGACCCGGCAGCCGGACCCCGTAGACAGTCGCGGGCCCCTTTAACTCTACCCTATGAACAGAATCTATCCCAAATCACATCAAAATCCTCGACCTGCTCTTCAAGAAACGTGAGCTCAGAACGTCCAGCTGATATAAACCTTTGAAATCCAGCAAAACCGCCGAATCCATTTCTTGCGTTCACCTCACCACATGTCATTGGGATACCATCTTTTCCGGCCTGAAAGAAAACTTGACAGAAGACTGCTGACTCTGGGTCCTTGACTTTTTCTCTGACAGCGGCCTTACCCCTGTCCATCCACGCGATCTTTTTTGCGTCGGTAGTACGGTCGTAGGCCTCGCTTGCGCCGGCAAATGCGATCATAGAACCCGCGATCATCACGACGAGACCGATCAGGGAATTCTTCACGATGGCCACCTTCTCGACAACCAGACGGCTAACTCTTATCGCCAATGACATTGTTCATGTATTAACGGGGACACATTTAAGTGGAGAAGGTCGTCGCAACACACCGTACGGCCCTAATGAAACGCTTCCCGCTCCACACACGTCCCGTCCTCCGCAAACAGATACGTCGCCGCCGGCCTGCCGATCCGCACTCGCCCCCGCCCCCGGCGAGAAGCTCCGACCGGGTGCCAGCGCCGGAGGGCGGCGCAATGGCTGGCGCGAGGGCAGCGCGTGCTGCGGGCAGCCGCGTTGGCGGCGCTGCGCCGGTGGAGCTGCGTCAACTGCTGGCGAATGACGAAGATTTCCGCGAGCTGATCGAGGCCGAGCGGCAGCAGTTGGCGTTGCCACCGGAGGAATGGCGGCGGCAGAGGGATGGCGCCAAGCGCGAGATGATCAAGCGGACGCTTGTCGCCAACGTGACCGATCCGAAATAAGCCCTGGGCGCCTCGGTGCTGAAGAGCTACCTGGGCTGAACCAAGAAACGGAGAGGGTGCAATGGATCTCGGCCTCAAGGGCAAGCGCGCGCTGGTCACCGGCGGCAGCAAGGGCATCGGCCGGCGCTGTGCGGACATCTTCGCCGCGGAGGGTGCCAGCGTCTCGATCTGCGCCCGCAACCAGGCCGAGATCGACGCGACGCTGGCGGGCATCCGCGCCAAGAGTGTCGCCGCCCATGGGATGGCGGTCGACGTCGCGGACAAGGCGGCGCTGGAGGCCTGGGTGGGTGCGGCAGCCGCGGCCCTGGGCGGGATCGACATCGTGGTGCCAAACGTCAGTGCCCTCGACATGGGCGACACCGAGGAGGCGTGGCGGCACGAGTTCGAGATCGACCTGATGCACACGGTGCGCACGGTCAACGCCGCCATGCCGTTCCTCGAGAAGTCCGAGGCACCCTCGATCGTGGTCGTCTCCAGCGTCTCGGGCCGCGAGATCGACTTCACCAGCCCGGCCTACGGCGCCACTAAGGCGGCGCTGATCCACTACGCCCAGGGCCTCGCCTACAAGCTCGCCGGCAAGATGATCCGGGTGAACTCGGTCTCGCCGGGGAACACCTATTTCGACGGCGGCATCTGGCAGTGGATCGAGAACAACAATGCCGAGCTGTTCAAGCAGGCGCTGGCCCTGAACCCGACCGGGCGCATGGCGACCGCGGAAGAGGTCGCGCGGGGGGTGGTGTTTCTCGCCAGCCCGGCCTCCAGCTTCACGACGGGCACCAATCTCGTGATCGACGGTGCCCTGACCAAGGGCGTGCAGTTCTAGGGTGAATGCCATGACCGTCAGGGCGGACGCAGCAGGCACCGTGCGGATCGGCGGCGAGCTGGAGGTGGCGCGGCTGGGCTACGGCGCCATGCGGCTCACCGGCCAGCCGGGCAACTGGGGCCCCTATCCCGACCCGGCCGGCGGGATCGCCGTGCTGCGCCGCGCGGTCGAGCTCGGCGTGACGTTGATCGACACCGCCCACGCCTACGGGCCGGGCTTCAACGAGGCGCTGGTCGCCGAGGCGCTGCACCCCTATCCCGCGGGCCTGGTGATCACGACCAAATGCGGCATCGCCAAGGTCGGGCCGGGCATCATGTATCGCGACGGCCGGCCCAAGGCGATCCGCACCATCTGCGAGGCGAGCCTTCGCCAGCTCAGGCGCGAGAGCATCGACCTCCTCCAGCTTCACTGGGTCGACGAGGACACGCCGATCGAGGAGTCGGTGGGGGCGATGCTCGACCTGGTCCGGCAGGGCAAGGTGCGCCATGTCGGCATCTCGAACGTGACCCTGGACGAGTTCGAGCGGGCGCGAAGGGCCGGGCCGATCGCCTCGGTGCAGAACCGCTTCAGCTTCGCCCGCCAGGAGCATGGCGAGCTCGTCGACCGCTGTGCCGCGGCGGGGATCGTGTTCTTCCCCTACGGCCCCCTCGATGCCGAGCCCTTCGCACTGCACGCACCCCTGGCCGATGCCGCGGGCCCGCTGGGCAGGGCGGCGTCGGGGCGCGGCTGCAGCCCGGCCCAGCTGGCGCTCGCCTGGCTGCTCGCCCGCAGCCCGACCATCGTCCCGATCCCGGGGACGCGCTCGATCGCGCATCTCGAGGAGAACGTCGCCGCCGCGGCGGTGTGCCTCTCGGCGGACGAGGCCCGCACGCTGGCTGGCGGTTGATCGGACGCAACTGCGCCGGAGATTGAACCGGCCGAGCCGCTCCTTTATGGATGAGCCAGCGTCGTTTCTTCCTGCATTGATTGATCTCCAGGTCGGGACTTTCCGGGATGGTGTTCTCTTCGGTCACCTTCCTGTTCTTTTTCCTGCCGATCTTCCTGCTTCTCTACTTCACTATGCCGACGATCGGGCTCAAGAACTCGGTCACGCTGGTCAGCTCGCTGCTGTTCTACGCCTGGGGCGAGCCGTGGTTCGTCCTGCTGCTGCTGGGCTCGATCGCGTTCAACGCATGGGCCGGGGTGGCGATCGACACTCGCGACGGGCCAAGCCGGCGCCACGGGCTATTGCTCGCGGTCACCGTCAATCTCGGGCTGCTGGCACTGTTCAAATATGCCGGGTTTCTGGCCGAGAACCTGGCGGTGGTCATGGCGCCCATGGGCGTGATGCTGCCGCAGCCGCACATCCCCCTGCCGCTCGGGATCTCGTTCTTCACCTTCCACGCCTTGTCCTACCTGATCGACGTCTACCGGCGACGGTTCCCGGCCAACCGCTATCCGGTCGAGGTGGCGCTCTACATCGCGCTCTTCCCGCAGCTCGTGGCTGGGCCGATCGTGCGCTACAAGACGGTGGCACGGCAGCTCCGTCGACGCCGGCACACGCTGGGCCGGGCATCGGCCGGTGCGCGGATGGTCGTGATCGGGCTGGCACAGAAGGTG
>JAXMCP010000006.1:0-3771 GCA_046349295.1 Reyranellaceae bacterium
CGCCTGCCGCCACGACCCGCCGATGAGCTGGTAGCGCCGGTCGAACTCCCCCTCGAAGCGCAGGAACTCCGCGACGGTGACCGGAGCGCTCACCCGCCCAGCCGCCGGTCATATTCCAGGACCGCGTTGAGCAGCACCTGCGCCCCGGCGGCGCACTCCTCGAGCGTCGTGCTCTCAGCCTCGTTGTGGCTGATCCCGCCCAGGCAGGGGACGAAGATCATCGTCGTCGGCACCACCCGGGCCAGATAGGCCGCGTCGTGCCCCGCCCCGCTCACCATGTCGCGCGTGGCATAGCCCGCCTGCTCGGCCCCGTGCCGCACGCACTCGATCAGCTCCGGAGCGAACCGCACCGCCGGCGAGTCCCAGATCCGCTTCTCCTCGAACTCCAGCTTCAGCGGCCCCATGATCTCCGGCAGGGCGCTGCGGAACTCTCGCTCCATCGCGTCCAGCTCGGCCTCGTCCGGGTGGCGGAAGTCGACCGTGAAGAACACCTCGCCCGGGATCACGTTGCGCGAGTTGGGCCGCACCTCGACCAGCCCCACCGTGCCCACCGCCGCCGGCGCGTGCGCCTGCGCGATGGCGTCGATCCGCTCGATCGCCCGCGCCGCCCCGAGCAGCGCGTTCTTGCGCAGATACATCGGCGTGGCGCCGGTATGCGCGTCCTGGCCGGTGACCGTCACCTCGTACCAGCGCATGCCCTGCACGCCCTGGACCACGCCCACCATCCTGCCCTCGTCCTCGAGGATCGGCCCCTGCTCGATATGCAGCTCGAACAGCGCCCCCAGCCGGTGCGCCCCCACCGGCTCCTCGCCCCGGTAGCCGATCCGCTCCAGCTCCTCGCCGAACCGCTTCCCCTCGCGATCCTCGCGGTTATAGGCGTAGTCGGCTGTGAACACCCCGGCATACACCCCCGAGGCCAGCATCGCCGGCGCGAACCGCGAGCCCTCCTCGTTGGTCCAGTTCACCACCTCGATGGGTGCCGTCGTCTCGTACCCCATCTCGACCATGGTCCGGAGCGCCTCCAAGGCCCCCAGCACCCCCAGCACCCCGTCGAACTTCCCGCCCGTCGGCTGCGTGTCCAGATGCGAGCCCATCGCGATCGGCAGCAGGCTCTCGTCCTTCCCCGCCCGCCGCGCGAACATGTTGCCGACCGAATCCACCGTCACCGTGCAGCCCAGCCCCTCGCACTGCGCCCTGAACCAGTCGCGCACCGCCTTGTCGTCGTCCGTCAGCGTCAGCCGCCGGATCCCCCCCTTGGCCGTCCCGCCGAACCGCGCCGTCTCCATGAGCTGATCCCACAGCCGCTGCGGGTCGATGGTCAGGTTGGTGCCGGGCTCGGGCATGGCGGGGGCTCCGTTGGTGGAACGCGGCGGAGCCTAGCACCGGGTGGCTGGCGCGGGCAGGGGCGGCGTCGGGGACGACGGCCGGGCAGCAGCTCCACGAGCTTCGCCCGAATGGCCAGAATTACGGTGCCGCCGACTCGGTTGGCAGGGAGAAGGGGCCCAGGAACGCTCACCCGAAACAAGTGGCACGCGAAATCGAGGTAGCTATTCCTGACCAAAGGCTGAAACCTCGACCCCATGGTCCGATGTAGGTAGCCCACGATCTGGCCAAGTGAATACTTCCGGTCAGTTCCGGCAAGGTGCGCAGGAAGCCGAGGCTATTGAAATGCCTATCGAACCGATGTTCTCATTTTCTTGAATCGAGGCCCAGACGGTCGAAAAACACACGATGCTTCCTCTCAGTCTCCTTAAGAACCTTCTCAAAGGGAACTAGCTCAACATATGCGCGAAGTCGCTCATTGTATCGAAAATACCCATCGCTCCCATCAAACAGAGGTGTGAACTCTCTGTGATTAACGAGCTGGACTATGACGTCGTTGTCAAGATCACACATTATGTAACAGTAAAGCCTAGTGCTTTCGTCGGCTTTGATCTTCTGGCCATTCTCGCTCCAAAATCCCTCGCGAATCTTGTCGATGTATCTGAGAACTTGATCCCAAGGGTCTTCCTTACGTCGCGCGAGTGGCCCCGGTCGCTTAAACTCAGTGCCCGACTCAATATCCCATAAGTGGATTAGGCTCTCGCGAGCCTGCGCATAAGTAGCTTGACGCTGGCCAGCAGGAGCCAAGCGGTGGCGGTTTCGACCAGTGCCTCGAAGTCTTTGGCGAGGCGGCGGTTGCGGTTGACCCAAGCCAGCGTGCGCTCGACGACCCACCTTCGAGGCAGCAGCGCGAAGCCGCGCGCGACGGCGGATCGCTTGACGATCTCCAGGGTCCACCTGCCGAGGCCTGCCAGCGAGGTCCGCAGCTTGGCCCCGGCATAGCCGCCATCGGCGAAGACATGGCGCAGCCATCGACGCCAGCGGCGTCGATCCGGTCCGCATCGCGGATCGATGGCACGAAGGTGCCATCGCAGGGGGAAGGGACGACGCACCGAGGCTAGCAGCGGCACCGCCCCGTCGCGGTCCTGGAGATTGGCCTCATGGACGATGGCAGCGACCAGCAACCCATTGGTATCGGTCAGGATATGGCGCTTCCTGCCCTTGACCTTCTTGCCGGCGTCGTAGCCGCTTGGCCCGCCGGCCTCGGTGGTCTTGACCGACTGGCTGTCGATCACGCCCGCCGACAGGCTGGCCTCCCGGCCCATCGCCTCGCGCGCCGCCATGAGCAGGTGATGGTTGATCCGCCGCCAGGTGCCGTCGTCGCGCCAGCGGTAGAAGAAGCGCTGCACCGTCGTGTCGGGCGGAAAATCCGTGGGCAGAAGTCGCCATGATCGGCAGCGCCGATCATCCGTCCCGCAGGGCGGGAGCTGCGGCGGTGGCTCCCGAGGGGCAGCCGGTGGTCAGTAGATAGAGCATCGCCTCGACCACCCGGCGCAGGTCGGTCTTGCGCCGCCGCCCGAGCGGTTTGGCCGAAGGAAGATGTGGCGCGATCAACTGCCACTCCTGCTCGGTCAGATCGCTTGCATACCTGAGCCCGGCGCGCCGATACTGGCGTCGGGTGGTTTCAGTCCATGACATCTTGTGACTCCGTCGTTGCTCGCAACTCCGACTGACCACAAGTAACTGAGATCACTCAATTCATTTCGGGTCGGGCTCTGAGGGACTATCCTGACAGCCTGACAGCCTGACAGCCTGACAGCCTGACAGCCTGACAGCCTGACAGCCTGACAGCCTGGCAGACGCCAGCGCGGCGGCGGCGGAGGAGCCGCGGCCCGGCTTGCTGGCTGCCGGGGCATTTGGCAACCTCGCAGGACGACGGCGATGGTCGGCCACATCGCGTGAATCGGCTCGGGGAGCACCGGCATGGACTGGATGACCATGTCGCTGGAGGCGCGCAATCTCGCCTTCAACAATGTGGCGCATGTCGGGGCCGAGGTGGCGCAGGCGAGGCGGGAGGAGCGGACCGCCGCCTCGCGGGCGCTGCGGGCGGGGCGGCCGGGGCATCTGGACCTGCCCTATGGCGGGGCCGAGCGGACGAGGTGGGATCTCTACCCGGCGGCCGATCCGGCGGCACCGTGCCTGGTCCACATCCATGGCGGCTACTGGCAGCGCGGCAGCCGGGAGGAGTTCGCCTGCCTCGCCGAGGGGGTGCTGGCGCGGGGCTGGTCGGCGGCGCTGCCGGGCTACACGCTGGCGCCGGAGGCGGGCCTGACGCAGATCGCGGGCGAGCTGCGCACGGCCCTCGACTGGCTCGCCGCCGAGGCGCCGGGGCGCGGCACCGCGGGGCAGGTGATCCTCACCGGCTGGTCGGCCGGGGGGCACCTGACG
>JAXMCP010000007.1:0-3688 GCA_046349295.1 Reyranellaceae bacterium
CCTGCTCGGCGACAGCCTGCGCGACGCGCTCGACCCGACTCAGCGCGGCCGCGACTGATGGGCCGCTATCTCGCCCGCCGCTTCGGCCAGTCCCTGCTCATCCTGCTCGGCATCACGCTGATCACCTATCTCCTGCTGTTCCTGCTGCCGGCCGACCCGGTGCGCCAGATCGCCGGCCGCAGCGCCACGCCCGCCGTGGTTGAGAGCATCCGCAGCCAGCTCGGCCTCGACCTGCCGCTCTGGCGGCAATATCTGCGCTATCTCGGCCGGCTGCTGCAGGGCGATCTCGGCCGCTCCTACCTGCAGAAGACCGAGGTCACGACCCTGATCCTGTCGCGCCTGCCGGCGACGCTCCTGCTCATGGCCGGGGCCGTCGTGGTCGAGCTGGCGATCGGCCTGACCGCCGGCATCCTGGCGGCCTCCCGGCGCGGCCGCCCACTCGACCGCGGGCTGATGGTGGCCTCGTTCGCCGCCGTCTCCGCCCCGCAGTTCGTGGTCGGCATCCTCCTGCTCTACCTGTTCGCGGTGCGGCTCGCCTGGCTGCCGCTCGGCGGCTACGGCAGCTTCGCCCATCTGGTCCTGCCCGCTTTGACGCTGGGCCTGCTCGGCGGCGGCTGGTACGCCCGGATGACCCGCTCGGCGCTGGTCGACGTGCTGCGCCAGGATTACATCGTCACCGCCCGTGCCAAGGGTGCGGGCTCGACCCGCGTGCTCCTGGTCCACGCCCTGCGCAACGCCGCCTTGCCGATCGTCGCCATGATCGGGCTCGACGTCGGCATGTTCATGAGCGGGGCGGTGGTGGTCGAATCGGTGTTCGGCTGGCCCGGCATCGGCCAGCTCACCTGGCAGGCGATCCAGACGGTCGACATCCCGATCATCGTCGGCGTCACGACCGTCGCGGCGGGCTTCATCGTCCTGGGCAACCTGCTCGCGGATCTGGTGGCCCCCTTCGTCGACCCGCGGATCAGGCTGCGCTGACCCTTGACGTAATCACATTCGTAGATACATTATGCCCCGACGATGGAGAGAGCTATGGGCGCAGTCACCAAGATCCGCCAGATCGGCAACAGCGACGGGCTGACCCTGCGCGCCGACCAGTTGCGCGCCGCCGGCATCGCCCGCGGCGACGAGGTCGTGGTCGAGGCGCATCCTGGCCGGATCGTCGTCAGCAAGGCCGAGAGCCCCTACGCCCGCGCCATGGATGCGCTCGACGCCTGCATGGCGCGCTACGACGAGACCCTGCGCCGCCTCGCCAAGTGAGCGGCGTCGAATATCCGCCGCTGGAGGCGATCCTCGAGGCGCACCAGCGCCTGATCGAGCGCTATGGCGGTGCGGCGGGCGTCCGCAATCCCGGCGGGGTCGAGGCGGCGCTGGCCAGGGCACGGCAGGTCGAGGCCTACGCCGAGGCCGCACCCTCGATCTTCGCCCTGGCGGCCGCGATCGGCTTCGGCTTCGCGCGCATCCACCACCCCTTCGTCGACGGCAACAAGCGCGCCGCCTTCTACGCCACCTTCGCCACCCTGTGGCTCAACGGCTGGCGCCTAGACGTCGCCGAGCAGGACGCGGCGGCGATGGTCGAGCGTGTCGCCGCCGGCGAGGTCGAGGAGGACGAGTTCGCCCGCTGGCTGGAGAGTGGCTGCGTGCGCCGCTGATAGTGTCGCGGGCAACCAGCGGTTCGGCTTAAGCATGTTCGAAAGCAAGGGCTCAGCACAGGCCCCAACTCGCCGTCGGATGCATTATGGCCTATTGGCTACCCATGCGCCGCCTGTCAGCTGCATTCAGGGCCAATCCAAATCCAACGATCGCGGCCTAGTTGGAGGTCGCCAGCACTCGATACTCAAAGTCGTTGTCCTCATTGCCTACCGCGACAATATAGTATTTTCCGCTATTTGCAGGCGAGAAATTCGATATCACATAGTGCGATCCTTGGCTATCGTCATAGTTCCGGTCCCATCTCTTGAGTGTCGTGCCTGCGGCGTTGACAAGACTAAGACTGACACCGAAATAGCCGATTGCTCCCAGGTCGATGCGATAGCGTTTTCCCTTGGTGAGCGAAATCGCCATCCAGTCCAAATCCTGCGCGAAAGTGAAAAGCCATTTGCGATTGTCATTCAAGGCAAGCGAACAGCCCGTACTGGCATCCGCCTTGCAATCATATGAGAGCAGCTTGTGATATCGGAATGGATAGGCTTTGACATCAGTCAGACGATCTTTGTATTCTATAAAATAGTTTCCACTATAATTGGCCCTGAATTCGAATCCTGCTATTTCGTCGGGGTCATTAATCTTCGACTTAAGGACATTCCCGTTCTTATCTCTAATGCTTACTGTAATGTCCTCTGATGCATAGATTTGAACGGCATAGTCCTTCCCTTTGACCAGGCTGATTTTATACCAGTCGCTGTCACCAGCAAAGTCGATGGCGCCTTCGCCCAGCGGCCGCGACACCGCGATGGTTGCCGTAGTCGATCTGTTTCCTGGGACGTCTGCCGCTTGCGCCGCCCCCGCCATTGTCGCCAAGCCAATCATGAAAGCGGGCGCTAACCAAGAAATTGCGAACGCCATGCGTGCTCTCCACACGATTGAGTTCAATCTCTAAGCGACCTAAATGTAGAAGTATACTTGCCGACGATAATGGCACTTTCTGATTTCGGGTCAATGTGAAATGGGATGGCTTGGCAAGCCGGCCAGGACGGTGGACGCAGTTGCGTCGGAAAGGTGCCAATTGTTGCGGCCGTGTCGCGAGTCCTCCGCGCGCCTCCAGTGATCGCGGCTGCAGAGGGGACATGGCCATGAGGTGGATGGAAGCTGATCGGAGCACGTACCATGGGCACGCGCCCCGAGCATGTCGGACGAGTCGGAGCCGTCCACGCGCCCGTCGACCCGCGCCCCTTGCTGCGCTATCTCCACCGCAAGAGCGAGGGAGTGGGGCGATGAGGAAGTTGCTGGTCGGCAGCGCGCTGGCGCTGGTGCTCGCCGTCACCGGAGCGGCCGTGGCGCAGGATGCGCCGAAGCAGGGCGGCGAGATGATCGTCACCTACAAGGACGATGTCAGCACGCTGGATCCGGCGATCGGCTACGACTGGCAGAACTGGTCGATCATCAAGAGCCTGTTCGACGGGCTGATGGACTACAAGCCCGGCACCATGGAGCTCGTGCCCGACCTCGCCGAGAGCTACGAGATCGCCCCCGACGGGCTGACCTACACCTTCAGGCTGCGGCCGGGCGTCAAATTCCACAATGGCCGCGCGCTGGTGGCCGAGGACATCAAATATTCGATCGAGCGCGTGCTCGACCCGGCGACGCAGAGCCCGGGTGCCGGCTTCTTCGGCTCGATCGCGAGCATCGACGCACCCGACCCGCAGACCGTCCTGTTCAAGCTGTCGCGGCCGGACGCGACCTTCCTGCACGTCATGGCGATCAACTTCGCCCATGCCGTGCCGAAGGAGGAGGTCGAGAAGTACGGGGCCGATTTCGGCAAGCATCCGGTGGGCACGGGGGCGTTCAAGCTCGCCGACTGGACGCTCGGCCAGCAGCTCGTGCTCGAGCGCAACCCCGACTATTTCAAGCCCGGCCTGCCGCATCTCGACAAGATCACCTTTGAGGTCGGCCAGGAGCCGCTGGTGGCGCTGCTGCGGCTGCAGCGCGGCGAGGTCGACATCCTGGGCGACGGCATCCCGCCGGCCAA
>JAXMCP010000008.1:0-635937 GCA_046349295.1 Reyranellaceae bacterium
TCAATCGGTCTGGCGGGTGCTTCGCAAATCTCCGGCACGGCAGACGCGACGTGGGCTGCTTATGGCGCGCTGGAGAATGGCATGACGTCATGCGCGGGCGGAACGATTCCCATGCCGGAATGGGCTTGGCCGACAGACGGGCGAGTCGACATAAAGGGGAACACACTTACTTTTACGACTGCGAGCCGAGCGCCGAACAGTTCATTCACGGTCGATCTGAAGGGGCTGCAGCCTGATGGTTCTGGAAGAATTGTCGCCAAAGACAACAAGAACAGAACGTTCTACTTGACGCTGGATCCGGGCAGCGGACCCCGCCCATTCTATTTGACTTATTCCTATAACGCTTGCCGGCGTGTCTATACGCCCAAGACATAGTGGCGACCCGCGCCGCATCAAACGGCGCGAGCGGATGCCGCCACGGCCCTCGAAGAGGGCTACATGGCGCTCGCCATCATCCGGAAGGCTGGCCTGGCTCTGTAGGTGACGAGCCGGGCATCAGTGATAGACGTGCCAGCCGACGAAGTAGGCGGGCTCGCCGCTCAAGGGCCCCGAGGGATAGACGCCGCCAGGATCGGCGGCCTGCCAGACAGTGACGTGCCGCTCCATCGTCGCGCAGCCCGCGAGCGCAACGACGAGCGCGCCCAACCAGACGACGCGCATGGTATCCTCCTCCTTTCCCGGCTAAACACCGCTCGGCGCCATCCGTTGCCTGCCGAAGGATGCCATCGGGCAGTTGAGCCGCTATAGGGACCGCATGATTCGCAAGGCAACGCTCGCTGACTGGCCGCGCATCACCGAGGTCCGCAACTCGGTGCGCGAGAACCAGCTCTCCCCCGGCAACGTCCAGAAGGTGGAAGACGTCGCGCGCTGGATCTATGCGAACGGCACCTTCTGGGTGTGGGAGCAGGACGGCGCGATCCAGGGCTTCAGCGTCGCCGACGTGCGCGACGGGACGATCTTCGGTCTGTTCGTCCATCCCGACTATGAGAGCCGCGGCATCGCCCGTGCCCTGCTGCCGCTCGCCTGCGAGGACCTGCGGCAGGCCGGCCACCGGGTGGCCAGGCTCACCACCGAGCCTGGCAGCCGTGCCGAGCGTTTCTATCGCCGGAACGGCTGGACCGACCAGGGCCGGGAGAAGGGCGAGATCGTCTTCGAGCGCGCGCTGACGCAGGCGGCGTAATCCGACCAGGCTCCGTTGCGACGGAGGTGGCGGCACAGTAGAATATTCTCCCTTCTGGACAATCGAGGGCGTGATGTCGTCCTGGCGCCAGCTCACGCTCATACATCTGACCGACCTTCACTTCGGCCCCAGGCATGCATTCAAGCCGCCCGTGCCGCCCGACGGCCATCCGGCCGTGGCGCGCGGCTGGCCGAAGCTGCTGGAGAGCCTGACCAGAGACTGGATGACGGGCGTGTTCGCCGACCGGGGGCCGCCGCCGACGCCCTCCGGATATCCGCCAGCCCGCAGGCGGCCCGATGGAACGCGCGATCCCAACACGCGCGTCGTCGTCGCCATCACCGGTGATCTCACCGAGACGTCGCTCGACACCGAGTTCGACGACGCCAGCAAATTTGTCGAGCAATGCGCGAAATCGATGATCTTCGGTTGGCAGATGTCGGTCGACGACATCTTCGTGGTCCCGGGCAACCACGATCTGCAGTGGGCCCAGCAGACGCCGCAGGGTCGGTGGATGCCCTTCGCCTACTTCTACGGCACGCTGCGCGACAAGAATATCAACGCCGCCAAGCCGGAGGAGCTTACGCGGCTGATCGATCAGTCCGAAGACGGCCTGATCGTCGCCGAGATCAACTCGTCGGCCTATATGCAGAAGGCGAACGAGAATCGTGGACAGGTCGACCCGGGCGCGATCGCGTCGTTGCGCGACGCGCTGGACAAGATCGACCAGGAAAAGCGACGGCGCGCCATCAAGGTCGCGCTGGTCCATCACCATCCGGTGCACTTGCCGGGCCTGGCCGAGGCGAGCGAGGGCTACAGCGCCCTGGTCAACTCCAACGCCCTGCTGGAGCGCCTGCGCAGTTACGGCTTCCACCTGATCCTGCACGGCCACAAGCACATGCCGTACACCTTCTGGTACGACCCGGCCTGCGCTTGGATCGGCAATCCGGCCTATCCGCTGATGATCGCCGCCGGAGGCACAGCCGGCAGCACCGAGTACCAGGCCGTGCCGGGGGCGACGAACACCTACAACGTGATCACCCTGCGCTGGGACCCGATGCTCGACCGTGTCCGTATCCATGTCGAGACGCGCGGCCTGGTCCGAACGAGCGAGAACAACCAGCCGCTCGACCCAGACCGGTGGCAGTGGCGCACGCTGCGCGTCGCGGATCGCAGTTTCGATCTGCCGCGTTCGGCACCCAAGCACGAAGCGGGCGAGCCGCGCGTGGCGACCCAAGCAGAGATCGACGTGCTGGAGCCGCCACGACAGGCGGCCATCGAGCACACGCGTCGCAATTTCCCGGTCGTAGACATCCTGCCGTCGCTCGATCCCGAGCAGTTCAACGAGGCACGCGTGCGGATCGAGGGCCAGGTCGAGGGCAAGGGATACGAGGCGCCGACCCGCGTCGAATGGTGGGCCGGCCCCTCCTTCAAGGACGTCGTGGCGGTGACGCACGAGCAAGACGAGACCTTCGCGGCGCGGTTCACCTACTGGTGGCCGACCCTGATTCAATGCCGTCTGCACTGGAAGGACGGCAAATCGGCTCTCGCCCATATCTTCGTGCCGCAGCCGGCCGACCGACCGCAGCAGGACAGTGGCGCCCAGGCCGTGCCCGCACCGCAAGCCGCGGTCCCTCGACGCTAGAGCGGAGCGGAGAAGGCCGATGTCCGATGCGCCATCCGGTGTGCCCGAGAACCTGACGATTGGCCAGTGGGATCCGGAAAGGTGGACGAGCGATCCGCCGGCGGAGGCGATCCATCGGCTTTTCACCTATGTCGATGACGAGGCCACCAAGGCGGTTCGCTGGTACGAGAACGCGAAGCGCAGGATGGCATCGGCTTCCCGTGGTGTGAGAGCGTGTGCCATCGTGCTGTTCCTTCTCGGTGGCTTGGCGCCCATCGTGTCGGGCATCGTCGGCGGGCTGACGACCGACAAGGCGGTGTTGACGATCACCCAGTCCGGCTACGGATTGATTGCCGTGGCGGCAGGCTTGTTGGCTTTCGATCGGTATTTCGGCGTCTCGTCGGGCTGGATCCGCTACATGACGAGCCTGGCGGCGATCGAACGGCTGCGCTCGGAGTTCGTGTTCGATTGGACGGCCCTGTTGGAGAGGACGACGGCGCCGATCGGCAGCGACGCCAAGCTGGCCTTCCTCGCTCGCGCGCAGGTCTTCCAGAAGGCAGTCTTCGAGGTCGTCGAGAAGGAGACGACGGCCTGGGTGGCGGAGTTCCAATCGTCCATCGCCGATCTGGAGAAGGTCGTGCAGGCGCAGCGTCAGGCGGCGGAAGCGAGCACCCAAGCTGCCATCAAGCAGCACGAAGAACTGCGCGCTCGCCTCAAGAAGGAAGATGAGGACGCCCAGCGCAAGGGCGCCGCCAATATCGACGTCACTGGCAGCGTAGGACCGTCGATCGAGGTGCTGATTGACCGCGCGAGAGTTCAGGAGATCGTTGGGCGATCGGGCGCGATCGCGGGCCTCGCGGCGGGTCAGCGCGAGATCGGCGTGCGGACCGTCGTGAATGACCGGTCGGTGTCGACCTCCAGAATGGTCGATATTGAGGCCGGGAAGATCGCGCAGGTTACCCTGGCATTGCCGGCCTGATCGACGAACCGGCCGACTCGCTCGACGAACCGGCGACGGCCTGCCTTCTTTGCGTCACCACTGCAACCTATCTTCAGGGCCTCGGTGCGTGGGTGGTGGCAGCCGATGAGGCTCCGCCGAGGTGTGGGAAGCGGAAGCGGGGAGGCCGGTGTGGGACCGGTCTCCCGGCTTGCCGCGAAGTAGCGGGCGCTTGCAGCTTAAGTCGCGAGCGCCCGTTGGGAGCGCCGGGCGCTAGCGCCAGAAGTAGCGCGCGTCGCGACGCCGCTCGGCAACGGCCTCGTCGCGCTCGACCTGCTCGGGCGTCAGCGGACGGCGCAGGATCGCGCGGATCAGGTAGCCGAGCGCCGGTATGCCGACGGTGACGACGATCACCGCGCCGAGAATCCAGAGCGCCTTCATCGTCGCGCCTCCAAGGCCATCCGACACCGAGTATAGCATGCCGGCAGGGATGAAGACCGTCCTAAGCGGTCAACTCTTGCTGGCGGCCTTCCTGGACGCGGAGATGATACCGCGTGTGCTTCAGCTCTCCCGTCCGGCGGAGTGCTCCTCTCGCAACCAGGTCCTGCAGGTCTCTGGTTGCCGTGGCGCGAGAAGCCTTCGTGATCTTGATGTAGTTCTCGGCACTCAAGCCGCCCTTGAAGCCGTCGATGCCCTCGCGAAACATGCGGGCGATTGCCTTCTCCTGGCGCTCGTTCATCTGGCCGCGCACGCGCTCGTAGAACCGCGCCTTCGCCATGTAGAAGTCGACGCGCTCGAGGGTATTCGCCTGGGCTTCGAGGATCGTGTTGGCGAAGTACACGATCCAGTCGGTGATCTCGGTATCCTTGTTGGCGTGCTCCAGGGCGGCGTAGTACGCCTTGCGCTTGCGCTCGATCGTGTAGGCCAGCGCAATCAGCGTCGGCTGGCCGAGGCTCTGCGCCAGCGCTTTCTCCGAGATCGCTCGTCCGATACGACCGTTTCCATCCTCGAAGGGATGAATGCTCTCGAAGTACAGGTGGGCGATGGCGGCACGCGTAAGCGGCGGCAGCGCTGCTTTGCCCTTCGGGTCGGTCTCGTTGAACCATCCGACGAAGGCCTTCATTTCCTTCGGCACGCGCCTGGCCGGCGGCGCTTCGAAATGCACCTTCCGCCTGTGAAGGGGGCCCGAGACGACCTGCATTGGATCGCCGCTCTTGCGGTACGTTCCGACGTCCTTGAGCCGCGTTTCCCCCGCCAGCAGCATCGCGTGCCAGCGGAACATCGTCTTGTCCGTCAGGGGAGAGGCGAACGTCTTGTAGAGGTCGACCATCATCTCAGCGATGCCGCGCTCGGCGTCGGGCACGCGCGATTTGTCCTTCCCCAGGCCGAATTGCTGGATCAGCGAAGACTGGACGCTCTCACGGTTGAGGAGTTCGCCCTCGATTTCCGAGGTCTTGAGAGCCTCATCGCGGATCAGCTCAATCTTGAACCGGTCACGATCGTCCGGGCCGATATGCCTGAAGGCTCCGACGAACTCGCCCGACTGGAGCAGGAAGCGACGCTCCAGAGCCTGCAAGGCACTCTCCCTGAAGGAGAAATTTGGCCAGTCCGGCTGCTGCCAGTTCCACTCCATGAGCTATAGACGCCCTTTCTATAGCTCACGATACCACGGATTCATGAGTTATAGGAATCCCGGACATAGCTCATGCCGGCGGCCATTCTCCAATCGATTGGAAAAGCCGCTCACCCCCAGCTCAAGATCACGCCGATATCGCCTGGCATGCCACCGGGATAGTCGAGGATCTCGTAGCGGATATGGTAGCCGCGCGGCTGGAGCTGGCGCTTCCAGAACTCGTAGATCTCGCGCGGGATGCCGGTCAGCGTGGCCTCCCAGCCCGGTTCGGCCTGGTTGATGGCGCGTCCGTTGTCGGTGCAGATCGTGTGGGGAAAGCGGAAGACCTGCACCGAGGTGAGGCCGTTCTCGACGGCGCGATTGACCACGATCGAGGCCTTCTCGATGATCTCGTCGTCGCTCAGGCCGGAGGGCCTGGTGAGCCGCTCCAGCATCTCCTTCTTCTCGTGCTCGGCCGCCTCGTGCGCCTTCAGCGCCGCCGAGGCCTTGGCTGCCTCGGCCAGCGCGATCTTCTGTTGAAGCTCCTTGACCGTCAGGATCGTCGTCATTGCAGGTTCCCCTCTTGCATCACGACCGCGCTGGTGTAGCGGGCGATCATCCGTTCCTCGTCGGTTGGCACGACCAACGCCGCGACCTCAGCGCCGTCGGCGCTGATGCGGGTCTGGCCGGTCGCGTTGCGCCCCGGGTCCGGCACCAGACCGAGCCAGGCACAACCCTCGATCACCTCGGCCCGGGTCGCGGCGTCATTTTCGCCGATACCGGCCGTGAAGACGAGGGCGTCGAGCCCGCCCAGGGCCGCAGCCAGAGAGCCGATCTCGCGCACGATGCGGTAGACGAACAGGGCGATCGCCTGCGCCGCCTCGGGCCGGTTGGATCGGCGTAGCGTGCGCATGTCCGAGGCGATGCCGGAGACGCCCAGCAGCCCCGACTTCCGGTAGAGCAGATCCTCGATCGCCTTGGCGTCGAGGCCCTTCTCCTCCATCAGGTAGAGCAGCACGCCGGGATCGAGTGCGCCGCTGCGCGTGCCCATCATCAGGCCGTCGACCGCGGTGAACCCCATGGTGCTGGCGACGCTCCTGCCTTTGTGCACGGCGCAGAGACTGGCCCCGTTGCCGAGATGGGCGATGATCAGCCGGCGCTCGGCGAGCGCGGGTTCGATCTCGCGCAGGCGGGTCACGATGTAGTCGTAAGACAGGCCGTGGAAGCCGTAGCGCCGCACGCCCTCGTCGCTGAGTGCCCGCGGCAGGGCGAAGGCCTGGGCAAGCTCGGGCTGGCTGCGGTGGAAGGCGGTGTCGAAGCACGCGACCTGCGGCAGGTGCGGCGCCGTCTCGGCGATCACCTCGATCGGCGCCAGATTGTGCGGCTGATGCAGCGGGGCGAGCGGCACCAGGCGGGCGAGGTTGGCCAGCACGTCCGGACCGATGCGGACCGGCCGGTCGTAGTGGACGCCGCCATGGACCACGCGATGGCCGAAGGCCGCGAGCCGGCGGCCAGCCAGCAGCTGCTGGCCGAGCTTCAGGAGCTCCGTCGTGGCACCGCGATGATCGAGCGCGCCCTCGGCCCAGCTCCGCTCGGCGACGATCTCGTTCGATCGATTGGACGCCTTGAGATGCGCCGCGCCGCCCAGCCGCTCGACCTGGCCATGGAACAGCAGCGCGCCGTCATGGCCGGGCTCGTAGAGACCGAACTTGATGCTCGAGGAGCCTCGCATTGAGGACGGCGATGCAGCCCGGGTCTGACTCCGCGTCGGGCCCTGATGATCGGCTTGTCACGTCAGGCCACGATGCTGGTGCCGCCATCGACATACACCGTGCCGCCGGTGATGCGATGAGCGAACGGCGTCGCGAGATAGGCGCAGGTCCAGCCGACATCCATGATGTCGACCAGCTCGCCGAGCGGCGCCTTGTGCTGCGCCTCGTTCAGCAGCAGCTCGAAATCCTTGAGCCTCGACGCCGCCCGCGTCTTGAGCGGCCCGGGCGAGATTGCATGGACGCGGATGCGCTGTGGCCCCAGCTCGTAGGCGAGATAGCGGCACGAGGCTTCGAGGGCCGCCTTGACCGGTCCCATGACGTTGTAGTTCGGCACCACGCGGTTGGCGCCGTAGTAGCTCATGGCGAACATCGTGCCGCCGTCCTTCATCAGCGGCGCCGCCAGACGGGCCATGCGGATGAAGGAATGGCAGGAGATGTCCATCGCCTTGGCGAAGCCCTCGGCCGAGCAGTCGAGCAGGCCGCCGCGCAGATCGTCGATCGGCGCGAAGGCGATCGAATGGACCAGGATGTCGAGCCGGCCCCAGCGCCGGTCGACCTCCTCGAACACGGCCTCCAGCTGGCCCGGCTTGGCGACATCGAGCTCGAGCGCGATCGGCGCCTCGAGCTCGCGGGCGAGCGGCTCGACATAGGTGCGCGCCTTGGCGTTCAGCCAGGTCACGGCAATGTCGGCGCCGGCGTCGCGGAAGGCGCGGGCGCAGCCGAAGGCGATCGACTGGTCGTTGGCGATGCCGACGACCAGCGCCTGGATCCGCTCAGCACCGGCCGGATCTGCTCGGGCCGGATCGGCGAAGACTGGCCTGGTTCAGACAAGGGCCGCACTCGCATTGGCGCGGCGGGCCGCGGCGACCAGCACGCTCACCGCACAGGAGGCGAGCCGCGTGGTGAGTGAATCGGCGCGGCTGGTGAGGATGATCGGCACCCGGGCGCCCAGCACGATGCCGGCGGCGTCGGCGCCGGCCAGGAAGGAGAGGCTCTTGGCCAGCATGTTCCCGGCCTCCAGATCGGGCACGACCAGCACGTTGGCGCGGCCGGCCACCGCGGAAGTGATCTTCTTGATCGCGGCGGCCTCCAGGTTGATCGCATTGTCGAGCGCCAGCGGCCCGTCGAGCAGGGCGCCGGTGATCTGGCCGCGATCGGCCATCTTGCACAGCGCCGCCGCCTCGATGGTCGAGGGCACGCGCGGATTGACCGTCTCCATGGCGCTCAGGATGGCGACCCGCACCTCCTCGACGCCCAGCGCATGGGCGAGATCGATGGCGTTCTGCACGATGTCGACCTTGTCCTCCAGCGAGGGCGCGATGTTCACCGCGGCGTCGGTGATGATCAGCGCCTCGCCATGGCTCGGCACATCCATCACGAAACAATGGCTGATGCCGCCGCGCGGTGCGGATGCCGGTCTCGCGCGCCACCACCGCGCCCATCAGCTCGTCGGTATGGAGGCTGCCCTTCATCAGGGCCTCGGCATGCCCGGTCCGAACCAGCTCCACCGCCTTGTCGGCCGAATCGTGGCTGCGCTTGGAGGCCACCAGCCTCGAACGGGCTGATGTCGAATCCGTGCCGGGCCGCCACGTCGATGATACGGGCGGGCGGGCCGACCAGGATCGGCTTCAGCAGGCCGAGCTTCGCGCCCTCGACAGCGCTGTCGAGCGAGACGGCATCGCACGGATGGCACACCGCGGTCGGCATCGGCGGGTGCTTGCGCGCCGTCTCGATCAGGCGCTGGTACTTGGAACGAGGAGACGGATGCGAGGCTGTGTCAGGCATCGGTGGCCTCGCCGAACAACGAGGCGACGCGCTGCAGGCGGCGGCGCCCTTCCTCGGTCAGCGTGCCGCTCGCGCTCACCACGTCGCGGATCGCCTGCCAGCCCTGGTGGCGCAGGGCGGCATCGTCGGGCAGAAGGCGCGGGATCGCCGCCACCGCACGCTCCTCGTCGAGGTGCAGCAACAGGAACTGGTCGCGGAACACCGCCTTGACCTCGACGGCGCCCAGCCGGCGGTTGGCGGGCTGCAGCTTGCGGATCGCCTGCAGGACGGCAAAGCCGCGTTCGTCGACGCTTTTCTGCGGCAGCCTGATGTAGATGACGGCCCGGGCCACTGCTTCGGGCAGGCCACCAACCTCGAAGCGTGTCGCCAGCTCGGCCTGGGCGTGCGCCGCCGTCGCCTCGCGGGCAAGGTCGCGCTCGATCCGGCGTTGCGATCTGGGGGAGCCGTTGGGCGCCCCCAGCCCGACCAGGGCCTGCAGGAACGGCGAGCCATAGGTGGTGACGAAGGTCGCCTCGGTCATCGTATCGCGTGCCAGGCGGAAGCCTTCCCACCAGGTGGTGATGACGCTCGACGCCATCTGCTCCAGGGCGAGCAGGGATTGTCGGCCCCGACCGGCCTGCGATCGGCGCGCACGCCCTCGGCCAGCGCCTTGACCGGCGCCATCGCCGGGTTCTTGTCGGAGAACATGGCAAAGCGCAGGCGATGGGGGTGCATCTGGCGCGCCATGTCGGCCGAGTGGAGGCCGGCCAGCGCGCGCACGGCAGGTTGGCCGCAGACGGCGTAGAGGCCGTGGTTGATCTCCGACACCCGCGCCGCCGTTGCAAAGCGCTGGCTGTCCTCGGCGTCGTTGTTTCCGAGGGCACGGATGTCGTCCAGCGTCCGGCCCTCGAGGCGGAACAGGTACTTGCCGTGGATCAGCTCGGGGTTGACCGTGTCGTCGTCGACCTCGGTGATCACCGCCTCGTAGAGGCCGGGCGGCAGCAGATCGATCATTTCCATGCAGGAGGCGAACTCGGCGTGCTCGCGCGTCGCCACCTTGCCGGAGACGAAGATGCCGAGATGTCCGATCGACTGGTGCAGCGTATAGACGATGGTCTGGCCATTGGTGACGATCTCCTCGTCCTCTTCGTAGAGGTCGGTGATCCAGCCCAGCGCCTGCTGCGGCGGTGTGATGTTGTCGCCCCAGGAGCAGAGCACGATGATCGGCGAACGGATGTTGCGGAGGTCGACGCGGCGGCCGTCAGATGTGTGGATCTCGCCGGACGAGAGCTTGTTGCCGACGAACAGGTTGTCGGCGATCCATTGCATCTCCTTCGCGTTCAGCAGCACGGGCTGCCCCACCGGGTCTCGAAGTCGAGGAAACGCGCCGCCTCGGTGTCGACCTTGGAATAGAGCTGGTAGGGCTTCTCCCACCAGGTGTTGGCCGGGTTCAGCGACTCGAAATTCGCGACCAGGTTGGCGCCGTCGAAGATCCCGTGGCCGAGATCGCCCGCCATGGCTGTGAGCCAGGTGCCGCCGAGAGTGCCGCCGAGATAGCGCATCGGGTTGCGCCCGCGCACCCCGGCCCAGTACGACAGCGGCGAACCGGCCAGCAGGATCGGGCCGAACAGCTCGGGCCGGATCGCCGCGGTCATCATGATCTGCCAGCCGGCCTGGCAGTTGCCGATCGTGACCGGCTTGCCGTCCGCATCCGGATGCAGGCTGGAGATCACCTCCAGGAAATGTGCCTCGGCCATGCACACATCCTCGATCGTCTGCTCGGGCACCGGCTCGGGCAGGAAACCGACGAAATAGCAGGGGTGGCCGGCTGCGAGCGCGACACCGATCTCGCTGTCGTGCTTCATCCCGCCGATCCCCGGCCCGTGACCGGCGCGCGGATCGACGACGACGAACGGCGGCTTGGCCGGATCGATCCGGACCCCGGCGGGCGGCACGATGCGCACCAGCATGTAGTTGACCGGCCGCGGCAAGGTGCGACCGTCGACCACCAGCTCGAACGGAAAGCCCAGCACGTGGGGCGCATCCTCGGTGCTGCGGTCGAGGAAGGTGTTGCCGCGCTGGCGCAGCGTGTCGAGCGTCAGGATCGCGCGCTGCCAGGCGTCGATCCAGTAGTCCTGGGCGAAACTGAAGCCCCCATCGGCGAATGCCTGGCTGTTGGTGGCTGCGGACATGGTGCGCTCCCGAGCACGAGGAAGAACCTGAGGCAACCCGATAGAAGATTCGTAGCCACCTGCCTTGAGCTTGGTCAAACACTTCGACGAAGCTGCAGTGACGTTTGCGTTACGCTTCGTTGGCATCAGCCGGCTTGATCGTCGTCAAGGTCGGCCGACCGGCGCCGGACTAGCAAGAGGCACGAGGCCAGGCAGGAAGGGCATGATGCATAAAGCGGGCGATGGACGGCGCAATCTCGACCGGAGCTTCGCCGAGCCGGAGGGTCTCCGGCGCGCCGGCGTCGGCGATGTCCAGGGGCTGGGCGGTTCTTCATGGCGCAACGGGCTCTAGCATGAAGCACGGTCTCGCCCTGCTCGCCGTTCTCGCCGCGACCGGCGCCTGCAGCAGCATCGGCCCGCCATCTGTGGTGCGCGACCGGGCCGACTATAGTGCCGCCATAGGCGATTCGTGGAAGCAGCAGACGCTGCTCAACATCGTGCGCCTGCGCTACGCCGATTTCCCGGTGTTCATGGAGATTGCCCAGGTGGTGGCGGGCTACCAGCTCCAGACCACGGTGGGCGCCGGCGTCTCGGCGCAGAACTACCTGACGTCGGCGGTCAACGTGCCGGCCGCCGTCGCCGGCACCGCCGCGGTCGGCGCGACCTACATCGACCGGCCGACGATCATCTATGCGCCGCTCACCGGCAACGACTTCATCAAGAAGCTGATGTCGCCCATCCCGCCGAGTGCCGTGCTGTTCCTCCTGCAATCCGGCTATTCGGCGAGCAACGTGATGCGCATCGCCGTCGATTCGATCAACGGCATCTCCAACGACTCGCGGCGCGGCGCGATGGGCCGGCCGGCCGATCCGGATTTCGTGCGGCTGGCCGAGCTCCTGACCGAGCTGCAGCGCGACAATGCGCTGCAGATCCGCATCGACCGGGCCAAGGACACCGCCGACACGACCCTGCTCGCCTTTCCGCCGTTGCGCGAGGGCCACGCGGTCGCAGCGAAGATCGCCGAGGTGCGGCGCATCCTCAACCTCTCCGGCCGGACGACGACCTACCTCGTGCGGTTCGGCGGCTATTCGGGACGGCCCGACGACATTGCGATGACGACCCGCTCGATGCTGCAGATCATGATCGAGATGGGCCTGCTGGCCCACGTGCCGGAGGCCGATATCACGGGTGGCCGGGCGACCCCGGGCCTCGCGTCGGGCGCCGCACCGGCGGGCGGGCCACCGCCTCTGATCGACATCCAGAGCGGCCCGGCGCCGCCGCCGGATGCCCATGCCGCGGTGTCCTACAAGGGCCGCTGGTTCTGGATCGCCGACACCGATGTCCGCTCGAAGTCGATCTTCGGCGTCGTCATGCTGCTGTTCTCGATCTCGGATGTCGGCGTGCGCACGGCGCCGCCGGTCGTCACCGTGCCGGCCAATTGATGCCGGCTTCGGAAGGCGGCGGGGCGGCCTCGAGCTTGCTCGAGCAGCTCCGAGAGTGCCCGGTTACGCTTGCGCGATGTTTCGCGGGCAGCGACCTGCCGCCGCGCTAGAATGGGCCAGCGATCCAGCGGGGAGGGCGAACATGGCCACGGACGACGCTCCGGCGAAGATGAAGCGCAAGGTCTACGAGAAGGAGCTTCGCGAGCTCCAGACCGAGCTCTGCCATCTGCAGGCCTGGCTGAAGGAATCGCAGGAGCGCATCGTCATCGTCTTCGAGGGGCGCGACGCCGCCGGCAAGGGCGGCACCATCAAGGCGCTCACCGAGCGGGTGAGCCCGCGCACCTTCCGTGTCGTGGCGCTACCCGCGCCGTCGAGCCGCGAGAAGACGCAGATCTTCATGCAGCGCTACATCGAGCGCCTGCCGGCCGGCGGCGAGGTCGTGATCTTCGACCGCAGCTGGTACAACCGCGCCGGCGTCGAATACGTCATGGGCTTCTGCACCAGGGAGCAGCACCAGCGCTTCCTCGAGCTTTGCCCCCCGGTCGAGCAGTTCCTGATCGACGGCGGCACGCGGCTGATCAAGATCTGGCTCGAGGTCGGCCAGGAGGAGCAGGAGCGCCGCTTCAAGGCGCGCATCGATGACCCGCTGCGCCAGTGGAAGCTTTCGGGGATGGATGTCGAATCCTACAAGCGCTGGTACGACTATTCGAAGGCGCGCGACCTGATGTTCCAGTACACGGACACCGAGCTTTCCCCCTGGCACGTCGTCCATTCCGACGACAAGCGGCGGGCGCGGCTCAACGCCATCGCGCATATCCTCTCGTGCATTCCCTACGAGAAGGTGAAGCACGACAAGGTCGAGCTGCCCGAGCGCTCGACCGAGAAGAAGTACGACGACCATGCGAGCATCGCCGGTCGCCGGGTCGTCGCTCATCGCTATTGATCGAGGCCGGCGATGTGCCGCCTGTCGTTGCTGCCCGTCATCTTCTGGCTCGGAGACCATTCGCCGCGCCGACTCGGGCCGGACGCGATGGCCGGCCTGTTGCCGGTGTGGGGGCTCCACTGCTCCCTCGCTGGCCAGGCGCGCCTATGTGCTGTTCGGGACCAGCCGGCAGCTCGCCGTCGGGCCGACCTCGACGCTGCGGCCTGCCCAAGGTCTCCAGTTCCGGCCAAATGACTGGTGGCAATCCCGAAGCGGCGGCCGATCCGGTCGAGAGGACGAAGGAGTTCCTCGAGGCCCGGCTCAAGTCGAAGTTGCCCGATGCAACGGCAGGCGGGACAGATCGCCCACGCTGCAGACGGCTGTCGAATGAAAGCCAATCTCAATAAGATGGTCGCAGCCGGAATGATTGAACGGGTCCCCCGGCACGCGACCGCCGCGGCGGAAAGCAGGGAGAGCAAGGGATGAAGCGCGCGCTGTTTATGGCGACATTGATCGGGCTGGTAGGTGTTGCCCGCATCGCCGGCGCGGCGGACGCGTCGTGGGTTGCCATTTCCACGCTGGAAAGTGGCACGACACCCTACTGCGCGGGCGGCCAGTTCACCGGGCAGCAGGTCTCGCAAGGGCAGAGCGACTGGCAGGTCGACATCAAGGGCAACACGCTCACCTTTACGAGCCGAAACGGGTACGCCTCGTTCACCGTCGATCTGAAGGCGTTGCGGCCTGACGGTTCTGGAAAGGTCGTCGGCAAGGACGACAAGAACAAGGAGTTCTACGTGACGTTCGAGCCGGGCAGCGGCGCCCGCCGCTTCCAGGTGACCAGCTCCATTACGCCCTGCAGGACTGTTTTCGTGCCCAAGGCGTAGGGGCGGCCCGCAGCGCATCCAACCGGGCGAGTGGATGCCGCCAAGGTTCCGCACGCAACGCCGCGTCGCCGCGTCCACCCGTTGGATCGGCGATGACGCCGTGCTCGACCCAGACAGGGATTTCAGGATCCCGTTATCTGTCCCGAGGAAAGGTTCCCGGTGGGCGAAAGGCTGTCGCGGAGAAGCAAGTTCCTGTTGTCTTGGACCGTACGCCGGGATCGAGGGCAAAACCCCAGAAGACCACCGCGCCTTCGCGAAGGCGATCAGGCCGGGACGGATCGATGTGGCGGAGGAATAACCTGGACCCGAATGGGGCTGGCGGCAGTTCCCAAGCGGATTCTTGTGCCTATAGTGAGGGCGGCCCAAGGAGGGGCAGCCCCATGCCGATGACCATCATCTGGCGCGAGTCGATTGCGCCCGAGCCCACCGTGTTCTGGGGCGCCGAGATCAAGCGCATGCGCCAGACACAGAGATTGTCACAGCGGCGCCTCGCCGATCTCGCCGGCATCGATCGCGGCTCGCTGGTGCGTTTCGAAGACGGCAAGTCGCGCGGCAACATGGAACTGGTCGAGAAGGTGATCGGCGTGCTGGGGTACGAGATTGACATGATGTGGTGTGGCTTCGTTGGCGGCACATTGCAGCCACGGCTGCCGCTCAGCCTGTCCCACCGGCTCAGCTGACGCTCTGTTGGCGGCCACCATGGACCAGATGTTCACCTTCACCCAGACCCAGCTCCACGCCCTGATGGAGGAGGCGTCGCAGCGTGGCGCCCGCCAGGCGCTTGCCGCCATCGGCTTGGGCGACGAGCATGCGCTGCGGGACCTGACCGAACTGCGCTCGCTGATCGACGCCTATCGCGCTATCAAGCGCAGCATGCTGGTGACTTTCGGCAAGGCGATGGCGCTTGCCGTTGTTTCGGCGCTGGTTGCCTATTTCTGGTTTCGTCACTAGGGCCGGCGCGTGCAATCGATTGCACAAGGCGGCGGCTCCTCCGGCGGCCCGGCCTATGTCGTCCCGCGCACTTTCACCCTGGACGCCATGCTGACGGCTGCTCTCGACACGCTCGAAGCTTCGTTGCGCCGCCGCCGGTGCGACAGTGTCGCGATCGGCTACAGCCGCTCCGGGGTGCTCCGCCTCGCGCGTGATCTGGGCAAGCCTTTGGCACGCCACGGCATCGGTCTGTCCCGTGCCGAGCTACGCGCCCGCGATGTCGATTTCTGGTACGAGGTCGCGTTTCGCCCCTTCGGCTTGAGCGATGGCGACTTGAGGGCAGCGGAACCCGTGTTGAGCGCGTCGGTGGCAGCCGCCGATTGCAGCGCGCGTCCCGCACGCTTTCTCGGCCTGTTGGGCTTGATCCGGCCGACCGGATTCGTCCTGTTTCCCGCAACGCTTGTCGGCGTCGACCGATCCGGCCCGCGGTTTCACTATCGTACCAATCCGATCCCGTATTGACCGATGTTGCAATCCGACAAGGCATGGCCGACGAGGCGCGGCCGGCGTAGGCCGCTCG
This sequence comes from Reyranellaceae bacterium, assembly GCA_046349295.1. GTDB lineage: Bacteria > Pseudomonadota > Alphaproteobacteria > Reyranellales > Reyranellaceae > Reyranella. Next base: position 15,816 of record JAXMCP010000008.1, read on the forward strand.
ACGTACTGGCGGCGCACCAAGAGCTGTCGATGCTGCTTCGCCGGCGCTGTATCGATGCCGTGGAGGCGGAAGCTGAGACGCCCCCGGGTCCGGACGCGACGAAGCACATCACCCTCTACGTGAAGGTCCTCGACGGGCTGACCGAACTGCAGTTCGACCTGGGGCTCCTCGAGCGGGTCTCGCCAAGGCGTGCGAGCACGCGGGAAGCCGTTCCTTCGGGAAAGTGCCTGGCCGATTACTCGCCCGCCGAGAGAGCGCGCATGGAGTACGGGTCGATAACCAAAGGCATGACCCCGCCGGAACAGTCCGGCGGAGATTCGGATGGGATCCCGACCGGCAATGACGCCTGAGTTCAAGGCGGCGTATGATCTGCTCGACAAGGAGATCGAGGGCGGCTGGGCCGTGCTGTCGAACGCCGGCGCTGTCGACGTGGTGGGCCGGCCGCTCATGCTTCCTGAAGAGCGGCACGAATACATTGTCCGGGCCGCAGCGCACTTCCGCAGCCTGGAGTCGACGGCCTCGCACTATGCCGCCCTTCCCGTCGACATCCAGACTTTCGTCGAAAGCCAGCGAATGCTCAACCGGCGCGGCGTCGTTTATCCGTCAGTGATGGCGGAGCTGATCGAGCTCAATTCCGGCCGCTATGTCGAGAGCGTGCTGACCGGCGGCATCGGCTCGGGCAAGACGACGGCGGCGCTGCTGACCATGGCCTATCAGATCTACGTGCTGTCGTGCCTGAAGGATCCGCATCGCACCTTCGCGCAGGACCCGGCGGCCGAGCTCTTGACGGTGTTCCAGTCATTGAATGCCCAAGTCGCGAAGAACAACGACTACGCCCGCTTTCGCGCCATGATCGGCGGAGCGCCGTACTTCACGGAGCGCTTTCCATTCAATCGCGGGCTCGAAGCGGAGATGATCTTCCCGCGGCGGATCGTCGTGCGGCCGCTGAGCGGCAGCGTTCACGCCGCGATCGGCGCCAATGTGCTGAACGCCCTGATCGACGAGATCAACTTCATGCGCATCGTCGAGCGCTCGGCCAACGCCGTCGATGGCGGCGTCTTCAACCAGGCGCTCGAGATGTACAACGGCCTGGTCCGCCGCCGCAAAACCCGGTTCCTGACGGCCGACCGTCTGCCCGGCATGGTCTGCCTGGTGTCGTCCAAGCGCTATCCCGGGGAGTTCACCGACCTCAAGATCGCCGAGGCCAGGCGCGAGATCGCCGAGACGGGCGCCACGCGGATCTTCGTCTACGACAAGACCGTGTTCGACGTGAAGCCGCCGGGCACCTACAGCGGGCAGCGGTTCGCGCTCTTCCTGGGCGACCTGGCGCGCAAGCCGCGGCTGCTCGAGCCCGGCGAGCCGGTGGCGCCGGCCGACGCGGCCCTGGTGAAGCACATCCCCGTCGAGTTCAGGTCCGAGTTCGAGCACGATCTGCTGTCGGCGATCCGCGACATCGCCGGCGCCTCGACCTTCGCGCTGCACCCGTTCCTGGTGAACACCGCGGCGGTGGCGCGGGCGTTCGGCGCGCGCCGGTCGATCCTGTCGCTGGAGCGGACGGATTTCGTCGCCACGCGGCCGGTGATCTACCCGCAGCGAATCGAGCGCCCCGAGGAGCCGCGGCTCGCCCATGTCGATCTCGCGGTGTCGGGCGACAGTGCCGGCATCGCGATCGGCCATGTCGATCGCTTCGTCGCGGTGCCGCGTGGCGAGGGCATGACGGAGACCCTGCCGCACATTGCCGTCGACGCCATCCTCGAGATCGCGCCGCCGCGCAACGGCGAGATCGAGTTCGAGAGCATCCGCCGCCTGTTCCTGCGGCTGGTCGAGCTCGGCATGAACCTGAAATGGATCACCTTCGATACCTTCCAGTCGCGCGACAGCATGCAGCTGCTGCGCCAGAAGGGGTTCATGACCGGGCCGCAATCGATGGACAGCGATCCGATGCCGTACGACGTGACCAAGACGGCGCTGTACGACGGGCGCGTCGCGGCGCCGGCGCATGTCCGCGCCCAGGCCGAGCTGGTCCGGCTGGAGCGCGATCCGCGCACCGGCCGGATCGACCATCCGCCCAATTTCTCGAAGGACTGCGCCGACGCCCTGGCGGGTGTCGTGTTTGGCCTGAGCTACCGGCGCGAATCGTGGGTGAGGCACGGCGTGCCGATGCAGGGCAGCCTCCTGCAGATCGCCGGCAGGCTGGCCGACAGGGATGCCCGGTCGGCGGCGGCGAGCCGGGCCGGTGCCGGCCGGCACGACCTGTCGGTCGGGATCGAGGAGGGGTGAGGTCGGGCGAGCTGCTGACTTCGTTCGTTCGCTCGGGCCGCCTACGCGGCCTCGTCGCGCACGATGAACGGGAGCGCTTTCTCGAAGAGCCGGCGTCAGTTCGCCCCGGCCCCGGCCGATGGTGGATTGCCGGAAATCGTGTCATGTTGTCGACATGGGCTTGGTCATATCGCTGCGCCGGGGCGAGGACTTCTTCATCGCCGATGAGCGCTACGTCGTGTCCGAGATCGTCGGGACGACCCTGCGGCTCGAGCGCCCGCGCGACGGGGCGGCGTTCCAGATCACCAATGACGCGATGCGCGAGGTCGAGCCGCAGGTGCTGATCCAGATCGGCGACCGCCTGACGACCAAGGCCGCCCAGGTCGTCATCAATGCGCCGCGCAGCAAGACGATCCTCATCGGGCCGAAGTATCGGATGTCGCGCAAGACGTGATGTGTCGTCGGGCCGGCTCGGCCGGCGCAGCGGACGCGTGGCGGCAGAATAGAACCAGGCAGGCTGGCGACAGTCCCTGACCGCCGAACCCTCGGCTAGCGTCCGATCCGAGAGGACGGACCGGTGACCGACGACAGCATCGCAAAACAGACGCAGACGACCCGCGGCGGCAAGGCCGAGGCCAAGGCCGAGGTAAGGGTCAGCCTTCTCGGCGCGTCCGGGCGTCCGGTCATCGCGGCCAATGCGCTGGAGATCGAGGACGAGTTCAGCCCGTTCTACGGCAGCGGGCTGGACTCGTCGGGGCAGGTCCTGCGGCCGCCCTACGAGCCGCGGACGCTGGAGCGGCTGACCCAGGAAAGCAACGTGCTGGGCGCCTGCATCGAGGCCATGGTGGTCAATGTCGACGGGACGGGCCATGCGATCGAGAAGGAAGACAAGGATCCCGACCGCGACGCAAACGAGAAGGACGATCCTGTCGCGCTGAAGCTTGCCGGGTTCTTCATGGAGCCGTTCCCCGGCCAGTCGTTCATCACCATGCGCCGCGATCTGCGGCGCGACCTCGAACGGGTCGGCTACGGCTTCCTCGAGGTCATGCGCAATCTGGAGGGCGAGATCGTCTTCCTGCGCGGCACGCCGGCACGGACTTTCCGCATTGTCCGTCTCGACGCGCCGGTCGCGGCCCTGCGGACGGTGACGCGCAATGGTGCCGCGGCATCCTACGAGGTGATGCTGCGCGAACGCCGCTTCTGCCAGGTCATGGGCGGCAAGCTGGTCTTCTTCAAGGAGTTCGGCGCCTCGCGCGAGCTCGACAAGCACACCGGCCGGTGGGCGACGTCGGAGCGGCCGGTCGCGGCGCAGGACCGGGCGACCGAGCTGATCTACTTCCAGGTCGGGCAGGACCCCGGCAGCCCGTACGGCGTGCCGCGCTGGGAGGGCCAGATCCCCTCGGTGATCGGCTCGCGCGCCGCCGAGGAGGCCAACATCGCCTACCTGCAGTCGGGCGGACTGCCGCCGGCCCTGCTGATCGTGCAGGGCGGATCGGTGGCGCGCGACGCCCGCCAGGCGCTCGAGCAGCAGTTCGCGCCGGGGCAGAAGCAGCGCGTGGCCATCGTCGAGGTGCCGTCGAGCGAGGGCACGCTCGATCGCGCCGGCGCCGTCAGCGTCTCCGTCGAGAGATTCGGGCACGAGCGATCGGGCGATGCCATGTTCGAGCGCTACGACGACAAGTGCTTCGAGCGCGTGCTGCGCGCGTTCCGCTTCTCGCCCATGTTCGTCGGCAAGTCGGCCGATTTCAATTTCGCCACTGCCTATGCAAGCTGCCTCGCGGCGGAGGCTCAGGTGTTCGGCCCCGAGCGGGCCCACTTCGACGAGATCATCACACGCAAGCTGCTGCCCGCCCTGGGCGGCACGGGCTACGCATTCAAGTCGAAGCCGTTGCAGCTCACCGACGTCGCCCAGCAGGTCTATGCCCTAGGCCTGGCGTCGCGGCTGCCCGGCGTCGAGCCGCAAAGCCTCGTCGAGGCGGTCAACAAGGTGGCCGGCCTCGATCTCGAATTCTCGCGCGCCGGCGCCGATGGCGCAGGCCAACCCGATGAGGCGGTGACAGGATGACGGCAAATCTCGAAGGCCAGCGCGTTCCGGCACTGGAAATCGGCGGCGTCATGGCGCTGGCCGACGAGCTCAATCACGTCGTCGGCACAGGGCCGGCGCTGCTCGCCAGGCCCGCAGGCAAACGCACCCTCGTGCTGATGGCCGACAAGGGCGGTTGGCGCATCGCCCTGGGTGATCGCACGGCGTCGATGCCGGCCGACGAGCAACCGTCCGCCTCCGTGGCCGACGGCTCCGGCGCGGCCTACCTGACCGGCGGCGCCCGTGTCAGGCTGGCCGGCCCGACCCGGCTGACGGTGAAGGCCTACGCAGCCGACTCGGTCCTGACCTACTGGTGGCTGTGAGGTCGGCCATGACGACACCAACGCAGACCAGGGCGCGGAGCATCCTCAGCCCCATACTCGCCGCTTTCCCCGCAGCCACGGCGACGAACCTCGCGACGCGCGACGGCTAGGGCCATTGCAATGTTCTCCCTGCAAGCCAAGGCGGCCTTTGCCGCCGTCATCGTCTTGGTGGCGCTCGCGGGCGTCGCCTGGATCTACCACGAAGGCAAGTCGGCGGGCGTCGCCCGCAACGCCTCCGCAACCCTGGAGAAGACCAATGAGGCCATCAAGCGGCGGGCCAAAGCCAATGCGGATGCTGCTGCTCTGCCTGACGATGACGCTTTCGACCGGATGCGGCCCGGCCGCCGATAACCGGATCGTCGCGACCCCCAATCCCTGCGTATCGTTCAGCCGCATCACCGGCACCGACGCCCAGGTCGACGACGCCAAGCGGTCGCCGGAATCACGCAAGGTCTGGCGGCCGCTCTTCGACCAGCTGAACGCACACAACGACGTCTGGGATAGGACTTGTGCGAGGTAGAGCTGTGAACGGTCCAAAGTGGCGGCGAACCTGAAAGGTAAAGCCGCTGCCGGATAAGTCGATATCGGCGATCGTCTCCCGTCAGGCAAATAGTGGATACATAATGATTAGTGAATATCAAATGGGTTTAGCTCTGCCAATGGCGCGCTCAACTGGCCGCTTACAGAAGTGGTATCCGTCTCTCGTCGATGCCATGCGGCGTTATGTCATCACAACACCGAACCGTATGACCTACTTCCTAGCGAATGTTGCAGCAGAAACGGGTCAATTCCAGGCCAAGCAGGAGAATCTCAATTACACGGCTGATCGACTCATTGCAGTCTTCCCTTCGTTGTTTGCCGCAAATCCGCAGAAAGCTCATGAACTTGTTGCTGTGGGACCCGAAGCGATCGCCAACTATCTGTATGCTGACGAGAACCGCCCCTCTAGCTACCGGATGGGTAACACTCAGCCGGGCGACGGTTGGAAGTACCGCGGCCGAGGGCCGATGCAGGTTACCGGTAAGGAGAATTACCGTCGGTTCTTTCGCTCCGCCGGGCTGCCCGATGACAGTGACCCAGACCTACTTCTCGAGCCCGCCTATGGCGCGGCGTCCGCGGCCGAATACTGGTCGCGAAATGGTTGCAATGAGTTGGCTGACACTGGCAATTTCGTTCAGTGTGTAATCAAGGTGAATGGTGGCACGATCGATTTGGCCTATCGTGAGGCCTACTTAAAGCGGCTACAAGAAGCCCTGACTCATCCAGCCTCTGTGCAATCAATTGCGCGTCCGACGTTGTTAACCTCTTCATCAGAAGCGGTAATTACTGCTGAGTTCGATCGCACTGATAGGCTGCCGGCGCAACTGGAGGCCGTGCCGCCAATGACCCCAGTCCCGCCACCTGGGTACGAGGTCACCGAAGGCGGCAACGTGCTGAGGAAAGACCTATCCGAAAGCGCCATCGTTAAGAGTGCGCGAGTTGGTCAGAGGGTCGCCTGGGCAACTAGCATCGTGACTGCCGCCATCACTGGCCTACAGACCCTTAAGGAGGCGTTCGTAAACGTGTTCTTGGGTGTGAGTCCGCTAGTCGTTTTAGTGCTGAGCGGGGTCGCCTTGGTGCTGACCTTAGCCACCGTCGTGTATTTTAGGAGCATCGAGAAGAGGCGGGTCGACATGCATGACCGGGGTATTGTTTGATCATGGTGACCGATTTTGACTTGTTGTGCGAGCAGGGTACCGATCTGTCGTTCACGGTGACCTATCGTCGCGGCGAAACAGATATCCCCGTCGACCTCACAGGCGGATTTGCCCGAATGCAGGCGCGCGCGAGCATGAATGCGTCAGCCCCTTTTCTGGACGTCGACAGCGGGTCGAAGGGTGGCATCGCGGTGGGCGGGGCCAATGGCCAGATTACCATTTTCGTTCCCGCCAATGTGACAGATGCCTTTTTGCCCACTCGAGAAGCGGTATACGACCTAGAATTCGTGGATAACTCCGGTAGGACCAGTCGAGTACTGAAAGGAAGATTTCGGGTCGCGCGACAAGTTACCCGCTAATGGCTCAAAAATAGAGCAAAAGCGCCGATCCAGGAAGACCCACCTCTAATTCCAGTCGCAATATCGCCTACTGTCAATCCGAAGATGGCGAGCATATTCAAGTAAAACAAGGCAACCGAGATCGCTATAGGAGGTCAAAAATGGAAATTCTCAATGTGACCGAACGCGGCCAAGCCACTGTAATTCGTGGCTCTGCACATAACGAAGAGGCCAAAGCAAAGGGAGTTTACCAGATAGAGTGCATCGGTCGCGACGGTACCTACAAGTGGCGCGATACAGCCGAGAATGTTGTTACGACGGTCGGCAAGAACGAGCTGCTGGACAAGGCTCTGTCTGGCTCCGGTTACACAGTTACGGGCCCCTATCTCGGCCTCATTTCCAGCACTGCATATTCCGCCGTCGCCGCGGCCGATACGATGGCGAGCCATGGTGGTTGGCTAGAGGCAGGAAACACCAACGCGCCAACTTACACAGGCAATCGCAAGACCGCAACATGGTCGATCGCTTCAGGCGGATCCAAGGCGTTGTCCGCGTCTCTGTCATTTGCGATTACGAGCACGGGCAGTGTTAAAGGCTGCTTCATGGTGTTCGGCTCAGCCGCAACCAATACTGTAGATGGTACTGTGGGGATTCTGTTGAGCGCTGGTCTATTTTCTGCCGGCGATAAGGCGGTAGCCAATGGCGACACGTTGAACGTCAGCTACTCTCTCGGCTTGTAGCTCCTGAGCCGCGACCACCGCCAAGTATGAGTTAGACCAAAGGCACATAAATAAGGACCACACAATGGCCATCTTCAAGGTTCCGATGAGTGCAGTATCGATATCGACTGCCCAGGATCTTTGGCATATCAAGGCGGGGGCTACCTATCCGGTCGTGATTCATGAGATCGTCTTGAGTCAAAAGACGCTTGTGGCAGTAGAAGGTAAGGACTTGAAGCTGATGCGACATACAGTAGCGGTTACTCAAGGATCGGGTGGATCTACGCCGACATCGCAGAATGTGGCACCAGGAGGTGGGTCGTCGGGTTGCACTATTCATATGAACGATACGACGCAGGCTTCGTCGGGGACGTTGACTACGTTGCATGCAGATGTCTGGCAGCTTTTGAATGGCTTTTTCTGGATGCCGGCACCAGAAGATCGGATATTCATTGCGCCGTCGACCGGGTTTATTGTGTCGCTTGCGGCTGCGCCCTCGGCGCCAATGATAGCCTCTGGCACCGTCACATACGAGGAATTGGGCCTCTGAGCCCCGGGACGCTATATGGCCAATCGATATTGGGTGGGAAGTTCTGGCCCGTGGAGTACGTCGGACACGTCGCACTGGTCAGATTCGTCAGGCGGTCTGCCTGGCGTGACTGCACCGACATCAGTAGATGACGTTATATTCGATAACAACACTGGCAGTGTGGAAACTCCTATTGTTGTTACCGTGAGCGCAGAAGTGGATTGCAAGTCGATTTTCTTTGGTGGTCCGACCGTTAGGCTGGACTTCCTAGGTACGTACTCGATCAGTGTTGCCGGCGATATCACGCTCTTTCGGCTCGAAATCGTCAATCCGGCCGCAACGGGCGCCTTCGTCATCACGGGCAACTGTACGCTCACGTCGAACGGTTACGACGCGAGTGGGGTCGTGGTCACCGGCGGCATCACGACGCTGGCCGATGACCTTCTGTGCACGACGGTGCTTGCCTGTGCGTCGGCGGGGACGCTCGACACAGCCGGGTACGCGGTTACGGCGGATCGGTTTTCGAGTGCCGGTTCGGGCGCGTCGACCTACCTGAAAGGATCGATGGTCACGATCACGGGGGCGGGCACGGCATGGGATTTTTCCGCCGGCGCACTCTCGGCCGGGACGTCGACGATCAAGTTCACCAATGTATCGGCGGCTGGTCGGACGTTTGCAGGAGGTGGCAAGAGCTACCACGATGTCTGGTTCTCGGGTGGCTATGCCGGCATCCTGCAGATCGCCGGCTCCAACAGCTTCAATGACTTCAGGTCCGATGCCGGGCTGCACACCATCCAGTTTCCCGTCGGCGGCACGCAGACCGTCGGCAGCTTCACCGTGGGCGGCAGCGGCCCGGCGGCGAGGACGACGTTGCGGACCGAGCTCGATGGATTCGGCTGGAATCTGGTGTGTGCGGGTGGCGCCATCGCTTGCGAGTGGCTGGTGCTGAAGGATTCGCATGCGTCGGGCGGGGCGAGCTTCGCGGCGTCGAACTCGCTTGACGGTGGCGGCAACAGCGGGTGGACGATCGTCGCGCCTGCCGTGCCACTCACGAGCAATCGACGGGTTCGCTTGACCTATATGAGGCGGTGAACCATGGCCAAGACCTACGTCTTTCGCCGTCCGACGCTTGCCCCGCAGGTCAATCGACGGCAGCGGGAAGGTGGCAGTGCGGTTGCCGCCGCCGGGCGCGTTGCGGCTTGGGAGGGTGCGGTCGACCGCGCGCCGGGATGGCTGCGCAGCCGAAAGCCCGGTCCGGCCAGGCAGCGCATCGCGCGGCTGACGCGGCACGGATACGTGGCCGGGCAGGTGCAATCGGGGCTGCGCGCCGAGACGGGAACAGCGCTCGACACTGCGAGTGCGGTTGCGGTCGGTTCGGCGGCAATTGTCGAGGCGGGGAACGCCAGTGACGTCAGGAGTGGCAGCGCACTCCTGGCCGTGATGGCGATCGAGACCGCTGCCGTCGTCGAGGTGAGCGGAGCGAACGCGGGCCTGGCGGTCACGGTCGGAGAAAGCGGCTCGCTCGACGAGACGGCAGTGGTCGCGGCCGCCGCCGGCAGTTCGGCGAGCGACGCCGCTGCAGCCAGCGACGGCTCGTCGTCGGCCCTGATTGCATCGCAAGGTGTCCTGGAACTGGCGGATGCGGCTCAGCTCAGCATCGCCAGCGCCCTTGTGCCGGTGGCTCGCGACGAGGGGGCGGACGCGATCGAGGTGACGGACCGCACCTTGTCGGTGGGCGACGGCTGCGACGAACTCGCCACGGCCGACGAGGCGTGCTCGGCAGTCGAGGTCCTGACCGGGGTCACCGCAGAAGCCGGCGCGGTGGGAGAGCAGCTCAGCGCGGACTTGGTGAGGTATGCGCAGGCCCTCGAGAGCATGTCGATCGAGGATGCGGGCGACCGCAGCGCTGTCTTGGTGGGGTATTCTGCGGAGAGCGCGTCGGCTGGCGATGTGCTCGACGGCGCAGGGGATGGCGGGGCGCAAGCCGAGGAGGGCGCGGGCATCTCCGATCTGACTGAGGCGGGGCGGCTGTTCGGCGCGGCCTCGTCGGTCGTCGAGGGGGCGGACACGTCCGACTCGTCCGCCGGCAGCCTTGTCTATTTCGGCGACGATCCGCAGGAGCAATGCGCGGGGGTGGATGCCGTCGACGCGGTCTGGCACGCCGGCGGAGCCCTCGTCGACAGCGCTGTCGCATCCGAGGCGTCGTCGGCCGTGTCGTGGCTGATGGCGGAAGAGGCCGAGCCGGGAGCGGCGCTGGACAATGGCGTGGCCGTCACCGCGATGGTGACGGCACACATGGAGGCGGAGTCGGCGGCCGATCTCGCTGCCGCCGTTTCGACCGTGATCGCAGACTACAGCGACTCAGGTGGTGCCGTCGACATGGCATCCGCCGTCACGATGGCGGCCGGTCCGGTTATCGAGCTCGGCCCGAGTGCCGATACGTCGGACAGCGTGTTGGTCCAGGCAGCCGCCTGCGGCGAGGGCGCGAATGCGGCCGATGATGCGATAGGGCTGCCGCTTCGCTTCGCGTTTGGTGACGAGAGCACGCCGGTGTCTGACAGCCAGGGCGCGCAGGCCGCGTTCGCTTCGGCAACACTCGACGTCTTGTCGGCAGGCGAGGCCGCCGTCGCCTCAGCAATCGAGGGTACCGGGTGTGGCGAAGCGGCGTCGGCTGGCGAATCGACGCTCGGGGGGCTTCTCGCCGCCGTGTCGATGGGCGAAGCCGTCCAGGCGATCGACCAGGTCGATCGCGGCGGCCTGATCGACGCCGGCGTCGACGAGCACGTCTCGATGGCCGACTTGGTGGCGGGCGAGGCGATCGTGACGCTCGGCGAGATGGTCATGGCGGTCGAGACCAGCCTGGCGGACGTGCCCTACGACCCGAACGTCCATGCCTACAATACCGCGACGGTCGTGTTCGAGCGGCGTCGGGCGCGGGTCGAGTACACCTCTCCTCACGTCCATCACGATTAGCCAGCCTTGGCCGAAGGACTGCCGATCCCGACGGATCGGCGGTCGCGGCAGGCGAGAGCGCGGCGGTTGCCACGGTGCTTCGGTGCCGCTGGCGCCGCCGCTTTGCGTTTGACGCATCGCCTGGCCCGCGGCTCGCGCGGCACACGACGTCTCCGTCGGGTGGTTCGTTTTTGCCGCCAAATCCCGCCACCCGAAGAGATGGTATCTCGCGCCTTGGGCCGCCGTCGCTACTGTCCGGGACATCCGGCAACCAGCACGGGATCACATGTCCAATCGAATTGAAGTCGAGATCAAGAAAACCGACGCCGAGCTTCAGGTCGTCTTCGGCGAGGTGCTCGCGCCTGCCGTGGTCGACGCTCAGGGCGATTGCATGTCGGCCGACGAGATCCGCAAGGCGGCGTATCACTTCCTGCAGAAGGGTCGCCAGGCTGCCGTCGACACTGATCACGATCGGTTGGCGAACGGCTCCCATGTCGTCGAGAGCTTCATTGCCCGCGACGGCGACCCGGCCTTCATTCCCGGCGCCTGGGTCATCGGGGTCAGGGTGCCCGATACGGCGTTGTGGGACAGGATCAGGAAGGGGGAGCTGAACGGCTTCTCCTTCGAAGGGGTCGGCCTGCGTGCGCCGGCGACGGTCCAGCTCGATATTCCCGAGCAGGTTTCCGGCCAGTCGCAGGAAGCGGCCGGCCACAGCCATCGGTTCGTCGTCGCCTTCGATGACGCGGGCCGGTTCGTCGGCGGCGAGACCGACGAGGTGCAGGGCCACAGGCACAGCATCGTCAAGGGAACGGTGACGGAAGACACCGCCGGCCACGTCCACCGCTACTCGTTCGCGGAGCACCTGCTCGGTGTTCCGTAGGATCCAGGCTCATGCGCTGAGCGATGTCGATGTGCGGTTCGTGTCGCTCGTCCGGCGCGGCGCCAACCGCATCCCATTCCGTTTCACCAAGAAGGATGAAAGCCCCGTGGACTTCTTCAAGTTCTTCCACAAGTCGGAGGGTCAGGCCGTGCCACCCGCCGACGATGCGCCCGCGCCGCCGACTGCGCACGATCCGGAGGTCGTCGCCAGGCTCGACGCCTTGGTGAAGTCGCTCGACGAGCTGTCCGGCCTGGTGCAGGCCAGGCTCGACGCGATCAACGCGCGGTTCGAGGCCGTCGAGGCCACGGTCAGGAAGACCGAGGCGAGCGTGAAGGGCGCCGTCATCGGCATTGCTTATGGCGACCCCCCGTCGGCGTCGCCGCGCACGGACGGGGCACGCCTGCCGCCGCTGCTCGATACCGGCTTGTCTGGCTTCCGCAGCCCGAGCTGACCACCTCTGTCGTTTTTCCCTTTCGTCACCTTCTCTCGACTGCCGCTGCGTGCGGCGCGCCCCAAGGAGGGGCCAACAAGATGACTGCCAACGCAGCCCTGCTCAGCAAGGCCGACCTGGCCCTGGCCGATCTCAGCGCCAATGGCGGGCTCCTGCAGCCCGAGCAGGGCGCCGCGTTCATCCGCAAGCTGATCAAGGAACCCACCCTCATCCGGCAGGCCCGAGTGGTCGAGATGACCGCGCCGCAGCGCCGGATCAACAAGATCGGGTTCGCCAAGCGCATCCTGCGCAAGGCGACCCAGGGCGTCGCGCTCGACAACGCGTCGACGACCGGCCTCGGCGGTCGCGCCAAGCCTGCCACCGAGCAGATCACCATGACGACGCAAGAGGTGATCGCCGAGGTCCGGCTGCCCTACGACGTGCTGGAGGACAATATCGAGCGCATGGCGGTCGCCGACAACGCCGCGGCCAGCACGCCGTGGAGCTCCGGCCTGCAGGAGACAATCGTGACGCTGATCGCCGAGCGCGCCGCGCTCGACCTCGAGGAGCTCTGCCTACTGGCCGACACCGCCTACACCAACGGCGCCGATGCCGACGACCAGGCCTACCTGTCGATGTTCAATGGCTGGCTCAAGCTCGCCGCCGGCGGCCACGTCGTGAACTGGAACAACGCCGCCATCGCCAAGGAGCTGTTCAAGGCCGGCATGAAGGCGATGCCCGGCCAGTACCAACGCAACCTCAACCTGATGAAGCACTTCGTCTCGGTCAACCAGGAGGTCGAGTACCGCGACACGATCGCCAATCGGGTCGGCGCGCTGGGTGATTCGCAGGTCCAGGGGCGCAGCGCTCTCTCGCCGTTCGGCGTGCCGCTCGAGGCCGTCCAGCTCATGCCCGAGTCGGTCGGCCTGTTCACCAACCCGAAGAACCTGATCTTCGGCATCCAGCGCCAGGTCAGCCTGGAGTTCGACAAGAGCATCACCGAGCGCGTGTACATCGTCGTCCTCACGGCGCGCGTTGCGGTGCAGGTCGAGGAAGTCGACGCCCTGGTGAAGTTCACCAACATCGCGTCGGTGTGAGGCCGGAAATGGCAACTGTCATGCTGTACGGCGCGAAGACCTACTCTTTCGGCAACCTCGTCTTCGCGCTGGACCGGCCGACCATCGTTGACGACAAGGTCGCCGAGGAGCTCGCGGCGCTGCCCGAGTACTTCACCGTGGTGTTCGACGGCCGCAAGGTGGGCGCCTGTCGAACGCCGAGGCCAGAGCCGACGGCTGAACAAGTCGCATCGATCTAGGCCATGCGCCTCGCGTCCCTGCAATCCGTCCAGGAGGCGATCGGCGTGGACAATGGTCGCGACGGCGAGAACGCCATTCTCGCCGCCCTCGAGGCCGCCACCTTGGATCTCGCGGCAAGGCTGCGCTGCGGATCGTTCGACCTGGCGTCAAGACAGGACGATTTCCGCGCCTGCAGCGGCGCATCGGCCCTTGCCTTGGCGCGCGGATTCCTGGCCGGCGGGCCGACGGTGAGGGCGGCGCAGGATCGCGCCGACCTCGCCTCGGCCGGCCTCGACATCACCGGCGAGGTCGACGTCGATCGCGAGAAGGGTGTCGTGATCATTCCGCCGCCGTCGACCGACCAGCCGCTGTGGCTGCGTGTTTCCTACTCGGCCGGCTTCGCCACCGAAGACGGCGAGACCTACAAGGATGTTCCGGAGTGGCTGGCGCTCGCCGCACAGCTCACTGCCCGCGTGGCGCTCAATGCCCACCCGGCCTTCGTCCAGAACCTGTCGACCACGGATGCTTCGGTGCTGCAGGCGCACCTCAGCCGGATCGTCCAGTCGAAGATGCGCTACCTGCCTTGGGCGCAGATCCCACGGGCGAGCCGCACGGTCTGAAGGGAGAAGCATCGTGGCCGATATCGTGCCCGACGACCGCACGGTCCGACAGCGTGCCCTCGAGGCGTTGACCTTGCTGGTGCGGACGCAGCGTGCCCATCTGCCGGCCGGAGATCCCTACGGCTTCGCCTGGGACCAGGTCCTGTCGGCGCCGGTCGGCAAGTGGGCGTTCAAGAAGCAGCGTTCGATCGGCGTGTTCGACGGCCACGAGACCAAGACCAACCGACTGATGGTCAAGGAGTGCGTGCTGCGTCTCGCGCTCGAGGTCGCTCTCGTCATCCAATCCGGCGAGAACCCCTCGACCGAGATGAACCGGGCCTTCGGCGCGTTGCAGCGCCGTTTGTCCGAGGACCCGTCGCTGGGTGGGCTCGTCATCGACCTGCAGGAGGTCGGCAACGCGCATCGGGTCAGTGATGACAACCAGACCAACATCCACGGCGTCATCCTCCTCGACATGACCTATCGCCATGCCGTGAAGGATCCGCGCCGACTGGCGTGATCCGGTGCACCGGTGGCTGCAAAAGCGAACCAAGGCAGCCGACGGTCCTGCCGCCAACGCGTCGACCAACCTATTCATCCGACCATGGAGAGGCCGATCGTGGCCTCGCACGACCAGGAGATGCGCTCCAATGCCCGTAAGGATTTACGCCAATCATTTCTCGGCTGCGTCGCAGGTCTACCGTGTCGACCAGAATGGACTGACGCCGGCCCTGCGCGGCCTGGCCCAGACTGTCGCCCGCATCGCCGCCTCGGCGGTGCCGGCGCTGGTCGACAATTCGGGCGGCGGCTCGGCCGACGGCACGATCGACGCCATCGTGGCCTTCACGCCGGCGGCGGTCGGCACCAACGACGCCGCGCAGAAGGCAGCCCTCGAGACCGGCTTCGCCACTGCCATCGACGCGCTGAAGGAAATCCTCGCGCAGTGCAATCAGTTGCACGTGAAGGTGCCCGCGCTGGGCGGCGCACTCGTCGACAACCTGGCGGGAACGACGGCTGACGGGACGATCGGCGCCGTCACGGTGTCCTACAGTGGCGTCGGCACGTCCATGGCGTCGGCCGCCGGGGCGAACGCCGTCCTCGCCAGTATCCGCAACCGGATCGCCCAGGCCGGCTACTCGGTCGACACGCTCTGCGTCGCCTGCGGCGTGGCGCCCTTGATCGACAATTCCGGCGGCCTCGATTCGACGTCGCTGGTGTTCGCCGACATCGCGACGTCGACCGGCGCGGCTGCCTCCGGCGCCGACAGCGGCACCGCCAACGGCATCGTCAAGGCCGCGAATGCCAATGCCGTGATGGCCGTGGTCGCCGCCGCGATCAGGGAGCTGGCGACCAAGCTAAACGCCTGCCGGTCCGCCACTGGCGGCACCGCTCTCGTCATCGCGGCCTGACGCCGGAGGCACCCATGTCGATTCTCACGCGCAAGACCCTGGTCTATGCCGAGCTCGAGGGCAGCTATGGCACGGCGGCCACGCTCAGCGATTCGACCAGCCCCATGCTGGTCGAGGACGCCGACTACAAGCTCGACGTCAGCAACATCCAGCGCAATGTCTATCGCAACGACCTCTCGCCGGTGGCCGACATCATCACCCGCAAGATGGGCCGGATGTCTTTCAAGCACGAGATTCGCGGCGGCGGAACGGTCGGTACGGAATGCCGGATGGGGCGGCTGCTGCGCGGCTGCACCATGGTCGCCACCAATCGGGGCGCCGCCTGGTGGGGTGCCTTTCTCGCCGCCGCCCAGCCCAATACGCCGGCGGTGACCTGGGCCGGCGGCGGCAGCCTCTCGTCGCTGATCGAACCGAAGACCATTCACGTCCAGGTCACCACCAGCGGCGGCTCGGGCGTGGCGCGCTGCTCGATCGGCTACGACGATGGAACGGCGACGCAGACCAACGTCACCATGACATCGGGAGCGGCTCTGTCGCTCAGCGGCAGCCTCGCCTCGACCACGATCACGCCGTCCTGGTCGGGCACGCTCGCCACCGGGCAGGCCTGGGTGGCGACGGCGTGGCCGCCGGGCATTCAATACCTGCCTTCGTCGGACGAGACTGCCTATGGCAGCCTGACCATCCGCATGTACAAGGACGGCATGGCGCATCTGCTGACTGGCGCCTACGGCTCGTTCAAGGTGAACGCCCAGGCCGGCCAGCGGGCCATGGTCGAGTTCGAGTTCACCGGCTTCTACAATGCACCGACCGACGTCGCCTTGCCGGCCAGCCCGGTGTTCGAGACGACCCTGCCGCAGCAATGCGAGCTCGGCCGTCTTCATCTCGACGGCTTCGGCGTAGCGAGCCCGATCGGCAATATCTGCGCCGTCGACACGTTCTCCTATGATATCGGCAGCAAGATCGATCCGCGCATGTCGATCAATGCCGCCGACGGGTTCACCGGCATCCGCGTCACCGAGCGCCGCTCGACGGGCGGCATCGACCCGGAGGCGACCTTGGTCGCGCAGCAGGATTTCTGGTCGAAGCTCGCCAATGGCCGGCAGATGCCGTTCGGCATGCGCGTCGGAACCGCGGCGGGCAACATGTGGGCGATCCATGCGCCGGCAGTTCAGTACACCGGCCTGACCTACAAGGATCGCAGCGGCCTCGTCGCCCTCGACGCGGCGTTGCAGTTCAACCGCCTGAACGGCGACGACGAGATCCTGCTCTACGCTTGCTGACGCGCGTGATCATTGCCGGAAGCGCGCCACTCCGTGGCGCTCTTCTTGGCGATCACGCATCCCATGAGCGCCACGGAGTGGCGCGCTCCCGGCAATGAGGAAAATCCCGCTCCAACCGCTCGAAAATACAAGAAGCGGGTAACCTCGGGCCGTGCGGCGATCGCACGGCCCGATTTTTGAGCCGTGCCCCTACGCCATCGTCGGCGGAGGCGTTACACTTTATATGCAAGGTCGCCCGCTGCCGCGTTGGCAGATTGAGAGGGCAACCGCGCCCCAGAGATTCGCGGAAGGCACGCATGGTGTCGCCTGCTGGCGACCCGATCCTCGGGCAGCCTGGTCGAAGGCACGGGAGAAGACCTCCCGGGGATACTCGCCGTGAGATGCAGTCGCGGCAAAGTTGGCGTGGTGGTCTCCTGGTCGCGCTTCCTCGGTATCCGCAAGGACCAGAACGTCTCCTGGAAACTGGATACGTCTCCCTGGGTCAGCGAATACTGGGCCTATTCCGCCGATGGGCGAGCGGTCACGAGGCCGCGCTCGGCCGTTTCTCAAGCAGGTGTATGCCGCCAAGGAGTTCAGCATCCGCGCGACGCCCTACGGCCTGTCGGAGCAGACGCTCGCCTTCGCCCTCGCCGGCCTGGAAGGCGCGGCGGCGCCGCTGCGCCAGGCCTGCAACCTCAGATAGCCCCGGTCGCCGTCCGCCACGACACGTGGCGGCATTCGCGAACCAGCCCACCTGGCCGGTCTGGGCTGCGAATGCGCGACCGCTATCTTCCAACCCAGCGGCAACGCACCAGGGAGCACGCGGATGGCGATCAAGGCGCTCACATTGTCTTCCGTGAAGCTGATCGAATCGGAAAGCGACCCGGCCAAGGGCACCGCCGATGCAACACGTTTCACGATCGGGGCAATCGACGCCTTCGTGTCGGCCTATGTGTTCGATCGTACGCTCACCTTCACCGAGACCGACGCCGGCGGCATCGCCACGGCCCAGGTCAAGATGAGCGAGGCCAATCTCGAGGCTGTTCGCTTCGGACTTCGCGGTTGGGAGAATTTCAAGGATCAATCAGGCAATGACGTGCCGTTCACGACTTCCGATCGGATCGTCATGGGCAAGAAGTACGTCGCCGTGGCCGACGATTGCCTGGCGCTGCTGAATCAGGATCTTGTCCGCGAGCTCGCCGCCGCCATCCGCAGGATCAACGAAGTGGGCCCTGACGATGCAAAAAAATCCGTCGCGGCGTAGCCGCGCTCGTCCTGCTGCCGGAACGATTGTGCAGCGCCTGCTCGCCACGCCAGCGCAAGGAATATGGCTGTGACGCCCGTCAGGACGAGAACGGCGTCTGGGCCGACAAGGCGTTGGTGCCCATGGTGTTCGAAGGAGTCGAGACCTGGGCCTGCCCGCGGCGCCCGGTAAAGGATGACCCTGCGTCCTTTGTCGAGCTCATGGGGCTCTACGGCCTCTACGCCGAAGGTGTCCTGGCCGACGAAGGCTCGATCATGAGCCAGGCCGTTAAGTACGTGACCCTCATGCGGCTGGTGCATTCGGTCGTCGTGGAATGCCAGTCCCAACAGAGAGAAGAGGCGAAGACGAGGCTATGAGCGACCACACCGAGCTGTTCTTCGTGCTCAACAAGCGCAATGAGGCGGCGAAGTTTCTCCGGCAGCACAATGAAGCCGCGAGTCAGACCGGCGCGATCTATGCGGCGGCGGCCCGCCACGTCGGTGTCTTTCGCGACGCGCTGCGAGAGAGCGGGTATGGCGCGACTTCCCTTGCCGGTGCCGTGCGCACGGCAAGCGCGTTGATCGCCAACATGGCAGTGCCGACGACGCGCGCCGCCGCGGAGGTCGACGACCTCGGCCGCGGCTTCGAAGGGACCAGGGACGTCCTGCAAGACGTTACTGCCGGTACGGTTGCCCAGGAGCGCGCCCAGTCGTCTCTCGCTGCCGCAGCTTCGCCCGCGGCCGACTCGAGAGCAATGCTCGCGACCCGACACGCCGTTCTCGGCCATTCGAGCATCCAGAGTTCCGTCGGCAGCGTGACCAGGATGGTCGGGCCCGACGCGCAGGGGAGCGAGATTGGTCGCGCCGCGCAGAAGGCGGAAACCTTGTTCGACGATCTCGTCGACGTCAAACGAGCGCTCGCGGCAGCTCGCGCGGTAATCGATTCGTCGGACAGAGCACCTGTCGAGGGCCCATCCAAGGTCGCGGCCACGCGAGGATCTCGCCCCACCGACGGCCGGGTGCCGTGGCCGCGTATCGAGACGTCGCCCGAATCGCCTGGCTTGAACGCCAACGATCGGACTCTGGTCGCGGCGACGGTCGATGATCTGAAGACGGCGTTCGGCACCATGTTGCGCAGCCCGCCGGGCCTGACGCGCGACGACAATTCGATAGTAGCGGGGAGCGACCGCGGCGTGCTCGCCGAGGTGTTGGACCGGGTCGAACCAGGCATTGATCTGGAGAAACTCTTGGATCCGTTGCACCAGATCCTGGAAGTGTCGATCGGGCTGAGACGCGATCTTCAGGTTTCGGCGTTGCAGTCCAGGCCGACCGAGCGCGAAGTCTGGACCGTGCCTTCGACGTCTCGCGCGCGTGAAAGTGGAGCGCTCGACCTTGAACGGCTGAGCGTCGAGCTGAGAGAGCGCCTGCGCGCGGCCGCCGAGGTTGGGGGGACCTGGACGGGGGACCATCGCGACATGTCGCCTGGACCTCTCGATGCCCGGCGGCCGGCCATCGCGGTGCCTGAGTGGACCGATCAAGGTCGTGCTCCCGACGGATCGACGGGCGGTTATCTCCGTGCGAATGCCGAGGACTGGCAGGCGTACGGGAGGGGCCTCGCCAATGCGATGGGGGCGACGGACCAGGCGCTTGCGGCGATCCTCACCCAGACCAAGGATTGGCGGTCCGCCATGCATGGTCTGATCAACGCCGTGGTGACTGACTTCGCAAAGATCGCCATCCGCCAGAACGTCACCGGGCCCTTGGCGGAAATGGTGCTCGGCAGCGGGAAGGGCGGCGATACGCCTGGGCTGCTGGGCAGCGCCTGGAACTGGATCACGTCACTGTTCGCTGGCGGCGGCATCATGACCGGGCACGGGCCCGTGCCTTTGCGCGCCTATGCCTCGGGCGGCATCGCCACCAGCCCGCAGCTTGCGTTGTTCGGCGAGGGATCGACGCCCGAAGCTTACGTCCCGGTGCCCAACGGCCGGATTCCGGTGACGCTGCGCGGTGGTGGGTCGGGTATCGGCAGCATTGCCACCAGCATCGTCATCAACATGACGGGAGGCGGAGATACCGGACGGGCCGCGGCCGGTTCCGATCCGGCGGAGCAGGCGCGCAACATCGGCGCCTTGGTAACCGCAGCCTTCAACCGCAATCTCGCCGAGCAGATGCGGCCGGGCGGCCTGCTCAATCCCGCCGGCTATCTCGGCAACGGACTGGCGCACTGATGCCGGCGACCACCAGCTTCCCCGCGATATCGGCGTCATTCGGCACGGAATTGTCGCGGGCGCCGCGGACGCTGAAGAACGCCTTCGGCAATGGCTACGAACAGCGCGTCGGCCACGGCCTCAACGCCTCGCCACAGATCTGGCAGGTCGTCTGGGACGGCATCGCCTTCACCGAATGCTCCACGATCGAATCTTTTCTCAGCAACCAGAAAGGCTATCTCGCCTTTCTCTGGACTCCGCCTGGCGCGGGTAGCGCGCTGCAATTCAAGTGCGAGAGCTGGTCGGTCACCAAGACCAGCGGCACCACCGGCGTGGTGAAGGCCCGGTTCGACCAGGTGTTCGACCTGTGAGCCTCACGACTGCACTTGCCACCGACGCGCAGTCGCTGTCGCCCGGCGATATCGTGGTGCTGTTCGACATCGACACCGCGCCGCTGGGCGGCGTTGACATCTGGTATCTCTGCACGGGCACGGTCAACGGCGCCATGCCGGTGTGGCGCGGCCATACCTATATGCCCTTTCCCCTGGACGCCTCGGGATTCGAATGGGCCGGGCGGGGCGCTTTGCCCAAGCCCAAGCTGACGGTGAGCAATGTCGCCGGCCTGCTGCTGCCGGCGGTGATCCAGTACAACGATCTGGTCGGTGCCAAGGTGACGCGCTGGAAGACGCTGGTGAAATACCTGGATGGCCAGCCTAACGCCGACCCCAATTCCTGCTTCATCCCCGACATCTACTTCATCGATCGCAAGTCGCAGCAGACCAAGACCCTGATCGAGTTCGAGCTTGCGGCTGCGCTCGACCAGCAGGGACTCATGCTGCCGCGCCGCCAGCTCATCCGCGACAATTGCAGCGAGACCTATCGCCGCTGGAACGGCAGCGCCTTCGTCTACGGCACGTGCCCCTATGCTGGCACCGCCAAGTTCACCAGCAAGGACGTGTCGACTTCCGACCCGGCAGCCGATCAATGCAGCAAGCGCCTGACCGGCTGCCAGGTTCGCTTTGGCTCGGCCAACGAGCTGCCTTTCTCCGGTTTTCCCGGCATCTCGAAGACACGGTGACGGCATGCTCGACATCAGCCCGCAATGCCGCGACGACATGATCGGGCACGCAAGGTCGGAAGCCCCGCGCGAATCCTGCGGCCTGATCCTCGGCGACGACTATGTCCCTTGCCGCAATGTCGCGGACGATCCGATCCGATCCTTCCAGATCGACGGCCTCGCGATGGTCATCGCCCTGCAGTCGGGCCGCTTGCGGGCCGTCATCCATTCCCATCCCGACGGTCCAGCCTGCCCGACGCGCACCGACATGACATATCAGGCGGAAGGCGAGGTGCCCTGGGGCATCGTGGCCGTGAGTCCGGTCCATGGCGCCGAGATCTTCTTCTTCGGCGACAGCCTTCCCATTGCGCCTTACGAAGGCCGCGTGTTCCGTCATGGCGTCGCCGATTGTTACGCCCTGGTGCGCGACTGGTACCGTCAGGAAAAGGCCGTGACGCTGCCGCTGACGCCGCGCGATCCGGCGTGGTGGGATCTCGGCCAGAACGTGATCGAGGACAATCTCGGCCGGTTCGCCTTCGATGCCATCGGGCCGGAAGAGGAACTGCGGGTCGGCGACGTTCCGCTGTTCCAGATCGCCGCCCAGGCAATCAATCACACCGGCGTCTATGTCGGCCATGGTCTCGTCCTGCACCATCTCAGCAATCGGCTGTCGCGCCTCGACGTGCTGGGACCATGGCGGCAGAAGTTTGTCCGCAAGGTCATGCGGCCCCGAGCATGCGTCTCCACGCCGGATGGGGCGTGATGCTGCGCACTGTCTACCTCTATGGCGCCCTCGGACGGCGATACGGCTGGCGCCACACGTTCGACATCGAGTCCCTGCCGGAGGCGGTATGGGCGCTCGAGGCCAACCATCCCGGTTTCAAGAGGGACTTCCTGCGCGGCCCGGCCTATTCGTTCGTCAAAGGCGCGACGCGCCGCAGCGGTCTGCCAATAGCCTTGACGGAATTGGCGATGTCCCTGAGCCGGCATGACCTGCACATCGTGCCAGTGGCCTACGGCCACGGCGGTGGCGGTCAGTCGGTCGGCAAGATCGTGCTCGGCGTGGCGATGGTCGCCGGCGCGTTTTTCACGGCCGGCGCCACCGCAGTCGGCACTGCCGTGGCGGCCGCCAGCGCCGAGGGGCTCGGCATCCCGGCATCGGCGGCAGGTTTGGGACTCGGGTTCTCCGCCGAGTTGCCGCTGATTGGTGCCGTCACTTACGGGCGCATCGCCGGCATCGGTGCCATGATCGCCCTCGGCGGCGTCTCGCAGCTCCTGTCGCCTACACCACAGGCTGCGCCGAGCTATTCCGCGGAGCGCCCCGAGGCGCGTCCTTCCTTCATCTACAGCGGGCCGGCCAATACCGCCGAGCAGGGTGGTCCGATCCCCATCGTCTATGGCCGTATGCGGATCGGCTCGGCCCTGGTGTCGTCTTCGATCAGCACCGATCAGGTCGAGGGGGCACAGAGCGCCGGCGCCGTGCCCGGCGCGACGGCCCGCGCCAGCTTCTCGGGCGGAGAGCTTTGATGGACATCGTCGGGAAACGACCGATCTTCGGGCGTGGCGGCGCCGGTTTCGCCAAGGGACAGGGAACACAGCCTGCCGGGCGCGTGCCGAGCGAGGCGCCAAATTCATTGCAGTCCCGATCCATCGCCCGATTCCTCGACGTCTGGTGCGAGGGCGAGATCCGCGGCCTGGTGGCCGAGGACCAGTCGATCTATTTCAATGACACGCCCCTGCAGAACGCCGACGGCACGTTCAACTTCACGGGAATCTCGTGGGACACCCGTTATGGCCTGCCATGGGGCGCCCAATCCTACATGGCGGGCTTTCCGTCGAGCCGCAGCGTCGTGCAAGTCGGCAGCGGCCTCGGCATCAAGGTGACGCATTCCGCGCCGGTGACCGTCACCTTCACCGATCCGAGCGCCAGCAAGAGCGCGGTGATCGTCAAGCTCTCGATCCCGGCGCTCTACGACCAGACGAACAACGACGGCTCAGTCAAGACGCGCACCGCCGTCTATAACATCTATCTGAAGACGGGTGCCGGTTCGTTCGTGCTGCAGGTCGCCGATGCTTTCGACGGCAAGTGCACCAGCCCCTACCAGCGCGACCATCGCATTGCGCTGCCGACGGCGACGTCGTGGCAGATCAAGGTCGAGCGGCCGGGCGTCGATATCGATCAGTCTCGCATCAAGGACGAGTTCTATTTCACGTCTTACACCTTGGTGACCGACGGCAAGGTTGCTCATCCCAATGTCGCCTATTGCGGCATCCAGATCGACACCGCGCAGTTCAGCGGCAGCGCGCCGACCAGGTCCTACGACATCTATGGGCTGAAGATCAGGTATCCCTCCAACTATGATCCGCTCACCCGCCGCTATGCCGGCGCTTGGAACGGCACCTGGTCGGTCGGCTGGACCGACAATCCGGCCTGGTGCTTCTATGACCTGCTGATCAACACGCGCTACGGTCTTGGCCTGCCGGCCAGCGCCGTCGATCCGTGGAAGTGGGATCTCTATACGATTGGGCAGTATTGCGATGCGGTAATGGCGAGCGGGGCCGACATGGTGTTCCAGGGCATCGATGACGGCAACGGCGGCGTCGAGCCGCGCTTCACATGCAACATCTGCCTCAACAATCGCCAGGAAGCCTACGCGGCCGTCAACACCATGGCGTCGATCTTCCGTGGCATGCCGTTCTGGAGCTCGGGCGCGGTGCGGGCGACGGCCGACATGCCCAAGGCGCCGGTAGCCCTGTTCACCAACAGCAACGTGATCGGCGGCGAGTTCAAGTACGAGGGCACCTCACAGAAGGCGCGGCACACGATCGCCAAGGTGATCTGGAACGATCCGGCGGACGGCTATCGCCCGGCGGCGGAGTTCGTCGAGGACCCAGCCGGTATCGCGCTCTATGGCGTGCGCCAGATCGATATCGTGGCGTCGGGCTGCACCAGCCGCGGCCAGGCAATTCGTGCCGGCAAATGGGTGCTCGACACCGAGCGTACGGCGACCGAGACGGTCCATTTCAGGGCTGGCCTCGACATGGCCGACAAGTTTCCCGGCGACATCATCTCGATCGCCGACGCGAACTATGCCCAAACCGTGTTCGGCGGCCGCACGATATCGGCGACGACCACGAGCCTCGTCCTCGATGCGCCCTACACCGTCGTCGCCGGCCGCACCTACACCCTGAGGGTGATGCTGCCCGACGGCACGATGGCGAGCAGAACCTTGACCAACGCGCCCGCCAGCACCAGCACATTCACCTGGTCGGCGGCGTTGCCCGCCATTCCCCTGGTCAACGCCATCTGGGCCGTGACCGCGACGGCCCTGGCGACGCGCGACTTCATGGTGGTGTCCAATGCCGAGGTCGGGCCGGCGACCTTCGAGGTCATGGGCGTCTTCTACGATGCCGCCAAGTTCGCCCGGGTCGAGGCCGGCATCGTCACCAGCTCGGTGCCGTACGACGTTGTGCCCACCGGCCCGATCGGTGCGCCGGTCAAGCCGAGCGCCGTGCTGAACCACTACGTCGCCGGGTCGGCGATCGGCACGTCGATCATCGTGTCGTGGTCGAAGCCTTCCCCGGACGACGCCCGGGTCTATGCCTTCGACGTCCAGGTGCGCGGACCGAACGATGCGCAGTATGTCGATGTCGGCATCACCTCGATGACCAGCATCGAGTACCAGGACTCGGTCGAAGGCGTGTACGACTTCCGGGTCCGCTCGAAATCCTTGAATGGCAAGGTGAGTGGCTGGGCCGAGCTGCTGGCCGTCACGCTCACCTCGCAGATCCAGCCGTCCGACGTGACCGGTCTCACCGTGCTCACCGACACCACCGGCGTCGCCTTCAAATGGACGCCGGTGCCCGACCTCAATGTGACCCGCTACGAGATCCGGCAGGGCGCGTCATGGGCGACCGGAGCAGTGGTCGCGACCACCACCGAGACGACGTTCGCACGCCAGGGGCTCGCGGTCGGCGCCTACACGTTCTGGGTCGCCGCGGTCACGGCACCGCAAGGCGTCTACAGTGCGCATCCCGCCAGCCTGACGATCAACGTCACGCTGCCCGGTTCGCCCTCGGTCACCGGTGTCATCGAGGGCACCGACTACCGCCTGAGCTGGCCTGCGGTCACATCCGTCCTCACGATCGATCGATACGAGATCCGCTACGGCTCATCGTTCTCTGCCGGCACCCCTGTCGGCACGACCAAGGCGACCACGTTCCAGGCGCCCGTCACCTGGGCGGGCGCCCGCCTCTTCTGGATCGCCGCCATCGACGTGTCGGGAGCCATCAGCGCCGCAGTGGCGACCACGGTGTTCGTGTCGGCGGCCAATGCCGTTACGGGACTCACGGCGCAGGTGATCGACAACAACGTGCTGCTGAGATGGACCGCCGGACCGTCGGCCCTGCCGGTCGCCTACTACCTCGTGAAACGTGGCGCCTCGTGGGCTGCCGGGACGGTGATCGGCCAGAAGCAGGGCACCTTCACGTCCGCCTCGGAAACGGCCGGCGGCACTTTCACCTACTGGATCGCCGCCGTAGACAGTGCCGGCAATGAAGGCGCGCCGGCGTCGGTGGTGGCCGCGGTCGGGACGCCTCCCGACTACGTCCTGCACAACGAATGGCAGTCGAACTTCGCCGGCACGAAGACCAACCTCTATCTCGACAATGGGTTGCTGATCGGGCCGGTCAGCACCAGCGAGACCTGGTCGTCGCATTTCAGCACCCGCGGCTGGAGCACGCCGCAAGACCAGGTCAATGCCGGCTACAGCTATTTCATCGAGCCGGCGCAGGTGTCGGCGCAGTACAAGGAGACCTTCGATTTCGGCAGCACCATCACCTCCGACGTGGCGACGGTGACGCTGAACAAGACCGACTATCACGGCTCGGTCGGAAGCGTGGTCACCCTCGAGACCAGCCTCAATGGCTCGAGCTGGACCACCGTCGGCACCGGCACCCAGCAATACGTGTCGAACTTCCGCTATGTCCGTGCGACGGTGGATTTCACGAGCAGCGGCACCGCCTTCTGCATTCTGTCGGGCCTGTCTCTCAAGCTCGCAGCAAAGCTCAAGACGGATTCCGGCGCCGTCGCCGCCCTGGCGGCCGATACCGGCGGCACCACGGTGACCTTCTCCCAGCCCTTCGCCGCGGTGTCGTCGATCACCCTGACCCCGGCCGGCATGACGCCGCTGACGGCGGTCTACAGCTTCGCCGGCGGCGCCAATCCCACCGGCTTCAAGGCGCTGCTGTTCGACAGCGGCGGCACGCGCGTCAACGGGACCGTCAGTTGGACGGCGAGAGGAGTGTGAGCCATGGCCGACTGGAACAAGCCGACGGCGTCCGATCTTTACACCAATTGGCCAAGCCTGCTGGCCGATCGTGATTTCGCATCGGCGACGATGTTCGATGCTGCCGTCAGCAACACGCCGACCGGCGCCATCCGTTTCGACGCGGCGGCTCAGAAGCTGCAACGCTACAACGGCACGACCTTCATCGACCAGGCGCTCTCGGTGGGCGGTGGCGGGACAGGGGCTTCTACCGCTTCAGGCGCGCGCGCCAATCTCGGGCTGGGTGGCCTCGCCACCCAGCCGGCCAACGCGATTTCAGTGTCGGGCGGAGCGATCGACGGCACGGCGATCGGCGCAACGGTCCAGTCGACGGGCAGGTTCACTACCCTGACGGCGGGCCAGATCAACAGCTTCCGACACGGTCAGAACACGACGGATCAGCCCGGCTTGGGCAATGCCATCGTCGGCGGTGCGATGAACTTCGATGCCACGGCGGGCATCGGCGGCACGTCGCTGTTCCTGTCCAAGGGGCAGTATTGGTCGCTGCTGCTGAACAACAACAGCGGCGGCGGTGACGCCATCCAGATCTTCGCCTTCCAGGGCACGCCGGTCGGCACCGTGACCATCAGCGCGAGCGACGTCACCTTCAACGGCTACTCCAACCCGCCGTCGGACTACCGCCTCAAGGAGGACTTTTCGGCGATCGAGGATCCGCTCGCCCTGGTCGCACGGCTGCGCCCCGGCTGGTTCACGTGGAAGCAATCGCGCGAGCGCTGGATGGGCTTTCTTGCCCATGAGGTGCAGGCTGTCCTGCCGTTCGCTGCCACCGGAAAGAAGGACGAGGTCTGGGACCATGACGGCCCCAAGGGCCCCGATGGACGGCCCCTGCACCGTCCGGGATCGATCAAACCCCAGGGCATGAACCCCGCGAACCTCGTTCCGGTGCTGACGGCCGCCGTGCAGGTGCTGGCCGCGGAAGTGGCGGCGCTAAGAGGGGCGATAGCCGAACTGAAAGAGGGAATCAGCAATTGAGATTTCGGTTGCAAACCGGAGGATGTTGGCTACTCAGGGAAGAGGGCGGTCGATGCCCGATGCGACACCAAGGAGGGTGGGTCATGAGTCTGGTGATTGCCTTGACGGGCACGACGGGCGTTGGAAAGACGACCGTCGCCGATCACCTCGTCCTGCGCCACGGCTTTCAGCGCGTGCGCTTTTCCGATCCGCTGAAACAGATGATGTCGGCTTTGCTGGTGCGGCAGGGCTGTCCGGCGGACTACGTCAAGCGCTGCATCGAAGGCGATCTGAGGACGCAACCCGTGCCCGAGCTGGCGGGCCGCACGCCACGGCACGCCATGCTGACGCTGGGGATGGGATGGGGACTGGGGTCGATTCATCCTGACCTGTGGGTCACGTGCTGGAGTGGCGCTGCAGGACAGGCGCTGAAGAAGGGGCCGGTGGTTGCCGACGACTGCCGGGCGAGCAACGAATACGACGCCGTCCACGCCCTGGGTGGCCAGGTCTGGCGGCTTGCGCGTGCCTCAGCCGTGCCGCTTGGTTCATTGGAAGACGGGCTGCCAGGCATCGATTGCGATGCCAACTTTCTCAACAACAGCTCCGTGAGCTCGCTGTTGCGGCACGTCGATCAGTTGCTGCGCGACTACCGTCGCAAGCGCGGCCGCGGGCTGTGAGTTATTCGCGGCTGCTCATGCTGATATTGTCCCCGCCAGGTCGACGGTGAGCGCCAGCAGGTCGAGATCGCGGCCCGGGGGGCCGATCAGGGAGAGACCGATAGGCGGCCTCGATCGTGGCGACCGGTAGTGTCACCTGCGGCAGGTGGCTCAGCCCGGCAATGAAGGTCAGGCGCTGCGCGCGCTGTCGAAATCCTTCAACAGCTTGCCCTATTGCCGTGATCAAGGGGGCGGCGCCCGGTGCGGTCGGCAGGCAGATCACAGCGGCGTTTCCGACGATTCCGCGCAGGCGACGGGCGATCGCAGCGCGCGCGGCTTGTTCCGCTGCGAGATTCCGGCTCGAGACGGGCAAAGGCGAAGCGCCCGGCGATCGCCGGTCCGAACACGGACTTGGCAGAGTCGATCCGGGCGCCAAGGATCGACCAGGTCTCGGCGGCCGACAGTAGCCGGAACTGGCTTCGCCAGGTCTCCAGCCCGTCCGGAGAGACGCGCGTCGTCTCAGCGCCACCGAAATGCGCCGCAACATGTCCGATGATCGGTTCCAGGATCGCAAGCGAGGCGGCGTCGGCCTCCGCTTCGGCGTCGGCTGCCCGCAACATCCGTCGCAGGGGCGGTCCACCGGCTGGTCGGAGGCGTCGAGACCTTCCAGGACGGCGGCGATATCGGGATGCCGTTGTCTGGCGCTGGCTGACGTTGACGCTGCTCCATCGATCCCCCGGTCGCATCGACCGGTCCGAGCCATGGACGCATCAATCAGGCCACTTTGAATTCGCCAGGCCCGGCACTCAATGGGTCAGCGTGAGGCTGGCGACCTGGTCGTTGGTCGGGCAGTTCCCCGCGCTCGGGGTAGGACCCCTGCCTGGCGGCCAGCGCGTCAGGCCCCAGCAATCGGCCTCTTCCGAGGTGAGCCATTTCGTCTTGGCCGGGTCGGCACGCTCGAGGAAGGCGGCAAAGCGCTGGTAGGGCACGCCGCGTCGTTCCGCCCGCCGCGCAATCAGCTCATTGCAGGGGGCGGACTTGGTCTTTCCGACGGTACAGGTATGGAGGCCGAGCCGCCCGCGATCGAGCACGTAGCGATGGACGCCCCCCAGGAATACGATCGTGGCGCAGGCCGACGAGCAGGCCGAGCCGGGCATGATCACGGCCGACACCTTTTCGCTCTCCATCAGCTCGGCCATGCCGAAGGCTTCGCCGACGAGGCCGCCATCGCCGACCAGCGCCACGCGCTTGTTGCCGAAGCGATCGCGCTCTGCTGCCCCCAGGACCTGCCTGAAGCGCTCCGTATCGCCTGCCGCGATCAGCCCTCGGGCGACAACGATCTTCAGGCCGTCGTCGTCCGTGCGGACGACGAACTCCATGGCCGAGACCGACGTCCCGATTGCCGACCAGCCCACCACCAGCGCGAACAGCGCCGCCGTCAGCCGCAGGCCAAACGTCCATAACGGCTGCCGCCGTTCCGGGAACTCGCGATGCAATGCCGGTCTCATTACCGAACTCGTAGAAAATCAATGTTGCCGGGCCAGACCCCAGCCAATGCATGCATTCTAGACACGGTCGCGTTTCAGATCGACGACTTAGTGAACGTAAGGTTGATATTGACCCAAATGCTGCTCGCGCCCATACGCGCGGTTGTCATCTGCTCCTGGCCGCCTACATTGAGGACGACACCAAGGAGGGTGGCATGGCGCGTCGCAAGGGCCGTTCGTCGGTAATCCGGCCAATCGATCCACTCGTGAAGCTGTTGCTGTTGGAGCTCGATGCTCGCGGCGAAACGGTCGAGGCCGCTGCCGTCCGGGCCGGTCTCGGCAAGGATACGATCGGAACCTGGGTGCGGGCGCGGCGCGTCCCCAATCTCGGCAACATGCGGGCCGCGTTGGGCGCCGTCGGGTTCACGCTTGCCGCGGTCAAGCGTGCGGACGCGCGGCAAGGTCCGGTTGTAGAGAAGATTTGATCGCCACAGATCCTCTTGACTTGGCGTCGGGATTGGACAGAGTAGTCGCAGACCAAGGAGGGTCGAACAGCGGTAGCCGGACCGGCCGCCCGAGCAATATTTCGTCGGCATTGCCGTTCGGATATTGCGCGCTGGATCGCACTTTCCTGATCTTGACCAGCCCAAGGAGGGGCGCATCGTCATGTCGTTCGATTGGCAAGACTCGGAGCTGCTGACTGAATTGTTGCCGGCGTCGGGGCCCGGATCCGCGCGCAACTTGAGCGAGCGACAGGGAACGGTGGAGTTCAAGCGCCGATTCTCCCTGCTCTTGTCGAATCGGGCGCGTCTGCTGCAGTTTCAGGCCGCGCCGCGCCTCACGCGCGAGCAGGAACGTGAGGCGCTGGACCGTTTCCGCGCGACCCATGGCGTCGTCCGCTATCCGCCGGCGTTTGCGGCGCCGACACAGGCCGCCGTGGGCTGAGATCTGGAACGGGTCAGGAAGGATCGCACCATGGACCTGGCCGATACCGCGCCGATCCTGCTCCGGAGCGGCGATGCCGACGGACGCGACTCGATTTCCGAGCCGGCCGGCCTCGACGGCGAGGTGTTCGGTCCCGACCTGCTGGTCAAGGCGGCGCATGAGATCGAGAGCCTGACTGCCGAACGCGCTCACGTCCTGGTCGGAGAGCTTGCCGATACGTCGGACTTCAACGCCTTCAAGCTGGGCGGCGTCCTGGCGAAGATTCATGCGGAGAAGTGGTACGCCAGCGAGGGCTACAGCGACTTCAAGTCCTACGTCGCGTCGCGACACGGCTTCAAGCCGCGCAAGGCCTTCTACCTGGTGCAGATCTACAACGCGATCGCCAGCTTGAGGCTGAGCTGGAACGAGTTGAAGCCGATCGGCTGGACCAAGCTCAAGGAGATCGCACCGGTCATTGACGAGGGCAATGCTGCCGAATGGCTGGCGCGCGCCGCCATGCCCGGCATGACAGTGTCGAGGCTGCACGGCCTGGTGCTGGCGTGTCGCGACGATCTTGCCGGGCGACTGGGACGTGCCCCGGTCGACCGGACCACTATCATGTCCTTCACCTTCACTGACGAGCAACTCGAGGTCACGGCGTCAGCCCTGGCCCGGGCCAAGGAGGCGATGGGGACGGACCAGGACTCCGTCGCCCTGCAGCATATCGCCAGCGGCTATCTCGGCGCCTGGGATACCGACGCCGAGCAGCATCTGAAAAGTATCGGGCTGATCGAGGCCTTGTCCCTGCTCGAACGATGCTTTCCAGAAGCCGACCTCAAGATCGAGGCCAACCGGCCTCCGCGCAACTATCCCGCAATCCCCGGTAAGGATCATCCCTCATGAGCAACCTGGACCTGTCGCCGCTGGCGACTCTGCGCGGCGAGTGCCTGGGGCTCGCCGTTCGCATGCTGACCCTCAGTGAGGTCGAGCAGATCGATCCGCGCGACGCCATTCGCCTGGCCGAGGAGTATGTCGCCTGGGTCCTGGAGGTTCGACGGGAGGAGCCGGCCGCAGATCCCGGCGTCGAGCGCGCCCTGCGCCGCCTGCGGGAGGCGTCGACCGGGCCGTCCGACACGTCTTCCAAGCATTGATCGGAGAGTCACGTCAGCGCCGGTGGGGCGCCGGCTCATTGAATGAACGCAGGCACCAGGGAGGGTGGAATGCGACAGCCAGGCATATTGGCAATCGGAGTGCTGCTTCTGGTGATCGCCCTGATCGGTGCGATCGGGCTCGCCAGACCGGCTCGTGCGCAGGACGGCACTCACGGACAAGGCCACGGCGAGCGCCACGACTGGTACCGGACTCTCGAGCAGCCCGGCACCGGCCTGTCGTGCTGCAGCGGCCGTCGCTCGGCGCCGGACGGCAGCATCGACGGCGACTGCCGGCCGACCCGCGCCTTCGTGGGCGACGACGGCCGATGGCGGGCGATGATCGACGGACGCTGGCAAGTCGTTCCGCCCCATACGGTGCTCGATCCCTCGCTCAACCAGGAAGCGCTCTACCCGCACGTCTGCGCCAGCACGACGGGCCTTATCTACTGTTTCCTGCCTGGCGCGTCTGGAGGTTGACCATGGACGACGAGACCCTGGTCACGATCGCCGCCCGGCGTGCTGCCGTCGGCCGGGTGCCGATCGCGCCTGATGCGATGAGGGACATCGCTGACCACCACGCGCTCCGGGACGACCCGACCTTCGACATGGTGCTCCACCTGATCACCCTGCCTCAGGCTGAGGCACAGTGAAGTCGTCGAGTGTGGTCGGCTCAAGTAGAAGCAGGTTGAGGCCCAAAACACTAACAGCCGTGAGGAGCGGCCGCAGGCCGCGCCTTGAAGGGTGGGTAACATCACGACTGCTTCCCACCCGTCGGGACGCCGCGCTGCGCGCGGCTCCTCGGGGTGAGATTACCATTGAATGTATTTCGGGTGGGAAAACACCGTCTTACGCAGTGCGTCTGTCGCTCAGCCACTGCGCGAGCTTCGACCAGCGCCGTCGCCCGCTGATGTTCTTGACGGCGATGGCGACGGCCTTCTGCTGGCCGACCAGGACGACCAGCCGCTTGCCGCGCGTCATGCCGGTGTAGAGCAGGTTACGTTGCAGCATCGCGTAGTGCTGGGTGAGCAGTGGAATGACCACCGCCGGATATTCCGAGCCCTGGCTCTTGTGGATCGTCGCGGCGTAGGCCGGGACCAGCGAATCGAGCTCACCGAAAAGAAACGTCACCGCCCGCCCATCGAAGCTCGCGACGAGCTCCGCCGTCTCGGGATTGACGTCGTCGACATATCCGATGTCGCCGTTGAAGACGTCCTTGTCGTAGTCGTTCTCGATCTGCATGACCTTGTCGCCGGGGGCGAAGATCCAGCCGAAGCGCTCGACGCGCTTCTCGCCGGCCGGATTGAGCGCGGCTTGCAGCTCGATGTTGAGTGAACGTGCGCCGATCCCGCCGCGGTTCATGGGGCACAGGACCTGGATGTCGCGGATCGGATCGAAGCCAAAGCGTTGCGGCATGCGCCGCTTCACCAGCTCGACCACCCGGGTCACGGCCGTCTCGGGGTCGTCGGCCGGCACGAAGTAGAAATCGCTGTCGCCTTCAGGCCGGGCGAGATCGGGCATCAGGCCCTGGTTGATCCGGTGGGCATTGACGATGATGCGGCTCTGCGCTGCTTGGCGGAATATTTCAGTGAGACGGACCACGGGAAAGGCGCCCGAGCCGATGATGTCGGCCAGCACCTGTCCCGGGCCGACCGACGGCAACTGGTCGATGTCACCCACGATCAGCAGGGCGGCGTGACTGGGCATGGCCTTGAGCAGCGCCTGCATCAGCAAGACGTCGACCATGGAGCTCTCGTCGATCACCACCAGGTCGGCTTCGATGGGATTGGACGCATCGCGCTTGAAGCCGCCGGTCCGAGGGTCAGTTTCGAGCAGCCGATGGATCGTCCTCGCGGGGAAGCCGGTCGCTTCGGTCATGCGCTTCGCGGCGCGGCCGGTCGGCGCGCAGAGCTGCAGCACCGTATCCTTGGCCGCCAGGACGCGCAGGATGGCATTCACGATGGTGGTCTTGCCGACTCCCGGGCCGCCGGTGATCACCAGGACCTTCGACTTCAAGGCGAGGCGGATCGCCTCGGCCTGGCTTCCGGCCAAGGCGAGGCCGGTCTTGGCCTCGATCCAGGGCAGCGCTTTTTCACCGTCGATGTCGGGCCATGGCAGGCTGCCGGCCGACAGGCGCTGCAGGTCCTCGGCGATCGCGCGTTCGGCACGATGGAGCCTCGACAGGAAGACGCAGGCGGTTTCGCCGACCGTGTCGGCGACGACAGTGCCGTCGGCGAGCTCCAGGTCGAGCGCCGTCTTCACGAGGGCCACTTCAACCTCCAGCAGCTCGCCGGCCAGCGTCTGCAGCTCCTCGATCGGCAGGCCGCAATGGCCGTCATTCATCGCCTCGGTCAAGGCGTAGGAGATGCCGGCCCGCACCCGGATCATGGCCGTCTTGGCGATGCCGAGCCGCTCGGCGATCGCATCGGCCGTCTTGAAACCGATGCCGCGGATGTCGCGCGCCAGGCGGTAGTGGTTCTCGCTCATGACCTGGACGGCGTCGGCGCCGTAGGTCTTGAAGATGCGCACGGCGCGCGCCGTACCCACTCCATGATCGTGCAGGAAGACCATGATCTCGCGGATGACCTTCTGGTCGGCCCACGCTTCGGTGATCTTCTTTGCTCGCACCGCGCCAATGCCGGCGACGTCGCGCAGCCGCGCCGGCTCGGCCTCGATGACGTCGAACACCTTTTCGCCGAACGCCTTGACGAGCTTCTTGGCATAGACCGGGCCGATGCCGCGGATCATGCCGGAACCCAGGTACTTCTCGATGCCGTCGAGCGAGGTCGGTGCCGAGGTGCGCAGGAAGCGCGCCTTGAATTGCTGACCGTGGACCCGGTCGTTGAGCCACTCGCCCGTGGCGGTAACCCATTCGCCGGCGGAGATGGAAGCGGCGTGCCCGACTACCGGCACGAGATCGTGGTGTCCGCGTGCCTTGATCCGCAGCACACAGAAGCCGTTTTCGGCATTATGGAACGTGACCCGCTCGACGAGACCGGCGAGCACGTCGTGAGACAGGGAGGCTGGCGAGGGTTGCTTCATGGGAACCCGAAGCCGCCCGATCTAGGTTTGCAGGAACTTCACCCCGTCGACGGTGAGGGTCACGGATGCGGCCGGATCCCCGTCGGCCCGCAGCCAGCCTTTCTTGACGGCGAGGCGGATGCCCGCTTCGACGGCGTCGGTGTTGGCGGTCGCGAGCTTGCTCTGGACCTTCGACACGTGCGTCCAGGCGGGTGGCTGGCGATGGCCGGTCACCTCACGTACGGCGCGCAGCAGGGCGGCGATGAACTGTGCCGGATTGGTTGGCGTGGTGCTCATCGTGGAAGCATACATCAGGCCCGCCTTGGACTCAGCATCGGAAAGGCGATACATGGCGCCCCGCATGCCGGCTTCCAATCCGCTTCCGATCGCGCAGTCGCTGTTCTTTCGCATGGTTCTGGCGGTGAACCTGACGGCACGGCCGTTTCCGCGGCTCTATTCGCGCAAGTACCATCTCAACCTCACCGAGTGGCGGGTGATGATCACCTTGGCCAGCGTCTCGGGCGTGTCGGCCAACGAGGTCGCGCGGCTGTGCGGGCTCGACAAGATGACGGTGAGCCGCTCGCTCGCCTCGATGATGCGGCACGGCTATGTCGAGCGAAAGCCGGCCACCGACGATCGCCGGCGGCTGATCCTGTCATTGACGCGCCGGGGCAAGCACGTGTTCGAGGCCATCGCGCCAAGCGGCGCTGCACGAGAGACCGCTCTGTTTGCCGGCTTCAGCAAGACCGAGCGCGCCACCTTCGGTCGCCTGCTCGACCGCCTGGTCGAGCAGGCACGAGCGCTCCCCGACGGCGTGTGATCCTCCTCCCCAAGCTCCGCTCGAGGAGGTGTCGCGTCTTACGCGACGGAGCAACTGTGCCGTAGCAGGCGTGGGTTTTAGAGGCATGAAGAAATCTACAGTGATGGACGGTAGGCGCAGTATGGCCGGCAGCGAGCGACGTGGCCGGCAGGCAGGGCCGACCGGTCACGCCGTCATCACTGTGAGTTTCTTGCCGGCTATTCCTCGACGGGGTGCTCCCCAGCAGAGCCCGTCTCCGCTTCACCGGCGCGACTATCCTACAACCAGTCGTACTTTTGATGCCATCGGCAAGGAAGGCCGATGGCCCCGCTCATGCCCGGGCGTACTTGTCGGGATCCCATTTCTCGCCGCGTTTGAGCATGGTGTTGAGAATGGTGATCAGCTTGCGCATGCAGGCGATGAAGGCGACCTTCTCGGGCTTGCCGCGGGCCAGCAGACGCTTGTAGTAGGCCTTGAGCACAGGATTATGCTGAGTGGCCGCGCCGACGATCGGCATGTAGAGCAGCCTGCGCAACCTGTGGCGGCCGCCCGCGATGTGGCGCGGGCCGCGTCGATCGCCACTGTCGTCATCGTAGGGGGCGACGCCGAGCAAGGCGGCAGCGGCCTGGTCGTCGACATGGCCGAGCTCGGGCATGAGGGCGACAAGGCCAGAGGTTGCGACATCGGCCAGCCCCGGGACGCTCTGGATGATGTCGGCGCGTTTGGCGAATTCAGCGTCGTGCTCGATCTTGTCGGCGATCGCGGCCTCCAGCTTGGCGATCTGCGTGGCAAGAGCCTTGGTGGCCGCCCGATAGGCCTTGCGCACTTCCGTCGGCTGCTGGTGCACGCCCCGACTGACCATCCGATCCTTCAGGCCGCCCAGGCTCTGACGGGCCTTGACCAACTGCTCGAGGACCTGACGCTCCTTGTCGCGAGGCTTGCCCGTCAGGTTGGCGAACGTCTCGCCGAACCAGGCGATCATCCTGGCATCGATCGGGTCGTTCTTGGCCCGTTGGCCAGCCGACTTGGCGAAGTCGCGGACCCGCCTGGGATCGACGATCACCACTTCCACGCCGGCCTGCTCGAGCAGCTCCGCCCAGCTCTGCTCGTAGCCACCGGTCGCTTCCATCACCGCCCTGCCGACGGCGTGCTCGGAAAGCCAGCGCGGCAGCTCGCGATGATCCTCCGCGGTGTTGGCGAACGTCCGCTCGGCCGACGCCGAGCGAATGCACGCATCGATTTTGTCCTTGGCAATATCGAGGCCGACAATCGTCCTGATCTGTGCCATCCTCCGGCTCCCTTCCTTGCTCGTTCGGGCTCTAAGCCCAAGCAACTGTTCGGGTTTAAGGAAGACATCGGCCCTGTCCCACGCTCCGTCACAGGCTTCCGCCTCTGGGGTCAACGGGCTCAGGGTCGACGACGGGCGGTTGCGGCCAACAGCCGCCCGTTCGCACATTCTCTCAAATTTTCCGGACACAAGGGGTCATGAGTGTCAGTCGAAGAAGCTTTGCCTTGTCGCCCGGATGCGAATCCGACCTGAACGTGTGTCGCTCGTGACCCCTCCGCCCCGTAAGACGGGGCACCTCCCCAGCGAAGCTGGGGAGGAGGGTGAGATGACTCTCCGGGCGGCTCTAAAATCCGTACAGATCAGGCCGCGTCCTGCCGTCGGACCAGTCGATTCTGCCCTCGGCCCAGGCGATGATCAGGGCGCCGTAGCGGCTCGATACGACCGCTTCCGTGCCGGGCTCGAGACAGACGAAGCTGCCGCCGTGCGCGGTGGCGCCGCTCACGGTGACGTCACCGCCGCACACGAACCATTCGACCAGCTCGGTCGTGCGATGCGCCGGCACGCGAGCGCCGGGCAGGAGCTGGAGCTGGACCATGCGGCGATCGTCGCCGGTGCCCTTGTAGTCGAAGATCGTGCGCCGGCCGACGCCGGCAAACGACGTCGTCGCCTGCGGCAGCGCCTCGACCGCGATGTTGATGTCCGGCATCACCTCGGGGGCGGCGTTGACGATGTCCTGATGGCGCGCGCCGGCGTGCAGGCGGTGGATCGGGCCGTCCTGCGGCGGATAGATCACCGGCGCCTCGAGACGCGCGGCGAGCAGGCATTTCTCGTAGGCGATTGCGTCGTGCGTCGCGCCCGCGAGGTTGATTCCGGCCTGCCCGCGCGTCGCGGTGCCGGCATAGTCGGACAGGGAGCCTTGCAGGAAGTAGCTGGTCGCCACGCCGAGATGCTGGTGCAGGCCCGTCCGCACCAGCGTATCGATGGCGATCAAGCCGAGATAGCGGCCCTTGGCATGATCGGCGCGCACCACCTTCTGCCGGATGCCGTCCTTGCCCGCGTCGGTCCACGGCGCCGTCGTCATGTCGTAGATGCCGACCGTGGTCGCACGTCGCTTGCGCATGGTCGCTCTCCTTCGCCTTCACCTTGACGCGCCGGAACCAATCAGTAACAGTCGTTACCAATCACCATCGAACTCGACAAGGGGGAAACATGACGATGTCCCGGCGCGGCCTAGGTGCTGCTGCCTTGGCCCTGCCGTTCCTGTCGCGCTCCGCCTCGGCCCAGCAGGTGAAGATCAAGCTCGCCCATGTGGCGCCGCCGACCAGCTCGTTCCAGAGCGCCGCTGAGCGTCTGGCTGCTGCCGTGAAGCAGCTGTCCGGTGGGACCATGGAGATCGAGATCGTGCCCGGCGGCGCGCTGGGCTCGTTGGTCCAGCTGTGGGCGCAGCTGCGCGCCGGCACGCTCGATATGCACCTGATCGATATCGGCGCCATGACTCCGATGAAGGAAGCGCGCGCCTTCACCGCCATCCTGATGCCCTACGTGTTCCGCGACACCGAGCACTATCGCCATTTCGTCCAAAGCGATCTGTTCAAGGAGATGATGGGCGAGGTCGAGCAGGGCGCCGGCATCAAGTACATCGGCTACCTCGGCGATCGTCCGCCGCGCGCGCTCACCACCAGCAAGACTCCCGTGCGCAAGATCGAGGACCTGAAGGGACTGAAGATCCGCA
The DNA here is from genome assembly GCA_046349295.1 of Reyranellaceae bacterium. Lineage (GTDB taxonomy): Bacteria > Pseudomonadota > Alphaproteobacteria > Reyranellales > Reyranellaceae > Reyranella. The sequence continues at coordinate 54,448 of JAXMCP010000008.1, forward strand.
CGCCCGAGGTCGCGGCGATCACCGAGGCATTCAAGGCATTCGGCGCCAACCCGACGCCGATCAAGGCGTCGGAGATCTATACCGCCCTTCAGACCGGCCTGGTCGACGGCCAGGAGAACGGCATCATCGACGTCGTCGCCGCCGGCTGGGTCGAGGTGCAGAAGTACTACATGGCGATCGACTACCAGCAGTCCGGCATTGGCACCTGGATGAGCGGCGCCAGGTGGAAGTCGCTCACACCCGAGCAGCAGGGCTGGATGATCGAGGCAGCTAAACGCGCCGGGATCGAGGGCCGCGCGGCCTATGAGAAGGAGCTGTCCGACGCCATCGCCGTCGCCAAGGGCAAAGGCATGGAGTTCATCGACACCGACAAGTCGGGATTCATCAAGGCCGCCCGGCCGATGGTGGCCGAGAAGGACGGCACTGCCTGGCCGAAGGGCTTGGTCGCGCGCATCGAGGCCATCAAGTAGTGGAGGGCGTCGCCCAGCGCGCGATCGCCTTGCTTCGGCAGGCGATGGGCGCCGGTCTGCTTCTGCTCGTCGGGCTGACCTTGATGCAGGTCGGGCTGCGCTACCTGCTTCATCACTCGATCGACTGGGTCGAGGAGATCTCGGTGGTCGTGCTGACCTGGCTGGCCTGGGTCGGCGCGACGCTGCTGTGGCTGCAGCGCCGCCATCCGGCTGTCGATCTTGCGATCGGCGCGCTCTCGCCGACAGGACGCCTCCAACTCTATCGGCTGTTCGATGTCGCCGCGATCGTGCTCGGCATCGGGCTGGCGATTTCGACCCGGGGCACGATCGCCATGTTCGACGGCATCGAGCTCGCGGGCCTCGGCATCGATTCGGCGGTGAAGTATCAGCCGGTGCTGGCGGGCGGCGTCGGACTCGCCTTCGCCGGCGCGATCAACCTGCTGCGTTGAATCGATGACAGTCGATCTCGCGCTGCTGTTCGGCGTGATGCTCGTCGCCATGGCGATCGGCATGCCGGTGTTCCTCGCCATGGCGCTGTCGGCCGGTACCTATTGGCTGGTCTTTCCGGCCAAGCTGCCACTCGCCATCATCGGTCAGACCTTCGCCCAGGGTATCGACAGCTACACTTTCGCCGCCATCCCGTTCTTTTTCCTCGCCGGCGAGGTGATGAACACCGGCGGCATCAGCCGGCGGCTGCTGCGGCTGGCGCGTGCAGCGCTTGGTCACGTGAAGGGTGGCCTGGCGCACGTCAACATCGTCACCAACATGATCTTCGCCGGTGTCTCGGGCTCGGCCGTCGCCGACGCCTCGGCGGTCGGCGCTGTGATGATCCCGGCGATGAAGAAGGAGGGTTACCCCGCCGAATACGCCGCCGCCGTGACCGCCGCCGCGGCGACCATCGGGCCGGTGATCCCGCCCTCGATCCCGATGGTGATCTTCGGCTTGCTGGCCAGCACCTCGATCGGCAAGTTGTTCATCGGCGGCGTCGTGCCGGGGGTGCTGATGGGCGTGTTCCTGCTGGTGGCGTCATGGCTGCTGGCGCATCGGCGCAAGTTCCCCGCCGGGCGATGGCAGGGCTGGGGCGAGCTCCTGGCCGCGTCGGTCGATGCCGCTCTGGCGATCTTCACGCCCTTCATCGTCGTCGCCGGATTGGTGTTGGGCGTCGCCACCACGACCGAGATCGGGGCCGTCGCCGCGCTCTATGCCATGGCGGTGAGCGTGCTGGTCTATCGCGAGCTCGGTGTCCGCGGGCTGTGGGATGCGCTGTGCAAATCGGCGATCGACTCGGCGGCCGTGCTGGCGATGGCATCCGTGGCCGGCATCTTCACCTGGCTGTTGGCCAATCTCGGCGTGGGCAAGGCGCTGGCCGGTTGGGTTGGCGGGATGACCCACGATCCGACGCTCGTGCTGCTGCTGATCGCGCTGGTGCTCCTGCTGGCCGGTACGGTGCTCGAGCCGGTGACGACACTCCTGGTGCTGGTTCCCCTGATGATCCCGCTGGTGGCCTCGCTCGGCATCGACATGACGCATTTCGGCCTGATCGTGGTGATTGCCACCTGCATAGGCCTGTTGTTGCCGCCGATCGGATTCCTGATCTATCTCACTGCGGCCCAGGCGGGCTGCGGGGTGATGCCGCTGGTGCGCGAGCTGGTGCCGTTCGTCGCCGCCCTGATCCTGCTGCTGTTGCTGATCGTGGTATTCCCCCAGCTGGTTCTGGTGCTGCCCAATCTGGTGATGCGCTGAGAGAGTGCCTATCTTCGCCGCATGAGTAGCGGACATGTCGGAGCAGTCAAAAGCCTCCAGGCCATCGACGCCGAGGCGCGCTGGCATCCCAGCGGCTGGAGCATGGTTTTCATTGGCGGCGACACCTTCTCGGCGACGGCGCGCAGCTTGGCCGGGTTCACCACGTTGCAGCGCCCCCAGCACGCGCTGACCATCGTCTACCAGCCGAGCGGCATCACCTTCCAACCGGCCGGGCAGGTTGGCCGCGCGATCGTGGTCGGCCAGGTCGTGCGCGGCGTGCGCAATGGCTATTTCGTGTGGGTCGTGGTCGAGGGCAATCCGTCGAGCCTGCCTGATTTCTTTCGGATTTGAGGGCCAGCCGGGCGGGGCAGGCTTCCCCGGAGGACGAAGCCATTCAAGAAGTCACGAGCAGGACGGTCAACCTGGACTCCCAGGCTTATGCCGTGCACCAACTTCCCCATTGATCCGATCGGCCCCGTTCTCGAGATGGGCATCGCGCCAGCCGCCTCGCTTCGTTCGCGGGACGCGCCGCCGCCGATCCTGTGGTTCAAGGCGCTCGCCGACACCGGCTGCAGCGATACGTCGATTCATACGTCGTTGGCCGTGCGATGCGGCCTGCAGATCATCAGCACGGGCGCGGCGACGACCCCGACCGGCATTCTTCCGGTCAATCTATTCCACGCGGACCTGTTCCTGCGCGCGGTGGGCTGGGAGGCCGAGGTTCAGCGGCCAATGCACGATCGGACCTTGGTCGAGCTGACACACGGCGATCCGACGGTCGACGTCCAGCTCGGCATGGACATCCTGAATCTCGACGTGTTCACGACGAACGGCGGCACGAGGCAGTCGACGTTCTGCCGGTAGGCCTCAGCGCCCCGTAGCGACCCGGTCGAGCCAGGCCCATGCCATCGCCTGCTCGAAGCCCGCCATCCAGAGAAGATCAGCCGCCGGCACCGACGCCGCGCCGTCCTCCAGGCGAACCGCGAGCCAGGGTGGGCGTGGAGGGTCGCCAGGTTCCGTCTGATGGATCGCGCTCGGCATCGGGCTTCGCCGGCGGTGCAGCAGCGCCCACAGATCGGCGTAGGTGTCGTCGCCTGCTACGCCGAAGGTGAGGACGGGAACCGGACCGTCGGCCGCGTTGCGGACGAGGGTTACGAGCAACCCGGCGCGCTCGACCGTTGCGAGATAGGCGTAGTCGTCACGGCGCGGCACTGGCTCGAGGGTGCCGCAACTGAGGCGCGCGCGCCGGAGACTCGCGCGCACGAGGGCGACGAGGTCCTCGCGCGCCTCGCCGCGCCGGCACTGGCGAACGTCGCCGGTGTCGAGCGTCACGTGGGCGAGAGGAGGTACATTGATCACCGCCTCGCCTCGGCGCCCAGGCCAGTCTCGTTCGCCGAGGTGCTTCTGGAATTCTGCCTCATCTGGTTGACGCCGATAGCGCTCCCCAATGGCGGCAGTGCGGCGTTACAGTGGCAAGCTGGCGTACCGACGGAGGGGATGCCTCGTCGCCCGGGAGCGTGCCACTCCGTGGCGCTCATCGGACCCGTGACCGAGCTTGAGAGCGCACAAGACGCGCGCGGTCGGGAAGAGATGAGCACCACCGTGATGACCGGCAACTCGGTCGAGTGCACGGCGATCAAGTCGAAGTAGAATCTATCGCGAAGCGGGGCTCGTCCACTCGGCTGGACGGGCCCGCGCCTCGTTGTCCACAGTTGCGTTCCTCGAAGACGCCGACGACTCCGGCATAGTGCCCCGCGCACTGAGCGGGAGAACGATGGTCGGCCGCAACTCCATCCTCATGCTGCTGGTATCCTACGTGTTCATGATGGACACGCTGGACAGCGCGATGATCGCCACGCCCTTGCCGCTGATCGCGCGCGATCTGGGCGTCGATCCGGTCGATGCCAAGGGCGCGCTCACGGCATACTTCCTCGCCACCGCGGCTCTGATCCCGGCGAGCAACTGGCTCGCCGATCGGTTCGGACCGCGCCGCGTCTTCGTGACGGCGATCGGCCTTTTCCTGGCAGGATCATTCCTGTGCGCCGTCGCGTCCACGTTCCCCGCGCTGATTGCGGCTCGGGCCGTGGAAGGGGCGGGCAGCGCGCTGCTGTTTCCCATCGGGCGCGCGATCCTCATGCGCTCGGTGGCGAAGCGGGAGCTGGTGCGCGTGGTGGCCTCGGCGTCGCTGTTGCCGGCGCTCGCACAGGTCGTCGGCCCGGTGCTTGGCGGCTACGTGGCGACCTATTTCGACTGGCGCCTTCTGTTCCTGATCAATGGCCCCATCGGGCTGACCGCTCTGGTGCTGGCGCTGGCACTCGTGCCCAAGGACGCTGCCCCGTCACGGCTGTCCTTCGATGGTGTCGGGTTTGCGCTGTCCTCGCTCGGTATCCTGGTGCTCGGCGGTGGCCTCACCGCGCTGGGCGGACGCATGATCGCGCCGGAGGTGAGCGCTGCGTTGTCGGCAGTCGGCGTTCTTCTCCTGGCTCTCTACATGAGACACGCCCGGCGGGCGGCCTCGCCTGTCCTGGATCTATCGCTTTTCAGATACGGCACGTTCCGGATTGCCGTCGGCAGCACCTTCGTCGTGCGGGCCGCGGTCGTGGGGGCCCTTCCGTTCCTGCTGCCGATGTTGCTGCAGGTCGGCTTCGGACTGACTCCCTTCGAATCGGGGACGATCACCGTTGCCGGTGCCGTGGCGACGCTGCTGAGCCGGTTCGCCATCGGCCCGACGCTGCGCTGGTCGGGTTTCCGGGGCTTCCTGACCACGACCGCCTTGTCCGGCGCGATTGCTATGCTGGCCTTCGCCTTCATCGGCGAGACGACGCCCCACCTGGTCATCATGGCGATCATCTTCGTGGGATCCCTGCTGCGCGTGCTGCAGATCCAGGGCATCGAGGCGATGATCTTCTCCGAGGTCCGCCACGCCGAGATGGGCCAGGCCTCGTCCTCGTTGAGCGTCGTCAAGCAGCTTGCCGCCTCCGCCGGCGTCGCCTACGCGGCCCTGTCGGTGCAGGGCAGTGGCGACTTCCGGACGGCAATCGTGCTCGTGGCGATCCCACTCGGGCTCACGGCCCTTCTCGCACTCCGATTGTCACCCGAAGACGGCGCGGAGATCGCGGGCCGGCTGCGGCGGTAGAGGGCGACCGCCGCGGTGGCGTTCAAGGCCTCGTCGAATACGGACTGATGACGTTGCCGTAGCGATCGATCCGGTTGCCCCGGCCGTCGTAGCGGAACCCGTACTCGTCGCGGAAGGTCTGGACGCCGATCGGCGGTGACGTGGCCGGGTAGGCGGCAGCCTCCGTCGAGATCGGCGGCGAGGGGGTGTAGTACGTCGTCGTCGCGACGGCCGGCGCAGGGGTGACGTAGGTCGTCGTCACTGGAGCAGGGGTGTCGTACGCCACCGCGGCGGGCGCTGGCCGCACATAAGTGGTTTCCGAGTAGCCGCATGCGGATGCCACAAGACCGAGTCCGGCTGCGGCCAAGACCCTGGCAGACACCATGGGAGTTCCTCCTATCGGTGGGATGTCTGCAGACACTACGTTCGAGCCGGCCTGGAGTTGCCTGGGCGCCGCCGCGCGCTCATGCCGCCTTTTCCGGCGCTTGCACTTGCGCCATGCGTGCCACAATATCTGGTGCAACACTCGACATCCTGCCCTACCGGGGCCATTTGCGAGTGATACGCCGAATACCCGCTCCATAGCTCATTCCCATGGGTCACAAACAGTTCTGCGACGCCACCGCCTGCAACGCCCGCAAGCAGACCATCGAGGCGTTCGCGTCCCAGTTCGCCGTGGACATCGGCTACACGGCCGGCGGCTCGCTGCGGCCGATCATCGAGAAGCTGGGCGGCAAGATCATCTATCAGAGCCTGGCGGAGTTGGGCGGCTCCGAAGACGCCTCGGTCCGCGTCCATGGCAAGGGCCGGTTCGACATCTACCTGCCTGACCTCACCAGCCCCGAGCGCGACAGGTTCTCGATCGCCCACGAGCTTGGCCACTACGTGCTGCACTATCCCCTGAAGAACCAGCCCATGAAGGCCGCGCGGTTCGGCTCCAATCGAGTGGAATGGGAGGCCAACTGGTTCGCGGCGGGGTTCCTGATGCCGGCCACGGAGTTCAAGGCCGTGCACGCGAAGAAGGGCGGCAACCTCGCCGCCGTCGCCGCCCATTTTCGGGTCTCGACCGCTGCCGCCGAAGCCAGAGCGAAGGCCTTGGCGCTCGGCTGACCCGCCAGCCAGGACGCCGTTTGTGCGCGGCCGTAGCCGTTCGAACAAAGAAGCCATCCGGCTCGCGCCCAGCCTGAGGCTTTTCCTCAGCATGGACATCGTCGGCTCGACCGACTTCAAGCAGTCCAAATCGTCCGAGGCCGAGCAGTCGCACTCGTGGGTGCCGCCGTTCCTGCTGTTCTACAAGCGGTCGGTCGAGCAGATGGCGGCACAGTGGAAAGGCATCGTCGCAGAGATGAAGGCGGTCGAGCCCAAGAACGGCAGCGGCCGCTTCCGCTTCGGCGAGGCGCCTTCCTTCTGGAAAGGTGCAGGCGACGAGGTGCTGTTCACCAAGGTGGTCGTCTCGCCATTCGATGCCGTGGCGAGCCTGCACGCGATGCTGGCCGTGATGGAACAGCACCGGCGCGATTTCGCGGACAAGGCGCTGGCCGACCGGCTGGCCGTGAAGGGCTGCGCCTGGCTGGGTGGATTTCCCATCAACAATGTCGAGATCGCACTCTCCGACACGCCCGATCCGATCTCGGCCGACATCGTGCTGGAGAACCAGCGCGAGCTCTGGCGGCGCGAGCACCAACGGCGTCGCCGTGGGGCGGGCAGCGAGCGTTCGGACTATATCGGCCCGTCGATCGATCTCGGCTTCCGGTTGCGCGAGCATGCGACGACGCGTCGGCTGGTGATGTCGGCCGACTTGGCTTGGCTCCTGTGCGTAAGTCACAATTCCTGCAAGCCGAACGATTTCCGACGGTCCCGCTACTTGGCGCTGCCCCGCGTCGCCTACGCCGATCGCGTCGAGCTGAGGGGCATCCTGGGCGGCGAGCGCTATCCGCTGCTCTGGATCGAAGCCGAGCCCGACGCCGAGCGCGACGCCGACGAGGATTATCTCCTGGGCGTAACCCAGCCGGACGCGGCGTTCGTCGACCGGCTGAAGCGGTTCTGCGAGAACTTTCTGTCCGGCGGTTCGCCGCTCAAGATGAGGCCGTACATCGCTGGCTGGCGCGATCCGGTGATCGGCCGGGTCCCCGCCCGCCATCGCGAGGATCTGCGCATCATCGAGGCGCAGTTGAACGGCGATGCGGCGCAACTCGCCGACCTGCGGCGACGGGACGCCGCCGCCACCGCGAAGCGGCGGATGCCGAAGCGGCTGGAGGACTTTGCGAAGGGGCTTACGAGGAGACCGTGAGCTCCCCATTGTCAGAGGACGAAAATGGTTGCCAAGGCGAAGTAGAGATATCGCTACAAGGAGAGTGGTCTGGACAACGTGTGGCTGGTGAAGACGTCCCATGGCGAGGTGATCGCAATCGAGGACGTCGAACGATTGTATCGCGCGCAGCCTGGTGGAGAGGGCTGGAACGCGTGGCGGCAAGGAAATCAGGTTTTTGCGCAAGCACCCGGGTCCTTCCCCGGACGGACGCATCTGGTCCGGCGCCGCAGGCGATCGCCCAGTGCGATTCCGGAAATTACGACGCGGGCATCACGACGCTGGAGTCGATACTGACGGACGACAGGGTCGTGTTGCCGTCGCGCTATCTGTAGCCTGATCGGGCACGGTCCTCCTGCGAGGGCCGCCCTTCTTATTCGCAGTTCAATCCCTACAGCGCCCACCATTGCCCCGCGCAATCCACTCGACCTGGGCGGCCAGCTTCCACTCCTTCTGCGCGCGAGCTTCGGGTTCCGTCGCTCTTCCGAGGCTGAATTCGAGATTGTCGATTTGGTCACCGAGCTCGGCAAGCCGTTCGACCAGGTCCTTCAGCTTCGCATCGCCCTGCTTCACCTCGCGCCAGTAGGCCCGCAGCAAGCGATCGGCGCCGGACGGAAGCTCGGACCTGTTCCTCTTTAGAGATCGGGCACCGCCCGATGATTTGGGGTACGCGTCCGGTGTAGGCCGCCTTTTCGTTGAGGGTCGCGCGTGAGAGAGATGAGCCCGGTAATTGGCGAGTTAGCGGGGCATGCATGACGACAGTATCGGTTCTTTCTAGCCCTGAGCGGCGTCGTCGATGGTCGGCTTCGGAGAAAGCTCGGATCGTCGAAGCGAGTTACGAGCCTGGGGCGATGGTGACGGATGTGGCGCGCCGCCACGATGTGCATCCGAACCTGCTTCACCATTGGCGTCGGCAAGCGAAGGGAGCGCCCGATGTCGGCGGGGGATTGAAACTGTTGCCGGTGACGGTGGCGGGGCCGGGCAACCGTGCGACAGCTTCAGGCTCGATCGAGATCGAGCTCGGCAGCGTGAGGATTCATGTCGACGCGGCAGTCGATGAAGCGGCACTGGGCCGCGTGCTGCGGGCGCTGGGCCGATGATCGGGCTGCCGAGCGAGACGCGGGTGTGGCTGGCGAGCGGCGCCACCGACATGCGGCGCGGCTTCGATGGGCTGGCCGTGCTGGTGCAGGAGGTGCTGAAGCGCGATCCGCATTGTGGCCATCTGTTCGTGTTCCGCGGCAAGCGCGGTGGGCTGTTGAAGATCCTTTGGCATGACGGCCAAGGGATGTGCCTGCTCGCCAAACGTCTGGATCGCGGTCGCTTCGTGTGGCCGCGCACGGAAGGCGATGCGGTGACGATCAGTGCCGCACAGCTCGGCTACCTGCTGGAGGGGATCGACTGGCGCCTGCCGGAACGGACATGGCGGCCGCAGGTTGCAGGCTGATGCGACATTACGACTCGGCAGGCATCAAGATCGCGTCAAGATCGTTGCCTGGGCCGCGGGCGTCGCGACAATAGCGATGTGACCTCGCCAGCCGCTGAACCGCTGCCCGACGACATCGAGACGCTGAAGGTAATGCTGTTGGCCGAGCGGCAGGCCTATCGCGTCGAGCTTCGCGACCAGGCGCTGCTGATCGAGAAGCTGAAGCACAGGATCGCCAAGCTTCAGCATGAGCGGTTCGGGCAATCGTCGGAGCGGCGGGCGCTGTTGGATCAGCTCGAGCTGCAACTGTTCGCGCTCGAGGAGGATCAGAGCCAGGCCGAGACCGCAGAGGAGATCGCCGGGCCGCAGCGGGTGACGGTGGAGACGTTCGAGCGGCGCAAGCCGGCGCGCCGGCCCCTGCCCGAGCACTTGCCGCGCGAGCGCGTGGTCCATCCGGCACCGTCGGCCTGCCCGTGCTGCGGCGGCGTGCTGCACAAGCTGGGCGAGGACGTGACCGAGACGCTGGAGCTGGTGCCGCGCCGGTGGAAGGTGATCCAGCATGTGCGCGAGAAGTTCTCGTGCCGGAGCTGCGAGAAGATCGCCCAGCCGCCGGCGCCGTCACATCCGATCGCGCGCGGCCGCGCTGGGCCGGGGCTGCTGGCGCACGTGCTGTTCGGCAAGTACGGCCTGCATCTGCCGCTGACCCGCCAAAGCGCCACCTATGCCCGCGAGGGCGTGCCGCTCGACGTGTCGACGCTCGTCGACTGGGTGGGCGCGTCGGCGGCGACCTTGATGCCTCTGGTCGAGGCGATCCGTGGCCACGTCTTTGCCGCCGAGCGCATCCACGCCGACGAGACCACAGTGCCGGTGCTTGCCGCGGGCAAGACCCGCACCGGCCGGCTATGGGCCTACGTGCGCGACGACCGGCCGTTTGGCGGCGCCGATCCGCCGGCGGCGGCTTACTTCTACTCGCCCGACCGCGGCGGCGTGCACCCCGAGACGCACTTGGCCTCCTACGCCGGGTTGATGCAGGCCGATGCCTATGCCGGCTTCAACCGGCTCTACGAGGCCGGCCGCAAGCCCGGGCCGATCGTCGAGGCGGTGTGCTGGGCCCATGCGCGACGCAAGTTCTTCGACCTGGCGCGGCTCACCAAGGCGCCGATCGCGCTGGAGGCGGTGGCCCGCACCGATGCGCTGTTCGCCATCGAGCGCGAGATCAACGGCAAGCCACCCTCGGAGCGCCGGCGCGTGCGCCAGGAACGCAGCCGGCCGCGGGTCGAGGCGCTGGAAGCCTGGCTGCGCGCGCAATACGACAGGCTGTCTCCGGCCGGCCAAGTCGCCAAGGCGATCGCCTACAGCCTCAATCGCTGGGACGGCTTGGCCCGCTTCCTCGACGATGGCCGTCTGTGCATGACCAACAACGCCGCCGAACGGGCGCTGCGCGGCATCGCCGTCGGACGGCACAACTGGACCTTCGCCGGTTCCGACGCCGGCGGGCAGCGCGCCGCCGCGATCTACACCTTGATCGAATCCGCCTTATGCCGCGTGCGGCATAAGGCGGATTATGCCGTCCGCCGAACTATGCCGAGCGGGCGCCTTTTCCCCAGGATTCGTCGTGATCGGTATGTGATGGGCTCGGCATAGTTTGTCCTGCTTCTCCGCTCTCAACAGCGGAGAACAGGATGATCACAGAAGAGTATTTGGGCAGGAGCCGTTTGTTCCGGCGCCTGAAGAGTGGGCCCCATGGACGGCTGGTCGAGCTTTACGCGGCGCGTCTGGTCAAGGACGGGCTTGCTGAGCACGGCACTTGGCGATGCCTCAGCGTGGTCGGCGATCTCCTGGGTTGGATTGGGAGAAGCCGCTCGAAGCTGTCGGATCTCAACGAGCCCATGGTCGAGCGGTACCTCCGGTACCGAGCGGGGAAGCTGTCCATTCAGTGTGGCGACCGGGCGGCGCTGAAGCGGCTGCTGTCGGTGTTGCGCGACGCAGGCATGATCGGGCCGGCGGCGCTGCCGCCGATCACTTGGCATGAGCAGACCTTCGACGAGTTCGCTGAGTACCTGTGCAAGGAGCGCGGCCTGACACCGAAGGCCATCATCCGCCACCTGCCGGTTGTGCGCCGATTCCTGCATGAGGTGTGCCCCGTGGGTGACCTTGGCAAGGTCAGCCAGAAGGACGTCACCTGCTACGTCGAGCGTCATGCTCGGGATCAGAGCGCGGAGTCCGGCAAGGCGATGTGCTGGGCGTTGCGCTCCTTCCTCCGATACCTTCACGTCAGGGGATTGAACCCACACGCTCTGGCCGGCTGTGTGCCCTCCATCAGGCGATGGAAGTTCGCCAACCTGCCAACCTATCTGTCCGCTGTGCAGGTTCAGAAGGTCCTCGATGGTTGCGATCGAACGACAGCATTGGGGCGGCGGGACTATGCCGTCCTCTTGATGCTGGCCAGGCTCGGCTTGCGGGCCGGTGAGGTCGTGACCCTCACCTTGGATGATATCGACTGGCGGGCCGGCGAGATGCTTGTTCGCGCCAAAGGGCGGCAGCGAGTGCGGATGCCGATGCCGCCAGACGTTGGGGCCGCTGTCGCCGCCTACCTGCGTGATGACCGCCCGATCTCGTCAAGTCGTCATCTGTTCTTGCGCACGCTGGCGCCGAGGGTCGGCTTTGCATCCGGCGGCGCGATTACGATGATCGCCAAGACCGCTCTGGAGCGCGCCGGCATCCATGGTTATGCGCACCAGGGCGCCCATATCTTCCGACACAGCCTTGCCAGCGCGCTTCTCCGCTCGGGCGCGACCTTGTCGGAGATCGGTCAGCTGCTGCGGCACGAGAGCCACGACACCACGCGCATCTACGCAAAGGTGGATATCGAGGCCCTCCGCACCTTGAGCCTGCCGTGGCCGGGAGGTGCGCAATGACCAGTCTGCGATCCGCGCTCGAGCAGTATCTGAGCATGCGCCAAGGTCTTGGATACAAGTACCAGCATCAGGCGCGGCGGCTCGCCCAGTTCGTCGCCTTCATGGAGAAGCGCAAGGCGACGGCCATCACTACCAAGCTGGCCGTGACCTGGGCGACATTACCGCCGGGCCGGCACGCATCCTGGGCGTTGCGGCTGACCGACGTGCGCGGCTTTGCGCGCCATGTCGCCAACGCCGATCCCCGTACGGAGGTGCCGCTCGTCGGGCTCCTGCCGCCCCTGCAGCGCGCCAAACCCTATGTCTACAGCGATACCCAGATCAATGCGTTGCTGGCCGCGGCCCTGACCCTGCCGCCCGCAAATAGCCTGCGCCGGCGGACCTACTATTGCCTGTTCGGGTTGATCGCGGTGACGGGTCTGCGCCTGTCCGAAGCGATCGGCCTGCAGCGCGGCGACGTCGACCTCGACGAGGGCGTGCTGACGGTTCGACAGAGCAAGTTCGGCAAGTCGCGCCTCGTGCCCTTGCACCCGACGACCCGTGAGGCCCTGCTCGGCTACGCCGAGCGGCGTGATGCTCATCTGGGACCGCGCTGTGGCTCGCACTTCTTTGTCGCCGAGCGCGGTGGTCGATTGCTGCATCAGTATGTTCATCGTGTCTTCTGGCGCCTGTCGCGCCAGATCGGGCTGCGACGTCCGGGCGATCACACCGGGCCTCGCGTGCACGACTTCCGGCACGGCTTCGCCATCCGGACGCTTCTCGGCTGGTATCGCAGGGGGATCGATGTCGAACGGCATCTCCCGGTGCTCTCCACCTACCTCGGTCACGCCTACGTGCGCGACACCTACTGGTACCTCTCAGCCTGTCCGGAGTTGATGGGGGAGGCAGCACGACGCCTGGACCGGCGATGGGAGGCCAGGCCATGACGCCGAGCTGCAAAGTCGCGACCCTCATCGAGCGCTACTTCACAGAACGGCTCATGCGTCAGCGCAATGTCAGCGCCAACACCATCGCATCCTACAGGGACACGTTCCGGCTGTTGTTCACGTTCGCGCAGGCGCGGCTTCGCAAGCCTCCTTCGGCGCTGTCCCTCGACGATCTGAATGGATCTTTCATCAGCGCCTTCCTCGTTGACCTCGAGGCCAAGCGCGGCGCCAGCGTCAGGACCCGCAACTTGCGCTTGACGGCGATTCGCTCCTTCTTCCGGTTCGTGTCCTTCGAGGAGCCGGCGCACAGCGCCCTTATCCAGCGAGTCCTCGCAATACCGAACAAGCGCCATGACAAGCGTCAAGTGCAGTTCCTGGTTCGGCCCGAGATTGAGGCGATCCTCGCCGCGCCCGATCGCACGACGTGGCTGGGACGTCGCGATCATGCCTTGCTGCTGCTCGCGGCGCAGACAGGCCTGCGTCTCTCAGAACTGATCGGCCTCGACAGAGACGACATACACCTCGGCGCCGGCGCGCATGTGCGATGCGTCGGCAAAGGCCGGAAGGAACGCTGCACGCCTCTGGCCTCGCACGCGCGGGGCGCCCTCCATGCTTGGCTCAAGGAACCAGCGCGCCGTGGCGCCAGCGCGTTGTTCCCCAACGTCCACGGCAGCCGACTCAGTCCCGACAGTGTCCAGGCCCTCCTGGTCAAGCATGTGCGTGTTGCAGCCAAGAGGTGTCCATCGTTGGCGTCCAAGCGAGTGTCGCCACATGTGCTGAGGCACAGCGCCGCGATGGAGCTATTGCAGGCGGGCGTCGATTGCTCGGTGATCGCGCTGTGGCTCGGCCACGAGTCGATCGAGACGACGCAGACCTACCTCCATGCCCACCTTGCACTCAAGGAAGCAGCCTTGGCGAAGCTCAAGCCATTCGAACGCGGCAAGCCTACTCGCTTCCGACCACCCGACCGCCTGCTCGCCTTCCTCGAGGCGCTGTGAGTGCCCGGACTATGCCGAACGGGACGGCGGCCACACCTGCTCAAGAGCCCGCAAGTGCGCGTCAACAACGCGCTCCTCTCCAACCCGCTCGGCATAGTTCGGCGGACGGCATAATCCGCCAAGCTCAACGACGTCGATCCCCAGGCATGGCTTGCCGACGTGCTCGCACGTCTGCAGGACCATCCGGCCAGGCGCATCGCCGAGCTGCTGCCCTGGAACTGGAAAAAACTGCAACACCAGAAACAAAGAGCGACCGCGTAGGCCCCCTCGATCAGATCCTGCTCACGTCATCAACTGTCAGTCCCGCGGTCCCCACCGGACGCGTACGATTTGGGCGCAGCTAGCCTATCTGCGCCGGCCACGGCGGGCGCAGAAAGCGCTCATCAGTGGGCACGCGTTGGTGGTCCGCCTGGTTGTGCCCCATGGAGTGGTGTAGGTAGCTGGGGGTAAGTAGCCCGCCGCAGCGACCGCCAAGAGTCAGGCGGAGGCGGGCTACTTATCCCCAGCGGGGGTCACCGGCGATTTCCGGGTAAAGGTCGGGTTGCTGACACCAACCGAAGACCAAGGAAGTCACCGATGACCGAAGACATGATGAACCTGCGAGCGCTGGTGGAGAAGACCCCCGACAGCGATGTTTTGCGCGACATGATCGGCTTTGCCGCCGAGCGGCTGATGGAGCTGGAGGTCGGGGCGCTGACTGGCGCGGCGCACGGCGAGAAGAGCGCGAGCCGACTGGCGCAGCGCAATGGCTACCGCGATCGTGACTGGGAGACGCGGGCGGGCACGGTCGAGCTGCGCATCCCGCGGCTGCGCAAGGGGAGCTACTTCCCGAGCTTCCTGGAGCCGCGGCGGATGGCGGAGAAGGCGCTGACAGCGGTGATCCAGGAAGCCTACATCCAGGGTATCTCGACCCGCTCGGTCGACGAGCTGGTCAAGGCGATGGGGATGACCGGCATCTCCAAGAGCCAGGTCAGCCGGTTGTGCGAGGACATCGATGGCCGCGTGAAGGCCTTCCTCGACCGGCCGATCGAGGGTGACTGGCCGTACGTCTGGGTCGACGCCACTTACGTCAAGGTCCGCCAGGCCGGCCGGATCGTCTCGGTTGCCGTGATCGTCGCAGTTGGCGTCAACACGGACGGCCGTCGCGAGGTGCTTGGCATGGACATCGGGCCCTCCGAGGCCGAAACCTTCTGGACCGCCTTCCTGCGTAAGCTGACGCGTCGCGGCCTGCGCGGCGTCAAGTTGGTGATCTCGGACTCCCATGAAGGCATCAAGGCCGCGGTCTCCAAGATCCTCACCGCAACCTGGCAGCGCTGCCGCGTCCACTTCATGCGCAACGTGCTCGCCCATGCAGGGCGCAACGGCCGCCGCGTCGTCTCCGCCTTCATCGCTACCGCCTTCGCTCAGGACGATGCCGAGCAGGCTCGCGCCCAGTGGCGCCGCGTCGCCGATCAGCTTCGACCAAAGGTGCCAAAGCTCGCAGCCCTCATGGACAACGCCGAGCCCGACGTGCTCGCCTACATGAGCTTCCCGGCACAGCATCGCGTCAAGTTGCACTCCACAAACCCGCTCGAGCGCCTCAACGGCGAGATCAAGCGACGCACTGACGTCGTCGGGATCTTCCCCAACGAGGACGCCATCACCCGCCTCGTCGGCGCAATCCTGCTCGAGCAGAACGACGAATGGGCGGTTCAGCGCGCCAGATACATCACTCTGGAAAGCATCGCCCCTCTAAGGACTCGACCGGAAATAATCGAATCCTGTTGCTGCGAGAATTGAAATAAATGTCGGATTCCCCGAAGGAAATAGAGGTTCTATCGTTGTGCGGTGATTGACGAATCGGCAATACGACAGCGCTATGAAGCGCTGTCTCCGGTGCTCGACGAGCGGGGTCGGCGGCGCTTTGCGGCAGCCGAGGCTGCGGCGGCGGGAGTTGGTGGGATCAAGGCGGTCAGTCGAGCCACAGGAATTGCGCGCAGCACGATCGGTCGGGGCCTGAGAGAATTGCGGACCGGCGAGACGCCGGATGTGGCTCGAGTTCGTCGGGCGGGCGGCGGGCGCAGGCCGGTGAGCGAGACGGATCCGAGCTTGCTCGACGATCTGCGTGGTCTTGTCGAGCCGCAGACGCGGGGCGACCCGCAATCGCCCTTGTTGTGGACGAGCAAGAGCCTGCGCAAGCTCAGCCAGAGCCTGTGCGCGATGGGCCACAAGATCGGCCGCACGCTTGTCGGCGAACTCCTGCATAAGCTCGACTACCGTCTGCAGGCCAACCGCAAGACGCGCGAGGGATCGCAAAATCCCGACCGCGACGCGCAGTTCCACTACATCAACGACCGGGTGAAGGAGGCGCTCGCGACGGGCGAGCCGGCGATCTCGGTCGACACCAAGAAGAAGGAACTGGTCGGCGATTTCAAGAACGCCGGTCGCGAATGGCGGCCGAAGGGATCGCCCGAGGAAGTCCGTGTGCACGATTTCGTCATCCCAGAGCTTGGCCGTGCGGTGCCTTATGGCGTCTACGATATCGCCGGCAACGCCGGCTGGGTGAGCGTGGGGATCGATCACGATACCGCGGCTTTTGCCACCAACGCCATTCGAAGCTGGTGGAAGCTGATGGGGTGCCAGCGTTATCCCAACGCGCGCAGCCTGACGATCACCGCAGATGGTGGCGGCAGCAACGGTTCGCGCGTCAGATTGTGGAAGATCGAGTTGCAGAAGTTGGCCGATGAACTCGGCATCCCCATCACCGTGTGTCACTTGCCTCCCGGGACAAGCAAGTGGAACAAGATCGAGCATCGCCTGTTCTCGTTCATCACTGGCAATTGGCGCGGCAAGCCACTCGTCAGCCATCAGGTCATCGTCCAACTGATCGCCGCAACCACGACAAAGGCCGGCCTCCAGGTTCGCTGCCAACTCGATCCAAACACCTATCCCTCTGGAATCAAGGTGTCCGACGCCCAAATGCGCGCCATCAACCTCGCTCGGCACAACTTCCACGGCGAGTGGAACTATACCGTCAGCCCAACGCACCAGAGGCCTCAGTAGTTCGCGGACGGGCCCTAAGCGATGATCCCTTCGTCGGGCTGCCAAACGTCGCCGCCTGATCGATCCGGCCCAACCCCGGAAAAACCGTGCCTCCGCAGGCACCTACACCACGAAATGGGACACGATCGTCCGCCTGGTTTTGGAAAAAATTCCGGGTCGCTTGCCTTGCCCGTTTGTCATGCGCCTCGGAACTTTTCGAAGCGGGGAGGAACAGGGATTACCAATAGACGGCTAGCCTTGAGAACTCATGGGGGAGCTAACCGCCAACACAGGCCTGCTTTGTTCGCTGCGCCGCCCGGCGCAGCGCCTGGGTGTTCCCCCATCTCTCAGAGTGCAGAAGACAAGTTCAATCTCAGCGGCACAACTCACTGCACCCTGCCCATATCCCTTCGACCTGCCCCCGTCCAGATCAGTGACGGTGCGGGTGGAGGCGTAGGCATAATGACCCTTCCCAGCTCAAACCGGCCACTGGATTGCTTCGCCGTTGAGGAGCGCGGCCAACGACATTCGGCATGGACCAGAGCGCCGATCTGTTGCGCCGCGGGTTTCGCGCATTCGGACTCTTCCTGTCACGCCGGAGCTGTACGACTCGGCCGCGGTATCCTTGCGGCGCGTCGGCCTTGCCGAGGCAGCGTAGATTCTGCTGCGCGCCTTCGGCCACGACAAGATGGCCGAGCTGGCCGGCCTCCTGCGCGCTCCTTGACTCGTACCCCGACACCGTGGGCAACCATCAGGCTCGCCAGTTGTATGCCTTCGATCAACACCACGCGCTTCGAGACCCGCCCCACGTACTCCTTCGAGGGATCAGTGAATCGCGAGGTGGTCACGAAGACGCCCTTGTTGGCCCGGTGGTAGTCGAGCGAGCCGACGAAGTCGCGGACAGCAGGGGCGTCTACGAGCCGTCAACCCCTCGGCTCTTGAGGAAGCGCCAGTAGCCCCGCACGAAGGACAGGATGCGGCCTGCGGTCTTGGCGGTCAGCGAGCCCGCTTTCACGGTGCCGGACAGCCACGCCTGTGCAGCGGCAATGTCGACCTCTTGGGCGTAGGGGAGGGCGGCAGCGAGTGCAGTGAGGGTGGATCGCTTCATGGCCTTTGTCTTGGGGGGGCGTCGATGCTGGCGAGGCTGGCCCGCATGCAGCGGAATTTGCAGCGGAATTTGCACGATGGGTTTCACTCGATCTTTCCACCGGACAGCGTCTGGATACAGCACGAAGCCGATAAGAAGGCCCGCTTGGGGAAGCACTAGGTGTGGCCTAGGCGAGCGCCTTGCGGACGCTGTCCTGCAGGCCATGCTCCTTCATCAGCCTCTCGACGGTGCTGTTCACCACCTTGTAGTTCCGGTCCCGAAGCGCTTCGTGCGCGTCGGAGATGCGCCGTGCTTGACGGCGAGGCGGTAGCCTGCGGTTGGTTTGCGACTACCTGTGGTCCCGTGACGCAAACTGCCAAGCGCAACAACAACACTCGGTCCTGTATAGTCCGAGGGCCCTCGCAACTCTGAGCGGCCCGAACAGGACGACACGAATGACTATCTCACGACGCACCCTAGCTTTGGGTGGCGTAGTCGCATCAGCAGCAGCAACTTCACTTTCGCACCATGCAGAGGCACAACTTTTGACAACAACGGAATCCCAGCAGATCGCCCAGGAAATCTACATATACGGCTACTCGCTGATCACCACGGAGGTGACGCGCGTGCAGATGAGCAACGTGCCCAAGCCGCAGGGCGCATTGCAGGCGCCCCTCAACCAGTTCTCCAACGTGCCGCGCTATCCACCTGCGGACTATCGCGGCGTCTCGGCGCCCAACGCCGACACGTTGTACTCGGTGGCCTGGCTCGACCTTTCAGAGCCCCAGGTGTTCTCGCATCCCGACATGGGCGAGCGCTTCTTCCTGTTTGAGATAGTCGACCTGTGGATGCACGACCTCGAGAACTCCCCCAGCCGGCGCACGGCGGGCGGCGCGGCGGCCAACTACCTAATTACCGGGCCGGGCTGGAAGGGCACCGTGCCGGCCGGCATGAAGCACCTGCCGATGGCGACACGCTACATGGTCATCCTCGGCCGCACCTACGCCAACGGCACCGAGGCCGATTACGAGGCCGTCAACAAGCTCCAGGCGCAGTATCGCATCACGCCGATTTCGGCGTGGGGCAAGGCGTACACCCCGGTCGCTCCGCCGGTGGACCCGAACCCTGGGTTCAGCATGACCGACAAGCCGCAGCAGGTGATCCTCGACCTCGGTACGCAGGGCTATTTCGCGATGATGGCTCGCCTGATGGGCAGCGATGCACCGCCGGCCGCAATCGATGCGCCCATGGTGGCCAAGATGGCGCGGCTTGGCCTCGTGCCGGGACAGCCCGTCGACCTCAAGAAGCTCGAACCTGCCGTCCAGGCGGCGCTGGCCGACCTACCGAAGCGGGCTCTGGCCATAATCGAAGCCAACAAGAACATCTTGGGCGAGATGATCAACGGCTGGGTCGTTACTAAGGGGCTAGGGACGTACGGCACCGAGTACATGAAGCGGGCCGTCGTCGCCGCCTACGGCTGGCCGGCCAACCAGCAGATGGACGCCGTCTACCCATACACGGAAGTCGACAGCACCGGGAAGACCCTGAGCGGCGCGAACAATTACACGCTGACCTTCCCGAAGGACCAGGCGCCGCCGGTCAACGCCTTCTGGTCGATCACCATGTATCTGGTCGACGGCGGCTGGTGGTTCGTGCCCAACCCGCTGAACAAGTTCACTGTCAGCCCGCGCAACAACCTCAAGTACAACGCCGACGGATCGTTGACGCTGTACTTCCAGAACGCTTCCCCGGGGGCCGACAAGGAAGCCAACTGGTTGCCGGCGCCCAAGGGCGAGTTCATCCCGATGTTGCGTATGTACTGGCCGAAGGAGACGACGCCGTCGATCCTGAACGGCACGTGGAAGGTCCCGCCAGTGATGAAGGTGGGTTGAGAGAACCGGGAAGGCGGGGGCGCCTGGCGGCAAGCCGCCGCTGCCGTCCGAAGAGCGGCGACGCCTAGTCACCAAGGGAGACCCGCCCCCCGGGGCGAACCGAACATCCAGGGGCACCCTGACGGTGCGACGGGTTAAGGCTCCAACTCCTTGAAGTCCAATGTGAAAGTTTCGGTCTCGAAAGCCGTTGTTCCGATGAGTTGAAAACCGTAGCAGGGATGCCATCTACGCGATAGGCCACATGTTCGTGGCCTGTCAACCTAGCGACTGACAGCAGCTCCTTGACGAACGCCCGCTGGCGCTTCTTCGCTACATCACCTGGGCGCTTAGGAACGGTGTGGCGGTCTGGCAGGTCGCGGGCCTGACGAACACTAGCGTCGCGATGATAGAGAAGCACTACGGCCATCATGGGCGGGACGAGAACATGAGGAGCGCCGCTAACGTGGCTTCCAGAGGGAACGCGCAAATCATGCGCAAATCCGAAAATGTGGGGGCTGGGTGACCATTGCAAAGTCTTTGGAAAGCAATGGTGGGCGCTGTAGGGATTGAACCTACGACCCCACCCGTGTGAAGGGTGTGCTCTCCCGCTGAGCTAAGCGCCCGGAAGGGGCGCGTATAGGGCCTCGGCCGCCGCGCGTCAACGCCCGCCTGCGTCCCGCCCGCCTGCGTGCCGTCTTACCCTGCCGCCGCGATCCTTTGCAGCGCCTCGGGCAGAGCTGCGAAATGGTCGATGACGGCCTCGGCGCCCAGCTCCTTGGCCGGCTTGGCCGTATACCCCCAGCTCACCAGGACCGCCGGCAGCCCGCCGCCGTGCGCGGCGGCCACGTCGTGGATCGAATCGCCGATCATGACCGCGCGATCGCGCCGACCGCCGATGCGGTCGATCAGGCGCAGGATGTGCTCCGGGTCGGGCTTGCGCACAGGGAACGTATCCGCCCCGGCCACGTCGGCGATCGGCGGCATCAGCTCGAGGTTGCGCAGAATGATGCGCGCCGGGTTCTCGAACTTGTTGGTGGCCACGCCCTGCTTCAGCCCCAGGCGATCGAGCCTTGCGACGACCTCGGCGACGCCGTCGAACGCCACCGTGTAGCGGACCGGGAATTCCTCGTAGTAGTGCACGAACTGGCGGGTCGCCTCGCTCAGAGCGGCGTCGTCGAGGGTCACGCCGTTCTTGGCGAAGGCTCGCCGTATCGTGACCTTGCTGCCTTCACCCATGAACAGGCGCACGTCGTCATCGGTGACCGCCGGCAGCTTGTGGTCGGCCATCACCCGGCTCACCGCCACCCGCATGTCGCCGGCGCTGTCGATCAGGGTGCCGTCGAGATCGTAGATCACGGTGTCGAAGCGGCTGGCGATGAGGTTGTCGGCGTTTGGATGCATGGTGGGCAACTCTTTAGCACACCTTGCCGGCCGGGCAGCGCCGTGGCATCGCAAAGAGCATGAAACCATCCCGCACTGCGGCCTCCGTTGCCGTCGTAGTCCTGGCTGCTGGCGCCGGCACGCGCATGAAGTCGGCGATCCCCAAGGTACTTCATCCCTTGGCCGGCTGGCCGATGGTGCGCCACGTCATCACCAATGCCGCGGCGCTGCGTCCCGCGCCCCTGATCGTGGGCGTCATCGCCCCCGGCGCCGACAAGGTGGCCACCGCCTTCGCCCCGCACCGTGTCGTCGTGCAGGAAAAGCCCCTCGGGACTGGCCACGCCGCGCAGGCAGCCCTGCCGGTGCTGTCGGATCATCGCGGTCCTGTCGTGGTGGTCTTCGGCGACGCACCGCTGATCACCACCGGGACCCTGCGCCGCCTCGTCGCGGCCTGCACGCGCGCCGGTGCGGCTGTCGGCGTGCTGGGGTTCGAGGCACGCGACCCGTCGCCCTACGGCCGACTGATCCTGAAGGACGGCACGCTGGAGAAGATCGTCGAAAGCCGCGACGCCTCGGCCGCCGAGAAGGCCGTCACGCTGTGCAATTCGGGAGTCATGTGCATTTCGGGCACGCTTCTCCCGTCGCTGTTGGCGAGCCTGCGCAACACCAACGCCAAGCGCGAGTTCTATCTCACCGACATTGTCGCCTTGGCCCGCGCAGCCGGCCATCACGCGATCGCCGTCAGCGGCCCAGAGGCTGAATTCCAGGGCATCAACTCGCGGGCCGAGCTCGCGGTCGCGGAGCGCGTCCTGCAGCAGCGCCTGCGCGCGGCGGCGCTGGCGGCCGGCGTCGGCATGCAGGATCCCGAGACCGTGTGGCTCGCCGCCGATACTCGCCTCGCCGCCGACGTCACGATCGGCCCCTGCGTGCGCTTCGGGCCTGGCGTCAGCGTCGGCGCCGGCAGCGAGATCAAGGCGTTCTGCGACATCGAGGGCGCCCGGATCGGCCGCGACACCATCATCGGCCCATTCGCTCGCATCCGGCCCGGCTCCGAGGTGGCCGATCGCGTCCATATCGGCAATTTCGTCGAGCTCAAGGCCACCCGCATGGGGAAGGGGGCCAAGGCCAACCATCTCGCCTATCTCGGCGATTCCGATATCGGCGAGGCGAGCAACATCGGCGCCGGCACCATTGCCGTGAACTACGACGGCTACGGCAAGCATCGCACCGTGATCGGCCGCGACGCCTTCGTGGGCTCCAATTCGTCGCTGATCGCGCCGGTCCGGATCGGCAATGGCGCCAACGTTACAGCGGGCAGCGTCATCACTGAGGACGTGCCGGCCGGCGCGCTTGCCTTCGGGCGGGCAAGACAGGTGACAAAGCAGGGGCGCGCGGGCGAGCTTCGGGCACGGCTGAAAGCGCGCGCCGGAAAGTAGCAACCAGCAGCGAGACCTCTCATGTGCGGCATCATTGGCATCATCGGCAAGGCGTCGGTCACCCCGCTGCTGTTGGAGGCGCTGAAGCGGCTGGAGTATCGCGGCTACGATTCGGCCGGGGTGGCGACGCTGGTCAACGGCCACATCGATCGCCGCCGCGCCGAGGGCAAGCTCGTCAATCTGGAGGCACGGCTGGCGCGCGAGCCTCTGGCCGGCACGATCGGCATCGGCCATACGCGCTGGGCGACGCACGGCAAGCCGTCGGAGCGCAACGCCCATCCCATTGCCACCGATCGCGTCGCGGTGGTGCACAACGGCATCATCGAGAATTACCAGGCGCTCAAGGACGAGCTGGTGGCCGAAGGCCGCCGTTTCGATTCGGACACCGACACGGAGGTGGTGGCGCAGCTCCTGACCTCGCTGCTCGAGCGCCAGGCGACGCCTGAGCAGGCGATGGCAGCGGCGATGGAGCGCCTCCGCGGCGCGTTCGCCCTAGTGGCGCTGTTCAGTGGGCGCCACGATCTGCTGCTCGGCGCGCGGCGCGGCAGCTCGCTCGCCGTCGGCTACGGCGAGGGCGAGATGTATATCGGCACCGATGCGCTGGCGCTTGCGCCGTTCACCAAGCGCGTGACCTATCTCGAGGAGGACGACTGGGTGGTGCTGACCCAGGCCGGCGCCACGGTCTACCAAGGCACGCAGGAGGTCGCGCGGCCGATCAAGCAGAGCGGCATCTCCGGCGCCATGATGGGCAAGGGCAACCATCGCCATTTCATGCTGAAGGAGATCTACGAGCAGCCGGCCGTGGTGGGCGACACGCTGCAGAGCTACATCGATCCGGCAACGCGCTCGGTCAACCTGCCGGCGCTGCCCTTCGACTGGACCGACGTGAGCAAGCTCACCGTCACGGCCTGTGGCACGGCCTTCTATGCGGGGCTGGTGGCCAAGTACTGGTTCGAGCGGCTGGCCCGCCTGCCGGTCGAGGTAGAGGTTGCATCCGAGCTGCGCTATCGCGAACCGCCGCTGCCCGCGAAGGGCGGGGTCGCCATCGCCATCTCGCAGTCTGGCGAGACGATCGACACGCTGGAGGCGCTGCGCTACGCCAAGCGGCAGGGCCAGACCATCCTCGCCGTGGTCAACGTGCCGGAGAGCGCCATCGCACGCGAGGCGCACGCCGTGCTTCCCACGCTTGCCGGGCCGGAAATCGGCGTCGCGTCGACCAAGGCGTTCACGACCCAGCTCACGGTGCTGCTCGCTGCCGCGATCGCCGCCGGCCGTGCGCGCGGCACGCTTGCGGTGGAGGACGAGGCACGTCTCGCCAACGCCCTGATCGAGCTGCCGGCCGCACTGAACGAGGCGCTGACGCTCGAAGGCCAGTACAAGCTGATCGCCGAGGACATCCTCGCCGCCGCCCGGGACGTCCTCTATATCGGCCGCGGCTCTTCTTTTCCGATCGCGCTCGAGGGCGCGCTGAAGCTGAAGGAGATTTCCTACATCCACGCCGAGGGCTATGCCGGCGGCGAGATGAAGCACGGCCCGATCGCCCTGATCGACGAGGCGGTGCCGGTGGTCGTGGTCGCCCCGACCGACGCCCTGTTCGACAAGACCGCGTCGAACTTCGAGCAGGTCAAAGCGCGAGGCGGCAAGCTCGTGCTGCTGTGCGACGACAAGGGCGCGGGGCGGCTCGCCGGGCATGCCGCGGCGACGGTGACGCTGCCCACGGTCGACTCCGTGGTGGCGCCGATCCTCTACACCGTGCCGGTGCAGCTCATCGCCTACTACACGGCGGTGGCCAAGGGCACCGACGTCGACCAGCCGCGCAACCTGGCGAAGAGCGTGACGGTGGAGTAGGAGCGGCGACGGCTGTCCGATTGACGGATGGCTTGGCCACCTTGGGACTGCCCACGGCGGCGCGAGGTGGAACACACTCCGTTCACCTGGAACAGCCGAACGGAATGTTTCCGTTGCAACAACCATCCTCAATTCGCGGGTCGCTCCAATTGTCCTTGGTGGCGTAGCCGAAGTCGACGTCCAAGCGGTGCCCGTGATTGTTGCAACGGGCCCACCCGTCTTGGTTGTCCACTCGCTGCAAGTTTGAGTGTGGCTTACTCAATCTCCTACGGGGAGAGTAACTGGTGCTTGCAATGCGCGCATCACGTCGGAGAGTGCAAGGGCAGCGACCCACGGAATTGGATTATCGACGTGGCGCCTGGTTTAGCGCCACCGCCGCCCGTATCAGCGTCTTGAAGGCTTCTGCATCCGGCTCCTTACCCTCGCGGATATCGATGGCGCGTCGGACGTTGCCCTCGAGGCTGGAGTTGAACAGGCCGGATGGGTCATCGAGCGCAGCGCCCTTCGCGAAGGTGAGCTTCACGACGGTCTTGTATGCCTCGCCGGTGCAGATCATGCCGTCGCGATACCACACCGGGACGCCGCGCCATTTCCACTCCTCGACCACGTCCGGGACTGCCTGCTTGATGAGCGCGCGGATGTAGGCGAGCATCTTTCCCCGCCAGTCGCCCAGCTCCTTGATCCGCGCGTCGATCAGCCGGGACGGTGAGTCGCTTGGAGGCGTTGCGGTCTTGTTTTTCATGAAGTGGACTTAGTCAGCCCGCGATGGCGTGCAAGCCGGCAATATGGCGCCGACCGCGTTCATCACCCGTT
Organism: Reyranellaceae bacterium; assembly: GCA_046349295.1. Lineage (GTDB taxonomy): Bacteria > Pseudomonadota > Alphaproteobacteria > Reyranellales > Reyranellaceae > Reyranella. The sequence continues at coordinate 79,802 of JAXMCP010000008.1, forward strand.
CACCCACTTCGTGTAGTCCTCCGTCACGGCGGCGGCAGCGGTCTTTGCCGCGTCGTGCAGCCAAGTCGCCGGCCGTTTGCCCAGATCCTTGTGGATGGATGCGGGCGCGCCGTCCGTAGCGGCATGGACTGCGGCGAGGTCGCGACCCATGGCGTCGATCAGCTTGCTGTCGAGGCCGCTGCCGGAGAGCTTGTCGAGGTCGATCTTGCGTGAGTCGGCGGCGATGCGGCGGACAATGAAATGGTGCCGGATGGTCAGGAACGGATCGGGCGCGCGGAAGCGCCCGGTCGCGAGATCGGCGAAGCGGATCGCTGCGCCCTCGTTCTTGTGTGCCCAGTCCCACGCCGACGGCACCAGCGCCTTGGCCTCGCGCACGATCCGCCCGCCGCGCCAGCGCGCGATCGCGAGGTAGCGCGGCCGGCCCAGGCTGCCGCCGCCCTTCTGAACGGACGTGAAGCGCTCGACCTGGGCGCCCTCCGGCAGGCTGGCGCGAAGATCGTCCGCAACCGCCTCGGGTGGGGTGGCGCCAGGAAATTTCTTCTCGTCGTCGAACTCGTGCCAGAACGCCGCGCGCTTGTTGTCCTTCATCACGACGTATTCGCGCATCCAGCTCATGTGGTCGTCGAGCAGGGTGGGGCGGGGCTCGGCCAAGCCCGCCGCATAACCTCCCAGCAGGATGGTCGCGACCTGGGCGCCGGACATGTTGAACTTGGCTTCCGGGACGCCGGCCGCCAGTCGCAGGCTGGTCGCCAGCCGTACCAGGTCGAAGGCGTAGGGGATCACTGACGCCTCGTCGAAATCGTTGACGCCCCACACCAGGCGGCCCTCCTCGTCGCGCCAGGTGCCGAAATTCTCGCTGTGGATGTCACCGACTGACAGCACGGCAGGCGCGTCGCAGAGCTCGGGGCAGATCTTCTCGACCTTTCGCGCCCACCGGTAGAAGGTGGCACGCAGGAACATGAAGGCGTTGTCCGTCATCCGCTTGTGCTTCTGCTCGAGATCGCGGCCGACGGCTTTGCATTGGGTGTGCAGCCAGGACTCGAAGGCTTCCGTGTCGGTCTTGATGGTCATGTCGCAAGCCTCTCCGGTCCCGAGCAGAAGCCACTTTATCACGGTAAGGTTGCGGGTGCCTGACGCGGGTCCCCCAGTCCGCGGAACAAATGGGAGTGCGTCAGTCGGCCGCGCCGCATATCTGCCGTTATTTCAACCTACGAGACCAGCCGTCAGCGTACTCCTGATGGGGTGGAGTGCGGCGACCCGCTGGGTATTTGCAGTCCCATTGCGATCCAGCGTTGCCTTTCCCCATCAGGTTGAGTGTCAAACAACCGTTGCCGTTATCGGGTTGTGGGGCGATAGTATATCTGCATTCGGCGTGCATAGGTCGAGATCGGCCTTCTTGCCTTGTGGGAGCGGAGAAGGTCGACGCTGAAGCGTTGGGTAGGGTTTTCGGGATTTTCCGAGGCGCGAGACAGCCTCGGAAGCCGGGGTGTGGGTTTCAATGACTGAATTGGTCGGTTTTCACGGCTATCGAGTCGTGGGCGATGCTTGGCGCATCCACTCGGCTGCCGAGCTCGTCTTCATCGATTCGACGGTTCCTGATCCGGGGTTCTTGCACCGTCACCTCCTGCCGGGGATCGGGGCGTGCCTGCTTGCACCAGATGAAATGGCCGTCGCGCAGGTGGCGCGTTACGTGGCCGGCCAATGCAACCTGCAGAAGCTGCATCTCGTCGTGCACGGCGCGCCGGGCGCCTTGCAATTCGGGTCTGGCGTGCTTTCGCTCGAGACTTTGGGACGCGATACCGCCCTGCTCGCTCGGATCGGCGCTGCTCTGGCGCCCGACGGGGAAATCTACCTGTGGGCGTGCAACACGGGGCAAGGGGCGCGCGGCGCGGCCTTTGTCGCCGCCCTCGCGCGTGCGACCGGCGTGCGCGTCATTGCCGCAAGCACACTGATGGGCAACGGAACCTGGGCGCTCGACGATTCCGAGGCACGTCCGCCGCTCTCACCCGCAGGCATCGCAGGCTACGCGGGGGTGCTGGTGAATTTCACCGCCACCGCCGGCAACGACAATCCTGCCCTCAGCACCGGCGACGACACCGTCACCGTCAGCAACACCAACCAGATCCAGGCGGCCGACAAGTTCGAGGGCGACACCGGCACCGACGCCATCCAGATCGGCACGGCGGCGGCCGGCACCAGCATCGATCTCAGCGCGGCGGCCAACGATGGCGTGAACGGCTTCCTCAATTTCGAGGCCATCACCTTCGTCAACACGTCGGGAACCTCGACGGCGACCTTCAATGCCGCGCAATTCGGCGCCGGCAAGATCTCGACGACGGTGGCAATCACCGGCAATGCCTTCACCCAGGGCATTGTAATCACCGTGCCTGTCGGCACGACCTTCGACCTGTCGGGCTGGACGTTCAACAGCTGGACGTCTGGGACGGACACGATCACGATCACCGGGTCGACGGGCAGCGAGACGATCGTGGGGTCGTCGGCCGACGAGACCTATGTGGTCAGCGCCACCAACCAGGTGTCGGCGGGCGACACGTACGACGGGGGCGGCGGGACGGACACGCTGCAGATCGGGACGGCGGCGGCGGGCACGGCGATCGATCTGAGCGCGGCGGCGACGGACGGGGTCAAGGGCTTCCTGAACATCGAGAAGATCGCGTTCGTGAACACGTCGGGGACGTCGACGGCGACGTTCAGCTCGGCGCAGTTCGGTGCGGGCAGGATCCTGGACACCGCGACGATCACGGGCAACGCGCAGATCAACGCGCTGGCGTTCAACGTGGTGGCGGGCGGGTCGCTCGACCTGTCGAAGTTCACCTACGCGGCGTGGACGTCGGGGACGGACACGATCCACGGTAAGGGTCGACCGGGAGCGAGACGATCACCGGCTCGGCGAACAACGAGACCTACGTCGTCAGCGCCACCAACCGGTCTCGGCCCAGGCGAGCACGTACGACGGGGGTGGCGGGACGGACACGCTGCAGATCGGGACGGCGGCGGCGGGCACGGCGTCGATCTGAGCGCGGCGGCGACGGACGGGGTCAAGGCTTCCTGAACATCGAGAAGATCGTTCGTGAACACGTCGAGGACATCGACGGCGACGTTCAGCTCGGGGCAGCTCGGCGCGGGGCTGATCTCGGACACCGCGACGATCACGGGCAACGCGCAGATCAACGCACTGGCGTTCAACGTAGTGGCGGGCGGGTCGCTCGACCTGCCGAGTTCACCTACGCGACGTGGACGTCGAGGACGGACACGATCACGGTGACGAGATCGACCGGGAGCGAGACGATCACCGGCTCGGCGACAACGAGACCTATGTGGTCAACCCAGCACCAACCCGGTGTCTGTCGGCGACAAGTACGATGGCAACGCCAGGACAAGACCTGCAGATCGGGACGGCGGCGGCGGGCACGGCGATCGATCTGAGCGCGGCGGCGACGGACGGTGTCTCGGGCTTCGACGTCGAGAAGATCACGTTCGTGAACACGTCGGGGACGTCGACGGCGACGTTCAGCCAGCAGTTCGGCGCGGGCCTGATCTCGACGTCTTTGGCGGTCACCGGCACGGCCTTCGACCGCGATCGTGGTCAACGCGCAGTCGGGGGCGACGTTCGACATGTCGGCGTGGACCTTCACGACCTGGACCGCCGGCACCGACACGATCACGCTGGTCGGCTCGACCGGCACCGAGAGCATCACCGGCTCGAGCCAGAACGACGTCTTCGCCGTCGACGCCGGCCAGATCCAGTCGGGCGACGTCTACGACGGCGGCGGCAGGACGATCCTGATCGGTCCCGTGAGCGGCGGCACCAGCGTCGATCTGAGTGCGGCCAGCTTCCTGAACACCGAGGCTATCACCTTCGCCAACACCTCGGGGACCGAGAGCGCGACGTTCGGCACGGCGCAGTTCGGCGCGGGCAAGATCTCGAGCAGCGCGACCATCACCGCTGCGGCCGGCGTCCAGCAGCTCACCTTCAACGTCGCCTCGGGCACGACCGCTGATCTTTCGACCTTCACCTTCACCTCGTGGGCGGTGGGCACGGACACGATCGCGACGACCGGCACGTCTGGCAACGAGACGATCACCAGCTCGACAGCGACCGTGAGCGGCATCGACGCGGGCAGGGGTGGCGACACGCTGATCGTGGCGGCGACCAGCAATCGGTCGGCGACGCCTACGACGAGGTGCGGGCACGGACACGCTGCAGATCGGGGTCGCCGAACTGGGCACGGCGATCGACCTGAGCGCGGCGGCGAACAACGGCGTCGACGGCTTCCTGAACATCGAGCAGATCAGCTTCACGAACACGTCGGGGACGTCGACGGCGACGTTCAACGCGGCGCAGTTCGGCACGGGCAAGATCTCGACCTCGGTGGCGATCACGGGGACCGGCTCGACCAACGCGCTGGCGATCAACTTCACGGCCGGCGGCTCGATCGACATGTCGGGCTGGACGTTCGGCACGTGGACGGTCGAGCGACACGATCACGATCACCAGGTCGACAGGCGGCGAGACGATCGTGGGGTCGTCGGCCGACGAGACCTACGTGTCCGGGGCGACCAATCAGGTATCGGTCAGCGACCGCTACGACGGCAGGGGTGGCACGGACACGCTGCAGATCGGGGTTGCGGGTGCGGGCACGGCGATCGATCTGAGCGCGGCGGCCAGCAACGGGGTCAACGGCTTCCTGAACATCGAGCAGATCAACTTCACGAACACGTCGGGGACGTCGACGGCGACGTTCAACGCGGCGCAGTTCGGCACGGGCAAGATCTCGGCGTCGGTGGCGATCACGGGGACCGGCTCGACCAACGCGCTGGCGATCAACTTCACGGCCGGCGGCTCGATCGACCTGTCGGGCTGGACGTTCAACAGCTGGACGTCTGGGACGGACACGATCACGATCACCGGGTCGACGGGCAGCGAGACGATCGTGGGGTCGTCGGCCGACGAGACCTATGTGGTCAGCGCCACCAACCAGGTTTCGGCGGGCGACACGTACGACGGGGGCGGCGGGACGGACACGCTGCAGATCGGGACGGCGGCGGCGGGCACGGCGATCGATCTGAGCGCGGCGGCGACGGACGGGGTCAAGGGCTTCCTGAACATCGAGAAGATCGCGTTCGTGAACACGTCGGGGACGTCGACGGCGACGTTCAGCTCGGCGCAGTTCGGCGCGGGCAGGATCCTGGACACCGCGACGATCAAGGAGCAACGCGCAGATCAACGCGCTGGCGTTAACGGCCAGTACGGCGGGCGGGTCGCTCGACCTGTCGAAGTTCACCTACGCGACGTGGACGTCGGGGACGGACACGATCACGGTGACGGGGTCGACCGGGAGCGAGACGATCACCGGCTCGGCGAACAACGAGACCTACGTCGTCAGCGCCACCAACCAGGTGTCGGCGGGCGACACGTACGACGGGGGTGGCGGGACGGACACGCTGCAGATCGGGACGGCGGCGGCGGGCACGGCGATCGATCTGAGCGCGGCGGCGACGGACGGGGTCAAGGGCTTCCTGAACATCGAGAAGATCGCGTTCGTGAACACGTCGGGGACATCGACGGCGACGTTCAGCTCGGGGCAGCTCGGCGCGGGGCTGATCTCGGACACCGCGACGATCACGGGCAACGCGCAGATCAACGCACTGGCGTTCAACGTAGTGGCGGGCGGGTCGCTCGACCTGTCGAAGTTCACCTACGCGACGTGGACGTCGGGGACGGACACGATCACGGCGACCGGGTCGACCGGGAGCGAGACGATCACCGGCTCGGCGAACAACGAGACCTATGTGGTCAGCAGCACCAGCCAGGTGTCTGTCGGCGACAAGTACGATGGCGGCGGCGGGACGGACACGCTGCAGATCGGGACGGCGGCGGCGGGCACGGCGATCGATCTGAGCGCGGCGGCGACGGACGGTGTCTCGGGCTTCCTGAGCATCGAGAAGATCGCGTTCGTGAACACGTCGGGGACGTCGACGGCGACGTTCAGCTCGGCGCAGTTCGGCGCGGGCCTGATCTCGACGTCTTTGGCGGTCACCGGCACGGCCTTCACGACCGCGATCGTGGTCAACGCGCAGTCGGGGGCGACGTTCGACATGTCGGCGTGGACCTTCACGACCTGGACCGCCGGCACCGACACGATCACGCTGGTCGGCTCGACCGGCACCGAGAGCATCACCGGCTCGAGCCAGAACGACGTCTTCGCCGTCGACGCCGGCCAGATCCAGTCGGGCGACGTCTACGACGGCGGCGGCGGGACGGACACGATCCTGATCGGTCCCGTGAGCGGCGGCACCAGCGTCGATCTGAGTGCGGCCAGCTTCCTGAACACCGAGGCTATCACCTTCGCCAACACCTCGGGGACCGAGAGCGCGACGTTCGGCACGGCGCAGTTCGGCGCGGGCAAGATCTCGAGCAGCGCGACCATCACCGCTGCGGCCGGCGTCCAGCAGCTCACCTTCAACGTCGCCTCGGGCACGACCTTCGATCTTTCGACCTTCACCTTCACCTCGTGGGCGGTGGGCACGGACACGATCACGGTGACCGGCACGTCTGGCAACGAGACGATCACCGGCTCGACGGCGACCGTGAGCATCGACGCGGGCGGGGGTGGCGACACGCTGATCGTGGCGGCGACCAACCAGGTATCGGTCGGCGACCGCTACGACGGGGGTGCGGGCACGGACACGCTGCAGATCGGGGTCGCCGGAGCGGGCACGGCGATCGACCTGAGCGCGGCGGCGAACAACGGCGTCGACGGCTTCCTGAACATCGAGCAGATCAGCTTCACGAACACGTCGGGGACGTCGACGGCGACGTTCAACGCGGCGCAGTTCGGCACGGGCAAGATCTCGACCTCGGTGGCGATCACGGGGACCGGCTCGACCAACGCGCTGGCGATCAACTTCACGGCCGGCGGCTCGATCGACATGTCGGGCTGGACGTTCGGCACGTGGACGGTCGGGAGCGACACGATCACGATCACCGGGTCGACGGGCAGCGAGACGATCGTGGGGTCGTCGGCCGACGAGACCTACGTGGTCGGGGCGACCAATCAGGTATCGGTCGGCGACCGCTACGACGGCGGGGGTGGCACGGACACGCTGCAGATCGGGGTTGCGGGTGCGGGCACGGCGATCGATCTGAGCGCGGCGGCCAGCAACGGGGTCAACGGCTTCCTGAACATCGAGCAGATCAACTTCACGAACACGTCGGGGACGTCGACGGCGACGTTCAACGCGGCGCAGTTCGGCACGGGCAAGATCTCGGCGTCGGTGGCGATCACGGGGACCGGCTCGACCAACGCGCTGGCGATCAACTTCACGGCCGGCGGCTCGATCGACCTGTCGGGCTGGACGTTCAACAGCTGGACGTCTGGGACGGACACGATCACGGTCACCGGGTCGACGGGCAGCGAGACGATCGTGGGGTCGTCGGCCGACGAGACCTATGTGGTCAGCGCCACCAACCAGGTGTCGGCGGGCGACACGTACGACGGGGGCGGCGGGACGGACACGCTGCAGATCGGGACGGCGGCGGCGGGCACGGCGATCGATCTGAGCGCGGCGGCGACGGACGGGGTCAAGGGCTTCCTGAACATCGAGAAGATCGCGTTCGTGAACACGTCGGGGACGTCGACGGCGACGTTCAGCTCGGCGCAGTTCGGTGCGGGCAGGATCCTGGACACCGCGACGATCACGGGCAACGCGCAGATCAACGCGCTGGCGTTCAACGTGGTGGCGGGCGGGTCGCTCGACCTGTCGAAGTTCACCTACGCGACGTGGACGTCGGGGACGGACACGCTCACGGTGACGGGGTCGACCGGGAGCGAGACGATCACCGGCTCGGCGAACAACGAGACCTACGTCGTCAGCGCCACCAACCAGGTGTCGGCGGGCGACACGTACGACGGGGGCGGCGGGACGGACACGCTGCAGATCGGGACGGCGGCGGCGGGCACGGCGATCGATCTGAGCGCGGCGGCGACGGACGGGGTCAAGGGCTTCCTGAACATCGAGAAGATCGCGTTCGTGAACACGTCGGGGACATCGACGGCGACGTTCAGCTCGGCGCAGTTCGGTGCGGGCAGGATCCTGGACACCGCGACGATCACGGGCAACGCGCAGATCAACGCGCTGGCGTTCAACGTAGTGGCGGGCGGGTCGCTCGACCTGTCGAAGTTCACCTACGCGACGTGGACGTCGGGGACGGACACGCTCACGGTGACGGGGTCGACCGGGAGCGAGACGATCACCGGCTCGGCGAACAACGAGACCTACGTCGTCAGCAACACCAACCAGGTGTCGGCGGGCGACACGTACGACGGGGGTGGCGGGACGGACACGCTGCAGATCGGAACGGCGGCGGCGGGCACGGCGATCGATCTGAGCGCGGCGGCGACGGACGGTGTCTCGGGCTTCCTGAGCATCGAGAAGATCGCGTTCGTGAACACGTCGGGGACGTCGACGGCGACGTTCAGCTCGGCGCAGTTCGGCGCGGGGCTGATCTCGGACACCGCGACGATCACGGGCAACGCGCAGATCAACGCGCTGACGTTCAACGTGGTGGCGGGCGGGTCGCTCGACCTGTCGAAGTTCACCTATGCGACGTGGACGTCGGGGACGGACACGCTCACGGCGACCGGGTCGACCGGGAGCGAGACGATCACCGGCTCGGCGAACAACGAGACCTATGTGGTCAGCGGCACCAGCCAGGTGTCTGTCGGCGACAAGTACGATGGCGGCGGCGGGACGGACACGCTGCAGATCGGGACGGCGGCGGCGGGCACGGCGATCGATCTGAGCGCGGCGGCGACGGACGGTGTCTCGGGCTTCCTGAGCATCGAGAAGATCGCGTTCGTGAACACGTCGGGGACGTCGACGGCGACGTTCAGCTCGGCGCAGTTCGGCGCGGGCCTGATCTCGAGCTCGGTGGCGGTCACCGGCACAGCGTTTGCCACGGCGATCGTGGTCAACGTGCAGTCGGGCACGACTTTCGACATGTCGAGCTGGACGTTCAGCGCCTGGACCGCCTCGGACACCATCACCGTCACTGGCTCGACGGGCAATGAGACGATCATTGGTTCGAGCCAGAACGACATCTTTGTCGTCAGCAACACCAACCAAGTAGCGGCCGGCGATCGCTACGACGGCCGCAGCGGCACCGATACATTGCAGGTGGACGTAGCCGGCGCGGGCACCAGCATCGTCCTCAGTGGTGCGGCATCGGATGGCGTCGACGGTTTCATCAATATCGAGGCGCTCACCTTCGCCAGCACGTCCGGTGCGTCGACGGCGACGTTCAGCTCGGCGCAGTTCGGCGCGGGCAAGATTTCCAATTCGCTGGCGGTGACGGGCTCGGGTGCGGACAACTCGATTGCAATCGACATGGTGTCGGGCGGCACGCTCGACCTGTCAGCCTGGAGCTTCGCGACCTGGGCGGCAGCGGACGCGATCACCGTTACCGGGACGACGGGCAACGAGACCATCACCGGCGCCACGCAGGCCGTCACCATCGATGCAGGCGGCGGCGATGATACACTGATCGTCACCGCGACCGGCCAAGTCCAGGCAGCAGACAGGTACGATGGCGGCCTTGGGACCGACACGCTGCAGATCGGCCTTGCCGGCGCCGGCGTGACAGTCGATCTGAGTGGCGCGGCAAGCGACGGCGTCAACGGCTTCCTGAACATCGAGGCGCTCACCTTCACCAACACCTCGGGCACCTCGACGGCGACGTTCAGCGCGGCGCAGTTCGGTTCGGGCAGGATCTCGACCGCTGCGGCGGTCACGGGGACCGGATCGACCAACGCGCTGGTCATCAACCTCACGACCGACGGCACGCTCGACCTCGCTGGCTGGACGTTCAACACCTGGACCTCGGGCACCGACACCATCACCGTCACCGGATCGACCGGCAGCGAGCAGATCACCGGCAGCAGCGTGATCGACCGCTTCGTGGTCGTCGATTCGAGCCAGGTCTCGGCCGGCGACAAGTACGACGGCGGCGCCGCCAACGACATCCTGCAGGTCGGCGTCGCAGGCGCGGGCAGCAGCATCGATTTCAGCGGCGCGGCGGCCGATGGCGTGAACGGCTTCCTGAGCATCGAGGCGCTCGCCTTCACCAACACCTTGGGCACCTCGACGGCGACGTTCAGCTCGGCGCAATTCGGCGCCGGCAAGCTCTCGACGGCGCTGGCGGTGACGGGCACCGGCTCGGCCAACGCGATCGCGATCAACATGCTGTCGGGCGGGTCGCTGGACCTGTCGGCCTGGACCTTTGCAACGTGGATCGCTGGCACGAATACGATCACCGTCACCGGCACGGGCGGCAACGAGACCATTACCGGCGCCACGCAGGTCGCCAGCATCGATGCGGGCGACGGCAACGACACGCTGATCGTGACCGCCACGGGCCAGGTCCAGGCGACCGACAAGTACGACGGTGGCCTTGGCATCGACACCTTGCAGATCGGCGCTGACGCGGCCGGCGTCACGGTCGACCTGAGCGGCGCGGCGTCGGACGGCGTCAACGGCTTCCTCGGAATCGAGGTGATTGCCTTTGCCAACACCTCGGGCACCTCGACGGCGACCTTCAGCGCCGACCAGTTCGGCTCGGGCAAGATTTCGAGCTCTGTCTCCGTTACCGGCACCGCTTCGACCAACGCCATCGTGGTCAACGTGGCGGCCGGCGGCTCGTTCGACATGTCGAGCTGGACCTTCGCCACGTGGTCCGCTACCGACACCGTCGCTATCAACGGCTCGACCGGCAACGAGACCATTACCGGCAGCGGCAAGACCGACTTGATCGTGGGCGCTGCCGGCGCTGACACGCTCTTGGGTGGTGCTGGCCTCGACGTGTTTGGCTTCAACCCGGGCGACACGGCGCTGTCGTTCGGCGGCGCGGGGACCAGCGGCACGGTGAGCGGCTACGACACCGTGAGCGACTTCACTGTCGGCACGACCGTGTCGGCCGCCGAAAAGCTGGGCTTCATCGGCGCCAACGTCGGTGCCGATACCGCGAGCAGCGCCGGCGCCGCCTCGACCCTGCTGCTTCACACCGGCGCAGCCGTTCAATCGCACAGCATCACCGGCGGCCTGATCACGTTCGACGATGCGGGCGCGTTCGCCGGCGCCGTCACGATCGACACCGCGGGCGATCTCGCTGCCGTAGCCGAGTACCTGCAAGGCACCGATCTGGGCGACGCCGGCACGTCGGTCGCCTTCCAGGCGATCTTGGGCGGCGTCGGCCGCACCTTCGTATGGATCCAGGGCAACGACGCCGCCGGCACCAGCAACGTGCTGGTCGATCTGGTGAACGTGTCGGGCAGCAGCCTGTCGGCCGCCAGCGACCTGATCAGCGTGCTCGACAATGCGGCGCCCAATGCGCCGACCATCAGCGCGATCAGCGAGAATGGGGCGGGCGGCCTCAACGTGACGGAGACATCCGACGGCACGCCGGTCGATGTGAGCTTGGCCGGGACGGGCGCGCTCGCCGGCGACACGCTGGACGTGCTGTGGGGCAGCCAGACCGTCACTTACACGCTGCTCCAAAGCGACATCAACGCCGGCACCGTGACGCTCACCGTCTCGCAAGCCAAGATCGCCGCGCAGGGCGACGGCACGTTCGACGTCACGGCGACGCTCACCAATCAGATCGGCAACGTGAGCACGGCTTCGGCGCCATTCACCGTCACCGTCGATACGGTGACGCCGGGAACGCCCACGGTCGACACCATCGCCGAGAACGGTGCCGGCGGCATCAGCTTCAGCGAGGCTTCGAACGGCACGCCGGTGGTGGTGGGCCTCGCCGGAACCAATGGCGTGGCCGGCGACACGGTGATGGTGACCTGGGGCAGCCAGACCGTCAGCTACACCCTGCTCGCGGCCGATATTGTGGCCGGCAACGCCACCGTAACGGTGCCGCAGGCGATGATCGCTGCACAGGGCGACGGCACGTTCGACGTCACGGCCAAGGTGACCGACATCGCCGGCAACGTCGGCGTCAGCTCGAGCGCCTTCCCGGTCCATGTCGACACCGTCGTGCCGGCCGCCCCCGCGATCTCGTCAGTCGCGGAGAATGCGAGCGGCGGCATCAACGCGGCCGAAGCGGCAGACGGCACACCGGTCGTCGTGAGTCTCTCGGGCACCGGTGCGGTGGCCGGCGACACGGTGACGGTGAGCTGGGGCAGCCAGTCCATCGACTACACGTTGCTGGCGGCTGACGTGCTCGCCGCCAGCGCGACGGTGGACGTCTCGCCAGCGAAGATCGCGGCGCAGGGTGATGGCACGTTCGGCGTTACGACGACCATCACTGATTCGGCGGGCAATACGAGCCCGGACTCATCGTCCTTCAGCGTGACCGTCGATACGGTGACGCCCGGCACGCCGACCATCACCTCGATCAGCGAGAACAGCGCCGGCGGCATCAATGCAGCCGAGGCCGCCAACGGCACGCCGGTGGTGGTGAGCCTCGCTGGCACTGGCGCCGTTGCCGGCGATACGCTTGCGGTGACCTGGGGCAGCCAGACCGTCGATTACACCCTGCTGGCAGCCGACATCATCGGCGGCAGTGCCACGGTGTCGGTGCCGCAGGCGAAGATCGCGGCGCAGGGCGATGGGACGTTCATCGTCTCGACCAAGCTCACCGATGTCGCCGGCAACGTCGGCAGCGCGTCGTCGATTGTCTCCATCATCGTCGACACGGTGGCGCCCAACACCCCCGGCATCACCGCGATCCCCGAAGACTCCGCCGGCGGCATCAACACCGCCGAAGCGTCTGATGGTACGCCGGTCATCGTGAGCCTGTCGGGCACCAATGCCGTCGCTGGCGACACGCTGACCATCGACTGGGGCAGCCAGACCACGACTTACACGCTGCTGGCGGCCGACATCCTCGGCGGCAGCGCCACGGTGACGGTGCCACCGGCGACCATCGCCGCGCAGGGCGACGGCACGTTCAACGTCTCGGCCAAGATCACCGATATCGCCGGCAACGTCGGCGCCACCTCCTCGAGCGTTTCCGCCACAGTCGACACGGTGGCGCCCGGTGCACCGGCAATCACTGCGATTGCCGAGAACGGCGCCGGTGGCATCAATGCGGCCGAAGCGGCCGACGGCACGCTGGTGGTGGTGAGCCTCGCCGGCACCGGCGCTTCGGCTGGCGACACAGTGAAGATCCATTGGGGCAGCCAGACGGTCACCTACACGCTGCAGACCGCCGACATCAACGGCGACAGCGCCACCGTCATCGTGCCGCAGGCGACGATCGTCGCGCAAGGCGACGGCACGTTCAACGCGACCGCCCAGATCACCGACATAGCGCTCACGACCGGCCCCAGCTCGCCCGGCGTTTCGGTGACGGTCGACACGGCGACGCCCGGCGTGCCCTCCATCATTTCGATCGCCGAGAACGGCGCAGGCGGCATCAACGCGGCGGAAGCCGCCAACGGTACGCCGGTAGTGGTCAGCCTCGCCGGAACGAGCGCGGTCGCCGGCGATACGATCACGATCGACTGGGGCGGCCAGGAGGTCACCTACACGCTGCTCGCATCGGACATCAGCGGCGACAGCGCCACGGTGACGATCCTGCCCGACACGATCGCCACACAAGGCAATGGCGCGTTCAACGTTTCCGCCAAGCTCACCGACATCGCCGGCAATGCGACCGCCAACTCGGCGTTTTCGCAGTCACGGTCGACACCGTCTCGCCCGGCACGCCCGGGATCACCTCGATCGCCGAGAGCGGCGCCGGCGGCCTCAATGCGGTGGAAGCGTCAGACGGCACACCCGTCGTCGTGAGTCTCACCGGCACGTCTGCCGTCGCCGGCGACACGGTGACCGTGAACTGGGGCGGCCAGACCGTCAGCTACACCCTGGTGAGCGGCGACGTCGGCGCCGGCAGTGCTGCGGTGACGGTGCCGCAGGCGACGATCGCCGCGCAGGGCGACGGCACGTTCAACGTCTCGGCGAAGATCACCGACATCGCCGGCAATGTCAGCGCGACCTCGGCGAATGTCGTCGTGGCGGTCGATACCGCGGCGCCGCTCGCGCCTGCGATCATGTCGATCGCCGAAAATGCGGCCGGCGGCATCAATGCGGCCGAGGCGTCGAATGGCACGCCGGTGATCGTGAACCTGGCCGGTACTGGCGCCGTGGCCGGCGACACGGTGACGGTGAGCTGGGGCGGGCAGGTGGTCGCCCATACGCTGCTCGCCGCCGATATCGGCGCGGGCAGCGCCGCCGTGAACGTACCCGCCGCAACCATCACGGCGCAGGGCAACGGCACCTTCTCCGTGACAGCGAAGGTCACCGACATCGCCGGCAATGTGGGTGCGAGCTCGACCGGCGTCTCGGTGACGGTCGACACGGTGGCGCCGAATTCACTGGCGATCGTGTCGATCGTCGAGCGCAACAGCGGCGGCATCAACGCGGTCGAGCTCGCCGACGGCACTCCGATTCAGGTCGATCTGTTCGGGACCGCCGCGCTGGCGGGCGACACCGTGACGGTGACCTGGGGTAGCCAGATCGTCACCTATACACTGCTTGCCAGTGACATTGCTGCCGGCCTGGCGACGGTGTCGGTGCCGGCGGCGACGATCACCGCGCAAGGCGACGGCACCTTCGCGGTAGTGGCCAAGCTCACCGACATTGCCGGTAACGTCAGCGCCAATTCACCGGCCTTCGCCGTGACGGTCGACACCGTGGCCCCGGGCGCACCGGCGATCACCTCGATCATCGAGAATGGCGACGGCGGCATCAGCGCCGCCGACGTCTTCGGCGGCACGCCGGTGGTGGTGAGCCTCGCCGGCACCGGTGCGCTGGCCGATGACATCCTCACCCTTTTCTGGGGCGGGGAGACCATCTCGCTGATGCTGGACGGAGACGACGTCGCTGCGGGCAGCGTGACGATCGTCGTGCCGCTCGCCACGATCAGGTCCCAAGGCGATGGCACGTTCAGCGTTACGGCGCGGCTGACCGATGCCGCCGGAAACCTCGGCGCGACCTCGTCGGCGGTCCCCGTAACGGTCGACACCGTGGCGCCGGGAGCGCCGACGATCGTGACGATCGCGGAGAACGACCATGGCGCCATCGACGCCGGCGAGGTGGTGAACGGCACTCCGGTGGAGGTGAGCCTTGCCGGCACCGGCGCGCTGGCCGGCGATACTCTGACCGTGAACTGGGGGGCGCAATCGATCGCATACACGTTGGCGGACGACGCCATCGTGGCCGGCGTTGTCACGGTCACCATTTCGGCGGCGGCGCTCGCGGCTCAAGGCGACGGCACCTTCAGCGTAACAGCCCGGCTCACGGATACGCTGGGCAACACCCGGTTTGCTTCGGCCGGCGTCTTGGTGACGGTCGATACTGCGGCTCCGGTGCCTCCGTCCATCTCGGCAATCCCTGAGAATGCCGGCGGCGGTATCAACGCGTCAGAGGCCGCCGATGGAACGCCGGTCGTCGTCGACCTGGCCGGCACCGGTGCGCTCGCCGGCGATACCCTGACGGTGATTTGGGGGACGGAGCAGGTCGCCCATATGCTGCTCGCCGCCGACGTCGCGGCCGGCACGACCACGGTGACGGTCGCGCCCTCCGTCATCGCCAGCCAGGGGGATGGCGCGTTCGTCGTCTCTGTCAAACTCACCGACGCTTTCGGCAACGCCAGCTATGCGGCGTCGAGGGTGACGGTGAGCGTGAACACGGCGGCGCCTGGCGCTCCGTCGATCGTCTCGATCGTCGAAGCCCTGGGGCACCTCAATGGGGCAGAAGCGTCTGACGGCACTCCGGTCGTTGTCAGCCTGGCGGGCAGCGGCGCCGCTTCCGGTGACACGTTGACCGTGATGTGGGGCGGCCAGGCGGTCACCCACACGCTCAGCACCGCGGAAATCGGCGCCGCCAACGCGACCGTGACGGTCTCGGCAGAGACCATTGCCGCGCAGGGCGACGGCGCCGTCACCGTGACGGCGACACTCGTCAACAGCGCCGGCAACACTGGCCTGAGCTCACCGGGCGTCACCGTCACGGTCGACACCGACGCGCCCGGGGCGCCCACCGTCGTGTCGGTCGCCGAGAACGACGGCGGCGGGATCAGCCACGACGAGGCGGCGGACGGCACGCCGGTGGTGGTCAGCCTGGCGGGGACTGGGGCGGTGTCCGGCGATACGCTGACGCTCGGCTGGGGTGGCCAGACTGTAAGCTATACCCTCGCAGCCGGCGACGTTGCCGGCGGCAAGGCGACTGTGGCGGTCTCGGCAGCGACCATTGGAGCTCAGGGCGACGGCACGGTCAGTGTCACGGCCAAGATCACCGATGCGGCGGGTAACGTCAGTTCCGGGTCTCCTGCCTTTTCCGCGACGGTCGGCGTCGTCTCCGTCGTCTCTGTGGTCTCCATCGCCACATCGAATGCGGTTGCGGCGGAAGGCGACGGCGGCACCAGCGCGCTGACCTTCACGGTCAGCCTCGATCATGCGGCGGCGACGGCGACGACCGTCGATTGGAACGTCGTCGGCTCGGGCCTGCATCCCGCGGATTTCATCGATTTCGGCGGATCTCTGCCGAGCGGAACGGTCAGTTTCGATGCCGGCGAAACCAGTGCGGTGCTGACCGTCCTGGTGTCGGGCGACAGCTCCGTTGAATTCGACGAGAGCTTTGACGTAGTGATGTCCGACGCCTCGGCGGGGTTGATCCTGGGCGTTGCATCGGCGACGGGCGTCATTCTGAACGACGACAAGTCGGTGGTATCCCTGAGCGACCTCGGAGGGACGAGGACCGGCAGCAGTATTGCGACGACGTTCAACTTCACGGTGACCCTCGACCGCGCCGGCGTGGCCGACCAGATGGTCGAATGGTCGTTGATGGGAACCGCGGTGCCGGCGCCGGGCGAGCCTGCGCCGGACGGCCCCGATCCAACCGGCACCTTGCTGTTCGCTGCCGGCGAGACCAGCAAGACGGTGTCGGTGCAGGTGCCGGCTGACACCGGCGCGGAGTTCGACCAGGGCTTCGTGGTCAACCTGTCGAACGCGTCTTCGGGGCTGACGCTGGGAACGGCCAGCGCGATCGGTACGGTCCAGATCCTCGGCCCTTCGATCGTGTCGGTCGCGGCGATGACGTCCGCCGCTTCCGAGGGCAATAGCGGGCTGAAAGCCTACAGCTTCATGATCAGCCTCGATCACGCGGTGGCTTCCGCCCAATCCATCGGATGGAACGTCACCGGCAGCGACGCCCACGGGGCCGACGCGTCCGACTTCGCCGGGACGCTGCCGTCCGGCATCGTGACCTTCAATGCCGGCGACACTGCCAAGACAGTGACGGTACTCGTCTCGGGGGATGACGAGGTCGAATTCGACGAAAGTTTCGCTGTGACGCTGTCAAAAGCTTCATCAGGTCTCACGCTTGGTGAGTCCGTCGCCACGGCGACGATCATCAACGACGACAAATCGACCGTGTCGGTTTCCGGACTGTCGGCCAGCCAGCCTGAAGGCGATGGCGGCGTCAAAGCCTTCACCTTCACGGTGAGTCTGGCCCAGGTTGGAGTGGTCAGCCAGACCGTCGGCTGGTCGGTCATCGGGGCGGGCGACCATCCGGCCGACGCGTCCGATTTCGTCGGCGTGCTGCCGTCCGGCATTGCCACTTTCAACGCCCGCGAGACCAGCCAGACCGTCACGGTCCTGGTGACCGGTGACTCTCTGGTGGAGTTCGACGAAGGGTTCAGCGTGGTGCTGGCGAACCCGTCGTCCGGGTTGATGCTCGGCGCGTCGTCGGCCGGCAGCACGATCCAGAACGACGACCGTCCCGTCGCGTCGATCGCGGTCGATACCGCCAGCAAGGCCGAAGGCGACGCCGGGCCAACGTCGTACTCCTTCACCGTGACTCTCGATCAGGCAGCGGTCGAGGGCCAGACGGTGTCCTGGTCGGTGGCCGGTACCGTCGTCCATGGTGCCGAGGCCCAGGATTTTGGCGGTACGCTGCCGTCGGGGACGCTCTCTTTCGCGCCAGGCGACATCAGCAAGACGATCGTGATCGACGTAGCCGGCGACACGGCAGTCGAGGTCGACGAAGGATTCACGGTCGGCCTGTCGAGCCCGTCGGCGGGGCTTGCCCTTGGAACCGCTACGGCAGATGCGCTGATCCGTAACGACGACGTGGCCAAGGTGTCGATTGCGCCTCTGGCGGCGAACGGTCCCGAGGGCAATTCAGGCCTCACTTTCTTCACCTTCACGGTCAGCCTGGATCAGGCTGGGGTCAGCGATCAGACGGTGGCGTGGAATGTCACCGGATCGGGTGCAACCGCAGCCGATCCTGGCGATTTCGGCGGTACGCTGCCGGCCGGCAGCGTGGTGTTCGAAGCCGGAGCGACCAGCGAGACCATTACGGTCGCGGTCTCGAGCGACGCGGCCATCGAGCCGGACGAGGCCTTCCAGGTCGTGCTGTCGAACGCCTCCGCGGGGCTCGCCGTCGTGGGCGATACCGCGACTGGAACGATCCGCAACGACGACGCCACGGTGTCGCTTGCGGCCGCGGCGGCCAGCCAGGCCGAGGGCAACTCGGGCGCCAATACGTCGCTCACCTTCACGCTGACGCTCGCCGGCGACGGCTCGGTGTCGCATGCCGTCGACTACGCGGTGACGGGGGCAGGCGCGAGCCCTGCTTCGGCCGGTGATTTCGCCGGTGGAACGCTGCCGTCGGGCACGGTCTTGTTCGAGGTCGGCGTGACCAGCAAGACGTTGATCGTGCAGGTGGCCGGCGACGTCACGGCCGAGCCCAACGAGGCCTTCACCGTCACCCTGTCCAATCCATCGACGGGCCTTTCGATTACTGGCGGCTTGGCGACGGGCACGATCCTGAACGACGACACGGGCGGCGATCCGGTCCTTGCGAGGGTGGTGGCCAACGACGACATCTACACGACGCTGCAAGGTCAGGCGCTTCATGTCGTTGTGGCCAACGGCGTGCTGTTCAACGACGAAGGCGTACGGCCCTTGACGGCGTCGCTGCAGAGCGGCCCGGCGCATGGCACAGTAGCCGTCTCGTCGGACGGCAGCTTCGACTATGCGCCGAACGCAGGCTTCGCTGGCGTCGACAGCTTCATCTATGGCGCGAGCGGCGCCGGCGGGAACGACACCGGGCTGGTCACGGTCCAGGTTACGCCGGTGTCGACCGGGTCGACGACGACGCTAAACCTCCTCTCGCTCACCGTCGACCAGCAGATCGCCGCGGTCTACACCGCCTTCTTCGGCCGCGGCGCCGATGCCCCGGGTTTCGATTTCTGGGTCGGTGATTTCAACGCCCGCCTGCCGACGCAGACCAATGCCGCGTTGCTCGGCAACATCGCGAGCGCATTCGGCGTGAGCGACGAGGCCAAGGCGCTCTATCCGTTCCTCGTCAGCCCGTTTGGCGCCGACGACAGCCAGATCAACGCTTTCCTCGATACGGTCTACGACAATCTGTTCGCCCGCACGTTCGACTCCGCGGGCCTTGCCTACTGGTCGGGCCAGATCAAGCAGAGACTGGCGGCTGGCCAGTTCGTGGGGTCCGTGCTGGTCGACATCATGAATGGCGCACAGAACACCGCGGATGGCCGTGACATCTCGACCCTGATGGGCAAGGTGACGGTCAATCTGGAATACGTGCACGACCAGAAGCTGCTCGGCTCGACCTGGACCCAGGCCGACGACGGGGCGGAGGCCAAGGCCCTGATCCACGCCATCACCGCCGACCCCAACACGGTGCTGGTCGGCATCGCCCAGGCGAAAGCCCTCGTGCAGGCCGATGTGGCGGGGTAGTGAATTTCGCTACGGACTATTCACAGGAAATCTGCAAGAACATTGTCATCCCGACCGGAGCCGCGCACAGCGCGGCGCAGTGGAGGGACCTTTCCTGCTGCGTCGACGGTCAAGAAAGGTCCCTCGACTGCACCGGCCTTCGGGCGGCTTCGTTCGGGATGACGATGTATCGGCAGCGATCGCGCCTCAGGAATTGGATGCCGCCGAGAACCAGCAGGCGCCCCGTCTTGGACGCCTGTCGATGCTCTAGCGCGTTCCCTGGGGCAGACCGGGCGCCAAGCCCTGGGGAGCCTGTTGCGGTGGGCCGCCACGCGGCTGGGCGGGAGCCGGAGCGGGGCGCTGGGCCGGCGCAGGGGCCGGCTGGGCGGGCTGCATCGCCTGGATGATGGCCCGCATCTTCTTGGTCTCGTTTTCCTGCGCCTTCTTGAACTCTTCCTCGTTCAGAAAGCGGTCGTGGTTGGCATCCATCTCGATGAACTGCTTGACCGCCGAGGCGGTGAGCTCGACGCGGTCGAGCTGACCGTCCTTGTTGGTGTCGATCTCCTGGAACTTGCGCAGCACGAGCTGGCGACGGATGTCGAAGGGCAGGAGCCCCTGAGCCTGCGGGCCGTCAGCCGGACCGGCGAGCGAAATGTATTCCTGCTGGCTGACCTTGGCGTCGCTGTTCTTGTCGAGCTTGTCGGCCTCGCGAAGCTGCATGTCGATGAAGTCGTTGACCGCCGCCATGCCCTGCCGGCGCCGCTGCTCGATCTGCTGGCGCTCGGCCTGCTCGCGTGCGAGCGAGCGCTGAACGATCAGCCGCACCTCGGGCTCGGTCACCTTGTTGTCGCGGTCCGTGTCGTACTGGTTGAACTCGGAATGGACCAGGGCCTCGGCCTCGGCACGCTCGACGAAGCCGTCGCGGTTGGTGTCGAGGTTGTTGAATTCGGCCTTGGCGCGATTGCGCCGCTCCTCGAGGCTCGGGCCGTTCGGGATGTCGTGCGAGTAGGGTGGCTCGGCGACCTTGGTGAACTCCTCGATCGAAAGCTTGCCGTCCTTGTTGGCGTCGAGCTCGTCAAACGACTTCATGCGGTATTTGAGGAACTCAGCCCGCGTCACCTCGCCCTTCTTGTTTACGTCGATCTCGACGAACCACATGGGCAGCGGCACCGGCGGCGGATTGCCGGTCGCCGTCTGAGGCGGCAATGCGGCCGGCGCCCCCGGTGCCTGGGCAGCTGGCGGCTTCGGCGCGGCCGGAGGCGGCGCGCCCTGCGGCGGTTTGGCCGGCGGATCGGCGGGGCGGGCGGCGGGCCAGCCTTGGGTTGGAGGCGTCTGCTGGGCCGCGGCGGGCAGACTGAAGGCTGCGAGCGCGAGGAGGATGGGAGAGTACAATCGCTTCATCGGCGGTGGACCGGCTTTCGAGGGGGTCGTTTCGTATCAAACGCAACGCCCCGCATGTCAACGTCCGCGCTGCGGCTCAATCCTGCGACGCAATCACGCCGAAAGCATGGCGCGCTGCCATTTGAGTTGCGTCAAATCACGGGATGAGCCATCGTGGCTTGCGAGGCAGGACTCCGAAGAAGGGTCGCAAGTAGTTGGGAGGCAAGGGTAATTTCGCGGTGTCGGGACGTAATTATGCGCCGGCATACGAAACCAGCATGACCATGGCAGGACCGTCTTCATCCAGCGGCACGCCGCTGCTCAGCGTGTACGATGTGTCGGTCCGTTTCGGCGGCATCGTCGCGCTCGATGGCGTCACATTCGACGTCTTCCCCGGCCAGATCGCCGGCTTGATCGGGCCTAACGGTGCCGGCAAGACCACGCTCTTCAACTGCCTGAGCCGGCTCTACACGCCCAACAGCGGCGACATCAAGTTCGAGGGCCGTACCATTCTCGACCGGCCGCGCCATGCCATCCCGCATATCGGCATCGGCCGCACGTTCCAGAACGTGGCGCTGTTCGACCGCATGTCGGTCCTCGACAACGTCAAGGTCGGTTGCCACAGCCGGAGCGAGACCAGCTTCCTCGACAATGCGCTTCGCCTGCCCAAGGTGAAGCCGGAGGAGGAGCAGATCGCCCGGCGCGCCCGCGAGCTGATCACGTTCATGGATCTCGAGCCCTTCGCCAACGCCATGGCGGGCGGCCTGCCGTTTCCGATCCGCAAGCGCGTCGAGCTCGCCCGTGCGCTTGCCTCGAGCCCCAAGCTGCTGCTGCTCGACGAGCCGGCGGCCGGCCTGAACCACGATGAGATCGAGGTGTTGAAGGGCCAGATCAAGCGGGTGCGCGACACCCAGCATGTCACCGTGCTGCTGGTCGAGCACCACATGAGCTTGGTCATGTCCGTGTCGGACAAGGTCGTGGCGATCGATTTCGGCAAGAAGATCGCCGACGGCACGCCGGCGGAAGTTCAGCGCGATCCGGAAGTGATTCGCGCCTATCTGGGGACCTCGTAATGGCCGCGCTGCTGGAAGTGAGAGGCCTCAAGGCGTTCTACGGCCAGACGCAGTCACTTTACGATGTCGCTTTCGATATCGAGGCGGGCGGCATCACGACGTTGCTCGGCGCCAACGGCGCGGGCAAGACGACGACGCTTCGCGCCCTCTGCAACATGGTTCGTACCGAAGGCACGATGCGCTTCGAGGGCAAGAACCTCGGCAGCATGGCGACCGAGGAGATCGTGCGCCTGCGCATCGCTCACGTGCCCGAGGGCCGCGGTACCTTCACGACCCTGACCGTCGACGAGAATCTGCGCATCGCCGCCTACACTCGCCGGGACAGGGCCGGCGTCCAGCAGGACCTCGAGCGGGTGTTCAGCTATTTTCCGCGCCTCAAGGAGCGCATCCAGCAGCAGGCCGGCACCCTGTCGGGCGGCGAGCAGCAGATGCTGGCAATCGCCCGCGC
The DNA here is from genome assembly GCA_046349295.1 of Reyranellaceae bacterium. Taxonomy (GTDB): domain Bacteria; phylum Pseudomonadota; class Alphaproteobacteria; order Reyranellales; family Reyranellaceae; genus Reyranella. The sequence goes on from JAXMCP010000008.1 coordinate 102,487, forward strand.
GCTGATGCTGAAGCCGAGGCTGATGCTTCTCGACGAGCCGTCATTCGGATTGGCGCCGCTGATCGTGCTCGAGATTTTCCGCATCATGGAGCGCATCAACAAGGAAGAGAATGTGAGCATGCTGCTGGTCGAGCAGAATGCCGCGCTGGCCCTCAACCTTGCCGATCACGCCTACGTGCTCGAGACTGGCCGCGTGGTTATGTCCGGCCCGTCCGACGTGGTGAAGAACGACGAGAACGTCCGCAAATCGTACCTCGGCTACTGACGTCGGAGACACATGGAACAATTCCTCCAGCAGATCGCATCCGGCCTGGCCAACGGCGCGATCTATGCTTGCGTCGCCCTGGCGCTCGTCATGATCTACGTGTCGACCGACCACATCAATTTCGCCCAAGGCGAGATGGCGATGTTCTCGACCTACATCAGCTGGCAACTGATGACCTGGGGGGCGAGCTTCTGGGTCGCCTTCGCCATCGCCGTCGTCGCCTCCTTCGTCCTGGGCGTGGCGATCGAACGGATCATATTGCGACCGCTGCACAACGCGCCCGTGCTTTCGATCGTCGTGGTGTTCATCGGCCTGCTGGCGATCTGCAACTCGGTGGCGGGTGCGATCTGGAGCTACCTGATCAAGGAATATCCGTCGCCCTTCCCCAAGAGCAGCTTCGGCATCGCCGGTGTCATCGGCCCGCATCAGCTCGGCGTGGTGATCGTCACCCTGATCGTGCTCGGCCTGCTGTTCGGCTTCTTCCGCTACACGCCGCTCGGACTCGCAATGCGTGCCGCCGCGCAGAACCCGCAGATGGCCCGGCTGGTCGGCGTGCGCGTCGACTGGATGCTGGCGCTGGGTTGGGGCCTCGCCGCCGCGGTCGGCGCGGTGGCCGGCATCATGGTGGCGCACATCGTCTATCTCGATCCCAACATGATGGGCGGCATCCTGCTCTATGCCTTTGCCGGTGCCCTGGTGGGCGGCATCGGCAATCCGGGTGGCGCCGTGCTGGGCGGCTTCATCGTCGGCGTGCTCGAGAACATGGTGGCCTATGCCGGCAACCAGATCGAGAAAGCGACCGGGGTCTACATCATCGGCAACGGCGAGAAGCTCACCGTCGCCCTGATCATCGTGATTTTCGTGCTTACCGTGAAACCGGCCGGCCTGTTCGGCCGCGTCGTCGTGAAGAGGGTCTGACATGCCCGCATTCCCCAAGAAGTGGCTGTGGGGCCTGCTCGCCGCGGCGTTCCTGATCCCGCTGCTGCGACCGGTGCTGCCCGACACGGTCTCCGACTACCGGCTGTTCCTGGTCAGCACCATGATGATCGCGGCCATCGCCGTGCTCGGGCTGAATCTGCTGACCGGCTTCAACGGCCAGATCTCGCTGGGGCACAGCGCGTTCTATGCGGTCGGCGCCTATACGGCGGCGATCCTGATGGACAAGCTCGACATGCCTTATTACGCCACCCTGCCGATCGCGGCCGTGGTCTGCTTCATCGTCGGCTACCTGTTCGGCCTGCCGGCGCTCAAGCTCGAGGGCCACTACCTGGCGCTCGCCACCTTCGCGCTGGCGCTCGCGGTGCCGCAGATCCTGAAATACAAGTGGCTCGAGGACCTGACCGGCGGCGTGCAGGGCATCGTGCTGTCGAAGCCCGAAGTGCCGTTCGGCCTGCCGCTGACCGAGGATCAGTGGCTCTACTATTACATCCTGGTGGTGATGGTGCTGCTCTACTGGGCCGCCAACAACATCCTGCACAGCCGCAGCGGGCGCGCCATGATGGCGATCCGCGACCAGTACATGGCGGCCGACACAATGGGCATCGACACCGCCCTCTACAAGACCGTCACGTTCGGCATCAGCGCCGCCTACACCGGCATCGCCGGCGCACTCTCGGCCTCGGCCATCGCCTTCGTGGCGCCCGACAGCTTCAATTTCTTCCTGTCGATCAAGTTCCTGATCGGCTTGGTGGTGGGCGGCGTCGGCTCGCTCGCGGGGTCGGTGGTCGGCGGCATCTTCTACGTGCTCGTCGACAATTCCGCCCAGGCGCTCTCGACCTTCGCCAAGAACGATCTCGGCCTGCAGTTCGACTTGTCGGCCTACACCGTGTTCGGCATCCTGCTGATCCTGCTGATGTACCTGATGCCGATGGGCGTCGTGGGCGGCGTTGCCTATTTGATTCACAGCCTGCGCGCAGGCGTGCGCGGCCCGCAGGACAAGAAGCAGGAGGCGGCGCTCAAGCAGCGCGCCTGAGGCCACCGTTTCAACCCGTTCATCCGAGTAAGGAGTAGTTGATGGCGTAAACCCACCAGGGAGGCGAACCATGAAGACGACCAGGCGTGGAGTCGTGGGCGGTCTTGCCGCTGCGGCAGTGCTTTCGGGTACCCGGGTAGCGTATGCGCAAAAGAAGTACTCCGACGGGGCGACCGACAAGGAGATCAAGATCGGTCATACCAACCCGTACAGCGGACCCGCATCTTCCTACGGCATCATCGGGAAGGCCATCGAGGCTTACTGGAAGACGGTCAACGACCGTGGCGGCATCAACGGCCGCATAGTCAACTTCATCACTTTGGACGACGGCTACAGCCCGCCCAAGACCGTGGAAATGGTCCGCCAGCTGGTCGAGCAGGACAAGGTGCTGTGCACCTTCAATACGCTCGGCACGCCGACCAACACGGCGATCCACAAGTACATGAACCAGAAGAAGGTGCCGATGCTGTTCGTCGCCACCGGGGCGTCGAAGTGGGGCAAACCCAAGGAGTTCCCGTGGACCATGGGCTACCAGCCCGACTACCACACTGAAGCCGTCATCTATGCCAAGCACCTGCTGGCCAACGTCAGGGACCCCAAGGTCGGCGTGCTGATGCAGAACGACGACTACGGCAAGGATTACTGGGAAGGTTTCAAGGAGGGGATGGGCAAGGAAGCCGGCCGCATCGTGAAGCACGTTACCTACGAGGTTACCGACCCGACGGTCGAGAGCCAGGTGATCCAACTCAAGGATTCCGGCGCCAACGTCTTCTTCAACATCTCGATTCCCAAGTTCGCCGCCCAATCGATGCGCAAGGCAGCGGATATCGGCTGGAGGCCGGTGCAATACCTCAACAACGTGTCCGCCCAGGTGACGACGACCATGAAGCCGGCCGGCTTCGAGAACGTGCAGGGCGTCATCACCGCGGCCTGGCTGAAGGACCCGACCGACCATCAGTGGGACAACGACGCCGAGATGAAGGCCTGGCGCGAGTGGATGGCCAAGTACAATCCCAACGGTAGTCTCGGCGACGTCAACAATGTCTACGCCTATTCAGTCTCATACCTGATGGAGCAGACGCTGAAGAAATGCGGCGACGACCTGACCCACGAGAACCTGATGCGCCAGGCCGCCAACCATCAGAAGCTGCGCGTGCCCGGCCTGCTGCCCGGCATCACTGTCAGCACCAGCCCGACCGACTTCTATCCGGTGCAAGCCGTCCAACTGCAACGCTTCAAGGGCGAGAGCTGGCAGCTGTTCGGCGACGTTCTGCACGCCGAGTCGAGCTGATCCCGACGGCAGCGACTTCCGGAAGGCCGCCGCAAGGCGGCCTTTCTTGTTCCTGTCCGACCCCGCGTTGGCCCTTATGCCTTAATCGCGGACAACCTATGAGTCACGGATGGGGAGTGTTGCAACGGGCACATTCGGTCCGGCTGTTCCGGCCGAACGGAATGTGCTCTACGCTCGGCTTCCTCGGAGGGAAGGGTGCGGCGGCGGGATTTCACAACAGCACTTGCAGGCATGGCCGCCGGCTGGCCATGCGCTGCCGGCGCGCAGCGAGCGAAGCGCAGCGTTCCTGTCGTTGGAAGCATCTCGTTGGGGATTGCCTCCGACGCGATCAGCCGGCGCAACAGCGAGGCGTTCCAGCGTGGTCTTCGGGAGAATGGTTACGTCGTCGGCGAGGATATCGAGGTCGAGAATCGGTATTACGGCAACGACCCGGAGAAATTGCGTGCCGTCGTGGGCGAGCTGGTGCAACGGAATGTCGATACTATTCTGGCCAGCAGCACCGAGGCCGGTCTGGCGGCAAAGCGCGCTACGAACACGATCCCGATCGTCTGCATCATGGCCGATCCCGTTGCCGACGGGCTCATCGCGAGCCTTGCCCGGCCGGGCGGCAACGTCACCGGCGCCACGTTCATCGGACCAATGCTGGGCCCCAAGCGCTTCCAGCTCCTGAAGGAGATGGTCCCGGCGGCCACCCGCTTCGCCGCGCTCCAGCATCCCAAGGTGTATAGCGAGCGGACCATGCAAAGCATGGTGTCCGAGCTGGACGAGCAGGCGGCCCGTCTCGGCGTGGCGCTCCGTATCTTCAGCGCCAGCCGTCCGGATGACTTCGATGCGGCCTTTGCCGCCATCGCCGAGTGGCGGGCCGATGCGCTGATGACCTTTCCCAGCCCCATGCTGTACGTGAACTACAAGCGCCTCGTGGGTCTCGCGGGAAGCCATCGCCTGCCGGTCATGTACGTTCATCGCGAGGCGGTGGACGATGGCGGACTGATGTTCTACGGGGCCGACCTGCCCGTGCTGTGGCAGCTCGCCGCCAAGTACGTGGCGAAGATCCTGCAGGGCGCGAAGCCGGGAGATCTTCCGGTCGAACAGCCGACCAATTTCGAGCTTGTGATCAATCTGAAGACAGCCAAGACGCTTGGCCTCACCGTCCCGCCTTCACTCCTCAGCCGTGCTGACGAAGTGATTGAATAGGGGCGGCTCCCGGGGAAGGGAAATTCAACACTTCCAGGTTGAGTGTGCCTTCGGAGTAGGTTTTTCGCGTGTCTTGGGCATCCGGGACCACAGCCTGTCCGGGATGAAATGGAAGATGGATGCATCCGCTTCCGCAATGGAATGGAGAGCAAACGCGCATCGTTCGCGGGCGTGGCAATGAGCCCTTGGTGTCAGGGAATACCGAGGCGGGAGTATGATTCTCAACATTGCCTACGACCAGAGCGTCAGCGCCGCGCCCACGGGGTTCAGGGCTGGGCTCGACCAGGTCGCCGGCATCCTCGAGGCGACGTTCATCGATCCGGTGACGATCAATATCGATGTCGGTTGGGGGCACGTGAGCGGCATGGCTCCGGCGGCCGGCGCGCTGGGCGAGAGCTGGACGGCCAAGACAGACATCCCCTATTCCTACAGCGCCGTGCAGGGCGCACTCGCGCCCATTCCCAGCGTATCGCCGATCGACAAGATGGTGCTGGCCTCGTTGTCCACCAGCGATCCGACCAACGGCGGGGGCCTTCAGCCTGCCGCGCGCCATGGCCAAGGTGCTCGGCTTGCTGGCCGATGACCACACGTTCGACGGCTACGTCGCTTTCAACAGCAGCCGGGGCACCTTCACCTTCGATCCAGGCGCGCGCGCGAGTGCGGGCATATGCGATTTCTTCGCCGTGGCTCTGCACGAATTCACCCATGTGATGGGCCGCACGCTGGGTTTCGGAGCGCCCGACTACGCGCTGATGGATCTGCTCCGATACGATGCACCAGGCGTGCGCGCACTGACGGGCGAGGAGCCGGCCTATTTCTCGCTCGACGGCGGCAAGACGCATCTCGGCGATTTCAGTCCCGAGACATTTGGCAGCCCAGCCGATTGGACGGCGAGCACAGGCGACCTGTTCTGGGCCGCGTTCAGCCCGGGCAGGTCGTACGACTTCACCGCCGCCGACCTCGCCGTGATGGATGCATTGGGCTGGACGATCGCCAACCCGCCCTCGTTCGTGCAGGACGGCGGTTACATCGTCCTGGCCGACGGGCGGCTCGGCACGGTTGTCGTGGGCGGTGTCTTCCTCGATCCCGATCGCCAGGCCTTGAGCGAGGCGACGCTGATCAGCGGCGCGCAGCACGGCTCGGTGCAACTCGCGGCCGACGGCGTGCTCTCCTATACCCCGGCGGCGGGCTTTTCCGGCGTCGACAGCTTCGCCTATCAGGTGCGGGTCGACGGCACGCGGCCGGTCGTCTCGCAGGCGCTGGTCCATGTCGTGCCGGTGCTGCCCGGCAGCCCGGACACGCTCGATTTCCTCGCCCTCGGCGCCGGGGAGCAGATCGCGGCGACCTACGCCGCCTTCTTCGGCCGTGCCGCCGATGCGCCGGGTTTCGCCTTCTGGATGGGCGAGTTCAACCAGAATCTGCCGACACAAGGAGCGGCCGGGCTGATCGCCAACATCGCAAGCTCGTTCGGCGCGGGCGACGAAGCGAAGGCGCTCTATCCCTTCCTCGCCCATCCGTTCGGCGCCAGCGACGGCGAGATCGGCTCATTCCTCGAGCAGGTCTACCGCAACCTGTTCAACCGCACGTCCGATGCCGAGGGGCTTGCCTACTGGACCGGCCAGGTCAGGCAGACCATGGCGGCGGGCCAGTTCGTGGGCTCGATCCTGGTCGACATCATGAGCGGCACGCGCAACACGGCCGAGGCGCTCGACGTCAACACCCTCATGGGCAAGGTGATCGTGGGACTGCACTATGTGCAGCAGCGACAGGCCCACGGCATGGCGTTGGATACCGCCGACATCGCCAAGGCGACCGCCCTGCTCGAAGGCGTCACCAGGGGGCCGCAAAGCGTGCTGATCGGCATCAAGAATGCCGATGCGGTGATCGCGGCACACGACGCGACCTGAGGAGCCCGAGGACGGCGTCAACGTGTCCCGGTCGTATCCGGGCGGGCGCCTTCTTCTTGCCACAATTTCCAAGCAACTGCCGCGCCGTTTTCAACGGGAGGTGCGTGTGGGTACCAACAGGCGTGGTTTTCTCGGCGGCGCATCGGCGCTGGCTGTGCTGTCCGGCTCGACCGGGGCGTTTGCCCAGAAGAAGTACTCCGACGGTGCGACCGACACGGAGATCAAGATCGGCCATTGCGGACCCTATAGCGGGCCAGCCTCGTCCTACGGCGCCATCGGCAAGACGATCGAGGCGTACTGGAAGAGCGTGAACGACGCCGGCGGCATCAACGGCCGCAAGATCAAGTTCATCACGCTGGATGACGGCTACAGCCCGCCCAAGACCGTCGAGGTGGTGCGCCAGCTCGTCGAGCAGGAGAAGGTGCTGGCCCTGTTCCAGACGCTCGGCACGCCGACCAACACGGCGATCCACAAGTACATGAACCAGAAGAAGGTGCCGATGCTGTTCGTCGCCACCGGGGCATCGAAGTGGGGCAAGCCCAAGGAGTTCCCGTGGACGATGGGCTTCCAGCCCGACTACCACACCGAGGCGGTGATCTACGGCAAGCACATCCTGGCCAACGTCAAGGACGCCAAGATCGCCGTGCTGATGCAGAACGACGATTACGGCCGCGATTATTTCGACGGCTTCAAGGAAGGGCTGGGCAAGGAAGCCGGCCGCATCGTCAAGACGGTGACCTACGAGGCCACCGATCCGACGGTCGACAGCCAGATCATCCAGCTCAAGGATTCGGGCGCCAACGTCTTCTTCAACATCAGCGCTCCCAAGGCGTCGGCTCAGGCGATCCGCAAAGCGGCCGATATCGGCTGGAAGCCGGTGCACTATCTCAACAACGTCTCGGTGTCGGTCGCCGCGGTGCTGAAGCCGGCTGGCTTCGACAACGCCCAGGGCATCATCACGGCGTCGTACATGAAGGACGCCACCGACAAGCAGTGGGACGGCGATGAAGAAATGAAGGCGTGGCGCGAGTGGATGGGCAAGTACATGCCGGGCGCCAACCAGGCCGACGCCAATCACATTTACGGTTACGCCGTGTCGTTTCTGATGCATCAGACGCTGAAGAAGTGCGGTGATGACCTGACCCGCGAGAACGTGATGAAGCAGGCCGCCAACCATCAGAAGCTGCGTGTGCCGCTGCTGCTGCCGGGCATCTTCGTCAACACCAGCCCGACGGATTTCTATCCGGTCCAGGCCGTCCAGCTCCAGCGCTTCAAGGGCGAGACCTGGGAGCTGTTCGGCGACGTCATGCACGCCGAGAGCACCTGACGCTCCTGTTCGATTCCAGGTTGAATTACGCGCCGCGGGTGTATTTCCCGCGGTGCTTTTCTGCCCCGCAAACATTGCAAACTTGTGTAGTGAAAGGTCCCATTTTTCCTTTTCAGGGCCTTGATTTCAGGCGAACTTCAAAAAGAGTTCAAACAGGGAGGGTGTCGTGAGCACGAGGCGTGGTTTTATTGGTGGCGTATCGACAGCTGCCATCTTGTCCGCATCAGGCGTGGCGTTCGCGCAAAAGAAGTACGACGATGGGGCGACCGACAAGGAGATCAAGCTCGGCCATACCAACCCCTACAGCGGCCCGGCTTCGGCCTATGGCGTGATCGGCAAGGGCATTGAAGCCTATTGGAAGAGCGTCAATGACAAAGGCGGCATCAACGGCCGCATGGTGAAATTCATCACGCTGGACGACGGCTACAGCCCGCCCAAGACAGTCGAGGTGGTGCGCCAGCTGGTCGAGCAGGACAAGGTGCTGTGCACCTTCAATACGCTCGGCACGCCGACCAACACGGCGATCCACAAGTACATGAACCAGAAGAAGGTGCCGATGCTGTTCGTCGCCACCGGGGCGTCGAAGTGGGGCAAGCCCAAGGAGTTCCCGTGGACCATGGGCTACCAGCCCGACTACCACACCGAGGGCGTGATCTACGCCAAGCACCTGCTGGCCAACGTCAAGGACCCCAAGGTCGGCGTGCTGATGCAGAACGACGACTACGGCAAGGATTACTGGGAAGGTTTCAAGGAGGGGATGGGCAAGGAAGCCGGCCGCATCGTGAAGCACGTTACCTACGAGGTGACGGACCCGACGGTCGACAGCCAGGTCATCCAGCTCAAGGACTCGGGCGCCAATTCCTTCTTCAATATCTCGACGCCCAAGTTTGCCGCACAATCGATCCGTAAGGCTGCCGATATCGGCTGGAAGCCGGCGCACTATCTCAACAATGTCTCGGCCTCGGTCGCCTCGGTGATGAAGCCGGCGGGCTACGAGAACAGCCAGGACATCATCACGGCGGCCTATCTCAAGGATCCGACCGACAAGCAGTGGGACAACGACGCCGAGATGAAGGCGTGGCGCGAGTGGATGGCCAAGTATATGCCCGGCGCCAACATGGCCGACGCCAACTACATTTTCGCCTTCTCGGTGTCGTTCCTGATGGAGCAGACGCTGAAGAAGTGCGGCGACCTGCTGACTCGCGAGAATGTCATGAAGCAGGCGGCCAACCACCAGAAGCTGCGCGTGCCGCTCTTGCTGCCGGGCATCACCGTAAGCACCAGCCCGACCGACTTCTATCCGATCCAATCCGTTCAGTTGCAGCGCTTCAAGGGCGAGACCTGGGAGCTGTTCGGGGACATCATGTCGGCCGAGAGCGCCTGAGGCGCTCCAAATGGAAGGCCGCCGACAACGATCGGCGGCCTTTTCACTATCACACACAATCAAGGAGGAAGCGTTGGCTATCAGCAGGCGTGGTTTCGTGGGGGGAGCGTCGGCGTCGGCGGCGGCCTTTGTCGCGTCGCATCAGGCGTTCGCACAGAAGAAGTACGACGATGGGGCGACCGACAAGGAGATCAAGATCGGTCACTTCTGCCCCTACAGCGGGCCGGCCTCGGCCTATGGCGTGATCGGCCAGGCCCATCAGGTGTTCTGGAAGATGGTCAACGAGACCGGCGGCATCAACGGCCGCAAGATCACCTTCATCAGCCTGGACGACGGCTACAACCCGTCCAAGTCGGTCGAGGTGACGCGCCAGCTGGTCGAGCAGGACAAGGTGCTGTGCCTGTTCAACACCTTGGGCACGCCGACCAACACGGCGATCCACAAGTACGTCAACCAGAAGAAGATCCCGCATCTCTTCGTGTCGACCGGTGCCTCGAAGTGGGGCAAGCCCAAGGAGTTCCCGTGGACGATGGGCTTCCAGCCCGACTACCACACCGAGGGCATGATCTACGCCAAGCATTTGCTGGCCAACGTCAAGGACGCCAAGATCGGCGTGCTGATGCAGAACGACGATTACGGCAAGGATTACTACGAAGGCTTCAAGGAAGGCCTTGGCAAGGAAGCTGGCCGCATCGTCAAGCACGTGACCTACGAGACGACCGATCCGACGGTCGACAGCCAGGTCATCCAGCTCAAGGATTCGGGCGCCACGGTGTTCTTCAACATCGCCATCCCGAAGTTCGCCGCCCAGGCGATCCGCAAGGCGGCCGACATCGGCTGGAAGCCGGCACAGTACCTCAACAACGTCTCGGCCTCGGTCGCCTCGACCATGAAGCCGGCGGGCTTCGAGAACAGCCAGGGCATCCTGACGGCAGCCTACCTGAAGGACCCGACCGATCACCAGTGGGACAACGACGCCGAGATGAAGGCCTGGCGCGAGTACATGACCAAGTGGATGCCGCAGGCCAACCAGTCGGACGGCAACTACATCTTCGCCTTCGCCGTCGCCACCATGATGCGCGAGACGCTGAAGAAGTGCGGCGATACGCTGACCCGCGAGAACGTCATGAAGCAGGCAGCCAACTTCCAGAAGGTCCGCATCCCGCTTCTGCTGCCCGGCATCACCGTCAGCACCAGCCCGACCGATTTCTATCCCATCCAGGCCGTCCAGATGTCGAAGTTCAAGGGCGACACCTGGGAACTGTTCGGCGACGTGCTGTCGGCCGAGAGCGCCTGACGCCTGCCCTTAAGGAGAGCAGAAAGGCCGCCGGAATCCGGCGGCCTTTTTTTTTGCGCGTGCAACGTGCAGGTGCGCGCTCTTTTATCGCCACGATCTCACAGTACAGTGACTTGCTGACGGCGTCCCGGCATCCGGTGCTAACCGACATCGAAGGCGGAAGACGCCGTGCTCGCCCCATTGTTAGCGAGTGGGGGCGGTCATTAGCGCTCGCTCGGCCGCCGCTGCAGCGCCTGGCGGCACTCGGCGGTGTCGATGCGGCCGTCGTTGTTGAGGTCGCAGCGCGCGAAGTTGCGGTCGGCCTGGGTGAGGAACTCGGCCAGTGTCACGACGCCGTCCTTGTTCGCATCGAGGAGCTGGAAGTAGGTCGACTGGCGCTGGGCTTGGCGGTCGGTCGGCATCACGCCATTGGCGCCGGCGTTGGCGCCGGGCGTGCCGGCAAACAGCTCTTCCTTGGTGAGCTTGCCGTCGCCATTGGCGTCGAGGCGGCGGAAGCGCGCTTCCTGGCCGGCCTTCCATTCGGCACGGTCGACCACGCCATCCTTGTTGGTATCGTAGCGCATGAGGCCGCTCGGGGCGCGGCCGCCGCGCTCGGCTGGGGCGGGCTGCTGTGCCGGTGCAGGGCTCGGCGCGGGGGGGTCACCGGGAGCGGCGAGGGCGGCATAGCTCGCCAGCACCAGGACGGCGGATACGGAGAACAGCTTCAGCATGGGACATATCCTTAAAGTTGTATCAGGAACTGATCTTGAAACCTCCAGTTCCCTTACGTTGCCGTCTAAGCCCCGATATAGTCTGAGGCGCGACCGAATTGGGGCCGTGTTGTGGTTTTGTTCTCGAGGTTATCCACATGGCTTATGACTACGACCTGTTCGTCATTGGCGCCGGCTCGGGTGGCGTGCGGGCATCACGCATCGCCGCGGGGCACGGCGCGCGCGTCGGCATCTGCGAGGATTACCGTGTCGGTGGTACGTGCGTGATCCGGGGATGCGTGCCCAAGAAACTTCTGGTCTACGGCTCTAAGTTCGCACACGAGTTCGAGGACGCTGCCGCCTATGGCTGGATGGTGCCCGAGCCGACACATTCGTGGTCGACCCTGCGCGACAATGTGCAGAACGAGGTCACGCGCTTGAACGGCGTCTATATCCGCATGCTCGAAGGCTCGGGCGTGAAATTGCACATGGGGCGCGGCCGGCTGATGGATCGCCATACCATCGCGATCGGCGAGGAGACGGTGACAGCCGACAAGATCCTGGTGGCGACCGGCGGCGCGCCGGTGGTGCCCGAGATCCCGGGGCGTGAATTCGCCATCACCTCGAACGAGGCGTTTCATCTCGCCGAACTGCCCAAGCGCGTCGTCATCGTCGGCGCGGGCTACATCGCGGTCGAGTTCGCCGGCATCTTCAACGGGCTCGGTTCGCACGTCGACCTGGTGCTGCGGCGCGATCGCGTGCTGCGCGGCTTCGACGAGGAATGCCGCACCGCCGTGCACGAGGCGCTGGGCCACAGCGGCATCAAGCTGCGCACCGAGACGCAGATCGCCCGCATCGAGGCGACCAACGGCGGCGCGCCATATCGCGTGCACACCCAGCACGGCGGCATGTTCGAAACCGATGTCGTGATGTACGCCACCGGCCGCGCGCCCAACACCAAGGGCATCGGTCTCGAGAAGGCGGGCGTTCAGCTCGACAAGGCGGGCGCCATCGCCGTCGACGAATGGTCGAAGACCACGGCCGACAACATCTGGGCGGTGGGCGACGTCACCGACCGCATCAACCTTACACCGGTCGCCCTGATGGAAGGCCACTGCTTCGCCGACACCGAGTTCGGCAACAGGCCGCGCAAGGCCGACCATCGCAACGTAGCGTCGGCCGTGTTCTGCCAGCCCGAGCTCTCGAGCGTCGGCCTCACCGAGGAGGAGGCGCGGCACACGCTGGGCGAGCTGCGCGTCTTCGTCTCGGCCTTCCGGCCGATGAAGTACACCATCTCCGGCCGCCAGCAGCGCACCTTCATGAAGCTGATCGTCGAGGCCGCGACCGACAAGGTGGTCGGGATCCACATGGTGGGTGACGACGCCGCCGAGCTGATTCAGGGCCTCGCCGTCGCCGTCAAGGCCGGCGCCACAAAAGCCCATTTCGACGCCACCGTCGGCATTCATCCGACGGCTGGCGAGGAGTTCGTCACCATGCGCACGGCGCGCGCCGAGCCCACCCACAGCCGCAGGGCAGCGGAGTAGGCGAGGCTACGTTGGTAGCGGCGGGCAGGCCGTGAACTTGCGGCGATGGCTCCTGACGGCGTGGTTGGTGGCCGCCGCCGCGTGGCTCGTCTACCTGGCGACCAGATTCGACCTCGTTCGAATGGGCGCGATCCCGCTGCACTGGTTCGCGGCTGAAGCCATCGTCCCGCCGCTTGCCCTGTGGGTGCTCTGGCTCGTCGTCCGGCGGATCGGCGGCGGCTTTTTCCGCTCCAAGTAGGCGGGCTCGCCCGCTGGCCTTTTATCCACAGCGCGTATAGGTTCACCCTCCCCGACGACCGGGCCGCCCCGCATTGTGGCTCACGGGGCGGCGGTCGCGGGTGTTGGAGGAGAAAATGACTGCGATTGCGGGCTCATCCCAGGCTGCCCTGCAGGCCTCGCACAGCACGAGCGCTGCCGATTGGACGCCGACGAGCTGGCGCACCCGGCCTGCTCTGCAGATGCCGATTTATCCCGACGCCACCGTGCTGGCGAGCGCGGAGGCGCGGCTGCGGCGCTACCCGCCGCTGGTGTTTGCCGGAGAGGCGCGCAAGCTCAAGTCGGCGCTGGCCAAGGTCGCCAACGGCGAGGCCTTCCTGCTCCAGGGCGGCGATTGCGCCGAAAGCTTTGTCGACTTCTCCGCCAACAACATCCGCGACACGTTCCGCGTGCTGCTGCAGATGGCCGTCGTGCTGACCTATGGCGCCGGCGTGCCGGTCGTGAAGGTCGGCCGCATGGCCGGCCAGTTCGCCAAGCCGCGCTCGTCGGACGTCGAGAAGGTGGGCGGCGTGGAGCTGCCATCCTATCGCGGCGACAACGTCAACGGCTTCGAGTTCTCGCCCGAGGCGCGGCGGCCCGATCCCGAACGCATGGTGCAGGCCTATAATCAGTCGGCCGCGACGCTCAACCTGCTGCGCGCCTTCGCTCAGGGCGGTTACGCCGACCTGCACGAGGTCAATCGCTGGAATCTCGACTTCGTGCGCAACTCGCCGGCGTCGGAACGCTACCACGACCTCGCCGCGCGACTCGACGAGACGCTGAACTTCATGGCCGCTTGCGGGCTCAATTCGCAGACCACGCCTCAGATCGCCGAGACCGACTTCTTCACCTGTCACGAGGGCCTGCTGCTGCAGTACGAGGAGGCGCTGACTCGCGTCGATTCGACGTCCGGCGACTGGTACGACTGCTCGGCCCACATGCTGTGGATCGGCGATCGCACGCGCCAGCCCGACGGCGCTCATGTCGAGTTCTTCCGCGGCGTGCGCAATCCGCTGGGCTTCAAGGCCGGCCCCTCGCTCTCGACCGACCATGTGCTGAGCCTGATCGATACGTTGAACCCTGCCAACGAGCCCGGTCGCGTCGTCATCATCTGCCGCATGGGCGCCGACAAGGTGGCCGACAAGCTGCCGCCGCTGGTGCGCGCGGTGAAGCGCGCCGGCCGCTCGGTCGTGTGGTCTTGCGATCCCATGCACGGCAACACGGTGACCGCGGCCAACGGCAAGAAGACCCGCCACTTCGACGCCATCCTGAGCGAGGTGAAGGATTTCTTCGCCGTGCATCGCGCCGAGGGGACGCATGCCGGCGGCGTGCATTTCGAGATGACCGGTCAGGAGGTCACCGAATGCGTCGGCGGCGCTGTCGACATCACGGTCGATGGCCTCACCGAGCGCTACGAGACGCAGTGCGATCCCAGGCTGAACGCGAGCCAGGCGCTCGAGCTCGCCTTCCTGCTCGCCGAGCAGCTCAAGGCCGAGCGCCTGTCGGTCACCCGCTCCCGCCTGACGGCATGACGCCGGCGGCGATCGGCTGATGGGAAAGGCCGGGGAGGGCCGATGACGACGCATCCGAACAGCGGTGAGATCGAGCGCTACACCGATCACTACTTCAATCGCACGAAGCAGGTGATCGGTCGCTTTGGCGACTGTCGTGTGACCTACGCCATCTTCATGCGCCGGCCGGTCGTGTTCGCGCCGCGCTTGGCGCTGGAATGGCTGGAAGAGCTCGGGCGCTCGCGCAACAACTCGGTCGATGTCGACCTGCGTTACGCCGAGGGCAAGTGGGTCGGCGCCGGCGAGCCGATGATGTACATCACCGGCTCGTTCTTCCATCTGGTCGATCTCGAGACGATCTTCCTGCAGAAGCTCGGACCGGCCTGTGTCGCCGCCTACAACGCCTGGACGATGTGCGCCGACATGCCCAAGACGGCATTTCTGGCGATGGACGCGCGCCACTGCGCGGGGCAGGAGATGGCCGAGATGATGGCCTATGCCGCCTCGGTCGGCTCGGCGCGCGCCAAGCGCAAGGTCGGCGCGGTGGGCTTCATCGGCAACGCCACGCACGCGACGGCACATTTCTTCGGCCGCGACCACGGGCTCGGGACCATGCCGCACGCTCTGATTGGCTATGCCGGTTCCACGGTGCGCGCCGCCGAGATGTATCACGAGACCTTCGCCGGCGAGCCGATGACGGTGCTGGTCGACTACTTCGCCCGGGAGATCTCCGACTCGCTGGAAGTGTGCCGACGCTTCCCTGAACTGGCCGCCGCCGGCAACCTGTCGCTGCGCCTCGACACGACCGGCGGCCGCTACATCGAGGGCCTCGATCCTGCGTCCTCGTATGCCGTGCTCGAGCGCTTCTCACCCGAATCGATCCGCGGCTATCGCAGCGAGGAGGAACTGCGCTACCTCGTCGGCACCGGCGTGTCGGCGGCGGCGATTTTCCATCTGCGTGCCGAGCTCGACCGCGCAGGCTTCGACAAGGTGAAGATCGTGGCCTCGTCGGGCTTCGGCCCGGCCAAGTGCCGCGTCATGGCCTCTTGCAAGGCGCCGATCGATGTCGTCGGCTCGGGCTCGTTCCTGCCCTCGAACTGGACCGAGACCTACGCCACCGCCGACATCGTCGAGTACGACGGCAACAAGCGCGTCAAGGTCGGCCGCGAGTTCCTGCACCGCCACCGTCCCAACGGCGCGGCGCAGGCGCTGTAGCTTTAGCACAACTCATGTTCCTCTCGCCCGCTAGGGGGAGAGGAGCATGAATTCAGACGCACACTGGAGAAGAAACCATGCTGAAGCTCTACTACGCCCCCGGCGCGTGCTCGACGGCGTCGCATATCGGGCTAGAGGAGAGCGGCGCCAAGTTCGACTCGCAGGCGCTCGCCTTCGCGAGGAACGAGCAGAAGACGCCGGAGTATCTCGAGGTCAATCCGCGCGGCCGTGTGCCGGCGCTGGTGATCGACGAGGGTACCATCGTGGAGAACACGGCGATCCTCGATTTCATCGCTACCAAGTATGCGCCGCACCTGATGCCCACCGATCCCGTCCAGCGGGCGCGGGCGATCTCCCTGATGGCGTGGTTCTCCAACAACGTCCATCCGTCCTTCACCCACATCTCGAGGCCCGAGCGCTTCGCGACGGATGCCGCCGTGTTCGATCACCTGAGGGTCGTCGGCCGCGACAACTTCCACAATGCGCTGAAGGAGATCGACGTCATCATCGGCAGCAAGCAGTGGATCCTGGGCGACCAGTTCAGCGTCGTCGACGGCTATGCCCTGGTGTTCTACGGCTGGGGCAAGCGCATCGGCCTGCCGGTCGAGGAACTGAAGAACTACACCGCGTGGAAGGACCGCATGCTGGCACGGCCGGCGGTGCGCCGCGTGCTCGAGCGGGAGAACAACGTTCTCGTTGCCGCCTGAATTCCTCAGCCGGTCACGAAGTTGCGATACATCGACTGCAGGTCCGCCGTGTCCTGCGGCGTGATCTCGCCGTCGAGCACGCGGGCTTCCCAGTCGCGCAACTTGGTCTTGATCTCGGGCGGCGTGCGCGGGCTCAGCAGGAGCATGAAGAACTGCTCGTGCGCCGTCGGCTCGGGGTCGCGACGATAGCCAAACGGGCCGGCACGGCTGTCCGATTGATCGGAGGGTACGTTTGCCCCGCCGATCTCGGGGGCCAACACTTCGTCCCAGGTGAAGCCCGCCTCGCGCACCATGGTCGAGGCGAGCTTGGCCGCCGCCAGCGCTTCGTCGGCATGGCTGCTGCCCAGGATTTCCAACACCTTGACCAGGGTGGTGCGGTTCAGACGAGTCATTCGGCCTGCTTCTTTGACTACTGGATGAGGAAGCGGCATTAACCGCCTACAAAATATAGATAGTGTAACCCCTGATCAAGGCTATCCCGTGGCTTCCCAGCGCAATGTCTTCGGCCTCTACCTGGCCGGCCTCACCACCTGGTTCGTGCCGGTCGGCATCCAGATGGTGTTGTTCCCGTGGCTGGTCACCGTGGTGTTGCGCATGGATGCCTTCGCGGTCGGCCTGGCGCAGACCGCGATGATGGCGCCGTCACTTCTGTTCCTGCCGATGGGCGGGCTGGTCGCCGATCGCGGCAATCCGCGCCGCCTGCTGCTGATCTATCATATGGTCTATGCCGTCCCGCCGCTGATGATGGCGATCTTGCTGTGGCGCGGCGGGCTCTCTTATCCGCTGCTGATCGGCTACGGCATCATTGCCGGCGCGATCGGCGCGTTCGCCGTGCCGACGCGCGATGCCCTGCTGCCGGTCGTCGCCAAGGAGCGTGGCCTGCCGCGCGCGGTGGCGCTGGTGACGGCGCTGCAGTTCCTCGGCCAGCTCATCGGAATCGCTTTCGCCTCCTCGGCTGACCGATTCGGCGCCGAGCCGATGCTGATCCTGCAGGCCGGATTGCTGGTGGCAGGTTGCCTCGCCGTGCGCGGCCTGCCCGATCCGCCAGCGCATCCGCCGCATCAGCAGGCGGGCTTCTGGCGCAGCATGGCCGAGGGCGTCGTCGTCGCCGCCAGGTCGGAGCAGATATGGCCGGTGCTGCTGATCAATTTCGGCGTCGGCGTGTTCTATGTCGGACCGTTCATGGCCGTGCTGCCGCTGGCCGTGCGCGACGTCTATGCCGGCGGGTCGCTCGAGCTGTCCTACGTCAACCTGGCGTTTTGGGCGGCCACCATCCTGGCCAGCATGGCATTGGTCGGCATGGCGCGCCGGCTGACCCTGCGCGGCCGGCTGATCGCTGTCGCCGTCTCGGCCGGCTCGGTCATTCTGTTTGCGCTCTCGACGCTGCCGCCGTTCCCGGTGTTCGTGGCCCTGATCTTCGTCTGGGGCATAGGTGCGGGCATCACCATGACGCAGAGCCGCACGGTGGTGCAGATCGTTGCGCCGGCCAGCCATCGTGCCCGCCTGATGTCGCTGTTCCAGCTCGGCATCAGCGGAGGCGGCCCGATCGGCGCCTTTCTCACCGGCTCGATCTGCGCCCTGTGGGGGCTGCAGGCGGCGATGATCCTGCCCGCCGTCGGAATGGTGCTGCTGATCGGGCTGACCGTGGTCCGCTCGCACCTGTGGAGCATGCGGACGGTCGAGTAGGATTACTCCGCGGCGGCCGCGCGCTGCTCGAGCCCGAGACTCTGCCACACGTCCTGCAGCGCCGTGACCAGGCGGGTCATCTCGTCGTCGCCGTGCAGCGGTGTCGGAGTGAGGCGCAGCCGCTCGGTTCCGACCGCCACGGTCGGGTAGTTGATCGGCTGGACGTAGATGTCGTGGCGGTCGAGCAGCAGGTCGCTCGCTTGCTTGCAAAGCGCGGCGTCACCCACGAACACCGGCACGATATGGGTGGAGGAGGGCATTACCGGCAGGTTCGCCGCCGTCAGCCGGCGCTTCAGGGTCGCGGCGCGCTCCTGATGGCGCACGCGGAGCTCGGGATGGCTGGTCACGTGGCGGACGCTGGCCAGCGCCGCGGCGGCGATGGCGGGCGGCAGTGACGTTGTGAAGATGAAGCCCGAGCCGCACGAGCGCACGAAATCGACCGTCGCCTCGGAGGCCGCGACATAGCCGCCGACCACGCCGAACGCCTTGGCGAGCGTGCCCTGCACGATGTCGACCTTGGCGAGCGCATTGTCGCGCTCGGCCACGCCGGCGCCGCGCGGGCCGTACATGCCGACGGCGTGGACCTCATCGAGATAGGTGAGCGCGCCCCAGCGATGGGCGACGTCGCAGATCTCGTTGATCGGCGAGATGTCGCCGTCCATCGAATAGACCGATTCGAACGCCACGATCTTGGGGGTCGAGGGATCGGCGCCGGCCAGTAGTTCCTCGAGATGGGCGACGTCGTTGTGATGGAAGATGCGCCGCGTCGCGCCGGAATGCCGGATGCCGGCGATCATCGAGGCGTGGTTCAGCGCGTCCGAATAAAGCTCGCAGCGCGGCAGCATGGCGCCCAGCGTCTGCAGGGTCGTCTCGTTGGCGACATAGCCCGAAGTGAAGACGAGGGCCGCTTCCTTTTGATGCAGGGCAGCCAGCTCGCGCTCCAGCGCGGCGTGCAGCCAGTTGGTGCCTGAGATGTTGCGGGTACCACCGGCGCCCGAGCCCTGCTGGCCGATCGCCTCGCGCATCGCCTGCACCACAGCCGGGTGCTGCCCCATAGCGAGGTAATCATTGCTGCACCACACCGTGACGTCGCGCGTCGGCTCGCCCTGGCGATGCAGCCGGGCGCGCGGAAAGGCGCCCACGACCCGCTCCAGCTCGGCGAACACCCGGTAGCGCCCCTCGGCCCGCAGCCGGTCCAGGTGCTGGGTGAAGAAACCCTCGTAATCCATTATCTCGCTCCCGAGCCGATTTTAGTCGGATCACGCGCCGTCTATAGGCCTATTTTGGTCGCAGCCGACTTGATTTCCCGCAAACACGGATTCGTGATGGCCGGGCAGGGATTGCGCAGGAGCGGCAATTGGGTTGGCAGCGCACCGGCGCCTGAGTCACCATAGGTCATGAACGATTGGACCGACGGCTATCTTGCCGACGTTGAGTATGCACACTCCTACAACGGTGAGCTCAACCCCCTGCGAGTGCGGCTGGCCCTGCTGGTGGCCGGCCTGTCCGTTCCCCGGTTTGAAACGGCTTGCGAGCTCGGGTTCGGCCAGGGCGTCAGCATCAACCTTCATGCCGCCGCGTCACAGATCAAGTGGTTCGGGACGGACTTCAACCCGACCCAGGTCGGCCTCGCCAAGGAGCTGGGCCGGGCGTCAGGCGCCGACGTGAAATTGTTCGACGAGGCGTTCACCGACTTCATCCATAGGCCCGACCTGCCGGATTTCGATTTCATAGGGATGCATGGCATCTGGAGCTGGGTGTCGCGCGAGAGCAAGACGGCGATTACCGAGTTCATCCGCCGCAAGCTCAAGGTTCGGGGCGTTGTCTACATCGGGTACAATGTCGTGCCGGGCTGGGCGTCGTTCGCGCCGCTCCGCCACCTGATGGCCGAGCACGCCCGCCTCACGGGGGCGACCGGCAGCGGCAAGTTCGGTGCGCTCAAAGGCTCGCTCGACTTCGTCGAACGGTTCCTCGCCACCGCTCCGGGCTTTCTGCGGCAGAACCCGAAGATCGTCGACAAGTTCGCCACCATCAAGGTCAAGAACCCGCAATACCTGGTCCACGAGTTCCTCAACGGTCACTGGCAGCCCGACTACTTCACGACCATGGTCGATGCCCTGGCGCCGGCCAAGATCGGCTTTGCATGCCCGGCAAACTACCTGGAGCACTACGACGCGATTAACCTGACCAACGAACAATGGACCTTTCTGCAGTCGCTGCCCGACGACGGATTTCGGCAGTCGGTGCGCGACTTCATGATCAACCAGCAGTTCCGTTGCGACTATTGGGGCAAGGGGGTGGGCCGCCTCACTCCCCTGCAGCGCGCCGAAGCGCTCCGTGCCGAGCGGATCGTGTTGATCTCGTATCGTCCGAAGATCGAGCTGACCATCAGGGGCGCGCTGGGCGAGGTGGGCCTGCATGCCCCCGTCTATGCGCCGATTTTGGATTATCTCTCCGACTGCCAAGTCAGGACCATCGGTGAGGTCGAGGCTGCGGTGCGCGGCCACAACCTTCCCTTCCCGCAGGTTCTCGAAGCGATCATGGTGATGGCCGGAAGCAACCATATCACCTCGGCCAACGACGAGGCGACGATGGCGCACGTACGCGGCCAGACCGATCGGTTGAACGATGCGTTCCTCGATTGGGCGCGCAGCTCCGGCAATTTGAATTATCTTGCAAGCCCGGTCACCGGCGGCGGAGTCCCTGCCGGTCGTATCGTGCAGAATTTCATGCTGGGCGTGCGCAATGGCCGCAAGACTCCGGCCGAACTGGCCGAGTTCGTCTGGAGGCTGCTCGATTCCCAGGGACAGAAGATCGTCAAGGACGCCAGGCCGATTGAAACCGCTGAAGGCAACATTGCCGAGCTCGTACCGCAGGCGACGGCCTTCCTGCAGGAATCGGTGCCAGTCCTGAAAGCGCTGAAGATCATGTAGGATGTACAATGGGGCCGACCATCGACAGGGATGCCCCGCTTCGGGCAGAAAGGCCTTATGCCCAAGCCGCCGCAGAAGCCGGACTCTTCCGCCGTCGACGAATTCGTTCGTCAGGTCGGCCAATTGCCGTCCAACCGCTCGGCGGGCGGCGGCAGCCGCGGGCGGCTGCTGTTCGCCATGGATGCGACAGCGAGCCGCGAGCCGACCTGGGACCATGCCTGCACCATCCAGGGCGAGATGTTCGTGGCCGCCGACTCGCTGGGCGGGCTGGAGGTCCGGCTCGCCTTCTATCGCGGCTTCGAGGAATTCAAGGTGAGCCGCTGGACCTCGGACGGGCGCGAGCTCGCGCGCCTGATGAGCGGTGTGCGCTGCCTCGCCGGGCGGACCCAGATCGGCCGGCTCCTGGGCTACGCCGCCGAGCAGCGACGCGCGAGCCGTCTCGATGCCGTGGTTTTCGTCGGTGACTGCTGCGAGGAGGATGTCGATGCGGTGGGCCACGAGGCAGGACAACTCGGCCTGCTCGGCCTGCCGGTGTTCGTGTTCCAGGAAGGCGACGATCGTGTCGCCTCGCGCCTGTTCCCGCAGATCGCCAAGCTGACGCGCGGCGCCTATTGCAAGTTCGACCGGTCGAGTCCCGACCAGCTCAAGCGGCTGCTGGGTGCCGTCGCAGCCTATGCGGCGGGCGGCCGCGCCGCGCTGCTGAAATACGGGCGCGAGCAGGGCGGCGCCGCCGCGCTGCTCACCAACCAGATGAAATGACGCCAGGAGAATTCTGAGCGATGCGTTGGGTTCGTATCGTTTTCGTCAACCTGCTGGGCATCGCCGTCGCCCTCGCGCTTGGCGAGGGCATAGCGCGCCTGCTCGAGCCCAAGCTCTCGGACGACACCAATCCGATCGCCTTGCACGATCCCGAGCTGGCCTGGGTGCCGCATCCCAACGCCCATTCGCACGGCGTCAGCTCCGAGTTCGACATCGAGACGGTGAGCAACGCGCTCGGCAACTACGATTTCGGCGTGCCGCCCGACCCCGACGGCAAGCGGCTGTCGATCCTTGCGCTGGGCGATTCACACACCGCGGCGGCCGCCGTCTCGACCGGCCAGGCTTGGCCCAAGGTGCTGCAGGAAGCCCTGGTGAAGGCGGGCGTGTCGGCCTGGGTCCACAACGCCGGCGTCCACGGCTACAGCCTCGACCAGTACCTGGTGCGCCTCCGCCGCATGGCCCCGGTCGTCAAGCCGCGGGTGGTCATCATCGGCTTCTCGGCCGCGACGGACTTCTACGATGTCGGTCGCACCAAGGCGGGCGACTTCGTCTATGGCAGCGACATCGGCCGCGTCTATTTCGCGCTCGACGACAAGGGTGAGCTGGTCGAGCGTCGCGAGTTGATCGGCAAGACGCTGAGCCGCCAGGAGGGCCTCACGCCGCTGCTTAGCCTGTCCTTTTTGCGCAGCGTGCTCGGTCATCTTGCGCTCTATCGCATGTTCAAGCGCAGCCAGTTCGCGATGTGGCTGGCGATGCGCATGCACACATCAGACGAAGCGATGTGGCCGGGCCTCGATACCGCGCTCAAGGTCGAGCTCAAGGGCGACGACAAGCGGCGCTTCGATCTTGCCAGCAAGCTGATCGGCCGCATCGCCGACGAGGCACGCGCCGCCGGAGCTGTGCCCGTGCTGGTGCATATCCCCTACCTCGCGCAGGTCTACGATACGGTGTGGCAGAGCTCGTTCGGCTCGGTGCCCGGCTACGACCGCGACCTTGCCGGCAAGCGGCTGGGCAACATCGCCCAGCGCCACGGACTCGCCTATGTCGACGTCGATCCGGCGATGCGCGACTACGTCGCCAGGCATCCCGGCGAATGGGTGCATTATCCGATCGACGCCCATCCCAACGTCACGGGTCAACGCCTGATCGGCGATGCGGTATTCGAAGTGCTGAGCGCCTGCCTGAAGAAGAACCCGGCGCTCGATCCCTACGGCTGTCGGTAGCTCAGCCCATCACCGGGAGCGCGGCACTCCGTCCCGTTCAAGACCTCCTCCCCAAGCGAAGCTTGGGAGGTGCACACGAGCGCCGCAAAGCGGCCCTCTCCCGACGGAAGAGCCCGTCCTAAGCCCCCATCAACCGGGCCGTCCAACCGCCGGGCAGGAGCCCTCCGAACCAGACGGCGGCCTTGGTGCCGATCGGGAAGGCGATGCGCGCCTTGTTGCGTGCCAGGCCGCGGCGGATGATGCCGGATGCCCGTTCGGCCGACATCAGGAAGGGCATGGGGAAGGGCGCGTCGGCGGTGATGCGCGAGACGACGAAGCCCGGGCAGACGACGCTGACGCCGATATCGTTCTTCTTCAGCACATATCGGATGCTCTCGCCCCACACTCGTACTGCGGCCTTGCTGGCATTGTACGACGCCGAGTAGGGCAGGCCGATGAAGCTTGCCAGCGAGGAGACGATGGCGATCTGGCCGCGCCGGCGCGCCATCAGGCGAGCGATCAGCGGCTCGACGGTGTTCAGCACGCCGTCCACATTGACGTCGAACGTCTTGCGGATGATGGCGAAATCGTCGAGCGAGGAATTGTCCTTGTCGATCGAGATGCCGGCATTGGCGATCACCAGGTCGACCGGGTGGGCGTCGTCGAAGGCGGTCAGCCAGGCGGCGAGCGGCTCGCGCTGGGCGACGTCGAGGGTGCCCGCCGCGACGGTGGCGCCCTTGGCGCGGCAGGCCTCGGCCACCGCCTCCAGCCGGCCGGCGTCGCGGCCGGTCAGGGCCAAGGCCACGCCGGGGCGTGCATAGTCCAGTGCCAGGGCTTCACCGATGCCGCTCGACGCACCGGTGATCACGATGCTGGAAAATTCCTTCATGGGATAACCTCGGGGCCCGGCGCGTTGTCTGCACGTCGGGCGGATACTAGAGTGCCGCGCCGCGTGGCGGCCAGCGGAGTCGCCAGAGCGTTGGAGTTGGACGGTTGATCGCAAGCATGACGGGATACGCCCGCGCGCAAGGCGCGGATGATCGGCGGCGCTGGGCCTGGGAGGCACGCAGCGTCAACGGGCGAAACCTCGATATCCGTTGCCGCGTGCCACAGGGCTTCGACCGCCTGGAGAATCCGGCGCGCAGCGCGGTCGGCGCCAGGCTGAAGCGCGGCAACATCTCGCTCACCCTCACGATCGCCAGCGAACGTCAGGGCAAACCCTTGCGCGTCAACCGTGCATTGCTGGGCGAGCTCTGCACCCTGGTCGAGGAGGTGCGCCGCACCACCGGGGCCGCCGCGCCGGCTGCCGACGGCCTGTTGCGCGTGCGCGGCGTGATCGAGGAGGAGGACGAGGGCGAGGAGAGCGAGGAGGCCCTGGCCCGGCTCGACAAGGCGCTCGCCCAGACGCTCGACGAGGTGCTGAAGGCGCTCGCCGCCGCTCGTGCCGCCGAGGGCCGGGCATTGGCGCGTGTGATCGCCGGCCATGTCGACGAGATCGAGACCCTGTGCCGGCGCGCCGCCGAACGCGCCGCGGCGCAGGTCGGCGTGCTGCGCAGCCGCTTCGACAGCCAGCTCGGCGAGTTGCTGGAGCGCGCCCCGCCGCTCTCGGAGGAGCGCTTTGCCCAGGAGGTGGCGCTGCTCGTGGGCAAAGCCGACGTGCGCGAGGAGCTCGACCGGCTCGACGCCCATATCGCCCAGGCGCGCGGACTGCTGGCCGAGGCGCGGCCCGACAGTCCGGTCGGCCGCAAGTTCGATTTCTTGTGCCAGGAGTTCAACCGCGAGGCCAATACGCTGTGCTCGAAATCGGCCGATATCGAGCTCACGCGCGTCGGCATCGACCTGAAGGGCGCCATCGAGCGCATGCGGGAGCAGGTCCAGAATGTCGAATGACGCGGAAGTGCCGCCTCCCCATCGGCGCGGCCTGATGCTTGTGCTTTCCTCGCCGTCGGGTGCCGGCAAGACGACACTCTCGCGCCAGCTGCTGGAGAATGATTCGCGGATAAAGCTCAGCGTTTCCTGCACCACGCGCGAGCGCCGGCCGGGCGAGGTCGACGGGGTCGACTACCACTTCGTCGATACCGCGACGTTCCGCGGCATGCTGGAGCGTGGCGAGTTCCTGGAGCACGCGCGCGTGTTCGATCATTACTACGGCACCCCTCGGCCGCCGGTCGCAGCCACGCTCGATGGCGGCGGCGACATGCTGTTCGACATCGACTGGCAAGGCACCCAGCAGCTCAAGGAGAAGGGGCGCGAGGATCTGGTGACGGTGTTCATCCTGCCGCCCTCGACGCACGATCTCGAGAAGCGATTGATCACCAGAGCCCAGGATTCGCCGGACATCGTCGCCGTACGCATGGCCAAGGCGGCCGACGAGATGAGCCACTGGGCGGAGTACGACTACGTCATCATCAACCGCGATATCGCCACCAGCCTGATGCACCTCAAGTCGATCCTCACGGCCGAGCGGTTGCGGCGCGAGCGCCAGTACGGGCTCGCAGAATTCGTCATGGCGCTGCGCGAGGGGCGGTGATCGGCTGGCCGATGCCGGCCTGGCCTTGCGAGCGCAGCACGAGCTGCGAGGGCGTGTAGGGACGGCCGGAGAACTCGGCGATCAGGCGATCGCTGTTGGTCTCGATCTCCTCTTCGAGCCGGGTCATGAATGTCTGCTTGTCGAGGCCGGTCTCGATCGGCGGCAGGAACTCAATTGCCGCCCGCCCCGAATGCTTGCGCCAGTCGCGGCGGTTCCACCGCAGGCCGAGCGACGTCGCGACCGGAGTCACCGGCAGGCCGAGATCGCGGTACAGATAGTAGATGCCCGAGCGATAGCGCTCGCGCTCGCCCGGCGCCATCAGGTTGCCCTCGGGATAGATAGCGATGTGGCGGCCGCTGTCGCAGGCGCGCTTGGCGAATTCCGAGAGGTTCTCGCGCTCGCGCCCGCCGCCGCACGCGTCGACGCGGATCATCTGCAGACGGTACAGGATGGTGCCGATCAGCGGATAGTGGAACAGCTCCTTCATGGCGACGAAGGCGATGCCCGGAATGATCGCCGCCAGGAAGATGCCGTCACTCTCGCTGTGATGCTTGTTGGCGAGCAGCACCGGACCGCGCACGGGCAGGTTCTCCCGCCCGCGGAACTCGACCTTCATGCCGCCTATCACGCGCGCTCCCCATACCACGCCCTTCGCCCAATAGTGGAGCAGCCCGCGCAACAGTATTGGCGTCGGGATCGGCACCATCATGATGCCCACGATCGCGGTGATGATGGTGAAGCCGTAAAAGAACAGGTTGAAGGCGAGGGAGCGGATCATGAGGGGGCAGATTAATGAGTGAGCGCTCACTTGTCAATGATGTGGGCTGGACATCACGAGTGTAGTGAAGGGAACTCTCTTGTTGCGGCGGCGTCATGAATGGTCCCTCGACGGCGCCGCCGTTCGGGCGGCTTCGCTCGGGGTGACGGCCTGCGCCAAGCGCACGAAATCGCCCACCGTCAGCTCCTCGGCGCGCGCCGTCGGGGAGAGGTCGAGGCCCTCCAGCACGGCAACCGGATCGTCGAACAGGTCGGCCAGCGAGCCCCGCAGCATCTTGCGGCGTTGGCCGAAGGCGGCCGCGGTGACCCGTTCGAGCGGTGCCAGATCGGCGAGGTGCTGGCCGGGCGGGAGCGGGGTCAGGCGGACGACCGACGACGTCACCTTGGGCGGCGGCACGAAGGCCGACGGCGCGATGTCGAACAGGGGACGCGCGGCACAGACATGCTGGGCGATCACGGACAGCCGGCCATAAGCCTTGCTGCGTGGCTTTGCGACCAGGCGGTCGACGACCTCCTTCTGGAACATCAGCACCATGTCGGCGATCGCGTCGGCGCCCCGAAGCCAATGCAGGAGCAGGGGCGTCGAGATATTATAGGGAAGGTTGGCGACGATGCGGCGCGGCCGCGGACCCAGCGAGGCGACCTCGATCTCGAGGGCATTGGCCTCGACGATCTCGAGGCGGCCGTCCGATGCCTGCTGGAGCTCGCCGAGAGCGGCGATGGCGCGACGATCGACCTCGATCGCGACAACCCGCGCAGCACCCTCCATCAGGAGCGCGCGGGTGAGGCCGCCGGGACCCGGGCCGATCTCGATCGTCGTGCCTTTGTGCAGAGAGCCGGCGGCGCGGGCGATGCGCCGCGTCAGATTGAGGTCGAGCAGGAAATGCTGGCCAAGCTGCTTTCTCGCATCGAGGCCATGGGCGGCGATGGTCTCGCGCAGCGGCGGCAGCCGGGCGAGGGCGTCCATCTCCGCTGCGCGGCTCAGGGCGAGCGCCGGCGCGCCATGTCATCGGCCATGGCGAGAGCAGCGAGCAGACTGGTCGGATCGGCGCGGCCGCTGCCGGCGATGTCGAGCGCCGTGCCGTGGTCGGGCGAGGTGCGCACGAAGGGCAGGCCGATCGTCACGTTGACGCCGCCGGCAAAGTCGACAGTCTTGATCGGGATCAGCGCCTGATCGTGATACATGCAGATCGCCGCATCGTAGCCCCGTCGCGCCCCGGCATGGAACAATGTGTCGGCTGGCGCCGGTCCACTGACCGCAATGCCATCGTCGCGCAGCGCGGCGATCGCCGGCGCAATCACACGGCTCTCCTCGTCGCCCATCGCGCCCTGCTCGCCGGCGTGAGGATTGAGGCCAGCCACGGCAAGGCGGGGGCTGGCGATGCCAAACAAGCTGCGCAGGCCCTGGGCGGCGAGGCGGCCGGCGCGGACGATCTTGTCGGCGTCGAGCGTGCGCACCGCCTCGGCGAGCGAGAGATGGATGGTTACCGGCACGACGCGCAGCTCCGGGCAGGCCAGCATCATGGCGACATCGACACCGCCCGCCAGCTCGGCCAGGAACTCGGTGTGGCCGGGATGCTTGAAGCCCGCATCCTGCAGGGTCTTCTTCTGCAAGGGATTGGTCACCAGCCCGGCGATCTCGCCGGCCAGCGCCAAGCGGGCCCCCCGCTCGATCGCCTCCAAGGTCGCCGGCGCATTGGCCAGATCGGGATGGCCTGGTTTCGATGGGCGACGCAGGCGCACGCCCAGCACTGGCAGGGCCCTCTCGAAGACTGCGTCCGCTTCGTCTGGGTTGGCGATCTCGTGGATCGGCACGGCGAGCCCCAGCGCCTGGGCGACCGCCGCGAGTCGTACCGGATCATCGAGCGCGAAGAACGGCCGGCCGACCTGTCGGCGGGCCAGCCAAGCCTTGAGAGTGAGTTCCCCGCCGATCCCGGCCGGCTCGCCCATGGTGACGGCGAGCGCCGAGCCCGACTTCATGGCTGCTTGATGTCGATGGTCGCCTGGCGACGCAGGTCGCGCATGTAGCGCCTGCCGGCCGCCTCGAGCTTCTGCAGGAGCAGCTGCTGGGAGATGGCGTCGCGGCCGGGCGTGCCGTCATTGCCCGACTTGCTGCACAGGGACACGATCTGGACGCCCTCGGCGACGCGAAACGGGCCTGCCGTGCCGCCTGGACTAAGGCGCGGCAGCTCTTCGTACATCTGTCGGTTGGCGGCGAGATCGCCCACCCGCACGCCTTGCAGGTCGCCCGCCGTCGCCCCCTTGAGGTTCTGCGCCTGGGCGAACAGGTCGCGGCACTGCCGCACGGAACTCATCGCCTTTTGCGCACTGACCGTAGCACGGTTGGTCTCCTCGGCCGAGGCGTCGGCAGGTAGCGGCAAGGTGAGCTGCACGAGGTTCAACCTGATCTCGTCGGGCCGCGCCGTCGCGAACTGCCGCCGGTCGATAACATAGAGGATGTGATAGCCGGCGGCACTCCTGATCGGTTCGGAGAACTGCCGTACCTGGATCTTTTCCACAGCCGCGTCCAAGGTTGGATCGAGCGAGCCCGGCACGACCCAGCCGATTTCGCCGCCAGCCTGGGCCGTGGCACCCTGGGAGAATTGCTGGGCAGCGGCGCCGAACGGCGCGCCGCGCCGGAGCTCGGCGATGATGCGATCGGCCGAGCGCTTGGCCTCGTCGGCAAGCTCGGGCCGGTCGATCGGAATGAAGATCTCGGCGACGCGTGATTCGGTCTTGCCGACATTCGACCTCATGCGGTTCAGCGCATCGTCGATCTCGCCCTCGGATACGTCGACCTGCGGTCGCACGCGGCGTCGCACGATCTTGGCCCAGGCGATCTGCGCATCGATCTGCTGGGTGGCGATATCGTAGGGCACGCCGATGCTCTGCAGATACTGGCGGAACTGGCCACGGGGCATGCCGGCGGCGCGCTCGATGTCGGTCAAGCGCTGGTCGAGCTCGGCCGGACTGGTCTTGAGGCCGAGCCGCTTGGCATCCTGGAGCTGCAGCCGCTCGTCGACCATCTGGCGCAGAACCTGCGCGGCCATGCGCTGGCGAAGCTCGGGGCTGTCCTGAAGGCCGGTCGTGCGGATGGCGAACAGCACCCGCTGCTGAAGGTCGAAATCGGTGATCGCATCGTCGTTCACCCGCGCCACGACGCGCGTGCCCTGGGCAGAAGCGACGAGCGGGAACAGAACGAGCAGCAAGGCGAGGAGAGTGCGGAGGGGCGACATTGCACCAGAGGCTTGACAGAGGGGCGGACATTATAGGCTGCGAGCGACTCGCCGCAACGCATCGCGGCTGTCGTAGGGACAGACTATGGCAAGAGTGCGGGCATATGCTTGACGCTTGCCGGCCGGTGGTTTAGCCGGACACGGCATATTCGCGGCGTGAGGTGCGTCGCGGTCTCAACGCGTCACGGCCCCAAGAAGGCGAACGATCCGCCGTATGACCACAGTCCGCCGCTCGATCAGCACCCCCAGCACTTGGGACCGGATATGTTCCGGGGTGGGCTATCATCTCGACAATCTGGGCCGTTGGCTGATCGTCAACGCACCAACCATAGGCTCGACCTATGCCGCGCTGCTGGCCCCCGGCCTGCCCCGGCTGCGGCCGCGGCCGGGGTGGATGTTCGCCGAGGAATATTACGACCAGCGTCGATGGCTGGCCTGCCGGCGCGGCGCGCTGTGGGAGGCGGCGCGCGAGAAAGAGCTTGCCGTGCCGCTCACCGTGCGCTGGCACGGCGGCACCACGGTCGACCTCACCTTGGGCAACGACAACAGCCTTTGCCTCTATGTCTGCGGCTCGTTCGAGCCCAACGAGTTCGCCTTTCTCGACCGCGTGCTGCGCTCGGGCATGGTGTTCGTCGATGTCGGCGCCAACGATGGGTACTATACGCTGTTTGCGGCGCGCCGCGTCGGCGCGGCGGGTCGGGTGGTGTCGGCCGAGCCGAGCTCGCGCGAGCGGGCCCATTTGCAGCGCAACCTCGGCCGCAACGGCCTCGACAACGTTACGGTGGTGCCGGCTGCCATCGGCGCCGCGCCGGGCCTCGCCGACCTCCATCTCGCGCACGGCGTCCATGCCGGGCACAACACGCTGGGCGATTTCGCCCACGACGACGTGGTGCGCGCAAGTCTCGAGCGCGTGCCGGTCGAGACGCTCGATGCCGTGGTTGCCCGCCTCGGGCTGGCCAAGGTCGATTTCATCAAGATCGACGTCGAGGGGGCGGAGGCGAGCGTCATCGCCGGGGCCACCACGGTGCTCGCCGCCATGCGCCCCCTGATGCTGATCGAGATCAACGACAAGGCGTTGCGTGCCCAGGGCAACTGCGCCAACCAGCTCCTCGCCACCCTGCAGAAGGAGCTGAACTACGAGATTTTCGTGTTCTCGCCGATCACCGGCATGGTCGAGCACAGCAAGGAAGGCGAGCCGCTGTCTCCCAACATCGTGGCGATCCCCCGCGAGCGCATCGCCGAGACCCTGACCCCGGCGTGATGCTCTTACTCCTCCCCAGCTCTGCCGGGGAGGTGTCGCCGTCTTACGGCGACCGAGGGGGCATGAGTCATGGTCTCGTTGTCCTTCGGGACTCATGACCTCTTCGCCCCGTATGACGTCGTATGACGGGGCACCTCCCCAGCGAAGCTTCAGCGAAGCTGGGGAGGAGAATGAAGGCCTAATGCCGGCCCTGATCGCGCTCCGACAGGATCGGGTCGCGGATCGGCCACCAGATGTTCAAGGCGGGATCGTTCCACAACAGGGTGAACTGGCCGGCCCGGTTGTATTCGGTGTTTTGCTTGTAGTGGAAGATGGCGCGTTCGCTCATCACCAGGTGGCCGTTGCCGAAATTCGGCGGCACCAGGACCTGCAGGCGGTTGCTGTCGGACAGCGTGAAGGCCGCCCATTCGCGGTACTGGGACGAGTTCGGATCGTTGTTCACCACCACCAGGTAGAAGCTGCCCTGCAGGCACGAGATGAGCTTCCAGGTCGAGTTGTCGCCGTGAATGCCGCGCAGCACGTGGCGGTGCGACACCGAGATGTCGTCCTGGATGAAGTCGATCGGAATGCCGGCGGTGAAGTAGGCATTGCGATTGTAGGTCTCGATGTAATGGCCGCGGAAATCCTCGAACACGGTTGGCGGCTTGATCAGCAGCACCGATTCGAGCTTGGTCGTGAACACTTCCATGACAACCCCTCCCGATCAGGTCGCTGGCTTGGTCGCGCCGACCAAGTCTTCTTTCCGGTAGACGATCGTCGAACCGGTGAAGTCGGCGGAAACCGGAACCGTGATGAGATGCGATAGCGCCTCGCGGACGGCCGTCTGGCGCTCGGGCGGCACCACGAACACCATGAAGCCGGTGCCGCCCGCGCCCAGGAGCTTGCCGCCCAGTGCGCCCGCTCGCACGGCATCGTCGTAGATGCGGTCGATGGTCTTCGAGCTTGTCCCGTTGGCGAGCTGGCGCTTGAGCAGCCAGCTTTCGTGCAGGAGGTGCCCGAACGCCTCCATCTCGCCGGCATGCAGCAGCTCGGCCGCGACATCGACCATCTCGTGCATGCGCATCAGGTGCGCCGAATTGGCTTCCAGTCGTCCGATCAGGCGCTTGGCAAAGTCCGAGGAGAGGCGGCTCGAGCCGGTGTAGAAGAGCATCAGCCACTTTTCGAACTCGCCGCGGCGGGCGTCGCTCAGGCCGAGCGGCGTGACCTTGAACGACTCGTCGCGCTCGAAGCTGATGATATTCACGCCGCCATAGGCGCTTGCGATCTGGTCCTGGCAGCCGACGCTTTCGCGCAGCCGATTCTGCTCGAGATCCATGGCGCTCACCGCCAGCGCACGGGCATCGAGCGCCTCGCCGCGCATGGCGTGCAGCACGTTCATCAAGCCGACGGCGAAAGCCGAGCTGGAGCCGATGCCGGAGCGCGCCGGCAGGTCGCCCTGGTGGAACAGCTCGACGCCTTCCCTGTCGTCGTAGCCCAGCGCCTGCAGGCCGGCGCGCACCGCGGGATGCTGGATCGCCGCCATCTCGCTCACCGCCTCGATGTGCGACCAGATGATGCGATGTCGGATGCCGAAGAAGGGCGGCAGAAAGCCGGTGCCGATGTAGCAGTACTTGTCGATCGCCATCGAGAGCACGGCGCCGCCGTGACGGCGGAACCAGGCCGGGTAGTCGGTGCCGCCGCCGAAGAAGGAAACGCGGTACGGCGTGCGGGAAATCGCCATCAACATCTGGAGATCATCACCTTCCGTCAGCGGGTCAGGAAGCGGTCGCCTTCGGTGGCCACCCGCGCCCGCCAATAGTCCAGAAGATCGCCCAGGGTCTTCTCGTAGGGGATTTCCGGCCGCCAGCCGGTATGGGCATGGAACTTCGCCGTGTTGGGTACCTGCAGGTCGGCATCGATCGGGCGCAGCCGGTCGGGATCGACTTCCACGCGGATGGCGTCCTTGGCCGGCGACAGGCCGATCAGCGTATCCAGGATGTCCTTCACCGTGCAGGAATGGTTGCCGCCGATATTGTAGTAGGCGCCAGGCGTCGGATTGACGGTCACCAGCATGTAGTAGGCGCGCACCGCGTCGCGCACGTCGGCCACGGTGCGCAGCGATTGCAGATTGCCGACCTTGACCACCGGCGGGATGTGGTTGTGCTCGATCATCGCGATCTGCTTGGCGAAGGTCGATTCGGCGAAGACGTCGCCACGGCGCGGGCCGGTGTGGGTGAACATGCGAGTCGTCATCACCGCCATGCCGTAGGCCTCGGCATAGAAGCGGCCGACCAAGTCGGTGCCGACCTTGGAGATGGCGTAGGGCGAGGCCGGATGGAAGGTGCATTCCTCGTCGATCGGCAGCTTCTCCTTCGGGACGCGGCCGAACACCTCCGAAGAGGCGCAGACATGGATGACCGCTTTGGGGGCGTGCTGGCGCAGCGCATCGAGGACGCGCACTGTTCCCTGTACGTTCGTGTCCATGGTGTCGAGCGGCGCATCGAAGCTGGTGCGCGGGAAGCTCTGGGCGGCGAGGTGGAAGACGTAGTCCGGCTTGGCTCCCGCGACGACGTTCTGGATGGACATCGTGTCGCGCAGATCGCCGTAAAGCAGCGACACGCGGTCTTTGGAATTGATGCGATGGGCGATGTTGGCGAGGTTGTCGAGCGGGCTGCGCCAGCGGCACATGCCGACGACCTCCCAGTCAGTATGCTCGAGCAGGAATTCGGCGAGGTGTGAGCCGACCATTCCCGTAATGCCGGTGATGAGGGCGCGCGGCGGGGCCATGGTCGCCTTGTCTGTCCTGTCGTGCAAAATCGGCGGTCTATCTAGTCGAGGCCGGCCCAAAAGGCCACAGCCTGATTTTCCGCCAGTCTTCATGTCCCGCTCCCGTCATCGGGGAGGAGGCCCCGAGGGCCGGAGGGGGAAGGCACTATCGAAACTACTGAAGTTCCGACGTCGGAATTGCGGGGGGCTCGACCGGAGCACTCCCTCTCCGCTCCCTTGTCGGGGGCACCCCGCATGATGGGGGAGGTGGAGGGAGTGAACATTGCCTTGCGAGTCGGAGGTCTCTATGGTCCGGACCGACCGCGAAATACCCCCAACACATGATGAATTCTGACCGCGAGCCCCTGCCCAAGACGACAGCGATTCAGTTGTACAAGAGCCTCTTCCTGGCTCGTCGTTCCGAAGAATACATCGTCAAGCACTATCCCGAGAACCTGATGCGGACCCCCATGCACATGTCGATGGGGCAGGAATTCGTGTCGGTCGGCGTGTGCGCCGCCCTCGACGGCAAGGCCGACGTGTTCGCCTCCTACCGCAGCCATGCCGCCTTCCTGGCGCAGACCCACGACACCGACCGCTTCTTCTCCGAGCTCTACGGGCGCACCTCGGGCACCGGTGAGGGCAAGGGCGGGTCGATGCATCTCGCCGCTCCCGACCAGGGCCACATCCTGTCGAGCGGCGTGGTGGCGACGCAAATCCCGGTCGCCGTCGGTGCCGCCTTTGCCAACCT
The DNA here is from genome assembly GCA_046349295.1 of Reyranellaceae bacterium. Lineage (GTDB taxonomy): Bacteria > Pseudomonadota > Alphaproteobacteria > Reyranellales > Reyranellaceae > Reyranella. The sequence continues at coordinate 136,925 of JAXMCP010000008.1, forward strand.
CCGGCTCGGCACCGGGCGCACGGCCGTGACCTTCTTCGGCGACGGCGCGTCCGACGCCGGGGTGTTCTGGGAGAGCCTCAATTCGGCGGCACTGTTTCGCCTGCCCATGCTGTTCGTCTGCGAGGATAACAACTACGCCGTCGACACGCCGCGCGCCGCGCGCCAGGTTGCGGCTTCGCTCACCGAGGCGGTGAAGCCGTTCGGCTGCGACCCCTACGAGGACGACAGCGGTGACGTCGAGAGCGTCTATTCGCTGGCACGTCACGCCGCCGAGAAAGCGCAGCGCGATCGCCGGCCGGCCTTCCTCAACATCAAATGCTGTCGCTACCTCGAGCATGTCGGCATCGGCACCGACTGGAACTGGGGCTATCGCGACAAGGTGCAGGTCGAGCGCGACTGGATCAGCCGCGACGCCCTGAAGCAGCAGCGTGCGCGGCTGGCGTCGCACCAGGTGGGCGAGAGCGCCATTGCCGGCATGGAGACGGAAATCGAGACGGCCATCCAGGCAAGCGTGAAACGGGCGTCGCAGGCGCCGATCCCCGAGCCGGCGCGGCTGCATGCAGGTGTGTTCCATGCGAAAGCTTGATTACGCCGGCGCCATCCGCGAGGCGATGACCCAGGAGATGGAGCGCGACAGCCGCGTGTTCGTCTATGGCATTGGCGTTCCGACCTGGTCGTCGATCTTCGGCACGACCAAGGGGATCGTCGAGAAATTCGGCCCGGAGCGCTGCTTCGACACGCCGATTTCCGAGGATGCGATGACCGGCTTCGGGCTGGGGGCTGCGATCCGCGGCCTCCGCCCAATCCATGTCCATATCCGTGTCGACTTCATGATCCTGGCGACCAATCAGCTGGTCAACATGGTGTCGAACTACATCTATTCGACCGGCGGCAAGCTCAAGGTGCCGCTGGTGGTGCGCGCCGTGATCGGCCGCGGCTGGGGGCAGGGCGCGCAGCACAGCAAGAGCCTGTTCTCCAACTTCACCCATATTCCCGGCCTCAAGGTCATCGCGCCGACCACGCCGTCGGACGTCAAAGGCATGCTGACGGCGGCGATCCGCGACGACAATCCGGTGATCTGCTTCGAGCACCGCTGGCTCTACTGGGCCGAGGAGGATGTGCCCGAGGAACCCTACGAGGTGCCGCTGGGTGTCGGCCGCATTCTGCGCCCGGGCCGTGACGTCACTGTGGTGGGCCTCTCCTGGATGAACGTCGAGGCTCGGCTTGCCGCCGACATCCTGGCCAAGCGCGGCGTGTCGGTCGAGATCGTCGATCCGCGCACCCTGGCGCCGCTCGACGAGGGCCTGATCCTCGAATCGGTGAAGCGCACCGGCCGCTGCATCATCGCCGATTGCGACTGGGTGGACAGCGGGTTCAGCGCCGAGCTGTCGGCGCGCATCAACGAGAAGTGCTTCGGCAAGCTCAAGGCGCCGGTCAGGCGCATCGGCTTTGCCCACACGCCCTGTCCGACGGTGCGGGAACTCGAGAACGAGTTCTATCCCAACGCCCGCACCATCGTTCATGCGGTCGAGGATATGCTGGGGCTCGAGCCGGCTAATCTCGACGGCGAGGATTTCTTCAGCCACGAGCGGCGCTTCCGCGGCCCGTTCTAGGCATGGAGCTCGGCCTCTCCGGAAAATTCGCTCTGGTGAGCGGCGGCAGCCACGGCATCGGCCTTGCCTCCGCCAAGCAGCTTGCCGCCGAGGGCTGCCACGTCGCCATCTGCTCACGCTCGCAGGCGCGGCTCGATGTGGCGATGGCCGAGCTGGCGCCGTTCGGCGTGCGCAGGCTCGCGATGGCCGCCGACCTGCTGGAGACCGACGCCGCGGATCGCGTGATGGACGCCATCGAGCGCGAGTGGGGCCGCCTCGACATCCTGGTCAACAACGTCGGCGGCGGCGGCCGCTGGGGCAAGGAGATCGTCGAGGAGACCGACCTGCGGGTCTTCGGCGAGGTCTATGAGAAAAACGCCATGGCGGCGGTGCGCTTCACGCGCCGCGCCTTGCCGCACATGCGGCAGGCGAAGTGGGGCCGCGTCGTCACCGTCACGTCGATCTACGGCGGCAAGGAGGGCAGCGGCCGGCCGTGGTTCGTGATGGCCAAGGCTGCCGAGACGGCGTTGATGAAATCGCTCTCCGGCATGGCCTACCTGGTGCGCGACGGCATCACCTTCAATTCCGTGGCGCCGGGCGGCATCTACATCCCCGACACCGGCTTCGAGGACGAGCAGCGGCGCGACCCCGCGGCCTTCCAGCGCATGGTCGATGCCGAATACCCGCTGGGCCGGCTGGGCACGCCCGAAGAGGTCGCCGCGGTGGTGGTCTTTCTGTGCTCGCAGCAGGCCAGCCTGGTAAACGGCGCCAACATCACGGTGGATGGCGGCCAAAGCACGAGCTTCTGACGTTGCCAGACGGCACAGGCTCCTTTAGCTGTCAGCGGCCCCATTTCCCTGGCGGAGAATCACTCTGTGAAGGATGAAGCGACATACCGCCGGCTGTTCCGGACGGCGCTGTTGATCCGGCTGGTCGAGGAGCGGATCATCGCGCTCTACCCGTCCGACAAGATCCAGAGCCCGGTCCATCTGTCGATCGGCCAGGAGGCAGTCGCGGTGGGTGTGTGCGACGGCCTGCGGCTCGACGACCTCGTCTTCGCCACCTATCGCTCGCATGGCTTCTACATCGCCAAGGGCGGCCGGCTCGACGCCATGTTCGCCGAACTGTACGGCCGCACCGGCGGCATTTCGGGCGGCAAGGCGGGCTCCATGCATCTCGCCGCACCCGAGGTGGGCCTGATGGGCTCGTCGGCGGTGGTGGCCAGCACCATCCCGCATGCTGTCGGCGCCGCGCTCGCCTTCAAGCGCCGTGGCAGCGATCGCATTGCCGTCGCCGTGTTCGGCGATGGCGCGACCGAGGAGGGCGTCTATCACGAGAGCCTGAACTTCGCCGCCCTGATGAAGGTGCCTGTGCTGTTCCTGTGCGAGGACAACGGGTTGGCCGTGCACAGCCACCGCCCGGTTCGCCAGGCCTATCGGCTGGCCGAGCATGCCGCCTCGTTCGGCATCGCCAGCCGCCGCCTGGAAGAAGGCTGGGACATGCTGGCGGTGCGTGAGGCCACGCTCGAGGCGGCGTCCAACGTGCGCGCCGGCGCGCCCTTCGTGCTCGAGATTGCGACCTCGCGCTACAAGGAGCATGTCGGCGTCGGCGAGGATTTCCATTTCAACTATCGCACCACTGCGAGCGTCGATGCCTTCAAGCGGCGCGATCCCCTGATCGTAGATGCAGCGCTCGCCAAGGCGCTGCGGCCCGAGCTCGAACGCGAGATCGCCGCCGCCGTCGCCTTCGCCGAGGCGAGCCCGGCGCCCGGCCGGCTCGAACTCCTCACCGATGTCATCTAGCGCCGTGAGTCCCCCGACCATGAATGTCGCAATGGCCCAAACCACCGCGCAGGGCACACGCGTTCTGTCCTACGCCGGCGCCCTGCTCGAGACCATGGACGCCGCGCTGGCCGAGCATCCCAGTGTCTTCATCATGGGTCAGGGCGTCGACGACTTTAAGGGCATCTTCGGCTCGACCACGGGGCTCGCCGAGAAGCACGGGGCGGCGCGCGTGTTCGACGTGCCGTTGATGGAAGAGGGCATGACCGGCGTCGCGATCGGCGCGGCGCTGGCCGGCGACTATCCGATCACGACGCACATTCGCGCCGATTTCTCCTTCCTGGCAATGAACCAGATCCTCAATCTGGCTGCCAAGTATCGCTACATGTTCGGCGGCCTGATGAGCTGCCCGATGCTGATCCGCATCGTCGTCGGCCGGAGCTGGGGCCAGGGCGCGCAGCATTCGCAGAGCCCGCAATCGACCTTCGCGCATTTCCCCGGCCTTACCGTCGTGATGCCGTCGAGCAGCCAGGCGATCCTCGACATGTATCCCGCGATCATTGCCCGCCATCCCGGCCCGGTGATCAGCATCGAGCATCGCCTGCTCTACAATCTCGATTTCACGGTGTCGGATTCCACGAGGCACGTGCCGCTCGGCAGCTACCTGGCGCGCGAGGGCAGGGACGTCACCGTGGTCGCGACCTCGGTGATGGTGCTGGAGGCGCTGCGCGCCGCCCAGTACGTGCACGACAAGACCGGCATCTCGGCCGAGATCATCGACCTCAATTCGATCAGCCATCCCGACTGGGATCTGGTGGCGGCGAGCGTGCGCAAGACGGGCCGGTTGGTGGTCGCCGACACGTCGTGGCTGGAGTACGGCGTCGCGGCCGAAGTATGCCGCCAGCTCGTGGTGCGCGACCCGCGCCTGCTCAAGCAACCGCCGTCGATGCTCGGCATGGCGCCGGCGCCCTGCCCGACAGCAAAGAGCCTCGAGGACATCTACTATCCGAGCCAGCACGAGACGGTCGACGCCATCCTGACCCAGGTCAAAGGGCAGGGCCACGGCATCGACCTGCCGGTCGAACGTTCGATGACCGAGGGATACAAGCGCTTCCGCGGTCCATTCTGAGGTACGCGAGCTCAAATGCACCGGCAGCCTGTCGATCGAGGTCGCGGGTGATCGTCGAACGGTGACGCACAGCTTCGCCGAGCCTCTCGGCGTCTCCAGCCCGCCCGCCGATGCCCTGTTCACCTTCGAGACCAACATTCTGTGGCGTGCCGATGGAGGTGCGCCGCCGCTAGCCCCGGCGAGTGCGCCGATACCACTCGATGGTGCGGCGTAGGCCCACGGCCAGCGGCGTCTTTGCCTCGAAGCCGATCTGCGTTCGCGCGGTGCCGTTGTCCATCAGGCGCACCGGAATGGTGCTGGGCCGTGATGGATCGAAGCGGACATCGGCGTCGGTGAACCCGTCGGCCGTGAGGATCGCGTGCAGGATCTGGCGCACCGAATGGCCCTGGCCGGCGCAAAGATTGATCGCGAGATAGGGCCGGTCGAGCGCGAAGGCCGCCAGCAGCCCCTCGATGAAGTCGTCGACATAGATCAGATCGCGGATGTCCTCGCCAGTGCCCCAGACCTCGAGCGGGCGGTGGCGCTCGACGACACGGCGGATCAGCGCCGCGGTCACGTGGCTGACGGCAAAGTCGAACTTGTCGTAGGGGCCGTAGATATTGGACGGCCGCACCACCAGGGTCGGCATCGGCCTGGCGATCTTCTCGGCATAGGTCCGGCACAGGATCTCGGCATAGCGCTTCATCCAGCCGGCGGCGAAGTAGACGTCGTGAGGGTCGCCGTCGAACATCTCGCCTTCGCTTACCGGCCGCTCGTCGGTCGGCGGGTAGGCGGCGCCGCTCGAGATGAAGCAGAACTTGGCGACGCCGGCGCGATGGGCTGCCTCCAGCATCAGCGTGTTGATCAGCACGTTGGGCGTGATGTGCACCAGGGGCGTGGTGCGGATGACGGCGGCGCCCGAGGTATGGGCGGCGCACAGGAACACGTAGTCCATGCCCTCGACCGTCCGCGCGCACTGGTCGGGCTGTCGCAGGTCGACCGCGAGCGTCTCGGCGCCTGTGATCGCAACCTGCAGCGGCTTGGTATGCGTCGTGAGCCTGAGTTGGGCACCGCGTTCGGCAAGGGCGAGCGCCAGGTTGGTGCCTATGAACCCTGCACCCCCGGCAATTAGAACTTTCTTGCCGGCGACGTTCATTCTTCCTCCCAACACAAAATCACCTTCATTCTCAAGTCCTTGCGCCTACCAATTGTGTTGCGCAAGCGTTGCGGTGAGCTTACCTCTAGGCAAAATGTCGAACGATATCAGACCTGACCCGAGCGCCAGGGGGCAGACGCCGGCCATCGAGCCGCGCGCACCGGTCGTGATCGGCTTGGTCCAGATCAATAATTCCTTCTCCGGCCAGAACTACCTGCCGTACTCGGTCGCGCTGCTGCAGACCTATGTGCAGAAGATGGCAGCCGATCCCGGCCGGTACAGCTTCCTGCCGCCGCTCTACAAGCGCGTGCGCATCGCCGATGCTGTCGAGGCGCTGAAGGATGCCGACTTGGTGGGCTTCAGCACCTACGTTTGGAACGGCCGCATCTCGCTCGAGATCGCCCGTCGGCTGAAGGCGCTGAAGCCTGGCATCGTGATCGTGTTCGGCGGCCCGCACGTGCCCGACCAGCCGGAAGCCTTCTTGCGGGCCAATCCGCAGATCGACCTCGCCGTCCACAACGAGGGCGAGCGCATCTTCCTGAAGCTGCTCGATGCCTTCCCCGATCGCCAGGCCTGGCAGGCCCTGCCGGGCGTCAGCATGGTCACGGCCGACGGTCGCTTCTTGCGCACCCCCAACACCGATCGGGTGCGCGACCTCGACGAGATCCCCTCGCCGTTCCTCGAAGGGGCGTTCGACGCCATCATGGCGGCCAATCCGCACGAAAGCTGGATCGGCCTGTGGGAAACCAATCGCGGCTGCCCGTTCCGCTGCACTTTCTGCGACTGGGGCTCGGCGACGGCGGCGAAGGTCACCAAGTTCGGCGAGGAGCGGCTCTATCGCGAGGTCGACTGGTTCGCGGCCAACAAGATCGAGTACATCTTCTGCTGCGACGCCAACTTCGGCATCCAGAAGCGCGACGTCGACATCGCCAACTACGTCGCCTCGATCAAGAAGAGCACCGGCTATCCGGTGGCGTTGTCGGTGCAGAACACCAAGAATGCCACCGAGCGGGCCTACGAGACGCAGAAGATTCTGTCCGACGCCGGGCTGAACAAGGGCGTGGCGCTCTCCATGCAGAGCGTCGACAAGGCGACGCTGGTCGCCATCAAGCGCGACAACATCGCGCTCGGCACCTACATGGAGCTGCAGCGCCGCTTCACCCGCGACAAGGTCGAGACCTATTCCGACCTGATCCTCGGGCTGCCCGGCGAGACCTACGATTCCTTCGTCCAGGGCGTCGATCGGCTGATCGAGAACGGCCAGCACAACCGGATCCAGTTCAACAATCTGTCGATCCTGCCCAATGCCGAGATGGGCGACCCCGCCTATCAGGCCAAGTACGGCATGGTCACGGTCGAGTCCAAGATCATCAATATCCACGGCGAGCGCATCGAGCTCGACGACGACGTGCCCGAGGTTCAGGACCTGGTCGTCGCCACCGCGGCGATGCCCGCTGCCGACTGGCGCCGGACCCGCGTGTTCTGCTGGATGACCGCGCTCCTGCATTTCGACAAGCTGTTCCAGCTTCCGCTGATCCTGGCGCACGGCATGTCGGGCATCACCTATCGCGACCTGATCGAGGCCTTCATGGCCGCCGATCCGGCGCGCTTCCCGCTGATTGCCGGGATCAACGCCTTCTTCCACAGTGAAGCCAGATCGATCCAGGAAGGCGGCTCGGAGTACGTCTTCTCCAAGGACTATCTCGGCATCTACTGGCCGGCCGACGAATACATCTTCGTCAGGCTGACCGCCGAGGGCCGCTTCGATGCCTTCTACGAGGAGGCGGGCAAGCTGCTGGCCGAGACGGTGAGCGCGCGGAGCGCCGACGATCTGCCGCTGGAGATCATCCAGGAGGCGATCCGCCTCAACCACGCGCTGGTCAACCAGCCCTTCGCCAAGGGCGACCTGAAGCTCCGGGTGAAGCACAACCTGATCGACTACTGGCACAAGGTGCGGGGCGGCGAGCAGGCGCTGCTGGCCGAGGCGCCGACCGCCATCGACATCGACCGCACCAGCAAGCCCTACGACGACTTCCAGAAATGGTGCCGGGAAATCGTCTGGTGGGGAAACAAGAAGGGCGCCTATCTCTATGCCCCCCGTGCCGTCGAGATCACGCCCGAGCTGGCTGGGCATTACTAGGCCGCCTTGCGGCCAAGATGCCGATGCGGACGGAGGGGTCGTGAGTCACCGGACACGTCCTTCATATGCCTCCCCCGTAATCGGGGGGCGGCATTTATGCCGCACGCGGCCAAGAGCCTATGGTGGCCCGCAGGCCCGGAGGGGGATGGCCCCAAACGAGATTCGTGAAGGTCCGACGTCGGAATCGGAGAGGCTTCGATTGTTGCCTTCCCCCTGCGCCCCGTACGACGGGGCATCTCCCCCGATTCCCCCGATTGCAGGGGAGGCTGCGTAAGATGCACTACCGCGCGCTTGGCCGGACCGGGATCACGGTCTCGGAGATCGGCTTCGGGGCGTGGGGGATCGGCGGCCGGACCGTCGATCAGACGTCCTATGGCGACACCGATGATCGCACCTCGCTCGCCGCCCTGGCGCGGGCGCGCGACGATGGCATCACCTTCTTCGACACGTCGGCGGCGTACGGCAATGGCCACAGCGAGGCGCTGATCGGCCAGGCCTTTGCTGGTCGCCGGCAGGACGTCGTGATCGCCACCAAGGCCGGCTACGAGTCGTGGAACCAGCCGCCCGACTTTTCGTCCGGCGCCGTCGTCGCCTCGATCGAGCGCAGCTTGCGCCGCCTGCGCACGGACACCGTCGACCTCTTGCTGCTGCACAATCCGCCGCTTGACGTGCTGCAGTCGGACGAGCTGCGGCGTGCCCTGGACGGATGTCTGGATGCTGGCAAGATCCGCGCCTGGGGCGCCTCCACCAAGAGCCCGGGCGACGCGCTGGCGGCGCTCGCCGCCGGCGACATCGCCGTCATCCAGGCGAACTTCAACATGATGGATGTCCGGGCGCAGACCGGCGGCCTGTTCGAGGAGATGGCGCGGCGCGGCACTGGCTTCGTGGCGCGCACGCCGCTTTGCTTCGGCTTTCTCTCGGGCATGATCACGCGCGATACGGCCTTCCCTCCGGGCGATCATCGGCTCGGCTGGTCGGCCGCCCAGCTCGCCAACTGGATCGTCGGTGCCCAGGACCTGCTTGCGGCGGTCGGCGCGGCGCCAGGCGTGGCGGGGGTCCAGGCGGCGCTGCGTTTCTGTCTCTCGTTCCCCGTGGTCGCGAGCACCATTCCCGGCATCTTGACGCCGACCGAAGCCGATCAGAATGCCGCCGCCGGTGACCATGGGCCGCTGCCACAGCAGGCTGTCGACGCCGTACTGGCGATCAACCGGTCGAGGCAGTTCTTCGTTGCGGCAGCCCAAGCGACTTGAGAAAGTCCAGCAGGTTGCCGCCAAGGAAGAGGTGGCCGGGAATGCCCGCCGCCTCGGCCGCCTCTAGATCGGTCTCACGGTCGCCGATCAGGAAGGAGCGCGAGACGTCGACCGGCCAGTCGGCCATCAGCTTCTTGATCATGCCCGGCGCGGGCTTGCGCAGGTCCGAGACCTGCCGGTAGCGCTCGATCGTGCCCTCGGGATGGTAAGGGCAGTATTCGGCGCAATCGATGTGGGCGCCGTGCTGGCCGAGCTCCGTGCCCATCCATTGGTGCAGGGCCACGACGTGCTCCTCCTCGTACAGCCCGCGCGCGATGCCGGCCTGGTTGGTGACGATGAAGACAAAATAGCCCGCGTCGTTCAGCGCGCGCACGGCCTCGTGCGCCCCTCTGACCCAGCGCACCTGGTCTGTGCGATGGACGTAGCCTGTGTCCACGTTCAGCACGCCGTCGCGGTCGAGGAACGCTGCCGGCCGTCGCATCAGGCTAGGCACCAAGGTCTGGGCCCGCGCGAAATCCTCCGGGATGCCGATGTCGATGAACGGCCCCTCGAGGATGCGGCCGGCGATTGCCCCCTCGCGCGCAAGCTCCGGCAACACGTCGCGTTCGAGCGAGCAGGGCATTGATTTGATGCGTGACAAGATTGCCTTGTCCGTCAAGTAGACGCCCGCATTGATCGGTTCGCCTGGTGGGCCGGACGGCGCGAAGTCGCGCACCTTGCCGTGCTCTACCACAACCCGGCCGTAGCGGGTCCCGGCGACGCCGGTCGCCAGAGCCATCTGGATCAGGCTTTCGATGCCAACCTCAGGAAGAAGTGACAACCAATTGAAATCAAGAAGAGAATCTCCGTTGACCAAGAAGAAGCGCTGATCCAATCGTTGAGCCGCCAGCGCAAGTGCGCCGGCTGTGCCAGCTGGCGACGGCTCGACTGCCGTCTCGACCCGCATGCCGCGCACCATGCGGCCGGCATAGGCCTGGCCGAGATCGTCGGCCTTGTAGCCGCACAACAGCAGGGCGCGCTTCACGCCGTGGCGTGCCGCTTCCTCCAGCAAGTAATCGAGGAACGGCCGGCCGCCGACAGGCAGCATCGGCTTGGCTGTCTGCCGGGTCAGGTCCTGAAGTCGGGTCCCGAGGCCGCCGACGAGAAAGACCGCTTGCTCGACGCTCACGCCACTGCCGCGCTGCTGGCCGTATTCCATCGGGCACGGCACAGGATACGTTCGTCGAGCACGCAATCACCCAGTCCCCAGTCGGCCGGCTGATGCAGTTCCGGCGTGGCGCCCTGTGCCCATTGCTCGGCCGGCTTGACGAAATGCCGCTCGATCGACGGCGCCAGCACACTCTCGATCCCCCGCACCTTGCGCTTGGGGTAGTCGAAGGTGCTGCGCGCCAGCGTCTGCCAGCGCCACCAGCGCAGACTACCCAGGCTGTTGTCGATCAACGCCTGCCAGGGCGAGAAGACCTGGGTGATGCGATTGGAGAACAGGCGGGCATGCGTGCCCTTGTAGACCCGACACGCCGCCGGCAGGCAAATCTCTCGCACACCGAGTGCAGCTGCCGCATGCATGATCATCGAATCGCAGTCGAGCGACAGCACCGTGTCGTCGAGCGGGAAGCCGCGCACCGTATGCCACAGGCCGCCGCTCATCAGCAGGAAGTCGCCGCAGGCATTGGTGTGCAGATCGCGGATGTGCCAATGCGGTGGCGGCGGCAGGTGATCGTGCGGCGTGCTCTCGAGGCTCTGCAGGCGCTCGAGCAGCGCGGCATCGTCGATCTCCTTGAGCTCGTCCGGGCCCAGCACGACGTCGTGCCGGTCGCAGCGATACATGACGTTCTCGGCAAGGTCGCGGCGGGCCAGCGTGGCGACGATCTCGTCCGAAAGATAGGTGTCGGCCGCCTTGGGCGAGACGAACCGACCGAGCGCGCGACGCAAGCCGACATTGGCGGCGGCGGCCGGGTTCATGCCCCATTCCTGGGAGCCCCGAAACTTCAAATGATGCTCCTGGCCGACCACGATTCCGCGCACCTGCACGCAGCCCCCCTGCGGCAGGGGACCCAGTTGCTCGATCAGCAGCGCATCGTCGACGGGCGGATTCCATTCGACGAGGATAAGCTCGGATTCGAGACCGACCCGCTGGAGCTGGCGCACGAGGAAGCGGGTCGCCCGCCTGACACGCAAGTCGAAATCGCTTGTATAACCGTCGTTGCGAAAGTACGAGACAAAGGTAACGTATGGCTGTGCGTTCACGTCGAACTGTCTCAGGTAATTGAACGACTTTTAGCGGTATACGGGATTTGCCCCCTGATCGTAAGAGCCCTCGCCGCGGTCCCGTGCCCAGCTTCCGCCCCCCATGTGACATCGTTCAGCCCTTGACTTGCCGGAGCCCGGAATGACCGGCTGGGTGGACCGTCTCGCCGCGGATCGGGTGAGCAAGAGCCTGTCGGCCGACGGCACCAAGCTCTGGCAGGAAGAGCGGCTTCGCGTCAACGAGGCGATCGGCAAGATCGAACGGGCATGGGCGCTGACCCAGGACCCGCTGCTCGCCGTCCAGCTGTGCACCATGTACGATCAGGCGAACCGAAATCAGGACGCGCTGGTCCTCCTCAGGGAGGCGGTGCGCGCCCATCCGCGCCACGCACTGCTTCGACATCATGCGGCCATCACACTCTTGCGGCACGGTGCCGCCGAAGATGTTCGCGACTTCTTCGATTCAGTGCTGCAGCTCGACCCCGACGATGCCTTCGCGCAAATCATCGTCTCGCTGCTCGAGGCTTACGATCCCTGGGTGCGTGAGCTCGTTCAATCGATCGCGTCGGTGGGCGATCACCCGCCCTTCGTCATTGCCGTTCCGGTATGGGGCCAGCCTTTCACCGACCATTTCGTGCGCTTTTGCTGCGCTTCCCTGCTGTCGCCCAACAATCTGCCAGAGCTGGCGAAGCGCCATTCGGTCCATCTCGTGATCTTCACCTCGGTGGAGACAGAGCGCTTCCTTGCCGCCGATCCGTTGTTCGCCCGGCTGCAGGACTACGCCACCGTCCGCTTCGTGCGCTACAGCGAGGCGCAGGTGGGCTACGGCAAGGCGATGGAGGCGGCCTATGGCTGCGAGCCGGTGCACTATTCCGACCGCTCGCTCGCTTTCTACTACGCCCGCAATTGCAAGTTCGCGCTGATGTCGTGCGCGCACTACGTCGCGATGGCGGCCGGCCGGATTGCCGATGCCATCGTGAGCTGCCATGTCGCCGACACGATGCTGAACGACGGTGCGCTCACGTTCATGGCAGAACGTCTGGCCGAGGATGTCGATGCGGTCATGCTGCACGGCATTCAGCTGCCGGCCGATGCATTGCGGCCTTTGCTGGAGCGCGACTATCGGCGTGACGACGGCTCGCTGCAGCTCTCCTCGGCCGATTGCGAGCGCCTGCTGATCGACCATCTGCCGCAGTACAATTTTGCCAGTCCGGACGGACGCGCGCGCGTCCCGCTCAGGCTGTGCTGGCGTGCCGGCGCGGACGGCGTGCTGTTCCATGGCAACCACTACCATCCGATCGCTCTCCGGCCCGCGGCTTTCGACCATCCGCTGCGGTTGACCATAGATCCGGTCGATAGTCGCTTCGTCGATCGCACGTCGCTCGATCTCTCGCGCCTCCATATCGTGCAGGATTCGAGCATCGTGGCGCTGTCGCTGGAACAGGGGCCGGCACCCGAGCAATTGCAGGCCGGCGCGCTGCTCTCGGCGGACGACATGGCGTTCTGGCTGTGGGGCTATTGGGGACGTTTGCGCCCCGTGTTGTTTCAACTGCCGCTGCGTTTCGGCGCGCGCAGCGAGGCGTGGCTTCCGGTCGAAGCGGCTGCCTCCGAGATCGTAGGCGACATCGTCCGGCGCGCGGCGCGGCTCGAGGACGAGAACAAGCGGAGAGCGACGTGGCGCCTGTGAGCCGGTGCTGTCTCTGCGCCGCGACCGGGCTGGCGCCGATGTTCAGCCTGGAAGGGCTTGCGATCTCCCACCATCTGCGCAAGACGTCGGCCGATCCGGATCCGCGTTTCACCGTGCGCTTCGCGCATTGCCCGGCCTGCGGTTTGCTGCAGATCACCGAGGCGATCCCCCCCGAGCTGATCTACGGCGACTCCGACACCTACACGACGGGCTTCCAGCGCCCGCGCCATCTCGAGGACCTGATCGCGACGGCGATCGCCCGTCGGGACCCCGGCTCGGTGATCGACATCGGCTGCAACGATGGCTCGCTGATGGATGCCTTGCAGCGTGCCGGCTATCGCCTCGTCGTCGGCCTCGAGCCCAACCCTTCGGCCGCAAGGGTGGCGCGCGAGAAGGGGCACTCGGTCCATGCCGGCTACCTCACCGCGGCGAGCGCGGCGGCGATCGTCGCCGAGCACGGCCGGTTCGACGCCGTCTACCTGCGCCATGTCGTCGAGCATATCAGCGATCTCGAAGGCTTCTTCGCGGCGATCCGCGCTTTGCTTCGCATGGACGGGCTGCTGGTCTTGGAATTGCCCGCCATGGAAGAGGCGATGGCGCTCGGCAGCCCGGCGATCTTGTGGGAAGAGCACATCAGCTACTTCACCCGGCCGCTCGCCGAATACATGCTGGCGCGCTTCGGCTTTGCCATCACCGATCGACGCCACTACGCCTTCGGCGGCGGGTCGCTGGCCTTTGTCGCACGAATGTCCGCGCGACCTCTGCCCGACGCGGTCGAGCCGCCCGACCCCGCAGCGGCTTGGGTGCTGCTGCAGGATTTCGTTGTCGGCATGGAGCGGCAGCGGACGGAAATGGGCGCGCTGCTCTCCGAGGCACGGTCGAACAGCTACCGGGTCCTGATCTACGGCGTCGCTCCGCGCTCCTGCCTGGTGGTCGCAGCCTGCCGCATCGGCGGGCTGCTCGACTTCGCCGTCGACGATCGGCACGATCTGCATCATCGCCTGATGCCGGGCACGCCCAACCGGATCTCGGCGCTCACCGAGGTCGCGGACCAGGCTGGGGGCAAGCTGCTCTGTCTGCTGGGCGTCGGCTCTGAGAACGAATTCAAGGTCCGTGCACGGGTCGAGGCGGCGCTGGGCTGCCAACCGGTCTTTGTCAGCCTGTTTCCTCCGCGCGATACATTGGCGAGCATCGGCGAGGCCCGGCGTGCTATTGCCGCCGCTCGCGAGTAGAGGAAATGCCCGAGATGCCCCGAATCGATCTGCCGCTGCAGCCCAATGGATCGAAAGTCCAGTGGTCCTATCTGCCCAAGCAGTTCAGCGCCGAGAACATCGAGGAGATCCTCGACCTGTTCCGCAAGTTCGTGCCGACCGGCGACTTCACCCTCGGCAAGCCGGTGCGCGAGTTCGAGCAGAAATTCGCCGCCATGATCGGCACGCGCCACGCCATCGGGGTCAATTCCGGCACGGATGCGTTGAAGCTTTCGCTCAAGGCGCTGGGCGTCGGGCCAGGCGACGAGGTCATCACCGCGGCCAACACCTTCATCGCCACCGTGGGCGCGATCGCGGAGACCTATGCTCGCCCGGTGTTCGTCGATTGCACCGACAATTTCTGCATGGATGTGGCCCAGGTCGAGGCCAGGATCACGCCGCGCACCAAGGCGCTGCTGCCGGTGCATCTCGCCGGCCAGATGACCGACATGCCGGCGCTGATGACGCTTGCCGACAAGCACGGCCTGCCGGTGGTCGAGGATTCCTGCCAGTGCATCCTGGGCGACATCGCGGGCAGGAAGGCCGGGACATTCGGCCGGTCGGGCGGATTCTCGCTGCATCCGTTGAAGAACCTCAACGTGTGGGCCGATGGCGGCATGATCGTCACCGACGACGACGAGTTCGCCACCCTGTTGCGTCAGCTCCGCAATCACGGACTCAAGGACCGCGACAGCGTCGTCCGCCTGGGCTGCAACTCGCGGCTCGATTCGCTGCAGGCGGTGGTCGGCACCTGGTTGATCGATCAGGTCGATTTCATAACGGACACCCGGATCAGGAACGCCGCCTACCTCGATCGCGGGCTCGGTGGCGTCAAGGGCATCGCCCTGCCGCGCCGCTTCAACGATCGCAAGCTGGTGTTCCATCTCTACATCGTGTTCGCCGAGCGGCGCGACGAGCTTCTTGCGCATTGCAAGCGCCACGGCATCGAAGCCAAGGTGCATTATCCGGTGCCCTTGTACTGCCAGGAGGGCCTGCGCTCCTTCGGCTACAAGAGGGGCGATTTCCCGGTGACGGATCGCCAGGCCGATACGATGATCTCGTTTCCGGCGCACGAGCATCTGGTCGAGGAGCAGCTGGCCTACATCGTGCAGACGGTCCAGGAGTTCTACGGGGCGTAAGATGGCGAAGTACGACATTCCCTACGTGAACCTGCCCGCCCAGGGGCGCGACCAGCTCGCCGACTTGAAGCGCATTTTCGAAGAAGTGGTGTCGCGCGGCGCCTTCGTCGGGACCGGAGAGGAGATCGACGCGCTGGAGAAGCGGCTCGCCGCCTATTGCGGCACCGCGGAGGCCGTGGCGCTCAACTCCGGCACCGATGCGCTGATGCTGGCGATGGTGGTCGCGGGCATCGGCCGCGGCGACGAGGTGATCACGCCGCCCAACTCCTTCGTCGCCTCGACGGCGACCATCATCCATCTCGGCGCCAAGCCGGTGTTCGCCGACGTGATGGCCGACCAGAACATCGATCCGGAAAAGATCGAGCGGGCGATCACGCCCAGCACCAAGGCGATCATGCCCGTCCACCTGACCGGCCGGGTCTGCCGCATGGACGAGATCATGGAGATCGCCGAGCGGCACGGCCTCGTCGTCATCGAGGATGCCGCTCAGGCGATCGGCTCGACCTACAAGGGCCGGCGGAGCGGTGCGGTCGGTCATTACGGCTGTTTCTCGGCGCATCCGCTGAAGAACCTCAATGCGTTGGGCGACGGCGGGTTCGTGGCGACCAACGACAAGGCCGCGGCCGAACGCATGCGCCGCCTGCGCTCGCACGGCATGGCTGATCGCCAGACGATCGAGGAATGGGGCCTTGTCTCGCGCATGGACACGCTGCAGGCGGCCATCCTCAACTATCGGCTGGACAAGCTGCCCGACGTGATCGCCAAGCGGCGCGCCAATGCCGCGGTCTATCAGGGGCTGCTGCGCCACGAGCGGCTCTACGTCCCGCCGTGCCGTAACGAGGAGTTCAATACCTTCCACACCTTCGTGATCCAGGTCGACAGGCGCGATGCCTTGCAGGGTCATCTCAAGGCGCTCGGCATCAAGACGGCGATCCACTATCCGATCCCGATCCATCTGCAGCCCGCGGCGCGCGGGCTCGGCCACAGGGAGGGCGACTTCCCCGCGACCGAGCGCCAGGCAGGCCGGATCCTCACCCTGCCGGTGAATCAGTACATGAGCCGGTCCGATATCGAGACGGTCGCCGGCGAGATCCTGGCTTTTCTCGATCGCTGAATAGCCGTGACCGCCTGCCATGTCTGTGGATGCCAGGCCGTCGAGACGCTCGACCAGCGGGGCGCACGCTTTCGCCTCGTGTCGTCCGACGTCCGGCCGGTCGAAGGCACGGCGGAGTTCTCGGTCTGCCGTCAATGCTGCACCGTCCAGAAGGTGGTGACGCCGGCGTGGCGCGCCATGATCGAGCGTATCTACGCCCACTACGACATCAATCATCAGAGCCGCGGCGCCGAGCCGATGATCTTCGATTCGGCGCGCGGCAGCGGCCCGCGCTCGCAGATCCTGCTGCACAATTTCCTCGACCTGGTTCCGCTGGCGGAGACCGGCCGGCTGCTCGACATCGGCTGCTCGAACGGCAACCTGTTGAAAAGCTTTCATGCGCTCAGGCCTCGCTGGACGCTTTCCGGGTCGGAGTTGAGCGACACCTGGCGCGAGAAGGTGATGGCGCTGCCGGGTGTCGAGCGTTTCTACAGCGGCACTGATCCCGACTATGCGGGACTGTTCGATCTCATCTCGTTGTCGCATGTGCTGGAGCATGTGCCCGACCCGATCGGCTTCTTGCAGGAAATCTGCCGCCGTCTCACCCCGGGCGGACGCATCCTGGTCGCCGTGCCCAATCTCGCGCAGAACCCCATCGACCTCCTGATCGCCGATCACTGTACGCATTTCGACAGCCAGAGCCTGCACTATGTCGCTCGCCAGTCGGGCCTGGTGCCGGAACTCCTGTCGGAGGGCCTGCTGCCCAAGGAGCTGATCGCGGTCCTGTCGGTGGACGGCAGGCCTGACGCGGCGCTCGTCGACGAGGCCTGCCCGGTCGAGGTGATGAAGGAGCGTTGTCAGCGCCAGTTCGCGCTGATCGACGAGGTGCGTGACGCCGCGCGCACGGCGGCGATGGACGACAAGCCGTTCGGCATCATGGGGTCATCGATCGCTGCCTGCTGGGCGATGCTCGAGCTCGAAGGCAGGGTCGGCTTCTTCGTCGACGAGGACCCGAACCGCATCGGCCATTCGCTGGGCGGTCTGCCGATCCTGCAACCCACGCAAGTGCCGGCCGGCGCGGTGGTGTTCATTCCCATGTCGGTCGCGGTCGCGCGCCGGATCGTGGGCCGCTGGCGGCATTTGCCGATCGATTTCCGTTTCGTGGCTACCAATCAGCCGGGGTAGAGGCCGGGCGCAATCCAGAGTAGGGTCGCGCCATTGGCGTAACCTGAGGTCGTTCGTTGAAGCGCCTTGTCAATTTGCTTCGTAGCGCGATGGCCGGCCCGAAGCCCGAGATGTCACCCAACGGGCCGACCAGGCTCACCTTGTTCGAGCTGGTCGCCATGATGGACAAGATCATGGACTTCGAGATCCGCAACGGCTGCATCGGCGAGGTCGAGACGCAGCTCGACGACGTCCGCCGCCTCGTGCGTGACGATCGGGTCGGCTTTGCCGGCACCCGCCACGAACTCGACGCGGTCGATCGGCTGTGGGTCTCCTTCCTGCGCCTCGGCCTGTTCGACGATCTGTGGCATCTCGTCGACACGCTCAACCTGCCGCTGCGCTCCGAGGTAAGGCTGATCGCCGATTTCTGCCGTCAGGAATACCAAGCCTGCCAGGCGCGCGGTGCAGCCTATCGCGCGGCGCATGCGGCGGGCGACATCTTCGTGATGGGCTGCATCGTCTGGGGGCCGGCCTACGTCGACAATTTCCTACAGTACAATCTCCGCTCGATGCTGTCGGACGGCAACCTGCCGGCGCTGCGACGCCAGGGTCGCATCGTGTTCAGCATCGTCACCGACGCCGCGGGTGAGGCGCGCATGCGCGACCACTCGCTGTTCGCCCGCTTGACGGCGCTTGCCGACGTCGAGTTCACCATCGTGCCGGCGCCGGTGATGGGCGCGCTCACCTCGGGCCACTTGGTGCACAATTTCTACATCCTCTATGGCATGCTGGATCACTGCTCGATCTTCTTCGCCGAGCGCGCGTCGGCCCATCTGTTCATGATCCCGGTCGACTGCGTCGTCGCTGAGGGCTCGCTCGCGAACATGGCGAACTATCGGCACGAGGGCTACGAATGCTGCGGGGGCGGCAACATCGTGGCCGAGACCGAGACCTTCCTGCCGGCGCTCGACCAGCGCTTTGCCGGCGACGGCCCGATCTCGATCTCGACCGGCGATCTTGCGACCTTGGCCGCCCAGCACGCCCACCATTACTTCGTGTCACAGATCATCGCCGCCGAAAACTCCGATTTCGGCAAGCATCCGCGCGAGATCTTCTGGCCGGTCGAGGGCGGCGTCGAGATCCACTCGGTGTTCATCCATCCGCTGTTCACCAGTGTCGCCGGGCTGGCCAGGTATCGCCGCAAGCATTACGCCAATATCGATTACGGCATGATCCCGCGCATGTTCTCGGCACCCGATGCGATCAAGATCATCGAGGATCCGAGGCAAGCTTACGTCAACAACTTCACCGCCGCGGCCCGCAAGTACGAGACGACCGGCCGCTCGTTCGCGGTCGAAGATTTCCTACGCAGCCACGACTACAGCTACCCAGTGCAGAAGGGCCTGTTCCCGCGTGGCCAGAAGCTGCCGTGCCTGCTGAGCGGCTGGACTGCGTGCCGCGACGACGTCTCTGCTCACGTGCAGGAGATCAACGCGGAGCTCCTGCCGCCGTAGCCGGCGGCGAGTTCTTGCGTCCTCGATCAGCTTGATGCGCGGCTTGAAGGGGATGCAGCGGTCGGCGTCGAAGATCGCCATCGCGTCCAGCACTTCCTCGCGATACTGCGCCCGATTGAAGCCGCCGACCGTCTTGCCGGCGTCCGGCGCCGGCGCGGCATCCTGCTCGGCAAAGCCGGTGAAGCCCTGCCAATTGTCGAAGCCGTGCACGAGCTTGGTCCGATCGCCGATGCAGTGCGATTCGAGCAGGTTCGCCCAGGTGAACAGCCCGCCGCCGCGGAACACCCCGACTCTGCGAAGTCGCCCGGCACGCCGAGCGTCATCTTGAACAGCTCGACATGGGCCAGGAAGCGCTTCAGCGCCTGGCGACGCGACAACACGGCGAAGCTCTTGACCGCAGTCACCGGATCGATGCCGTGCTTTTCGCAATGGCGGGCGATCCGGCCCTCGATGTCGGAATCGGCCGGCGCCTTCTTGAAGCCGTCGGTCGTGTCGATCTTGGCGTCGGCCATCGCTCAGCCTCCCGCCGACGGCGGCGCGATGACGGTGTCGCGCGCGATGTCGAGATAGTGCTTGCCCGATTGCACCTGCTCACCGAAGAAGCGGAAGTCGCAGCTCAAGCGGACACGATCGGAGACGTTGGGCATTGATTCGTGAATCGTGCGGGGACCGAAGGTGACGGCATCGCCCGGCGCCAACGGCTCGAGCACGACACGGCGGGCGCCGCCGAAGGCGTCGCCATCGATGGCCGGCAGCCAGTGCGAGGTAGACGAAGCGTCGGCCGGTTCCAGGAGCTCGCCCATCGCCTGGGTCCCGGGGTAGATGGCCATGTTGCAACAGGCCTGATCGATCGGCACCCGCGTCACCCACATCACGCAGAAATCGCCCATGTGCTTGTTGTAGCTGACATCCTGGTTCGGTGGGACTCGGGCCAAGGAGCAGTGCGGGATCACAAAGCGGGCCGTGGGCGGCATGTGGGCGAACAGCCGTTTCGTCGACAGCAGCTCGAAGAGGAGCGGATGGCTGTTCACAAAGCGCGGGATCTCGCGCAATGCTTCGGACAGTCGGACCTAGAGTGGGTAATGGCCGAGGAAGATGTGCTTGTCCGGCACGCGCTCGCCGGGCTGCTCCACGAGCTCGGCCAGCCGCGCCGGTGCGGTCGCATCCTTCATCGAGACGCCGTAGCGCCGGAACAGGCAGTCGAGCCGGACGAGCTCGTCCTGGAGGAAGTGCGCCGTGCTCTGCACCACGGTGCGGGGCAGGAGTCCCTTGACGACCACGACGCCTTCGCGGCGAAAAATCCCCAGGCCGCGCTCGCTGTCTGCGGCGTCGATCGACAAATCGTGCAGGCTGGTCATGTTGTTCGCGTTGTGCCCGCTTTGACCATTAGGGGCAGGAGCCAGTGACGCGTCTGGTCGCCACCGCTGCCGACGTCGAGCGGGCGGTGAACGAGCGCCGACGGTGCCCGAGGGGCTGACCGAGCGAGCAGAAACGATCCCGTGCCGCAGCTGCTCGACGCGCTGCGCCTGTGCACTCGAAGAGGTCGACGCCTACTTCTCCCTGTCGTTCTCGCGCCCGGCAACATCCTCGCTCTGGCGCGAGGGCAGAGTGGTGGACTCGATCGCGACGGCCAAGAGCGATCCCGAACGCATCATGGCGCACCCGCTCAACGACCGGCCGAGTGAGGCGGCCGAGACGTCTTCACCTGCTTCCCTGAAGCGCTTCTCGAGGCGCGGGCGGCAAGCGGCCGCAGTCCACGAGGCGAACCTCGCGGTCATTTGTAGGCGCTCGAGCGCCATCGCCTTCGCAGCAACCGGAGGTAGGCACAACTCCGGAGGAAAAGTGCGACAATCGCATTGACATAAATTGCGATTATCGCAATGTTGGCAAGTGACCCAACCGGAGCGTCTATCATGCTGACGACCGAATTTCCCATCCTCGATCGCTGGACCGGCGTGGTCCGCTTGGTTGCCGAAATCACCTGTGCCGCGGACACGCCGCAGAGCGCCAGGCTCGGGCAGGCGGTGTGGTGGGCTCGCCGCCGCGGTATCGATCTCACTGCCGTGAGCTTGCGCGGCGCCGATCTCAGCGGCGCCCGATTGCGCAGCACCGCGCTGCGCGAGGTCGATCTCGGCCGGGCAATCCTGAGAGGAGCCGACCTCAGCGATGCGGATCTGCGGGAAGCCGATCTTCGCGGTGCCGACCTCGACAAGGCCGATCTGTGCGGTGCCGTGCTGCGCGGTGCGGCGTTGTGCGACACCGACTTGCGCGGCGCCGATCTGTACGGCGCCGACCTGAGCGGCGCCGACTTGTCGCGGGCGGTCCTGGGCCCTGTACCGGTCGTGCCCGCCATCGATGCCAGGATCCTGGCGGCGATCGAGGCGGGCGGCGGCCTCGAGACTTCGGCCTGGCATACCTGCGACACCACCCATTGTCGCGCCGGATGGGCAATCCGCCTGGCAGGGCCGGCCGGCGAAGCCTTGGAAGAGACACTCGGCGCCGCCGTGGCCGGCACCTTGATCTACGCCGCGAGCAGGCCCGGCATGCCGATTCCAGATTTTTATGCCAGCAATGCCGACGCGCTTGCCGACCTGCGGATATCGGCAAAGCGGCAGGGGTGATCGCCGACCCTTCCGCCACCGCAAGCGCCATCGGAGGCTCGCCCGCCGGCGTCATCCGGCGGGCGCGCCGGCCCTTGCCGGTGCTGCCCCTCGGCGATCACCCGTACCGGGCCTGGGCGATCGCCGCCTGTTCGGCCGAGGTCGCTCATGCGCGCGACGATTTCTGGGCCTGCGTCCATCGGCTGGGACTGGCCGCCCAGTTCGACCGTGACGACGGCTTCGGCGGTCATGAGGCACCCTTCCGCTTCGCCCACGAAGGCCACGCGTTCGCCGCCCTGAGCTGGCTCAGCCATCTGCAGGCGCACGAGAGCGACCGGCGCGGGCCGTGGGCGGCGCTGCGTTGGGAACAATGGGGTCCTGAACTGCGTCGGCGCTGGTGGGACGAGCGCCGCCGCCTTTGGACTGGATTCGTGCGCAATGTAGAACGCTACCGAACGGCCCGCGCGGCGCTCGAAGGTTAGCACCCCTCGTATTGCGAAAAACGCATTGCGCCCTTGTGTTAGTCCTGTCAGACTGAAGCAATCCCAGGCAACGAGCCCCCGATATGGACCCCAAGTGGCTGAAAGACATGCTCGGCCGGCCCGGCTATTCACAGGCTGGCCTCGCCGCGGCACTCGGCCGCAACCCGTCCGCGATCAATCGCATGGTGCGCGGCGAACGGCAGATCAAGGCGAACGAGCTGCCGGTCATCCTGAGATATCTCGACGAGCCCGTGGGCGCGCCGGCCGGCGAGACCGCGCTGCCGCTCAACGCCCGCTTCGCCGAGGATGCCGCCCCGCCGCCCTATCGGAGCGAGATGCCGAAAGACGTACCAGTCTACGGCACCGTGGTCGGCGGCGATGGCAACCACATGTTTGATTTCGAGCTCAACGGCGCCGTTGTCGACTATGTCCGCCGGCCGCCGCGGCTGGCAGCGCGCGCCGATGTGTTCGCGGCCTACGTCCAGGGCGAATCGATGGTCCATTGGCGCGAGCCCGGTCAGCTCGTCTATGTCGAAAGCGCCAAGCCGCCGCGCGCCATGGACTATGTCCTGGTCGAGCTGAAGCCGCACGGCAATGACGGCACGCGACCGGCCATGATCAAGCGCCTGCTGGCCGTCACGCCGACCAAGCTCCGGCTGCGCCAGTACAATCCGGCGCGTGACTTCGACCTCGATCGCCGCACCGTGCTGCGCGTCTATCGCGTGCTCGACTGGGACGAGCTGCTCGGCGTATAGCGAGGCGCGAAACCGTCGCGCAGGGATGCCAGACGGCACCCGCAGTCGGTAGCAAATGGCAGGGTGGCTCGGCTAGGATAGGCAATACATGAAAATCGAGGCCCTGCGGAATTACGACACCGATCTCGAATCGGTCCAGCAAGAACCCCTGGACGAGCGCAGCCGTCATCTGCGCCGCCTGATCTTTCGGGCCATCGAGAAGGGCGGCCGCGGCCATATCGGCCCCGCCCTGTCCCTGGTCGAGATCATCCGCGTGCTCTACGACGATTTCGTCCGCCACGACCCGGCCAACCCGCGCTGGAACCAGCGCGACCGCTTCATACTGAGCAAGGGCCACGGCTGCTTGGCACTATACGCCGTGTTGGCCGACCGCGGCTTCTTCCCGGTCGAGGCACTCGATCGTTTCTGCCGTTTCGATTCCTTCCTCGGTGGCCATCCCGAGACCGTCGTGCCGGGCGTCGAGGCCTGCACCGGTGCGCTGGGCCATGGCCTTTCGATCGGGCTTGGCATGGCGCTGGCCGCACGCATGTCGGGACGCGACAGCCGCGTCTATGTGCTGATGGGCGACGGCGAGATCAACGAAGGCTCGGTGTGGGAGGCGGCGGCCTGCGCTGACAAGCACCACCTCGCCAACCTGACGGCGATCATCGACTACAACAAGATCCAGTCGGCCGGCAGCGTGTTCGACATCCAGAGCATGGAGCCGCTGACCGACAAGTGGGCCAGCTTCGGGTTCCGCGTCTTCGAGTGCAACGGCCATAGCGTCGACGAGCTGCGTCAGGTTTTCCGTGCCGCCGCCGCATCGCCGCGTGACCGGCCGCGCGCCGTGATTTGCCACACGGTGAAGGGCAAGGGAATTCCGGTCGCGGAGAACAATGCCGGCTGGCATCACAAGACGGAGCTCTCCGAATCGGATCTGCGTGCCATCCGTGGCGCGCTGGGTGATTGAGCCATGCGCAAGCGCAGTCTCGACATGGTCCATGCGCTCGCCCGTCGTGACGAGCGCGTAGTGTTCATCGGCTCCGACCTCTCGCCCAACCTGCTCGGCGAGATGAAGAAGGAATACCCGCTGCGCTACTACATGGAGGGCATCTCCGAGGCCAATGTCATCGGCATGGCGGCGGGCATGGCGCTGGAAGGCTACGTCCCCTACGTCAACACGATCGCCACCTTCATCACGCGGCGCTGCTACGAGCAGGTCGCGGTCGATCTCTGCCTGCACGATTTGCCGGTGCGGCTGATCGGCAATGGCGGTGGCTACGTCTACGCGCCGCTCGGGCCGACCCATCAGGCGATCGAGGACATCGCCATCATGCGCGCCCTGCCGCACATGACGGTCACCGCCGTGTGCGACGCAGAGGAGATGACCCGGTTGATGGACGCGACGCTCGACTGGCCGCATCCGATCTATATCCGACTCGGCAAGGGCGGTGATCCGGTGATCAGCAGGCCCGAGCGGGGCTTCGCGATCGGCAAGGCGATCGACATGATCGACGGCGCCGCAGACAGCGCCTCCGATGTGCTGCTGATCGGCACCGGCGTGTCCACCACCCAGGCCCTCGCGGCGGCCAAAGTTCTGGCTGCAGACGGTCTGCGCTGCCGCCTGCTGCACGTCCACACGGTGAAGCCGATCGATGCCGAGGCGATCGTCGAGGCAGCCGGTCGCACGCGGCTGGTGGTCACTGTCGAGGAGCACAACGTGGTCGGCGGCCTGGGCAGCGCCGTGCTGGAGGTGCTGGCCGACGGCATGACGAGTGCGCTGCCGCCGGTCCGCCGGCTCGGCATTCCCGACCGCTTCTCGGCACGCTACGGCAGCCAGGCCGCGCTGATGAAGGACTGCCACATCGATGCCGAGGGCATCGTCGCCACGGTGCGTGGCGCTCGCGCGGGGGGCCGGCAGTGAGCAACCGGGTCGATTTCCAGCGCGACGACGAGCGCACGCTGGCGGAGTCCTTCCTGCGTGACGGTTACGTGATTCGGCCCACTGAATCACGCGGCGATCTCGACCGGCTGCGCGATCTGCTGGCCGATGTCGCGGCGTCCTACCTCGCCGTGCCGCGGCCCGAGGACAAGGCGGGGTTCCTCGACCGCATCCACGAGCGGGTCGATGTCCAGCGGCTGAACGATCTTCGCCTGGCAGTGATCCGCGAGATCAACGAGGAGCCGTGGACGCGGCTCGCCTATTTCAACACTGCGCGGCGCGCGATCGAGATGCTGGTCGGCAACGAGCTCGCCATGCAACTCCGCATCAATCTCAGCATCCAGTTGCCGAACGACGACAGCTCGCTCCTGCCGGTCCATGCCGACGTCTGGTCGGGCGATTCGCCCTACGAGGTCGTGCTGTGGATTCCGTTCGTGAATGTCTACGGCACCAAGACGATGTTTATCCTGCCGCGTGAGAGCGACGCGCGTTATCAGGCCGAGATGAGCGAGCTCAAGCTCAAATCGGCAGACCAGCTCTATCGCGCGATCGAACCTGATCTGCGATGGCTCGATATCGCCTATGGCAACGTCTTGCTGTTCACGCAGAACGTCATGCACGGCAACATTGTCAATCGCGAGCCGGAGACCCGCTGGTCGACCAACTGTCGCTTCAAGAGCGTCTTCTCGCCCTATGCCGATAAGAAGCTGGGCGAGTTCTTCGAGCCCATCCTGGTGCGGCCGGCGACACGCATCGGCGCCAGCTATCGGCTGCCCTCGGTCACCTGATGCCGTCGAACCAGAAAGGCTATCGCGGTTACGTCTTCAGCCGGCCTGTCGACAACCACAGGGTGCCGCAACACATCCAGAACCTGGTGATCCGCGACTACGCGGCGCGCCGCCGCCTGCACTATCTGCTGAGTGCCACCGAATACGCCATGCCCGGCTGCTATCTCATGCTCGAGCAGGTGCTGACCGAGCTCGAAGCGCTCGACGGCATGATCCTCTATACGATGTTCATGCTGCCGGCCGAGCCCGAGCGGCGCCTCGCTCTCTATCGCCGGGTGCTCGAGACCGGGGGGAGTCTGCATGCAGCGGTCGAGGGCTTCGTTCTCGGCGAGGGAGCCGATATCGAACGCTGGGAGATGGTGCTGCGCACCGCCGGCATCTGCCAGACCCTCGACTATGGCGAGATCGAACGATGGCTTGCGTAGACTTCATCGGTCCGCTCCACAACCGGACCAAGCGCGACTATGTCGCCCGCGTGACGGCGCACGACAAGGCCGTCTGCTCGGAGATTGCCAAGGCCTATGGCCGCGACTACTGGGACGGCGAGCGGCAGTACGGCTATGGCGGCTACAAGTACGACGGTCGCTGGCTGCCGATCGCCGAGGCGATGGCGAGGCACTACGGTCTGAAGGCAGGCGATCGAATCCTCGATGTGTGCTGCGGCAAGGGTTTCCTGCTCTACGAGTTCACCCGCGCAGTGCCCGGCGTCGAGGTCGCCGGCATCGATATCTCGGAGTACGCGATTGCCAATGCCAAGGAGGAGGTGAAGCCCTTCCTGCAGGTCGGCAACGCGGTGTCGCTGCCTTATGCCGACCGGTCGTTCGACTTCGTGGTGTCGCTGGGTGGCCTGCACAATCTGCCGATCAGCCAGCTTTATGACGGGGTGCGCGAGATCGAGCGCGTCGGCAAGGGCGGCGCCAAGTACGTCATGGTCGAATCCTGGCGCACCGAGCGCGAGCGCATGAACCTCCTTTACTGGCAGCTCACCTGCGAATCCTACCACGACGTCAAGAACTGGGAATGGATCTACCAGCAGTGTGGCTATCGCGGCGACTGGGGCTTCATCTTCTTCGAGTAATGGGCTGTTTGCATGTTGGATCTCGTAACCGGGGGCGCCGGCTTCATCGGCTCTCATCTCGTCGATCGCTTGCTGGCCGAGGGGCGCGCGGTGCGCGTCGTCGACAACATGGAGGTGGGCAAGCCGCGCAATCTCACCCAGCACCAGGGCAACGACCGGCTCGAGGTGGTGGTAGGCGACGTCGCCGACCCAGCGGTGATGGCACAGGCGATGCGAGGCGTGGAACGCGTGTTCCATCTCGCCGCCCTTGCCGACATCGTGCCTTCGATCCGCAATCCAGAGGGTTATTTCCGCGCCAATGTCGTCGGCACCTTCGTGACCTTGCAGGCGGCAAGGGCCGCTGCAATCAAGCGCTTCGTCTATGTCGCCTCGTCGTCGTGCTACGGCATCCCCGATGCCTATCCGACGCCGGAGAACGCCGAGATCCGCCCGCAATATCCCTATGCGCTCACCAAGTGGCTCGGCGAGTGCGAGGTCGTGCACTGGGCGCAGGTCTACGGCCTGCCGGCGATCTCGCTGCGTTTCTTCAATATCTACGGACCCAGGGCGCGCACCAGCGGCACCTACGGCGCGGTGTTCGGCGTGTTCCTCGCCCAGCTTCTGGCCGGCAAGCCGCTCACCATCGTCGGCGACGGCGAGCAGACGCGAGATTTCACTTTTGTTTCGGACGCGGTCGACGCGCTGGTCACCGCCGCCCGATCGGACAAGATCGGCTTGTGCCTGAATGTCGGTAGTGACAATCCTGTGTCTGTCAACCGTCTGGTCGGGTTGCTGAAGGCGCCCGAAACAGTGCATATCCCAAAGCGGCCGGGCGAACCCGACTGCACCTTCGCGGACACCACGCGGATCAAGGCGGAGCTCGGCTGGCGTGCGCGCGTGCCGATCGAGGACGGCGTCGGCCGGATGCTCGATGCCATCGATTATTGGCGCGACGCCCCGGTCTGGACGCCGACCAGCATCGCCGAGGCGACGAAGGACTGGTTCGCCTACCTTGGCCGGTCGAAACCGTCGTGAGCTTGTGAATGCGGGAACATTGATTTGATGTCGGGCAAGATCAAGACGCTGGCTGAGCTGGGCACGGTTGCAGCCGAAGCGCGAGCGAAAGGGCAGAGGGTCGTCCTGGCGCACGGCGTGTTCGACATCCTGCACGTCGGCCACAAGCGTCATCTCGACATTGGCAAGCGCCACGGCGACATCCTGATCGTCACCCTCACCACCGACCGCTTCGTCAACAAAGGGCCGGATCGTCCGGTATTCGGCGAGAAGCTGCGCGCCGAAATGGTTGCGGCGATGGAGAGCGTCGACTTCGTCGGCATCTCGCCCAATCCCGGCGCCGAGCACGTCATCGAGATCATCAAGCCGCGCTTCTATCTCAAGGGTTCCGAGTACAGCGATGATGCCAATGACGTGACCGGCCGCATCACGAGCGAACGCTCGATGGTCGAGAAGTTCGGCGGCGAGGTGCTGTTCACAGAGGACATCACCTTCAGCTCGTCCAACCTGTCCAATCGCGTGATGCAGCTCTATCCGGAGGAGGCGGCGGCCTTCCTGCAGGAGCTGCGCTCCAAGATCACCGCAGACGATCTGCGCCGCGAGATCGAGGCGGTGCGCAACAAGCGCTGCCTGCTGATCGGCGATACGATCCTCGACGAGTACATCTACGTCGAGCCGCTCGGCAAGCCGGCCAAGGAAAACATCATCGCGACCAAGTACAAGGATCGCGAGATCTTCTGCGGCGGGGTGGTCGCCACGGCCAACCTGGTGGCCCAGCTATGCGAAAGCGTCGACGTGGTGACCCTGCTCGGTCATCCCGACAGCCGCGAGGAGTTCATCCGCAGCAACCTGCATCCCAACGTCAACCTGATCCCGTTCTACCGCAAGGGCGGGCAGACGACGGTGAAAAGCCGGCTGGTCGATCCGGCCTACGTGAAGAAGCTGATCGAGGTCGCCTATCTGTCGGACGAGGCGCTGCCCGACGAGGAGCAGTCCAACCTGAACCGCTGGGTCGCAGACCATATCGCCGACTACGATGCCGTGATCGTCAACGATTTCGGCCACGGCATGATCGACGAGGGGTTGATCGACATCGTCTGCCGCCAAGCCCGTTTCCTTGCCGTCAACGCCCAGACCAACAGTGCCAATCGTGGCTTCAACCTGATCACCAAGTATCCGCGCGCCGATTTCATCTGCATCGACGAGCCGGAGGCTCGGCTGGCCGCTGCCGAGCGCTATGCGCCGATCGAGTCGGTGGTGCGCGACAAGCTCGAGAAGCGGATCGACTGCCACACCTTCGTGGTGACGCACGGCAAGCTCGGCAGCATCGTCTACACGCCGCAGGCCGGGGTGAAGCGAATCCCGGCGCTGACCGGCGAGGCGATCGACACGATCGGGGCGGGCGATGCCTTCTTTGCCCTGGCTGCGCCACTGATGGCCAATGGCAGCGATCCGTTCGTGGCCGCCTTCATCGGCAACGCGGCAGGGGCGATGAAGATTCGGATCGTCGGCCAGCGCCATCAGATCACCCGGCCGGAGATTCTGAAGTACCTGTCGACGCTGTTGAAATGATTGGCTAAAAGTTCGGTCAAGTCGCCAGCTTGACAGCCCGCGATGGGCGCCATCTTCGATGGAGTGGGTGTTGAGTGAAAGGAAAGCCAAAGGCGCGGATCTGATCGCCGGCTATGCGGGCGCGCTGTCTTCCCTGATCGGGGCGGCCGTGGCCACCGATCGCGTCGGCGAACCTGTCACGATGGATGCGGCGATCGAATGGGCGGTAGAGACGGCGCGTCGTGCCACCGGGCTTGGCAACAAGATCATCTTCGCCGGCAACGGCGGCAGCGCCGCCATCGCCAGCCACATGGCGACCGATTTCAGCAAGAATGGCGGCATGCGAGCATGGGCGATGAACGACGGCAGCATGCTGACCTGCCTCGCCAACGACTATGGTTATGAGCACGTCTTCGCCAAGCAGATCGAGTTCCACGGCCGACCGGGCGACCTCCTGGTGGCGATCAGCTCGTCGGGCAGTTCGGCCAACATCCTGGGCGCCGTGGCGGCGGCACGCATGGTGGGCTGCACGGTGTTGACGCTGAGCGGCTTTGCGCCCGGGAATCCGCTGCGCCGTTCGGGCGACATGAATCTCTACCTCAACTCGTCCGCCTACGGTTATGTCGAGGTCGGGCATCTTGCCCTCTGCCATGCGATCGTCGACTTCGCCAACGAGTGGGCGGAACGCGGCCGCGTCGCGGCGCGGGCCTGATCACCAATAGTCGACAAGGTCATGAACGAATACGCGAAGAACCCAGAGCTCGATCGTGTCCTGGTGACGGGCGGCGCCGGTTACGTCGGCGCGGTGCTGGTGCCCAAGCTCCTGCAGGCCGGCTACAAGGTGACAGTGCTCGACCTCTACCTCTATGGCGAGGACGTGCTGAAGCCCTGCCGCAGCTACCCCGGTTTGCGCGAGGTCAAGGGCGACATCCGTGATGCCGAGGTGGTCCGTCAGGCGCTCGAAGGCTGCGACGCGGTCATCCATCTCGCCTGCATCTCCAACGATCCGTCATTCGAGCTCAATCCCGATCTCGGCCGCTCGATCAACCTCGATGCCTTCGTGCCGCTGGTGCGGGCATCCAAGGCGGTCGGCGCGAAGCGCTTCGTCTACGCC
The DNA here is from genome assembly GCA_046349295.1 of Reyranellaceae bacterium. Classification (GTDB taxonomy): domain Bacteria; phylum Pseudomonadota; class Alphaproteobacteria; order Reyranellales; family Reyranellaceae; genus Reyranella. The sequence goes on from JAXMCP010000008.1 coordinate 167,328, forward strand.
TCGTCGTCGTCGGTCTACGGAATCAAGGACGGCGTCGAGGTGACCGAGGATCTGTCGCTCGAGCCGCTTACCGATTATTCCAAGTACAAGGCCGAGTGCGAGGTGCTGCTGGCGGCCGAGAAGGCGCCGGGCTTCACCACGGTGACGATCCGGCCGGCCACGGTGTGTGGTTACTCGCCGCGGCAGCGGCTCGACGTCGTGGTCAACATCCTGACCAATCTCGGCGTCCACAAGTCGGAGATCTCGGTGTTCGGCGGTTCACAACTGCGTCCCAACATCCATATCGAGGACATGACTGACGCCTACCTGCTGCTGCTGCAGGCGGCCGACGCGCAGGTTGACGGCAAGGTGTTCAATGCCGGCTACGAGAACCATTCGGTGTTGCAGCTCGCCGAGATGGTCCAGCGCAATGTCGGTCCGCACGTCAAGCTCGAGGTCAAGCCGACCAACGATCTGCGGTCCTATCACGTGTCGTCGAAGAAGATCAAAGACGAGCTGGGCTTCGAGGCGCGCCATTCGATCGAGGAGGCCGTCGTCGATCTCATCGAGGCGTTCAAGTCGGGCAAGCTGCCCGACTCGCTCGACGATCCGCGCTACTTCAACATCAAGATGATGCAGAAGGTCGATCTCCAATAGGGGCCGGGTTGCAACAGCGGACGCTCATCGTCGGCGTCGACAGCCTGATCGGGTCGGTCCTTCTGAGGCAGTGTCCGGACGCCGATGGGACGTCGCGCCGCCCCGGCGCCGCTCTGCGCTTCGATCTTGCCGAACCCGATTTTGCGGCAATCGCCGGCAGGCCTTATGCGACCGCCTTCATCTGTGCCGCCGTCACCGACATGCGCGCCTGCCAGAGCAGGCCGGCCGAGACGCGGCGGGTGAACGTGGACAACACGATCGAGCTGATGCGCCGGTTGGCCGATCGAGGCACGCATCTCGTGTTCTTCTCGACCACGCAGGTGTTCGACGGCCGGGTGCAGTGCCCGACGGAGGAGGCGGCGACCAACCCGCGCAACGAATATGGCGCCCAGAAACGTGGCGTCGAGCGCGCTATCGCGCGCTACGACCTGCCGGCCGCGATCCTCCGCATCTCCAAGGTAATGGGCGACCAGCCGAGCGGCGCCTTCAAGTCGTGGCGTGACTCTCCTGGCCCGATCACGGCGGCGACCAACCTCGAGATCTCGCCGGTGGCCGCGGCCGATGCTGCCGGTTTGGCCAGGCGGCTTGCCGATGGGCGTCATCGGGGCCTCTGGCATTTTGGCGCGGCCGACGCGGTGACCTACGCCGAGGCGGCGCGGTTGATGGTGGAAAGCCAGGGCCGGTCGTCCGAGGTGGTCGGCGAGGCCTTGACCGAAGCGCGGGTCCCGGCGATCTATCGCCTCGGCAATGCGCGGCTTTGCAGCGACAAGGTCGCCCGGACCTTCGGGCTGGTGCCCCGGTCCGCGCGCGCCGTGCTGGGCGAGATCTTCGCCCGCTGGTGAGGACGATGCGGATAGGCCTCGATCTCGACAACACGCTGATCTGCTACGACCAGTCTTTCCTGCAGGTCGGCAAGGAGGAGGGGCTGCTGCCGGCCTCCTTCGTGGGCAACAAGCCCGCGATCAAGCAGGCGCTGCTGGCCGAGCGGCCCGACGGCTATCTTTGGGAGGTGCTGCAGGGCCTGGTCTACGGCCGGCGGATCGATGCCGCGCTGCTCTTCGAGGGCGTCGGCGACTTCCTCGCCGAGGGCCGGCGGCGGGGCGCGGAGGTGCTGGTGATCAGCCACAAGACCGAGTTCGCCCATCACGATCCGCTGGCCACCAACCTGCGCGACGCGGCGCTGCGCTGGATGGAGGGAAGCGGGCTGTTCGACCTCGGCCTCGAACGCGGCAATGTCCATTTCGAGCCCACCCGGGACGACAAGGTGAGGCGGATCGGCGTACAGGGCTGTGTATGGTTCGTCGACGACCTGGCCGAAGTGCTGACGCACCACGCCATGCCGGCCGGCTGCGGCAAGATCCTGTTCGGCGGCGCCCCGCATGATGGGCTGCTTCATTGCCCGACTTGGCGCGACGTGAGCCATGCGATCTTCCGCCCCCGCTGACGAGATCGAGACGATTGCCCGCACGCTCGCGCCTGGGCACGTCGAGGCGATCAGCGAGCTCAAGCACGGCAACAACAGCCGCGTCTTCCGCGTCGATACCGCCGCCGGCCGCTTTGCACTGAAGCGCTATCCGTCGAACGATACCCGGCCCCGGCTCGCGGCCGAGGTGGCCGCGCTGCGCTATTTCGAGCGCCACGCGATCGAGCGGACACCGCGCGTCGTGGCCGTCGCGCCGGAGCACCGTTGCGCCCTGTTCACCTGGATGCAGGGCGAGAAGGTCAGCGCGGTCAGCGATGCCGATGTCGTCCAGTTCGCCCAGTTCCAGATCGCGCTCGACCGGGCGATCGATCAGCGGGCGCGCGAGGAGATCGGCGAGGCGTCGGAGGCCTGCCTGTCCGGTCAGCGCATCGTCGCCCAGATCGAGCGCCGCTTCGCGCGGCTGGGCGCGGTGAAGCACGACGTGCCGGAATTCGCCGCCCTGTTCGACGACGTTCTCATGCCGTCGCTGCAGCGCTTCGCTGCTGACCTGCCTGCGCTTGCCGCGGACATCGCTCCCGAGGCCCGCACGGTGATCCCGTCCGACCTCGGCGCCCACAACGCGCTGCGCGGTCCGGACGGCCGGCTCTCCTTCCTCGACTTCGAATATTTCGGCTGGGACGATCCGGTCACCAGCATCGCCAACTTCGTCATGCATCCCGGCATGAGCCTGACGGCGGGCCAGCAGGCGGCCTATCGGGATCGTCTGCTGGCCCACTTCTGCCGCCACGGCGAGGCCGAACGGCTCGCCCTCTTGATGCCGCTCTATGCGCTGCGCTGGTGCGCCATCATCCTGGGCGAGCTGTTGCCCGAGCGCTGGCAGCACCGGCAGGAAAGCAAGGCCCAGCTCGGCACCTGGGACGAAGCCCGCCGCACCCAGATCGCCAAGGCACGCGCTCTGATGGATCATGTCCTTCCGGACCACGCGCGTCCTGCGCGCTCATGAGCACGGCTCGGTGAAGCCGAATGCGCCTCAGCGTGATCATGAGCGCGCAGGATGCGCGCGGTCCGGAAGATGCTACGTCGCCGAGAAGCGCGTCATGCTGTCCTTCTCGACGCGCGTCGCGCGCCGGTAGGCGCGGATCACCTCGGTGACGTCGCCGGACTCGCGGACGCGGCCGTTGTCGATCCACAGCGCGGTCTCGCACAGCCGGGCGAGCTCGGTCGTCGAATGGCTGACGAACAGCAGCGTGCCGGTGCGTCGGAAGCGGTCGATCCAGTCGACGCACTTCTTCTGGAAGGCGAGGTCGCCGACCGCCAGCGCCTCGTCGACGATCAGGATCTCGGCGTCGATGTGGGCGCAGATCGCGAAGGCGAGCCGCATGCGCATGCCGATCGAGTAGAGCTTGATCGGCTGTTCCATGAAGTCACCGATGCCGGCGAAGTCGGCGATCGAATCGAATTTTTTCACCACCTCGGAACGCTTGAGGCCGAGCACGGCGCCGGCGATCAGGACGTTCTCGCGGCCCGTCGCCTCGAGATCGAAAGTCGCGCCCAGCGCCAGTACCGGAGCGACCCGGCCCTTGACCCAGATCTCGCCCTTGGTCGGCCGGGTCATGCCGCAGACGATCTGCAGCAGGGTGGACTTGCCGCAGCCGTTGCGGCCGATGATGCCCAGGCTCTTGCCGCGCGGAACCTCGAAGCTCACGTCCTTCAGCGCCCAGAACGACTTGTAGTAGGTCTTCTCCGCCCTCCCGAAAAGCTGCTGCTTCACCCAGTCCTTGGGGCTGTCGTACAGCTTGTAGGCCTTGGCGAGGTGCTGCGCCCTGATCACCACATCAGCTTCAGATGACATCGGTGATCGTATCCTGCTGGCGGCGGAAGAACCAATAACCGAACCAGAAGGTCGAGACCGACAGGAACGTCGTCCAGGCCACGACCAGCATGTTGGGGATCCGCCCGAACACCACGAGGTCGCGGATGATCTCGATGAAGCCAGTCAGGATGTTGGCGTACATGACCAGCATCCAGTCCGGACCGAGCGCTTCGTGCGAGAAGAATACCGGCGTGGCGAACATCAATACCGGCGAGATCGTCAGCATGAGGTAGGCGGTGTCGCGGGTGAACGCACCCATCGCCGAGAGCAGCCAGGTAAGGCCGAGCAAAAAGGCGAGAAAGGGGATGTACCAGAGCGGCAGAAGCAGGACCGTCCAGTGCAGGAAACCGGCGAAGGCGAGCTGGCAGAGCAGCATCAATGCCAGGCCGATGGTGGCGTAGGTGGTTGCCCGCAGGGTCGAGATCACCGGCAGCATGTGGGCCGGGAACATGGTCTGCTTGAGATAGTGGGCATATTCGTGCAGCAGCGAGGGCGCGCGATAGGCCATCTCGGCAAAGAAATTGAAGGCGATCAGCCCGCCGAACACCCACAGCGCATAGTCGATCGGCGACGAGGCATCGGCATTGTTGGGCAGCTTGACCGCGCCGTTGAACACCAGCGTGTAGGTTACCAGCGAAAGCAATGGTGCCACGATCGCCCACACCCAGCCGGCAACCGATCCGCTGAACCGTTCCCGCAGCTCGCGGCGCAGGATCGCGGCGATCAGGTCGCGATGACGCCAGGCACTGGTGAACGGCTCGGCCAGGAAGCGGCCGCTGCGTGCGACCAAGCCGTTGCCGCCCGGGATGATCTCCTTTCCGTCGACAACGTGCAGGAGGGGCGTGTCGGGGTCCGGCCGGTCCATGTCTAGCTTAGTCATTGAAATAAAACGATAATCCTCGTTTTCATGGACAAGTCAATCGGCGGGGAGCCGGCAACGAGGTCCCTTGGACTTGGCCGCGCTTCTCTTAGTGTGTGCCGGGAACGCTTTCAATGCCGGCAAGTTGTCGTGCCACCATGGAAATGACATCGTCGTGTCCTGGGGCCTTCCTGCAAGATGGCTCACAAAGGGTGCCATCGTCAGCTTGACGCCCATCGGGGCTTAGGCTAGCGGGACGCACTCTGATGTATTCACCTTATGTCCACCGCCGTTACCTCCGAATTGCCGAGGCCGGAGGTCTGCGTACTTGACGGACAGCACCGGCATCCTCCGGGCGGCAATCGCCCCCCTGGCTCGCCTGTGGCGGCGCCGTGCGACGCCGATCGTCTTCGACGCGCCGACCGGTGACGCCGAGCAGGACGCCGAGCGGCTCTATCGCGATGGCCTGTTGCGCGTGCGGCGCGGCGATGCCGAGGGCGCCCTTGCCCAGTTCGACAAGGCGATTGCCCGCCTGCCCGGGCTTGCCGACGCGATCGAGGCGCGTGCCGAGTTGCTGGACGCGTTGGGCCAGAGCGAGCTGGCACGCCCCGAATACGAGCGCGCCCGCCGCCTGTGGGCGGAAGTGTCGGCCGGCATGCCCGACCGGCGCTACCTGTTTCGCCGCGGTGGCCATTTCGCTTTCGAGATCGAGGCCTATGAGCTGGTCCGCAACAATGTCCGCAACAAGGTGCTGCCGCAGCTTGCGCACGGCAACGCCCTGCTGGTGCGCGGCCGTGCCAAGGAGGCGCTCGACAGCTACGAGCGCGCGCTCAAAGCCAAGAAATCCAATATGCCGGAGATAGTGGCCCTCAAGGGCGAGGCGCTGCTTGCCTTGGGCCGCTATCAGGAGGCGATCGAGGTCTTCGACGGGGTGCTGGCGGCGCAGCCGAAGGATGGCGAGACCCTGAACAGCCGCGGCATCGCGCGCATGGCGTTGGGCCGCCTCGCCGAGGCCAACGACGACTGGCGCCGCCAGTTCGAGCTGCTGCCGCCGACCCAGGCGGCGGCCCGCGGGTGCGTGGCGTTGCGGCACGGCAATTACAGCGCAGCCTTCCATGAATTCGGCCTGGCTCATGCCAAGGAAGCGGGGCAGCCGTATTGGCTGCTGTATCGCTTGGCGGCCGGGCGCCTGGCCGGTGTTCCGGTCGAGCCGTTCACCATTCCTGCCGGCAACGGGTGGCCGGCCGCCGTGATCGCGCTTTATGCTGGTCAGGCGACCGAGGAGGGCCTGCTGGGCCGGGCAGACTCGCTCGGCCGGCGCACCGAGGCGCTGTTCCATGTCGGCGTCGTGGCGCTCGGCGCCAACCCGGCGGTGGCGCGCCGCCACTGGCGGGAAGTCGCCGATCGGAGTCCCCCGGCGATGATCGAATATGCCGCGGCGCGCAACGAGCTGGCGCGTCTCGGTGCCTGACGGCCGGCCTGCTCCGTCCAAGATGAGGCGTGCATGTTTTCGGTGATCATCTACGGCCGCAACGACAGCCACGGCTACAACCTCCACAAGCGCGCGGCGATCAGCTTCAACGCGCTGGCCGAGGTGATGTCGGACCCCGACGACGAGATCCTGTTCGTCGACTACAACACGCCGGACGACCATCCGACCTTTCCCGAGGCGATCCACGACACGCTCACCGAAAAGACCAAGAAGGTCATGCGCATCCTGCGCGTGCGGCCCGAGCAGCACGCCCATCTGAGGTCGAAGACTCATCTGGTGGCGCTCGAGGCGCAGTCGCGCAACGTGGCGCTGCGCCGCTCGAACCCGAACAACCGGTGGATCCTCTACACCAACACCGACATGCTGCTGGTGCCGCGCAACGAAGGCGAGTCGCTCAGCACCATCCTCGGCAGCCTGACCGACGGCTTCTATCAGGTGCCGCGTTTCGAGATCCCCGAGATGCTGTGGGAGGCCGCGTTCGATCGGCGCGATCCGGCCGGCAACCTCGCCAAGCTACGTGACTGGTCGGTGCGCTTCCACCTCAATCAGATCGTCCACAACTATATGCCGATGAAGTACGACGCGCTGGGTGATTTCCAGGCGGCGTTGCGCGAGGACATGTTCGCCATTCACGGTTTCGACGAGGACATGATCCTGGGCTGGCATTGCGATTCGAACCTGGCCGCACGGCTGGCACTGTACCGCGGCCGGGTCGACACGCTGATCGACAAGGTGTTCGGCTACCATTGCGACCACACGCGCGTCGCCGCCGCCAACAACAAGGGCCGCGCGACGCGGATGAACGATCAGGACCGCTTCATCTGGAACGTCGCCTCGCCCTATGTGCCGGCGCAGGCCGAGAGCTGGGGCTGGCCCGACGTCGAGATCGAGGAGGTGCGGCTCGATCGCGACACCGCCTATCAGCGCTTCACCGCGGGCCTCGACCAGGCGATCGCGCCGGCGACGGTGCCGTTCACCGGCACCAGCCTCGAGTGGCAGTTGTTCGAGGACCTCACCTACGATCTGCCGCACACCCTGCCGTTCGTCTGCGACCAGGTGCTGACCTTTCCCAAGACGACGGCGGTGATGATTGCCGCGACCCGGCCCGACTTCTTGACCGGCTTCGCGCGCGCCTGGAAGGCCATGGGCTTCACCGGTCCACTGCTCGTGCCGACCGAGTGCGACGGCCTGCCGGCCGACCTCGAAGGCATCGAGCGCGCGCCCATGAGCAGCCTGCTGCCGCGCTCCGACATGTTCATCTTCGAGTTCGGTCTCGCTACTCAGACCGCGACCGAGCCAGTGCGCACCGGCCGGGTGATGACGCCGGTCGACAAGAAGCGGCTCAGGGTGCTCGAGAAGCTGTTCAAGCGCGCGGCGGCAATGGAGGGCCAAACGCGACCGGCCGGCCGCCGCGTGGCGCGCCGCTTCATCGGCGTGAACGTGATCTACAACAAGTTCTGGACCGCCTTCACCGACTATATCGGGGCCAACATCAACCCGTTCTGCAGCCAGGTCCTGGCCGGCCTGCCGCGCGAGGACGAGTCGCTCAAAGGCAAGGTCCTGAAGTTCCGCGGTCGCCACGCGATCTGAAGCGCGTCTTGACCTCGACCAACGCACCGACCTCATCCTGAGGAGCCGCGCAGAGCGCGGCGCCTCGAAGGATGAGCGTCAGGCAAGATGCCGGATGCCCATCGTTCGAGACGCGCGCTATGGGCGCCCTCGAAGGGCTGTGACTTTTTCGATCGGCGCAACCAGCAGGTGGCGGAGATGGAAGGAAAGATCCCTCGCAAGCTGGGATGACAATCAAGGTGTCATCCCGAGCTTGCGAGGGATCTTTCGTTTCTTCAATCCACGTCCGAAGAACGGCATCGCCCAAGAAGTCATACGCTCTCAGGACTCTAGAATTGTAGCCTGGCGAGCCGCGGATCGGTCGCCTGTTGCAGGAAGGCTTGGAGCCAGAACAGATCGGCGAGCTGCAGGGCGGGCAGTTCGAGGGCGCTTGTTCGCACCTTCACGACCACCTCGCCCAATGGCAGTTCGCGAACGTGAATGATCTCGCTGGCGTCGGGCGATGGCTCGGCGGTGCGCATCGCGTCGACGGCGAGGAAGCAATGGATGCGATTGGTCTGGGCCTCGGGATAGACCGCGGCTGTGCCGATCGCGTGCCATTCGGTGCTCGTGTAGCCGGTCTCCTCCAAGAGCTCGCGCTGCGCGGCGGCCATCGGCGGCTCGGCCTCGTCGACCGTGCCGGCGGGAAATTCCGTTCGCGCCTGCCGCACGCCGTGCCGGTACTGGTCGACCAAGATGACCCGGTCGTCAGCCGTCAGCGCGATCACGTCGACCCAGTCGGGCAGCTCCACAATGGGTCGGGCGCTGGCGCGGCGCAGCCGGATCCAGCGGTCGGCATAGAGGTAGGACGCCGCTATCGACCCGACCCGAGATAGAGCACGTCGGCCACCTCGCCGAACTTCGCCGCGGGCAGGGTGCGCCACAGGTCGAGCACGGTGAGGCGCTGTCCGTCGCGCTGGCACCACGCCGGCTCGATCGTCTGGTACTCGGGCCAGCCAGTGGCGACGATCAGCAGATCGCACTCGCGCACCGCGCCCTCGATCGACGAGGCGCCGACCACCTTGTCGCCGAGCGCGGCCATCGCCGCGTCCTGCGCAAGGGGATCGTGCACCGCGACCACGTAGCCCGCATCGGCGAGCCGGGTCGCGAGCTTGACGCTGTGGCTTTCCTCGACCACCGGCGTATGCGGCTTGTAGGACAGGCCGAGGATGGCGATCCTTGTCCCGGCCTTGGTGAACTTGGCGACCAGGCCGGTCAACCGGTCGACCTGGTAGTTGTTGATCCGGTCCGTTGCCTCGGCGACGTCGGCGCGGGCGCCGATCTTGCGGGCCAGTGCTGCGAAGGCGACGTTGTCGCGCGGGAAGCAGGGGCCGCCGTAGCCCATCGCACCCTTGAGGTACTTCGCGCCGATGCGCGTGTCTGCGCCCAGTGCCTTTGTGACGACGTCGACGTCGGCGCCCGGCAGGCGGTCGCAGATGTCGGCCAGCATGTTGGCGTAGGAGATCTTGGTCGTGACGTAGGTGTTCACCGAGATCTTGGTGAGCTCGGCGTTGATGAAGTTCATGCGCTGGACCGGCGGCTTCTTCTCGCACATCTGCAGATAGATCGTCTGCAGCATGTCGCCCGCCTTGGCATCGCTTTCGCCGATCAGGATCGAATCGGGATAGAGCATGTCGCGCACGACGCTGCCCAGCGCGATGAATTCCGGGTTGTAGCAGAGGCCGAGCTCCGGCCCGACCTTGCGGCCCGATGCGGTCTCCAGCGCCGCCTTGATCTCGCCGCCGGTCGTGCCCGGCATCACCGTGCTGGTGATCACCACCATGTGGTAGCCGGTCTTGTTGCGCAGCGCCCGGCCGAGCGATTCCATCGCCTGCAGCACGAAGCGGTTGCTGAAGAACCCGGTGCCGTCCGACGGCGTCGGCACGATGACGAAGCTGGCGTCGCTCTGGCGTACCGCTTCGCCCGCGTCCATCGTCGCCGAGAGGCGTTGCTTGTTCGCGGCGATCAGCTCGTTGAGCTGCGGCTCGATGATCGGCATCTTGCCGGCATTCAGCGCATCGACGAGAGTCTTGCTGACGTCGAGACCGACGACCGTGAAGCCACGGCTCGCCAGAACGGCTGCCAGGGGCGCTCCGAGCTTGCCGAGACCGACTACCGAAACGCGAGGCAGAGTAGCTGCAGTCATTTCCATGTCCGTTTTGAGGGCCGGTACTGATACTGTCGTCACCGGCTCGACGCCACCCCGAATCTGCCGGCTTCCCTCGCCAATTAGCAGCTTGCGCCGTCCCGTCGCAGGGGCGAAAAGTCCACAATCAAAGCGCGCCAAAAGCGAGGGAATCGAATGAAAGTTGAATTTTTGGCCGTTCCGAAGGCCTTTTCGGGCAACGTTGCCGTGTTCGTGGCGGCCGACAAGCAGCTCCTGGCTGCGGCGCAGGCGATCGATGCGTCGGCCGGCGGCGCCGTCGCGCGGGCCCTTTCGGCCGGCCGTTTCACCGGCGGCAAGGACCAGACGCTCACTCTCCTCGGTCAGTCGGGCGACCTCGCACGCCTGCTGCTGCTGGGTGTCGGCAAGGGCCGCGAGCTCGATGCCCGCGCCGCCGAAAGCCTGGGCGGCGTGATCGCGGGCGAAGCCAATGCCGCCGGCCACAAGGCAGTCGCGGTCGTCGTCGATGCGGTCAAGGGCAGCCGCCTGACGCCGGCTCAGATCGCCGCCCGCCTCGCCCTCGGCGCCCGCCTGCGCAACTACCGCTTCGACAAGTACAAGACCAAGGACAAGCCCGAGCAGAAGCTGTCGCTCGAGCAGCTCACTGTCTATGTGGCCGGCCCGGCCGAGGCGCGGCGCACCTACGAGCGGCTGGAGCCCACCGTGGACGCCGTGTTCTTCACCCGCGACCTCGTGAGTGAGCCTGCCAACGTGCTCTTTCCGGTCGAGTTCGCGAAGCGGGCGCGCGACCTCACCAAGCTCGGCGTCAAGGTGCAGATCCTGGGCGAAGCCGAGATGAAGAAGCTCGGCATGGACGTGCTGTTGGGCGTCGGCCAGGGCAGCGGGCGCGACTCGCAGCTCCTTGTCATGCAGTGGATGAACGGGCCGAAGACGCAGCAGCCGATCGCCCTGATCGGCAAGGGCGTGTGCTTCGACACCGGCGGCATCTCGATCAAGCCGGCCGGAGGCATGGAAGACATGAAGTGGGACATGGGCGGCGCCGGCGCCGTCACCGGGGCGATGCACCTGCTGGCCGGCCGCAAGGCGAAGGTCAACGTCGTCGGCGTCTGCGCCCTGGTCGAGAACATGCCGGACGGCAACGCCCAGCGGCCGGGCGACGTGGTCAAGAGCATGTCCGGCCAGACCGTCGAGGTGATCAACACCGACGCCGAGGGCCGGCTGATCCTGTGCGATGCGATGTGGTACGCGCAGGAGAACTTCAAGCCGCAGGCGATGGTCGAGCTGTCGACTCTGACCGGCGCGATCATCGTCGCGCTGGGCCATGAGCGCGCCGGCCTGTTCAGCAACAACACGGCCTTGTCGAACAAGCTGCGCGCGGCCGGCTCGGCAATCGGCGAGAAGCTGTGGCGCATGCCACTCGGTCCCAAGTACGACAAGCTGATCGACTCCGACATCGCCGACATGAAGAACGTCGGCGGCGGCCGCGACGGCGGGTCGATCACGGCGGCGCAGTTCCTGCAGCGCTTCGTGCAGGACGGTGTCGCCTGGGCACATCTCGATATCGCGGGCGTCGCGTGGTCGAACAAGGGCAACAGCACGACGCCCAAGGGTGCCACCGCCTATGGCGTGCGACTGCTCGATTCGTGGATCGAGAACACCTACGAACGCTGATCGGCGATGGCGACCGAGGTCAATTTCTATCACCTGACCAAGTCGTCGCTCGAAGACGCCTTGCCCCGACTGCTGCTGAAGACGCTGCAGGCGGGCGAGCGCGCGGTGGTGATGCTGGGATCGCCCGAGCGGGTCGATGCAATCAACACCCATCTCTGGACGTTCGACCATGATAGCTTCCTGCCGCACGGTGCGGCGCGCGACGGCGAGGCCGAGCGTCAGCCGGTCTGGCTGACGCATCTCGACGAGAACCCCAACGGCGCCGGCTTCCTGTTCCTCGCCGACCGCGCGCGCTCCGAGCGCGTAGGCGACTACAAGCGCTGCTTCGAGCTGTTCGATGGCCGCGACGAGACGGCGGTGGTCGAGTCACGCGAGCGCTGGAAAGCCTACCGCTCCGCCGGCTACACGGTCGTGTACTGGCAGCAGGGCCCGGCCGGTGGGTGGGAGAAGAAGCGGTGATATTCGGCTCTTCTCCCCAGCTTCGCTGGGGAGGTGTCGGCGTAATCGCCGACGGAAGGGGCATGAATCATGGGCACCGCCGTCTCCAGTGACTCATGACCCCTCCGTCCGTTTCGCGGACACCTCCTCACGCCGAGCGTGGGGAGGAAAATGAATTCAGCGCCGCCTCTCGCGTGGGAACCAATAGCCGCGCCAGGCGGAGGCCAGGCGCTCGCGCATCGGGATGGGGCCTTCGGGGCGGTAGAAGCTCTTGGTGTCCGCCTCGAAGCTCGCCATGTAGTCGCGATAGGAGAGGGGACGGCGCGTGCGGTCGGCCTGCGTCTGGGCGGCGAGCAGGTCGAGCCCGACGTCGATGTCGAGCAGGGGCGCCAGCAGTTCACGGCGCTGGGTCAGCAGCTCGGCCGCCGCATCGGGAACGTCCCACAACGAGAACACGGCGGCGAGCTTGACCAGCTTGACGGCGCTCAAGCCGGCATAGGCGTCGGCGCGATGCGGCGCCAGCACGTCGCGGGCGTAGTAGGCCTCGCCTTGGAAGGGGCGGCCCGACACGGTCTCGGCCGGGGTCGGCCAGATGTAGCGGGCCGGCAGGGCTCTGGTGGAGCAGGTGCGCACGTCGAGCCGGAACAGATCGAAGCCGTGGCGCCGCATGAAGCGGTCGGTGTTGTGGAAGGTGTGCTCGTGGGGCTGATCGGTGCCGATGAAATTGACCTCGAGCTGGGCCGCGATCACACCCAAGGCATCGAAGCGCCCGTCGAGCGATTGCAGGATCTCGAAATCCCCGCCGTCGATGTCGATCTTGAGATAATCGAGATCGCGCCAGCCGCGCTCGGCCAGAAGATCGGGCACGACGATGGGCCGGGTCGGATCGGCGAGCCCGGTCATCTCCCAGGCATTGTGGCGGAGCTGCTCCTCGGTCGAAGCGCGCTTCAGCATCTCCTCGCGGATCTCCCGCGTGCGCATGAAACTCAGGCGATCGCGCAGGCGCATGATCAGCGGCGCGGCCGGCCCTGCGGAATGATCGACCGGCTGGTCGGCTGCCCGGCTGACATAGGCCGCGACGTAGGCGATGTCGGGATTGCCCTCGGCCTTGGCGAGGCGCTCGCATTCCGTCGCGCTGGCATCGATGCCGATGCCGCGCAGGTTGGGCTCGAGGGCGCGCCATCGCGGATCGATGCCGCCCGAGCAGCCGACATCGAGCAGCGAGAACTTCTGCGTCCCCAGCTTGCCGGCGACAAAAGCCGGGAACGATGCGGTCATCCTCCGAATCAGACAGTCGCGACCGGCGTCGCCGGCGAGCCGACGGCGCCGGGCAGACGCAGCGGCGGTGCAGTCAGCAGGCAGCGCGAGCGCTTCTTGTCGCGCAGCCACAGCGCCAGGTCCTTCAGCCACCAGATCTCGCCGAGATTGAGCCCGAGCTTGAACAGGCAGTGGTTATGCAGGGGCAGCGACGGATGCTCGGCATTGTCCGGGCCAGGACGCGCCGGCACCGCCTCGACGCCGTAATTGTCGGCGATCAGGGCCGAGATCTGGCTGTCGGTGATCCATTGCAGCAGGCGCTTGTCGCGCCCGTCGAGGACGCTGCACATTGCATGCGCGCGCTCTGGATCGACCTTCTTGTCCATGTTCACGATCTCGTCGGTGAAGCCGGTGTAGAGCAGCAGCATGTCGCCCGGCTCGACCACCACCTTGTCGGCCTCGAGCACGCGACGGAAAGCGTCGTAGTCGACGTACGTGTGCGCGCGGCCGAAGTGCTTCTCGAGATCGACCAGAACGGCGCGGCCCTGGATCGCCTTGGCCGCCATGTTCTCGACGCCGAGCTTGTGGGCGTAGCTGAGATGGCCACAGCCGTCGCGGCCCGCGTCGGGTTGCGGCCCGACGATGTCGGAGCCCGCCTTGAAGCCGTTGTAGAATAGCGGCTCGGGCACGCCGTCGCCGTCGGCGTCGAACAGGCCGCCGACATGGGCCAGCGTGTCCCACTGGGTGGAGTATTGCAGCGTCAGGATCACGCGGTCGTCGCACGCCACGTCCTGGAACAGTGGATTGATGGTGTTGGTGAGGAAGTTGAAGCGCCAGCCGTTCTCGTCGCCGGTCGGCGACAGCACCGGCGGCAGCCGGCGCGCGTTCAGCACGTTGCCGCCGGGATAGTCCAAGGGCAGGCTGAGGCAGAAGGAGAGGCCTTCCTTCACCTCGGCGATGCCTTCGAGAACCTTTTTCGGCGTGATCAGATTCAGGCGGCCGAGCTGATCATCGTCCCCCCAATCGCCCCAGGTTGAACCCTCGGGGCGGTGCTTCCAACGCTTCATGCAAATCTCCCTAACATCCACAGGGACACTACCGCGGCTCTACACAGCGGTCGCGCATAGCTCCTGCGCACAAAACCGCAAACGGCGCTGCTGCGGATCATTTATACAGTTGCGACGAGGTACTCATGTCCGCATCGGTAGTTTCGCTCAAGAGTGATGTCAGGGTCATCAGCCTCATCGGCATCGCGCATGGGGCGAGCCACTATTATCAGCTCGCCTTCGCGACGATGCTGCTGATCGTGCGACAGGAGGCGGGGCTGAGCTTCGCCGATGTCGGCTTGCTGGCGGGCATCTTCTACGGCGTCTCTGGCCTCTGCCAGACCGGCGCGGGATTCGCGGTCGACCGCTACGGAGCCCGGCCGATCCTTGCCGGCGGACTCATGACCGTCGGCGTTGCCCTGGCGCTGGTCGCTTTCGCCCATTCCTTCGTCGCCTTTGCCGCCATCGCCGTGCTCGCAGGGCTGGGCAATTGCGTGTTCCATCCAGCGGATTTTGCCCTGCTGAACGCGTCGGTCGATCAAAGCCGGCTCGGCCGCGCCTTCAGCATCCACGGTGTCGGCGGCTCGCTCGGCTGGGCCGCGGCCCCGGTGATGTATTTCCTCGACGGCATGTTCGGCTGGGTGGGAGCGGCGCTGATCGGCGCGGCGCCGGGCATCGTGCTGTCGGTGCTCGTGTGGGGCCATCGCACGCAGCTGGTTGACCATCGCATCAAGGCGCGTGCCCAGGCGACGAAGCACGGCACGGTGCCCATCGCCTCACTCTTCATGCAGCCTGCCATCCTGCTCTGCCTGGTCTACTTCGCCCTGATCGCGGCCAACACGGTGGGCATCCAGCAGTTCGCGGTGCCGGCCTGGACGGCGATGTTCGGCGTCACCGAGAACTACGCCGCGCTCTGCCTGATGGTCTTCATCGTCGGCTCGGCGGGCGGCGTGCTGGTGGGCGGCATCTTCGCCGATCGCGTGCGCCGGCACGATCGCGTGGCAACGCTCGGCCTTCTGGTGGCGGGCGCGCTCACCATCCCGATTGCCAGCGCCGCCGTTTCGCCAGCCTTGCTGCTTCCGTTGCTCGCGCTGACCGGCGCGGCGGGCGGCTTCACCAATCCATCGCGCGACATGATCGTACGCGGCGCCACGCCGCCCGGCGCCTCGGGCAAGGTATTCGGCTTCGTCTATTCCGGCCTCGATGTGGGCTCGTTCGTGGCGCCGCCGGTATTCGGCATCCTGATGACGGCTGGCATCCCGAGCCTGATCTTCTGGATCGCCGTCGGGCTCTACGCCGTCAATGCGGTGATCGTGATGGCGATCCGCCAGAGCACGGTGTCAACGATCGCGCCAGCGGCGGCGGAGTAGACTTCAGTTTCCTCCCCCGTCTTACGGGTTAGGTGGCCCGAAGGGCCGGAGGGGGAAGGCCCCAGTCGAGATTCGTGACATTCAGACGTCTGAACTTCAGAAATCTCGACTGCGGCTTTCCCCCTCCGCCCCCTGCGGGGGGCACCTCCCCCGAATACGGGGGAGGCGAATGAAGAGGTTACGCCGCCTCGTAGGCCTCCTGCGCGATCAGCCATTCGTGCTCGGTGTGGGCGATCTCGCGTTCCAGGCGCACCTTCTCGCGCTGGAGCTCGACCACGTTGACGGCGGGGTCGCTGTAGCTCGCCGGATCGGCGAGCTTGGCGTCGATCTCGCTCCTCTGCTTGCCGAGCTTGGCGATGGTCTTCTCCAGCGCATCCAGCGCCTTCTTGAGGGGCGCCCGCTTGCTTCGCGCGTCGGCTGACTGCTTGCGCTGGTCCTTGCGCGAGGCGTCGGCCGCCGGGGTCGCCGTCGGCTTGGGCGCCTCGCTGCGCTCACGCTCGCGGTCGCGCCCGTTGTTCTTGCCGCCGCCACCGCGCTCGCGCAGCAACCGCGCCTGGTAGTCGTCGACATCGCCATCGAACGGCGTCACCTTGCCGCCGGCCACCACCCACAGCTGGTCGGCGACCATCTTCACCAGATGCGTGTCGTGGCTCACCAGCACGACGGCGCCGTCGAAATCGTTGATCGCCTCGACCAGCGATTCGCGCGCGTCCATGTCCAGATGATTGGTCGGCTCGTCGAGCAGCAGCATGTGCGGCGCGTTGCGCGTGGCGAGCGACAGCAGCAGACGCGTCTTCTCGCCCCCCGACAGCAGGCCGACCTTGAGATCGGCGCGCTCGCGCGAGAAACCGAAGCGGCCGAGCTGGGCGCGCACCCTGGTCTCGCCCGCGCCGGGCCCCAGCGCGCTCGACATGTGCTGGAACGGCGTCGCCTCGTAGTCGAGGCCTTCTTCCTGGTCCTGCGAGAAGTAGCCGACGCGCAGCTTCGACGTGCGCCGGATCTTGCCCTCGCGCGGCTGCAGGCGGTCCGACAGCAGGCGGATCAGGGTCGACTTGCCGTTGCCGTTCTGGCCAAGCAGGGCGATGCGATCGTCCATGTCGATGCGCAGGTCGATCCGGCGCAGCACCGGCGGGGCATCGCCGTAGCCGACCGCGACCTCGTCCAGGGTCTCGATCGGCGAGGCGAGCTGGTCGGGCGGCGGAAAGTTGAAGGTGATCTGCTCGTCGACCGGCACCGTGACGATCGGCCCCAGCTTCTCGATCATCTTGAGGCGCGATTGCGCCTGGCGCGCCTTGCTGGCCTTGGCGCGGAAGCGATCGACGAAGGCCTGCATGTGCTTGCGCCGCAGCGCGGCCTTGGCCTGCTGCGCGGCGTCGTTCTCCAGCCGCTCGGCGCGCGTGCGCTCGAAGCGATCGTAGTTGCCGCCGTAGGTCACCAGCTTCTGGTTGTCGATGTGGACGATGTGGTCGCACACGTCGTTCAAGAGGTCGCGATCGTGGCTCACCATCAGGAGGGTGTGGTGGAAGCGCTGCAGATGCTCGGTGAGCCACATCTGCGCTTCGAGATCGAGATGGTTGGACGGCTCGTCGAGGATCAGCAGATCGGGATTGCTGAACAGCGTGCCGGCCAACGCCACGCGCATGCGCCAGCCGCCTGAGAACTCGCCGCAGGGGCGCGCCTGGGCGGCATTGTCGAAGCCGAGGCCGTGCAGGATCGCGGCAGCGCGGGCGGGGCCGGCGGCGGCGCCGATCTCGTCCAGCCTCATGTGGATGTCGGCGAGCCGCACGCCATCGTGGCAGGTCTCGGCCTCTTCCAGCAGCGCCGTGCGCTCGACATCGGCCGCCAGCACGGCATCGATCACCTTGATGTCTCCGCCCGGCGGATCCTGTGGCACCGCGCCCACGCGCATGCGGCCGGTCATGCTGATCGAGCCGCCATCGGCCTCGGTCAGGCCCTGGATCAGGCGCAGCAGCGTCGACTTGCCGGCTCCGTTGCGGCCGACCAGGCCGACCTTCCAGCCGTCGGAAATTGCCGCCGAGGCGCGATCGAACAGCACGCGCTCGCCATGGCGGAAGGAGAGGTCGTTGACGTGAAGCATGGGGCGGCGGCGTTTAGCATGCCGGGCGCGCCCATCCAACCGTTGGTCTTGGCGCTGGTCTTACCGGCTTGCCGGCTCCCGACCCCCCGTTTATAAGGCGCGCCCACGCGCAAAAAGTACCGGGATACGAGGATCAGATGGCCGTCGAACGCACCTTTTCAATCATCAAGCCGGATGCCACCCGGCGCAACCTGACCGGCAAGATCAACGCCCGGTTCGAGGACAATGGCCTGCGCATCGTCGCCCAGCGGCGCATCTGGATGAGCCGCGCGCAGGCCGAGCAATTCTACGGCGTCCACAAGGCGCGCCCGTTCTTCAACGATCTTTGCACTTTCATGACCTCGGGCCCGGTCGTGGTCCAGGTGCTCGAGGGCGAGAACGCCATCGCCAGGAACCGCGAGATCATGGGCGCCACCAACCCGGCCAACGCTGCCGCCGGCACGATCCGCAAGGATTTCGCCGAATCGATCGAAGCCAATTCGGTGCACGGCTCCGATTCGGTCGAGAACGCGGCGATCGAGATCGCCTACTTCTTCGCCGGTTCCGAGATCGTGGGGTAACTCATTGCTGGGACGGCGCCACTGGAGTGGCGCGGTCCCAGCGGAAGACGTCAGCCTAGGACGGCAAACGCGATCAGCAGGGCGATCGTGCCGCCGATGCCGATCAGCAGCGACAGCAGGCCGAGATTGCCGACCAGGCCCAGCGCCATGCAGGACAGCAGCAGCACGATGAACAGGATCGTGAACAGGACGAGCTTGTTGAACGACTCGTAGGTCTGGACGTGGGCGGGAAGATCGTCGTCGGTCGCGTCGGCCATTGATGTCCTCGTGGAAGATGGGGCTGTTATAACCAACTAGGGTTCGGGCGAGAAGAGCAGGGTGGCGCCGGCCGGCACTCCCGCGACCCTGACATGACCTCCGTCGGTCGAGACACGACCCTCGGCGATCCACCGTACGACCAGGGGGTACAGCTTGTGCTCCTGGCGCAGGATGCGTGCCGCCAGGGTATCCGCCATGTCGTCGTCCAGGACCGGAACGGCAGCCTGGGCAATGATCGGGCCACCATCGAGGTCGGCCGTGACGAAATGCACGGTGCAGCCGCTCACCCGGACGCCGGCATCGATCGCCTGTTGCTGCACATGCAGGCCCTTGAAGGCCGGCAGCAGCGAGGGGTGGATGTTGATGATCCGATCCTTCCAGCGCTGCGGGAACCAGGGGCTGAAAATGCGCATGAACCCTGCGAGCACGACCAGCTCGACGCCCTGCCGGTCGAGCTCGGCCGACACGGCGCGATCGAACGTCGCGCGATCCGGCTGGCCGCGATGGGATACGATCGCCGTCGCGATGCGCTCTCGTTGCGCCGTCGCCACCCCGGGCGCGTCGGCGACGTTGCTCACCACCAGGGCGATCTCGGCGGGATAGTCGGTGGCCTTCGCCGCCGCGATCAGCGCGGCCATGTTGCTGCCGCGGCCGGAGATCAGGATGCCAACCTTCAGCTTCGCCATAGGCTCTCGGCGTGATCGACCACGCAATCGGCCTCGCCATCCCGCCCGCGCTCGACGACTCCGACCTCATGTACCGTCTCGCCTGCCTGGGTCAGGTGCGTGGCCACCGCCGCGGCGTCGGCGGGTGCCGTCACCACGATCATGCCGAGCCCGCAATTGAACGTTCTCACCATGTCCTCGGTCGGCACGGCTCCTTGCTCGCGCAGCCAGCGGAACACAGGCGGCGGTGTCCAGCGCCGGGCGTCGAGGCGCGCTCTCAGCCCTTGGGGCAGGCAACGCGGCACATTGCCGGGCAGGCCGCCGCCGGTGATGTGCGCCAAGCCTTTGATCGCCCCGGTGCCACGGATCGCAGCGAGCAGCGGCTTCACGTAGATCCGCGTCGGATCGAGCAGCGCCTGGCCCAATGGCCTGCCCTGAGCCGCGTCGAAGAGCCTGTCGCCAAAAGGCGCCGCCGCTTGGTACCCGAGCCCGCTGCGCTCGACGATGCGGCGGACCAGGGAATAGCCGTTGGAATGCACGCCGTCGGACGCGAGGCCCAGCACGACGTCGCCCGGCACGATGTCGGCCCGCGGCAACAGCCCATCGCGCTCGGCGGCGCCGACCGTGAAGCCTGCGAGGTCGTAGTCGCCCTCGGCATAGAGGCCCGGCATCTCCGCCGTCTCGCCGCCGATCAGGGCGCAGCCGGCACGCCGGCAGCCCTCGGCGATGCCGGTGACCAGCCGCCGGCCGGTCTCGACCTCGAGATGGCCGCTCGCATAGTAGTCGAGGAAGAACAGCGGCTCGGCGCCCTGGACGACGATGTCGTTGACGCACATCGCCACCAGGTCGATGCCGACCGTGTCGGGAATGCCGGCTTCGATCGCCACCTTGAGCTTGGTGCCGACCCCGTCGGTGCCGGACACCAGGATGGGGTCCGAAAAACCAGCTGCCTTGAGGTCGAACAGCCCGCCGAAACCGCCCAGTCCGCCCATCACGCCCGGCCGATTGGTGCTGCGCGCCAGCGGCTTGATGTGCTCGACCAGGGCGTCGCCGGCATCGATGTCGACACCGGCGTCCTTGTAGGTCAGGGGCGGCTGGTTGTGTCCGGGGGCGTTGGGCTTCAAGCCGGGCTCGTTCGCATGCTAGAAGAAGGAGCCGCGAACATAGCCAAAAACCGGACCCCCGCAATGCCGCCCAATCGTTGGTTTTCCACGATCGCCGCCGCTCTGATCGTGGCCATCGCCGCTTGCGTTGGCGCGCATGCCCAGGATTTCACGGTGACCGACGTCAATGTCGACGTCACTGCCCCTGACGCCATCCAGGCGCGCGATCAGGGCATCCGCGAGGCCCGCCGCAAGGCGGCCACCCTGCTGGTCGAACGCATGGTGCCGACGGAGGACCGGGCCAAGGTGCCCGCGGCCAACGATGCCCAGCTCGAAAGCATGGTGCGCGGCATAGAGTTCGTGCGCGAGCGCACCGCGCCGGGCCGCTACATCGCCACCCTGAACGTCGTCTTCTCACCCGGACCGGTGAAAGCCTGGCTGGGCGAGAGCGGGGTGAAGACCACCGAGACCGTGTCGCGGCCGGCGCTGGTCATCCCGCTGTGGAAGGGTCCCTCCGGCGTCGAGCCGCTCGACGATCGCAACGCCTGGCGCGAGGCATGGCGGACGCTCGACACGGCAAGCAGCGCAGTGCCGGTGACCCTGCTGCGCGGCGACCAGCTCGACCAGAACGCGGTCACGGCCGAGCAGGCCTATGTCGGCGACGTGTCGGCTCTGGCGCGGCTCACCGATCGTTACCGCGCGCCCGTCATCGTCGTGGCGATCGTCGAGGGCGACAAGGATACGGGTCCGCTCACCGTCGGCGGCCTGCGCTACGACGCCCAGACCGGGGCGAGAAGCGAAATCGCCAAGGAGACCGTGCCCGGGGCGGCGCAGCTCGGCGACGCGGCCAAGAAGATGCACGCCAAGCTCGACGAGCAGTGGCGCGGCATGGCCACCATAAGGCGCGATTCGCAGGACGTGCTCGAGGTCTATGTGCCGATCCGCGCGCTCGGCGACTGGGTGCAGATCCGCCAGCGCCTGGGTGCGGTGCCGGCGGTCAAGAATGTCCAGGTTCGCACGCTCGAGGCCGATCGTGCCGACCTGCGGCTCGAGTATTTCGGCACGCCCGAGGAGCTGCAGCGCATCCTGGCGCAGGCTGGGCTGACGCTCGATCGCGACGCCGACAAGTGGCGCCTCCAGGCGCGGTGAGCGCCTCTTGCAGGGTCGCGACACGATGGACAGCGACATGATGGACATCGCGCGCTCGCGTTGGCGCTTCTGGATCGCGGCGGCGATCGTCTTCCTGCTGCTCCTGTGGCTGCTGAACGGAATCCTGCTGCCGTTCGTCGTCGGCATCGTCGTCGCTTATTTCCTCGATCCCGTGGTGAGCCGCCTGCAGCGTCTCGGCATGTCGCGCACCTGGGCGACCACGCTGGTCACCATCCTTGCCGCCCTGCTGGCGATCGGCATCGCCATGGCGATCCTGCCGCCGGTGTTCAGCCAGGTGCAGGGCCTGATCGTCAACGCCCCGCAATACACGGTGAAGCTGGCGACGCGCGTCATGCCGCTGATCGAACCGGTGCGCGAGAAGCTCGACTTGCCGCCCCTCAGCCTGCAGGAGATACAGTCGGAGGTCTCGCAGCGCGCCGGCCAGGTGCTGTCCCTGCTCGGCTCGATTGCGAGTCAGGTGGCGCAGCGCGGGCTCGCGCTGGTCAATCTGCTCAGCCTGCTGTTCCTGACACCGGTCGTGACCTTCTACCTGCTGCGCGACTGGGGGCGGGTGGTGGACGCGCTCGACAGCGCGCTGCCGCTCGACCACGCCGACACGATCCGCGGCCTGGCGCACGAATCGAACACCGCCATCGCCGGTTACCTGCGCGGCCAGGCCCTGGTCTGCATTGCCCTGGGCTCGATCTACGCCATCGGTCTGTCGCTGGTCGGCCTGCAGTTCGGCCTGGTGATCGGCCTCATCGCCGGCGCCATCTCCTTCATCCCGTTCGTCGGCACCTTTGTCGGGGCCGTCATGGCGCTCGGCATGGCGCTGGTGCAGTTCCCGCCGGATTGGATCGGCGTCGCCAAGGTCGCAGCCGTCTTCCTGTTCGGCCAGGCGATGGAAGGCAACGTGCTGTCGCCCAAGCTGGTCGGCGATCGCGTCGGCCTGCATCCGGTATGGATCATGTTTGCGTTGCTTGCCGGCGGCTCGCTGTTCGGCTTCGTCGGCGTGCTGATCGCGGTGCCTGTGGCGGCGGTGATCGGCGTGATCGTGCGCCATCTGATGCACCGCTATCGTGAGAGCGCGATCTACCGCGGCAGCGGCACGGCCTGAGGCGTCAGTGGCCAAGCAGCTCACCTTCGACCTCGCCCTGCCGCCGCCGACCTACGCTCGCTCCGATTTCGTCGTGGCGCCGGGCAATCGCGAGGCCTTGGGGTGGCTCGATCGCTGGCCGGACTGGCCGGCGCCGGCGCTGGCGTTGTCGGGACCGCCGGGCAGCGGCAAGACGCATCTCGGCCGCATCTGGGCGGCCCGCGCCCACGCGCCGGTGATGGAAGCGGCCGACTTCGAGAACCAGAACGTGGCCGACCTCACGGAGCTCGCGACGGCATCGCCAGCGATCGCGATCGAGGACGCCGATCGTGCGCGCGAACACGCGCTGTTCCATCTCTACAACCTGATGCTCGGGCGGCGCGGCCATCTGCTGCTGATCGCGACCGAACCGCCGGCGCGCTGGTCGATCAGGCTGCCCGATCTCGCCTCGCGACTGCGCGCGGCGCCCACAGTGGCGGTGGCGCCGCCCGACGACGATCTGCTGGGCTCGATCATCCTGAAACAGCTCGCCGATCGGCAATTGCATGCCGGCGCGGGCGTCGTGCACTATCTCGTGTCGCACATGGAGCGCTCGGCCGACGCGGCGCGTCGGGTCGTTGCTGCACTCGACCAGCGGGCCCTGGCCGAGCGACGCGAGATCGATCGCAAGCTGGCCGCCGACGTGCTGGCCGAGCTGGCGGGGAGTGGGAGGAGAGAACCATGAGATCACTTGGGCTGGCGTTGGTGTTCGGGCTGTTCGCCTCGACGGCGTCGGCGCAGCAATCGGTAACGGGCACATGGCTCACCCAGTCGGGTGTCGCGCAGGTGCGAATCGGCCCCTGCAGCGATGCGGCTGCCGGGCCGATCTGCGGCTTTATCGTCGGGTTGATCAATCCCAAGGGACCGGATGGCCAGGTGGTGGCGCCCGATGCCGCCGTCGATTATCGCAATCCCAATGTGGCGCTGCGCGGCCGCAAGGTGATCGGCATGCCGCTGATCTGGGGCTTCAGGAAGACCGCGGACCCCAACGTCTTCGAGGACGGCAAGATCTACAACGGCGAGAACGGCAAGACTTACGACGCCAACATCAGCCTGCAGCCTGATGGCAAGCTCAGGCTGCGCGGCTTTGTCGGGACGCCGATGTTCGGAGAGACGCAGGTCTGGACCCGCGTGAATTAGGGAGTGAAGCGATGGATATGGGTATCAAGGGCCGCAAGGCGATTGTCTGTGCGGCGAGCAAGGGCTTGGGCAAGGGCTGCGCCATGGCGCTCGCCATGGAAGGCGTCGATTTGGTGATCAACGCCCGCACCAAGTCGGAGCTCGACGCGACGGCGGCCGAGATCGTCAAGAAGACCGGGGTGAAGGTGACGCCGATCGCCGTCGACGTCACCACCGAGGAAGGCCGCCGTCAGGTGCTGGCGGCCTGCCCGGAGCCCGACATCATCGTCAACAACGCCGGCGGCCCGCCGCCCGGCGATTTCCGCGAGTGGACGCGCGATCACTGGATCAAGGCGATCGACGCCAACATGCTGACGCCCATCGAGTTCATCAAAGCCACGGTCGACGGCATGATGAAGCGCGGCTTCGGGCGCATCGTGAACATCACCTCGAGCTCGGTGAAGGCGCCGATCGACATCCTGGGCTTGAGCAACGGCGCGCGCAGCGGCCTCACCGGCTTCGTCGCCGGCGTGGCGCGCGTGACGGTGAGGCACGGCGTCACCATCAACGGCCTGCTGCCCGGCCCGTTCGACACCGATCGCCTGCGCGGCACCTACAAGGCGCGGGCCCAGCGCAGCGGCAAGAGCTACGAGGACGAGTACGCCGCCGGCGCCAAGGCCCATCCCGCCGGCCGCTTCGGCACGGCGGAGGAATTCGGCGCCGCCTGCGCCTTCCTGTGCAGCGTCCACGCGAGCTACATCACCGGCCAGAACCTGCTTATGGACGGCGGACAGTACCCGGGGACGTACTAGCGGGACCCCGTCATCGCGAGCGCAGCGCCCGTCCTGAGCGAAGCCTAAGGAAAGAATCTCATCGCCATGGGCTTCAAAGCCCGTCCCTATCGGGTGGCGATGAGGTCCTTCGCGAGGTCGAGGACCAGGTTCTCGATATCCCACAACCTCGGCACGTCCCAGAGCAACGTGTCTGCGTCGAACGCGTCTTGATGGGAGATCGGGTTCGCCGGGCATATGCCTTCGACGGCAGTGATCTGCTCGCAGACGGCCATTGCCAGGGTGGCGTAGCCCACCGTCGAAGGATGGAGATTGTCGAGCCCGAACAGGCCTCCCCCGACAAATCCGCCGAGTGATTGCAGTGGCTTGTTCGTGAGATGCCACTGCATGGTGCCGTGATCGACCCGGATGGGCGTTATGTCCCGGCAGTGCTTGTCGTCTTGCTTGGCCATGACGTCGTAGATGTCGACAAAATGCAGGCCGCCAACCGAGCCGAATCGGCCGGCGAAATCGATCTGGATGTTCTCGTTAAGCGCCTGCACCTGCGAATCGATGCCGGCCATGTCTGTCCCTGTGAGCCCGCCGACCTGGCCCAATCGTCCGAGATACTCGGGGTAGTAGCCCGATGCCGGCGGGCAGTGCGCCGGATTGGCCCGTGGCATCAGGTTGGCGACCACGCTCGGCTTGGGCAGGAGATTGAAATAGATGTGGTCGACGGCGCCTTGCTTCCGTAGTGCGACGAGTCGGTCGCCGAGATCCTGCATGGCGGCCATTATGGCATCGGAGTCGATCGCGTTCTTGGCCGAAAGGCAGACCTCCCAGATCCCGTCATTGATGCCGATGTTGACCAGGAGCCGCCGGGGCTGCCGATATTCCACGATGTCGAGCGGCGTCATGCTTGCGAACGGATTGCTGGCGTCGTGGCTTGGGTTGAGCAGGAACGAGCCGTTGATAGTGAAGTAGAGATCGACGATGGCGTCGGTTCGCAGAGCCGAGCTGCCGGCGATCCTGTCGATCAGTCCTTGGATCTTTCCGGCGTGATTGTTGAAGGTGAACATCATGAGGTCGCTGATTGTCATCTGCGCGACCGAGATGTTGTCGAATGCCAGCAGGGCGGACCATGCGCCGGCATTCGCCCATTCCCGCGCATTGTGGAGAATGGTCTGACGCAGAGAGCCGAGGCTCCCTGGGTGGCGCGCGATCGCCTCGAGATCGAACAGGATGCGTCGCGGATAGTCGGGAACGAGGAAACGCCAGCCAAAGGCCTTGGCGACCTGGGCGGGAACGGACTGCCTGGCAAGCGCCGCGTCGATCGTCAGCGATCTGACGCCGTTGTAGCAGGAGTCGCCGATCGCCATGAGTTCGGGGCGATCTACCGTGGGGGCAAGAACCATGACGTCCTCCGTCGCGGGTGCTCTTCATGCTTGTACACGATATCGCAAGTCGGCCACGTCGCGGTTGAGTATTCTGCGGGTGTTCTACCTTGGAAGGGGCGTTGCCGTGGCCAGGAGGCGGGACCAGATACCTCACCCCGCGAAAAACCCGCAATCGCTTCAACCTCGACCGACTTGACAGACGGCACAAGCCCTTCATCACTGCGCGGAAGGGCTATTGCAATGATGCCATCGCGACAGATCCCCGGCGGCGCCGTTCGCGTGCCGCCGTCTAGACCACACCAAGGTCGCGCGGCCGGACGAGCGACGTCAGCCGGGCGGCGCCGAATTCGAGCTTTGCCCATGGTTCGGAGCCGACAGCGAGCGTCGCCAGTGCGCCGGTCGGGTATTTGGCCTTCAGCAAGGCAAGTTCCTCGGGCGGGCCGTCGTTCGCCAAGGCGGACGCGAAATGCCAGATGCCGTCATTGTGGCCGATCAGCAGCACGGTCGAGGCGTCATCGCTCACCGCGCGGACTTGGTCCAGCAGCATGTCCTTGGAGGCGAGGTAGAGATCCCGGCTCAAGGTGATCAGTGGCGCCGGCGGCGTCATCGCCGCCACGATCGGCGCCAGTGTCTGGCGCGTGCGCAGCGCCGTCGAGCAGAGGATCAGGTCGGGGCGCAAGCCGAGATGGGTGAAATGGTCGGCCATCGCCTTGGCCGAGCGCTCGCCGCGACGATTGAGCGGGCGGTCATGATCGTCGAGCCTGGGATCGCTCCAGGCCGATTTTGCATGCCGAAGAAGAAGCAGGGTCCTGTTCACGTCGCAACCAAGAATATCCATTTAAAACAACAGATTAGTGAATTGCCATGACTCGTTCATGCAGAAGCGTTACGGTCCCTGTGAACAAAATTTGGCAGATGTCCCGATAGAGGCCGACGATGGACGCCCTCAGTTCGACCCCGAGCCAACCCCTGGCCCTCGAAATAGCACCCGACAACCCGCAGCGCTTCATCAATCGCGAGCTGTCGTGGCTCGCCTTCAACATCCGGGTGCTGGAGGAGGCGAGCAACAAGCGCCATCCTCTGCTCGAGCGGGTCCGCTTCCTGTCGATCTCGGCCGACATCCTGGACGAGTTCTACATGGTGCGCGTCGCCGGCCTGGTCGACATGCTCCAGACCCGCGGCACTCTGCTCAGCGACGACGGCATGACGCCGGCCGAGCAGCTTGCAGCCATCCGCGAACGCGCGTCCGTCCTGATGGCGCGCCAGCAGGACACCTGGGCTACCCTGCAGAGCGAGCTGCGCGAGGCCGGCATCGCCGTGCTCGACATCGGCGAGCTGACCGACGCCGAGCGCACCTGGCTCGACCACTATTTCATCGAGCAGGTCTTCCCGATCCTGACGCCGCTCGCCATCGACCCGGCGCATCCTTTTCCTTTCCTGCCCAACGGCAGCTTCTCGGCCATCCTGAAGCTGCAGCGGCGCGACGACCGCCGGCCGCTGATGGCCCTGCTGCCGCTGCCGCCGCAGCTCGACCGGTTCATCCGCCTGCCCGGGCCGGCGATCCGCTTCCTGTCGCTCGAGGACCTGGTCGACATCTTCCTGCCGCGCCTGTTTCCGGGCTACGAGGTGATCGAGCAGGCGGTGTTCCGCCTGATCCGCGACAGCGACGTCGAGATCAACGAGGAGGCCGAGGATCTGGTGCTGCTCTACGAGAGCGCGCTGAAGCGTCGCCGTCGCGGCGACCTGATCTCGATCTCGGTCAACAGCGCCATGCCGGCCGAGCTGCGCGACTTCCTGTTCGACCAGCTCGAGGTCACGGCCCAGACGCAAGCGGTTCACATCTTCCATCTCGACCGCATGCTCAACATCGTCGATGTCAAGGCGGTGATCGTCGACGACCGGCCCGACCTCAAGTTCGTGCCCTACAATGTCCGCTTCCCCGAGCGCATCCGCGATTTCGGCGGCGATTGCTTCGCCGCCATCCGGGCCAAGGACATCGTCGTCCATCATCCCTACGAGAGCTTCGACGTGGTCGTGCAGTTCCTGCGCCAGGCGGCGCGGGATCCGGCGGTGGTGGCGATCAAGCAGACGCTCTACCGCACCAGCCACGATTCGCCGATCGTCAAGGAGCTGATCGCGGCCGCCGAGGCCGGCAAGACGGTGACGGCCCTGGTCGAGCTCAAGGCGCGCTTCGACGAGGAGGCGAACATCCGCTGGGCGCGCGATCTCGAGCGTGCCGGCGTTCAGGTGGTGTACGGCTTCATCGATCTCAAGACCCACGCCAAGGTCTCGATGGTGGTGCGGCGCGAGGCGCAGTCGACCCGGACCTACGTGCATTTCGGCACCGGCAACTACCATCCGATCACGGCGCGCCTTTACACCGACCTGTCGTTCTTCACCTGCGATCCGGCGATGGGGCGCGATGCGGCGCGTCTGTTCAACTACATGACGGGCTATGCCCGGCCCGAGAAGATGGAGAAGATCGCCTATGCTCCGGCGACATTGCGCAAGCGGCTCTACGGCCTGATCGAGGCCGAGATCGAGAATGCCAAGGCCGGCCGGCCGGCGGCGATCTGGGCCAAGCTCAACTCGCTGGTCGATGCCCCGCTGATCGACCGGCTCTATGCCGCGTCCAACGCGGGCGTGCAGATCGATCTGGTGGTGCGCGGCATCTGCTGCCTCAGGCCAGGCGTCAAGGGGTTGAGCGAGCATATCCGGGTCAAGAGCATGATCGGCCGTTTCCTCGAGCATGCCCGCATCTTCTGCTTCGGCAACGGCAAGCCGCTGCCGTCGCCCGACGCCAAGGTGTTCATCTCGTCGGCCGACTGGATGCCGCGCAACCTCGACCGCCGGGTCGAGCTGTTCTGTCCGGTCGAGAATCCGACGGTGCACGAGCAGGTGCTCGACCAGATCATGGTCGCCAACCTCAAGGATGACGGCCAGAGCTGGGTGATGGCGCCGGATGGGACCTACCACCGTCCGCACATGGGCAAGGAACCCTTCATCGCCCATGATTATTTTATGACAAACCCATCGCTCTCCGGACGCGGCAGCGCCCTCAAGCTGACCGGGGCGGTCCCAAGACTGGTGCTCAGCTCCTAGGCCCGCCTTCCAGGCCGGGCAGCGGCGTCGGGTCGCGGTTCGATCTTCGCTGCAATTGGCCGCGGATTGGGCTAGAGGGAGCGCGCATGGACGGCGAAGCCACCCTGGATCCGCCAGCCCCTGACGCCGCGACGTGCCACGCGACCGCGGGCAAGGGGCGCGTTGGCATCATCGACGTCGGCTCCAACTCGATCCGCCTGGTCGTCTACGAGCGCAAGAGCCGGGCGCCTTTGCCGGTGTTCAACGAAAAGGTGATGTGCGGGCTGGCGCGCGGCCTCGACGCCACCGGCCGGCTCAATCCCGACGGCGTCGAGATGGCGCTGGCCAACATCGATCGCTTCCACACGCTGGCCCACAACATGAAGGTCGAGTCGCTGGACATTCTGGCGACGGCGGCGGTGCGCGATGCCGCCGATGGTTTGGACTTCATGAGCGCGCTGGCGAGCCGCCCCGGCATTGCGGCGCACATCGTGAGCGGCAACGACGAGGCGCGCTACTCGGGCTACGGCGTGATCTGCGGCATGCCCGACGCATCGGGCGTGATGGGCGACCTGGGCGGCGGCAGCCTCGAGCTGGTGGCCCTGCATGGCGGGAAGCTCGGCGCCTCGACCACTCTGCCGATCGGGCCGCTCCGGCTCATGTCGTCGGGCAAGACCGATCCGCCGCGCGCCGTGATGGAGGCGATCGAGAGCGTGCGCTGGCTGCGCGAGGAGACCGGCGAGACCTTCTACGCCGTCGGTGGGGCGTGGCGATCGTTCGCCCGGCTGCACATGGAGCAGGCTGGCTATCCCTTGCACATCATCCATCACTACGAGATCGCCGCCGAGGAGGCGCGCGCCGTCGCCCGCCTGATCGCGGTGCAGAGCGCGCGCTCGCTGGAGAAGATGCCGGGCGTATCGCGCCGGCGCGTCGACACGCTGCCGCTCGCCTGCCTGGCGCTCGACCGGCTGCTGGCGGTGCTGAAGCCGCGCACGGTGGTGTTCTCGGCTTTCGGCCTGCGCGAGGGGTTCTACTATTCGCGGCTGAGCGAGGCCGAGCGGGCGCGCCATCCGCTGATCGCCTTCGCGGAGGAGCAGGGCGCGAGCTGGCGGCGCTTCGATCTCGAGCCATCCGAGATCTTCGACTGGCTGACGCCGGTGTTCGGGGGCGAGAGCGAGACCGAGCGCGTGCTGCGCACCGCGGCCTGCCATCTGAGCGACATCTCGTGGAACGACCATCCCGATTACCGCCACGAGCAGGCCTATATCCGGGTGCTGCATCTGCCGGCGCCGGGCATGAGCCATCGTGAACGCGCCGTGCTCGCGATGACGCTGGCCTATCGCTATAAGAGCGACCCGCGCTCGGCGATGATGGATACCGCGCTCCGCCTGGCCGACGGCAAGGGCCGCACCTTCGCCCGCCGCCTCGGCGCCTGCCTCAGGCTGGCCTACAACCTCTCCGGCGGAGCCCCCGGCCTGTTGCCGCAGGTCCGCCTGCGCCGCGTCGAGCGCGAGCTGCGCCTGATCGTGCCGGCATCGGCCCATGGCAGCCTGGGCGACGTCACCGCCCGCCGTCTCGAGAACGCCGCCGCCACCTTCGACCTCAAGCCGGTGATCGTGACGGGAAGTTAACTTCCTCCCCAACTTCGTTGGGGAGGTGTCGCCCTCACGTAGACCCCAAAGGCAGAAGCCTCCGTCGCCGTATCACAGTGACACCTCCCCACGTAAAGCGTGGGGAGGAGATCAAGCCGCGGTCGGCGTCGGGATCAGCCGCGCATGCTCGCCCGACAGGGCGAGGGCCAGGCGGCCTTCGATCAGGTCGATCGCGTCGGCGCCGAAGATCTCGCGCCGCCAGCCGCGCAGGGCATGGACGTCGCGCCGGCCGGCGGCCAGCCGATCGAGCTCGTCGGCGCTCGCCACCAGGCGGGCGGCGACGCCCGCTTCCTCGGCCTTGAGGCGCAGCAGCGTGCGCAGCAGGTCGACCACGGCGCTGGGCGCGCGCAGCTGCTCGGCCTGCCGATCGCGCGCCGGCAGCTCCGAATCGGGAAGCTGGCGCGCCCGTTCGATCGCCTCGAGGATCTCGCGGCCTTGCCAGCCCTCGGCGAAGCCGCGGCCGAGGCCGCGCGTCACGGCAATCTCCTCGAGCGTGCGCGGGGCGTGGCTCGCGATCTCGAGCAGCTGCTCGTCGCGCAGCAGGCGCTGGCGCGGGATGTCGATGCGCTGGGCGGTGCGCTCGCGCCACGCCGCGACCTCCTTGAGGGTCGCCAGCATGCGTGGCGAGGCGCTGCGCGGCTTCAGGCGGCGCCACGCCTGCTCGGGATCGGCGCGATAGGTCGCCGGATCGTTGAGGACCGCCATCTCCTCGGCGATCCAGGCGAAGCGGCCGGTCTTGTCGAGCTGGCGCTTCAGCTTCTCGTAGACGACGCGCAGATGGGTGACGTCGGACAGCGCATAGGTGATCTGGCGCTCGCTGAGCGGCCGGCGGCTCCAGTCGGTGAAGCGGCTCGATTTGTCGATCTTGGCCTTGGCCAGCCGGGAGGCCAGCGACTCGTAGGACGCCGCCTCGCCGTGGCCGCACACCATGGCCGCCACCTGGGTGTCGAACAGGGGCTGCGGCACCTGGTTCATGCGCTGGTAGAAGATCTCGATGTCCTGCCGCGCGGCGTGGAAGACCTTGAGCACGCGGTCGTTGGCCATCAGCTCTTCGAGTGGCGCGAGGTCGATGCCGTCGGCCAGGGTGTCGATTGCGGCGGCTTCGTCGGGGCCCGCGACCTGTGCCAGGCACAGCTTCGGCCAGTACGTGCGCTCGCGCATGAACTCGGTGTCGACAGCTATGAATTCGGTGGCGGCCAGGGGCTTGCAGAACGCCGCGAGGTCATCAGTTGTGGTAATGAGTTTCATTGATATTGCTCTATAGCCGGAGCAGGGCCATGCGGCAAAGCCGGGGCTGGCGGTTGGCTTGACTTGATCCGCCATTCCGTGCCTTTTGCCCGCCCGTCAAAATCCGGACAATTAGTGATGTCTTCGACCTACCGAACCCATACGTGCGGCCAGTTGCGGCCCGAGCAGGTCGGCCAGCAGGCCCGCCTGTCGGGCTGGGTCCAGCGCAAGCGCGACCACGGCAACCTGTTGTTCATCGACCTGCGCGACCATTATGGCGTGACCCAGGTGGTCGTGGACGTGGCCAGCCCGGTCTTCAAGACCGCCGAGGCTGTGCGTAACGAAAGCGTGATCACGGTGAGCGGCAAGGTCGTGGCGCGCGAGGCGTCGACCGTGAACCCGCGGCTCGCCACCGGCCAGATCGAGCTGGATGCCACCGAGATGGTCGTGCAGTCGATGGCCGAGACGCTGCCCATCCCGGTCCATATCGAGAACGACACCACGCCCGAGGAGCTGCGGCTGAAGTACCGCTTCCTCGACCTGCGCAAGGACAAGCTGCACCGCAACATCGTGCTGCGCAGCCAAGTCATCGCCTCGCTGCGCCGGCGCATGATCGAGCAGGGCTTCATCGAGTTCCAGACGCCCATCCTGACCGCCGACAGCCCGGAGGGCGCGCGTTCCTACGTCGTGCCGAGCCGCCTGCATCCTGGCAAGTTTTACGCCCTGCCGCAGGCGCCGCAGATGTTCAAGCAGCTGCTCATGGTGTCGGGCTTCGATCGCTACTTCCAGATCGCGCCCTGCTTTCGCGACGAGGATGCCCGCGCCGACCGTGCCCCGGGTGAGTTCTACCAGCTCGATTTCGAGATGAGCTTCGTCACCCAGGAGGACGTGTTCGCCGCCATCGAGCCGGTGCTGGGCGGCGTGTTCCAGGAATTCGCCGGCTTCGGCCGCGACAAGCCGAGCACGGTGACGGGCTATCCGTTCCCGCGCATCCCCTATGCCGAGGCGCTGCTGTCCTACGGCACCGACAAGCCCGACCTGCGCAACCCGCTGCGCATCGTCGATGCCGGCGAGGTCTTCGCCGGCTCCGACTTCAAGGTATTTGCCGGGATCGTGGCGGCGGGCGGCGTGGTGCGGGCGCTTCGGGCACCCAAGGCTGCGTCCCAGCCCAGGAGCTTCTTCGACAAGCTGAACTCCTGGGCTCAGTCCGAGGGCAAGCCGGGCCTGGGCTACATCGTGCTGGAAGGCGGCGCGGGCCGGGGCCCGATCGCCAAGTTCGTCACCGACGAGCGGCTGGCCAGGCTCAAGGCCCTGACCGGGGCGGAGGACGGCGACGCGGTGTTCTTCGTCGCCGACAAGCCGGAGGCGGCCTGGAAGTTCGCCGGCCATGTGCGGACCAGGGTCGGCCAGGAACTGGGCGTGATCGCCGAGGGTGCCTTCGAGTTCTGCTGGATCGTCGACTTCCCGATGTTCGAGTACGACGAGACGGCCAAGAAGATCGACTTCAGCCACAACCCGTTCTCGATGCCCCAGGGTGGCCTGGAGGCGCTGGAAACCCAGGATCCGCTGACCATCAATGCCTGGCAGTACGACATCGTCTGCAACGGCATCGAGCTCTGCTCCGGCGCCATCCGCAACCATCGCCCGGACATCATGTTCAAGGCGTTCGGCATCGCGGGCTACAGCAACGAGGAGGTCGAGCGGCGCTTCGGCGGCATGCTGAATGCCTTCCGCTACGGCGCCCCACCGCACGGCGGCGCGGCGCCCGGCGTCGACCGCATCGTGATGCTGCTGGCCGACGAGCCCAACATCCGCGAGGTCATCTGCTTCCCGATGAACCAGCAAGCGGTCGACCTGATGATGGACGCGCCGACCGAGCTGCCAACCGAGAAGCTGCGCGAGCTGCACATCGCATTGCGCCTGCCGCCACCCCGCAAGGACTAGGGGTGGTAGCCGGAGGGAAATTTTGACCTAAGTCGTTTAATCGAATAAATTCAGGGCATTATATTTATTTGATTAAGTGATTTATGAGCTCATTTCGGCTCGCGCATTTCACCCTGCCCTTGCTTGTCGGTCTGGCGCTCGGGACCGCGGGCTGTGGCGCGCCGCCGCTCATCGTCGGGGCGAGCTACGCAGCCGACGGCGGGCTGCTCGCCACCAGCAACAAGACGTCGACCGACCATCTGGTCTCGATGGTCTCGAAGAAGGACTGTGCCGTGTGGCGGGCCTTCAAGAGCCGCCCGATCTGCAGCGAGCGTGAGGACGGTCAGGACCCGTACGCCGTCGATTACGCCCAGCCGCAGCGCGTGGTGGCCGAGGATGGCGTTCACTATATCGCGCCGCTCCGCCCGGCTGACGGTGCGCCGGCAACGAGCTGGGATCCGGCCGCCTATGCCTCGGCCCCGGCGGCCGCTGCTGCACCGCCAGCGGGGAACACGCTCGCCCCACCGCCGGCCGCGCCGGTAAAGCGAGCCTCGGCGCCGACGGTAACGGCCGAGGCCACCCCGACACGGCCGACGCGCCCTCCCAAGGCGACGGCCAGGAAGACCAAGCCCGTCAAGAAGGCTTCACCAGGTCCGGCGGCGCCTGGTTCCTGAGTAGAAAGGCCTCGAGATTGTCGAGCGCCTTGAAGCCCATGGCGTTGCGCGTCTCGACCGTCGCCGAGCCCATGTGCGGGATCAGGAAAGCGTTTTCGATGTCATGGTAGTCGGGGTGGATCTTTGGTTCGCCCTCGAAGACGTCGAGCCCGGCCGCCGCCAAGCGGCCTGACTTCAAGGCGGCGATCAGCGCGTCGTCGTCGACCACGCCGCCGCGGGCGGTGTTCACCACGATCGCGCCTTGCGGCAGCTTGGCGATGCGCTCGGCATTGACCCATTTGCGCGTCGCGGGGCTCATGGGCGCGTTGATCGAGAGGAAGTCGCAATGGGGCAGCATTGCCTCGGGATCGGCGTGAAAGATGGCGCCTTTCTCGAGATCCGGCGGCAGCCGGTTGCGGTTGCTGTAGTGGATCTGCATGCGGAAGGCACGGGCACGGTCTGCGACCGCTTGGCCGATCCGGCCCATTCCAAGAATACCCAGCCGCTTGCCGGTGACATGGACCCCCATGAGCTGGGTCGGCGTCCAGCCAAGCCAGTTCCGTGTCCGCAGCATCCTGGCGCCCTCGTGGGCCCTGCGCGCCGCCCCGAGCAGACAGAGCAGGGTGATGTCCGCCGTCGCATCGGTCAGCACGTCGGGCGTATTGCTGACGGCGATGCCCCGTTTGGCGGCGGCGGCCACGTCGACATGCTCGTAGCCGACCGAGAAGGTGGCGATCATGCGCACCGAGGCCGGCAGCCCGGCAATGGTCTCGGCCGTCAGCGGGTCGCCCGCCGCGCACATGATGCCGTCGCAGCCAGCGGCCGCGGCGATCAGAGCCGGGCCGTCGTACAGCCGATCCTCGCGATTCAGGATGGCGTCGAAATTGGCGGCCAGCCGAGCCTCGACGTCGGGCGGAAAGTGCCGGGTGGCGAGGACCCTCGGCTTGGCAGTCGTCATCTCCATTTTCCTCCCTGTGCAGCCCTGCCGCAGGCGATCATTCTGGCAATCTTCGGGCATGGATATTACGCTTGGCAGCCCGGCTACAAGGCCTAGCCTCCCGCCACTGTCCGTTGATCACGCTTAGTTTTCGCCGTCCTCAAGCCCAGATCGCGGCCCTTCTCGCCGCAATCTGCGCCGCTCTTTTGCTGGGCCTGTGGATAAGGACGGTCGACGCCCAGCCACAGCCGGACGTCGTACTGGTTCCCCACCGCGCTACCTACGACATGAAGCTGTCGGTCGCCCGCCCCAACAGCGGCATCGTCGACGTGAACGGTCGCATGGTGCTGGAGACCGTCGATTCGTGCGACGGCTGGGAAGTGAAACAGCGCATCAAGCTCAAGTTCCTGCGCAACGACGGCGAAGAGTTCGACACCGATTCGAGCTTCAGCAGCTACGAATCGAAGGACGGGCTGCGGCTGAGCTTCAGCGTGCGCAACATCCAGAACGACGAGGTCGAGGAGGAGCTGCGCGGCCAGGCCGAGCTGCAAGGACGGGGGGCTACCGGCCGGGCATCGTTCACCCTGCCGGAAGCGCGCAGCTTCGAATTGCCGGCCGGCACCCTGTTTCCGACCAGCCACCTCATGCTGATCATCCATCACGCAAAAAGCGGCGACCAGTCGGCCTCCTACAACGTGTTCGACGGCGCCCGCCTCGACGGGGCCTTCCAGGTCAATGCCGTGATCGGCCGCTCGCCGCGCGCGACGGGCGCGCCGCCGGTGCGGGGCGACGTCGCCCTGATGCGCAATCAACCTTCCTGGAGCGTGCGACTTGCCTTCTTCGCCGCCGGCGATCAGGGCAGCGCCAACCCGGAATACGAGCTGGCACTCGACCTGCTTGGCAACGGCATCGCCCGCTCGATGCTGCTCGACTACGGTGAATTTGCCGTCGATGCTCGTCTGGTCCAACTTCAAGCCTTGCCGAGGCCGCGATGCTGAATGCCCGTCTTGTCCTTCCCGTCCTGGTGTCCGCCATGGCCCTTCCGGCTGTGTCGGCCGACGCGCAGGACATCGCGCCGCATCGCGCGGTCTATACGGTGACGACGCTGGAACGCGGCAAGCCGAGCGCAAGCGCGCCGGGCACCTATGCCTACGAGCTGCGGCTCACCTGCGACGGCTACGCCGTCAATCAGCGCCTCCGGCTGGAGGTCTCCGGCGCAGTCGCCAACGAACAGCAATCTCAGATGACCGAGAGCCGCGACGGCAAGCGCCTGAAGTTCGAGCATCGGACGACGGTGAACGGCCGGCAGAGCGGCGTCTTCAAGGGCGAGGCGCAGCTCGGCGACGACGGTGCCGGCGAAGCGCGGTTCACGGAGCCGGCCGGCCAGACCGTCGCCCTGCCGCCCCGCACCATGTTCCCGGTGGCGATCTCGCGCGAGACGATCCGCCAGGCCAAGGCCGGCGAGACCGGCTTCGACGCCCTGTTCTTCTTCGGCGACAAGGTGAAGCCGCCGCAGTCGGTCAACGCGGTGATGGGCAAGGTTCCCAAGCGCTTGGCCGACATCAAGATTCCGGAGGGCGCCGAGTCGCTGGTCGATGGCCGGGCTCGGATCTACTACCGAGCCGGATTCTTCGACGAACCGGCCAAGGGAGGGCAGGCGCAGGGCGAGCCGGCCTTCGAGATGAGCAGCATCATGCTCGACAACGGCATCGAGCTCTATGGCACGCATGAGCAGGGCGAGGGCGGCATCGAGTACCGGATCACGCGGCTGGAGGCCTTGCCCAAGCCCGAGTGCAACTGATCGGGTCCTCGACTCGACATTCGCCGGCCGCGCGTCGAGGTTAGGCTCATGAACGAGAGCGACGCCGTGATGGCCGGCCTGACGCCCGAGCAGGCGGTCGACCGCCTCGAGCAATTGCATACTGCGGCCAGTGGCGCCTTGCGCGATGCCCTGGCGCGCTTCGTCCGGTCCGGCGCCGAGCCGTCGCCCGAGGAGCGCAGCCGCTTCCGCTATCCCGAGCTGCGTGTCGACTGGCGTCCCGCCGGCGCCATCCGCTTCACGCGCCGCGCCTGGGCGAAGTTCCAGACGCCCGGCCTCTATACGACGACCGTGACCCAGCCGGGCCACTTCCGCGACTACCTGCTCGAGCAGTTGCGGCCCCTGGTCGATGAATTCGGTGCGCGGCTCGATGTCGTGTCGAGCGGGCAGGAGATTCCCTATCCTTTCGTCACCGAGGAGGGCGACGAGTTCATCCATGGCGAACTCTCGGTCGCCGAACTGGCGCGCCATTTCCCGACGCCGGTGCTGGCCAATGTCGGCGACGAGATCGCCGACGGCACCTGGGTGTTCGAGGACCGGCGGTCGCGCCCGCTGGCGCTGTTCGACGCTGCGCGGATCGATTTCTCGCTGCGCCGGCTCGTGCACTACACCGGCACGGACTGGCGCACCATCCAGCCGTGGATCCTGTTCACCAACTATCAGCGCTACGTCGAGCACTTCGTCACCTGGGCG
Organism: Reyranellaceae bacterium; assembly: GCA_046349295.1. Taxonomy (GTDB): domain Bacteria; phylum Pseudomonadota; class Alphaproteobacteria; order Reyranellales; family Reyranellaceae; genus Reyranella. Next base: position 205,365 of record JAXMCP010000008.1, read on the forward strand.
ATGCAGGAACTGGTCACGCCGGGCAGCCCCTACACCCAGCTCGTGATGCCGGGCGGCGCGATCGTGCGCCGCGGCGATGCCCTGCCGACCGCCGACGACGTGGTGGCGACGGCACCGTGGCATCGCTTCCAGATGCCGGCCTACAGCCTCCTGCGCTCCGACCGGCGCGGCGGCGTGACCATCGTCAACATCGGCGTCGGCCCGTCCAATGCCAAGACCGCCACCGACCATCTGGCGGTGCTGCGCCCGCATTGCTGGCTGATGATCGGCCATTGCGGCGGCCTGCGTCAGTCGCAGACGATCGGCGACTACGTGCTGGCGCACGCCTATATGCGGCGCGACCGCATTCTCGACGAGCTGGTGCCGCCCGAGGTGCCGGTGCCGGCGCTGGCCGAAGTCCAGGTGGCGTTGCAGCAAGCGGCCGAACGGGTTACCGGCGAACGTGGCGACGCGCTGAAGCGCCGGCTGCGCACCGGCACCGTGGTGAGCTACGACGATCGCAATTGGGAGTTGCGCTGGTCGCAGGAGCGCCGGCGCATCAACCACGGCCGCGCCATCGCCGTCGACATGGAAAGCTCGGCGCTGGCGACGCAGGGCTATCGCCTGCGCGTGCCCTACGGCACCTTGCTGTGCGTCTCGGACAAACCCCTGCACGGCGAGATCAAGCTGCCTGGGGCGGCGACGCGCTTCTACCAGCGCGCCGTCGGCGAGCATCTGCGGATCGGCCTCGAGACGCTGGACCTGCTGCGCAGCGAGCTGGGGTCGCTCCATTCACGCAAGCTGCGTAGCTTCGACGAGCCGCCGTTCAGGTAGCGAGCGGACCTGTTGTTCGTGTTCCTCGGCGGAGAGGACTCAAGAGTTGGTGAGCCAGTCGTCTCCCGTCAGATCGGCCACAGCCAGGCGGCGCCGCGCACGCCGCTCGAATCGCCGTGCACGGGCGGGACGAGCTTGGTCGCGATGCTTTCAGGCTCGGAGAAGATGTAGCGCTTCCACAACTCCGGGACGCGGCGGTAGAGCGGTTGCATCTTGGAGAGGCCGCCGCCCAGCACGATGACGTGCGGGTCGATCAGGTTGACGACGTTGGCGAGCGCACGCGCCAGCCTGTCGCAATAGCGCTCCAGACAGTCCTCGGCCTCGCGATCACCCGACTCGGCTGCGGTCGCGATGTCGGTGGCAATCAGATGCCGGCCCGTGCGCAGGGTGAATTGCGCCTGGAACGCGGGGCCACTCAGCCATGCTTCGACGCAGCCCGTGCGACCGCAGTAGCATCTCGGGCCGGGCCGTTCATCGTCGTGCGGCAACGGAAGGGCGTTGTGGCCCCATTCGCCGGCGATCGCCTGGGCGCCGAGCAGCGGCCGCCCGTCGACGACCACGCCGCCGCCGACGCCGGTGCCGAGAATGACACCGAACACGATCGGCGCCAGCCGTCCCGCCCCGTCGGAAGCCTCGGAGACGGCGAAGCAGTTCGCGTCATTCGACAGCTTCACCTCTTCGCGGCCCAGCGCTTGGCGCAGATCGTGATCGAGCGGATGGCCGTTGAGATGCGTGGAGTTGGCATTCTTGATGAGGCCCGTCGCTGGGGAGATGGCGCCAGGATGGCCGACGCCGACGCGGCAGCGGGCGCCGACGCGGCCCTCGAGCTCGTGCACCAGATCGGCGACGGCGCGCACCGTCTCTTCGTAGGCGCCCAGGGGCGTTGCCACGCGCAGGCGCGCCCGTTCCTCGCCGGCATCGTCGAGCACGATGCCTTCGATCTTGGTGCCGCCCAGATCGATGCCGATCCTCATTGTTCTCCTACTTCTTCGCAAAAAGCGCGCCCGGATGTCGAGGCCGTTCGTGGTGCCGACAAACTGGAACGTCGACGCCAGCCACGAGGTTGCCGCCTTGCGCCCGAGCCCGAACAGCCGCCGCCCTGCAAGGCGAGAGTGACGCGTTTGGTCTCAGTCATGCGGCTGTTCTCCACGACGGGGCGGCGGTACTGTCATCATTCTGCGATAGGGCAAACGGCGAGGTGGCCGCATTATGGCGACGGGCGGGACGGGGGCAGCGTGGCGAAAGCGCCCGTCGGTGATCCTCTGGATGCTGTCTCTCGGGCAGCTCGTCTCGTGGGGCCTGGTCTATTACAGCTTCCCCTTGTTCCTGGCGCCGATGACGCAGGAGCTGGGCTGGTCGCGCAGTGCCATGTTCGGCGCTCTGTCGGCCGGCCTGCTGGTGGCAGGCCTGTGCTCGATCACGGTCGGCGCCTGGATCGATCGCGGGCATGGCCGCAAGCTGATGACCGGCGGCTCATTGCTCGCGGCCATTCTTCTGGTGGTCTGGTCGCAGGTGCTGTCGTTGCCGGTATTCTACGTGGTCTGGCTGGGATTGGGCGCCTGCCAGTCTGTCCTGCTCTATGAGCCGGCCTTTGCCATCATCACGCGCGTCTATGGACCGCGCTACCGGCAGGCGATCCTGCTGATGACCTTCGTCGGTGGGTTGGCCAGCACTTTCGGCATTCCGTTCACGCAGTTCCTGATCCAGCACATGGATTGGCGATCGAGCCTGGACGTGCTCGCGGCCATCAACGTCGCCGTGGCCCTCGTCCACTGGCTGTTCATTCCAGGTCCGCAGGAAAAGCCGGTGCCCATCGCCGAGGCCAAGCCACCGGCCGATGGCATGCGCAAGAAGAGCCCGCTCGCCGCGGCGGTGCGCGTGCCGGCGTTCTGGGGTTTGGTCGTGGCATTCGCGGGCTACGGGCTCGCCTTCTCGGCGATGAGCTTCCACCTGATCCCGATCCTCGACGATCGTGGCGTGCCGACGGGCGTGGTGATGGCCATCATCGCCCTGATCGGCCCAATGCAGGTCGTCGGTCGCGTGCTGCTGATGGTCGCCCAGCAGCACGTCACCACCATCCAGCTCGGCGCCGGCATCTACTTCGCCTTCCCGATCTCCATGGCGATGCTGGCGCTCGGCATCAGCGACGTATACGGCCTGATCCTGTTCGCGATAATCTACGGCGTCGCCAACGGTCTGCTGACTATCCTGCGCGGCATGGCGGTGCCCGAGTTCATCGGGCCCGAAGGTTACGGCGTGGTCTCGGGCGCACTGACCATGCCGACCAACATCATGCGCGCGGCCGGCCCGTTGCTGGCGTCGCTCGCCTGGGCCGGCCTCGGCGGTTACCCGCCTGTGCTGTGGGGCCTGGCCGGGATTATGCTGGTCGCGGCGTCGGGCTTTGCTGCTGCGGCGATGTTGTCAAGGCGGCGGACTTGACCACCCATCGCTTTCATTGAGCTTGGCGTCCCCCATTTTCATTTGCCCTGTGCTCAGGTCGCCACCGACCCGCACTTTTTGCCTGAAGGTCGCCCACGAAGCGGCCGTCGGCGGGCGACCTTCATGAGCAACGTCTATTCCGCCGCGAGCTTCGCCCTGGTCGGCTTGAGATGCTGCACCTTGGGCAGCACTTCCTTGGCCAGCAGCTGCAGCGAATGGTGCCACGCCTTGGAATTGTCGGCGTAGTCGAAGCCGAACACCAGCAGCTGACCGAAGCCGCCGACGTCGTGGTAGATCTTCTCGATCTTCTCGGCGACGGTCTTCGGCGAGCCGACGATCCAGTTGTGGCGGGCGCAATAGTCCGGGGTCACGTCGGAATCGGCGACGCTCTGGTCATGCTTCAGATACTCGAGGAAGCCGAACTGGCCGAGCAGCGGCAGGAAGTATTCGCGCATCATGCGGCCCATGTAGGAGCCGGCCGACAGGCGCATAGCCTCCTCGTCGGTGTCGGCCACGAACACCTCGCGCACCATGCGCCATTCGCCGCGATCGGGCGTGCGGCCGGCCTTGGCGGCGCCAATCTCGACCGCTTCCCAGTGGCTGCCGACATAGGCCGGGTTGAGGTTGAGGCTCATCGGCAGGAAGCCCTTCTCGCCGGCGAGCTTCAAGGTGTCGGAGCCCTTGCTGAGGCCGGCCACGCCGATCGGCGGATGCGGACTCTGCAGCGGCTTGAGATGGGGGCGCAGCACGCCGAACATCTCGCCGGGCCGGTTGACGGTCCAGAACTTGCCCTTGTGCTCGAACGGCTCGGTAGCGCTCCACAGCTTCAGGATGATGTCGAGCGACTCGCGCGTCATGTCGCGGTTGACGCCGGACATGCCGTCGACGTTGAACATCGCCCAGTCGCTCGGCAGGCCTGACGCGGCGACGCCGAAATTGAGCCGGCCGCCCGATATGTGATCGAGCATGGCGACCCGGTTGGCGAGCTCGGCGGGATGGTGGTACGGCAACAGGAAGCCCCCGGGACCGAGCCGGATGTTCTTGGTCTGCATCAAGGCCTGCGCCACCAGCAGGTCGGGCGAGGGGTGCGGTTCCCACGGCGCGGTGTGATGCTCGCCGATCCACGCCTCGGTATAGCCCAGCTCGTCGAGCCAGCGCAGCACCTGCAGGTCCCACTCGTGCCCGTCCTTGAGCGGACGTTCCGGCGGATGCGACGGCATGGCGAAATATCCGAGCTGCATCGTTTCCTCCTGAGTTATGGGCAGAAGTCGACTACCATTGGGCCGGCGGCGCAAGAGCCCTGGCGCGCATGTCTGCCGGGAAGTCGCACGCTGCCATCGCGTGAAGGAACGGGAAGCCATGACGAGATCGCGGCGGGTGGTGTTCGTGTGTTGCGACGGTCTGGGTCGCGAGTGGGTGCGCGCGGAGACGACGCCCGTCCTGCATGAGATCGCGCGCACCAGCCTGTGGTGCGCCGACCATAGTGCGGTGTTCCCGTCGGTCACGCGCGTGTCGGCGGCATCGGTGACCACTGGTTGCTTCCCGGCGCGCCACGGCCTGCACGGCAACCGGATGGGCCTGTTCGAGGACGGCCGAATCGTTGTCCGAGATGTCGGCAACCCGGACTTCCGCACCCATATGCGTCGCGCCACCGGTGGCACCCTGTTGGTTCCGGCGCTGGCCGAACGGGTGGCCGACGCGGGCGGGTGCATCGCCTTCTCGAACGTCTCGCCCGGCGCTGCGTATTTCCTCGATCCCGAGCATTTTGGCCACATCTACCATCGGTCCGGATCCTACGCGCCGGGCGGCAGGCGCCTGGAGGGCGGCGAGGCCCTCGAGGTCAGCCACGATGCCGCCGGCGACTGGGCGATGACCCAGCGCTTCTGCGCCGAGGTGCTGTGCGAGCGCCGGCCGGCCGTGGCGATGATCTGGCTGTGCGATCCCGACCACACCCTGCATGGCGTGCCGCTCGGCTCGCCCGCCCACGCCGACGCGCTGCGCGGCGCCGAGCGGTGCGTTGCCGAGATCGTGCGCACCGTCGAATGCCTGCGCGGCGAGGGCGACGACATCCTTCTCGTGATCGGCTCCGATCATGGCCAGGAGACGATCGGCGACGGCGTCGACATCGAGGCGTGGCTGGCGGCGAACGGCCTGGAAAGGCTGGTGGCGAGCGGCGATGTGGCGGTGGCCGGACAGGGAACCGCGGCTTTGCTCTATGCGACAGATCGGGGGCGCCCCGGGCTGCTCGGCGTCCTCGACGCGATGCGGCGCACGCCATGGGCTGAGGACGTGCTGGCCGGCGAAAGCCTCGCCGAGCGGTGCTTCGCCGCACGCGACGGAGTCGTCGCTGCGGTGAACATGGCGCGAGAGAGCGCGGCCAATCCCTACGGCGTGCCGGGTCGGCGCTGGGTGGCTACCGAAGCGGGCAAGCCGACGCCGATAGGCAGTGGCCAGCATGGCGGTTGGGGGCCCGACGAGACGCGGCCGTTCCTCATGGTCAACAATGGCGGGCGTTCGCTGGGGCCGGCGTCGCGCCCGACCAGCCTTGTCGACATCGCGCCCACCATCGTGGGCTTCCTCGGTTTGCCGACGGACGGCTTCGACGGATCACCTCTGGCTCTCGCGTGAGGAGGACGGGCGGTCATGAAAATCAGGCCTTTGAGCACGCATACAGGCGCCGAAGTTCTGGGTGTTGATCTCACCCGACCGATTGCCGATGCCGATCGCGAGGCGATGTATCGCGCCTTCGTCGAGCGCAGCGTGCTCGTGGTGCGCGACCAGGCGTTGAAGCCACCGCAACTGGTCGAGGCGATCGAGCTGTTCGGGTCCATCCTGTCCCAGCACAATTCGCGGTTCGCCATCCCCGGCTGTCCGCAAATCCACTACGTGTCCAACCAGGACAGCTACCCAGACGGTCGCCGCTATATCCCGGGGGAGGGTTGGCACACCGACCATTCCAATGCCGCGCGTCCGCCCAAGGCGACCGCGTTGCATGCGGTTTCCCTACCGGACAAAGGCGGCGACACACAGTACGCCAACATGGCCGCAGCCTACGCTGCCCTGCCGGGCGCAATGAAGGAACACATCGCGCCGCTGATGGGCATTCACGTCTATCAAAGCAGCCACAGCGCGCGGAAGCTGATGGGCTTGAACGACACCGACAAGGAGCGCGTGCCCAACGCCGCGCTGCACCCGCTGGTGCGCACCCATCCCGAGAGTGGCGCCAAGTCGATCTACATCAACCCGATTCGCCTCGAGGGCGTGCTGGGCCTCGATCACAAGGAGGCGCTGCCGCTGCTCGACGAGCTGCTCGAGCATGCGACCGCCGAGTGCTTCCAGTATCGCCATGCCTGGAAGCCGGGCGATCTCGTGATGTGGGACAATCGCTGCCTTCTGCATAAGGCCAACGGCGACTACGACATGGCCCAGACGCGCTATCTCTATCGCGTCATGCTGCAAGGTGATGTGCCGCGGTAGGCATGGCGAGCATGTCACCGCTCATTATTCCTCTCCCCCGCCAAGGACGCTAAAGGGAGAGGTCAGGTGGGGGTACGCACGTCGATTCCCCCTCACTCCCGGCGCGGCAAGCCGCGCCGCCCCCTCCCCCAACGAGGGAGAGGAGCATGAGAGGGTGGTGCGATCCTCAGCCGAGCTGGATCCAGGTCGTCTTGACCTGGGTGAACTTGTCGAAGGCGTGCAGCGACTTGTCGCGGCCGATGCCGGACTGCTTGTAGCCGCCGAACGGCGTGGTGATGTCGCCGCCGTCGTAAGTGTTGACCCACACCGACCCGGTGCGCAGGCCCTTGGCGAACTTGAAGGCCTTGTTGATATCGGCGGTGAAGATCGCCGAGGCGAGGCCATAGATGGTGTCGTTGGCGACGGTCAGCGCCTGGTCGGCATCCTTGACCGGGATGACCGAGAGCACCGGGCCGAAGATTTCCTCCTGCGCGATCTTCATCTTGTTGTCGACCTGGTCGAACACCGTCGGCTCGATGAAGCAGCCGGCGTTGTCGACATGGACGCGGTTGCCGCCCATCTTGAGCTTGGCGCCTTCCTTCTGGCCGGCCTCGATGTAGCCCATGACGCGCTTGGTCTGGACCTCGTCGACCATGGCGCCCATCTGGGTCTTGGGGTCGAGCGGATCGCCCGGCATCATCTTCTGGCCGATCGCCATGACCTTCTCGAGGAACTGGTCCTTGATCTTGTCCTCGACGATCAGGCGGCTGCCCGCGGTGCAGACCTCGCCCTGGTTGAACCAGATGCCGAAGGCGGTGCGCTGTGCGGCGACATCGAGATCCGGCGCGTCGCCAAGCACGATATTGGGCGACTTGCCGCCGCACTCCAGCCAGACCTGCTTCATGTTGGATTCGCCGGAGTACTTCAGGAAGTACTTGCCGACCTCGGTCGAGCCCGTGAAGGCCAGCACGTCGACATCCATGTGGCGGCCGAGCGCCTGGCCGGCGGTCTCGCCGAAGCCCGGCAGCACATTGAACACGCCCTCGGGGAAGCCCGCCTCGGCGGCGAGCTCGGCCAAGCGGATGGCGGTGAGCGGCGACTGCTCGGCCGGCTTCAGGATCACCGAGTTGCCGGCGGCGAGCGCCGGCGAGATCTTCCAGCACGCCATCAGCAGCGGGAAGTTCCACGGCACGACGGCGGCCACGACGCCCGCCGGCTCGCGGGTGATCATGGCCACGACATTGCCCGGCGTCGGTGCGACCTCGTCGTAGATCTTGTCGATAGCCTCGCCGAACCATTGCACGGTGTTGGCCGAGCCGGGGATGTCGACGCGGGTCGAGTAGGCGATGGGCTTACCCATATCGAGCGTCTCGAGCAGCGCCAGCTCGTCGCGATTCTTCATCATGAGCTCGGCGAGCTTCAGCATGATGCGCTTGCGGTTGGCCGGCGGCATGTTGGCCCACGTGCCCTTGTCGAAGGCGGCGCGCGCGGCCTTGACGGCGGCGTCGACGTCGGCCTGCTCGCAGGCCGCGACCTTGGTCAGCACCTGGCCGGTCGCCGGATTGACGCAGTCGAAGGTCTTGCCGGTGAGGGAGGGCGCGAACTTGCCGCCGATGAAGGCCTGGTTGCGATAGCTGAGACCGCCGATACGGCTTCTCCAATCGTCGCGCGAAAGCTGGGCGCTCATGTCTTGTTCTCCGAGGTGGGTGGGCTGCTGCGGAAACTGAAAAAGCCGCCCGGTCGGGCGGCTTCTCGACGCGTCGGCGTGGGGTGGCGGGCTACTTGATCTTCGATTCCTTGAACACGACGTGCTTGCGCACGACCGGGTCGTACTTCTTGAGCTCGAGCTTCTCGGTCTTGGTGCGCGGGTTTTTCTTGGTGACGTAGAAGAAGCCGGTGTCGGCGCTGGAGATCATCTTGATCAGGATGGTGTTGGGCTTGGCCATGGTCTCTGTCCTTCAGGCCCCGAGGGGCGAATTCGCGGGAGGGTGCAAAGTAGTCGCGAACGGCGGGGTGTCAAGCGCCCCGCCGGGCCCTTCGGCCAGCGCGCCGGGCCGCTAGCGGGCCTGGGCCTGCTGGGTCGCTGCCTGCACGGCGTGAGCATAAAGCGGGCGGTCGCGCAGGAGGCGCAGCGCGATCTCGACGTCGCGGTCCGGGCTGCTGTCGCCGGGCGGGCAGATCTTGCGCAGGTCGGTGACCTCCTGGGACGTCGGATTGCGAAGTGCGTGCCAGCGGATCAGCGTGCCCTGGCCGGAATCGACCGAAGCCGGGCCGAGCTGGCTGATATCGGCGACCTTGGCGGTGCAGATGTTGGGCAGCACGCCGAGCTCATTCCAGGTGTAGCCGGACGGTGCCTGCAGGCGCGACCAGGTCAGGATCAGCTCACCTTCGTTGGGCAGGCGCACGACGGTCTGCACCGTGCCCTTGCCGTAGCTGGTCGTGCCGACCACGACGGCGCGTCCGCGGTCCTGCAAGGCGGCGGCCACGATCTCGGCCGCCGAGGCCGAGCCCCCATTCATCAGCACCACGATCGGCATGTCGGCCGATTTGCTGCCGCCGTTCGAGCTCTTGTAGGTGCGGCGGCTCTCGGGATGGCGGCCCTGGGTCGAGAAGATGGTGCCATCGCCGATGAACAGCTCCGACACCGATTGCGCCTGGTCGAGCAGTCCGCCGCGGTTGGATCGCATGTCGATGATCAGCCCGGCGAGACTGCTGCCGATCTCGGCTTTGGCCTTGTCGATTGCCGCGCGCAGATTGTCCGTGGTCGCACTGTTGAAGCCGGTCAGATGGATCCAGGCGACGTCGCCCCGCCGCTCATAGGTGACCGTCGTCGGGATGATGCGGCTGCGCTTCATCGACAGCACGAGCTCGGCGCCCTGCGAGGGGCGCAGGACGGTCATGGCGACCGGCGCGCCGACGGCGCCGCGCAGGCGGCTCACGACGTCGCTCAGCGGTCGCTCGATCATCGATTCGCCGTCGATCGCCAGGATCTGGTCACCCGGCAGCACGCCCGCCTTGCCGGCCGGCGAGTTGTCCTGGACGGCGCGGATCAGGATCTTCTTGTCCTCGGCGCGCTCGATGGTGATGCCGATGCCGCCGCCGCCGTCGCGTTGGAAGCGATTGTCGCGCGCTTCCTCCGGGTCGGCGTAGCGGCTGTTGCGGTCGAGCTGCTTGGTGGTCGCCGCCATGGCTTCGCGGATCACGGTCTGGCGGTCGGAATGCTGGAGGGCCGACGAGGAGTCGAGCGAGCCGGCCATCAGCTCGGCCAGCATGCTGCCCCAGGCCCGACCGTCGGCCGGGTCGGCCGGCACCGGTCGGCTCACCACCTCCTGGCCGTCGCGTCGCACGGTGAAGGCAGTGGGCGAGGTCTCGAGCGACAGCGCCGGATCGCTGCTGGCAAAGCCGCGATAGGTCTCCGCGGAGATGGTGCGGAAATTGGGTTCGTACAGGTGGCGATCGCCGATCGCCCGATAGGCCTGCAGGACGACCCGTTCAATGGCGACGTCGGCCGCGGCGGTGGTGTTGGAGCCCGCCGCCTGGGGCGCATCGGTGACGGTCGCGCAGGAGGCGACCAGGGAGGCGGCATAAAGGGCGCTGAGCGCACGCGGCAGCGCCCGTCGCAGAAAAGGGAAAAGTTGCACTTCCATACCCACAACTATTTGACAATAGCACAAGGCATCGGCTGCCGGCCACGTCTAAGCAGAAGGGTCGAAGCTCCCGGCCGAGGGTTTCGAGCCAATTCCGTGCGCCCACAGGAGCGCGATCACGCTGCCCTTGATGTGCGGCAGCAGGTAGAGGGCGAGAATAACCGACAGGGGCAGCCACAACAGGGCATGGAACCACAGCGGCGGCTGCTGGCCGTAACGCTCGAGCAACAGCACCATCGGCACCACGATGTGGCCGACCACGAGGATGGTGAAATAGGCCGGGGCGTCATCCGCGCGGTAGGGCTGCAGGACCAGGGCGCAGTTCGCGCACTGGCTGCTCATCCGCAGGAAGCCGTTGAACAGGGCGCCACCGCCGCAGCGCGGGCACCTGCCGCGCCAACCCCTGAGCAGGGCGGTCCAGAATTCGACCCGAGCATTTCCACCATTCATCGCCGCACAATGCGCGCGCGGCTCAGCTTCGTCGTCGCGACCGTTTGTCCTTTGGCTGCCCGCGACGCGCGACCGGAAGCCGCGGCCTGCCTTGTTTCTGCCGGAACGCGCGGCCGCCGTGGGGCAAGGCGCTTCGGTCGACGCGCTCGATCACGTCGACGATCTCGAACAGCAGGCCGCCGGTTGCCACGTCGGCTTCCACCAGCTTGAGTTGCAGCCGGTCGCCCAGGCCGTAGGTCTCGCCGGTGCGCTCGCCGATCAGGACCTGGCGGCCCTCGTCGTGGCGGAAGAATTCCTGGCCGAGCGAGCGGATCGGGATCAGCCCGTCCGCGCCGGTGGCGTCGAGCGAGGCGAACAGGCCGAAGCGCGTCACGCTGGTCACCCTGCCGGGGAAGGTGGCGCCGACATGGGCCGCCATATAGGCGGCGACATAACGGTCCATGGCGGCGCGCTCGGCCGCCACGGCACGGCGCTCGCACATCGACAGGTGCTCGCCGAACTCTGCGAAGCGGCCCTTGTCGGCTTCCGGCAGGCCGCCTTCGCCCAGCCCGAACGCCGCGATCAGGGCGCGATGGACGACCAGGTCTGGGTAGCGGCGGATCGGCGAGGTGAAGTGGGCATAGCGCGCCAGGGCGAGGCCGAAATGGCCGAGATTGTCCGGGCTGTAGACGGCCTGGCTCTGGCTGCGCAGCACGGTTTCATTGACCAGGCGGGACACCGGCTTGTCCTGCACGGCGGTCAATACGCGGTCGAGATCACCGGGGCGCAGACGTGGCCCGGGCGCCAGGGCGAGCCCCAGGGTGCCCAGGAACTCGCGCAGCGCCTCGAGCTTGGCGGCGTCGGGCTGATCGTGCACGCGATACAGGCAGGGGCTGTGGCGCTGCTCCAGCGCTTGGGCGGCGGCGACGTTGGCGAGCACCATGAATTCCTCGATCAGCTTGTGGCTCTCGAGGCGGAGCCGCACGCCGATCTCGGCTATGCGCCCGTCGTCCGCCAGGGTCACCTGGCGCTCGGGCAGGTCGAGATCGAGTGCGCCGCGCTTGTGCCGGGCCGCCAGCAGCACCCGGTAGGCGCCATAGAGCGGGCGGATGACACGCTCCATCAAGGGGGCGATCTCGGGATCGGGGCTGCCGTCCATGGCGCGCTGGACCCGCGTATAGGTAAGCCGCGCCGCCGACCGCATCATGGCGCGGTGGAAGCGGTGGCGCTTCAGATGACCCTCCGCGTCGATCGACATCTCGACGGCCAGGACCGGCCGGTCCTCGCCGGGCACCAGCGAGCACCAGTGGTTGGACAAAGCCTCGGGCAGCATCGGCACCACGCGGTCGGGGAAGTAGACCGACGTGCCGCGGCGATAGGCGGCATGGTCGAGCGGCTTTTCAGGGCGGACGTACCAGGCCACGTCGGCGATCGCGACCACCAGCCGCCAGCCGCCGGGATGGTCCGGATCGACTTCTGCGAACACCGCGTCGTCGAAGTCGCGGGCATCCTCGCCGTCGATCGTGACCAGCGGCGTGCTGCGGAGATCGAGCCGATGGCCGAGCGGCGCGGCGCGGGCTCGCTCGGCTTCGGCGGCGGCCGCCGCCGGGAAATCGACCGGGATGTCGTTGGCGGCGATGGCGATCAGGCTGACGGTGCGCGGATCGCTCATCGCGCCGATCCGTTCCACGACCCGCGCGCGGCGCGACAGCGAGCCGCCCGTCGCCTCGACCCAGACGATGTCGCCAGGTTCGGCGCCGTTCTTGTCCGCCGGGCGGACGTCGAAGCTGCTGCGCAGCTTGCGATCGGTCGGGGTCACCAGGCCGATGCCGTTGCGGCCGTCGGGCTCCTCGTACAGGCCGAGGATCTTCCGCGGCCCGCTGCCCAGGCGCCGGATGACCCGCGCCTCGTAGCTCGTCCTGCCGCGCCGCTTGAGGTTGGCCAGCACGCGATCGCCGACGGCGGGCGCTGGGCCGCCGCGACCGGCCGTGGGGGCAACCTCGATGCGCGGCGGCGGACCGTCCTTCACTTCGTCGTAGCGCTGCGGCAGGGCGATCAGATGGCCGTCGTCATCGACCCGCACGATCTCCAGCACGGCGACGTCGGTGAGAGCGCCGGGATCGCGAAAGGTCTTGGCGCGATCGGCGGTGATGTCGCCCGAGTCACGCAGGTCTCGCAACATTTCCTTGAGCGCGATCCGCTGGTCGCCCTTGAGGCTCCAGGCGCGGGCGATCTCGCGCTTGCCAACCGGCGTGGCGCTCTCGCGGATGAAAGCCAGCAGCTCGTCGCGGGTCGGGACGGTGCCCTTAGCCATCTGTTCCGGTTCGAGGGGCGGCGGCTTTCGCCTTGGCTGCCGCCTTGCGCTTGGGTGCGGCCTTCTTCTTGGCCTTGGCAGCCTTCGGTGCCGCCTCGTTGGTGTTGGCGGCCGCCGCGCCGTTGGCCTGCTTCTTCCGGCCGCGCGCCGGACGCCCGCCGCCCTTGGCGGCGCGCTCGGCCAGCAGTGCCACCGCCTGGTCCAAGGTCAGGCTGGCCGGATCGACGCTGTTGGGCACCGTGGCGTTGATGCCGCCGTGCTTGACGTAGGGACCGTAGCGGCCGTCGTAGAGCTCGACCGGGGCCTCGTCCGCCGGATGGTTGCCGACGATGCGCACCGGCTTGACGGCCGCGCGGCCGCGGGCCGCGCTCTTGGCTTCGGCAAGCAGCGCCACGGCGCGATTCATGCCGATATCCAGCACGCTCTCGTCGGCCGGGATGGTCTTGTACTTGGTGCCGTGCTTGACGTAGGGGCCGAAGCGGCCGACGCCGGCCAGGATCGGCTGGCCGTCATCGGGATGCGCGCCGAGCTCGCGCGGCAGTGCGAGCAGGGCGAGCGCGCGTTCCAGGGTCACGTCGTCCGGCGTCATGCCCTTGAGCAGCGATTGCCGGCGCGGCTTCTCCTTGCCCTCGGGCTCGCCGAGTTGCACGTAGAGCCCGTAGGGTCCGTTGCGCAGCGTCACGGACTTACCGCTCACCGGATCGATACCGAGGATTTTCGGCCCGTCCAGGTTGGCGCCGCTCGCGGCATCGGCCTCGGCGTCGACGATGCCGAGCTTGCGCGTGAAGCGGCACTCCGGATAGTTCGAGCAGCCGATGAAGGCGCCGAACTTGCCGAGCTTCAGTCCGAGCCGGCCGTTGGCGCAGGACGGGCAGTCGCGCGGGCTCTTGCCGTCACCATTGTCGTTGGCCGGGAAGAAATGGGGGCCGAGCTCCTCGTCGAGCCTGTCGAGCACTTCCTTGACGCGCAGCTCCTTGGTCTCGCCGACCGCGGCCGAGAAGGCGGTCCAGAACTCGCGCAGCACCTGGCGCCAGTCGATCTTGCCGTCCGAGATCTCGTCGAGCTCTTCCTCGAGATGGGCGGTGAAGTTGTATTCGACGTAGCGCGGGAAGTAGGTCTGCAGGAACGAGGTGACGATGCGGCCGCGGTCCTCGGGCACGAAGCGCTTGCGATCGAGCCGGACGTAGTTCCGCCTCTGCAGCACCTCGATGATGCTGGCGTAGGTCGAGGGGCGGCCAATGCCGAGCTCCTCCAGCTTTTTCACCAGGCTGGCCTCGGTGTAGCGCGGCGGCGGCTCGGTGAAATGCTGCTCGGGAATGATGTCGCGCCGGTCCAGCGGCTCGTCTGGGGTGACGTCGGGTAGGATGGCGCCGGAGTCCTCGTCGTCACTCTTGTCGTCGTGGCCCTCGTCGTACAGCGTGAGGAATCCGTTGAACTTCACGACCGAGCCGGTGGCGCGCAGCTGGACCGCCTTGTCGCCACTGGCGATATCGACCGTCACCTGGTCGAGCACCGCGCTTTCCATCTGGCTGGCGACGGTGCGCTTCCAGATCAGCTCGTAGAGACCGAGCTGGTCGCGGTCGAGGTAGGCCGCGACGTCCTGCGGCGTGCGGAACAGGTCGGTCGGGCGGATCGCCTCGTGGGCTTCCTGGGCGTTCTTGGCCTTGGACGTATAGACGCGCGGCGTCTCGGGCACGTAGGCGGCGCCGTATTTGCTTTCGATCAGCCTTCGGGTCTGGCCGATCGCCTCGGGCGCGAGCTGCACGCCGTCGGTGCGCATGTAGGTGATCAGGCCTACGGTCTCGCCGCCGATATCGACACCTTCATAGAGACGCTGGGCGATGCGCATGGCCGCGGCGGCGCCCAACCCGAGCTTGCGCGAGGCCTCCTGCTGCAGGGTCGAGGTGATGAAGGGCGGCGGCGGATTGCGCCGCACCTGGCGGCGGTCGACCGACAGGACGGAGAAGGCGCGGCGCTCGATCTCGCGTCTGGCCTGCTCGGCGCGTTCCTGGGTGTTGAGGTCGAAGCGGTCGAGCTTGCGGCCGTCGAGATGCGTCAGCCGGGCCTTCAGCGTCTGCTGCCTGGCGGTGCCGAACAGGACGTCGACGGTCCAGTATTCGCGAGTCTTGAAGACCTCGATCTCGGCCTCGCGCTCGCAGATCAGGCGCAGGGCGACGGACTGCACGCGGCCGGCCGAGCGGCTGCCCGGCAGCTTGCGCCACAGCACCGGCGAGAGGGTGAAGCCCACCAGGTAGTCGAGCGCGCGGCGCGCCAGATAGGCGTCGATCAGGGGTTGGTCGAGCTCGCGCGGATGGGCGACCGCCGACAGGACCGACTGCTTGGTGATGGCGTTGAAGGTCACGCGCTTGACGTCGACTCCGTCGAGCGCCTTCTTCCGCCGCAGCACGTCCCGGACATGCCAGGAGATGGCCTCGCCCTCGCGATCGGGGTCGGTCGCGAGATAGAGTCTGCTGCCGCTTGTCACCGCCTTGGCGATGGCGTCGAGGCGCTTCTGCGACTGGGCATCGACCTCCCAATCCATGGCGAAGTCCTCGTCCGGACGGACCGAGCCGTCCTTGGCCGGCAGGTCACGCACATGGCCGTACGAGGCCAGCACGGTATAGCCGGGGCCGAGATACTTCCCAATGGTCTTTGCCTTGGCCGGGGACTCGACGACCAGCACATCCATCGCCGAAACATGCTCCAGTGTGACCTGATGAACCGGAGCTAAATCACTGAACTAAATCAGAGATACGCGGTTACCCCGGTGCCTTTCCAGGCGGCCCTCCAGCTCGAGAACCAGCAGGACCTCCGCCATGGCGGCGGCGGACACTTGGCATCGGCGCACCAGTTCGTCAACCGCAGTGGGTACCGAGCCGAGCCCGGAAAGGACCTTGGCTGCCACTGGTCCAGCGGGCTTTCGCCCTGATTTGCCAACGGGTTGCGGGCTTGCGACGGGGCGGTCGAGGGCGCGAAGAATATCGTTGGCATGGCGCGCCAGAATAGCCCCATCGAGAATGAGGTTATTCGATCCGTCGTAGCGCGGGTCGGCGGGTGATCCGGGTACGACAAAGACGTCGCGGCCCTGCTCGGCCGCCAGGCGGGCTGTGATCATGGATCCCGACCGGGCCGCCGCCTCGACCACGACCACGCCGGTCGACAGGCCGCTGACGATGCGGTTGCGGCGCGGGAAGGCCCGGGCGACCGGCGGCATGCCCCAGGGCATCTCGCTCAACAGCAGGCCGCGCTGGGCGATCTCGGCATAGAGGCCGGCATTCTGCGGCGGATAGATCTGGTCGATCCCGCCGGCCAGGACCGCCACCGTGCCGGCGCCCAAGGCGGCGCGATGGGCCGCCGCATCGATGCCGCGGGCCAGACCCGAGGCAATGACGAAGCCCGCTGCCGCCAGATCGGCCGCCATGCCGGCGGCGAGACGACAACCGCCGACCGATGCGTCCCGGGCGCCGACCACCGCCAGGGTCGGCCGCGCCAGCAGGGCGAGATTGCCAACCGCGGAGAGGACCGGCGGCGCATCAGGCACGGCTGCGAGAGCTGCCGGATAGGCGGGATCGCCGATCACCAGGAACTGGCCGCCGGCTCGCGCAAGGTTGGCCTCCTCCCGTGCGATCTCGCTTTCCGGTGTGGTGGCGAGCGAAGCGCAGGCCAGCCGGGCCGAGCCGAAATGCTGCAGCGCCTGATGGAACAGCACGGGCCCGATGCGCTTGCTGCGGGCCAGCCGGATGCGCGCGCGGCGTTCCGCCGGGGCGAGCTCAAGGGGAAGAGGGCCATCGAACATGACCCGATCCTAGGCGCGATTATTATTCCTGTAAAACAACTAATGGATGTATCAGCGCAGCTTGGGATTGAGCGCATCGCGCAACCAGTCGCCCAGCAGATTGACCGCCAGGGAAAGAATGACCAGGGCGAGCGCCGGGAAGATCGCGATCCACCATTCGCCGGAGAACAGGAAGGCGTTGCCGATGCGGATCAGCGTACCCAGCGACGGCTGGGTGGCCGGCATGCCGACCCCGAGATACGACAGCGAGGCCTCGGCGATGACGGCGAGAGCCAGCTCGATGGTGGCGATCACCAGCACGGGGCCCCACGCGTTGGGCAGAACATGGGCAAGCGCGATGCGCGCCCCGGGCACGCCGATGATGCGCGCGGCATTGACGTAGTCCTTGTTCTTTTCGGCGAGCGTCGTGGCCCGCGTGACCCGAGCGAATTGCGGCCAGTAGGCGAAGCCGATCGACAGCACCAGCACCCAGATCGCGATCTCGTCATGCACGGTCTTGGGCAGCACGACGCGAGCCACGCCGTCCAGCGTGAGCGCGATCAGGATGGCCGGCACGGTGAGCTGGATGTCGGCCAGGCGCATCACCACGGCCTCCGCCCAGCCGCCGCGGACGCCTGCCATCAGGCCGAGCAGCACGCCGGTCGTGACCGACAGCACGATGGCCGCCAGCCCGATCATCAGCGACACCCGGCTGCCGTAGAGAATCGCCGAAAGCACGTCGCGACCCTGGTTGTCGGTGCCCAGCAGGTGCTGCGCGTTGCCGCCCTCTGCCCAGACGGGCGGCGTGAAGGCATCCATCAGATTGAGCGACTTGACGTCGAATGGATCGTACGGCGCGACCCACGGCGCCAGGATCGCGCCGAGGAAGAACACGATTGTCACGATTGCTGCGACAATGGTGATTGGGGAACTGCGGAAGCTCCACCAGATGTCCGAGTCGCGCAGCCGTGCCAGGGCCGTCGTATCGCTCATCGTGGTCTCGGCCGACAGAGCAGCGCGACGGCGGCGCCGGCCGCTGCCAGCGCCAAGCCGAGGAACGCGAATCCTTCGAAGCCGACCCAAGCGATCATGACCGCCCCCAGGGCCGCGGCGCCCATCCAGCCGACGCTCGCCGCTGCACCGTTGAGTCCCAGCACCGTACCGCGCACGTCCTCGGGAACGGCGGCCAGGGACGCCATGTAGGATGGCCGACCCAGCGCATTCAGCAAGACATAGATGAAGCCCAGCGCCACGGAGATCTCCGGGCTGGGATGCCACAGGAAGAGACCGACGGCGGCAACGCCCGACAGCGCCATGGCGACGGCGAAGGTCATCAGCCGATCGCGCAGCCGGTCGGCGAGCTGGCCGCCCAGGATCGTGCCCCCGACATTGCCGATGGCGAAGATCGCCAGGGGAAGGGCGACCTCGGCCAAGCCGAGCCGGTAGGTCGCCTGCAGGAAGGTCGCGAAGTAAACGGCGGCCAGCCCGTAGCAGATGCGCTCGGCAACGCCGGTCGCAAGCAGGCCCAGAACCTGGCGTGACAGCGCGGCATGGAAGGGCCGCCGGACCATCCCACGGGTGTGTTCGGCCGAGCCGCGTCCCACGGTGGTGAACAGGCTGAGGCTGGCGGCCAGGGAGAGGCCGCCCATGCACCAGAACCAGCCGCGCCAGCCGACCAGGGACCCGACCGCGGCGGCCATCGGGATGCCGACCAGCAGGGTGAGCGACTGGCCGCTCATCACCCAGCCCAGCGCGCGGCCGCGCTGGTTGTCGGCCACGTGGGCGGACACCTCGGCGAAGATCGTGCCGGTGAAGGCGCCGGCGCAGGCGCCGCCGACCGCCGACCAGACCGCGACCCAGAAGAACGAGCCGGCGAGAGCCTGCGTAAACAAGGACAGTCCGAGCGCAAACGGCGCGACGACCAGGATGGCCCGCCGCCCGATGCGGTCCGACAGCCAACCGACCACGGCCGAGGTCAATCCCCAGGTCACCGACGTCAGTGACACGAGGTTGGCGACCAGCGGCATCGACACGTCGAGATCGTGCGCCATGTCGAGCAGGAACGGCGCTCGGGTGGTACCGCTGGACGACGCGGCGAACGAACCGAAGCAGGCGGCAGCGATCAGCGCCCACGGGAGCGCGGCGGCGGCTTTCGACATCGATCAGCCGCCGGCAGTCCCGAGCTGGGCGCGGTCGAGCCGCAGCCGCGGATCGATCGCGGCATAGAGCAGGTCGACGAAGAAGTTGATGGTCACGAACAGCAGGGAGACCATCACCAAGTAGGCTGCCATGACCGGGATGTCCGCGAACTGCACCGACTGAATGAAGAGCTGTCCCATGCCCGGCCACTGGAAGACGGTTTCGGTGATGATCGAGAAGGCGATCAGGCCGCCGACCTGGATACCTATAACGGTGATCACCGGCAGCAGCGTGTTCTTGAGTGCATGGCGGAAATGCACGGCGCGATCGGTGAGTCCGCGGGCGCGCGCGAACTTGATATAGTCGGTGCGCAGCACCTCGAGCATCTGCGAGCGCACCAGGCGCAAGACGAGTGTCATCTGGAACAGCGACAGGGTGAAGGCCGGCAGCACGATCGCCTTGAGGCCGGATGCCGTCAGCAGGCCCGAGCTCCAGCCGCCGATCTTGACCGTCGTGCCGCGGCCAAACGAGGGAAAGCACCAGTCGGCCGGCAGGCCGATCGTCGGCGCCCAGCTCTTGCATTCGACCGAGAAGACGTAGATCAGCAGGATGCCGATCACGAAAGTGGGCATCGCCACGCCGGCCAGCGAGAAGGTCATGATGGCGGTGCTGTCGATGCTGCGCCGGCGCAGCGCCGTCAGCACGCCGAGCGGAATGCCCATGGCGAGCGCCAGCAGCGCGGCCACCGCCACCAGCTCGAGCGTCGCCGGCATGCGTTCGACGATCAGGTCGGAGACCGGTCGGGCCAGCCGGTAGCTCTTGCCGAAATTGCCGGTCGCGGCGTTTCCGAGGAAGCGGGCGAACTGGACGACGATCGAATCCTCGAGCCCGAGGTCATGACGCATCTCGGCGCGCTCGGCCGGCGATGCCTCCTGGCCCACCATGTTGTTCACCGGGTCGCCCACGAAATTGAACAGCACGAAGCACAGGAACGACACCGCCAGCATGACCGCCAGCGACTGCAGAAGACGGGAGACGATGAAGGCGAGCATCCGCTATCGACTGCTGGCGG
This sequence comes from Reyranellaceae bacterium, assembly GCA_046349295.1. Taxonomy (GTDB): domain Bacteria; phylum Pseudomonadota; class Alphaproteobacteria; order Reyranellales; family Reyranellaceae; genus Reyranella. Next base: position 225,449 of record JAXMCP010000008.1, read on the forward strand.
GTGGAAGCTCAGACTCGGACTTCTCTCCCCCGCTAGGGGGAGAGGTTGGGTGAGGGGGTTGCAGATGATGCGGCAACCTTCGACTCCCCCTCACCTAGCCTCTCCCCCTAGCGGGGGAGAGGAGCATGAGGTGTGTCCACTCTGTAGCAGCCTCACTTGATCGTCGAATATTTGAAGTTGGGTGCGTCGTTGGCGAAGATCGGGATCGTCACCTTGTCGCTCATCGCCCAGACGATGAGCTGATGGTGCAGCGGCAGGTACGGCATGTCGGCGACGGCGAGCGCCCACGCCTCGGCGATCAGCTTGTCGCGCTTGGCCTGGTCGACCTCCTTCAGCATGGCGTCGGTGACCTCGTCCATGCGTGGATTGCTGTAACCGGTGTAGTTCCAGCTGCCGACCTTCTTGGCCGCGTCGTTGGTCTGGTAGAGGAACGTGAAGACGTAGTGCGAATCCAGAGTCGGCACGCCCCAGCCAAGCAGGAACATGCTCGAATCGGACTTCTGCAGCTTGGGGAAGTGCAGCGTCTTGGAGCGTGCCTGCAGGTCGACCTTGATGCCGATCTGCGCCAGCATCGCGGTGACCGCTTGGCAGATCTGCTCATCGTTGTTGTAGCGGTCGTTGGGGCAGTCGAGCGTCACCGAGAAGCCGTTGGGATAGCCCGCATCGGCCATCAGCTTCTTGGCCGCCGCGACGTCGTATTTCAGCCGCTGATCGAGCTCCTTGGTGTAGCCGTGCACCCCTGGCGACGTGACCAGACCGGCCGGCGCCGAGAAGTTGCGCATCACCTTGGCCTTGATCGCGGCGATGTCGATCGCCTGGTACATCGCCTGGCGGACGCGCTTGTCGGCGAAGGGGTTCTTGCCCTTCACGTCGGAGTATTTCAGCTCCTTCGATCCGACATCGAGGCCGAGGAAGATCGAGCGCACCTGCGCCGTCTCTTCCGTCTTCAGGCCGGGCGTCTGCTTGATGCGGGCGATATCCTGCAGCGGCGCGTCGAGCACGAAGTCGAGCTGACCCGAGATCAGCGCGGCGACGCGGGTCGCCGGCTCCTTGACCGGCGTGTAGATCAGCTCGTCGGGATAATTGGGGAAGTCCTTGGCGCCCCAGTAGGTCGGGTTCCTTTCCATCACCGTGCGCACGTCGGGGTCGCGCTGCTTCACCGTGTAGGGCCCGGTGCCCATCGCGTTGCGCACTGCGTGGGTCTCTTCCTTGTCCTTGTAGCTTTGCGGCTTGGTGACGTTGTGCTTCTCCGCCCATGCCTTGGACATGATCAGGATCGCGGACGTGTAGTCGGGCAGGATCGGGTTGGGCCCGTTGGTGATGATGTGCACGGTCAGGGGATCGACCGCCTTCACCTCCTTGATCGACGAGATGTAGGAACGGAAATCGGAGGTCGGCGCCAGCGCACGCTGGTAGCTGAATACGACGTCGTCGGAGGTGAACGGCGTGCCGTCGCTGAACTTGACATCCGGCCGCAGCTTGTACTCCCAGACGTCCGATGCGATCGGCTGCCACGACAGCGCGAGGCCGGGGACCTTGCTCAACGACGGATCCCGGCTGATCAGCGCTTCATAAACGTGCGCGTTGATCATCGTGGTGGGCCCTTCGTTCTGCGCGTGCGGGTCGAGCGTGAGCGCGTCGCCCTGGCTGGCCCAGCGCAGGGTCTTGGCATCGGCCAGGTGGGCCACGCATAGGGCGGCCGCGACGAGGGCGGCCAGACGAGCAACGAACATGGCCATTGCCTCCTGCATAGATCGTGAGCCCGGACCCTAACGGCCGGCCGACCATCGTTCAATGGCGCGTCGACGACCGGCGACAACCTCGTCACACTGTACCGATGGTTTCCAAGGTGACGACGCGCGAGCTCATCCCCGATCTGTGGCCCGATCTGCAACAGCTGTTCGGCGACAATGGCGCCTGCGGCGGCTGCTGGTGCATGTTCTGGCGCCAGGAGCGCGGCGAGGATTGGTCGAAGATCAAGGGGGCGGTCAACAAGCGCCGTCTGCGCGAGCTCGTGAAAAGCGGCCGCGCCCACGGCGTCCTGGCATATGTCGAGGGCGCGCCGGTCGGTTGGGCGGCATTCGATCGGCGCCGTGATTTCGTCAAGCTCGACCGGGCGCCATCGCTCGCGTGCGACGATGCCGATCGGGTGTGGTCGCTTCCCTGCTTCTTCGTCAAGGCGGGGTATCGCCGGCAGGGCGTCGGCTCGGCGTTGATCGCTGCTGCGGTAAAGGCAGTGCATCGCCGTCGCGGAGCCGTCATCGAGGCCTATCCGGTGCGGTCGGCGAAATTCGGCAAGGCGATCCCACCCGCCTTCGCCTGGACAGGCACGATCGCGATGTTCGGCACGGCCGACTTCGTCCCCGTGGGGCCGCGCACGGGCGGCAAGCAGCGCATGCGATTGCAGGACAAGGAACGGCCATGAAGGGATTGCTCGCCACTCTCCTGCTCGTGCTCGCGGGCGCTGCAACGGCGCAGGACCGCGTCAGGCTGGAAGTCTATTCGACCCTCGAGATCGAGAACCTCAACGATTTCAAGAAGGCCTTCGAGAGCGAGAATCCCGGCATCGAGATCCTGTGGAATCGCGATTCGACTGGTGTGATCACGGCCCGCATTCTCGCCGAGCAGACCGTCCAGCGCGGCGATGCGATCTGGGGCCTCGCCGTTACCTCGCTGCTGCTGCTCGACAAGCAAGGCCTGCTCGATCCTTACGCGCCGCAAAATCTTGCCGCCATCAAGCCGGCGTTCCGCGATCCCGCCGTTCCGCCGGCCTGGGTCGGCATGGAAGCCTGGGTGGCAGCGGTCTGCTTCAACACGGTCGAAGCCGGCAAGCTCGGCCTGCCCAAGCCGAGCTCGTGGTTCGATCTGCTGGAACCGCCTTTCAAGGGCAAGTTGACCATGCCGCATCCGGCCTCGTCGGGGACCGGCTACTTCCACGTCTCGGCCTGGATACAGATGTTCGGCGAAGCCAAGGCCTGGCAATTCATGGACCGCCTGCACGACAATATCGCGGTGTACGAGCATTCCGGCACAAGGCCCTGCCGGCATGCCGCGACGGGCGAATTCCCCGTGGGCATTTCCTACGAGCTCGCGGCCGCCAGTGCGCGTCAGAAGGGGGCACCGATCGAGGGGCTGGTGATGAAGGAAGGCGGCGGCTGGGACATGGATGGGGCGGCCATCCTGAAGGGCACGAAGAAGCAGGCGGCCGCGCGGCGGCTGATGGATTTCGCGTCGAGCCGGCGGGCCAACGAGCTCTACGCTTCGTTCGTCAGCCAGGTCGCCATGCCCGGCATCGCCAGCACCATTCCCGATTATCCGGTCGGAGTCGCCGAGTCGATGATCCGGAACGATTTCGCCTGGGCCTCCGAGAACCGTGCTCGCATCCTCCAGGAATGGGCGCGTCGCTACGATGGCAAGGCGGCGAAAAGGAACTGAACCACTTCAGTCCGCTCGTCATCCGCTTCTCGCCGGTCGTCCCATGAGGAGGGCCGGTCGTCCCAACTGGTTCTCGGGATCGACCGAACGCGGCTCCGCTGGGACCGCGCCACTCCAGTGGCGCTCTTGGATTGTGTGATGGAAGAAGAGCGCCACTGGAGTGGCGCGCTCCCGGCCCATGGCTACGCCGCCGGCTTGGCGTGCTGGCCGATCTTGGATTCGGTGCCGTTGAGCAGGCGGCCGATATTCTCGTGGTGGCGCACCCAGACCAGCGGCACCAGCAGCGTGAGCAGCGTTGCCGCGCGCGGGTCGGTCAGGAACCAGGCGGCGATGGCCGCGACCACAACGCTCAACAGGGCGGCCAGCGAGGAATATCGGAACAGGGCGGCGAAGAGCAGCCAGGCGGCGCAGGCGATGGCGCCGACCGGCCAGGAGAGACCCCACATGATGCCGAGCGTCGTCGCCACGCCCTTGCCGCCCTTGAACGACAGCCATACCGGAAACATGTGGCCGATCACGGCGCCGGCCGCCGCGCCGACGGCGGCAAGCTGGCCGATCTGGTCGGCGATCAGCACGGCCACGACGCCCTTCAGCGCGTCCAGCAGCAGCGTGGCCGCCGCCAGCCCCTTGCGGCCGGTGCGCAGCACGTTGGTCGCGCCGATGTTGCCCGAGCCGACCTTGCGGATGTCGCCCAGCCCGGCCGCTCGCGTGAGCAGCAGGCCGAACGGGATCGAGCCCAGCAGATAGCCAAGCACGAACGGCAGGAACAGGACGAGCAGCGTCGACGCCATCAGCTCACGGACTCAGGAGCTTGCAGTTGCTCGAATCGACATAGGTGGTGGTCGATGGTCCGATCAGCTCGGCGGTGATCTGCTCGCCGGGCTGAATCGTCACCGGCCCGAGATAGTCGGTGCCGACCGGCCGCCCGCCATTCATGAAGGTGCATTCCGCCTGCGCGGTGACGGCGCGTGGGGTCGTCGAGGTGAGGGTCACCGTCACCTGCCAGTAGCGGGTCGGCCCATAGGTCAGGTTGGCGGCGCCCAGCGTCACCAGGGGCTGCTGGGTCGAATAGTTCGGGATGGCGCGTGGCCCCGTGCGGCGCATCGTCGTCTGAGGCCGCGGGCCGGCCTGGCCGGGCTGGGGAGCCGTTGCGGTGCGCGGGTCGAAGGCGGCATCGGGATCGCGCGTGCCACCGCCGGGCGCCTGCGGCAGCGTTGCCGTCCCGCCACCCGGCACGGAGAGCGGCGGTGGGGTCAGCGGCGTCGGTGTGAGGGGTGTCGGTGTAAGCGGGGTCGGCGTCAGTGGCGCGCTGCTCACCGACGTGCCGGTGGTCGGCTCGGGCAGGGGTTGCGGCTGGAACTGTGGCTGCGGCTGTTGGGCCTGGAGCGGCGTCGGCGTCACTGCAGGTTGTTGCGGCGTCACGCCGCCGACCTGGGTCTGCAGGCGGTCGTAGCAGGACAGGCGCTGCTGCGTGTCGGTGATCTCGGCACAGATCTGGATGTGCCGTGTCAGCGCGTCGAGCAGGTCGTCGCGCGATTGCCCGCGCTGTTGGGCATGGCCCACGCTGACTGCGGACGCGGTCGCGGCGGCGAGAAGAAGAGAAAAGCGAAGCATGGGGATGCCCTTGCTGAGACGGCGATCGGGACGCGCCGACAATACCAGACGAAATGGCGGTTTGGAGGCGGTTTTCCGGGGGCGATCAGGCCGCGCGCTGGGCTGTGACAAAGCTGTCGTCACGGTAGATCGTGCGGCCGCCGACGATGGTGGCCATGACGCGGCCCTGGACCGGCCGTTCGTCGAACGGCGAGTTCTTGGTCTTGCTCCACAGCTCGTCGCGGTCGACCCGCCAGGCATAGTCCGGATCGAACACGACCAGGTCGGCCGGCGCGCCCTTGGCCAGCTTGCCGCCGGGCAGGCCGAACAGCGCCGCCGGCGTGCTCGACAGCGCACGGAACAGGTGCGGCAGGGTGAGATGGCCGTTGTGCACCAGCTCGAGCGAGATCGGCAGCAGGGTCTCCAGGCCGATGCCGCCCGGCTCGGCCTGGGCAAACGGCACGCGCTTGCTGTCCTGGTCCTGCGGCCGGTGGTCGGAGACGATGGCATCGATCGTGCCGTCGCGCAGGCCTTCGACGATGGCCAGGCGGTCCTTCTCGGCGCGCAGCGGCGGGACGAGCTTGCCGAAGGTGCGGTAATCGCCGACCGCCAGGTCGTTCAGGGCAAAGTAAGGCGCCGCCGTATCGCAGGTGATACGCAGGCCGCGCGCCTTGGCGGACGCGATGGCGGCCACTGACTCGGCGGTCGAGATCTTGGCGAGGTGCAATCGCCCGCCCGACATCTCGGCCAGCCTGATGTCGCGCTCGACCATCATCACCTCGGCGAGCGGCGGATTGCCCGCCAGGCCGAGCCGCGTCGCCATCTCGCCGCTCGTCATGTGCCCGCCCGACAGGGTCGGTTCCTGCGGCAGGTGCACGATCAGAGCATTGAACGCCTTGGCGTAGTAGAGCGCGCGGCGCATCACCTGGGCATTGCCGACCGCATGGTCGCCGTCGGTGAAGGCGACGGCTCCGGCCTCGGCGAGCAGGCCCAGCTCGGCCAGCTCCTTGCCCTCCAGCCCGACCGTCAGCGCGCCGTAGGCGTACATGTTGGTCAGCTTGATCTGGCGGGCCCGGCGGGCCACGAACTCGATCAGCGAGGCGTCGTCGAACGGCGGCTCGTTGTCGGGCAGCAGCACCATCGAGGTGATGCCGCCGACCGCGGCAGCAGCGCCGGCGCTCTGCAGGGTTTCCTTGTGCTCCTCGCCCGGCTCACCGGTGTGCACGCGCGTATCGACCAGCCCGGGGGCGAGGCAGAAGCCGCGACAGTCGACCGACTGGATGCCGTACGGCGCGCCGGAAGCGAACAGCTGCGGGCCGTAGTCGGCGATCTTGCCGTCGCTGATCAGCACGGCGCCGCGATACTCGGCATCGCCGGTCGGATCGACGATGTGGGCGTTGATATAGGCTGTCGACCCGCTGTGCTGCGGTGCGCCCGGGTCGATCGCGCCGCTCACGCCGCGGCCCCGGCGAGCGCGTTGCGTCGGCCGCCGATCAGCGCGTCGAGGCAGGCCATGCGCACCGCGACGCCCATCGCCACCTGCTCATGGATGACCGAACGATCGATGTCGTCGGCGACTTCAGAATCGATCTCGACGCCGCGGTTCATCGGGCCGGGATGCATGATCAAGGCGTCCGGCTTGGCGACCTTGAGCTTCTCCTGGTCGAGGCCGAAGAAGCGGAAATACTCGCTGATCGACGGCACGAACGTGCCCTGCATGCGCTCGGTCTGCAGTCGCAGCATCATCACGATGTCGACGTCGCGCAGGCCGGTCTTCATGCTGTAGTGGACCTCGACACCCATCTTCTCGATGTCGGTCGGCATCAGGGTGGGCGGGCCGACCACGCGGACCCGAGCGCCCATGATCTGCAGCAGGTGGATGTTGGAGCGCGCCACCCTGCTGTGCATGATGTCGCCGCAGATCGCCACCAGCAGGCCCTGCAGGCTGCCCCGGCGGCGCCGGATGGTGAGCGCGTCGAGCAGCGCCTGCGTCGGATGCTCGTGCTGGCCGTCACCGCCGTTGATGACGGCGCAATTGACCTTCTGCGACAGCAGATTGACCGCGCCCGACTCGCTGTGGCGCACCACGATGGCGTCGGGGGTCATCGCGTTCAGCGTCATCGCCGTGTCGAGGAGCGTCTCGCCTTTTCGCACCGACGATGTGGCGACATCCATGTTGATCACGTCGGCGCCCAGCCGCTTGGCGGCGACCTCGAAGCTGGTGCGCGTGCGCGTCGAATTCTCGAAGAACAGATTGATCACGGTGCGGCCCGACAAGAGGTCGCGCCGTTTGTCGAGGGACCTGTTCTGATCGATATAGCTTTCGGAAAGGTCGAGAAGGCCCGAAATCGTTTCAGGCGCAAGACCTTCGATGCCGAGAAGATGGGGCAACCTCGGCACGCCCGCCCAATGTGTTGTCACTAAAGCGCGACGTTAAGCACGCCACGGCGGTGCTCGCAAGATGATGCGCAGGTGGATAACCAACTCTCTCGTCATTGACCGCTTTTCGCTGTTGCCCTGACGAAACAAAGATCCCTCGTCAAAGCGCCGGGATGAGACCTTTATCGTCATCCCGAGCCTTGGCGAAGGATCTTTGCCTCTCGCGACGCAACGTCGAGCTCAGCCCAGCCGGATGTCGGCGCAGGGCTGCACCAGGGCGGGACCGGCGGGGGCGATGAAATCGGCCCAGATGGCGTTGTGATGCTCGATGATCTTGGTGGCCGCCAGGTGCGGCCGATCTGCTGCGGTGTGGCCGTCCGACGGGACGATCGTCTGAAAGCCGCGCGCGAGGGCGCTGCGCACCGTCGTGTCGACACAATAGTCGGTCGCCCAGCCGGTGATGATCAGCCGGTCGATCTGTCGCGCGCGCAGGAACGGCTCGAGCGCGGTGTCGAGGAAGGAATCGCAGGCTTGCTTGTGGATGACGGCATCGTCCGCGCGAACATCGAGCGCCGAGAGGAACTTCGATCCCGGTGAGTCCGGGTGATAGGGATCGCCCGGCGGCCCGTCGTGCTGGATGAAGACGACCGCGCCACCGGTCTGCCGGACGGCGTTGGCCAGCCGGTTCAGCCTGTCGATGAGGCCTGCCGCGTCGTGCCAGGGTGGCGTTTCGCCGAACGGGCCTTGCTGCATGTCGATGACGATCAGGGCGTGTCTCATGACGGGCCTTGGCTCAGCTCTCGGGTCGCGGACCGGTATAGCGGGCGCGCGGCCGGATCAAGACGCCATGCGCCGCCTGTTCGAGCGAATGAGCGATCCATCCGACGCTGCGGCCGAGCAGGAAGAGGGCGAGTGCGGCGTCTTTCGGCAGGCCGAGCACGCGTTCTACCGTGACGGTGGCGAAATCGACATTGGCGGCCCGATCGATCAAGTGTTCGACCGCGCCGGCCAGCCGCTCGGCAAAGGCGAGCTCGGCCGAGCGCGGCACGGCCTCGCGCATCAACGCGAACAGGGTCGCCGCGCGGATGTCGCCGTCGGGATAGAGCTGATGGCCGAATCCCGGAATGTAGATGCGATCGCGCACCCGGCGGGTCAGCTCGGCGTCGAGATCCGAGACCTTGCGCAGATCGTCGAACAGCGACGATACGCGGCGCGTGAGCCCACCGTGGCGCGGCCCGTTCAGCGCCGCCAGGCCGGCCATGGTGGCGCCGTAGAGATTGGCGCCCGTCGAGGCCACGACGCGCGCCGCGAAGGCCGATGCGTTGAACTCGTGGTCGGCCGACAGGACCAGCGCCGCGCGCAGGAGCGGCGCGCGCACGGCCGGCACGCCCCACGCCGCCGCCAGTTGCTCGTGCACCGGTAGCGCCGACGGGGGCTGCGCCGTGATGGCGGCGGCGAGCAGGCGCATCACCCGGGCGCCGGTCTCCAGCATCGCCGCGCGATCCTCGACCCAGCTCTGGTGATCGAGCGCCGCTGCCGCCGGCAGCAGCACCAGGCAGCGATCGACCGGCGCAAGCGTCGCCGCGGCGAGCCAGGCGCGGCGCAGCGGCAGCGTCATCGGCGGCAGATTGTCCGCTGCGAAGGGACGGTCATCGCAATCCCACAGGAGCCGCGCGATGTCCTCGAGCGAGGCCGTCCGTGCGAGCCGGCACGCGTCGACGCCGCGATAGTAGAGGCTGTTGTGCTCGATGAGGGTCAGCGCCGATTCGAGCACCGGCGTGCCGAAGTCGAGCGCGTGGTTGGCGATCGACTCGGCCTTGCGACCGACCGCGCGCCGGCGCCTGAGCCGCGCGACGTCGTCGGCGCGGTAGCGCCGCTCGCGGCTGCCGTCGAGCGCCTCGGAGCGCAGCAGGCCGCGGCTGACATAGGCATAGAGCGTGGCGGCCGAGACGCCGAGCCGCCGCGCCGCTTCCTTCGAGGTCAACCATTCATGTGCCACGGCCTTATATTGATCAATGTAATCAAGATTGACAATATGTTTCGCTGACCCGACCGTGACCGCGACCTCAGGAAAGGGACTTCAATGCTGCAGACGCGGGTGGACAGCGGCCTCGACGGGGTGGTCGTGGCCGACACGGTGATGAGCGAAGTGGATGGCGAGGCCGGACGGCTGATCGTGCGCGGACAGGCGCTGGAGGGGCTGGTGACCACGCGCGGCTTCGAGGGGGTGGCTGCCCTGCTGTGGGACGGCTACGCCCCCCAGGCTGAAGGCGGCAACGGCGACGTCGCTGCCGTCCGCGGGGGCCTGGCCGCGGCGCGTGTGCGCGCCTTCGCCGAGGTGCCCAAGCTGCTATCGGCGTCGCGCGGCCTCAATCCGGTGGAGGCGCTGCGTGTCGGCATCGGCATGCTGGGCGACGGCGAGGCCATGCCGCATCATTTCCTGGTGTGCGGCGCCATGCCGGTCTTCCTGGCGTCGCTGCTGAATGCCGAGAAGGGCTTGGCGGCGATCGCGCCGGACCCCAGCCTGACCACGGCGCAGGATCTGCTGCGCATGATCCGCGGCCAGCGCGCCGGCACGGTCTTCGAGGCGGCGCTCGACACCTACCTCGCCACGATCGCCGACCATGGCTTCAACGCCTCGACCTTCACCGCCCGGGTCGTCGCCTCGACGCGGGCCGGCCTGATCTCGGCGGTGCTGGCGGCGCTGTGCGCGCTCAAGGGGCCCCTGCATGGCGGCGCGCCCGGCCCGGTGCTCGACATGCTGGACGAGATCGGCGACGCGGCGCGGGCCGAGGCGTGGTTTGCCGACACCTTCGCCAAGGGCACCCGCCTGATGGGCTTCGGCCATCGCATCTACAAGGTGCGCGACCCGCGCGCCGACGTCCTGATGCGCACCGTGGCGACCCTACCGGAAACGGCCGGTCGGCTGGCCTATGCCACGGCCGTCGAGCAGGGCGCGATCGCAGCCTTGCGCAAGTACAAGCCCGGCGCACGGCTCGACACCAACGTGGAGTACTATACGGCGCTGCTGCTCGAGGCGCTCGAGATACCGCGCAGCGCCTTCACCGCCCTGTTCGCCGTCGGCCGTACCGCCGGCTGGTGCGCCCATGTCTTCGAGCAGGAGAAGGGCGGTCGCATCATCCGTCCGCAATCGAACTATGTCGGGCCGCGGCCCGATTAGTCGCGGGCGTCAATCGTTCCAGGCGAGCTTGCGGCGCGTCAGCAGAAGGTCCTGCTGGCGCGCCGGCACGCTGTCGGTGCGGCGGAGCGCGCCGGGCTTGCGCCATTTCAGATACCACGCCGCCTCGTACGAATTGTCGATCTCGTAGGCTGCGAAGCCCGCGGCGCCGAGACGCTCAAAGATCGCCCGCCAGGCAGGCTGGTCGTCCTGCGGGCTCGCCTCGACGATAATCTCCAGGGCGGGTGGATAGAGATCGAGATGGTCGAGGATGTCGTGCAGGACCGCCGGCTCGCCGCCCTCGATGTCCATCTTGACGAGCCGAAGTCGCGGGATCTCCTCGCTGGTCAGGATCCCGGCGAGCGGCTTCGCCTCGACGGTGGCCAGCGGCTTGGCGCCGCGCGCGGCGAGGGTCGTCACGGCGCCGATATTGTGCGGCGACACCTCGTACAGTTCGACCGTCGCGTTCTTGTTCGATACCGCGACGTTGACCGCGCGGACGTTGTCCGCGGCGTTGAGCTCCAGGTTGCGGCGCAGGAGGACGAAGGTCTGCGGCAGGGCCTCGATGGCGACGACCCTCCCGGACGGTCCGACGAGGTGCGCGGCGAGCAGCGCGTCGTAGCCGATATTGGCACCGATATCGACGAACACGTCGCCGGGCTGCAGGCTGCGCTCGACGACCTTCGACACGTCCGGCTCCCATACGCCGAAGCTCAGGATCATGCGCTGGAGCAGGTCGCTGGTGTTGCAGAACAGGCGGGCGCCGAAATAGGTCCGGGCGGTCGGCGTGGCGTCGATCGTGCGCACCAGCCTGTTGTAGGCCCGCAGGTAGAGAATGCCCCAGGACACGGGCAGGCGCTTGATCAGTCCCAGGAGCAGACGGTGGACCGCGCCGATCGCCGCAGTCAGGCTCGAACCGCCCGGCGGCGCATCGCTCATGACAGGCGGCGCAGCACCGAGCGGGCGGAGCGGACTCCGAGACGGACCGGCTTGGCGACGTGGTGCAGGACCGTGCGCATCGCCGAGCGTCGCGTCGGCTGCTTGACGAAGTAGAACTTCCCAGTGTCGCTCTCGAGGGCAACGCCCTTCTCGATGCAGAACTTGTCGACCGCGGCCATCACGCCCGACCAGGCGGGAACATAGTCGTCACCGAAGATGGCGCCGCCGTCGACCACGAGGTCGTAGAACAGCGCGAGGTCGAAATAGACTTCTTCTTCCTCGTGGCCGGCATCGACATAGAGCGCGTCGAACTGGATGCCGAGCTTGCGGAACACGCGGGCGGCGGCCGTGGACGTGATGGGGAAGGGCGAGACGTCAGCCTCGGCGCCCTGCGCCTTGACGTTGAAGATGAACTGCCGGAACAGGTCGGGATAGCCGTGCTTCAGCCGCAGATGGCTCCGCAAAGCGTCTTCGCACCACAGCGTGTCATTCGAGCCGAGCCAGGTGTCGACGCAGACGAAGTGGGTCTGCAGCCCGTGCTTCTTGGCCAGGTCGTGCATGTGCAGGACCGACGCGCCCTTCCAGGTGCCGATCTCGCAGACCAGTCGGGGCCGATGCTTCTTGAAGACCTTCTCGAAGATGGGATGCTGCGAGTTCCAGCCCTGCAGGTCGAGGGCAAGCTCGTCGAGCGGCATCTGGTAGCAGCTGCCATCGATGCCGATGGCGGCCAGCGGTCGCGCTGCCGCGGATCGATTGGGCTTGGTGTCGTGGTCGATCGCCATGGACTTTCGTTCCCTTGATCGAACCTATCTCAGATACGATTCGTACAACGCCTTCGACAGCCTGAACATCCGCGAGTCCTTGCTGACGAAGCGCGTCAGGAAATCGCGCGACTTGTCGCGAAAGCCCTCGACCAGCTGGTCGATGCCGCCGCGCCTGCGGTAGATCTGCTCGTAGGCGCGAAGCTCCTGCTCGGTCTCGGCGAGGCCGTTGTCGCCGTATTTCGCGACACTGAAATTGAAGTTGCCGGGCTCCTCGTAGAGCGAGGAAAGGCCATGCAGGGTCGTCTTCATGAAGTTGCCGATCAGCAGGTCGTCGAAGATGCGATACTCGACTGCCGTCATCAGGCTCTTTCTCGGCACGGCGAACGTGATGCCGCGCTGGCGCGGGCCACGGAGCCCGACCGAGAAATCCCGGCCGCCGACCCGGAAGGTCAGGAAGCCGAAATTGTCTCGGATGCGCTCCTTCCTCAGGAAATAGTCTTCGATCGTCTTCCTGTCGGCCGCTTCCAGCTCGTCCGACCAGCAATCGCCGAACTCCTCGGGCTGTCTCACGCTGGGCGAGAGCTCGACGGCGCTTCCGGGCGCGACGGCGAGGTCGCGGCAGTCGATGGACGAGAACGGCGCGATGTAGCCCAGCCCGTCCGACATGCCTTCGGCATAGGCCTCCAGCGGCGTGGTGTAGGCCTGCGCCCAGATCGAGTCGGCGCGCTGGTATTGATGGAACGAGGAGAACGGGATGACCGTCTTCGCGCCGATCGATTGGGCGATTTCACCGAGGGCTCTTCCGACCGGCTCCTTCGCGGCGGCGGGCGGCACCACGAAGGCGCCGTTCTCGTCGAAGAAGTTGATCATGTCCGCGTCGCCGTACCCGGACAGCGCCAGGAGGAACGAGCTCTCGTAACGCTTCGCGATGCTGCGGATATATCGTGTGCAGAGCCTCGTGCCGGCGTCGTTCAGGTTGATGAAGAGCTTGCCGCAAATGTCGATCAGCAGGATCGCATCCTGGATGATGGTGGTGATGCACTGGATGCGGATGTTGTCGGAAAGGCTGACCCATTTGCGATCCGGCAGGATCGTCACGTGATAACCGGACGGCTCGAGATCGCGCAGGATGCGCCCGTTGACATGATCGGGCAGCAGAATCTTGTTCGACTTGAAGCGCTGGATGCTGTCCGGGTTCAGATGGTCGGGGTGACCGTGCGAGAACCACACGTACTCGCTGGCATGGATGTCCTTCTTCAGGTCGGCCGGTATCCTGTGGCTCAACACCCAGCTGCCGAAATAGGCCGGTTCCTCGTCGCCGATCCACGGATCCGTCGCCAGGACGGGCTTGCCGTCGTAGGCGATGATCGTCGCGTTGCCGGTGATCGCAATTCGTTGCATCGATCAGCCCTCAGGATGCCGGTCCGGGTGGCGGCTTGTGCAGGATCGCCCACAGCCTGACCAGACGTTCGGTGGCCCGGAACCCCAGATGGGCGTAGGCGACCTGGATGATCCGGCGCACCGGTGGGTCGTAATCCGGCGCGATCCGGCGCAGCCACGCCGCGGCGGCCGATGCTTCGTCCAGCTCGGTCTTCGCAAAGTCGCGAACGACTGGCCAAAGGTAGGCGGCAGCCGCCCGCCGGCGGCGTGGCGTCGCCTCGCCCTGGCGTTCCAGAAGGCCGATCGCCTTCTGGATCACCTGCACGTTGGTGTAGTGGGCAAGTCGCTGGCGCAGGCCGCCATGCCGTTGCAGGCGATCCTGCCGATGATGGCGATGGACGAAGCCAGGGTCGCGATAGATCGCGAGCCGCGGCTTGGCGATCGCCACTTCGAGCATGAACATCCGATCGTCTCGCAAGGCGAATTCCTGGCGATGCGGGATGCCGGCCACGAAGGCGCGACGAAACAGGAAGGCCGAGTAGTGCGAGAAGGGAACCTCGCCGAATTGCTGGGCGATGAAATCGTCGCATTCGACCCAGGGACGGACCGCCGGCGGCCTGCCGTCTTCCCAGTGGTCCTCGTAGCCCGCCACCACGATGTCGGCCTCGGTCTCCCGCGCGATCGCCAGTTGCGCCGCGTTCGCCCCCGGCTTCAGCCAGTCGTCCGAGTCGAGGAAGCGGACATAGTCGCCACGGGCGACCTGCATGGCAGCCTGGACAGCCCAATCCTTGCCCCAGTTGGGCGTGCGGATGGCGACGATATCGGTTCGATCGCGGAGGAAGTCCCATGTTCCGTCCGTACTTCCGTCGTCGACGACGATGACCTCGACATCGGGCCGCGGCGCGGCGAGGCACGATTCGATGGCCTGCGGCAGGGCCCACAGGCGGTTGAAGGTGGGAATGATGATCGAGATGTCCTTCATCGGTCAGGTCGCGTCGACTCGTCCTGGCTCTCGAGCGCCAGCCGATACTCGGTCGCCATCTCCAAGGCGACGTCATCGATCGTCCGGTTCTGCCCGCAATTTGCGGCGAGCTGCGTCAGGCGGGCGCGGTCCTGCGCGAGATCGTGGATGGCGTGCGCCCATGCCGACGGATCGTCGAACGGCAGGAGCAAGCCATCCACGCCGTGCCGGATGCGTTCGCTGATGCCACCGAGATTGGCGCCCAAGACGGGCACGCCTGCGGCATGGGCCTCGTGGACGACCAGAGGACCGGTTTCCATGATCATCGAGGGTACCGCGACTACGTCGACCGACCACAGGAAGCTCGGCAGCGCGTCGTGGCCGACCGGTCCGAGGAGATGGATGCGCCGGTCGCGCTCGGCCGCTTCGTGAATGGTTCTGAGAAAGTCCGGATCGATTCCGGTGCCGGCGATCAGCAGGCGGATATCGTCGGGGAGCAGTGCCATGGCGTTGATCAGGGTGCCCACGCCCTTGAACGGTTCGAGCCGTCCGACAAAGCCGACGCGCAATGGCGCGGAGGCCGGCCGCAGGGAGTCGGCTGGCCGCTGGCTGAAGAACCTTCTGCTGGCCGCCTGACGCGACACGACGACCCGCTCCGGCGGCACGCTGTTGCTCAGCAGGGCTGCACGGACCCAGTCGCTTGGGGCGACGATGCGGCCGGCAAGCTGTGCCAACACCTGCAGCTCGCGGGCCTTGGTTGCGACGAGGGTTCGAATCGAAAGCAGGGTTCTAATCCTGCGCGCCACGCCGCCGACGTTCCAGTTCGCAGCGTCGATCCTGGGCAGCCGTGATACGGCAAAGGCGGCGAGCCTGGGGGCGCCACGATGGAGCACCCAGCAATAGCTGCATCTGGTCTCGTCGACGTGACCGTCGCAGGGGGCCGTGCCGTCGAGCAGCATCGAACCGCGCATGCAGATCGACGTGACCAGATGCAGGGTCACCAGGCAGGGGATGCCCAGGCTGGCCGCCTGGGAGAGGTGCGCAAGCCCGGCGCCGGGCGTCCAGGAGTGGAGATGAAAGACGTCGGGATCGAGCTTCCGCAGAAGCTCGCTGAACCTCGACAGGTCATGTTCGCCCTCGTGCTCCGCCCAGTTACTCGGGTAGCGGACGACCGGCGTTTCTTCCCAGGGATACTCCTGATAACCGCCATTGGTCGCTGCCATGACGATGCTGTCGACGGAATGCGCGCGCAGAGCCAGCGCGAGGTCGCGGACGTAGACCTCTGTTCCACCGACACTCTCTGGAAAATAGAACCCTGCGCACTGTACGACCCGGAGCCGATTGGATGATCCAGTCATTCGGCCAACCCGCGTTCGATCAAGGACCGCATCCCGCGGACGGCCTCATCATGCGGAAACCGAATCGAACAGCGACTGCTCCGAGCCTCCTCGATCCGCGGTCCGCTGCTTCTAGCCTGATCCTCGAACGTGTAAACGGCAAGCTGACAGGCTGCACGCAAAGAAACCAATCCGTTCGGGCGCTACGCTGATCGTCTCTTGGCGATGTCCATTCGCAGACCGCTCTACCCTACGCATCCGGTGCCAGCAAGTACCGCTGGCAGTACGGATACGTTCAAGGTAGCAGGGAAGTGGCCGAGCGAGGCATGTGGTGATGTCAGAAACGCATTCACTATTCGACAGGCTGAGCGACAACAGGTTTACCAAGCCTCTGAAGAGGGCGGCCGTCCGCTCGCTGGTCTGCAGCCTGCGGACCCGGCCGTTGGTCAACGCCTTCTATCGATCACTGCGCGACAGCGGGAAGAGCAAGTACCATGGCCGCTATGCGTCCATGTTCGCGGACAGCGACGCCTCGCTGGCGTCAGGCCACTGGACCATCGACTTCCTCGGCGCACCGCTCAGCCTGCCGCTGCGGGCCGAGCAGACATGGCTCGATTGGGACCTCGCAGTCGCCACATTGGGACACGACCTGGAGGTCAAGCGGACTTACGCCGAGATCCTGCAGTCCGCATACCGGCCCGACATCTTTCTCGACGTCGGCGCGAACTACGGCACCCATACGCTACTGTTCAAGTCGGCCGGAATAGCGACGATCTCGTTCGAGCCAAACGAACGGTGCGCGGGTTATTTCAGATTGGCGTGCGAGCTAAACGGGTTCGAGGCGAGATGGGAACCTGTAGCCCTGGGCGATCGGCACGGCTCCATCGAACTGGTTTTTCCGGATCGCAAGACATGGCACGGATCGGTGGTTGCCGAGGTTGTCGAGGCCCTGAAGCGCGAGCAGGACGTCGTCGTCAGGCAGGTTCCGTTGAAGAAGCTCGACGACTATCACGCGGACGTGAAAGGCAAGCGGGTCTTGATGAAGATCGATGTGGAGGGGGCGGAAGAAGGTGTGCTGATGGGTGCGGCCGGCCTGCTGCAAGAGGTCAGGCCGATGATCGTGTTCGAAAGCAACCAGCCCGAGCGGCGCGCCGAGCTGCACGCTCTCTTCGCCCGTCACGCCTACGGGATCGAGGACCTTCCTTGGACGAGAAAGAGCGAGCGCCCCGCGCTGTCCGCCGACGCGTTCAGCAGGAGCCCGGCGGGCAACTTCCTGGCGCGGTGCAGGCATCGCTAGCGCATTTCCATTCGGCTGGAACCGTCGAACGGAACGGGCGTGCACAGGTTATGTGAATGCACCGTTTGTGAATCGAGTCGGTCGACAGTTTGCGACCGACTGCGAACCTGTGACCGGCAGGTATCGGGCGCGATCTTCAATGATCCGAAACGGATCGCTTCCCGACTGCACATCGGGGCCGGCCTCCCGCTCTCCTTCCATGAATGTGGGTCTGATTTGGAAGCTGTCGGCGATTGCGATTGTGCCTCTTCCTGTTCCGACCTAAATATTCACCACTACGCTGGGAGGGATGCACGTCGTGAGTTGTTTGGGGCGCGCCTCGACAAATCATGGCGGCTTTTGCAGGTCCGAAGCCCGGGTGTCCTGCGTGCGCTGGTGACGGCTCCTCTCGTTTCCGTTCTGATTCCCTGCTTCAACGGCCGCCGGTTCATTGCCGAAACGTTGCAGTCGGTGATGGCTCAGACCTATCGGCCGCTCGAGGTGATCGTCGTCGACGACGGTTCGACCGACGGCAGTGCCGAAGAGGTCCAGCGCTTTCCGAACGTCAAATTGATCCGACAGGACAACGCCGGTGCCGCGTCGGCCCGCAATGCGGCACTCGCGCAAAGCCACGGCGACTTCATCCAATATCTCGATGCCGACGACCTGCTGTCGCCGGACAAGATCGCCCTTCAGGTCGCACGGCTGGTCGGCCACGAGGACTGTATCGGGTCGGCGGAATGGGGGCGCTTTTATCGCGACCCGAGCGAGACGGGCTTCGTTGCCGACAAGACTTGGACCGACCTCGATGCGCTGGATTGGCTGGCCCTGTCACGAGAGGACGGTGTCGGCATGATGTATCCCGCCTTGTGGCTGATCCCGCGCGCCATTTCCGACCGGGCGGGATCGTGGAACGAAGCCGTCAGCACGGCGCCCGGCGAGGACGCGGAGTATTTCACCAGAGCCGTCCTGGCCGCTCGCCGCGTGCTGTTTTGCGCCGGGGCGCGCACTTATTACCGGTCGGGAATCGGCGGCGCCTCGAGCCGCAAGCATTTCCGCAGCCAGGCCATGGTGATCGACCTCTGCCAGCGCAATGTTCTGGCGGTCGAAGACAGCCTGCGCATGCGCATGGGCTTCGCGAAGTCGTGGCAGAATCTCGCCCACTATTGCTATCCCTACGATCGCCCGGTTGCGCTGGAGGCTTTGCAAAAGGCGCGTGCGCTTCATCCCGTGGAGGTGCGCCCCGGCGGCGGGCGCATCTTCCATATCCTGTCGGCGCTGGTCGGCTGGAAGCTGGCCCGACGCATGCAGGTCTGGTCAGGCCGATCCTGAGGATCGTCAGCCGCGCCTGACAGCGACGCCTCGCCAGGTACGGGCCCGAGTGCCGGCGGCATCGAACACCCAGGCAATCAGGTCGACACTTGCCGTCGTGAACCGCGCGGTGAAATGGCGACGCCAGAAGCTGCCGTCGGCATGGCTGAACAGCGCCTCGGTGCTGAACAGGTCGGCGCGTATCGTCAGCGTCGCCGAGCGCGGTGCCGGCGTGGCATCGGCCGAGGCCAGGAGCGCCACGCCGTCGACCAGCGGTCCGAAGCGCAGCGTCTCGCCGCGCTCCGCCGTCATCATCGGTCCGCCATCGACGCGCAGCCAGATCACGCCTTCCGTTCCAGCGGCACGGATCTCGAACTGCACGCCGAACGGCTTGCGATCGTCAAAGTCGATCCGCGGCTTCGGCGGCGGGGGGTAGATATCCTCGAGCGGGATCGAGCGATAGAACTGCAGGACGCCGATATAGGGCCCCAGCCAATTCGGCCACGCGCCCTGGGCGATGGCCGATGCCGGCTGCAGGAGCCAGGCTCCCATGCCGGACAGCAGGGGCCGCCGGCCGATCATCGCGGGCGGGTTGCGATCACGGTCACGTCGACGGTGACCTCGTTGGCGACTTGGCCGGTGCCCGCCCATTCGTTCTGGCCGACGCCGTAGTCCAGCCGCTTGAGGCCAAGGCGGCCGCGCGCCGTGGCGCGCAACCGGGCAAGCTGCGCCGGATCGTCGACGATGGCCAGGGTAAAGGGCAGCACGACATCGCGCGTGACGTCACGGATCGTGAGCCTGCCGTGCGCCTCGTAACGATCGCCACCTTTGGCCGTGATCGATGTCGACTGGAAGCGCGCTTCGCGGAACTTCATGACATCGAGGAAGTTGGGACCCTTCATCAGGGAGTCGACGTCGCGGTTGTTGGCGGTCGCCGGCGGCATCTCGATCCTGATGTCGATGCGCGCCGCGGCGAGCGCATTCGGATCGAGCACGATCTCACCGGTCCAAGTGGGCAGGCGGCCATTGACGAGGGAGCCGACCTGGCTGGCGGTGAAGGCGAGGCTGCTGGCGCGCGCATCGACGGTCCATGGGTCCTGCGGACCGGCGAGAGCCGGAGCGGTGAACAGCAGGGCGGCGAGCGCGAGGCAGCGGTGCATCAGGTTCCTCCGAAAGGCCACATCCGGCGGAAGATGCCGTCGCGGCGCAGCACGTCATGGTGGACCACGGCCGCGACGTGCACGATCAGCAGCGCGATCAGGCCCCGCGCCAGCACATGGTGGGTGGTTCTGAGGGTCTCGAACAGCTCCTGGTCGCGCGGCACCAGGTCGGGCAGGGGAAGGTAGCCGAACCAATAGACGCTGACGCCCGCCGCCGAGCTCATCAGCCAGCCGCTCGCCGGCAGGGCGACGAGAAGGCCGAGCAGCAACCAGTGCGCGACCGGCGCCAGCCGGGCTTCCCAGGTGGCGACCCCGCCGGGCAGCGGCGGTGGCGGATGGCGCCAGCGCCACAGCAGGCGGGCGGCCGTGAGCACCAGCACGACCAGTCCGATCCATTTGTGCCATGCGTAGGCGTAAAGCTTGCTGAAGCCCAATGGCAGGCCCGTCATCCACAGCCCAAGACACAGCAACCCCATCACCAGGGCGGCGGTGATCCAGTGCAGGGCCTTGGAGAACGGGTGATGGGTCGGCCCGGCCTCTCTGCTCATGCTCAAACCATCACCCTTGCTCGGCCTCGGAGAGGGCCCAACTCATGTTCTTCTCCCCAGCTACGCTGCTACGGAGTGGACACATCTCGTTTCATGCTCCTCTCCCCCGATAGGGGGTTGGGTGAGGGGGTTGCAGGTGATTTGCCAGCCTTCGAAGCCCCCTCTCCTAGCCTCTCCCCCGATCGGGGGAGAGGAACATGAGATGTGTCCACTCCGTAGCAGCGAAGCCGGGGAGGAGAATGAATGACGCGCCCATACGCGAATGCCCTGCCCTAGCGGGGGAGAGGAGCTTGAGCTCGTCCACGCCACTCAGCGCCAGGCGTCGGCCGTGATGATGAACTCGACCGTGTCGCCGACCATGTCGATGTACTTGGTCATGCCGAATTCCGAGCGCTTGATGGTGCCGACCCCGCGGAAGCGAGCATAGCGCGCGCCCGGCGCCGCATCGGGCTTGCGATCGCTCACGGTGACGTCGAGCGCCATTGGCCGCGTGATGCCGCGCAGCGTGATATCGCCGTCGACCTTCAACGTATTGTCGCCGGTGCGCACGATCTTGGTCGACCGAAAGGTCATTTGAGGGAATTTCGCGACGTCGAAGAAGTCGCTGTCCTTCAGCATCGCCGTCTGCTGGGTATCGAGCATCTGGATGCTGTCGGTCTTGACCGTGACCTCGACGCTGCTGCGCGACACGTCGGGCTCGTCGACCGTGACATTGCCCTGCCAATGCTTGAAGCCGCCGGTGGTGCGGAAGATCTTCGAATCGCCGATGGCGAAGTCGATGGAGCCGCGCCCGTCGCCGATCTTGAGCTGGTCGGCGGCGTGCGCCGCCGGACCCGCCAAGATGAGCGCGAGCAGCAGGGCGAGCAGCTTAGCCGACGTGCTCATGTCCCACCGTGCGCTGGACCGGGCTCTCGAAGAAGCGCCGGCCGGTGCCGCGCTGGTTCTCGTAGATCGAGCCCTGATGATCGGCCGCCGGCAGCGGCATGCGAATCGGGGCGGGCACCACGCGGGGCTCGATGGTGGGCTCGCCCAGCACCATGCGGCTGTTGAACTCGTCGAAGTTGGCGACGCCCATCAACGGCCAGGCATCGGCGGCAGTGTATTCGTGCAGCAGCAGGCGGCGTTGGCGGTTGGAGCGGTTCAGCGCCGAGCCGTGCACGAGCCGCACGTGATGGATGGTCATCGAGCCGGCTGGCCCCATCAGCGGCACCGCCTTGCTGAAATCGAGCCCGCAGGCCTCGGGATTCATGGCGCCGCAGAAGCGGCCGTCGGCATGATGGTCGTAGGTCGGGCCATGATGGCTTCCCGGCAGGACCAGCAGCGGGCCGTTGTCGAGATCGCAGTCGTCGAGATAGATGCCGGTCGCCAGCACGTCGTCGTTGGTGTGGGGATAGAAGGCCCAGTCCTGGTGCCATTCGACCGGCGAGCCGTAACCCGCCGACTTCATGTTGAGCTTGCCGCCATGCTGGCGGATGGCCGGCCCCAGGAGCTGCGCCAGGATCGAGGTGATCGCGGGTTCGCGGACCAGCCTGTGGAAGAACTCGTAGCGCTTGAACAGGGTAGGCTTCAGCCGCCGCACGCGCGGCAGCGCGGCGCGATGGCTTGGCTCGAGATCGTAGAGATCGTCGCTCTTCTCGACGCCGCGGGCATCGGCGACGATGCGGTCGGTGAGGGCGCGAAGCTCGCTCAATTGCTCGCCCTGGATCAGGCGTGGGATCACCAGGTAGCCGTCGCGCCGATAGGCTTCGATCTGTCCGTTGGTAAGCATGCACAAGCATAGCATGGAGGCCCGGCTTCACGGATAATCACGCTATGGCGATCCGAGCCCTATTTCCGACACTCGTCTGCAAAGAAAAGCTCACCGAGGTCGATCTGCCCCGGTTCAACCAGGCGCTTGCCGACGAATGTCGATCGCTCGCCGCCTCGGACCCGGCAGGCCAGCGTTGGTCGGCCGAGCATTACCTTGGCGGCTACACCTCGTACGGATCGCTCGATCGGTTGCACCTTGTTTCGTCCCTGTTTGCCCAGTTGCGCCGGCGCATCGACCCGCACGTCAAGACGTTCGCCCGGGCGCTTCATTACGATCTCACGGGCCGCACCCTCGCCATGACGGACTGCTGGGCCAACGTGATGGCGGCGGGCACCGTCCATTCGCTGCACCTCCATCCATCTTCCTTCATCAGCGGCACCTACTATGTTGTGGTGCCCAAGGGGGCGGGCAGCCTGAAATTCGAGGATCCGCGGCTATCGCGGCACATGGCGACGCCGCCGCGGCGGGCGGACGCGCCAAAAGCCTTCCGTCCCTTCGTCACCGTGCCCGCCCGGGCGGGTGACCTCGTGCTGTTCGAAAGCTGGCTGCGCCACGAGGTGCCGCCGGCGCGCTTCTCCGGCGAGCGCATCTCGATTAGCTTCAATTACACTTGGACTGTCAGGGACCGCCGCTGATGGAACGCCGCCTGCGCCTTTTTCGTCTTTTCGTCTGCCTGATTGCGGCCATGGCCGCGCGCTCGGCGAGCGCCGACCAGGAGCTGCCGATCTTCGACGCCCACATGCACTACAGCCACGACGCCTGGGAGGCCGTGCCGCCCAAGCAAGTTGTCGAGCTTCTGAAGAAGGCCGGCGTCAAGCGCGCCATGGTCTCGAGCTCGAACAACGACGGCACGAAGATGCTGCAGGACGTGGCACCCGAAATCATCGTGCCGGAGCTGCGGCCCTATCGCTCGCGCGGCGAGATCTCGACCTGGGCGAAAGACCCGACCCTGATCCCGTTCCTCGAGGACCTGCTGGCCAAGCGCCGTTACGTGGCGATCGGCGAGTTCCATATCTACGGTGCCGATGCCGACCTGCCCAACATGCGCAAGGTGGTCGAGCTGGCGAAGAAGCACGGACTGTTCCTGCATTCGCATTCCGACGCCGACGCTGTCGACCGGCACTTCCAGCAGGATCCGACGGCCAAGGTCCTGTGGGCACATTCCGGTTTCGAGCGGCCGGAGAAGGTGCGGGCCATGCTGCGCCGCTATCCGACCCTTTGGTGCGATCTCGCCTTCCTCACCTCACATGCCTCCAACGGCGTCGTGGCGCCGGGCTGGCGCGAAGCTTTCCTGGAGTTCCCCGACCGCTTCGTGCTCGGCACGGACACCTTCACGCCGGAGCGCTGGCACTACGTGATCGAGCATGCACGCTGGTCGCGCCAATGGCTGGCCAGCCTGCCGACCGGTGTGGCGCGCAAGATCGCCTACGAGAACGGTGACCGGTTGTTCGGGCAGGTGCGGTGAAGGCCACTCCCATCGCGCTCGTCTTAGCGGCATCGATGTCCGCCTGGTCGATGGCGGCATTGGCCGACTGTCCGCTCGATCTCGGGCGCGGCACCGGCTGGGTGGTGTTCTCCGAGCGCGCCATGGTGGCCTTTCGGCCCGAGCCGATGCGCATCGAGGTCGGTCAGCCGTTCTCGTTGCTGTTCAATGTGTGCACCCGATCGGACAATCCGGCCGAGCTGGTGGCGATCGACGCTACCATGCCGGAGCACCGGCACGGCATGAACTACAAGGCGACCATCATATCGGCCGGTGACGGCCGTTTCCGCGTGGAGGGCTTGGTGTTCCATATGCCCGGCCGCTGGGAGGTCGACATCGACGTGCGCGCCGGCTCGGAGACCGAGCGGCTGACTCACGAGATCATCGTCAAATGAGCCGCTGGCGCGCGATGGTGTTGACTGTCGCGCTCGCCTTGGGCGTGACCGCCGACGGCCGGGCCGAGCTTCGATGGTCGGACGAGGAGCGTCGCGCCATCGGCTCCCATGGCCCATGGCCGCCGCCGGGCGTGACTGACCCGTCGAACCGGGTATCGGGTGTGCCTGATGCGATCACGCTCGGCGAGCGCCTGTTCAACGACGCGAGATTGTCGGTCGACGGGGCGATGAGCTGCGCCACCTGCCATCGGGCCGATCTGGGCTGGAGCGACGGTCGCGCCCGCGCGATGGGCCGCGTCGAGCTCGATCGCCGGACGCCCTCCCTGTGGAACGTCGGCTACGCCCACTGGTTCGGATGGGATGGCGCAGCCGATTCCCTGTGGGCCCAAACGCTGCGGCCGATCGTCGAGCCTGCCGAGATGGCGAGCAATGCCGCGCGCGTCGCCAACCTGATGCGCCGTGACCCGACGCTGAGCTGCTTCTATCGCCGCGCCTTTGGCATGCCGCCGGGCGACAACGACGAGGCGCTTCTGGTCGACGCTGCCAAGGCGCTGGCGGCATTCCAGGAAACGTTGGTCAGCCCGCGAACTGCCTTCGACGATTTTCGCGATGCCTTGCTTTCCGGCGATCCCGGGCGGGCCGCGCGTTATCCCGAGGCGGCACAGCGTGGGCTGAAGACCTTCATCGGCTCGGCCAACTGCAGCACCTGCCACTTCGGCCCGCGCTTCACCAACGGCGAGTTCGGCGATGTCGGCATCCCGTTCTTCGTCCGGCCGGGCGAGGTGGATCCGGGCCGGCTCGGCGGTCTCGCCAAGCTGGCCGCCAGTCCCTTCAATCGGCTTGGCCGTTACAGCGATGCACCGTCCGATGCAGGCGTGCTACGCACCCGCCATGTGCAGCGCCTGCACGCGAATTTCGGCGAGTTCCGCGTGCCCAGCCTGCGCCAGCTCGGCGGCGCCGGTCCGTTCATGCACAACGGATCTCTGGCGACACTGGACGACGTCGTTCGCCACTATTCCGAGGTCAGCCCGGACCGCCTGCACAGCGATGGCGTGCCGCTTGTCCGACCGCTCGGCCTGTCACCCGCGGACCAGGCCGATCTGGTCGCCTTCCTGCGCTCGCTGACGGCCGAGCCGATGCCGCGCCCGGCACCGGTCGCTGACTGCAGCGGCTGAGCCTGTCTTCGCCTCCCCAGCTCCGCTGGGGAGGTGTCGCGTCCTACGCGGCGGAGGGGTCATGAGTCACAAGGGACAGCTGTGCCATAACTTGTGGCCCCTCCGTCGGCGATTACGCCGACACCTCCCAACAAAGCTGGGAAGGAAAGCCCTCAGCCATTCGCGCCGCGCAGCCGGGCCAGGGCGGACTCGAGAATCCACGCCGCCGCCGCCGCGTCGACACGTTCGGCGCGCTTGGCCCGGCTCATGTCGTAATCATCGATCATGCCGCGCGTCACCGCGGCCGTGCTCAGCCGTTCATCCTGGAAGACGACGGGAAGGCTGGCCAGCGTGGCCGGTCCGTGATTGGCGATGTTGGTCGCGAACTGGCGGACCGACTGGCAACGCGGCCCTTCCGTGCCGTCCATGTTGAGCGGCAAGCCGACCACCAGCGCGGTGACCGCGTTCCTGGCGACAAGCTCGTCGAGGGCGGCGAGGTCGGCGGCGAGCTTGCCGCGCTTCAGCGTCTTGAGCGGCGTCGCCAGCATGCCCAGCACGTCTGACGTGGCGATGCCGATGGTCTTGCTGCCGACATCGAGCGCCATGAGTCGGCCGCTGCCCAGGAGCGGCCTCAATTGAGTGAATTCCACGACGGCCATGCCGACAACGTAGCAATTTTTCCGGTGTCGAGCCGAGGGCAAGGCTATAACTAACGTCGACCGGCGCCCCAACAGGAGCAGTTTCGTCAGGTGACCGATACGATCTATGCCGTTCTGGCAATCGCGATGGTGCTGACGGTGGTGAGCCTGCTGGTGCCGCTGGCCGAGCGATTCCGATTGCCGCACACCGTCCTGCTGGCCGTCGCCGGCATGAGCCTCGGCTTTATCGGGACATGGCTCGTCTCCGCCAACGTCAAGCTCGGTGCACTGGGCGACGCCTTTACCGGTCTCGACAAGCTCGAGGTGGGCACCGAGGTGTTCCTGCCCTTGTTCCTGCCGCCGCTGCTTTTCACCGCCGGCCTCACCATCGATGTCCGCCGATTGCTCGATGAAGTGTCGGCAGTGCTCCTGCTCGCCATCGTGGCGGTGCTGGTCTGCATCGCCTGCGTGGCGGGCGTCGTCCGCGTGGCGACCGGCATGGACATCATCGTCTGCCTGCTGCTGGGCGCGGTGGTCTCGACGACCGATCCGGCGGCGGTCATCGGCATCTTCCGGGACGTCGGTGCGCCCAAGCGGCTTTCCATCCTGGCCGAAGGCGAATCGCTGTTGAACGACGCCGTCGCGATCGCGGCGTTCGGCCTCTTCACCGGAATCCTGGTCAGCCAGGCCTCGCCAGGCCCGACATCGATGAGCATCACCGCCGATCCGACCGGCGCGATCGGCGTGTTCCTGCGCGAGTTCCTGGGCGGATTGCTGTTCGGCTTCATCATGGCGCGCGGCGCCATGATCGTGCTGCCGCGGCTCGGAGATTCGGACGCCGCGATTGCTTCCGTGACCGTCAGCCTGAGCTATCTGAGCTTCATCCTGGCCGACCGCTACCTCCACGTCTCGGGCGTGGTGTCAGTGGTGATTGCGGCCCTCACGGTCGCGGCCTATGGGCCGACCCATCTCCATCCCCAGCAATGGGCGGCCCTGCGTCAGATATGGGCGCAGCTCGAATTCTGGGCCAACTGCCTGATCTTCATGCTGGCCTCGATGCTGGCGGCCAACGTGCTCTTGAGCATGAGCTGGCTCGACGCCTGGGGCGTCGCCGCGGTGGTGATCGGCGCCTTCGTCGCCCGCGCGCTGGTCGTCTTCGGCATGCTGCCGGTGCTGGAAAAGGTGCGCCTCGTTCAGCCGGTCAACGTCCGCTACAAGACGATCCTGGTATGGGGCGGCCTGCGCGGCGCGGTCACGATCGTGCTGGCCATGGTGGTCGCCGGCAACGAATACTTGCCCGAGAGCACCCGCGAGTTCGTGGCCCTGCTGGCCACCCTGTTCGTGCTGTTCACCCTGTTCGTGAACGCGACCACGCTCGGGCTGGTCATGCGCCTGCTCGGCCTCGACAAGCTCAGCCGCCTCGAGCTCGCCCTGCGCGATCGCGTGCTCGCCCTGTCGCGGGTCAACGTCGATCGTCATCTGCGGCAGATCATCCGCCAACACAATGCCCGGGTCGAAGGGCTCGACGTCGACCCCAGCTCGGCGGGCGGCGAGGAGATCGAATCGGTGCCGCCCGAGCTGGCGCTCGATCTCGACGAACGAGTCAAGGTCGGCCTTGTCACGCTGTGCACGCGCGAGAAGGAGCTCTACCTCGACCTGTTCGAGCAACAGACCCTGTCGCGGCGCATGGTGGCCGTGCTGGCCGCGCGCGCCGACCGGCTGATCGACGCGGTGCGCGACAACGGCGTGGCCGGCTATGAGAAATGGCTGATCGACATCTCACGCCCCGACCGCGGCTTCCGCGTCGCGCTGTGGCTTCATCGGCGGCTGGGCTGGCAGCGCCTGCTGACGGAACGCCTCGCCGACCGCTTCGAGATCCTGATGGTCTCCCAGAGCGTGCTGGCCGAGCTTGCCGCCTTCAATTCCGCGTCCGTCGCCGATCTTCTGGGCCCCGACGCCGAAGCCGAGCTTTCAGGTGTCGTGGAGCGCCGCCAGAAGGCGGTCGACAGCGCTCTCAGGGCACTCTCGTTGCAATACTCCGGCTACGCCGAGTCGATCTCGGCCCGTCAGCTCGAGCGCGCCGCCATCCGCCTCGAATCGGCGGAATATTCGCGTCGTCTGCGCGAAGGCATCATCGGGCGCGAGGTCTACGACAATCTCATCCATGAGCTCGTCGAGCGGCGCAGCGCCATCGCCGACCGCCCGCCGCTCGATCTCGGCCTCGAGCTGGCCAAGATGATCGAGCGCGTGCCGATCTTCGCTTCGCTCGACCACGATGCGGTGGTCGAGGTGAGCAAGCGGCTGCGCGCGGTCGTCGCCCTGCCCAGCGAGAAGTTCATCCGCATCGGCGGTCCTTCCGATTCCATGTACTTCATCGCCGCTGGCGAGGTGACGGTGAAAGGCGCAGGCTTCGAGGTGACGCTGAAGGAGGGGGATTTCGTCGGCGAGATGGGCCTGGTCAGCGACCGCCCGCGCAGCGCCGACGTCATCGCCAACGGCTACTGCCATCTGCTCGTCCTGTATCGCAAGGACTTTCGGGCCTTGCTCGACAAGCGCCCGTCGGTCCGTTCCGAGATCGAGGCCGTGGCAGCCCGGCGGGTCGCCGAAAACGAAGGCAAGGCGGCGTCGTAAATTCATGTTCCTCCCCCGTCATACGGAGGGTGCCCCCGATAGGGGGCGGACGGGGAAGGCCACAGATAAGGCCCCATGAGATTCCGACGTCGGAACTTCAAGAAGCTCGCCCGATGCTCTTCCCCTCCGGCCCTGCGGGCCACCTCCCCCGATGACGGCGATGACGGGGGAGGAATGGAAAATGGCAATTGACGCCCCGGATGACAGGGGGCCGCAAACCGGCTACCAACCGCGCCGTTCACGGCTTGGAGCAGGAGTCATGTCGCTCGACAAGGATACGGTGGCGCGCATCGCGCGGCTCGCCCGTCTCAAGGTGCCTGATGAAGAGCTGGTCCCGCTGGCCGGCGAGCTGTCGGGGATTCTCGCCTGGATCGAGCAACTGAACGAGGTCGACACGAACAATATCGAGCCGCTGGCGTCGGTGTCCGACGTCACCCTGCCGTTGCGCGAGGACAAGGTGACCGACGGCGGCATCGCCGCCCGGGTGCTGGCCAATGCGCCGGGAGGTGCGGTCTACATCGACCCGTCCGACAAGAACGCCGGCGGCTTCTTCACCGTGCCGAAGGTGGTGGAGTAGGCGATGGCATCCCTGACCGATCTCACCCTGACGGCGCTCGTCGCGACGCTGGCCAGGAAGGAAGCCAGCGCGCTCGAGGTCGCCGAGGCGCACCTCGGGAAGCTCGACGAGCATCGGGCGCTCAATGCCTTCATCACCGAGACGCCCGACAAGGCGCGCGAGATGGCCAAGGCCTCCGACGCCCGGCGGGCGAAGGGCGAGGCCGGGTTGCT
Source organism: Reyranellaceae bacterium (assembly GCA_046349295.1). Taxonomy (GTDB): domain Bacteria; phylum Pseudomonadota; class Alphaproteobacteria; order Reyranellales; family Reyranellaceae; genus Reyranella. The sequence continues at coordinate 254,610 of JAXMCP010000008.1, forward strand.
CGAGGGCGTGCCGCTCGCGATCAAGGATCTGTTCTGTACCGACGGCGTGCAGACCACGGCTGCCTCGCACATCCTAGAAGGCTTCGTGCCCCCGTACGAGAGCACGGTGACGGCCAATCTGTGGAAGGCCGGCGCCGTCATGGTCGGCAAGACCAATCTCGACGAGTTTGCCATGGGCTCGTCGAACATGACGAGCTACTTCGGCGGCGTCGAGAATCCGTGGAAGCGCCGCGGCGACAACCGCAAGCTGGTTCCGGGCGGTTCCTCGGGCGGTTCGGCGGCCGCGGTCGCGGCCTACATGGTGCCGGGCAGCACCGGCACCGACACCGGCGGCTCGATCCGCCAGCCGGCGGCGTTCTGCGGCATCGTCGGGCTGAAGCCGACCTATGGTCGCTGCTCGCGCTGGGGCGTCGTCGCCTTCTCGAGCTCGCTCGACCAGCCCGGTCCGTTGGCGCGCACCGTCGAGGACAGCGCGCTCCTGCTGCAGGGCATGGCGGGCCACGATCCCAAGGACTCGACCTCGGCGCCGCTTGCGGTACCGGACTTCGCCGCCGCGGCGCGCAACCCTGACGTCCGCGGCATGAAGGTCGGCATCCCCAAGGAGTATCGCGTCGACGGCACGTCGCCCGAGATCGTGGCGCTGTGGGACAAGGGCATGGAGATGCTCAAGGCCGCCGGCGCGGTGCCGGTCGAGATCTCGCTGCCGCACACCAAGTATGCGTTGCCGGCCTATTACATCGTGGCGCCGGCCGAATGCTCGTCGAACCTGGCGCGCTATGACGGCGTGCGCTTCGGCCTGCGGGTGCCCGGCAAGGACCTGATCGAGATGTACCAGAACACGCGCGGCGCGGGTTTCGGCAAGGAGACGCGCCGGCGCATCCTTATCGGCACGTACGTGCTGTCGGCTGGCTACTACGACGCCTACTACACGAAGGCGCAGAAGGTCCGTGCGCTGATCGCACGCGACTTCAAGGAGGCCTTCTCCAAGTGCGACGTGCTGCTGACGCCGACGGCGCCGACCGCGGCCTTCGCCGCCGGCGACAAGATGGACGATCCGGTGACCATGTACCTCAACGACATGTTCACCATCCCGGCTTCGATGGCGGGCCTGCCCGGCATCTCGGTGCCGGCCGGGGTCGACAAGGACGGTCTGCCGCTCGGCCTGCAGATCATCGGCCGTGCGTTCGACGAGGAGACGTTGCTGCGCGCGGCAGCGGCGCTCGAGAAGGCTGCCGCGTTCAACCTGCGTCCAGCAGGTTACTGATCGGAGGACCCGCCGCGCATATCGGGCACGCGGTGGGCTCCCACCGCTCGTTGGGCTGAGGGGTGCGGCCTCGTCGCCTGCCTGATGTCGTCGTGCGGGTGCCCGGCCGGACGGTGACGCTGATCCTCGCCAACAGCATCGGGCACGGCACGCGCGCCGGGCTCAACGGGCGGCTTCCTGATCGGCGGCGGAGCATGGCGGGCGTTCGCGCGATGCTGATGATGAGCGCAATCATCACATAGCGGTGTTGCCTTGAATCGCACCATCACCTCCGACAGGATCACGTCGGGGGTGAGGGTGCTGATGATCACACGTCGTGTTGCGTTGAGCGGAATGGCGGCCCTGGCCGCTGGCACTGCCGAGGCACAGGAGGAATTCCCCTCCAAGCCGGTCACGATTCTGGTTGGCTTTGCCGCTGGCGGTGGCGGTGATATCTCGGCGCGCTGGATCGCCGACTACATTCGGGAGAAGTGGAAGGTGACGGCCGTTGTCGAGAACAGGCCCGGCGCTGGCGCGACGATCGCCCTGGCACAGCTGGCGCGTGCGAAGCCGGATGGCTACACCGTGGCGCTCGCAACGACGAGCCCGTTCGCTGTCGCGCCTTACTTCCAACCTGTGCCCTACCAGACAGACAAGGATTTCACCTTCCTCTTCCAGTACTTGGTGAGCGCGCAGCCGCTGTTCGTACGCAGCGACAGTCCGTTCAAGACAGCTCAGGAGCTGGTCGATTGGGCCAAGGCCAATCCGGGCAAGCTGAACTGGTCGACAGCGTCGACCAACGGCGGCCCCCATATCGCGACCGAGGCGGCGTTCCGCTATCTCGGCATCACGGCACAGTACATCCCCTACAAGGGCGGCGCCGATGCGATTCTTGGTCTGCTCAGTGGCCAGATCGATGCGCTGGTGGCCGCTGAGTTTCCATCGCACGCGGCGGCCGGAAAGATCCGCTTGCTGGCCGAGAGCGGGCTGGAGCGGATCGCGGGCTTCCCCGACGTGCCGACCTACAAGCAACTGGGATGGCCGGTCGGCGTGCCGATCTTCTATGGCCTCGCGGCGCCGGCCGGTGTGCCGGCGCCGGTGATCGCCAAATGGGAGGCGCTCGGCAAGGAGATGATGACCGCGCCAGGCTATGCCGAGCTGATGGCGAAGCTCATCACCTCGCCATCGTTCCTCGACAGCAAGGATTTCACCGCGACAGTGGTCGGTTCCTATCGCGAGATGGGCGAGCTGATCCCGAAGCTCGGGCTCAAGCAGAACTGATCCCATGTGGCAGCCTACGACGATCATGATGGACGGTGAGCTCATGCCGTTCGCCGAAGCCCGTCTCCATCCCCTCTCGCTCGCCGTGACCTACGCCACCACGGTGTTCGAAGGGCTGCGTGCCTATCATCTGCCCAACGAAGGCAAGTTCGCGCTGTTTCGACTCGAGGAGCATATGAGGCGATTGCGCGTCGGCATGAAGCTTCTGCGGCTCGAGGACGTCTACCAGACCGCCTACATGCAGGAGTGCCTGACCCGGCTGATCCACGCCAACAACCCGGATGACGACGTCTACGTGCGCTTGCTCGTTTATGTTAAGGGCACCGGCCTGATGGCGACCACCGGGCCGGTCGGATTCACCGCCGCCGCCATGCCACGCGAGAAGAGCAAGTTCATCGATTCGGGCATGAGCCTCGGCGTCAGCTCGTGGTCGCGGCTGTCGGACAATGCCAGCCCGCCACGGATCAAGAGCACGGCCAACTATCACAACGCCCGACTGACCCAGCTCCAGGCGAGGTCCGACGGTTATGATGGCGCACTGATGCTGACGCCCCAAGGCAAGGTTTCAGAGGCGCCGATCGCCTGCTTTTTCATGGTGCGCGACGGCAAGCTGATCACGCCCAACAAGGCGAGCAACATCCTGGAAAGCATTACCCGCGACACCATCCTCACCCTCTACCGCGAGATGACGGGCGAACCCGCCGAGGAGCGCGAGGTCGATCGCAGCGAGCTCTATTTCGCCGAGGAGGCCTTCCTGTGCGGCACCGGTCAGGAGATCGTGCCGGTGGCCTCGATCGATCGCATGACGGTCGGCGATGGCGGCGTCGGGCCTGTTACCCGGCGGCTTCGGCAGCGCTATTTCGAGGTCGTGCGCGGCCTCACGTCGGATCATGCCGAATGGCGGACCCTGGTTTAGGACTTCCTGCGATGACCAACAGCAGCTTCAGCGCTCTGCAGATCGGCGTCACTTGGCAGCGGCTTGCCGGGATGATCGACGAGGCGGCGCAGACGTTCGTGCGTACGTCGTTCTCGTCCGTGGTGCGCGACAATTGGGACATGGCGGTCGGCCTGATGGACGGCCAGGGGCGGCAAATCGTGCAATCCTCGCGCAGCGTGCCGTCCTTCATCGGCACCATGGGCCGCACGCTGAAGGCCATGCTGCAGCGTTTCCCGCGCGAGACGTGGCAGGCCGGTGATGTCGTGATTTCCAACGACGGCTATCTCGGCACCGGGCACCTGAACGATATCACCATGGTGACGCCGATTTTCCGAGGCCGGCGACTGGTGGCCTTCATCGGCTCGATCTTCCATACCGTCGACATTGGTGGCGCGCCCTCGGTCGAGGCGCGCGATTCCTATGAAGAAGGGCTCACTATCCCGATCTGCCGTATCGTCCGCGGTGGCGTCGAGAACGAAGACGTTATCGCCTTCCTCACCGACAATCTTCGCGCGCCGGACGATACCCTGGGCGACATCCGCGCCCAGTTCGCCGCCTACCGGCAGGCGCAGAACCGGCTGCTCAAGATCCTCGAGGAGGAAGGCATTGACGACCTCGATGCGCTGGCGGGAGAGCTTCTCGACCGATCCGACCGCAGCATGCGCCGGGCGATCAGTGCGCTGCCCGATGGCATCTACCGCGACGACGTGATGCTCGACGGGTTTGACCACCCGCTTACCATCAAGTGCGCCCTGAGCGTGATCGGAGATCGTGTCGAGGTCGATTATGCCGGCACGTCGCCCCAGATCGAGCGGCCGATCAATTCGGTGATGAATTTCACCTGGGCCTACAGCGCCTATGCCCTGAAGTGTGCGCTCGATCCTGCGACCCCCAACAACGACGGCTCGTTCCGCGCCCTGTCGATCCGTGCTCCCGAGGGCTGCCTGGTCAACCCACGTCGGCCGGCGCCGGTGTGGGCGCGCCACTTGTCGGGGCACTATCTGCCGCCTGTCCTGTTCGGCGCGCTGGCGCAGATCGCACCTGACAAGATCATCGCCGACTGCGGCTCGCCCTTGTGGAACGTCTATTTTGCCGGCAAGCGGCGCGACGGTGGCCGGTTCGTGAAGATGTTCTTCATGAATGGAGGGCACGGCGCGCGGCCAGACAACGATGGTCCGGCCTGTCTGTCGTTTCCCAGCAACGTCGCCACGTCGCCGGTCGAGCAGTTCGAAAACAGCGTTCCGCTCCTGATCACGGAGAAGGCGTTGATTGCCGACTCGGGCGGCGCCGGGCGCTATCGCGGTGGGGCTTCGCAGAGAATCTCGTTCCGGGTTACCGGTGAGGAGCCCGTGACCATGACGATTCGCCATGAGCGCGTGAAGTTCCCGCCGCGCGGTCTGGCGGGCGGCAAGCCGGGACGCGCCGGACGCGACCTCATCAACGGCCAGCTCATTGCCGCAAAGGGGCGCTATGTCCTGAAGCCGGGTGACGTCGTCTCCTTCGAGACGCCCGGCGGCGGCGGCTTGCGTCCACCCGCGGAGCGCGAGCGGAGTCGCGTCGAGGATGACATCGCGAGTGGCGTGGTGACGGCCGATGCGGCCGGCCGCGACTATGGCACGGCTCTCGCCTCGGAGGCGGCCGATGATTGAGCCCTATCGCATCGGTGTCGACATCGGCGGGACCTTCACCGACCTGGTGATGATCGACACTCGCAATGGCCGCCTGTTCAACGAAAAGGTGTTGACCACGCCGCAGGATCCGTCGGTCGGGGTTCTGAGTGGCGTTGAGATGCTGCTGCGTGCGACTGGCGTGCCGGCGGCCGAGGTGCGCCATGTCATCCACGGCACGACGCTGGTTGCCAACGCCCTGATCGAACGCAAGGGCGTCTCGACCGCCCTGGTGACCACGGCAGGCTTTCGCGACATCGTCGAGATCGGCCTGGAGTGGCGCTACGACCTCTACGATCTCGGCATGGAATTGCCCTTGCCGCTGGTTCCTCGCCGGCTGCGTTATGAGATCGACGAGAGGATCGGACCGGATGGCACCGTGCTGAAGCCGATGGACGAGGAGCAGGCGGTACGGCTAGCGCGAGAAGTCGCGAAAAGCGGCGTGCAGGCCGTGGCCGTCTCATTGCTGCACGGCTTTCGTAACGCCGACCATGAGCGTCGCTTCGGAGAGGTGCTGCAGCGCGAGGCGCCCGACATCGTCGCCTGCTTGTCGAGCGACGTCGTCCCCGAGATCGGCGAGTATGAACGCACCTCGACGACGATCTGCAACGCCTATGTCCTGCCGATCTTCGGGCGCTATCTGCGCCGGCTGTCGGAGGGGCTGCGCCGCATCGGCATCGACCGCGACCTCTACCTCATGCTGTCCGACGGCGGCACGGTTCACGAATCGACGGCCGTGCGCCATCCCATTCGCCTCGTGCAGTCCGGTCCGGCAGGCGGCGTGCAGGCGACCGGCCTGATTGGAGGCGAGGCCGGGCATGCGGACGTCTTCTGCTTCGACATGGGCGGCACCACGGCCAAGGCGTGCCTGATCGACGACGGTGAACCGCTGCGCACCACGGAGTTCGAGGTAGCGCGCGTGTTCCGCTTCAAGAAGGGCAGCGGCCTGCCGTTGCGCGTGCCGGTGATCGAGATGATCGAGATCGGGGCCGGCGGCGGCTCGATCGCCAAGGTCGACCGGCTTGGTCTGGTGCAGGTCGGCCCCGAGAGCTCGAGCGCCGACCCGGGTCCAGCCTGCTACGGGCTCGGCGGCCTGCAGGCCACCGTCACCGACGCCGATCTGGTGCTGGGTTATCTCGATGCGGATCGCTTCCTGGGCGGCGACATGAAGCTCGACGTCGCAGCGGCGCGTGCCGCGATTGGCCGCGACATTGGCGAGCCGCTTGGTCTGTCGGTCGTCGAGAGCGCCTGGGCGATCCATGCCACCGTGAACCAGAACATGGCGCAGGCCGCCTCTATTCATGCGCTCGAGAAGGCGCGACGCATCTCGGACTACGCCATGGTGCCGATCGGGGGCGCCGGCCCGGTCCATGCCTGTCATATCGCCCAGGCACTCGGCATCCACCGCCTGGTCTGTCCGCTGGGGGCCGGCGTCGCGTCGGCGTTTGGTTTCCTCGCCGCGCCGACGTCGTTCGCGTTCGTGCGTGGCTACATCGCAGCGCTCGACGATGCGGATTTCCCGGCTATCCGACAGATGCTGCACGAGCTCGAGAACGAAGGCCGCAGCCTGCTGGCCACTGCCGGCGTCGCTATGAAGGATGTCGTCGTACGCCGGCTCGCAGCCATGCGCTACGTCGGCCAAGGCTTCGAGGTCGAGGCCGAGCTCTTGCCGGCACTCCTCGAGAAGGCCGAGCGCACTGCTCTGCGTGCAGCTTTCGAAGCGGCCTATGAGCAGCAGTACGGCCGCATCGAGCCGGCCATGCGGGTCGAGTTGGTGTCGTGGCGGGTCATTGTCTCTGGCCCGCGACCGCGCATTGATCTGCGTTCGGCCCATGGCGGCAGGCGCGATGGGACGGCGTTGCGCGGCAATCGTCCTGTCTACTGCGCCCGGGAGCGCAATTTCGTCGACACGCCGGTCTACGACCGCTACGCATTCGGACCGGGCAGCACGGCTGTCGGACCGGCGATCTTCGAGGAGCGCGAGGCGACCTTGGTCGTGCCAGCCGGCGCCGCGGTGCGTTGTGACGAAGCGCTCAACCTGCTGGTCGATCTGGCGGGGCCTGGAGCACCGCTGGACAAGCGATAATCCGCAATGCGGATCATGCCCGTCCCGGGATCGCGACGAGTCGAGGTACACTCTGCAGCCCAACCTGGGAGGAGGGACCATGGCGTCGGAATTTGATCTGGTCGTGCGCGGCGGAACTCTGGCGGACGGCACCGGCGCGGCATTGCGTGAGGCCGACGTGGCGGTAAAGGGCGGCAAGATCGCCGCCGTCGGCTCGATATCGGGGAAGGGCGCCGAAGAGCTCGACGCCAAGGGACTGCTGGTCACGCCCGGCTTCGTCGACATCCATACTCACTATGACGGTCAGGCGACGTGGGACTCGCGCCTGCAGCCGTCGAGCTGGCACGGCGTCACCACCGCAGTCATGGGCAATTGCGGCGTGGGCTTTGCTCCGGTGAAGGTCGAGGACCGCCAGCGGCTGATCGAGCTGATGGAAGGCGTCGAGGACATCCCCGGCGCCGCGCTCGACGAGGGGCTGAACTGGTCGTGGGAATCGTTCGGCCAGTATCTCGATGCGCTCGAAGCCCGTCCGCGCGACATGGATCTCGGCGCCCAGCTTCCGCACGGTGCGCTCCGCGTGTTCGTCATGGGCGAGCGCGCCGCGCGGCTCGAGGAGGCGACGCCCGAGGAAGTGGCGCAGATGCGCGTGCTCGCGGCCGAGGCGATGCGCGCCGGCGCGCTGGGCTTCTCGACCTCGCGCACGTTGAACCATCGGACAGTGAAGGGTGATCCGACGCCGTCGCTGCGCGCCTCGGAAGCCGAGCTTCTGGGGATTGCGCTCGGCATGAAGGACGCCGGCAGCGGCGTGATCGAGTTCATCTCCGACTTCAACACGCCGAGCCCCGAGAGCGAGTTCGAGATGATCGACCGCCTGCTCGCGGCGTCGGGCCGGCCGTTCTCGGTGTCGCTGGCGCAGCGCCATACCAAGCCCGAGAGCTGGCGGCGCCTGCTCGGCCTGGTCGAGGGGCTGGCGACCAAGGGCCATGCCGCCAAGGCGCAGGTGGCGCCGCGGCCGATTGGCGTGCTGCAGGGTCTGCAGGCGAGCCGAATCCCGTTCTCGATGTGCCGCTCCTACAAGGCGATCCAGCACAAGACGGTGGCCGAGCGCCTGGCGATCATGCGCGATCCCGCCTTCCGCACGCAGCTTCTGAAGGAGGCACACGAGCCGCTGCGCTCCGACATGGCGGCACGGCTCACGGATTACGACCGCATGTTCCCGCTCGGCGATCCGCCGGATTACGAGCCGGCACAGGACAGCTCGCTGGGCGTGCGCGCCCGCCGGGAAGGCCGCGATCCGCGTGAGGTCGTGTACGATTACCTGATCGAGGGCGAGGGCAAGAACTTCATCTTCGCGCCATTCGCCAACTTCGCTGCTTTCAATCTCGATTGCTGCAGCGAGATGATGCAGAGCCCACACACGCTGATCGGGCTGGGCGACGGCGGCGCGCATGTCGGCCTGATCTCGGACGGTTCGTTCCCGACCTCGCTGCTGGCCCATTGGGGGCGCGACCGGGCGTCGGGCAAGCTCGACGTGTCCTGGCTGGTCAAGCGTCAATCGCTCGACAATGCGCGCGCCGTCGGCCTCGGCGACCGCGGCAAGGTGGCGCCCGGCTACAAGGCCGATCTCAACGTCATCGACTTCGACAAGCTGCGCGTCGAGGCGCCGGTGATGAAATGGGACCTGCCGGCCGGCGGCAAGCGCCTGCTGCAGAAGGCGCAGGGCTACCGCGCCACCATCGTGTCGGGCGCCGTCACCTACCGCGACGGCGAAGCGACCGGCGCACTGCCGGGCAGGCTGGTGCGAGGGCCGCAGCTCATCTCGTGACCAGAACGATGCCGGTCACCACCGGGCAAGATGAGATTGGGCTCGAAGCCGACGGACCAAGACCTCCTCCTCCCAGACCTGCCACTTGTCCGGATATCGCGATGGCGGGGTATGGCGCATCCGGCGATCCCCGAAGCGCTTCCCATGACTCGCGGCTTTCTAAGACCCAGATCGCGGCATAGGCGCCCCTCAGCCCGCGCGGGAAGTGCTGGTTGTTGAGGCCGGGCGGGGTGAAGAGGCCGCGTTGCGCGACATCGTGCAGGGCATGCTCGAAATCGACCGCCTGCGCGCCCGGCCTGAGAGCGTCTGCGTGGACGTTCTTGACCTTGCCCGCTAATCGCCCTTGATGTCGTTGTCCTTGATGACCTTGAACCAGCGCTCCTGCTCGCTCTTCTGATAGACGGCGAACTCGGCGGGCGAGGTTGTCAGGATTTCCATGTTGAACTGCTCGACGAATTTCTGGGTAACGTCGGGCGAGCGCACGGCCTTGGTGATCTCTGCATGCATGCGATCGAGGATCGGCTGTGGCACGCCCGTCGGCGCGTAGACACCCCACCAGGAATAGGAGGGGAAGCCCTTGACCTTCTGCTCGATGAGCGTGGACGTGTCGGGCAACGCCGGTGTGCGGCTCTCGCCGGTGACGGCGATCGGCCGGACCTTCTTGGCGACGATGTGTGGGCTGAGCGACGTCAGGCTGCCGATCGCGATGTCGGTGACGCCGGCGAGGATGTCCTGATTGAGGGGGCCGCCGCCCTTGTAGGGGATGAGGTTGAGGTCGACCTCGTTCTCCTTCTTGATCAGGGTCATCAGCACCAGTGCCTGGCTGGCCCCCAGAACGCCGGCACTCACCTTGCCCGGCTGCTTCTTGGCATCGGCGATCGCGTCGGCGAAGGTTTTGTACGGCCGGTCGGGATGGGCCACGATGACTTGGGGCGTGCGACCGATCTCCATGACGTTCAGCAGCTCGGAGTCCTTGTAAGGCAGGCCCGACGCGAAAGCCGGATTGAGGATGTGGCTGTCGAATGTGATCATCCAGGTCTGGCCGTCGGGCGCAGACTTGGCGGCGACCGCCGAGCCGACCGCACCGGTGCCGCCCGGCTTGTTGTCGACGATGATGTTCCAGCCGGTGTTCTCGATCAGCTTGGCCTGGATGATGCGCGCCACCGGATCGGTCGAGCCGCCGGGCGGGAACGGGACGATGATCTTGATCGCCCCCTTGGGCCAATCGCCCACGGCCTGCGCCTTGGCGATGGCGGGTGCGCCAAGGATTGCGACGCTGCCGAGCAACACGGAACGGCGGAGAAAGGTGGTCATAGGAGCTCCCTGAGCAGTCTCTTGATTGGTGACCAGAGTCTTGGCCGACTTTGTGCCGGCCACGACCTTGGCTCGACGTCTACCCGACCATTCTGAATCCGACAGCGGCAAAATGATGATCGAAGGTAAAGGCGAGCCGTATTCGCGCCCGCTTCATCACGGCGAAGCTGGTCGCGTCGACCGCAGAGAGCTTGTGAAGGTCCTTGCGCTGAAAGTACTGCCAGGAACTGGTCAGATCGCGCAGATCGCAAGGCAGGATGGCAACGATGCCGGGCTGGTAAATGGCGTTCCTCCAGGCCAGACCAACATCCCGACCTGCGTTGCGTTCTAGAAATGTGAAAGTCTCGATCACCACTGGGACCGACGTATGCAACCTCGCTCCTGCCTCCCGCAGGATACCCCAATACTCTTGCGCACGTTCGTGCAAGGGGTCGCGCGAGAGCGCCAAGGCGATCCACGCTCCACTATCGACGAATGTTGGCTCGCCGCGTCTCATCAAACTTCATCGTGGACACTGTCGTGGTCGATGGAGGTTCGTCTCGGCTCGCCATCCCAGAGGGCAACTGGGCCGCCTGAAACGGGCTTGAGGACATGTTTCCGGATCGCCTCCCGGACCACGTCGGCGACGCTGCGGCCCGACCGTGCCGCCGCCGCGCGCAACGCCGCTAGCTCTTCCGCGGGCAGATAGATTTGAGTCTTTTCCATGTATGTCACATTGGCTTTCTACCTGACATATATCAACCGCTCGGCCGCGCATTCAAGGTCGAGCCGCAGCACGCCCCTGGGGGAGATCATTCCCGGCTCGATACCGAAAAGCGGTTGCCATCCGGATCTTCACCGTCGCAGCATACCAGCCCGCTGCCCACCATGACCTTGGACATCCTGACGCCACGATTGACCGGCTCCTGCCGGGCTTCCAGCTCGCCTCGGCCAACTCTGCCGCCGTGATGCAACGATTCACGCTCTGGATGCCGCCCCGTTGACGCGGCGAATCTAGACATTCCGCCGGGCAAGCCCTAAGTACCCTGGCACCATGTCCATGATCACAGGTGAAACCGGCGATTGGGAAATCGTCCTGGGGCTGGAAGTCCATGCCCAGGTTGTCTCCGACGCCAAGCTGTTCTCCGGCGCGCCGACCACGTTCGGCGCCGATCCCAACACCCAGGTGTCGCTGGTCGATGCTGCCATGCCCGGCATGCTCCCGGTGATCAACAGGCGCTGCGTCGAGCAAGCCGTCCGCACCGGGCTGGGCCTGAACGCGCGGATCAACCTGCGTTCGATCTTCGACCGCAAGAACTACTTCTACGCCGACCTTCCGGCGGGCTATCAGATTTCGCAGTACAAGGACCCGATCGTGGGTGAGGGCGAGATCGAGATCGACCTGCCCGACGGCAACACGCGTCGGATCGGCATCGAGCGTCTGCATCTCGAGCAGGATGCCGCCAAGAGCTTTCACGACCAGCATCCCACCCAGACCTATGTCGATCTGAACCGGTCCGGCGTGGCGCTGATGGAGATCGTCAGCAAGCCCGATATGCGGACGGCCGACGAGGCGGCCGCCTATCTGACCAAGCTGCGCTCGATCGTGCGCTATCTCGGCACCTGCGACGGCAACATGGACGAAGGCTCCATGCGCTGCGACGTCAATGTCTCGGTGCGCAAGCCGGGTGGCGAGCTCGGCACTCGTTGCGAGATCAAGAACGTGAACTCGATACGGTTCGTCAAGCAGGCGATCGAGTTCGAGGCGCGGCGCCAGGTCGATATCATCGAAAGCGGTGGCAAGATCGTGCAGGAGACCCGCCTGTTCGATCCCGGTCGCGGCGAGACGCGTTCGATGCGCTCCAAGGAGGACGCGCACGACTACCGCTACTTCCCCGATCCCGATCTGCTGCCGCTGGTCCTGACCCAGGACTATGTCGACGGCATCAAGGCCGGCCTGCCCGAGCTGCCCGACGCCAAGAAGACGCGCTTCGGTGCGGACTACGGCCTGTCGCCGTACGACGCCGGCGTGCTGGTGGCGGAGAAGGAGACGGCGGAGTTCTTCGAAACCGTCGCCAAGGGGCGCGACGCCAAGCAAGCAGCCAACTGGGTGACCGGCGATTTCTTCGCCATGCTGAAGCGGCGTGGCGTCGGCATCGACGGCTCGCCGGTCAGTGCCGGCCATCTCGGCAAGCTCTTGGACCTGATCAGCGACGGCACGATCTCCGGACGCATCGCCAAGGATCTGTTCCTCGCCATGGAAGAGACGGGCAAGGACCCGGCCCGGCTGGTCGAGGAGCGTGGCCTCAAGCAGGTCACCGACACCGGCGCCATCGAGGCCGCCATCAAGGCGGTGATCGATGCCAATCCCGGCCAGGTCACGGCCTACAAGGCCAAGCCGGCCCTGTTCGGCTGGTTCGTCGGCCAGGTCATGAAATCGACCGGCGGCAAGGCCAACCCCAAGGCAGTCAACGAGCTGTTGAGGAAGGCGCTGGACGCCTAGCGTCGACGGTGGCGGCCGGTTGCCCGGGCTGCTGTGGCGCCTGGGTCGCCTGGACGCCCGAGCCGTCCACCTTGGCGCGTTGCTCGGCGGGCCGGGCGGTGCGGGTCAGGTTGAAGGCCGTGTTTATCAGGCCGACATGGGAAAAGGCCTGCGGGAAATTGCCGAGCTGCCGGCCCTTGCCGGTGTCGTATTCCTCGGCCAGCAGGCCGAGGTCGTTGCGCAGATCCAGCAGCCGTTCGAACAGCCTGCGGCCTTCTTCGTGCCGTCCGATCGAGACGTAGGCGTCGGCCAGCCAGAAGCTGCAGGCCAGGAAGACGCCTTCCCCCGGCTCGAGCCCGTCGCTGGTCTGCAGCGTGCTGTAACGTCGCACGAATCCATCGACCACCAGTTCGCGCTCGATCGCCTCGACCGTGCCGAGGTAGCGCCGGTCGTCCGGTGCGATGAAGCCGACCTGCACCAGCAGGAGAAGGCTGGCATCCAAGGTCGTCTCGCCATAGGCGGACCTGAAGGTATTGCGACCAGGATCGAAGCCGTGCTCGCAGATCTCGTCGCGGATCTCCTCGCGCGTTCCGCGCCATTGCCCGACATCGCCACGAAGACCGTGTTGCTCGACCGCCTTGATCGCGCGATCGAAGGTCACCCAGGCCATCACCTTCGAATAGGTGAAGTGGCGTGGCGGCCCCCTGGATTCCCAGATGCCGTTGTCGGGCATCCTCCATGACGCGCCGACATGCTTCACCAGTTGGAGCTGCAAGGCCCAGCCGGCGTCGGAGGGCGCCAGCGCCCCTTTGCGTGCCTGTGCGAAAGTGTCCATCAGCTCGCCGTAGACATCGAGCTGAAATTGACGATGTGCGGCATTGCCGATGCGAACCGGTCTCGAATCGAGATAGCCAGGCAGCCAGGTGACCTCCCATTCGGTCAGCCGCCGTTCACCCATCAACCCGTACATGATCTGCATGTCGCCGGGGCTGCCGGCAACGGCGCGCTGCAGCCAGTCGCGCCATGCCGCCGCCTCGTCGTAGACGCCGGCATTCATCAGCGCGAGCAGGGTGAGGGTGGAATCGCGAATCCAGCAGTAACGGTAGTCCCAGTTGCGCTCTCCGCCCTCGCGCTCGGGCAGGGAAGTGGTCGGGGCGGCCACGATGCCCCCGGTCGGTGCGTAGGTGAGGGCCTTCAAGGTGATCAGGGAGCGCCGGATCGCATCAGCATAGCGCCCGCTGCATTTCGTGCGCGACGTCCACTTGTGCCAGAACTCTTCGCAGTTGCGGAGTGCCTCGGCGCAATCGAGCGCTTCCGGCACGGGAAGGTGGGACGGACCGTAGCTCATGATGAAGGCGACGGTTTCGCCTGCCCGCACACGGAACGTCGCGGTGGTCTTGAGGTCTTCGCCCTTGAGAGGGGCGGTGGTCCGAAGCACCACCATGTCGGGGCCGGCCACGGCACGCATAGTGCCGTCCTCGAGGCGACTCACCCAGGGCGTCGTCGCGCCGTAGCCGAAGCGCAGCACCAGCTCCATGCACATCGGAACGTCGCCTTGATTGCCCCGTACCACGCGAACGAGGTCGGACGTCGCGCCGTGCGCCAGCATGAAATCGATCACCGTCGCCGAGCCGCTGTCGGTCTCGAACGTCGTTTCGAGGATCAGCGTGTCGCGACGGTAGCATCGCGCCGTCTCGCGGCATTTCCCCGATGGAGCGATCAGCCAGCGGCCGTGGGAGTGCGTGCCCAGCAGGGCGGCGAAGCAGGCGTCCGAATCGAAGCGCGGCCAGCAGAGCCAGTCGATCGAGCCGTCTCGTCCGACAAGGGCGGCTGTATGGCAATCGCCGATCAAGCCGTAGTCCTCGATGGGCATGTTCCGCAAAACGCAATTGCCCGAATGCAAGTTCCATGACGTCCAGCGGTTTCGCGCGCATGCTAGGCTGTCCGAAGCAAAAGCGAGGCAGAGATGACGGCGAAGCTCTACGCCATGACGTGCGGCCGATTGGTCGGGCGGCTCAAGGACATGATCGAAGGCGAGGACGGACAGGTCGCTTTGCCGATTCCGTCCTACTTGATCGAGCACCCTAAAGGCCGCGCGCTGTTCGATACCGGCATGCATCCGCAATGCCGGACCGACGCCGCCAGCCGCCTGGGCGAACGGGTCGCGCGCATCTTCGGCTTCGACCAGTATGGCGCCGAGGACGACGTGAAGTCGCGCCTGGAATCGATTGATCGCGATCCTGGCAAGGTCGACTACATCGTCAATTCACATCTGCATTTCGACCATGCCGGCGGCAACGAGCTGGTGCCCAATGCCACGGTGGTGGTGCAGAAGCGCGAATGGCAGGCTGCCCAGGACCCCGAGACCGCGGCCAAGGTCGGCTTCTTCAAGGCCGATTGGGATCACGGCCATCCGGTCAGGCAGGTCGAGGGCGAGCACGATCTGTTCGGTGACGGCAGTGTCGTCTGCCTGCCCACCTACGGCCACACGCCCGGCCACCAGTCGCTGAAGCTGCGCACCGAGCATGGCGAGGTCGTGCTGACCGGCGACTCCTGCTACTTCTGCCGCACCTTGCGCGAACGCCGCCTGCCGCGCTTCGTCTACGACCGCGAGCAGATGCTGGCTTCGCTCGATCGCCTCGAAGCGCTCGAGAAGGGCGGGGCCAAGCTGTTCTTCGGTCACGACCCGGATTTCTGGAAGGACGTGCCCCAGGCCCCGGTGCCGGCGTTTTAGCTTCAATTCAAGCTCCTCTCCCCCGATAGGGGGAGCGGAGCTTGAGGTTACGCCTGCGGCACGAACTCGATCATCAGGCCGGCCGACTTGTCGGACGCCACCAGCACGCGGTCGCCTTCGGCGACGGCGAACGCCACGTTGTTGGCGCGCAGCAGGGCCTGCAGGGGGCGTGCCCGCTCGACGGCGATGGTAATGCCGACCACGGCCGGCAAGGCGTCGGGCGCCATCACCTCCAGGGCCTTGTATTCTGCCTGATAGGCTTCCGCCGACCAGACCAGCAGCTCGACCGTGCCGGTCTTCACCAGCATGCAGCCGTCGAAGATCTCCTCGGTCCTGGCGCTCCATTCCGTCTTCAGGGTCTTGGCGAGCTCACGCGGATTTTCGGCGACGGCGTGAATCGCGATCAAGCCGAGCGCGCCGTTGGGATGGACGATCCATTCAGGCTCCATGAAGGCATCGGGCGTCTCATGGCGTACCGGAAACCAGGGCAGGGGGCCGCCGCCTTCGCCGACCACCACTTCGGCGTCGATCTCGAATCCATCGTTGGTTTCCCAGGTGTGCGCGCGCTCCTCGCCCTCGAGATCGACCACGTTCAGCGCCAACGCGGTGCCGGTCGGATCGCCCTGCAGCAGCTCGACATAGTTGGGCACGTCGTCCTGGTCGGGCTGGAAGCAGATGCAGCGCGGCTCGACCCCTTCCGGCGTCACCGTGAAGCCGAGCTGCTGCAACGAAACGGCAGCACTGTCGGGGTCGGTCAAGGTCAACGACAAGTGATCGATATCGCGCGCCGAGATGGTCATGCCCGCTCTTACAGGCTTATCCCGGCGGCGCTCAAGTGCCATGCTGCGCCACCAATCTGGAGGAAAAGATGTCGAAGCTGACATTGTACGGAATCTGGCTCAGTGGGCCGACCTACAAGGCGGGGCTCGCCCTGTCGTTGATGGGCCAGGCTTTCGCCTACAAGCACGTCGACCTGCGGGCGGGCGCGCACAAGCAGGCGGATTACCTCGCCATCAATCGCTTCGGCCAGGTGCCGGCGCTGGTCGACGGCGATCTCAAGCTCTGCCAATCGGGCTCGATCCTGCTCTACCTCGCCGACAAGTTCGGCAAGATGGGCGGCACGACGCCCGAGGAAAAGGCCCGGGTGCGCGAATGGCTGTTCTGGGAGTTCGATCGCCTCGCGCCCAACATCTATCGCCCGCGTGCCATGAAGCGCGGCTTCATCAAGGCCGACGACACCGTCTACCAGCTCTATAGGGGCCTCGCGAACGATGCCCTGAAGGCGCTGGACGCCGAGCTGGCCAAGTCGCCGTTCCTGGTCGGCAGCAGTGCGACCGTGGCCGACGTCGCCGTCTATGGCGACGTCGCCTATGCCGAGGAAGGCGCCATCGATCTCTCGCCCTACGCCAACATCAAGGCGTGGATGGCACGGGTCGAGGCTCTGCCGGGCTTCAAGAAGTACGAGGACGTGCTGCCCAAGCAGGATGCGGCCTGACGAGCGCTCGATGAGGAAGGCGGTGGTCAGCCGACCAGCGTCTTCCTCATCACCTTCGCGGCCTCGTCCATCATGCCCCCGACCGCCGGCGCCAGCTTCTCGGGCAGCACGCCGATCGTCCACACCACGCGGCTGCCGTCGCCCTCCGAAAAGACCTGGATGGCGGCGTTGTAGTGGCTCGGCCGGCCTTCGACGACGGCGTAGACCAGGCGGCAGTCTTTGGACCGGCGGCGCGCGATGTCGCGCAAGGGGGACAACAAGATGCGTGGAAGCGACAGCGCTTCGCGGGAGGAGAGGGAGAGGTGGCGTGTCCGCTCTCCAGTCGCGCTGTCGGGGAGGAGCATAGCTCGAGGCGTCGTCGCCTGTTGGATGCTGATGTCTTGGATTGTTGCCGTGTCGGCCCATGTCACCAGCACAGGGCTCGCCACCCTCGACGTCGCCGGCAATGCCTTGCGCTACCGATTGACCGTCGTCGCCACCGAGGTCGACTACCACGGCGGCCGCTTGCTGGCCGAGGCGGCCACCGGCGAGCGCGGCGCCGCGGAGCGCGTGGCGGGCTTCCTGCGCGACTATGCCCGCTTCTCGATCGATGGCGAGGCCTGCGAGCCGGCAGCCACATCGATCAGGGCGGGCGGCACAGGCGACGACAAGGTCATTCTCGAGATCGCGCTGACCTGCGCCAAGCCTGTCGGCGTGCTGACCATCCGCGACGACTGGCCCGACCTCATGGGCGCGCACTTCCAGACCGTGCTGAGCGTTCGGGTGCCGGACCGCCCCTCTGTCGAGCTCGTCTTTCTCGAGGACAAGCGGACGGCGACGCTCGATCTCGCCAGGCCGGTCGAGCCGGGCTGGACGGGCTTCGTCGCCCTGGGCGTCGAGCATATCCTGGGTGGCATCGACCATCTCCTGTTCCTGGTCGCGCTTCTCGCGCTGGCGCGCGGGTTCTGGCCGACGGTGAAGATCGTGACGGCCTTCACCGTGGCCCACAGCATCACCTTGAGCCTGGCCGCGCTGGGTCTGGTCGACGTCCCGTCCGGCATCGTCGAGCCGCTGATCGCCGCGTCGATCGTATGGGTCGCCCTGGAGAACATCTTCGCCCCGTCCAAGGCCGGGCGGCGCTGGCTGGTCGCGGCGCTGTTCGGTCTCGTCCATGGGCTGGGCTTCGCGTCGGCGCTGGGCGGGTTCGGCCTGTCGCGCGCCGCAATGGTGCGGGCCCTCGTCGGCTTCAATGCCGGCGTCGAGCTGGGACAGCTTGCCTTCATCGTCGTGGTGCTGCCGCTGCTCGCCTGGGCGTCGCGGCCGGGCCGCCTGACGCGCCTGCCGCAAGCCCTCTCGGTGATCGTGGCATTGGCCGGCGCGTTCTGGTTCGTCCAGCGTGTTATCGCCGTGTAAGACGGATGGCCTCGCCGCAGGACCGGCGATTTGCTTTGATGACCGGCAATCGGAGGACACCCAATGTCGATGAGTCGTATGGCCGCCGTGGCGGCGCTGGCGATCTGTGTGGCGCTGCCGGCCGCCGCGCAGGGGATTCCCAAGGCGCAGTCGCCGGAGGAGGTGGGCTTCGTTTCGACCCGCCTGAAGCGTCTGTCCGACCGCCTCAACGAGGGCGTGAAGAACAACGAGCTGCCGGGCGCCGTCGTGCTGATCGCGCGCAACGGCAGGCTGGTGATGTTCGACTCCTTCGGCTTCCGTGACAAGGAGGCCAAGGTGCCGATGACCAACGACACCATCTTCCGCATCGCCTCGATGACCAAGCCGATCGTCACCGTGGCGGCGATGCTGCTGGTCGAGGACGGCGTGATCAGCGTCGCCGACCCGGTCGCGCGCTACATCCCGGCCTTCGCCGACACCAAGGTCTCGGTGCCGAGGAAGAAGGAGGACGGCACGGTCGAGTACACGCTCGAACCACAGGCCAGGCCGATGACGGTGCAGGACCTGATGCGGCACACCTCGGGCCTGACCTATGCCGCCGTGGGCACCAACCTGGTCAAGCAGTCCTACATCGACATGAAGGTGGCCGAGCCGACCCAGACCAACGCCGAGATGGCCGACAAGCTGGCCAAGCTCGCGCTGCTCTATCAGCCCGGCACGACCTGGGAATATTCCATGTCGACCGACGTGCTGGGCCGCGTGGTCGAGGTCGCATCGGGCATGCCGCTCGACAAGTTCATCGAGGAGCGCATCACCAAGCCTCTGAAGATGGGCGACACCGCCTTCGAGGTCGGCCCCGACAAGAAGGCGCGCGGCGCCAGGCCGATGAAGGAGGGGCCCAAGAACGAGCTGCCCGCGGTGCCCGACGTCACCGAGAAGTTCGCCTGGCGCTCGGGCGGCGGGGGCATGGTGTCGACCGCGGCCGACTACGCCCGCTTCCTGCAGATGTTCGCCAACGGCGGCCAGCTCGACGGCGTGCGCCTGATCTCGCGCAAGACCATCGACCTGATGACGGCCGACGCCCTGCCGCCCGACGTCAAGATGGGCGACGACATGTGGCGTTTCGAGGCGCTCGAGCCCAGCGCACGCATGGGGCAGGGCTTCGGCCTGGGCTTCGCCGTGCGCACCGAGCAGGGCCGCAACCCGCTGCCCGGTTCCCCCAACGACTACTTCTGGGGCGGCGCCTACGGCACCTATTTCTGGCACGACCCGCGCGAGCGCATGTACGTCGTGTTCATGATGCAGTCGCCGGCCGCCGGCCTGCGCTACCGTTACCTGATGCGCGACCTGGTCTACCAGGCCCTGATCGGGAACTGAGGGGGCGAGCGCCACTCGAGCTGGAAATAGAGAAACCCGCCGAGCCGATCATCGTCAGGCCGATGCCGGGCGTGCGGAAGAAGCGGATCGCCCCGATCCGCAGCTCCCCCCGCGCGGGGGATTGACTCGGCCTCCGGATGCAGGAGGCTTCGGCGGGAGACACAATCCCACCGACGGCTGCGCAGCGGGGGCGAGCATGAGCGCGGAACAGGAACTTCGGGACAACGTCACCAGCAGCGCCGAAGCAATCGCGCCCGAATCAGAGGCGCCGGCATTTGCTCGGCCCGAGGAGACGACCAGGGCTGGACAAGCGCAGGTGGAGTTGACGGCTCGCGCTCGGCAAGCCTTGGTCGACGTGGGCTTTGCCAGCCCCGGTCACGATACGACGACGATCGTCGCACTTGCAGCCGGCTTCAAGCCAGAGGGAGATGACCCGGCGATCTCGGCCACGCGCCTGTTCGCAGCCACTGCCGCCTTTGGTGAGGCTCCCAGCGATCTGCGCTCCTATCCTTCTGTCCTCGTGAAAGTGCTCAAGGAGCAACCTTTCTTCGTAGACATCTACAATACTTATCTGCATTTCCATGTTGAATCTGAGCCGGCGGAGGCTGCCCTCGAGCGGCTGGGAACGCGGTGGTTTTCCGACGAAACGGACGCGATCCTGCGGGCCGTTGCGCGTGATAGCGAGGGTTTGTCGCCAAGCGATGCCATCGTCCGAGCGCTGCTCCGGCAACCGTCATCGCTTCGGGAGCACGTCAATCTCGATCAACTGGCAGAGGCGGTCGAGGCGGCAAGGAACCCGTCGAACGCCGAGCCTCCACCCTCACCCGGTGTCGCCGACGAGATCAATGGCCTTCTCTCCGGGCTCGAGATCGAGGCGACCGACGAGGTCCGGCAGTTCCTGCTGTGGGGCGCCGCCAGGCGGCCAACCAGCCTCGACCCGGTCAGGGCGGCAGACGTGCTGAATGCGATCGTCGAAACCAATAGCGGTCGTGTCGGGTTGCCGACCGACCCAACGGAAATGCTGAAGGAACTGTCGCGGCAGGACGGTGAGAAGGTCAATACCGAAGGCGCGACGACCTACATCTCGTCCGTGCCGAACAATCCGCTGCGCTTCGAGGACGGGCTGCGGGCCATGCTGCGGCGTGGCTTCGACGTGCAGCGGCGAGTCTTCCTCAATCCGCGGCTCGGCACCCGGGGGCTGATCGCGGCCGCGCTCACGACCTCGGAGGCGGAATTCGCCGACTTCGATCGTGCGGTGTTGGACAATATCGTCGACCGCTTCCGCGAGCTGGTGCGCCTCAGGCTGCCGAGCGACGAGGCGCGGCGCTGGAACCGTGCGCTCGAACGCGAGACCGCGAACCTGCCGCGGCTCAACGCCGATCAACCGGGCATCGGGCCGCCGCGCGACATGCTCGGCATCACGCTGGATGCGCTGGCGATCGCCAACGTGGCGGCGGGCAAGAACACCAGCCTGCCGCTGGCCTTCGGCATCTTCGGCGACTGGGGTGCGGGGAAGTCGTTCTTCATGCGCCTGATCCAGCAGCAGATCGCGGGCTTCGTGACGCCCGATGCCGAGGACGACGACGGCTTCGAGCACGCCATCGTCCAGATCCAGTTCAACGCCTGGCACTACGCCGAGACCAATCTGTGGGCAAGCCTGGTCGGCCACATCTTCGAGGAGCTCGACCGCTGGATGACGCGCGACCAGCCGGGCACCAGCACCGAGATGGCCGACAAGATAATCAATCGGCTGTCGACGTCGCGCCAGCTCGCCCTCGAGGCCGTGACCGAGCTGATGCAGCGGCGCCGTGAGCACGCCAAGGCCGGCGCCAAGCTCACCGAGGCGCAAGGCAAGCTCGCCGCCGCCGAGAAGACCGCCGCCGAGGCGCCGGGCCTGGTATGGCGCACCGTCGTCGATATGGCGCGCACGCAGATCGCAGGTGATCCAGAGATCCAGCGCGAGCTCGCCGGCATCCAGAGCACGCTCAAGGTGCCCGAGCTCCTGCAGAGCAAAGCCGCCCTTACCGGAGCGCTGGAACAGCTCGACCGCTCGACGACGGCGGCGCGGGCCAATCTGGGCGCATTGCGCTCGACACTGGGGAGCGGCCGCACCATTGCGCTCGCGATCGGCGGGCTGGTCGGCATTCCGCTGCTGCTGATCGGCGTGCGCGGCCTCGTCAACGGGCTCGCCGGGGAAGCCGTGTGGTCGGATATCGGCAGCGGCGTGCAGGCGCTGGCCGGTCTGCTCGCCGCCGCGTCCGTGCTGGTCGGCGATTTCACCAAGCGCGCGAAGTCGCTGGCCGACAAGTTCGCCGGCCTGAAGGCCAACCTCGACACGGAGATCGCCAGGGCGACGCAGGCCGAGCGCAAGGCGGCGCAGGACGCGGCGGCCGACGTTGCCAAGAGCGCGGCCGCCGTCGAGCAGGCCAGGACGGTGGTGCGCGCGACCGGCGAGCAGGTCGCGGCGGCGCTCAAGGAGTATACCGAGGAGACCGGATCGTTGCGCCTCAGCCGCTTCGTGCGGGCGCGCGCCGGGGCCGAGGGCTATCGCAAGCATCTCGGCCTGGTGTCGACCATCCGCAAGGATTTCGATCAGCTCGAAGCGCTGATGCTCGATCGCACGCCGAAGGGGGCGGCCGAGCATCTCGAGGAGGCGCGCCTGCACTACAAGGCGCGCGTCGATGCCCTGGTTGTCGAGGCCAAGAAGGACAAGACGCTAGAGCAGGACGAGATCGATCGTATCGAGGCCACCGCCGAAAGCCTGAGCGAGGTCGGGCTGCCAGAGGCCATGGCGTTCCGCCGCATCGTGCTCTACATCGACGATCTCGACCGCTGCGAACCGGCGAAGGTCGTCGAGGTGCTGCAGGCGGTGAACATGCTGCTTACCTTCCGGCTGTTCGTCGTGATGGTCGCGGTCGATGCGCGCTGGCTGTCGCGCTCGCTGGAGAAGCAGTATCCCGAGTTCTTCGGCGACGACGAGGGCGACGCGCCCGCCAGCAGCGGCAACGGTAATGAGCCGCGGCGTGCGACGACCGCCGACTATCTGGAGAAGATCTTCCAGATCCCCTACTGGGTGCCGGCGATGGACGACACGACGAGCAAGGCGCTGGTCGGCGATCTCGTCGCAGCCGATCGCGCGCGCGCACCGCAAGCGGGCGCGGGTGCCGGGGCTGGCACGGGCACCGTTGCGCCGCCGCTGCCGCCGCCGAACGACGATTCGAAAGCACCGGAGGACAACCAGGCGAGGACGCAGGAGCCGCCGCCCGAGTCGCTCAGCCTGACGAAGGACGAGATCAAGTCGCTCACCGACCTGTCGCCGTATCTCGGCGGCTCGCCGCGCCGTGCGAGGCGCTTCGTCAACGTCTACCGCGTCGCCAAGGCGAGTCTGCGGCCAGGCGAGGTCGCGAAGCTGGAGAAGGGCGAGCACAAGGCACTGGCGACCCAGCTCGCGATCGCGACCGGTGCGCCAAATGCCTTCGCCGCCTGGGTCGAGATTTCCAGGACCGCAACCGACGACACGGTCGAGGCGCGCATCTCGGGCATCGACGCAAATCTGGAGGAGCGCCGCAACATCACGCGCGCGCTCGCCGTGTTCCGGGAGATGGCGGGCAAGCCCGGAGATGCGCTGCAGCAGCTCGCCCGGCAATCCAACCGTGCCGGCCGCTTCAGCTTCGCGATGCCAGGCAAGACGAGCATGTCCCTGCCGGCGTCCGGCGCGGCGCCGGCGCCGACGTCGTCGGGGGGCTTCGACCTGTCGGTTACGAATGCAATGAAGGCGCGTGGCTGATTGGGAATCGAGGCAACTTCCGGACAGCAGACGCCCACGGCCCGGGAGAGTCAGAAAACGCTAGGCAAGGGACACTGCCGTAGCGCACACTGCTCCTCGAAGGCGACGACATGAGCGCCGGGTTCATGGGAGAGAGACGCATATGCCAACGTGGGCCTGCGGCGCGCCTGCCGTAGTGGCGGATTGATCAGACAGCATGGATGCTTCGATCGATCTCCTGCTGAATGCCATCATCTCCGGCCTTCTGCTCGGCGGTTTCTATGCCGCAGTTTCGATAGGCGTGGCCATTTCGTTCGGCCTGCTGGACGTGGTCAACATCGCCCATCCGGCCTTCATCTTGCTCGGCTCCTATGTCGCCTTCCTGGGCAACACGGTGCTCGGGATCGATCCGATCCTCGCCGCCCTGATCGCGACCCCGGCCTTCTACGTCCTCGGCCTGCTCGCCTATCAGGTCTACTACGTGGCGTTCGAGCGTCGGGACGACCAGTCGCTGCGCGGCCTGTCGTTCTTCTTCGGCATCCTGTTCATCACCGAGGTGACGCTGGTCTTGGTGTTCGGCGTCGACTATCGCCTCGTCCAGGCTCCCTATATCGGCGCCACTCTCAAGCTCGGTTTCTTCGATCTGCCGTTGCGTCTCCTGGTACCCTTCCTGGTCTCGTTGATCATGGTGGTGGGCTTGCAGCTCTTCCTGTCGCGCACCTTCATCGGCCGTGCCATCCAGGCGGTAGCTCAGGACCAGCAGGCACTGCGGTTGATGGCTGCCGATCCGGTCAAGATCAAGCGTGTCGCGTTTGGCCTGTCGATTGCCACCGCCGCGCTGGCCGGGGCCTTCCTGATCATCATCCAGCCGGTCGAGCCGTCGATTGGTCGGGAGTATATCGGGCGGGTCTTCGCCATCGTCGTGCTGGGCGGGCTGGGCAGTTTCCCGGGGATGGTCATCGCGGCCGTGACCCTGGGCATCGCCGAGAGTTTGACAGCGACCTTCTTCGGCCCGTCCTGGGCGCCTGCCGTGGCCTTCGGCATCCTGCTCATCACCTTGGCGGTACGGCCCAGTGGCATCCTTGGCCGATAAGGCGGTCTCCCCCGGCATGCGGGGGATGCCGTTCATCCTCTGCCTGGTCGTGGCTGCTGCCGTAATCTTCGGCTGTGCCCGCTGGATCGGCAACAGCTACGCCTTCTTCGCCGCCTACGTGGTGGTCCAGTACATCGTGCTGGGCACCGCCTGGAACATTTTGGGCGGCTACACCGGCTACGTGAATTTCGGCGTCACAGCGTTCTTCGCTATCGGCGCCTATTCGACCGTGGTGCTGCACAAGCTTGTTCCCGCCCTGCCGTTGCCCGTCATGGTCGCCGTCGGCGGGATCCTGGCCGGCTTGGTCGGCCTGGGAACGGGTTATCTGACCCTGCGCTTGCGCGGGGTTTTCTTTTCCATCGCTACGCTGGCGCTGGCAGTGGTCGTGCAGACCCTGATCACCAACTGGGATTTCGTCGGCGGCGCGCGCGGCGCCTATGTGCTGCGCCCTCGCGTGGCACCGCTGATCGGCGGCGAATACGTCCAGTACCTGTTCCTGATCATGCTCGGGCTCTGCGTCATCGTGCTGGCGACGGCGCGGGCCATTGAGCGCTCGTCCCTCGGTTACGGCTTCGCCGCGATTCGCGACGACGAGGCGGCCGCCGAAGCCTCGGGCGTGCCGACGCTCCGGCTGAAGCTGATTGCCACCGCCCTGTCCGGCGGCTTCATGGGCATGGCGGGCGCGCCGCTGCCCTATTACGTCACCTACCTCGACCCGACCTCCGGCTTCAGCCTCAACTACGCCGTCAACGCCATTGCCATGCCGCTGATCGGTGGCATGGGGAGCTGGGCCGGGCCGATCATCGGCGCGGTGCTGGTCGGCGGACTGCAGGAATACATCCGGGTGACCATCTCCTCGGCCGTCAACGTGCTGGTTGCTGGCGTGCTGATGGTCGTGTTCGTGATTGTCGCGCCGCAAGGCATTGTCGGCCTGTTCCAGAGGAAGAAATGACGGCGCTGCTGCATGTCGACGGGCTCGGCAAGCGCTTCGGCGGCTTCGTTGCCCTGGAGTCGATCGAGCTCGAAGTGCAGCACGGCGAGCGCCTCGGTCTGATCGGACCGAACGGGTCGGGCAAGTCGACACTGGTCAACTGCATCTGCGGCACGCTGCGCAACGAAACCGGCAGCGTCCGCTTCGCGGGCCAGGCGCTCGATGGGCTGGCAGCCCACGAGCGCACGCGCCGCGGTCTGGCGCGCAGCTTTCAACTGCCGCGTCCCTTCGGCAGCCTGTCGCTGGTCGAAAATCTCCGAATTCCCAT
Source organism: Reyranellaceae bacterium (assembly GCA_046349295.1). Classification (GTDB taxonomy): domain Bacteria; phylum Pseudomonadota; class Alphaproteobacteria; order Reyranellales; family Reyranellaceae; genus Reyranella. The sequence continues at coordinate 280,498 of JAXMCP010000008.1, forward strand.
CCTCTATGCGGTGAATGCTCGAGGTGGTGCGGGCGCCCTCGGTGGTGAAGCGATTGCTGCGCGCTGCCGTGCCCTGCTGGCCGAGGTCGGGCTGGCGGCCAAGGCTGATCGCCTGCCGCGCGACTTGACCCAGATCGAGATGCGCAAGCTCGAGCTCGCTCGCGCCATGGCCGCCCAGCCCAAGCTGTTGATCGCCGACGAGGTGATGGCCGGCCTGTCGCATGCCGAGGTCGACGAGATCATCGCGCTGCTGATCCGCCTCAACGGGCAGGGCGTCACCGTGATCATGATCGAGCACATCATGCGGGCGGTGATGGAATTTTCCCAGCGCCTGGCCGTCCTGGTGGCCGGCCGCAAGATCGCCGACGGCAATCCCAAGGACGTCGTGCGCGAGCCCGAGGTCGTGAGGGCATATCTTGGCGAGTAGCCTTACCATCACCAAAGTCGACGCGGGCTACGGCGCCGTGCGCGTGCTCGAGGACGTGTCCCTTCGGGTCGGCGCCGGCGATACCGTGGCCTTGCTGGGCACCAACGGCAACGGCAAGTCGACCCTGATGAAGTCCGTCATGGGAATGGTGCGGCCGTCGGCCGGCAGCATAACGGCCGAGATCGAGGGTACGTCGTACGAGCTGGTTGGCCGCTCGACCGAGGAGATCGTCGATCTCGGCATCGGCTTCGTGCCCGAGGGTCGGCGGTTGTTTCCCAAGCTGACGGTTACCGAGAACCTGATGCTTGGCGCCTTCCGGCCGACTGCCCGCTCGGCTATCGGGCGCAACCTCGATTTCTGCTTCGAGACCTTCCCGCGATTGAAGGAGCGTTCGCGCCAGCTTGCGGGCAGCATGAGCGGCGGCGAGCAGCAGATGCTCGCTTTGGCTCGCGCGCTTATGTCGGCGCCCCGCATCCTGCTGATCGACGAGCCCTCGGTCGGCCTGGCGCCACTGCTGGTCAGTCGGACGATCGACAAGATCAAGGAGCTCAAGGAGAGCTACAATCTCACTGTCCTGATGGCGGAGCAGAACTTCACCCAGGCAATTCGCATTGCCGACAGGGGCTACGTGATCGTGCACGGCCACATCGCCTTCGAAGGCGAATCCGCGGAAGCGCTGAACAACAACGACCTGATCCGGGAGTTTTATCTCGGGGCGTGACTCCCTGCTGACAGAGCGCGCCACGGGAGACCCGACCACGTATTCGTGAAAGCGCTTCTCGCCATGGAATGCCACATGACGTGGATGGCGCGATGACCCTGTCGACCGGCGACTGCGTCTGGAAAACTCCTCGATGCGCCGACCCGCGCGGCACCATTTTCGAAAGCGCCGAGACCATTCGCGCGGCGATTGCCGGCGTTTTCAAGGCCATGCCAGGTGTTTGCTACGATGTCGACCGCAGCAGCTTCGGCCACGATCTTATCGTCCTCGAGCTCGATCGATGCGAAGAGGGCGCCACTCCAGGGCGCCCTCCTGTTCGTGAAGGTCGTCGCTACTTCTTCGGGTCGTATGGGTACTGGATGCTGCCCGTCTTGTACTTGTCGGGCCATAGGATCACTTCTGTCTTGGGCTCGCGGAACTGGTCGACGCCGTTACCGCTGACGCCCTGGAACTGGACAGCGAGAACCTGCGGTTCGGCCCATTCGCCTTCGGCGTTGAACTTGATGTCGCCGACGATGGTCTTGAAGGTGTTCTTGCGTGCGAACTCGGCCAGCTTGGCGTCGTCGGTCCCACCGGCACCGATCACTGCTTGCTCGACCACCTCCATCATGGCGTAGCCGAACGGTGGCAGGTAGTAGCCGAGCAGGTCGACGCCGGCTTCCGCTGACTTGGCCTGGTACTTCTTGATGAAGTCGCGCGCCTTGTCAGTGGCGAAGCTCGCCCAGGGCAGCCAGAAATCGTAGACCACGATGCCGTTCAGCAACGGGCCAAGCTGCGTCTTGATCGCGGTCGCCTGCAGGCCGACCATGCCACCGCCGTAGATCTTGGGCTTGAAGCCGACTTCGTGAGAGGCCCGGATAATGCCGACTGAATCGGGTGGGTAGGACGAGGCGAAGAAGATGTCGGGATTGGTGGCGGCGACGGCACGGACGATCGGCGTGTAGTCGGCAGTCGTCGGCGGGTACGTCTTGTCGTAGACGATCTTGAGGTTGTACTTCTTTGCGATGTTGCGCACGCCTTCCATGGCATTGCGCGGGAACTCGGCGTCGGCGCCGGTCATTGCCAAGGTCTGCGGCTTGGGATTTTGCGCCATCGCGACTTCGAAGAAGCCGTCGGCGAAGGCTTCCTTGGGGCGCGGTCCGCCAGCCGGCTGGATGGCAAAATAGCGCGGATACTTGAATTCCGAGTTCACCGCCAAGCCGAGCAAAGCGAAGAACGTCCTGTCCTTCTGCATCACGACCGGCATGGCCGGCGCGATCATGTTGGTCGCGTAGCCACTCACCACGATGTCGACCTTGTCGACGTCCATCAACTTCGTATAGAGGCCGGGCACCGTCGACGGGTTGGACTGGTCATCGTAGTAGACGAGCTTGACGGGCCGGCCGAGCAACCCACCGCGCGCGTTGATGTCCTGCTCGGCGATCTGCATGGCGAGCAGGGCCGCCTTGCCATTGGGCGCGAGGCCGCCGGTCAGCGCCATGCCAAATCCGATGGTGATCGGCTTGCCCTGCGCGCTGGCACTGCCGACGATGCCGGTGGCGGCGCCGGCGGCAGCAAGTCTGCCAAGAGTACGGCGTTTGATCTGCATTGGACTTTCCTCCCTTGTCCTTGTGATTTGATCCTAGAGGGATGTTTTCCGGGATTGAAGCACGAAGAGCGACCTATGCAGCCTCTCTTCCGGCTCTCCAGCCCTGCCGGGGTGGGGTTTCGCCGTCTTCGGCGACGGAGGGGAATGAATTACGCTACGAAGCCCGTCTTGTCGCGTATCGCGCGACACACAGGCTTTGCGTTTGCCATGCGGCCAAGATGCCGACCCAAGCTTCGCTCGGAGAGGAGGGTCAGTCGGCGGCGACAGCAGCGTCAGGTCGAAAAGCCGGCATGACCTTGCGGGCAAAGGCGCGGAGGTTGGCGACCGACGCGTTGGGGTCGACCAGCAGCAGGTTGGTGGCGCCGCCCGCCTCTAGCTCGCGGATGCGGGCGATGACCTCGTCGGGCGTGCCGAGGAGGGGGGCGGTGTCGTCCTCGACGCGGTCGGGCAGCTTGTCGCGCGCCAGGTCACCGATGACGCTCAGCGTCCGCTTGCGAGTCGCATAGGCGGCCGCCCGCTCGCTCTCGCTGTGGATCATCTGCAGTGCCCGCGCCGTCGCCACCATATCCGGTGAGTAGGGCCGGCCGATCCGCTTGCACTCCTCGCGGAACAGGGCGATGCGGCGGATGATCTGGTCGGTCTGGGCGAGCTGGTCGAGCAGCAGGTTGTAACCCTCGCGCGCCGCCCGGCGCACGCTGTCGAGGCTGCCGGCGGCCAGCCACAGGGGCGGGTGGGGCCTCTGCAGCGGCACCGGCTCGACGACGATGTCGTCGTAATGCCAGCGCTTGCCGTGATGGCTGAAACGGCCCTCGCTGGTCCACGCCTTGCGGATCACCTCCATCGCCTCGTCGAAGCGCTCCGTCGCCTCGTCCATCGGAATGCAGAAGCCGCTGAACTCGGCCTTGCGGTAGCCCTTGCCGACGCCGAGATCGACCCGCCCGCCGGTCAGCAGGTCGAGGGTCGCGACCTGCTCGGCGACCAGCACCGGATTGTGCCAGGGCAGCACCACGACGGCCGTGCCGAGGCGGATGTGCTGGGTCCTGGCTGCAAGGTAGGCCAGCACCGTGATCGACGAGGAGACCTGCCCCTGGCCGGTGAAGTGATGCTCGACCATGAACAAGTGCCGGAAGCCCAGGCGGTCGGCCTCGACGACATAGTCGATGAAGCTCTCGTAGCCCTGGCTGTCCTCCAGACCGATGGAAGGCTTGGTCCGTGCGCCGCCGAAAAGTCCGAACTGCATGGCGCATGCTGAACCCCTGTGCAGGACATGGGCAAGCGCAAAAACTTCCCTATATTGGCGGACATGACTGACGATCCCAAAAAATGGATGTGGTCCGAGGCGCTGCAGATGCTGGCGCGCGCCGAGCGGCTGCACCGCAACGTATTCAATGCACCCCAGGTGACGCAGCGCGGCATCGGCTGGGAGCCGCCGGCCGACGTCCTGGAGACCGCGACCATGGTGCTGATCCTGGTTGCCCTGCCCGGCGTCGATCCCAGCCAGGTGACGCTCGGCCTGCAGCAGGGCGGCGTGCTCACCATCTCGGGCGAGCGCGTCCTGCCGCAGGAGCTGCGGACCGCGACCATCCACCGCCTCGAGCTTCCGCAGGGCCGCTTCGAGCGCCGTGTGCCGATTCCGCCCGGCCGCTACGAGCAGCCGCGCACCGGCGTGTCCAACGGCTGCCTGGTGATCCAGCTGGTGAAGGCGCCGCAGCCGCAGCCGCAAGCGACGAAGGCCCAGCCATGAGCCCGCCCGATACGGCCACCGCCGCCCCCACCATGGCGCCGCTGCCGACCGATGCACTGATCATCGTGCCGGTGCGCAACATGGTGCTGTTCCCCGAGATCGTGCTGCCGATCACCCTCGGCCGGCCGGCCTCGGTCGCCGCCGCCCAACAGGCCGTGCGCGAGCAGCGCCAGATCCTGCTGGTTCTGCAGCGCGAGGCCGACAAAGAGGATCCCGGGCCGGACGATCTCTATCGGATCGGCACCGTGGCCAATATCGTGCGCTACGTCACGAGCCCGGAGGGTGGCCATCACCTGATCTGCCAGGGCGTGCAGCGCTACAGCATCAGCGAGTTCGTCACCGGATACCCGTTCCTGCTGGGGCGCGGCTTCCACATCCCCGAGCCGACGACGACGGGGCCCGAGATCGAGGCCCGTTTCGTCCTGCTGCAGGAGCAGATCCGCGACGTCCTCGACCTGCTGCCGCGCGTGCCGCCGGAGCTGCGCCAGACTATCGAGGCGACGACGTCCGCCGGCCTGCTGGCGGATCTCGCGGTGACCTATCTCGATTCCTCGCCGGCCGAGAAGATGGAGATCCTCGCCACGGTCGACCTGGTGCCGCGGATGGACAAGGTCTCCACGCTCGTGGCGCGACGGCTCGAGGTCCTGCGCCTGTCGGCCGAGATAGGCGCGCGCACCAAGCAGTCGCTCGACAGCCGGCAGCGCGAGGTGCTGCTGCGTGAGCAGATGGCCGCCATCCAGCGTGAGCTCGGCGAGGACGGCTCCAACAAGGCGGAGCTCGGCAATCTCGAGAAGGCGATCGTCGATGCCAAGATGCCCGCCGAGGTCGAGACCGCGGCGCGGAAGGAGCTGCGCCGCCTGCAGCGCACGCCCGAGGCGGCCGCCGAGTACGGCATGATCCGGACTTACCTCGACACGCTGCTCGAGCTGCCGTGGGCGCCGCCGGCGAGGAAGGACATCGACATCGCCGAGGCGCGGCGCATCCTCGACGCCGACCATTTCGGCCTGGAGAAGATCAAGAAGCGGATCATCGAGTTCCTTGCGGTGCGCAAGCTGGCGCCCGAGGGCAAGGCGCCGATCCTCTGCTTCGTCGGCCCGCCCGGCGTCGGCAAGACCTCGCTCGGCCAGTCGATCGCCCGCGCCATGGGCCGCAAGTTCTCGCGCGTCAGCCTGGGCGGCGTGCACGACGAGGCCGAGATCCGTGGCCATCGGCGGACCTATATCGGCGCGCTGCCCGGCACCATCATCCAGGCGATCCGCAAGGCGGGTGCGCGCGATTGCGTGATGATGCTCGACGAGATCGACAAGATGGGCTCCGGCATCCACGGCGATCCCGCCGCGGCCATGCTGGAGGTCCTGGATCCCGAGCAGAACGGGACGTTCCGCGACAACTACCTCGACGTGCCGTTCGATCTCAGCCGGGTCGTGTTCATTTGCACCGCCAACATGCTCGAGACGATCCCCGGGCCATTGCGTGATCGCATGGAGATCGTGGCGCTCTCGGGCTACACGGCGGGCGAGAAGCTGGAGATCGCCAAGCGCTACCTCGTGCGCCGCGAGCGCGAGGCCAACGGCCTCACCGCCGACCAGGTCGACATCGACGATGCGGCGCTGCGTGGCATCATCGACGGCTACACGCGCGAAGCCGGTGTGCGCAATCTCGAACGCGAGATCGGCCGCGCGCTGCGCAGCGTCGCGGTCGAGTTCGCCGAGGGCGCGACGGAGAAGAAGCATCTCGGCGTCGCCGATCTCGAACGGGTGCTGGGTCCGATCCGCTTCGAGAACGAGGTCGCCATGCGTTCCAGCGTGCCCGGCGTGGCGACCGGGCTCGCCTGGACGCCGGTCGGTGGCGACATCCTGTTCATCGAGGCGACGCGCTCGCCGGGCGGCGGCCGCTTGCTGCTGACCGGCCAGCTCGGCGAGGTCATGCGCGAGAGCGCCCAAGCGGCGTTGAGCCTGATCAAGAGCCAGAGCGCGGCACTCGGCATCGAGGCAGGCACGCTGGAGAAGACCGATATCCATGTTCACGTGCCGGCCGGCGCCACGCCCAAGGACGGCCCGAGTGCCGGCGTGGCGATGTACATGGCGCTGGCCTCGCTGCTGACCGGGCGCACGGTGCGCAACGACACGGCGATGACCGGCGAGATCAGCCTGCGCGGCCTCGTGCTGCCGGTCGGGGGCATCAAGGAGAAGGTGGTGGCCGCCGCTGCCGCCGGCATCACCCGCGTCATGCTGCCCGCCCGCAACCGCCGCGACTTCGACGACATCCCGGAAGAGGTCCGCAACAGCCTGGAGTTCATCTGGCTGCAGAAGGTCGAGGACGCCGTGGCGAACGGGTTACAGGCGGTACAATAATTCGCCGCATCTCATGTTCCTCTCCCGCGCTAGGGGGGAGAGGCTAGGTGAGGAGGCGTTGAAGGCTGCAAGATCACCTGCAACCCCTCACCCCCGGCGCGGTAAACCGCGCCCCCCTCTCCCCCTAGCTAGCGGGGCAGAGGAGGATGAAGGGAAGAGGGGACCCGCATGGATCGTTTCTGGCTCAAGAGCTATCCGCCCGGGGTGCCGGCGGAGATCGATCCGTCGACCTACCCTACGATCGTGTCGCTGCTCGAGGAGAGCTTCGAGAAGTTTCATGACCGCAAGGCGTATGTCTGCATGGACAAGGCGTTGACCTTCGGCGAGCTCGATTCGCTGTCCAAGGCGCTGGCGACGTGGCTTCAGGGCAGGGGGCTGAAGAAGGGCGCGCGGGTGGCGATCATGATGCCCAACGTGCTGCAGTATCCGGTCGCCGTCGCGGCCGTGCTGCGGGCGGGCCTCGTCGCGGTCAACGTCAACCCGCTCTACACTGCGCGCGAGCTCGCGCACCAGCTGGACGATTCGGGCGCCGAGGCGGTGATCGTGCTGGAGAATTTCGCCAGCACGCTCGAGCAGGCGCTGGCGAGCGGCAAGCATCCGATCAAGCACGTCGTCGTGGGCTCGATGGGCGACCTGCTGGGCTTCGCGAAGGGACTGATTGTCAACTTCGTCGTGCGGACGATTCGCAGGATGGTGCAGGCTTATTCGCTGCCCGGGCACACGACCTTCAAGCAGGCGATCGCCGCCGGCAAGTCGGCGCGATACGTGAGGCCCGACCTCGAGCCCGACGACGTCGCCGTCCTGCAGTACACCGGCGGCACGACCGGCGTGGCCAAGGGCGCCACGCTGCTCCATCGCACGATCGTTGCGAACCTGCTCGCCTCCGAGGCTTGGATGCAGCCCGGCTTGAAGCGCAAGCAGCTCAGCGGGCAATTCACCATCGTCTGCGCGCTGCCGCTCTATCACGTCTTTGCATTCATCGCGTCGGGCCTGCTCGGCATGCGCACCGGGGCGCTCAACATCCTGATCCCCAACCCGCGCGACATGAAGGGCACGGTCGCCGAGCTCGCCAAGTACCGCATCAACATCTTTCCGGGCGTCAACACGCTGTTCAATGGCCTCGCCAACCAACCCGACTTCGCCAAGCTCGATTTCTCGCAGCTCGCCATCTCCAACGGCGGCGGCATGGCGGTGCAGGAGGCGGTAGCCAAGAAATGGCTGGCGATCACCGGCTGCCCGATCTGCGAGGGCTACGGCCTCAGCGAAACCTCGGCCGGCATCACCTGCAATCCCACCGATTCGGAGGCCTATACCGGCTCCATCGGTCTGCCGTTGCCCAATGTCGAGATCCGCATTCTCGACGAGCAGGGCAAGGACGTGGCCCTGGGCGAGCCCGGCGAGATCGCCATCCGCGGGCCGCAGGTCATGCAGGGCTACTGGCAGCGGCCTGACGAGACCGCCCTGGTCATGACCCCGGACGGCTTCTTCAAGTCGGGCGATATCGGCGAGATGGACGAGCGCGGCTATATCCGCATCGTCGATCGCAAGAAGGACATGATCGTCGTCTCGGGCTTCAAGGTGTTCCCGAACGAGGTCGAAGCGGTGGTCGCCAGCCATCCCGGCGTGCTCGAATGCGCCGCCGTCGGCGTGCCTGACAAGAGTTCCGGCGAGGCGGTCTTGCTGTTCGTGGTCAGGAAGGACCGCGCCCTCACGAAGGAGGCCCTGGCGGCCTACTGCGCCCAGCAGCTCACCGGCTACAAGCGGCCGAAAATCATCGAGTTCCGCGACGATCTGCCCAAGACCAATGTCGGCAAGATCCTGCGCCGCGAGCTGCGCGACAGCGTCATGAGGAAGGCCGCCTGATGAGAGCGATTGCCAATTTGATGGAACCGCTCGCGGTTCCATCAAATCGGCAATGCGCGCACTGGGGATGATTGTTGCAGCAAGCACATGCCATCGGGCTGTTCCAGCCGAACGGCATGGGCTCTAGGTGCACGCCCCGTGCGGCGGTGGGGCCCTCTTTCGCCGTAGGGCCGACCTCCGCTATGATGAGGCAGCATTTGGGCATCGGGGGACAGTGGATCGATGGACGCGAGAGTACTGATTGCCGCGACGCTGGGGGGCCTGGCGCTGACGGCGTGCAATCCGCTGCCGCGTCCCGACTATGTCGACGTCCAGCAGCCGGCGTCGTATCGCGTCGAGCAGGGCGGCACCCGCATCGACAACGCCAATTACAAGCTCGACAACCAGGGCTATCGCCTCGACGACCAGGGCGAACGGGTCGGCATGATCGACGTGCCGGAGAAGACCGCGGGCGACAATTCGAACGCCGTCGCGGGTTACTACATCAGCACGACCGGCCAGATGGCACCGGGCCGGGTCGCCTCGACCAGCGACGTCGTGCCGACCGTGAGCAACGAGCCGACACCCTCGCAGATGCCGCAACAGGTCCCGATCTCGCCGACGCCAGGCAATACCCCGCCGCCGGCCGGCTACGGGACGCCGGGCAACAATCCCGGCAACAAGTAACGCGATTTGTCCCCCCTGCGCGAAGCGCGGGGAGGTGCCCCCATAGGCGTTGAATTACAAGGAAACGCACGAAATCGTTGGAACAGTGCACCACAGGCTTTTGGCCGCGAGCGGCCAAAAGCCTGCCCCAACGCTTGCGTTGGGGAGGGCAGGCCAACAGGACGCTTACTCGATCTTGACGCCCGCGGCGCGGATCACCGGCGCCCATTTGGCGATCTCGTCGTTGATGAACTTAGCGGTGCGTGCCGGCGTGGTGTCCGTCGTCGGCACAGCGGCGATGTCCTCCAGGAACTTCACCATCTCGGGGTCGGCCATGAGCTTGCGCGAGGCCTGGTCCAGGGTGTCGACGATCGGCTGCGGCAGGTTGGCCGGGCCGAGCACCAGATTGAACGTGTAGGCCTCGTAGCCCTTCACGCCGGCCTCGATCATGGTCGGAATCTCGGGCGCGATCGGTGCGCGCTTGGCGTGGGCGTAGGCCAGGATGCGGACCTTGCCGGCCCGATGCTGCTGCAGCGTCGTGCTGAAGGTCTCGAACATCCAGGCGACCTGGCCCGACATCAGATCCTGCAGCGCCGGCCCCGACCCGCGATAGGGGACGTGGACCACGTCCATGCCGCCGACCTCCCGCTTGAAGTACTCGCCGGCGAGATGGAGGATGCTGCCGTTGCCAGACGAGGCATAGGAATACTTGCCAGGGTTCTTCTTCATCTCCTCGACCAGCCCCATCACGGTGTTGGGCATCGAGGGATGGACGACCAGCACCAGCGGGTTGACGCAAATCGACGAGATCGGCGTGAAATCCTTGACCGCATCGTAGGCCGGCTTGACGAAGGCGGTGGGATTGACCGCGTGTGTCGAGGACGGCGCGAACAGCAGGGTATAGCCATCGGGCTTGGCGTTCTTCACCTCGACCGCGCCGATCGACCCGGCGGCGCCCGCCTTGTTGTCGACGATCATGGTCTGGCCCAGGAGGGCGGTCATCTTTTCCGAGACCTTGCGGCCGATGATGTCGGTCGGGCCGGCCGGCGCGAACGGCACCACGAGACGGATGGTGCGCTCGGGATATTTGCCCTCGGCACGCAGCACGGCGGGCGCGGCGACCACGGCGCCCAGGCCGGCCGCGAGAAGGTTGCGTCGTTTCATACTATGGCTCCCTGAAGCTTTCATTTCAGCGTTTCGTTGAACAGTTCGATCATGGCGTTCCACGACCGGCGATCGGTGGCTTCGTGATAGTAGAAGCCTTTCATGCCGCGTGAATCGGCCGCCGGGTTGGTGAAACTGTGGCCGGCGCCGCCATAAAGCTGCAGCCGCCAGTCGATACCGGCGGCCTGCATTTCCTTCTCGAAGTCGGCGCGCTGCTCGGGCGGGATGATCGGATCCTCCGCGCCAATGCACACCAGAACCCTCCCCTTGATCCTGGCGGCGTCCTGCGGACGCGTAGTCGCAAGACCGGAATGGAAGCCGACGATCGCTTTGACGTCGGCACCGCTGCGTCCGACCTCGAGCGCCGTCGTGCCGCCGAAGCAGTAGCCGATCACGGCGAGGCGACCTGAGTCGACCTCCGTCTGCCCCTTGAGCACGTCGAGGGCGGCAAGGGCGCGGGCGCGGATGCCCGTCGGATCGCTGCGCCATGGCGTGAGGCGGGCCTGCGTATCGGCCGGGTTGGCGAGCGGCTTGCCGTCGCCATGGTAGTCCATCGCAAACGCGGCATAGCCCAGCCCGGCCAGCCGCGCGGCGATTTTCTTCGTGTGGTCGGTGAGGCCTGGTCCTTCGTGGCAGACCAGCACGCCGGCGCGGCGCGCGGCCGAGCCGTCATCGACCACGTACTGTCCGACCATGCGAACGCCATCGGCCCGGTACTCGATGTCCTGGGTGCGCACCTGCTTTGACTCCCCTCGTCCCTGCGGACGACTCTAGCTGAGGCACCTTGACCCGCCAACGCCTGCTCGCCTCGAGTCGCGCCATATGACCCAGCCGGCTTCGCCTGCCGTTCGCATGCCGGTAATGCGCGCGCTGCATTGTTCAATTGGCTCAACGCCCGCCGTCACGGCGGCAGCACGGCTTGCGGGGCGGACGGCATGAGCAACGCCACGAGGCCCAGAATCACGAACAGTGCGGCGGCGACGGCGCGCACGATCTTGAGCGGCAGGCGGCGGGCGATGGCGTCGCCGAACAGCACCACCGGCACGTTGGCCAGCATCATGCCGACGGTCGTGCCCGCGGTGACGGCGACCAGCGAATTGAAGCGCGCGGCGAGCGCCACGGTGGCGATCTGGGTCTTGTCGCCGATCTCGACGATGAAGAAGGCGATCAGCGTGGCGAAGAAGGCACCTGCCTGGCGCGCGGCCTGCGGTCCGTCGTCGGCCTTGTCGGGTATCAGGCACCAGCCGGCCATGACGATGAAGGTGGCGCCCAGAATCCACCGCATCGCATCGGCGCCGACCCAGGCGGCGACGGCGGCGCCGACCCAGGCGGCCAGCGCATGATTGGCGAGCGTGGCGCACAAGATGCCGAGCACGATCGGCCAGGGCTTGCGATAGCGCGCCGCCAGCATCAGGGCGAGGAGCTGGGTCTTGTCACCGATCTCTGCGACGGCGACGAGGGCAGCCGAGACGAAAAACGCTTCCATTGGGGCGCATTTGCACGAAAAGAACCGGTCGGATACACTACTTTTATGTCGCTCCCCGTATTCCCCGGCGCCTTCACTGCGCGATGTAACTGAGGCTCCGCTGCTGTCCTTCGGGCCGCGGTGTGTCAGCTTGCGTACCAATATGATCGGGGAGTAGGGGACCATGTCCCTCGTCGTCTACAACACGCTGTCGCGCGAAAAAGAACCGTTTGTTCCAATCGATGCCGGGCATGTGCGGCTCTATGTCTGCGGCCCGACCGTCTACGACTACGTCCATATCGGCAATGCCCGGCCGGTGGTGGCGTTCGACGTGCTCTATCGCCTGCTCAAGCGACGCTATCCGCGCGTCACCTATGTGCGCAACATCACCGACATCGATGACCGGATCATGGTGCGGGCGGCCGATAACGGCGAGACCATCGAGGCGCTCACCAACCGCACCGGCAGTGCTTACCAGAGCGATATGCGACGGCTGGGCGCGTTGGCGCCCGACTTCGAGCCTCGCGCGACGCAGTATGTCGGCGAGATGGTCGACATGATCGCCCGCCTGATCGCCAAGGGCCACGCCTATGCCGCCGAAGGCCATGTGCTGTTCAGCGTGCCCAGCATGGCCGACTATGGCCGCCTGTCGCGCCGCACGCGCGACGAGCTCGTCGCCGGCGCGCGGGTCGAGGTGGCGCCCTACAAGAAGGATCCGGCCGACTTCGTGCTGTGGAAACCGTCGACCGACGATCAGCCGGGCTGGCCGAGCCCATGGGGTCGTGGCCGGCCGGGCTGGCACATCGAATGCTCGGCGATGAGCGCCAAGCATCTCGGCGAGACGTTCGACATCCATGCCGGCGGCCTCGATCTCATTTTCCCGCACCACGAGAACGAGATCGCGCAAAGCCGCAGCGCGTTCGGCCATGGGCTGATGGCGACGTACTGGATGCACAACGGCTTTCTGAACATCTCGGGCGAGAAGATGAGCAAGTCGCTCGGCAACTTCCTCACCGTGCACGAGCTGCTCGACCAGTATCCCGGCGAGGTGATCAGGTTGCTGCTGCTGTCGGCCCATTACCGCCAGCCACTCGACTTCACGCACGAAGGCCTGGTCCAGGCCAAGGCGACGCTCGACCGCTGGTACGGCATCCTGCGCGGCCGCGACGCCACGCCGGCCGGCGCGGTGCCGAAGGCCGTCGAGGACGCGTTGTCCGACGACATCAACACGCCGCTGGCGATCAGCGCGGTTCATCAGCTCGGCGATCCCGCCGAGCTACGCGCCGGCGCCAACGCCCTCGGCCTGCTGCAGCAGGACGCCGAGGCCTGGTTCCGCTGGACCCCGGCCGGCGCGTCGGGTCCGACCGACGCCGAGATCGAGGCGGCGATCGCCGCCCGTCAGGCCGCCCGCAAGGCAAAGGACTTCAAGGAGTCCGACCGCATCCGCGACGACCTCAAGGCCAACGGCGTGGTCCTGGAGGACGGCCCCAAAGGCACGACCTGGAAACGCGGGTAGTCATCATGCGCAGGGACCGCGCCACTGAAGTGACGCGGTCCCTGCGTCGACCCGGTGCGCGGCTTCCATCGACTCAGCTCGTTGCCAACGCCAGCAGGTCACGGTTGAAGCGCGCCGGGTCGGTCAGGAACAACCCGTGCGGCGCGCCGTCATAGGTCTGCACGCGGCTGCCGGCAATCGCCGCCGCGGTGCGGCGTGCACTGACCGGGATCGGTGGCAGGTCGCCCGTGCCGTAGACGATCGAGGTCGGCACGGTGAAGGCCGTCATGTCGGGCCGGAAGTCGGTCTCGCTGAAGGCGCGCAGGCATTTCACCAGCGCCGGCACCGAGGCCTGCTGGGCAATCGACAGGCCCCATTCGACCATTTCCGGCTCGCAGGAGGGGCCGAAGAAGCCCGGCGCGCCGGCAGCGAAATAAGCCAGCGGGTTGGTCTCGAGTGCGCCCACCAGCCTGTCGTAGACGGCGCGGTCGGTACCGTCGGGATTGTCGCTTGTCCTGAGCGCAAACGGCGTGGTCGGCGCGACCAGCATCACCCGCGCGATCCGATCGCTGCCATGGCGCGCCAGGTAGCGCGTGACCTCGCCGGCACCCATCGAATGGCCGACCAGGACGACGTCACGGAGATCGAGGCGATCGAGCACGGCGGCGAGATCGGCCGCGAGCGTGTCGAAATCGTAACCGCTGGCCGGTTTGTCCGAGCCGCCGTGGCCGCGCCTGTCGTAGGCAACGACGCGCAGCCCCTGGCTGGCCAGCCAGTCGGTCTGCAGGGTCCAGATTGCCGACGAGAGCGACCAGCCGTGGATCAGCACGATGGGCCGGCCGGCGCCCTGGTCGAGACAGGCGAGACGTGTGCCGTCCCGGGTCGTGATCGTGCCGGCGGCGGCGCGGGTTGTCGGTGCCGTGAGAGCGGCGGCGGCGAGGGCGGCAAGCAAAGTCCGTCTTTGCATGAGAGTACTCCAGGGCTGACGCCCGAGAGATGCAGCGCGCCGTCGTCGCCGTCGATGACATGGCAGGTAATTGGGTTGACAGGGCCTGTATCGTATTTAACGTTTTGGTTAAGTATGGATGTTCTCTCCCAGACCTTTTCGGCGCTCGCCGATCCGCCGCGCCGCGCCATCCTCGCCCGCCTGGCGACGGGCGCGGTGACGGTGGGCGAGCTCGCCGTGCCGTTCGACATGTCGCTGCCCGCGGTGTCGCGTCATCTCAAGGTGCTGACCGATGCCGGCCTGATCGAGCGCCATACCGAGGGCCAATGGCGGCGCTGCGCCTTGCGCGCCGAGGGGCTGCGCGCCGCGGCCGACTGGATCGAGTTCTACCGTCGCTTCTGGGGGCGCCAGCTCGACCAGCTCGATGCCTACCTGGCCGAGCCGGCGCCGAAGCCGAGGAAGCGCAAGCGAAGGAGGGTGTCATGACAACGCCACGTGTCGTCTCGCGAGAGGAATGGCTGCAAGCGCGCAAGGCTTTCATGGTCAAGGAGAAGGCGTTTACGCGCGAGCGCGAAGAGCTCGCGCGCGAGCGGCGCGCGCTGCCGTGGGTGCGCATCGACAAGGCCTACGCATTCGACGCGCCCGAGGGCAGGCTCGCGCTCGCCGACATGTTCGGCGGCAAGGGCCAGCTCCTGGTCTATCACTTCATGCTGGGCCCCGATTGGAAGGAGGGCTGCCCGAGCTGCTCGTTCTGGGCCGACAACTACAACGGAGTCGACGTCCACCTGGCACAGCGCGACACGGCCCTGGTCGCCGTCTCGCGCGCCCCGCTCGCCAGCATCGAGGCCTACCGGAGGCGTATGGGCTGGACGTTCCGCTGGGTGTCGTCGCTCGCCAGCGACTTCAACTTCGATTTCGCCGTGTCGTTCGATCCGGCCCAACGGGCCGATGGCGCGCTCAACTACAATTTCGGCACCAGCTCGTTCGGTGCCGAGGAAGCGCCCGGTCTCAGCGCCTTCCGCCGCGGCGACGACGGCGCCGTCTATCACACCTACTCGACCTACACGCGCGGCCTCGACATGGTCAACGGCGCCTATCATATGCTCGACATGACCTCGAAGGGCCGCGACGAGGACAGCCTGCCCTGGCCGATGGCCTGGGTGAGGCGGCACGACAGCTACTAATCGATTCCTCCCCCGATTACGGGGGAGGAGGGAGTCTGGAGTTGCGGGCGCCCAGCCCCCTATAATCGGCCAGTGTCTCTCCACCTGAGAGGATTCGACCGATGACCGAGACGATGCATCACAAGGCGATCTGGCGCGGCAAGACGCTCGCGGAGAGCGATCGGACGCTCGAGGTCGGCGGCTACGTCTATTTCCCGCGCGACACGGTGCGCATGGATCTGCTCGAGGTCACGCCCAAGACACCGCGCGATCTCGAATGCCCGCACGGCGTCCAATTCTACGACGTCGTCGAAGGCGATGTGCGGAGCAAGCGGGCGGCGTGGTCCTACGAGGCACCGCAGCCCAAGATGAAGCCGGTCGACCATTGGATCGGCTTCTGGGAAGACGTCGACATCAAGTGAGCGGCCGCGGCGCGGCCGCGCTCACTTCACCGGCGAGATCGCCGTGATCATCAGCGGCGTGGTGAGGCCGATCACCACGTCACCGACCTTGATCTTCTTCAGCATGTCCTGCTTGGCGATCGTGTCGGCGCGATAGGTCTGGACCGGTCCGCCGCGGCCGTCGATCACCGACACCGTGTTGTTCGGCAGGTCGACGCCGACCACCGTCATGGTGAAACGCCCGGTCTGGATGTCGGTCGCATCCGGCGGCGACATCTGCTCCTTGCGTGCCTCGCGCGAGCCCGGCCCCTTCTGGCGCAGGTTCAGCAGGGTCACGATCTGGTTGTAGGTGATGTTGGCCGTCGAGCCGTCGGCCAGGTTCGCCAGGCTGCCGGTGAGGGCGCTGGTGACCGGGCAGACCACGAACTGGCCGTCGGGCAGCCGGAACGTCACCGTGCCGCCTTCCGGGTCGGCCGATTCGATGGTGACCTGCCGCGTGACGGTCTGGTTGAAGGCCACGCCCACACGCGGCACGGCCGTCACCTGCGCCATCGCCTGCCGCTCGGTCAGCGTCGCGCCTACCGCCAGCACCGCCCCGAACAGCGACACACAAGCAGCCTTCCTCATCGACCGGATCATCATCGGCGAATCCCTCGCAAATTCCCTAACGCGCTGGACAATAGCGATCCGAGACGGCGGTGCAATCACGTTCTCCTCCCCAGCGAAGCTGGGGAGGTGTCGCCGTCTATGCGCTTTCGAGCGAAGCTCGAAAGTCGCACTGGCGACGGAGGGAGCAAGAGTCATGACCCCTCCGTCCGCGATGACGAGGACACCTCCCCAAGCGGAGCTTGGGGAGGATGACTAGCCCAAATGCGCCAGCGCGGCCTTGGAGACGGCGTCGGGCTGGTCGAGATAGGCGAGGTGGCCGGCGCCGGCGATCGTCTCGATGCGCGCCGGCGTGGCCATCCCGCTCGCGAACTTTTGAGCGTAGGTGCGGGGCAGGATGGCGTCGCGCTCGCCCCACAGCAGCAGGGTCGGCGTCTCGATCAGGCCGAGGCGCTTCTCCAGCCGCGTGCTGCCGAGCGGCCAGAAGGCGCGCGCGGCCGCTTCCGAGGCGCGCGTCATCTCGATCGGCCATTCGATCGAGTTGGCGCCCTCGGGCGGAGCCACCAGCTCGCTCCATTTCGCCGCGTCGGCGCACATCAGGCCGGGCAGCACGTCCTTGCGCTGGGCCCACGGATCGGTCGCCGGCTCCTTGTCGTCGAACAGGCCGAACGGCGCTATCAGCACCAGCTTGCGGACATGGCCGGGGAAGATGGCCGCCATCTCGGCGGCGAACGCGCCGCCGACCGATGCGCCGATCAGGTCGGCGCCCGCCAGGCCCGCCTTGTCGATCAGCTGGCGGACCGCCAGCACCCAGTCGAGATGGCTGTCGAGCTCGGTATGGCCGGCAGCGCCGGGATAGCCGGGCAGCGACGGCGCGATCACCGTGCGTGTCTCGGCGATCTTGTCGAGGAACGGCAGCCAGCGCGGCAGGCCGCCCAGGCCGGCCAGGAAGCCGACCTTGGGACCGCTGCCCTTGCTCCAGACGCGGCACGGGAAACCGTTGATCTCGACGGTCGTCGTCTTGGGCTCCGACACGGCGCTACTCCGCGGCGACGAGCTTCGGCTGGAACGTCGGCACCGCGGCGCGCTGATTGCGAGCGAGCGGCTTCGGCCACCAGCGGTTCTCCCACTCGCCGAACACGTCCTTGACCTTGGGCATCACCTTCTCGGCGAACATGCGCGTGTTGTACTTGGTGACGTCCTTGCTCATGTTGCCGAACTGCAGAAGCAGCATCAGGTTTCCGACATTGAGGCTGGTCGCGACGTGACGCACCTGCTCGGCGACCTCGTCGGGCGAGCCGATGATGACATAGCCGCCATCGACGATGTCCTTCATGTTGGTCGCCTTAAGCGCTGCCTTGGTCGCCGGGTTGGCGACATTGGCCGCCTTCGACACCATGCTCTCGATGCCGGCGCGCTGGGTCGCTTCGGTGGTGTAGCCGGGCGGCGTCGCGAAGCGCGGATCGATGTGCAGGCAGCGGCCGTAGAAGTACTCGGCGGGCTCGGTGTAGAGGTCGAGTGCCTGCTGGCGGCTCTCGGCCACGCCGACGAACTGCAGGAAGCCTGCGCGGTAGGGGTTGCGATCCTTGCCGAGCTTGGCCATCTCGTTCCAGAAGCCCTGCATGGTCGTGAGCCCGGCCTTGTAGCCGTAGTACGATAGATAGCAGTAGACGTAGTCCATCTCGGCGCACCAGCGCCACGTCTCGATCGAGCCGCCGCCCGGGATCCAGATCGGCGGATGCGGATCGTCCTGGATCGGCCGCGGCCAGATGTTGACGTAGCGCTGCTGGTTGAAGCGGCCGGAGAAGGCGAAGGTCTCCTTCTCGGTCCACGCCTTCTTCACCAGGTCGTGCGCCTCGTAATAGCGTTCGCGCAGCATGCTGGGGTTCTGGCCGTAGGCGAAGCAGGTATCCATCGGCGAGCCGACCGGGAAGCCCGCGATCAGCCGGCCGCCCGAGATGCAGTCGATCATGGCGAATTCTTCGGCCACCCGGGTCGGCGGATTGTAGAGCGCCAGCGAGTTGCCCATGACGCAGAGCGCGGTGTCGGTCGTGCGCCGGGCCAGCGAGCTCGCGATCAGGTTGGGCGAGGGCATCAGCCCGTAGCCGTTGGAATGGTGCTCGTTCACGCACACCGCGTCGAAGCCCACCTCGGCCGCGAACTCGAGCTCGTCCATGAAGTCGTTGTACATGTGATGGGCGCGCCGCGGGTCGAACAGCGAGGAATGGATGTCGACCCAGACCGACGGGTGCTTCTTGTTGAAGTCGTCGGGAAGCTCCGTGTAGGGCATGAGGTGAAACCACATGAGTTTCATGGCGCGCTCTCCCAGGACTGAACGGATCGGTGAACGGTCGTTTACCTTGGCCCTGGCCTTGCTTCAATGCGTGGCTTCCGCAGGGTGAGGGTAATTTTATTGTTATTGCCCTGCGACAATCGCAACGATCCGCAATTTGTGCGTTGCAATCTCGCGAACGCAACAATAACGTTCGCTGCATTGCAGGAGGCATAGCCATGTCCGTTGTCGCTTTCGCGGCCCGCCCGCATCCGACGGCCAACCAGCCGAGGAAGGATCTCTACGAGATCGGCGAGATCCCGCCGCTCGGCCATGTTCCGAAGAGCATGTACGCCTGGGTCATCCGGCGCGACCGCCATGGCCCGCCCGAGCAGTCGATGCAGCTCGAGGTCGTGCCGACGCACGCGATCGGCGAGGACGAGGTGCTGGTCCTCGTGATGGCGGCCGGCGTCAATTACAACGGCGTGTGGGCAGGCCTTGGCCTTCCGATTTCGCCGTTCGACGTCCACAAGCAGCCCTTCCATATCGCCGGGTCGGATGCCTCGGGGATCGTCTGGGCGGTCGGCGCCAAGGTGAAGCGCTGGAAGGTGGGTGACGAGGTCGTCATTCATTGCAATCAGGACGACGGCGACGACGAGGAGTGCAACGGCGGCGACCCGATGTTCTCGACCAGCCAGCGCATCTGGGGCTACGAGACGCCGGACGGCTCGTTCGCCCAGTTCTGCAAGGTCCAGGCGCGCCAGCTCATGAAGCGCGCCCAGCACCTCACGTGGGAGGAGAGCGCCTCCTACACGCTGACCCTGGCCACCGCCTACCGCATGCTGTTCGGCCATCGCCCGCACATCCTGCGGCCCGGCCACAACGTGCTGGTGTGGGGCGCCGCGGGCGGCATCGGCTCGATGGCGGTGCAGCTCATCGCGACGGCGGGCGCCAACGCGATCGGCGTGATCTCCGATCCGTCGAAGAAGGATTTCGTGATGTCGCTCGGCGCCAAGGGGGTCGTGAACCGCAACGACTTCGACTGCTGGGGTCAGCTGCCCGACGTCGACGACCAGAAGGGCTACGCCGAGTACATGAAGAAGTGCCGCAAGTTCGGCGCGGCGATCTGGGAGCACACCGGCAAGGGCAACGACGTCGATTTCGTGTTCGAGCATCCCGGCGAGCAGACCTTCCCGGTGTCTTGCTTCATCGTGAAGCGGGGCGGCATGGTCGTGTTCTGCGCCGGCACCACCGGCTACAACCTCACCATGGATGCCCGCTTCGTGTGGATGCGCCAGAAGCGCATCCAGGGCAGCCATTTCGCCAACCTGCTGCAGGCCAGCCAGGCCAACCAGCTGGTGATCGAGCGCCGCATCGACCCGTGCATGAGCGAGGTCTTCGACTGGTCCGACATCCCCAAGGCCCACACCAAGATGTGGAAGAACCAGCACAAGCCCGGAAACATGGCCGTTCTCGTCTCCGCCAAGCGCCCTGGCCTGCGCACGCTCGAGGACGCGCTGGAGGACTGAGGCCAGTCCCCGCCCATCACTTTCCTCCCCGTCAGGCTTCCTCCCCCGATGACGGGGGAGGAATGACTTATCTATCGAGCTCCCCAAGATGTCCCTGATCCTGAAAGACCTCCTCGCCGTCTGCGCCGAGGCCGAGATCGCCGTCGATCGCTACGAGACCGCGGCGCGCGAGGCGGTGCGCGCGCTGATCGCGCCGAACGGGAAGGTCGATGCCCGGCTGCTCGAGCGCGAGCAGTTCGCCGCCCACGGCTTAGCCTGGATCGCGACCTACGTCTCGGCCCTGCGCCAGATGCGGCGCTGGGCCGAGGCCGGCGCAGCCCAGGAGCTCGAGCACCTCATCCTGCAGTCGGCCTTCGGCGAATACCTCGCCCAGCTCAAGGGCGGCATCGCCATCAGCCAGGTCGAGATCGTGCGGCCGGCCGATCTCGGTGCCGATGCCTCGGCGCTGGACTCCCCCGCCGTGAGCAAGCTGATCGCAGCCAACACCTCGACCGTGCGCCTGCGCATCGCCGAGCTGATCGCCGACGGCCTCGACACCGGCGGCTTCGGCGCGCTCGAGCTGGGCGACGAGGCGCTGGAGGAGGTGCGCCGCCAGTTCCGCCGCTTCGTCGACAGCGAGGTGGCGCCGCATGCCCATGGCTGGCACCTGCGCGACGAGCTGATTCCGCTGCCGGTGGTCGAGAAGATGGCCGAGCTCGGCGTGTTCGGTCTCACCGTCCCGGAGGAGTGGGGCGGCCTCGGCATGGGCAAGCTCGCCATGTGCGTCGTCACCGAGGAGCTGTCGCGCGGCTATATCGGCGTGGGTTCGCTCGGCACGCGCTCGGAGATCGCCGCCGAGCTGATCCGCTCCGGCGGCACCGAGGCGCAGAAGCAGAAATACCTGGGCCGCATCGCCTCGGGCGAGCTGCTGCCGACGGCGGTCTTCACCGAGCCCAACACCGGCTCCGATCTCGCCAGCCTGCGTACCCGCGCGGTGCTGGAAGGCGACGTCTACAAGATCCAGGGAAGCAAGACCTGGATCACCCACGCCGCCCGAGCCGATATCATGACGTTGCTGGCGCGCAGCGACGCCTCGAAGCCCGGCTATCAAGGGCTGTCGATGTTCCTGGCCGAGAAGCCGCGCGGCGACGAGAGCGATCCGTTCCCGGCCAGGGGCATGTCGGGCGGCGAGATCCGCGTGCTCGGCTATCGCGGCATGAAGGAATTCGAGATCGGCTTCGACGGCTTCGAGGTGCCGGCCGAGAACCTTCTGGGCGGCAGCGAGGGCCAGGGCTTCAAGCAGCTCATGGCGACCTTCGAGAGCGCGCGCATCCAGACCGCGGCGCGCGCCGTAGGCGTGGCCCAGAACGCGCTCGAGCTCGGCCTGCGCTATGCCAGGGAGCGCATCCAGTTCGCCAAGCCGCTCTATGCCTTCCCGCGCGTCGCCGGCAAGGTCGCCTGGATGGCGGTCGAGACCATGATCGCCCGCCAGCTCACCTATTTCGCCGCGCGCGAGAAGGACAGCGACCGCCGCTGCGACATCGAGGCCGGCATGGCCAAGCTGCTGGCCGCCCGCGTGGCCTGGAGCAACGCCGACAACGCGCTGCAGATCCACGGCGGCAACGGCTACGCCATGGAATACCCGGTGAGCCGCGTGCTGTGCGACGCCCGCATCCTCAACATCTTCGAAGGCGCCGCCGAGATCCAGGCGCAGGTGGTGTGCCGCGGGCTGATCGAGGGCAGGAACTAGGCCGCCCTCATCGCTTCTAGGTTGGCGCTGCGTCCGCGTCGAGCTCGCGGAGCACGTCCATGAAGGTGTCGAAGCGCTCCTGACCGACCTCGCGCGCCCACTTCGCCTCCAGGGCGCGCAACGAGGCGTGGAATGTCTCGACGAGATGGTGGCCTCGCCTGGTGAGGAAGATGAGGCGGCGCGACGCTTCGCCCACGGCCCGGCGTTCGAGGTAGCCCATCTCCTCGAGCTGGCTCACCAGATAGTTCGCGGCTTGCGGCGTCATGCCAACCCGGCGGGCGAGCGCGGAGAGGCGGACGCCGTCGGGCGGCGGGTACGACAGGATCGGTGCGTGCGCAGGCTGCAAGTCCGCGAAGCCGGCGGCGCGGACGTCGTGGTCCATCTGCCGGCGAACGCGTTGCAGGGCGAGGCGCAACAGGGCACCGACATAGGGCGGTCCACTCGCTCGGGCTGAGCGCTTCTGCTTGACCATTGTATAAAGTGACTTTACATTGTGATTTATAAAGTCACTTTACATTGAATGGAGGGCCATATGGAAGGGCAGGCGAGCGACGTGCTTCGCATCGGCGGGATGGAGCTGAAGTTCCTGGTCGATGAGACGCAGGGCGCCGGGGACCTCGTGGCGTTCGAATTCCTGGTGCCGCCGCAGGCACGCGTGCCGGCGGCACACTTCCACCGCGAGGTCGACGAGATGGTCTACGGACTGCAGGGCGTGCTCACCTCGACCGTCGACGGCAAGCGCCACGAATTGCGCAAGGGCGACAGCCTGTTCGTGCCGCGCGGCAGCGTGCACGTGCACGAAAACCTGCATCACGAGCCGGCACTGGCCCTCACCGTGCTGACTCCGGGCTCGATCGGCCGGCGCTACTTCGAGGATATCGCCTCAGTGGTCAACGGTTCCGGCAAGCCTGATCTGGTGCGCATCAAGGAGATCATGCTGCGCCACGGTCTGGTTCCGGCGTGATCGTTCCTCGCCCGAATTCGCCCACGATCCTGAGGTCGATGGAGGAACGGGTGAGAGGCTCGGTCAGGTTACCCATGACCCCTCCGTCCGCGAAGACGCGGACACCTCTCCAACGAAGTTGGGGAGGAGAAGATGCGCCATGGGAGTGCCGCGTTCCCGGTGATGACGCGTTGCCTACGCCCTCTTGTCCTCGACCTTGAGCCCCATGACCTTCTTCGGCGGGAAGCGGCGGAAGGTGCCGAGATGGGTGCGCATGCCGAGCTGGAAGGCCTCGACGTAGGCGAGCTTGCGCGTCAGGTAGTTGTGCTGTTCCTTGGGGTCGAGATAGAGGTTGTAGAGGCGCGGGTAGGCGAAACGTTCGAGCACGCCGGTGAAGCCGCCCGGGCCGGCGGCGTCGGTCGGATCGTCGCTGGTCGCCGACAGCAGCATCTTGTATTCGCCGCAGCGCAGGCCCGAGAAGGTCTGCGACAGCCAGTAATAATGATACTTGCGGTTCGACAGGCCGTCGGGCGCCAGCAGGAAGCTCGACTGGTCGACGCCGTCGATGTAGCGGTCGTCGGGTAGCAGCTCCGATGCGCCGGCGAGTCCCAGCATGGTCGGCAGGATGTCGTTGAAGTCGAACAGGCCGTCGCTCTGCCGGCCGGCCTCGACCATGCCCGGCCAGAACATCAGGCCGGGCACGCGCACGCCGCCTTCCCAGGTCGAGCCCTTGGCGCAGCGGAACGGCGTGTAGGCGGCGTCGGGCCAGGTCTCCATGTGCGGGCCGTTGTCCGACGACACGAAGATCAGCGTGTCCTCGATCTGGCCGGAGCGGCCGAGCGCGTCGACCAGGCGACCCATGATGTCGTCGAGCTCGATCAGCGTGTCCTTGTAGGGATGCTTCGCCGGCGACTTGCCGAGATATTTCTCGTGTGGATAGTTGTCGAAATGGGCACCGCGCGTGCAGTGGTAGAGCAGCCACGGCTTGTCGGACTTGGCCTGGCGCTCGATGAAATCGACCGAGTAGCGGCACCATTTCTCGTCGAGCTCGGAGAGGACGGGGATCGTCACCTCCTCGACGTTGCTGAGCGCGCCGCCCTTGGTGGCGTGCACGAAGCAGCGGTTGAACGGCATGTTCTTGATCCATTCGGTGCGCGCGCCCGAGTAGACGATCTCGGGAAAGAAATGCGGATCGCGCCATTCGGTGTACATGTCGGACACAGACAGGAATCCGTAGAAATCGTCGTAGCCGACATGCTGCGGCTGCGATTCGACATTCTCGCCGAGATGCCATTTGCCGACCGCCTGCGTCGTGTAGCCGGCTTGGCCGAGCAGCATCGGCAAGGTCACCTCGCCCTGCAGGCCACCGGGCTCGCCGTACATCGGCGGGCGATGCAGACCGTGGCGGTTGGGCACGCGGCCCGTGTGCAGCGTGGCGCGCGAGGGCGAGCACGACGGCTCGGAGTAGCATGAGGTGAGCTGCAGGCCGGCGCGCGCCAGCCGATCGAAATGCGGGGTCGGCGCGCCGACCGCGACGCCGCCGCCGTAGCAGCCGAAATCGCCCCAGCCGACATCGTCCATCAGGTAGATCAGGATATTGGGCTTCTTCTTGCGTCCCGTGAGCTTCTGCAGAGCTGCAGCGATGTCGGCCTCGTGCCGGAAGGCCGGCTCGAGATGGTCGGCCGTGCGCACGGTCTGCGAAGCAATGGCGTCGAAGCTCGGCATGGATCCCCCGTGTGGTCCTTCGTTGTCGTGAGGGGGACCCTGCCTGTGCCCAGGCGAATGTACAACGCGCCTCTTCTTTTCCTTCCCCGTCATCGCCGTCATCGGGGGAGGTGGCCCGCAGGGCCGGAGGGGGAAAGCCGCACACGAGATTTCTCCGATTCCGACCTCGGACTCCGACAGATCTCGACTGCGGCTCTCCCCCTCCGCCCCGTATGACGGGGCACCTCCCCTGATGACGGGAGAGGAAGAATGCGCGCGCGTCGCTTGACCGCCGTCCGCCCGTCAACCAATTGTGCGGCAACGAAAACCCGAGGAAACATGCTTCGCCGGCATTTCTTGTCCGCCGCATCTCTGGCGGCCGCCGCACCTGCATCCTTGCATGCCCAAGCTTGGCCGTCCGGCCGGGTCACGATCATCGTGCCGTTTCCGGCCGGGGCGGCAACCGACATCACCGGGCGCGTGGTGGCCGACAGGCTGGGCCAGATGTGGAATCAGGCCGTCGTGGTCGACAACAGGGGCGGCGGCAACGGGCTGCCTGCGGCGGAAGCGGCGGCCAAGGCGAAGCCCGACGGGCTCACGATCTTCCTCACGTCGGCGATGACCCAGGCGGTCAATCCGGCGCTCTACGACAAGCTGCCCTACGATCCGATCGCCGACTTCGAGCCGATCACGCGCTTCGGCACCTCGCCCTTCGTCGTGCTGGTGCGCGCCGATTCGCCCTTCAAGACGCTGGCCGACCTGACCGCGCTGCTGAAGGCCGAGCCGGGCAAGCACAATTTCGGCGCCGGCGCGCTGCCGGCCCGCATCGCGTCGGAGCTCTATCGCCAGCTCGCCGGCGTCGATGCTGTCTATATCGGCTACAAGAGCAATCCGCAGGCCTTCCCCGATCTCCTGAACGGCCAGCTGACCTTCATGGTGATCGATACCATCAACGGCAAGCTGCAGATCGATCGCGGCGCCATGCGCGGCCTCGCCGTCACCCTGCCGCAGCGCGACCCGCGGCTGGCCATGGTGCCGAGCGCGCCCGAGGTCGGCCTGCCCGATTTCCAGATCTGGACCTGGACCGGCTTCTACGCCCCCAAGGGCACTCCCCAGGAGTTGGTTCACCGACTCAATCGCGATATCGTCGCTGCCTGTCAGGATCCTCAGGTCCTGGCACGGCTGGACACGATGGGATCGACGCCGTCGACCACCACGCCGGAACACTTCGCCGCCTTCGCGCGCGCCGAGATGACGCGCTGGGGTGACATCATCCGGCGCGGCAACATAAAGCTGGAGTAGGAGAGCGTCATGCAAGGATCGCTGAGCGGCAAAGCCGGCCCCCGCTATCGCCACACGGCCGACGAGAGCGCACCTTACGAGACCATCGCGGTCGACAAGCTGACGCCGATCCTCGGCGCGGAGATCAGCGGCATCGATCTCGCCAGGCCGCTCAGCAACCGCCAGCAGGACGAGGTCCATCGCGCGCTGGCCGAGAACCTGGTGATCTTCTTCCGCGACCAGCACATCACGCCCGACCAGCACCTGGCGTTCGGCCGGATGTTCGGCGACCTGCACGTCCATCCGGCGGCGCCGTCCGAGCCCGGCAAGCCCGAGCTGATGATCATCCACGCCGACAAGGATTCTCCGCGCGCCAATGGCGAGGGCTGGCACACCGACGTGAGCTGTGACCTCGAGCCGCCGATGGGCAGCATCCTCTACATCAAGACCTGCCCGCCCAAGGGTGGCGATACCTTGTTCGCCAGCATGTACGCCGCCTACGAGGCGCTGTCCGA
Organism: Reyranellaceae bacterium; assembly: GCA_046349295.1. Taxonomy (GTDB): domain Bacteria; phylum Pseudomonadota; class Alphaproteobacteria; order Reyranellales; family Reyranellaceae; genus Reyranella. The sequence continues at coordinate 307,053 of JAXMCP010000008.1, forward strand.
TCGCATGAAGACCTACCTCGAAGGCCTGACCGCCATCCATGACGGCGAATCGGTCTATCGTGGCCTCTACAAGAATTTCGGCGTCGCCGACAAGCCGCAGTATCCGCGCGCCGAGCATCCGGTGATCCGCACCCATCCGGTGACGCGCAAGAAGGCGCTCTACGTCAATCGGGGCTTTACCCGCTTCCTGGTCGGCGTGCCGCGGGACGAGAGCGACGGCATCCTCGCCTACCTCTACCAGCACATGGAGAACCCGCTGTTCCAGTGCCGCTTCCGCTGGCGCGAGAACTCGATCGCCTTCTGGGACAACCGCTGTGTCCAGCACCGCGCCATGTGGGACTACTGGCCTCACACCCGCAGCGGCAACCGCGTCACGGTAGCGGGCGACAAGCCGTTTTAGCCATCATCAGATCCCTCCCCCGTAGTCGGGGGAGGTGCCCCGTGTTACGGGGCGGAGGGGGAAAGCCTCAGTCGAGATCCATGAGGTTCCGACGTCGGAATCGGAGGGGTTTCGATTGTGGCCTTCCCCCTCCTGCCCTCCGGGGCACCTCCCCCGTAAGACGGGGGAGGCAAACGATACAGGGCCCTCTCTTGCTAGCCATCTTCGACTGCGACGGCGTGCTGGTCGACAGCGAGCCGATCGCCAATGCGAGCTTCTCGGCGGCGCTGCGCGCGCAAGGCATCGACTGGTCGATCGAGGAGACGATGCGGCGGCTGATCGGACGCTCGCTGAAATCGTGCGTCGAGATCGTCGAGGCCGAGATCGGCCGCAAGCTGCCGGATGATTTCGTCGACAAGATGCAGGTCGCGACCTACGGCAGCTTCCGCGACGCGCCGCTGCGGCCCATCGAGGGCGTCAAGGACGCCGTGCTGGCCCTGCAGGCCGCCGGCATCGAGACCTGTGTGGCCAGCTCCGGCGCGGTGGAGAAGATGCGCTTCACCCTGGGCCTCACCGGCCTGTGGGACCTTTTCGGCGGCCGCGTCTTCAGCTCGAGCCAGGTGCCGCGGGGAAAGCCGTTCCCCGATCTGTTCCTGCACACCGCCCTGTCGCTGAACGTGCAGCCCTTTGACTGCGTGGTGATCGAGGATTCGGTGCCCGGCGTGCAGGCGGCACGCTCGGCCGGCATGCGCGTGCTCGCCTATGCCGCCGCGCCTTATGCCGACCGTGCCGGGCTTGCAGCGGCGGGCGGAAGACTGTTCGACGACATGACGCTGCTGCCCGGACTGGTGCTGCAATGACCGGTTCATGGTCGATGGGCACCGCCAAGCCCGAGCGCGTGATCGTGGTCGGCGCCGGCATGGCGGGAATCGTCGCCGCACGCCTGCTGCATGATTCGGGCTTTGCCGTCACGGTGCTGGAGGCGCGCGAGCGTCTGGGCGGCCGAACCTGGACCGATACCTCGCTGGGCGCGCCGCTCGATCTCGGCGGTTCCTGGGTGCATGGCGTCGACGGCAATCCGCTCGCTTTGTGGTGCGAGAAGCTGGGCATCGCCCTCGTCGAATCGCAGGGCGACCGGCTGCTGATCGACGATCGCGCCACCGCGCCGACGCGTGAGGGCCAGCGCCGCCGCGCCGTGCTCGGGCGCGCCGCCTTCAAGGTGGCCATCGAATGGGCGTCGTGGAAGAGCAAGGCGATGGCGCGCAGCTGGGGGCCACGTTCGATCTCGGTGAAGGAGGCCGTCGATCCGTTGCTGCACGCCGGCTGGCTGCCCGAGATCGACAAGCTCGTGGTCGCGACTTTCGTCGAGATGAGCGAGGGCGTGCAGGGTGCGCCCTACGAGGCGATCGCCGCCGAGGAATGGTTCCCGACCGAAGGGCTGGATCGCAACGCGCAGCCGCGCGGCGGCTTCCACACGCTGATCGAGGATGCAGCCCGGGGCCTCGCCATTCGCCTCGGTGCCCCCGTGCAGCGCATCGCCTGGTCGGGGGCAGGAGTCATCGCCACGTTGCAGAGCGGCGAGCGCATCGAGGCCGAGCGTGCGGTGATCGCGGTGCCGATCGGATTGCTGCGTGCCGGACTGCCGGCGCTCGATCCGCTGCCGCCCGAGGCGCAGCAGAAGGCGTTGCATCGGCTGGGCTACGGGGCAGGGGCGCTGGGGAAGATCTACCTGCGCTTTCCCGAGCGCTTCTGGCCCGAGCAGCCGAAATGGTTCGGCCGTCTGCCCGATTCGCCGGAGAAGCGCGGCACCTTCAACACCTGGGTGAGCCACGTGCAGGAGACCGGCTTGCCGATCCTGCTGAGCTTCACCAACGGCGCCACGTCGGTGAGCCTCGACCGCAAGTCGAGCGACGCCGAGGTCGAGGAGGTGGCGATGGCCTCGCTGCGCAAGATGTTCGGCAAGGACATCCCGCGGCCGCAGGGCATGCTCTTTCCGCGCTGGGTGAGCGACCCGTGGTCGCGCGGCGGCTATTCCTATCCCGGCGTCGGCAGCGCGCCGGAGGATCGCGACGCCCATGCGCGGCCGCTCGGGCAACGCGTCTACTTCGCCGGCGAGGCGACCGAGCCCGTCGAATACGGCACGGTGCATGCAGCGCTGTGGTCGGGCGAGCAGGCGGCGGAGGCCTTGTTCCGCGCCGCCACCGGAACGGCCGCCACCCGCGACATGAGGCCATGGTCCGGCGCCCGTACTGGCGCCGGCCGCCACAATGACTAGATTGAGAATTCTTGCCTCCGCCGTAATCGAGGGAGGTGCCCCGTCCTGCGGGGCGGAGGGGAAGGCCGCAGCCGAGGTCCATGAAATTCCGACGTCGGAACTTCGGGAAGCCCGTCTGAGGCTTTCCCCCTCCGGCCCGTCGGGCCACCTCCCCCGATCAGGGGGGAGGAACATGAGATTGGCCCACCGCCGGAAGAGTCCTCACCATGCTCGCCAAGATCCTGTTCTTCATGGTCATCATCTCGGGCCTGGCGACGCTCGGCATGCTGTTCGCCGGGCTGATCAGCATGAGCCGCAATGTCGAAGGCAGCATCGAGGGAGGGCGGCGCAGCAACAAGCTGATGTGGTGGCGCGTGCGCCTGCAGTTCCTGACCATCGTCCTGATCGGTCTCTGGTATCTCGCGAGCAGGAGCTGAAGCGATGGTGACGCTGACCCGCATCTATACGCGCGGCGGCGACGGCGGGCAGACCTCGCTCGGCCGCGGCGAGCGCGTCGCCAAGCACGATCCGCGCGTCGAAGCCTACGGCACGACCGACGAGGCCAACTCCGTCATCGGCCTGGCACGCAATGCCATCGCCCGCGCTGCCGCGGACGATTCGCGTCTGGCCGAAGCCGATGCCATGCTGGGCCGCATCCAGAACGACCTGTTCGATCTCGGCGCCGATCTCTGCACGCCCGAGGGTCAGGCCAAGCGCGGCGAGGGCGCTCTGCGCATCGTCGCCTCCCAGGTCGAGCGGCTGGAGCGCGAGATCGACTCCATGAACGCCGAGCTGAAGCCGCTCAGCTCCTTCATCCTGCCCGGCGGCAGTGAAGCGGCGGCATGGCTGCATCTCGCCAGGACGGTGGCGCGCCGGGCCGAGCGCCGCATGACCCGGCTGGCGGCCGCCGAGGAGATCAACCCCGAGGCGATCAAGTATATAAATCGGCTGTCGGACCATCTGTTCGTGCTGTCGCGGCGGCTCAACGACAATGGGTCCAGCGACGTCCTGTGGGTGCCCGGCGGAGCGCGCTGACGACGGCGCGCGTCGACGTCTGGGACATGGCGGGAGCGGATCGGCCGGCGTGGGATCCGATGTGGTCGGGCTGCTGCGCCCACTCCGACGTTCCCGACATCACGCTGCAATGGAGGACTGACTTGCCGGAGCGCCTCTGCTGAGGCGGCCAAGAGCCTCAACTTGTTGAAAAAAGGGAAGAAAATCTTCTACGGTGCGGCTTTGTGCAGTGCGACATCGTCTTGACATGATCGGCTGAACACCCCTACACGAAGACCCCTTCGCCGGGCGGGAGGTCCGGCCGCAACTCACCTATAGGCGCAACGCGATGAAAGTGCTGGTCGCGGTCAAGCGGGTCATCGACTACAACGTCAAGATCCGCGTCAAGGCCGACAACACGGGTGTCGAGACGGCGAACGTCAAGATGTCCATGAACCCCTTCGATGAGATCGCCGTGGAAGAGGCGATCCGGCTGCGCGAGAAGGGGCTGGCCACCGAGGTCATTGCCTTTTCCGCCGGCCCCGCCCAGTGCCAGGAGACGATCCGCACCGCCCTCGCCATGGGCGCCGATCGCGGCGTGCTGGTGCAGTCCGATGCCGAATTGCAGCCGCTCGCGGTGGCCAAGCTGATGAAGGCCGTGGTCGACAAGGAGCAGCCCGGCCTGGTGATCGTCGGCAAGCAGGCGATCGACGACGATTCCAACCAGACCGGCCAGATGCTGGCAGCGCTGCTCGGCTGGTCGCAGGGCACCTTCGCCAACAAGCTGAACCTGGCCGACGGCAGTGCCGAGGTGAAGCGCGAGGTCGACGGCGGTCTCGAGAACATCAAGATCAAGCTGCCGGCGGTGATCACCACCGACCTGCGCCTCAACGAGCCGCGCTACGCTTCGTTGCCCAACATCATGAAGGCCAAGAAGAAGCCGATCGAAACCCTGGCGCCCGACAAGCTCGGCGTCGACGTCGCGCCGCGTCTCAAGACTCTCAAGGTCGAGGAGCCGGCCAAGCGCAAGGCCGGCATCAAGGTGAAGACGGTCGACGAGCTGGTCGACAAGCTGCGTAACGAAGCGGGAGTGATCTGACATGGCCGTCCTCGTCGTTGCCGCGCATGACGGCAAGAGCGTTCGCAGCAATGTCGCGAACGCCGTGGCGGCCGCCGCGCAGATGGATGCCGACGTGCATGTGCTGGTGGCCGGCAGCAACGCCGGCGAGGCCGCCAAGTCGGCCGCCGCCATCCAGGGCGTGACCAAGGTGCTCGAGGCCGAGGACGCGGCCTACGCCAACTGGCTGGCCGAGGACGTGGCGCCGCTCGTGGTCAAGCTCGCGCCAGGCTACAGCCACGTCGTGATGGCGGCCGATTCGGTGGGCAAGAACATCGCCCCGCGCGTCGCGGCCCTGCTCGATGTCGCCCAGGTCTCGGAGGCGATCAAGGTCGTCTCGCCCGACACGTTCGTGCGGCCGATCTATGCCGGCAACGCCATGGCGACCGTGCAGACCGCCGACAAGATCAAGGTCGTGACCATCCGGCCGACCAATTTCAAGGCGGCAGCCGGCGGTGGGTCGGCGCCGGTCGAGAAGATCGCCGGCACTGGCGCGGGCGGCCTCGCCTCCTATGTCGGCGCCGAGCTCTCGAAGAGCGAGCGGCCTGAACTGACCAGCGCCAAGATCGTGGTCTCCGGCGGTCGCGGCCTGCAGAGCGGCGAGAACTTCAAGATGCTCGAATCGCTGGCCGACAAGCTCGGCGCCGGCCTGGGAGCGAGCCGCGCCGCGGTCGACGCGGGCTATGTGCCGAACGACTATCAGGTCGGCCAGACCGGCAAGGTCGTGGCGCCCGATCTTTACATCGCCATCGGCATTTCCGGCGCCATCCAGCACCTCGCCGGCATGAAGGACAGCAAGACCATCGTCGCGATCAACAAGGACGAAGAGGCGCCGATCTTCCAGGTCGCCGACTACGGCATCGTCGGCGATCTTTTCAAGATCGTGCCCGAGCTGATCGAAGCGGTGGCAAAGAAGTAACGCGGAGTATCGCGTCATGATCAAGCGCATCGGTGTCATCGGTGCCGGCCAGATGGGCAGCGGCATCGCCCATGTCTGCGCGCTCAAGGGCTTCGACATCCGTCTGGCGGACGTCGACCAGGCGCATATAGACAAGGGCCTGGAGTCAATCGGCCGCAACATGGACCGCCAGATCGGCCGCGGCATGATCCGCCCGGACGACAAGGACGCCGCGCTGCGGCGGATCTCCCCCGGCCTCGACTACAAGGCGTTTGCCGACTGCGATCTGGTCGTCGAGGCGGCGACCGAGAACGAGGCGGTGAAGCGCGACATCTTCAGGAAGCTGTGCGACGGCCTGCCGCCCAACGTGCTGCTGGCCACCAACACCTCGTCGATCTCGGTGACCCGGCTCGCCTCGGTGACCGACCGTCCCGGCAAGTTCATGGGCATGCACTTCATGAACCCGGTGCCGCTGATGGGACTGGTCGAGCTCATCCGCGGCATCGCCACGGAGGAGGAGACCTTCCGCACCGTGCGCGACGTGGTGGTGAAGCTCGACAAGAAGCCGGTCAACGCCGAGGATTTTCCCGCCTTCATCGTCAACCGCATCCTGCTGCCGATGATCAACGAGGCTGTCTACGCGCTCTATGAAGGTGTCGGCAATGTCGAGGCGATCGACACCGGCATGAAGCTCGGCGCCAACCATCCGATGGGCCCGCTCGAGCTCGCCGACTTCATCGGCCTCGACACCTGCCTGTCGGTCATGCAGGTCCTGCACGAGGGGCTGGCCGATTCCAAGTACCGGCCCTGTCCACTGTTGGTGAAGTACGTCGAGGCCGGCTGGATTGGCCGCAAGGTCAAGCGCGGCTTCTACGACTACTCGAGCGACCGCCCAGTCCCGACGCGGTAGCGCTGGATATTCCTCTCCCTCCGATCGGAATGGGCGCAACCGCGATTCGGCCGCAATCGACGCCATGATGTGGCCACGTCACGGGGATGGTCCAATGAAGGCGGGCATGTTGCGTCTTTCGGTCTTGCTGACGGTGCTGGTCGGGGCAGCGCTCTCGGTCCTGCCCGTGGGATCGGCCGAAGCACAATGGGTGTTCCTGGCGCCCCATGCACTCGGCCGCATTCATCACATGGCCGAGGGCAGCCAGCAGGGCCCTCCGGGCTACGACTTCGCCACCGTGATCCAATGCGAGGTCGGCGGCTGAGCGGCCGCGGTGCGCGCGCTCGTCGTCGCTGCCGCGGTCGTGCCGGTCCAATGGCTCGACCGCCGGCTTCTCGAGCCGTGTGCCGATGAGCGGCTGGCGGGCTTCCGCCGGCTGGTCGTCGAGTTCCTTTATTTCGGCATCAAGGAAGCGCGCGCCTGTCTGTTCGCCGGCCTGTTCTTCCTTGCCGTCTTCACCATGCCGCGCGCCGGCCTGTGGGGCGTGCCCCGCTACGACGTGCTGCTGGTGTTCGCCCTGGTCGTGCAGGCCTGGATGGTGTGGGCGAAGCTGGAGACATGGGACGAGCTGAAGGCGATCTGCCTGTTCCATGCGCTGGGCTTCGTGCTCGAGGCCTACAAGACCTCGAGCGGCATCCAGTCGTGGAGCTATCCCGACTTCGCCTACACCAAGCTGCTCGGCGTCCCGTTGTTCTCGGGATTCATGTACGCGGCGGTAGGGAGCTACATCATCCAGGCGTGGCGCCTGTTCGATCTGCGCATCCGCCATCATCCACCGTACTGGATGGCCGGGCTGGTGGCGCTCGCGGTTTACGTCAACTTCTTCACCCACCATTTCATCGGCGATTACCGCTGGTACCTCGCGGCCTGCGTGCTCGGCCTCTACGCTCGTGCGACGGTCGTTTTCCGCCCGTTCGACCGGGACCGCACCATGCCGCTGCTGCTCGCCTTCGTCCTGATCGGCTTCTTCATCTGGCTCGCCGAGAACGCCGCGACGTTCCTGGGGATCTGGCGCTATCCCAACCAGCTCGGCGCCTGGACGCTGGTGCACGTCGCCAAATGGAGCTCATGGTCGCTGCTGGTGATCATGACCTTCACCATCGTGGCCAACCTCAAGCACATCAAGCGCATGATCCACGTGCCAGAGTAAGGCGCTTGGCACTATTCAGTCGTGCGGCGGGAAGCTTCTTTTCCCCGCCGCTTTTCGTAGGGCCGGTTTCGCCGCAGTTATGCAGAACGCAGTTGTGCAGTAACTTGCATACGGAACGAAAATTGGGTATTTTGAAGGCAGGGTGAGGTCTCCACTGGTTGGAGAGCGTGAGAGAAAGTGTTTTGGGGTGCCGCCGATACGGAAGAGTCGCACACGATTGTGAAATCGTTATCGAGCAGCCCCAGGGAACTGCGTTCCCCAGGAATTTTCCAGAACTTCGAATGACGAGCTGAGGAGTGGCGTAGCCATGGCGTTTCCGATCGTGACGGCGCAGGAACAGATTGGTCAGCTTTACGTCGCGTATTTCGGCCGTGCGGCCGATCCGGTCGGTCTCGACTACTGGGTGACGCAGCTCAACGGCGGCCTGTCGCTGACGGCGATCGCCAACTCGTTCGCGGTGCAGCCCGAGGCGACGGCGCTGTACTCGTACCTGGCGGCGCCCGCGGTCGGTGACCCGGCAGCCTTCGTGAAGGCGATCTACAACGACCTGTTCAATCGCGATCTCGACGCGGCGGGCCTCGACTACTGGGTCAACCAGCTGACGGCACCTGCCAGTTCCGGCACGATGATCCTGAACGTGATTCCCGGGCGCGCGCAGGGCGCCGACCTCGACGACGATCCAGAACAAGACGCACGTCGCGGTCGACTATGCGCAGAAGTTCGTCAATGCGAACCTCACCTGGATCGCGATCGACAACACGGCCGTGCCGCGCCAGGTCGAGCCGGTGACCACGACCTGGCGACGGTGGTGGCGGCGATCGCCCGGACCGACGCGATCATCGTGCAGGAGCAGACCAACCCGCAGGGCATCTCGCTCGTGCCGAACGCCACGACCATCCTGTCGGGCGTGGCGCGGTCGACGTCGTGCTGCAGGCCGACCTGTCGCAGGCCAACAAGACGTTCCAGTACTGGATCAGCGGCATCCAGTCCTCGGAGATCCAGGGCGGCAAGCTGACCGGCTCGCGGTTCTCGGGACGGACAGCAAGGCGACGATCCATATCGGCACGATCACCAACGCGGCCAACCTCGACACGCCGAACGAGACGATCAAGGTCACGGTCGGGCCGATCGACGACGACGCTGACCGAGGGCACGCAGACGGTGAGCCAGACCGGCCCGGTGAACGAGGGCCAGGCGTTCACCCTCGGTGGCGACGAGCAACATCGCGGCCGGCGCGGTCGGGCTGACGCAGAGCTACATCGATCACTGGCCTGGGCATCGCCCACGTCCCGGTGGCGGAGCGCTCGGGCCAGGTGGTGCTCGACCAGAACGGCAACGCGACGATCACGGTGCACACGCTGGCGACGCCACCGACAGCGGCATCGACGACGGGTGACGCGGACGGTGGCAACGACGCGCCGGTCAACGTGATCATCAACGAGACGCGGTAGCAGGTGACGCCGAGCTCGGCGACGATCCTGGAAGGCGCGCAGGTGATCTTCACGGTCACCGCCGACGGGGGTCGCGGGCTCTGCGGTGGCGGGCCAGGTCGAGAACTGGGTGCCGAGCGGGCGGACGTCGCAGGTCGACGGCCCGCCGTCGGGCACGATCGTGCTCGACCAGAACGGCACGGCGACGATCACGGTGTCGACGCTGGCGAACGTGCTGAACGGTCCGGCGCTGCGCATCTCGCGATCACGATCCTGAGCGGTGCGGTTCCGACGGCGACTGGCTCGGTGAACATCTCTGAAGGCACGCAGACGACGACGAACAGCGGGCCGGTGAGCGAAGGTTCGGCGTTCAGCTTCTCGGTGGCGACGACGGGCGTGGCGAACGGCCTGGTCGAGGGCCGTGTCGAGTCGTACACGATCACGGGTCCGGGCCTGGCGCAATCCCGGCGGCGGAGCGCTCGGGCACGGTGACGCTCGATGCCAACGGCAACGCGACGGTGACGGTGCACACGCTGGCCGACCTGACTGGCCGGCACGACGTCGGTATCGGTCCAGGTCGGCAACAACGCCGCCTCGACGGTGACGATCAACGAGACGGTGGCGCAGTCGGTGACGCCGAGTGCGGCGACAATTCTCGAAGGCGGCCCGGTGGTGTTCACGATCAACACCACGGGCGTAGCCGGCGGCGCGGTTGTGGGCCAGGTCGAGACCTGGACGCTGAGCGGCGGCGCCTCGCCAGGTCGACGGCCCGCTGTCGGGCACGGTGACGCTGGACACGAACGGCAAGGCGACGGTGTCGATCGCGACCCTGGCGACGGTGCTGAACGGCGTGTCGCCGCAGGACCTGGTGTTCACGCTGAAGAGCGGGTCGACGACGACGGCGACGGCGACGGTCAACGTGACCGAGGGCACGCAGGCGACGACCAACACGGCCCGGTGAACGAAGGCTCGGCCTTCAGCTTCAGCGTGGCGACGACGAACGTGGCACCGGGCTTCGTGGCGGGCCGTGTCGAGGCGTACACGATCACGGGTCCGGGCTTGGCGCATCCCGGTTGCGGAGCGCTCGGCACGGTGGATTCGATGCCAGCGGCAACGCGACGGTGACGGTGCACACGCTGGCCGATCTCGGCAACACCGGCACGACGTCGGTCTCGATCCAGGTCGGCAACAATGCCGCCCTCGACGGTGACGATCAACGACGACGACGGCAGTCGGTGACGCCGAGCCTCGACACGATCCTCGAGGGCGCCCCGGTCGTCTTCGCCGCCACCATCAACACGGTGGGCGTGCTGGGCAGTGCGGTGGCGGGCCAGGTCGAGACCTGACCTTGAGCGGGCCGGCCTCGGCGCAGATCGACGGGCCGCTCAGCAGCACGGTGACGCTCGATTCGAACGGCAGTGCGACGGTGTCGATCGCGACGCTGGCGACGGTGCTGAACGGCGTGTCGCCGCAGGACCTGGTGTTCACGCTGAAGAGCGGGTCGACGACGACGGCGACCGGCACGGTACATGAGCGAGGGCACGCAGACGACGACGGCGCCGAACGCGGTGGTCGAGGGCGGGGCGTTCACCTTCTCGGTGGCGACGACCTTGGGCGTGGCGTCGGGCTCGGTGGCGGGCCGGGTCGAGAACTACACGATCAGCGGTCCGGGGCTGGCGCAAATCCCGGCGACGGAGCGGACCGGCACGGTGACGCTCGACACCAACAGCAACGCCTCGGTGACGGTGCACACGCTGGTCGATCTCGGCGTGCTGGGCTTCAAGCCGATCAGCACGTAAGGTCGGAAACAACGCGGCGGTCACGATCGATATCCTCGACCAGGCCTTCCAGACCGTGTCGGTGAGCCCGGCCAACGCGACCATCAACCAGGGCCAGAGCCTGGCCTTCACGGTCAACACGCAAGGCGTGGCGGGCAGCTCGGTGGCCGGGCTGTACGGTCGTGGACGCTGACCGGCAGCGGCACCAACCCGGTGTGACGGGGGCGTGCTGAGCGGCACGGTGACGCTCGACAGCAACGGCAGCGCGGTTGTCACGGTCAACACCGACTTCAAGATCATCAACGGTCCGCTGACGCAGAGCCTGACCTTCCGGCTGGACAGCGGCGGCTTCCCCGACCTCTCCCGGACGGTGACGATCAACGAAGCGACGCTGACGGTGACGCCGCCGGCGGCACCGGTGGTGGAGGGCAACCAGGTCAAGCTTCACGATCAGCGGGGTGAACATCGAACGGCGTTCGCCTACACGCTGTCGGGGTCGGCGCTGGGCAACGTGGTGCCGGCGTCGCAGATCCGCAGGCTCGTGACGCTGAACAACAACACCGCGACGGTGGTGGTGAACACGCTGTCGACCGACGCGAGCGGCCTCACCAAGGGCCTGACGCTCACGATCGACGACGTGTCGACGGCGACGGGCACGGCGCAGATCGCGGAGACGGCACCGATCTCGTTCATCCTGACGACGGGCACCGACACCTTCGTCGGCAACCCGAACGGGCTGAACACGTTCTTCGCGGTGGCGAACTCGAACCCGCTGACGGCATCGAGCACGCTCGGCCAGAACGACAATCTCGACGGCAAGGGCACGACCGACGGGCCCAACACGCTGTTCCTGCAGACGACGGGCATCCTGCCGCAGCTGATCAACGCCTTCACGACCAACAACATCCAGATCTTCGACATCAACCCCGGCCAGGGCAGCACGGGCACGACGATCGACATGTCGAGCGTGTTCAGCATGATGACCCTGGTGAAGGACAGCAATGCCAGCGGCAAGCTGACCTGCAACCAGCAGCAGCAGCAGGGGCTGGGCGTCCCGGCTACTCAATCGAGCGACGTCCTGGGCGGCACCGTCGACGGCGGTGCAGTACCAGAACAACGCGGCGAAGCCGACCCAGACCCTGACCCTGGACCCGACGGTGAGCCCGATCCGCAGGTCTGGCCAACTCGCGCTTCTGGGTGAACGTGCCGCAAGTCACGATCACCTCGACCGGCGGCAACAACGCGACCGGCCAGATCAACGGCTTGATCGCGGTCAGCGGCGCGACCAACGGCTTCGGCGCGACGGCGCTGACCAAGGTCACCATGCTGGGCGGGACGGACTTCGTGCTCGGCACGACCGGCTCGGGCCAGGCGGGTTGGCCTTCACCAATAGCGGCACAAGCTCGGACAACAACGTGCTCGACCTGACGGCCTTCACCGGGAAGTTCTTCGACGTCGGTGCTCCGGGCAGCTTCCCCGGCATCACGTCGGCCGGCGGCCTGACGATCAACTCGGGCACCGGCAACGGTGGCGTGGCGATCGACGGCGTCTATACGCCGGCGCCCCCCCCCCCGGCTTCACCGGCGGCACGCAGAACGGCAGCGAGCACGGTGACGGCGGGCGGCAACGGCGCTCAACGTCGGCAACGGCAACGTCAAGAACCAGGGCGATGACGGCGGTCGGCTTCATTGCCGCCAACGGCACGCCGCTGGGCGGCGCGGCCGGTGGCCTGCTCAACAGCAAGATGGTCACGACCGGCCTGGGCAGCCGCCAGGACTATCAAGGCTTCAACGGCGGCCTGACCGGCTCGATCACGACCAACGGCGGCTTCCTGGGGATCGGCAGAGCACCCCCGTGAACGGCGTGATCAACGAAGATCGAGACCAACCTCGGTCAGGCGGTGATCGTCGGCGGCAACGGCAACGTGACGCTCGACTTCTCGAACGGCTCGCTGGTCACGCAGACCGGCTTCCATGGCGCGTTCTCGGGCCCCGGCACGCAGGACTCCTTCACCGGCGGCACGGCGACCGCACGCTGATCATCGACCCGATGATCAACAACCTGACCAACCCGAACGGCGAAGGCAACGCGACCGGGGTGCAGAACATCACCCTGCAGTCGCCGAACGGCACGCCGTGGAGCGTGGCGATCCCGGGCGTGGCCACCAACGTGCTCGACCTGGGGCTGCTGAACCTCAACAGCAACTTCATCGGCATCAACACCGGCTTTGCAGACCATCAACATCAACGGTCCGTTGCTGTCGGGGGCGGGTAACGGCCAGACGTTCAAGGATGCGGTGTCGGGCGACCTCTTCGTGCTCGACAACAGCAAGACGGCAGGCGCCGGCGGCGGCATGAAGGGCAATTTGATGGCCTTCGACTTCGCGCTGCCGAATGCCAACAACGCGCTCAGCCTGACGATCAACAACATCAACAACAACGGCGGCGCGCCGTCACTGGTGCTGCGCGACTTCGAGGCCGGCGGCGGCCAGCAAGATCCGGTCACGGGGTTGAGATCTGAGGGCCAACCGCAACGGGGCCATTCGTCGACACCAACAACCTGATCACGCTCGACAACCTGAACCGTCTGGTGGCGCTCGACCTCAAGGGCACGGCCAACGACTTCACCAACGGCTCGGGCATCTGGACGATCGGCGCGATCGGTGGCGGCGGGACGCTGACCACCATCACCGGCGGCAACAGCAACTTCAACATCGCGGCGCTGGCGGCCGCCTACATGAGCGCGGTCAGCGGCACGATCACGCTCGGTAACGGCGCCAACACCTTCGCGGCCAATGCCGGCAACTGGACCATCACCAGCGGGCTCGTCCCGGGGGGCACGGCGGGCGACAGCGGCAACAACGTCGCGACCCTGAATCCGGGTCTCGGCAACCTGCACATCGTCAAGACCGGCGGCGGCGCCGACACCTTCACCATCGGCAACACCGGTGGCCGGGTCGACATCGCGAGCGGTGCGGGCAACGACCTGTTCCTGTGGAACCAGGCGGGCATCTTCCGGCGCTGACCTCGGCGCAGAAGGTCGATGGCGGCACGGGCCGCGATACGTTCCGGCTGTTCGGCGGGGCGCTGAACGAGAACGACTCGCTGTTCGGCCAGATCACGAACGTCGAGATCCTGACCATGGCGGCGGGCAAGTTCAACAACAGCCTGTTGATGAACTTCTTCGCCAACAACCGGGGCTGGACACGATCAACACCACGGGCGGCGGCTGGAGCAACTCGTTCTTCGAGGGCACGGGCTTCACCAGCAGGATGACCTACAACATCGCCGACGGTGACACCGGCTTCGACCGGATCTTCGTGGCGGCGATCCCCTCAGGCGCCAACTCGATCACGGTGAACGCCACGACGGCGGGCTACAACACGGCCTTCGAGTCGGGCCTGTTCACGGCGGCGATCAACCCGGGCACGGGCCTGGTCGACAAGTCGGCCCTGATCGGCAACCCGAACGCGGCCAACACGCTGGGCCTGATCGCCGATGGCGGCATCGCCAACGTGTTCTCGCTGGGCGGGTTCGGCACGTTCGACATGCAGACCGTCAAGGGCGTGTTCGGCGGCAACGGCACGTCGGCGAGATCGTCTTCCTGGCGAGCAACCCGGCGACGGGCACCAGGGTGACGACCGTCGACCTGAGCGCGGTCGCGGGTCCGACGCAGGTGTGGGCCAACGGCAGCACGCTGTCGGAGACCATCACCGGCGGCGTCGGCGCGACCGATGCACGCTGCTCGGCGGCTTCGCGGCCGACAGGATCTGGCCAAGGGCACGGGCCCGGGTGCCGGCTCGAACGTCATCTGGGGTGGCGGCGGCGCCGACGCCGAGACAGCTGGCCGGCGGGCAGTTCGACACTGTCGGCACCGTGTTCCTGATCAACGCGCAGAACAGATCGCCCGGCGGCCCGCAGCAGACGCCGACCGGGATCGACGTGTTCATCACGAACTTCCACAGCAACACCGATACGCTGCTGGTCAACCCGGCGATCCAGGCCGCGCTGATCAAGATCCCGACGTTCCTCGGGACGGCGGCGAACTACGGCCAGGCCCTGGCTCTCCTGTCTGGCGGCGGCGCCCTCCAGACCCAGGCGGTGTACCAGGCCGACATCGGCGCGATGTGGGTCGACCTCGACAACAACGGCTTGCTGAACGCGCTCGATCTCGAGGTGTTCATCACCTTCGCGAGCCCGGGCTTCCAGGGGGGCTCGATCAACTTCGGCGACAAGCTGGGGCTGTTCACCGGCGTCGACGTCGCCAACTACATCTCGGGCGTTCTCAACCCGGCGGCCAACGTCGTCTACTCGGGCACGCTGCTGCCCGGTCAGTTCCTGTTCGCCCAGGGCCCGGGAAACAACGACACGTTGACCCTGAACAACGGCAATGTGGCCAATGGCATCCTGGTCGGCTTCGAGAAGCTCGACTTCTCCTTCAACGCCACCGGCACGCTGTCGGTCAACCAGTGGAACGGGTTCTTCCCGCAGATCACCGGGCAGGGCATCAACACGGTGCTCTTCCTGGACGGCATCGATCTCGTGAAGGGCAACACGATGACCACGGTCGCGGGGGTCGAGAGCTACGACTTCTCGGGGCTCGGCTACGGCATCACGATGACGACCCCCGGCTTCAACGGCGGGCTGCCGGAGCAGGGCGCGGGATTTGTGATCGGCACGGGCAAGGACGACACGTTCAACGTCCATGACACGGAGCTGAAGGCCGGCTTCACGATCGACGGCAAGGGCGGCACCGACACGCTGAACCTCGACGCCAACGTGACGTTCGGCACCTTCTTCGGTCAGATCGGCGACGCCGGCACGACCAACGCGGTGGTGCTGAACGTCGAGACCCTGAACCTGCTCGATGCGGCGAACAATGTCGGCTTCAACGCCGGCACGCAGTTCACCAAGGTGGTCGGCGGCGCCTTGCAGGACATCATCCGCGATCCCGAGAACCTGGCCGGAGCGTGGTCCGTCGACGTGATGGGCGGAACCGGCTTCAACACGAACCTGATCCAGATTCACAACGCGGCGACCGACCTCGGCGTCGGCAAGATCGCGGCGACCGGCGGCAATGTCGGGTTGGATATCGCCGTCGGCGGTACGTCGAACACGACGATGACGTTCGAGCAGTACTCGCTGTTCGAGGCCTCGGCCTTCACCTCGTTCATCCTCCGTTCTTCTTCTTCGGCATCCAGACGTCGAACGGCTCGAGCTTCGGCAACACCACCATCACCTTCTCCAACCAGGTGACGGGCGGTGCGGTGCTCGACGACGATGTCGGGAGCTGGATCTTCAAGTCGGTCCTCGATGACACGTTCACGTTGGGCGACAACGACCAGAACATCGACGTGAACGCCGGCGGCGGCAAGGATACGGCCATCCTGAACCTCGGCGGCCAGTATGACGGGACGTTCAAGGGCAGTGCCGACGACACGCTGCGCTTCGCAGCCAACGTCAACATCTCCGGCATCAACGGCGGCGGGTCGACGACGTTCGGCATCGGCGACTTCACGAACGGCAACCGCACCGTCACGATGACGTTTGCGCAGCACAACGGCTTCATCCATCCGTTCACGAACACGGCGGGCACGCAGACCATCAACCTGACGGACGGCGGCACCACGACCGGCGACGACGGGATCGAGAAGTACAACCTGAACACCGTCGGCGGCTCGAAGAACGATGTCTTCACGGTCGCGGCGGATAATCCGAACCTGACGACCGGCTCGCAGAGCGTCGCGTTCGGCAACGGCACGGACACGGTCGTGTTCGGAACCGGCAAGTTCAGCGGTAACATGACCAACATCGGCAACGGGGACACGACGAAGTTCACCGGCAACGCCGATGTCTCGGGCGTGAACTCCGGCGGCAAGATCACCGACACGGCCGACTTCAACGGCCAGAGCACGTCGACGACGATGACGGTGACGCAGCACAACGGGTTCACGCAGCCCTTCGGCAACACCGGCGGCACCCAGACCATCAATCTGGTCAACGGCGGCACCGCTACGGGCGACGCCGGCATCGAGAACTACTCCCTGGTGACCGGTGTCGGTCTGGCGGCCTACAACTTCACCGTGGCGACCGGTCTGCCCAGCCAGAACGTCACCGTCACGGCGACGGGCGCGGCCGACACCATCCGGTACGGCGCCGCCATCTTTACCGGCAACCTGACCGGCCTCAGCAAGGCCGACCCGGATACGGTGCAGTTCTTCGGCAATGCCAACGTGTCGGGTGTCAACGTTGGCGGCGTGCTCAACGCCAAGACCGCTGACTTCAGCAACGCCGCCATCTCGGTGGCGATGACGCTGGCGCAGCACAATGACTTCGTGCCGTCGTTCACCGGCACGACGGGCACGCAGACCATCACGCTTACGACCTCGGGCGTCGCTACCGGAGATGGCGGGATCGAGCGGTACTTCCTGGCCAACGGCCCCGATACCTTCACGGTGGCGCCGGACAACGGCGCGTTCAAGCAGAACGTCGACGTCGGCACGGGCAGCGTTGACACCCTGGTGTTCGGTACCGGCGTCTTCACCGGCACCTTCGCCAACGTCTTTATCGGTGATATCGTGAAGTTTACCGGCAACGTCTCCAACATCTCGGGCGTAACCGGCCTGGCTGTTTTCGGCGAGGTCTTCGACTTCAACAACGCTGCCGTCTCGGTGACGATGACGCTGGCGCAGTACAACGCTCCCACCGCCGCGTTCACCAACACGACGGGCATCCAGACGATCACGCTCACGACCCCGGGCGGGACCTTTGGGGACGGCGGCATCGAGAACTACTTCCTGTCCTCGGGCAACGAGACCTTCACGGTTGCCAACGACAACGGCGCCTTCAAGCAGAACGTCGACATCACCTCGGGTGGCAACGACGTCATCGTCTACGGGAACGGTACGTTCACCGGCAACCTCGTGGGCGGCGGCGCCGGCGACACCGTCAAGTTCACCGGCGACGCCAACGTCTCCGGTGTGAATGCCGGCGCCGTGCTGACCCCGAAGGGTGCCAACTTCAGCGACCATGCCGAAACGGTCACCATGACCATCGCCCAGCACAACGACCTGACGCAGGCCTTCATCTTCACGGGCGGCACGCAGACCATCGTGCTGACGACCTCCGGCACCGCGACGGGTGACGTCGGGATCGAGAACTACGTCCTCGCCTCCGGCGACGACACCTTCACGGTCGCCAGGGACAACGGCGCCTTCAAGCAGAACGTCGACATCAGCTCCGGCGGCAACGACACCCTCAACTACAACAGCGGGAACTCCGTCTTCACGGGCAACCTCGTGGGCGGTGGTGCCGGCGACACCGTGCAGTTCACCGGCATCGGTGGCGGCACGGTCGACGTCAAGGGTGTCAACGGCGGTGCCAAGTTCGGCCCCAAGGCGGTCAGCTTCAGCAACACCGCGGTCGACGCCACCATGACGGTCGTCCAGCACAACGACTTCACCATCCCGTTCACCAACACCGGCAACGGCGGTGGCACGCAGACGATCCGCTTCTCGACCGACGGCACCGCGACCGGTGACCTCGGCATCGAGCAGTACTTTCTGGGCGCGGACGGCACGAACACCAACAACTTCACGGTCGGCATCATCGGCCAGAACGTGACGGGCCTGGGCGACAACGACACGGTGATCAACCCGTTCGGCGGCCTCTCGGGCGTGCTGAAGGGCGGCGGAAACACCGCGACCGGCGACACGCTGATCCTCGGCGCCGCCAACACGACCCTGGCGGCGGGCAGCGGTGAGTTCGAGAACCTCACGCTGACCGTGAACAACGGGAACGTGACCTCGAACCGGGCGGCCCACAACGGCTTCACCGGCGTCATCAACGCGCCGGGCAACAACACCTACACCGTGAACGACCTCCTCGGCGGCGCTCTTACCGGCCTGGCTGGCTTCGAGAACTATGTCCTCGGCGACCCGCTGTCGGCTGGCTTCAATTTCACCTTCACGAACGCGCAGACCGGCACGGTCTCCAGCGGCGTCACCGTCGCCGACACCTTCAATGCCACGGCAGCGCAGATCGCCAACGTGACGTTGCTCGATGGCGGGATCTCTCTCTTGAACGACGTCCTGAACATCACCACGGATGCTGCGGGCCTCAACCTGAACACCAAGACGACAGGCATCGAGATCTTCAACCTCCTGGCCGGCTCGACCTCGAACGTGGTCGGCGCCAACGGCAACAACATCACGATCAACGCCACCGGCAACACCATCTTCACGATGGGCTCCGTTGGCACGAAGCAGGCCTACAACGGCGGGAGCGGCATCGACCAGGTGACGTTCAACGTTGCCGACAGCCAGATCAACACGGCTGGCGGCAGCGACACGGTGACCTCGCTGGTCGGCGGCGCGATGGCGGCAACCACCGTCCTCGACGGCGGCGCCGGAGCGAACATCCTGGTGCTGGCGAATGGCGACAACCTCTCCACGCCGGGGGCGCTCGTCCAGAACTTCCAGACCCTGACGCTCGCGAACAACGGGTCGGTCACCATGACCGGCACGCAGTACGGCCAGTTCACGACCGTCAACGCTCCGGGCAACAACACGATCACGCTCACCAGCGCGTTGCTCACGACGACGTTCAACGGTGTCGAGAACTACGTGCTGGTGGCCGGCAGCCAGGGTTCGAACTACAGCATCAATGGTGACAACCAGACGATCACCGACAACAACACGGCAGGCACCGATACGGCGGTCGTCGTGGGCGTCCACAGCAACGTCAACCTGACGGCAACGAGCGGTGTCCAGAACGTGGTCACCGACACCAACGGCGGCACGAACCACACGTTCGCCTTCGGTTTCAGCGACGACGTGCTGACCCTGGGTGGCGGTCACACGGGCCTGAACGTCAACCTCGGCGCCAATGGTGATACGCTGAACATCACGGGCATCGCTTCGGGCACACTGAACGGCGATCTCGGTTCCGGCGACACTTTGCACCTCGAAAACACGGCTGACATCAACGGTGCGACGGTCTCGGGCTTCGAGGTCCTGGAACTCGCTGACAACGCCTCAGTCACCATGACCGCGGCAACCTGGGATCAGTTCGTGCCGAGTAACGGCAACGGCAACGTCATCGCGAACGGCGTGGAGACCGTCACGCTCAGCACCACCACAGTGAAGACGACCGCCTCCACCGGCAACGGCACGGGCAGCCTGGTCGAGAACTATGTCTTGTCGAACACCGGCAACGACTTCTTCACGGTCAACGAAGCTGCGGGCTACACCACGCAGGTCGATCTGACGGCAGGTGGCAGCGATTTCCTGACGCTCAACGATACCAGTGCCGCCGCGCTTCCCGGCGTCGACCTCAGCACCAAGGTGATCAATTTCACCAGCGGCAGTGGCGCTGGCTTCGATACGCTGGCCGTGTTGCGGGCCGGTGGCCCCATCTCCAACGCCGGTTTCTACAATATTGCAGTGGCCAACACAGACGTGGATGGCAAGGCGCAGCACACGGCATTCACTGTCGATTCTTCGGTCGCGACGATTGCCGGAACCTGGACCCAGGCAGCGGCCCAGACGGCACTCGGCACGGCGATCGGCAAGATTGACATCGGCTTCTACACCATGACCGTGTACAGTGGGTCGAATGCCGATGTGATGGCAGTCGTTATTTTCAATGCCGACGACTTGGCAACTGCCCGGATAGACTTGGTCGGTGTGCTGCAGAACGTCGGCGTGAACACCCTGGTCGCTCAGAACTTCAGCTAAGCAACGCGGTCAGGATCC
The DNA here is from genome assembly GCA_046349295.1 of Reyranellaceae bacterium. Lineage (GTDB taxonomy): Bacteria > Pseudomonadota > Alphaproteobacteria > Reyranellales > Reyranellaceae > Reyranella. Next base: position 327,755 of record JAXMCP010000008.1, read on the forward strand.
CCTGGGATCCTGCGACAATCGAGCGGTGGGGAACTCCGGTTCCCCACCGTTTTCGTTTGGTCACCTCGATCGCAGGACGAAGACGAGCATTGTTGCTGGGGGTGGCCACTTTCCTCGCAGGGTGGGATGGCGCTCCAGCACGCCCGCCGGCGACGATGTCGAGGCAGGCTGCCATCTGGTCGAACGGATGGCAGATCATGTGGCTGAAGAAGAGATTGTCGTAGCGCCTCGTGGCGAAGGTCGGCATCAACGCACCGAATCTGCCGTGCATGGCGGCGAGCACGCGGCGCCCGCGACCTCGTTCCAGAACGGCTTCAGCTGGCTCGTCGTAGAGCGCCAGGCCCTTTTGTCATTTGTTTCCCCCCGCTCGGCTTGCGAGACTTCGCCGTCCCAGTCGCCTGCACAAGGAATAATGCATGGTTCCCCGGCCGATCCGCATCGCCGTCCTGTATTTCGCCCACGAGACGGTGAGCTTCCTGCCGAACGACACGACCCTCGACGATTTCATCTACGAGGGGTCACCAGCGAAAGGCGAGGCGCTGCTGGCGCACGACGCGAAATCCTACATGGGCGGCTTCGTGAAGGTGGCGCGCGAGCACGATGGCGTCGAGCTGGTCGGGATCGAATCGCCGCTCTTTCCCAAGACCGGGACCGGGTCGGGCTGGATCACCGAGGAGGCCTACGAGACCTTCGTCGGCCGGCAGATCCAAGGCTTGCGGGCACAGGGCCCGTTCGACGGCGTCTACCTGGCGCTGCACGGCGCGATGGCGGTGCGGGGGGTGATGCGGCCCGAGGCCGACCTGGCGCGGCGCGTCCGCGCCGTCGTGGGGCAGGGCGCCTTCATCGTCGGCACCTTCGATCCGCACGGCAACGAGGACGAGGAGTTCCTGCGTCACGCCGACATGGCGTTCACGGTGAAGTACTTCCCGCACTACGACAGCCATCTGCAGGGCGAACGCGCAGCGCGCATGCTGGTGCGCGCCATTCGCGGCGACTACGCGCCTGCCACGGTGACGCAACGCGTGCCGATCATCTCGGCCACGGTCCTGCAATGGACCGGCGCCTCGCCGTGGATGGACCTGGTGCAGCGCGCGCTCACCTGGGAGGCGCGTGAGCCCGACCTCTACGTGAACTTCTTCTTCGGCTTCCCGTTCGCCGACGTGCCCGACGTCGGCATGACCTTCCAGGTGACGACCAACGGCAAGCCCGACCTGGCGCGCAAGGCGGCGGACGACATGGCGATGGCGGCCTGGCGGCGGCGCGAGGCGCTGCTCGGCTCGACCAAGGTCCATTCCATCCCCGAGGGAGTCCGGCTGGCCAGGCAGGCGATAGCGCAAGGGGCGACGCCGGTCGTGCTGGCCGACCACAGCGACCGCTCGGGCTCGGCCACCTGGCTCTTGAAGGAGATCGTCGCGCAGGACCTGTCCGACACGCTGATCGCCACCATCGCCGATGCGCGGGCGAGCGATGCGCTCGAGGCCAAGGGCGTGAAGGCGGGCGATTCGTTCGACATGGAGGTGGGCGGCCTCGTCGACGAGTCCGCCGGTGCGCCGGTGCGCATCCAGGGCACGGTCATCAACGTGGTCGCAGGCCACGGCCAGCCCAGGGTCGTCGTGCGCTTCGGCCGCAACAACGTCCTGGTGCTGAGCCGCTATCTCGTGCAGGTGATGGAGCCGCTGCCGCTCAACGCGCTGGGCATCGACGTCGCGTCGTTCAAGGTCATCGCCATCAAGTCCCGCGTCCATTTCCGTCGCGGCTTCGACGACAGCGGCTTCGCCAAGACGATCCTGCTGGTCGAACCGGAGCAGCCTTTCCTGGGAACCGTGAGGCTGGAGGGGTTGCCGTATCGCAACGTCGACCTGAAGCAGTTCTATCCCTACGGCGATCCGAAGTTCCCCTGAGAGGGCAGGAGCCGGCCGAGGGCGAAGAGGCGGGCCCCGCCCGGAGGCGCGGCGCGTGTCGCGGCTGCGGTAGGCGACGCAGATCTCGCAGCTTGCGCGCCACGGCCACGAGCGCGCTGGCGCGGGCCTGCAGGTTGCGCTGGCGCAGCAGCCGGGCGGTGGCCTCGAGGTCGACGAGTACGTCCGCGGTGAGCGCGCCCGGCGCGACACCAGCCGCGCTGTCTCGTTGGCGGCGGGATCGCGGCGGATGATGTCGCCAACAGCGATCCGCAGTTTCCGTAGGAGGCCTCGCGCGGCGGGAGCCGGCGCGTGCAATCGATTGCACTCCCTTTTGGCTGCATTTTCGAACCACTTCGGCTGGTGCACCTATCACGTCGCTCCAGAACTGTTAGGCCGTGGACGCACCTCACGTTCCAGTGGAGGGAGAGGTCGTTGAGTCCTCTCCGCCTTGCGAAGTGGGGGAGAGGAAGGGGCCCGCGCGATCCGCGGGGGAGGAGAGGTGGGACTTTGCCACACCATCAGTGTCTGACACTTGGATGGAGATCGAGCGCTTCATGGGCAGCGGCCCATGACCCACCTCTCCTATCCTCTCCCCCCGTTGCGCGGGCGGAGAGGAACATGAGTTCGAGGGGCGCGCGCCCGGCGATACGCTCCGTCGCGCGTGCAATTGATTGCGCGGCTGCGACGCAAGCGTCATTGCGACTGACGCAAGGTGACACACGTGCGTCGATGCCAAGCCGTTGGTTGCAAACGGTTTGTGACGCACTGACGCAAATGACACGAGATTCGGCGGCGTCGACTCACAATGGCTGCACCACGAAGGGCGAGGCGACACCGTGGCGGAGCGGGATCCAGATGACCCCGACCGCAAGACGCGACCACGACCGCACGGTGCTGTCGCGACGGGTCGCTTGCGGTCGGCCCAACTCCTTGATTCGCAACGCTTCGACCGCACCGACCGCACCGACCGCAAGAAAAGGGGGCTCGTTCCATTTTGGGAGCCGGCGAGCGCTGCTCTCCGCCGATCATGGCGTGCTCCTGCGTCCGACCGAAGCGTCGAGCTCCCTGATCCAGTGCTCCGGATTGCCTGATGCGCTGCACAGAGATCCCTGTTCCGGTGCTTCGAATTCCCTGATCAGGTGCAGAACGATCGCCGATGACTTTCTTCGATTCCCTGATCCACTTCCCTGTTACTGGGACGGGCCCGGGCCGCATGAACCCAGCCAACGCCGTGCAGCGATTGACTCTTTCACCTGTCAATCCCCCGCCGCACGAGTCGCGGATTCCGTCTTGGTGTCAGCCGTGGCCGGCGAGCGCCGCCTTGATGAGGGCGAGGCCGTCCGGCGTATCCCAGTCGGCGTCGCCTTCGAGGCGGCCGAGCTCGCGGCCGGACGGGTCGACCAGGATCGAGGTCGGCAGCAGCGTGACGCCGAGGGTCGACATCGCCGTCTTGCCCTTGTCGTAGTAGATGCCGAGGTGGCCGAGGTTCTGGTCCTTGTAGAAGGGCGCCACCTTGCCCTTGGTCGGCCCGTCGAGCGAGATCGGCAGGACGACGAACTTGTCCTTGGGCAGCAGGGACTGCAGGCGGTCGAGGCTCGGCATCTCCTTGACGCAGGGGCCACACCAGGTTGCCCACAGATTGATCAGCCGGGCCTTGCCGTTGAGGTCGGCGAGGTGCATCGGCTGGTCGCCGGCACCGAAGAATTCGAGATTGGGCAGCGGCTTGGGCGGGTTGGTCACCTTGAAGCGCTTCATGGTGCCCTTGACCAGGCCGGCTGGCACCTCGGCACGCGCCGCCGGCGCGATCGATTGCACCACCGCGGCGGCACCGGCAACCGCCAGCAGACGCCGGCGGCCGGAGAGGAAATGTCCAACGGGATATGCCATAAGCCGCATTCCTAAAGACTCATTGGCTGATATTCATGGCACGAAAGAACACGACTGCGCGAGTGGCTAAGTCCCGTCCCAATACAAAGAAGGCCGGCTCGAAGCGGGCCAACACGATGTGGGGCGGCCGCTACGCCAGCGGTCCGGCGGAGATCATGGAGCGAATCAACGCCTCCATCGGTTTCGACCGCCGACTGTATCAACAGGACATCGCAGGCTCGATGGCGCACTGCGACATGTTGGTCAAGCGCGGCATCCTGACCGCCAAGGACGGGCGCGCCATCAAGCGCGGCCTGGGCCAGGTGCGGGACGAGATCGAGCAGGGTCGCTTCGAGTTCTCGACCAAGCTCGAGGACATCCATTTCAACGTCGAGGCGCGGCTCACCGAGCTGATCGGGCCGGCCGGCGGGCGCCTGCATACCGCGCGCTCGCGCAACGACCAGATCGCCCTCGACGTGCGGCTGTGGGTGCGCGACACGATCGACCGGCTGGAAGCCATGCTGGCCGACCTGCAGGCCGCCCTGATCGATCGCGCCGAGGAATATGCCGCGACCATCATGCCGGGCTTCACCCACCTGCAGACGGCCCAGCCCATCACTTTCGGCCACCACCTGCTGGCCTATGTCGAGATGGTGGGTCGTGATCGCAGCCGTCTGACGGATTGCCGCAACCGCCTCAACGAATCGCCGCTCGGGGCGGCGGCGCTGGCCGGCTCGCCGCATCCGATCGATCCGCGCCAGACCGCCCGGGCGCTAGGCTTCGACCGGCCGATGGCGAACTCGCTCGACGCCGTGTCGGACCGCGACTACGTGGTCGAGTTCATCGCCGCGGCGTCGATCATCGCCGTGCACCTGTCGCGCCTCTCCGAGGAGATCGTGATCTGGTGCAGCGCGCCGTTCCGATTCATCGCCCTGTCGGATGCCTTCACCACCGGCAGCTCGATCATGCCGCAGAAGCGCAACCCGGACGCCGCCGAGCTGACCCGCGCCAAGGTCGGCCGCATCGTCGGCGCCTTCGTGGCCCTGTGCACCGTGCTCAAGGGCCTGCCGCTGACCTACGGCAAGGACATGCAAGAGGACAAGGAGCCGCTGTTCGATGCGGCCGACTCGCTCGAGCTCGGCGTCGCGGCGATGACCGGCATGGTGCGTGACCTCGAGGCCAACCCCGAGCGCATGCGCGCCGTAGCGGCGGCGGACTATTCGGTGGCGACCGATCTCGCCGACTGGCTGGTCCGCAAGGTCGGGCTGCCGTTCCGCCAGGCCCATCACGTGACCGGCCGGCTGGTCGGCATCGCCGCCGCCAAGCGCGTCGACCTCGACAAGCTCACGCTGGCCGAGATGCAGGCGGTCGAGCCCAAGATCGATCGCGGCGTGTTCGGCGTGCTGACCGTCGAGGCCTCGGTCAATGCCCGCAAGAGCCTCGGCGGAACGGCCCCGGCCAATGTCGCTCAGGCCGTGCAGGATGCCCGTCGCCGCTTCCTGGGACGCCGTCGATGAGCTTCTTCGCCTACGAGGACGGCGCGATGCACGCCGAGGGCGTGGCGCTGGCTACCATCGCGGCTCAGGTCGGCACGCCCTTCTATTGCTACTCCGCAGGCGCCCTGCGGTCGGCGTGGCGCGAGTTCGCCGACGCGATCCGCGGCCTCGATGCCGGCGTCTGCTACGCCATGAAGGCCAATTCGAGCCTGGCGGTCATCCGGCTGTTCGGCGAACTGGGGGCGGGGGCCGACATCGTTTCGGTGGGCGAGATGCGCCGCGCCCTGGCGGCCGGCATCCCGGCCCGGCGCATCGTCTATTCCGGCGTCGGCAAGAAGCCGTCGGAGCTGATGGCGGCCCTTCAGGCCGGCGTCGGCCAGATCAACGTCGAGAGCTCGGCCGAGCTCGAGACGCTGAACGCGGTGGCCGGCCAGCTCGGCGTCGCCGCCGACATCACCATCCGGGTGAACCCCGACATCGATGCCGGCACCCACGCCAAGATCACCACCGGGCGCAAGGAGAACAAGTTCGGCATCGACATCGACCTGGCGCGCGAGGCCTATGCCCTGGCCGGCCGGCTGCCCAACCTCCGGGTGGTCGGCGTCGCCATGCACATCGGCTCGCAGCTCACCTCGCTCGACCCCTACCGCGACGCCATCGTCCGGGTGCGCCGGCTGATCGGCCAGCTCCGGGCCGACGGGCATGCCATCGACCGGTTCGACATCGGCGGCGGCCTGGGCATCGTCTATGCCGACGAGCGGCCGCCGGCGGTCGGCGACTTCGTCGCCATGGTGGCACGCGAGACCGACGGGCTGGGCTGCGAGCTCACCTTCGAGCCCGGCCGCCGCCTGGTCGGCGAGGCGGGCGTCCTGGTGAGCGAGGTCATCCTGGTCAAGCCCGGGGCGGCGAAGACCTTCGTCATCGTCGATGCGGCGATGAACGATCTGATCCGGCCGACCCTGTATGACGCCTGGCACGACATCCTGCCGGTCAAGGAACGCCGCGATGCGGCCATGATCCGTTGTGATGTTGTCGGTCCGATCTGCGAATCGGGCGACTACCTCGCGCAAAACCGTGATTTGCCCCCACTGGCTGCGGGAGACCTCGTCATGATACGCTCGGCTGGTGCCTACGGGGCGGTGATGGCTTCGGCCTACAACACCCGCCCGCTGGTGCCGGAGGTCATGGTCGATGGCACGCGATTTGCGGTAACCCGGCCACGGCCGACGATCGACGAGATGCTCTCCGCCGAGCGCTTTCCGCCTTGGATGGAGCCGAGAAAGCCCTAGCGCCAGCCCCCATGGCGCCTGCGTCAGAAGAAAGGACGGCGATGACCGCCAGCCAGATCACCGAGATCGAAGCGCCCGGCGTGGCCCGCAAGATCGGCCTGGCACGCCTGGCCCTCGCCTGGGAGAGCCTGTGGCCCCGGCTGGTGCCGCTGCTGTCCTTCGTTGCCTTGTTCATCGCCGCTGCCCATCTGGACCTGTTCTCGGGCCTCGATCCGTGGGTCCATACCGGCCTGCTGGCGGTCCTGGCGGTCGCCTTCGGCGCATTGTCCTGGTGGGAGCTGCGTCAGGTTGTCTGGCCGACCCACGAGGAGGCCATCCGTCGGCTCGAGCGCGACAGCGGCGTGCCGCACCGGCCGCTGGTCGCGGTGCAGGACAAGCTGGCGACCGGATCGGGCGATGCGATGGCCGCCGCGCTGTGGGAGGCCCATCGTCGTCGCGAGGCCGAGCGCCTGGCCGGGCTCAGCAACAAGCCAGCCCATCCCGGGCTCGCCATCCTCGACAAATGGGCATTCCGCTTCGTGCCGATCCTGATCCTGATCGTTGCGCTGGCCAGCGCCGGCGGCTGGCGCGTCGATCGCATGATCGCCGCCTTCACGCCGGCTTTCCCGCCGCCGCCGCCGGTGGTCGCCAATCTGTGGATCGCGCCGCCGGCCTATACGGGCAAGCCGCCGATCTATCTCGACATGGCCGATCACGACAAGCTGCTGCGCGTCCCGGTCGGCAGCAAGCTCGCGGGCTTCGTCGACGACGTGCGCGGCCGCAAGCCGCCGCAGCTGGTGATCGAGGGCGGTGGTGCTCCGGTCGAGTTCAACACCGTCGGCAAGGGCAAGTACCAGATCGAGCAGGTCATCACCGAGGGCAAGCAGATCGTCCTGCAAGCGCGGGGCGACGAGCAGGCGCGCTGGAAGCTGCATGTCATCCCCGACCTGCCGCCGACCATCGAGTTCGCCAAGCCGATCGGCGTCGACAAATGGTCGACCAAGATCGAGTACATCGCCGGCGACGATTTCGGCCTGACCGGCGTGCAGCTCCAGATCCGCCTGCACGGCAGCGCTCTGGGCGACGAGGCGCTGAGCGCCGACGAGGAGCCCGAGGTGATCCGGCTCGACCTGCCGGTCGCGGGCAACACCAAGAAGGTTGCCGACACCTTCGTGCGGGACCTGACCAGCCATCCGTGGGCCGGTCTCAAGGTCACGGTGATGCTGTTTGCCTCGGATGCGCTGGGCCAGAAAGGGCGCAGCTCGGTCGAGACCTTTCTGTTGCCCGAGCGGGTGTTCAACGACCCGACGGCGCGCGCCCTGATCGTGCTGCGCAAGGCGCTGACCCGCGATCCCAAGGGCTATCGCGGCGACGTCGCCGACGGCATGCGCCTGGTCCAGGCCAAGCCGGAGACCTATCGCAACGATCCGGTGGTCCAGCTCGGGCTCAAGCTCGGCGCCACCCGGCTGGCCGAGGCCAACGACAAGCAAAGCATCACCGATGCGCAGAAGCTCCTGTGGGACCTCGCCATGCGCCTGGAAAGCGGCGCCATGTCGGATGCCGAGCGCAACCTCGAACAGGCCCGCCAGGAGCTGCGCGACGCCGTGCAGCGCAATGCCGGCGACGAGGAGATCGAGCGCCTGATCCAGCAGCTCTACGACGCCATGGCGAAATGGCAGAAGGAGCTCGCCGAGAAGATGAAGGATCCGGAAGAGCGCCGCCGCATGATGGAGCAGGCGGAGAAGATGGATCCCAACAACACCATCACCGGCGACGACCTGCAGAAGATGCTGGATAAGATCCGCGAGATGGCCAAGAACGGCCAGCGCGAGGAAGCCAAGCGCCTGCTCGAGGAGCTGCGCAAGATGATGGAGAACGCCACGCCGATGATGGCCGGTCCGGGCCAGCAGCGTCAGCAGGGCCAGCGCGGCCAGCAGGGCCAGGGCAACCAGCAGGGCCGCGAGATGATGAACCAGCTGGACCGCCTGTCGCGCCGGCAGAACCAGCTGCTGGGCGAGTCGGAGCGCGAAGGCCGCCAGCAGCAGGGTCGCCAGGGCCAGCAAGGGCAGCAGGGTCAACGCGGTCAGCAGGGCCAGCAAGGTCAACAGGGCCAGCAGGGTCAGCAAGGTCAGCAGGGTCAGCGCGGCCAGGGCAACCAGCCGGGCGACGGTCAGTGGGGCGAGCAGCAGCGCGGCCAGCAGGAAGGCCTGCGCCGGCAGCTCGGCGAGTTCATGAACCGGCTCGACGAGAACGGCATGCCGATGCCCGAGTCGCTGGGCCGCGCCGAGCGCAACATGCGCGAAGCCGAGGATGCGCTACGCCGCGGCGACCCGCGCGAGGCGTCGCGTGCCCAGCGCCGGGCGCTCGACAACCTGCAGCAGGGCATGGGCGACATGGCCGAGGCGATGCGCCAGCGCGGCCCGGGCAACGGCCAGGACCTCGCCGAGATCGAGGAGCGCGAGCGGCGCAGCGAGGATCGCGACCCGCTCGGCCGCTCCGACGGCAACTACGGCGACGCGGTCGACACCGGCGTCGACAAGGTGCCGCTGGAGCTCGAGCGCCAGCGCAGCCGCGAGATCCTCGACGAGCTGCGCCGCCGCGCCGGCGAGCAGCGCCCCAAGGACGAGCTCGACTACATCGACCGTTTGCTGAAGACGTACTGAGGAATTGGGTTTGCCTCCCCCGTCCTCGGGGGAGGTGCCCCGAAGGGGCGGAGGGGAAAGGCTTCAAACAAGGCCTTTCCGATTCCGACGTCGGAACTTCATGGAACTCTACTGGGGCCTTTCCCCACCGGCCCTTCCGGCCATCTCCCCCGTAAGACGGGGGAGGAGTTCGACTCTCGGGCTACGCCGTCTGCTCGACGACCCCGATATACGGCAGGCCGCGGAAGCGGTGGGCCCAGTCGAGGCCGTAGCCGACCAGGAACTCGTCGCCGGCATGGAAGCCGACGAAGTCGGCGTTGAGCGGCGTGCGGCGCTTGTCCGGCTTGTCGAGCAGGGTGCACACCGAGACATGCTGCGCGCCGCGCTCGATCAGCAGGTTCTTGGCGAAGCTCAAGGTCAGGCCCGATTCCAGGATGTCGTCGACCAGCAGGACCTCGCGATGGCGCACGTCGTCGACGATGTCGCGCACCACGCGCACGCGGCCGCTGGTCTCGGTGCCGCTGCCGTAGCTCGACAGGGTGAGGAAATCCATCGACCAGTCGGCGCCGGCGCGGCTCAGCGCGCGGATCAGATCGGCGGCGAACACGAAGCTGCCCTTGAGCACCGACACGACCAGCGTGTCGGCCGGCAGCTTGACGGCGAGCTCGGCCGCCATGGCGTCGACGCGGGTGGCGATCTCGGCGGCGGAGAAGCGGACCGAGACAGTGGGCCGGCCGGCCGGCGACGTGGTTGTGGTCATGATGGTCCCGCTGCTCAACCCTGACTGCTCGAGCGCCACGGCAACTGGCTCTTGCCGCCGATCTCGCCACGAAAGACGAAGGCCGCGCCCAGCGCCACCACCAGCACGACGGCTGCAGCGATCCACAACGGCCAGCGGATCCGACGGGGCTGTGGCCGGGCGATCGCCGGCAGGCCGGATCGATACTGCGGCTGCGGCTGCGGGCGGTCGGCGGCAGCCGCAGCCTCCGGCTCAGGCGTTTCGGCGCGTTCGCGCACAAAAGCGGTCGAGGTCGGGCCGGCCCGCTCGAACCAGCGGTGATTGCAACGCGCACATTGTACTGTGCGTCCCGTGGGACCGATTGCCAGCGGATCGACGATGTACCGCGCCCCGCAATTGGAACAGGTGACTTGCATGATGAGCGGGGATTTCCGCGCTAGATGTGCTTTGCGTCGGACATTAACTTTCTAAATCTTGCGATACAAGCATGACTGGCTTCCTTCTCTGGCTGCGCTCTTTCGCCTTCAACGTCGGCTGGTACGCCGGTACGGCGGCCATCGCCCTGGCCGGCATGCCGATCCTGCTCATGCCGCGCCGCGCCGTCGTGGCCTGGGCGCAGCTGTGGATAAGGTTCTGCCTGGGGTGGCTGCGCCTCACCGTCGGCCTCGACCATGTCCTGCGTGGGCAGGAGAACCTGCCCGACGGCCCGGTCATCATTGCCGCCAAGCATCAATCGTCGTGGGAGACCCTCGCCTTCACCTTGCTGTTCCCCGGCGCCGCGACGGTGATGAAGCGCGAGCTGGTCTACATCCCGATCGTCGGCTGGGCGATGGCGCGCGCCGGCAACATCGCGGTCGAGCGTGGTGACGGCGCCAAGGCGCTGCGCGGGCTGGTGCGCGACGCCAAGGCGGTGATCGCCGACGGCCGCTCGATCCTGATCTTCCCGGAGGGCACTCGGGTGGCCGTCGGCAGCCAGCGGCCCTACCAGGTCGGCACGGCCGCCCTCTATCGCCAGCTCGACGTTCCGGTCGTGCCGGTGGCGCTCAATTCCGGCCTGTTCTGGGGTCGCCGGCAGTTCGTCAAGCGGCCGGGCCGGATCGTCGTCGAGATCCTGCCGGCGATCCCCCCCGGGCTCGACCGGGAGACTTTCATGGCGACCCTGCGCGAACGCATCGAGACCGCGACGGGGCGGCTTGTTGGCGAGAACGAAAAAAGAACGTATTCTGTTGATATCAAACCAGTCGGTGCCTAGCTAGGATTCGATGATGGAATGGGCTCCTATCTCCCAGCGCATCTGGGACATGAAATATCGCTTCCGCGATGCCACGGGTGCCGATGACGGCGATCTCGAGGGCACGTGGCGGCGGGTCGCCCGGGCGCTGGCCGCGGTTGAGCGCGACCCCGAACTCTGGGCCGGGCGGTTCTACTCGGCGCTGTCCGGCTTCAAGTTCCTGCCGGCCGGCCGGGTGATGGCCGGCGCCGGGACGGGGCGCAGCGTCACCCTGTTCAACTGCTTCGTGATGGGGGCGATCGCCGACGACATGTCGGGCATCTTCGAGAGCCTGCGCGAGGCCGCGCTGACCATGCAGCAGGGCGGCGGAATCGGCCACGATTTCTCGACCCTGCGCCCGCACGGCGCGCCGGTGCTGGGCGTCGGCGCCGATGCCTCGGGGCCGCTCTCCTTCATGGACGTGTGGGACGCGATGTGCCGCACCATCATGAGCGCCGGCTCGCGCCGCGGCGCCATGATGGCGACCCTGCGGTGCGACCATCCCGACATCGAGAGCTTCGTCGACGCCAAGCGCGATCCGCGACGGCTGCGCATGTTCAACGTCTCGGTGCTGGTCACCGACGCCTTCATGAAGGCGGTCGAGGAAGACGCCGACTGGGATCTCGTGTTCGGCGGCAGGGTGTTCCGCACCATCAAGGCGCGCTCGCTGTGGGAGCGCATCATGCGCGCGACCTACGAATACGCCGAGCCCGGCGTGATCTTCATCGACCGCATCAACCGCCGCAACAACCTGCACTATTGCGAGACCATCCAGGCGACCAATCCGTGCGTCACCGCCGACACCTGGATCCAGACGGCCGGTGGCCCGCGGCAGGTGTGTGATCTGATCGGTCGCCAGTTCACCGCCAGGGTCGACGGCAAGGATTTCGCCAGCGCCTCCGCCGGTTTTTTCGCCACCGGACGCAAGGCGGTGCTGCGCTTGCGCACGAAAGCCGGACACAGCCTGCGGCTGACCGCCGACCACCGCGTTCTGAAGGTCGCGACCTTGACCCGCTGGACGCGCGAGACCGAGTGGGCCGCCGCCGGCGATCTGAGACCGGGCGACCGGATCGTCCTGCATGATCATCGGGGGGCGCGCGGGTGGGCTGGCGATCGCACCGAAGCGGAGGGCTATCTCCTTGGACTGTTGCTGGGCGATGGCACCTTGAAGGAGGACAAGGCCGTCATCAGCGTCTGGCAACCGGCCCGAGCCGCCAATGGCGCGCCGGCAGGCAGTGGCGCGACCCGTGTCATGGAGGCAGCCCTCGCGGCGGCACAGACCCTGCCGCAGCGGTCCGACTTCAGCGGTTGGGTCGAGGTGAAGGGCCGGGACGAATGGCGCCTGTCACTGGGTGCGGTCAAAGCTCTTGCCGGTGTGCTGGGACTGAGGCCGGGATTCGAGAAGATTACGCCGGCGGCGGAGAAGACATCCTCCGATTTCCATCGCGGCCTGCTGCGCGGGCTCTTCGATGCCGACGGTTCGGTCCAAGGCACTCACGCCAAGGGTGTCAGCGTTCGATTGAGCCAGAGCGATCTCGGCACGCTGGAAGCGGTCCAGCGTATGCTGCTGCGTCTCGGCATCACCTCGACAATCTATCGCGATCGGCGGGTCGCCGGCCGGCGGCCGATGCCCGACGGCAAAGGCAGCCTGCGCGATTACGATTGTGCCGCTCAGCACGAACTGGTGATCTCCGGCGACAGCGTCGGCGTCTTCGCCGAGGCGATCGGGTTCTGCGATGACGACAAGGGACTGCGCTTGCGCAGTCTCCTGACGAGCTATCGCCGAACGCCCAACCGCGAGCGCTTCGTTGCCGAGATCGAGGCTGTCGACGCCGATGGCGAGGCCGAGGTCTACGACGCGCAGGTTCCCGGCATCAACGCCTTCGATGCCAACGGCCTCTACGTCCATAATTGCGGCGAGCAGCCGCTGCCACCCTACGGCGCCTGCCTGCTGGGATCGATCAACCTCGCGGCGCTGATCGCCGAGCCGTTCACGCCGAACGCCCGGCTCGACCTCGATGCGCTGGAGCGGCTGGTGCCGCTCGCCGTGCGCATGCTCGACAACGTGGTCGACGTGTCGCGCTTCGCGCTGCCCCAGCAGGAGCGCGAGGCCAAGGCCAAGCGCCGCATCGGGCTCGGCGTCACCGGCCTCGCCGACGCGCTGATCTTCTGCGGCGTGCGCTACGGCTCGCCCGAGGCGGTGACGCTGACGCGCGACTGGCTGGGCGCGGTGCAGCGCCTGTCCTATCTCGCCTCGGCCGACATCGCCGCCGAGAAGGGCAGCTTCCCGCTCTACGATCGCACGCGCTTCCTGGCCGGCGAGACGGTCCGCGACCTGCCCGACGAGGTGCGCTCGGCGATCGGGCGCTACGGCATCCGCAATGCGCTGCTGAACTCGATCGCGCCGACGGGGACGATTTCGCTGCTGGCCGACAACGTGTCGTCGGGCATCGAGCCGGTGTTCGCCTTCAGCCACGTCCGCCGCGTGCTGCAGCCCGATGGCTCCAAGCGCGAGGAGAACGTCGAGGATCACGCCCTGCGGGTCTGGCACGCGCTCAAGGGTGGCGAGGCGCCGCCGTCGGATGCCTTCGTCGACGCTCAGACGCTGCCTCCGGCGGCGCATCTTGCGATGCAGGCAGCGGCGCAGGATTTCGTCGACAGCTCGATCTCCAAGACCATCAACCTGCCGCGCGACATCTCGTTCGAGGCCTTCAAGGACGTCTACCGGCAGGCCTACGCCATGGGCTGCAAGGGCTGCACGACCTACCGGCCGAACGACGTCACCGGCGCGGTGCTCGAGGTGAAGCCTGCGGAAGCGGCCAATACGCCCGCTCTGGTGCCGGCGGCGCGGGAAAGCGGTGTCGTCTACATCGCCCAGCCGCTCGACCGCCCGGGCGATCTGCCGGGCCGCACCTACAAGATCAAATGGCCGGGCAGCGACCACGCCATCTACATCACCATCAACGACATCCAGCAGGACGGCCGGCGACGGCCGTTCGAGATCTTCATCAACTCCAAGAACATGGAGCACTACGCCTGGACGGTGGCGCTGACCCGCATGATCTCGGCGGTGTTCCGCCGCGGTGGCGACGTCTCGTTCGTGGTCGAGGAATTGAAGGCCGTGTTCGATCCGCGCGGCGGCCAGTGGATGGAGGGTCGCTACGTCCCCTCGCTGCTGGCGGCGATCGGCGGCGTGATCGAGCGCCATCTGATCGAGATCGGCTTCCTCGCCGGCGACGGACCGCATCTCAGTGACCCGTTGGAAGCCAAGATGCGGCTGGCCGCCGGCCAGCGCGATCCGGCGGGTGGCGGTGGGGCATCGGCGATGGGACAGTGCCCCAATTGCGGCGCCGCAGCGCTCTCCCACCAGGAGGGTTGCGATGTCTGCCTGAATTGCGGCTACTCGCGCTGCGGCTGATCAGCCGAGCTCGAGCTGGATGCCGGCCGACTTGCTGACTTCCGCCCAGATCGCCGCGAACTCGCCGACGAACTTGGTGTAGTCGGCCGGGGTCATCGCCTTGTCCTCGGGCAGCAGCACCACCTCCTTGAAGCGCTCGATCACCTCGGGCGCCTTGTAGGCCTTCTGCAATTCGTCATAGAGGCGGGCGACGATCTCCGGCGCCATGCCCTTGGGGCCCGACACGCCGACCCAGGTCGAGGTCGTCATCTTGGCGAAGCCCTGCTCGGCAAAGGTCGGCGCGTTGGGATACATGTCGATGCGCTTCTCCGAGCTGACGGCGAGCAGGCGCACCTTGCCGGAATTGATGTGCGGCACGTTGGTGGTGATCGGGTCGAACATCGAGGGGATGGTGCCGGCCAGCATGTCCTGCAGCGACGGCGCCGAGCCGCGATAGGGGACGTGCTTCAGCTTGATACCGGCCAGGCGCGACAGCAGCTCGCCCATCAGGTGGGTGTTGGAGCCGATGCCCGAGCTGCCGAAGGCGATCTGGTCGGGCCTGGCCCTGGCGTCGGCGATGTAGTCGGCGAGCGTCCTGTAGGGCGAGTCGGCCGGCACGATCAGGACGTTGGGCGTGTGGCCGATCAGCGTGACGTGGGTGAAGTCGCTGATCACGTTGTACGGAAGCTTGGGGTAGATGCCGGGCGCGATGCCGAGCGGGGAGGCATGGGAGATCACCAGGGTATAGCCGTCGGGCGCCGCCTTGGCGGCGAGGTCGGAGCCGATCGTTCCCCCGGCGCCCGGCTTGTTCTCGACCACCACCTGCGTGCCGAGCGCGACCGACAGCTTGGGGGCCAGGATGCGCGAGATCGTGTCGGCCGTGCCGCCCGGCGGAAAGGTGGCGATCAGCTTGATCGGCGTCTTGGTCGGCCAATCCTGGCTCGCCCGGGCAGCGGGAAGGCCGAGGGACGAGCCCAGGGTGGCGGCCGAAGCGGCCAGGACGGTACGGCGGGTCAGTTTCATGAGGCGCTCCTGCTGGGCGCACGCTGTCGCGGCGTGTCGCGATCGGAGGTGCTGCAATGGATGTGCCAAGCCCGCACAGGGAGTGGTGATTCCGGCCTTGATTTGGTTCACGTATCATCGCAAATGCGGACAGGCAGAGGAGGCGTACCAATGGGTTGGCGGGCGATCCTGATGGCGGCGGCCGTGGTCGGCGGCTTGGCGGCGGTCGGGCCGGCACGCGTGTCGGCGCAACCCCTGCCAGCCGACCGCAGCGAGCTGAGCTTCTCCTACGCCCCCCTGGTCAAGCGGGTCTCCCCGGCCGTGGTGAACATCTACACCACCACCTCGGCCCGCGTTCAGCGCCGCCTGCCGTTCCCCTTTCCGGGCGCGCCCAATGCCGGTGAGCGGGTGCAGAACTCCCTGGGTTCCGGGGTGATCGTGCGGCCGGACGGCCTGATCGTGACCAACGCCCATGTGGTCAAGGGCGCTGACGAGATCCGGGTCGTGCTGGCCGACCGCCGCGAGTTCGAGGCCAAGCTGGTCAGCCAGGACGAGCGCTACGACCTCGCTTTGCTGCGCATCGACGGCAACAGCGACAAGTTCCCGTTCCTCGAGATGCGTGATTCCGATTCGGTGGAGGTGGGCGACATCGTGCTCGCCATCGGCAATCCGTTCGGCCTCAACCAGACCGTGACCGGCGGCATCATCTCGGCCCTGGCGCGCAGCGCCGGCGGCGTCAACGATTCGAGCTTCTTCATCCAGACCGACGCGGCCATCAATCCAGGCAACTCGGGCGGCGCCCTGGTCAGCCTCGACGGGCGGCTGATCGGCATCAACACGGCGATCTACTCGCAGACCGGCGGATCGGTCGGCATCGGCTTCGCCACGCCGTCGAACATCGTCAACCGCGTGGTCGCGATCGGCGAGAGCGGCGGTCGCATCGTGCGGCCATGGCTCGGCATCAACATGCAGCGGGTGACGCCCGATCTCGCCGCCGGTCTCAACCTGCCACGACCGGCCGGGCTGGTGGTCAAGGAGGTCTTCCCGAACGGTCCCGGCTACCAGGCCGGCCTCAAGCGCAACGACGTGATCGTGGGCCTCAAGGACCAGCCGATCGACGACGAGGCGAGCCTGCGATTCCGGCTGGCCACGCTGCAGGTCGACGCGGTCGTGTCGATCCGCGTCATCCGCGCCGGCAAGGAAATCGTCTTCGACATGAAGCTCGCGCCGCCGCCCGAGGACCCGCCGCGCGACAAGGCCGTTCTGGACGGACGCCAGCCCCTGAGCGGCGCAGCGGTATCCAACATGTCGCCGGCTCTCGCCGACGAGCTTGGCCTGGTCGAATGGCGTCCCGGCGTGATCGTCACCGAGATCCAGCCCGGCTCCTATGCCGGGCGCTTCATCAAGCCGGGCGACATGATCCTGGCCATCAACGGCCAGGACGTGCGCAGCGTCGCCGAGCTCAAGAAGCGCATCGCGGGCGGGATCGCCAGCGTCAGCATCGGCCGCGAAGGCATGGTGTCGACCGTCCAGTTCCGCTGAGGGCGATGCCGGCCGAGCTCTTCGCCTCGCTCGCCCCGACGCCGCTCGCCGAGCGGCTGCGGCCGAAGGCGCTGGCCGAGATCCTGGGACAGGACCATCTGCTCGGCCCGGAAGGCCCGATTGGCCGCATGCTGGCCAATCACAAGCTCGGCTCGATGATCCTGTGGGGGCCGCCGGGCTGCGGCAAGACGACGATCGCCCGCCTGCTGGCCGAGGATACCGATCTGCATTTCGAGCCCTTGTCGGCGGTGTTCTCGGGGGTCGCCGATCTGCGCCGCATCTTCGAGGCCGCCCGCCAGCGCCGTCGCGACGGCAAGGGAACCTTGCTGTTCGTCGACGAGATCCATCGCTTCAACCGCGCCCAGCAGGACGGCTTCTTGCCCTACGTCGAGGACGGCACGGTCACGCTGATCGGGGCGACGACCGAGAACCCGTCATTCGAGCTCAATGCCGCCCTGCTGTCGCGCTGCCAGGTGATGGTGCTGCGGCGTCTCGACGATGCATCGCTCGCCACGTTGCTGGCGCGGGTCGAGGATGCGCTGGGCAAGACGCTGCCGATCGACGAGGAGGGCCGCCAGGCGCTGTTCGCCATGGCCGACGGCGACGGCCGCTATCTGATCGGCCTCGCCGAGCAGCTCGCCCAGCTCGAGGACAAGTCGCCGGTGCCACCGGCGCGGCTGGCGACACTGCTGCAGAAGCGTGCGCCGCTCTACGACAAGGCGCAGGAGGCGCACTACAACCTGATCAGCGCGCTGCACAAGGCATTGCGCGGGTCGGACGTCGACGCGGCGCTGTACTGGTTCGCGCGCATGCTCGACGGCGGTGAGGATCCGAAATACATCGCCCGTCGCCTGGTGCGCTTCGCCGTCGAGGATATCGGCATGGCCGATCCCAACGCGCTGACCCAGACCCTGGCGGCCTGGGACACCTACGACCGGCTGGGCTCGCCCGAGGGCGAGCTCGCGATCGCCCAGGCGGTGATCTATCTCGGCACCGCGCCGAAATCGAATGCCGGCTACAAAGCCTTCAGCGGCGCCAAGCGGGCCGCCAAGGAAAACGGCTCGCTGACGCCGCCGATGCACATCCTCAATGCGCCGACCCGGCTGATGAAGGATATCGGCTACGGCAAGGGCTATGAGTACGACCACGATGCCGAGGACGGCTTCTCCGGCCAGAACTACTTTCCCGACGGCATGCCGCGCGAGGAGTTCTACCGCCCGGTCGAGCGCGGCTTCGAACGCGAGATCCTGAAGCGGCTCGACTACTGGAAGAAGCTGCGCGCGAAGCGCCGGTAGGCTGGCCGAGGAGGGATCCCTCGCAGAGCTCGGGATGACGGCTTGGTCGTCGTCTCGCGCGCCCTGCCATCCCGAACGCGGCGAGGGGTCTCCTTTCATGAGGAAGACCACCGACGGCTCGATCTCGATCAGGAAGTCCTCGTCGGCCAGGCTCGGCACGCCGATCCAGGTGGTGCAGGGCGGGTTGTCGCCGAAAGCCGCCTCGAGCGCGGCGGAGATCGCCTTGCCTTCGTGCATGTGGCTTTGCTTGATGTAGAGGCGGAGCGCCCCGACCTGGTCGAGCGATGCGCCAGCCGACGCGAGCGCGGCGGTAACGCTGCGATCAGCTCAGCTTCGCGGCTTGGCCATCTCGCGCACGACGCGGCGGTCGCGGCCGTAGACGTCATCGCGGAACGTTGCCGTGCCGTCCGGCTCTGCCGCCACAGTGCGATAAGTCACGTGCAGCACCACGGAGTCGGGAAATGTGTAGTGCGCCTGTTGCCCGGAATCGATGACCTGGCGCACCCGTTCCTTGCTGAAGCCGGCGCGGCCGTCGAACACCTTCTCGACGAAGTCGAGCGGGTTCTGCAGCCGGATGCAGCCATGGCTGAAGTTGCGGCTGCCCTCGGTGAACAGCCAGCGATTGGCCGTGTCGTGCATATAGATCCCGTAGCGATTGTTGAACGGGAAGAAGATGTAGCCGAGCGCATTGCCGGCGCCCGGGTTCTGCCGGATGCGGTAGGGGAAGGCCTTGGGGCTGATCGAGTTCCAGTCGACCGAGGCCGGGTCGAGCTCGGTATCGTTCTGCCAGTTCTCGAAGATCTTGAAGCCGGCCGATTGCAGCGCGTAGGGATCGCGGCGCAGCATCGGCAGGTACTCTTCGCCGGAGATCGACTGCGGCACGGTCCAGAAGGGGTTGGTCTGGAAGCCGCGCATCACCGACTGGATCTCCGGGGTCGGATCCTTGGGCGTGCCGACGATCACCAGGCTCTGGAACACCGTCTTGCCGCCGTCGACGAATACCATCGAATAGTCGCCGGCATTGACCAGCACGTAGCGGCTGCCGAGATCCTCGGGCAGCCAGCGCCGGCGCTCGAGATTGGCGACGATCTGCTCGATGCGATCGTCGATTGTGGTGTTGAGCGACTGCGTGGTCTTTGACCCGATGATCCCGTCGACCGTGAGGCCCTTGGTCTCCTGGTAGGACTTGACCACGGCCACCAGCTTGTCGTCGTACAGGTCAGGCGCGGGACCGGCCTCCGGCACACCGAGTTCGAGCTCGGCCAGCCGCTTGCGCAGCAGCGGCACGCGCGGATCGCTCATCCCGGGCTTCAGCAGGCCGCCGTCGGGCAGTGGCGTGAACGCCGCCTTGGCGCGCTTGTCACGCCACGTGGCCAGCGCCTTCTGCAGTGCCGGGTAGTCGCCCTTGGGCGGCAGGCTGGCGAGATAGGCGGGGAAGTCGGCGGCGGCGGCGGCGTCCTTCAGCAAGTCGGCACGAACCACCTTGCGCTGCTGGATGTCGATGTTGCCATCGACGCGGTTGGCGCGCACGCGCCCGGTCGAAACATCACTGGCATAGGCGACGAACGCCGTCGTGAGCAGCGATTCGGCCGCGGCGGGATCGGCCCCTGGCGACAGTGCCTTCTCGACCTCGGCGATACCGTACCAGCCCGGTTCCAGGCCATGCGCCGACGCGCCGCGCAAGGCGGCGAGCAGCGCTTCGGCCCGTGCGCGGGCAGGGTCCGAGCCGACCCACAGCGGTTCGCCCGCAAAACTGGGAAATGACCCGACGACGCCGATCAGGAACGCCAGGATACCGAGCAAAAAGCGTAGACGAGTCACGCTGCTCATATAGCGTGAATGGGCTCGATCGTCCATCGGGCGAAGCCCCGGTCCCGCAGGAAGGCCAGAAGGTCCGCGGTGGCGCGACGCTTCAAGTCAGGCGTGCCGCCGCCGGCGCGCGCTCCCCTGGTCACGCAGTGCCGGCGCGCCCAGGCTTGGTACTCGGGCTCGGGCACCGCCTTGTCGAGGGCGGGAATGAAATGGCGGCCGTCGTCCTCGATGAAGTTCCGGCAGCACGACCAGTTCTCGGCATCCTTGATGTCGAACACCGGCCCCACCGACTCCCAGCCGTGATGGGCGCTGCCATAGATCTTGACCTTGATGTGCTTGTTGCCCGCCGCCCGCATGCGTTCGGCGTATTCGACGGCGAGCGGTGCAGGCGTGTAGTCGTCGCGTGCCGCCAGCATGAAGAACATCGGCCGGCCGTGAGTCTTCGCATCGCGATGCTGGGCCGTGGCGCCGGGGCAGATGGCGATGTGAAGATCGAAAAGGTGTGGAAAACCCGGGCGCCAGGTCTGGCGCACGGCAATCGCGGCGTTGAGCGTCGCCACGCCGCCCTTCGACACACCCATCAGTCCAATGCGCTGCGGATCGATGCGAGGATCGGCGCGCAGCAGGGCGAGGGCGGCCAGGGCGTCGCCCTCCATCTGGGCGGCCGAGACCAGCGTCTGGTCGGCGACCGTGCGCCGCACGCCGCGGCCGGTGAAGCTGTCGACGATCAGCGCCGCCGTTCCGGCATCGGTCAATGCCTGGGCGTAGTAATGCTCACGATGGCGCTGCACGCCGGCGCTGCTCGTCAGGATCACCATGCACGGCGAGGGGCGCTCATCGGGCTCGGGGAGAAACAGCGCCGCCGTCAGTCGCGCCGGTCGGCACGCCGCGGGATGATCGAAGGTCAAGGTGTCGAACGAAAGCGTCTCGAACGTCATGCGCGCACATGATAGCCAGAATCCGAAGGCCATGCGTTCGTGCGAAACTATCCACCTTGACAATATGGTGGATTCCGATAGCGCGTGTGTGTCGAGACTCGTGACGAGAATCGGCGGGATGACTCGGGACTTCGGATGGTGCGACGGGTGCGGTAGCGGTTGATGGCCAAGCCACAGCACGTTCGTGCGCGTGAAAATGCTGCCGGCATGGGCGGCGCGGCCGTGCGTGGCCAGTCCGTCACCGCGGACGAAGGCGGACTTCGTCTCGATCGCTGGTTCCATCGTCATTTCCCGGAGCTCGGCCACGGCGCGCTGCAGAAGCTGCTCCGGACCGGTCAGGTCAGGGTCGATGGCAAGCGCGCCGATGCTCGTGATCGCGTCGAGCCCGGCCAGATCATCCGCCTGCCGCCCACCGTGAACTCGGCGCCGCCAGCCAAGCCGCGCGAGATCGCCAGCGTGTCGGACCGTGACGCCGCCGAGATCCGCCGCCTGGTGATCCATCGCGACGATCACGTCATCGTGCTCAACAAGCCGCCGGGTCTGGCAGTGCAGGGCGGCACCGGCACCGAGCGCCATGTCGACGGCATGCTGGACGCGCTGCGCTTCGGCTTCCAGGAGCGGCCGCGCCTCGTTCATCGCCTCGACAAGGATACCTCGGGCCTGCTGCTGATCGCCCGCACCGCGCAGTCGGCGCGACGGCTGGGCGAGTCGTTCCGCGACCGCGAGACCGAGAAGCTCTATTGGGCCGTCGTGGTGGGCGCGCCACCGCGCGCCGAAGGGGCGATCGATCTTCCGCTCGCCAAGCGACCGGGCGCGCGCGATCGCGAGCTGATGCAGGTCGATCACGAGGAAGGCCAAAAGGCGCTGACCCACTTCCGCGTCGTCGACCGCGCCGGCAAGCGCGCGGCGCTGCTCGCCCTGTGGCCGCGCACTGGGCGGACGCATCAATTGCGCGTGCACTGTGCGGCGATCGGTTGTCCCATTCTTGGCGACGGCAAGTATGGCGGCGAGGAAGCTTTGCTGGCGCCGGTCGCCGATGCCAAGCGCCTCCACCTGCACGCCCGCCGACTCGTCTTGCCGCATCCGTCGGGCAAGGGCGAACTCTCGGTGGTTGCCGAGCCGCCGCCCCATTTCCGCCGTACCGTCGAGGCATTCGGCTTCTCGACGGGAGGCGATTGAGCGAGAATCGGGTTGCATGCGCATTAACTGGAGGCGATTGACCTGGATTCTCGCGGCGGTGATACCGATCGCTGCGATCGCCGGTGTCGCCTGGCTCGCCACCCGCGACCTGTCGCGCTACCAGGCGCGCCTCGCCGATCAGATCCGCAAGACGACGGGGCGCGAGCTCGCCGCCAAGGTGCCGCTTTCCGTGCAGCTGGGCACACAGCCGGCCATGGTGGCGGAGGGCGTCACGCTCTCCAACGCGGCCTGGGGCACGCGGCCCGAGATGGTGCGCGTCCGCCGGCTCACCCTGTTCTTCGATCCGTTCTCTCTCTTTCTCGGCGAGCTCAAGATCGGACGGGTCGTGCTCGAGGGCGCCGACATCCTGGTCGAGCAGAACGACATCGGCGACATCAATCTTGACATGCTGCCGCCGCCCGACGGGTCGGGCCCGCACGCCGGCGAGAACCGGTCGCTGCGCCTGCGCACCGGGCCGGTGTTCCCCTGGATACCGACCGTCGAGTTGCGCGAGTCCTTGCTGACGGTGGGCGAGGGGCCGGGGCGACCCTCGGTCGTGCTCGAAATTCCCAGGGCAACGCTGCGCTCGCCGGCCGGCAATCAGCCTTTGCAGATCGAGGGGCGGCTGGTAGCGCCGCAGGGCGTGCCGCTCGACCTCACGGGAACCGCCGGCACGTTCGATGGCTGGATGAGGAGCCTGCCCGGCAACATAGACGCGCAGGGCAGTTTTGGCAGTGGAAAGATATCGATCAAGGGCGGGATCGGCGTCAAAGGCACCAACCTCCAGATCAATTCGGAAGGACCCGACGTCTCGGTGTTCGGGCCCTATATCCGCCTGCCGGTGCCGGTGGGTGGTCCCTATGCGCTGAAGGCCAAGGCGGCAACGCAGCGCAGCTCTTTCAAGGTCGAGATCGAGAGCCTCAAGGTGGCGTCGAGCGAATTGACGGGCGACGCATTGTTCCGGGTCGACCGCAAGGGGGTGGCGACGGTCGCCGTCAACGCCGACGTGACGCGCCTCGACGTCAATGACCTCAAAGCGGCGCCGCCGACCCAGGTGGCGGCCAATAGCCCTACGCCGGCTCAGCCGCGCTTCGTGCCGACCATGCCGTTCTCGGCGACCTGGCTTGGCCGGTCGGCGCTGACGGTATCGGTGCGTCTGGGCGAGGTCACCGGACTCGGCAGCAAGGTGCAGAACGCGTCCATCTCCCTCACCTCGGGCGAAACCCGCTTTGCCCTGCGCGGAGCCGCGACCGTCGGCGCAGGCTCGGCAGGCTTCGATCTCGCCTACGATCCGACGGGGCGGATCGGTCAGGCGACGTTGACTGCCAACGTCAGTCGCGTGCCGCTCGCCGACCTGTCGACCTTGCTCGGCCTCGACCTCGGACTGCAGGATGCGGTAGCCGATATCGATCTGCGCCTGCGCGGCGGCGGCCGCACCACGCGCGATGCGCTTAACACCGCCAGCGGCTCGATCGACATCGCCGTCGCCAAGGGCGCCTGGCCGCGCGATCCGCTGGCGAACTGGCCGTCTGACACGCAGCGGCTGCTGGGCAGCGGCGATCCCCGCGTGGCCTTCAACTGCATCGCCGGACGCTTCGAGGTCACGTCGGGCGTGGCCTGGCTGAGGCGCCTGGTCGTCGATACGCCGCGCGCGACCATGGTCGGCGGCGGCTATCTGCAATTGCGGTCGGAGGGCTGGGAAATCCTGCTCGTGCCCGAGGCGCGCGACGCGCAGTACGCGACGCTGGCCACGCCGTTGCGCCTGAAGGGCGGCAGCGGGCGGACGACGGCGGGCGCGCTCGATCCCGCGGTGACCAAGCTGATCATTCCAGGCGGCCAGGTGCCGAGCCTGGTCGGGCAATTGAACCAGGCTGCCCGCCAGGCCAACGTCAATGCCTGTTCCGTCCTCGCCCCGCGCGTCGATGGATTGCGGCCGGGCCTCAGGGCGCAGATGCCGGTGCCGACGCCGGAGCGTCAGCGCGCCGGGCGGCCGCCATCCCACACCCCGGCACCGCAGCGCAGCCAGACGCGTCCATGAGGTCTCTTCCGGACCGCTTCTCGCGCGCTCATGGAGTGCCGGAAGCGTTCTTGCATTTCGACCGCGAACGCTACCGGCGGCTCTCCTGGCGTGTCATGCCGAAACATGTGCATGTCATCATCGAACCGAGGACTGGCAACGGTCTCGGCGCCATCGTTCAGTCCTGGAAGTCCTTACACCGCGAAACAGCCGAACCGGGTGGCGAGTCGTACCGCTCCCTTTTGGCACAAGGACTCCTTCGACCGATTTATTCGCAACGAAGGTCACCTTGCCGGAACGCGCGCGGTCCGAAAGAGGCCGAATTGCTTTGCCCCGGCATGTCGGCGCTCGTAGGGTGGCGCGGATAAGGGGAGCGTGCACAATGGCTGGGGCTTCACCCCGCATTCACGAGGTGCCGGACGATCTGCTGGCGGCCATCGACTATTGCTACGAGCAAGGTTGGACCGACGGCCTGCCGGTGGTTCCACCGCAGGTCGATCGGGTGAAGGCGATGACGGCGGCCGACAGCCGGCCGTGGGACACCGTGATCACGACGCATCCGGCAACGGGCCTCGACTTGTCGTTGCACGCCGCCGCGGTCAACGCCGTGATGGCAGGCTGCCTGCCGGAGCATTTTCCGGTGCTGGTCGCGGCGTTCGAGGCGATGGATCGCGCCGACTTCAATTTCCACGGCTCGACCGCCAGCACCGGCGGATCGGCGCCGCTGTTGATCGTGAGCGGGCCCTATGCCGACGAGATCGGCATGAACGCGGACGTGAACCTGTTCGGGCCGGGCAATCGCGCCAATGCCACGATCGGCCGGGCGGTACGGCTGATCCTGCGCAACGTCTTCCAGATGCTGCCCGGCATTTCCGACAAGTCGACGCAGGGCAACCCGGGCAAGTACAGCTTCTGCATCGCTGAACGGGCGCGCGGCAATCCGTGGCCGTTGCTGTGTACGGCCCAGGGTTACGCCACGGGCGTGTCGAGCGTCACCACGTTTGCCGGCGGCGGCTTCTGCAATGTCGAGAATCATGGCGGCAACACGCCGGAGCAGGTCCTGGGCGCGGTGGCCGACGCCATGGCAAACTATGGCTGCATCACGCTGGGCCAGAGCGTGGTGATCCTGGCGCCCGAGCACATGCAGATCGTGGCCGCGGCCGGCTGGACGCGCGAGGACGCCCAGAAGTTCCTGTTCGCGCATGCCAAACGATCGGTCGAGGGCATGAAGGGCGTCGGCAAGTATCGCGATCGCGAATACGACTCCCAGCATGGCGACACGGCGCACGGCCTCGCGGAAGCAGGCTTCATGCACCGAGGCCTCCGGCCCGACGACATCCTGATCACGATGGGCGGCGGCGATGCCGGCGGCCATTCGTGCTTCATCCCGTCGTGGAGCCGCGGCCGCAGCTCGATCATGCAGCACCGTGCGATCGCGCCACCTGTGAAGTGAAGGGAGTCGAACCGAATGCAACTCTATGCCCCGACCTCGACCGCGCCGAAACGCAAGGCGGTGCGCGCGCCGGCGCTCGCCAGCCTCGATGGCGCGCGCATCGGCATCCTGGAGAACGGCAAGCTCAACGCCGAGGAGATGCTCGGCGCGTTCGCCAAGCTGTTCGTCGAGCGGCACGGCTGCACCATCCGCATCATCGGCTCGAAGTCCAATGCCAGCGCGCCCGCGCCGTCGCATACGGTGGTGAAGGTGGCGCAGGACGTCGATTTCGTCATCACCGGCCTCGGCGATTGAGGCTCCTGCTCGACGTGCAGTCTGCACGACGGAATCAGCTTCGAGCAACTCGGCAAGAGGGCGGTGGTGCTGTGCACCGAACCGTTCGAGGTGACGGCCAGGGCGATCGCCCGCGTGCTTGGCCTGCCCGACTATCCCTTTCTCAAGGTCCAGCATCCGATCGGCAGTTGCACGCTGCCGGAACTCGAGGCCCGTGCCGAGATCGCCTATCGACAGGCTTTGCCCATTCTGCTCGAGGGATGAGAACGATGAAGATGTCCATCAGGTCATTGCTCTGGGGAGCCGTGCTCACCGCCACGATGGCGCTGCCGGCGGCGGCGCAGGAGGTCGTTCTCAAGGGAGTCGCCGCCTTCCAGGAAGGTTCGATCTATGCCCAGAAGTTCGAGCAGTACATCAAGACGGTGAACGAGAAGGGCAAGGGCCTGATCCGTATCCAGTATCTCGGCGGCGCGCCCAAGGTCATGCCGCTGTTCGATGTCGGCAAGAACCTGAAGGACGGCGTCATCGACATCGTCACGACCTCGAGCGCGTACTACGGCAACGTGCTGCCCGAGGCCGAGGCGATGAAGCTGATCGAGGTGCCGATGGCGGAGCTGCGCAGCAACGGTGGGCTTGCGTTCGTCAACAAGCTGCATGTCGACAAGGCCAACACGGAATTCCTGGCCCGGCTCTACAACTACGAGCGCGCCCACATCTTCCTGAATAAGGAGGTCTCGAAACCCGACTTCAGCGGCCTCAAGATCCGGGTCACGCCGATGTACCGGCCGATGGTCGAGAAGCTGGGCGGCACCGGCATCAACTCGACGCCGCCCGAGGTCTACACCATGCTCGAACGCAACACGGTCGACGGCTATGGCTGGGCCACGCGCGGCATCTTCGACTATTCCTGGCAGAAGGTGACAAAGTTCCGGGTCGATCCCGGCTTCTACCGGCCCGACATCACGCTG
This sequence comes from Reyranellaceae bacterium, assembly GCA_046349295.1. GTDB lineage: Bacteria > Pseudomonadota > Alphaproteobacteria > Reyranellales > Reyranellaceae > Reyranella. Next base: position 354,813 of record JAXMCP010000008.1, read on the forward strand.
CTGGCCAATCACGACACGTGGACGAAGAAGCTCAACGATGCCCAGCGCAAGCTGCTGCTCGATCTCGCGCTCGAGATGGAAGCCAGCACTGCCGATATCGGCTTGATCGAGGCCGAGCTCAAGAAGCAGACCGAGGCCGGCATCAAGGTCATCAAGTTTGCGCCGGCCGACGAGCAGCGCTACGTCAAGGAAGCGCGTGACGCTGCCTGGGACGTGGTCAACAAGATCAGCCCGGAGAACGGACCGAAGCTTCGCCAGTATTTCGTCAAGGACTAGGTGTGCTTGTCCTCTTCGAGCGGCTGCTCGATTTTTTCTGCAGCCTGTTCGGCGTGGTGATAGGTCTGATCATTGCGCTGATCTGCCTCGACGTCGCCTTGCGGGACCTTTCGCTGGGCTCGCTGCCCTGGCTGATCGAGCTGTCGGAGTATCTCATGTATGCCGGAACGTTCCTGGCGGCGCCCTGGGTGCTGCGCCAGGGCAACCACGTGCGCGTCGACTTGCTGCTGGTGGCGCTGCCCAAGCGGCTGGCGATTCGGCTGGAGCAGTTCGTCGACCTTTGCGGCCTCGGCATCAGCCTGGTCCTGCTGTACTACGGCAGCGCCGTCGTCGCCGATGCTTGGCGCAGCAACATGATCGCCTACAAGACCTGGTACGTGCCGGAATGGCTGCTCTATCTCGCCATCCCGGCCGGGGCGCTCCTGCTGGCGATCGAATTCGTGCTCCGTTTCCTGCGCGTCAAGGGCGCGGTGAAGGATACCTACAGCGTCACCGACCGGGCGTCGCTGTAATGGCGTGGCCCGCCGCCCTGGCCCTGATGTTCGGCCTGGTCTGCCTCGCCATGCTGGTCGGCCTGCCGGTTGCCTTCGCTTTCTTCCTGACCAACATCGCCGGTGCGGTGATCTTCCTGGGCGGCGAGAACGGCGTCATGTCGTTCCTGCGCGGCTCGATGGCGTCGATCGCCAACTTCAACCTGGCACCGGTGCCGCTGTTCCTGGTGATGGGCGACATCCTGTTGCGTTCCGGCATGGCGTTCCGTGCGATCGATGCCATCGACCGCCTGATCCTGCGCGTGCCGGGCCGACTCTCGGTGGTCGCGGTGAGCGGCGGCACGATCTTCTCGGCGCTCTCCGGCTCGACCATCGCCACCACGGCGATGCTCGGCCAGTCGCTGCTGCCGGAGATGTTGAGGCGCGGCTATCATCCGTCGATGGCGATGGGACCGATCATGGCGATCGGCGGGGTCGACATGCTGATCCCGCCGTCGGCACTCACCGTGCTGCTGGCAACCCTGGCAAGCGGGGTCAGCCGCGACAAGGTCTCCGTCACCGACCTCCTGATCGCCGGCATCGTGCCCGGCCTGATCATGAGCTGCTGCTTCCTGGTGTGGATCGTCGTGCGCTGCTGGATGCGTCCCGATCTGGCGCCGCGCGAGGCGGTGCTTGCGCTCAGCCTTGGCGAACGCTGGCGGCCGTTCTTCGTCGACGTCGTGCCGCTGTCGTTCATCTTCGTCGTGGTGATGGGCAGCATGTTCGCCGGGTGGGCCTCGCCGACCGATTCGGCGGCGCTGGGCTGCCTGGCCACGGTGCTGCTGGCGATGGTCTACCGGGCGCTCACCTGGAAGATCCTGTTCGACAGCCTGAAGAGCACGGCGGTGGTGACCACGATGATCTTCTTCATCATCGCCGCCTCGACGACCTTCTCGCAGATATTGGCCTTCTCGGGCGCCACCGACGGGGCCCTGGCCGAGCTCGCCAAGTTCGAGATGACGCCGTTGATCGCCGTGTTCACCATGATCGCGGTGCTGCTGGTGCTGGGCTGCTTCATGGACCAGATCAGCATGATGCTGCTGACATTCCCGTTCTTCATGCCGCTCGCCAACGCGCTCAACCTCGACCTCGTGTGGCTGGGCGTCGTCCTGCTGATCTCGCTGCAGATCGGGTTGCTGACGCCGCCCTTCGGCTTGCTGCTGTTCGTGATGAAAGGGGTGGCGCCGCCCGAGATCACCATGCGCCAGGTCTGGGCGGCGGCGACACCCTATACGGTGATCGTGTTCGGCGTGCTCATGCTGGTTGTCTTCGTGCCCTCGGTGGCGACCGTGCTGACGGGAGCGATGCGATGAGGGAGACGCTGGAGAAAGCGGCCGAACGCCTGGTGGCAGCGCGGCGCAGCCACCGGCCCACACCGGGCCTGCCGGAGGTCGCATCGTTCGACGACGCCTATGCGGTGCAGGCAGCCTTCCGCGCGCGGTGGGGAGATCAAGTGATCGGTCACAAGGTCGGCTGCTCGTCCGAGCAATCGCAGCGCCTGGTCAATTCGCCGGGCCCGATCGCCGGCAGCTTGTTCCGCGCTTCGCTGTGGCAGGAGCCCGCCGCGCTCGACGCGTCGCAGTTCTTCGTCGCCGGCGTCGAGGCTGAGTTCGGGTTCCGCCTCGGCGTCGACCTGCCGCCGCGTGCGAGGCCCTACACGCGCGACGAGGTGAGCGCTGCGGTCGACGCCGTCGTGCCGGTGATCGAGATCTGCGATACCAGGCTTGCCGACTGGCGCACGCGCCGGATCGAAGAGATCACCGCCGACAACGCCTTCAATGGCGGCCTGGTCGCCGGCCGTCCGTTCCAGGACTGGCGCCAACTCGACCTCGGCAGCCACGAGGTCATGCTGTCGATCGACGGCGAACCGAAGGGCGCGGGGACGGGCGCTCTGGTGCTCGGCCATCCGCTGGTGGCCCTGACTTGGCTCGCCAACGAATTGTCACGGCACGGCGAGGGCATGCGGGCCGGCGCGCTGGTGGCCGCGGGCACCTGCACCGGCCTGCACTTCGCCGGTCCGGACAGCACAGTCTTGGCCGACTTCGGAAACATCCTTGGGCGGGTCTCGATTGAGTTCCACCGCTGACGGCCGTCACGGCTTCGCCCAGGGAATCTCGTCTGCCCGCCTCGTCCACAGGCAGAATTGCATCTCTAAACGGTGAGATTGAAGGCGATCGAGATGCGCGTAGCGGTGCCACGATAGGGGCGGACTTGGTGCATCAGCCAGGACGGGAACATCACCAAGCGTCCGGCCTTGGGCCGCACCCGCTCGGTGGCGCCGGCGGTCAGGCCACCGGGGATGGCGTAGGCGAGATGCGGCGCGAACATGGCCGGCAAGGGCCCCCGCGGATCCATGAATTCCAGCTCGCCGCCCAGCGACTCGTCTTCGGCGATGCCGCCGTCATCGACGTAGTAGACGCCCGACCAGAAGGCGGCGGGATGGGAATGGAATTCGTTACCGTGGCCGCTGCGGTTGATGTTGGCCCACATATTGGCCGTCCAGGTGACGACATAGCCAGGGTGGGGGCCGTTGCCGAGATTGCCCTTGCGATCCATCGTCACGCGGTTGGCGAGGTTGCGACCGATTGCCAGCAGCTTGATCGCCGGCACGCCGCCCCAGCGGTCCATGTCCCAGCTCGATTGCCAGCCGCCCTGGTTGGAATGCTGGGTGCTGGGCTGGGTCTGCTCGCGCTGCTCGATCGTCCGGCGGAGATCGGTGTTGAGTGCTGCCGCATCCGGCACGTCGAACGTGACCAGGGGCGTGGCAAATATCGAAACGATCTCGTGCGCGGTACTCATCGCGTCGCCAGAATAGGGGGCCGGACCGAGCCGCAATATGCGCGATACGGCAGAGGTGCTATGTGAACAAGTTCACATGCACCTGCTTCCTCGCTAAACCGGGCTTTCTGAAAAAAGACGTGTTGAAACTTCGAGGCGGATGATCACAAGCATTTGAAGATCGGTGATCGATTCGCGCACTCTTGAGCCCAGCGAGGACTGCCAATGCTCACGCTTTATCATGGTTGGAGATCGAGTGCGTCGCGGCGCGTGCGCCTCTGCCTCGCCGAGAAGGGCGTGGCCTTCGAGAGCCGGATCATCGACCTGACCAAGATGGAGCATCATTCGCCGGCTTTCCTGAAGCTCAATCCCAACGGCGTGATTCCCCTGCTGATCCTCGACGACGGACGGTCGCTCTATGAAAGCGGCACGATCTGCGAATGGCTCGACGAAACCTACCCCGAGCCGGCGCTGCGCCCGGCCGACCCCTATGGACGTGCCGTCATGCGCAACTGGGTCCGCCATGTCGATGGCCTGATCGGCAACCTGATCGTCTTCAACTGGGCGCACTCGATGGCGAAGGTCGCGCAGCAATGGTCGGACGCCGAGCTGGCGGAGAAGCTCGCCAAGGTACCGAGCCGGGAGCGGCGCGAGGCCTGGCTGCGCACGGCGCGGCGGCCCTATACCGACGAAGAGCGAGCGGAGGCGCGCGGCCGGCTGGTGGACGGCCTGCTCGACCGCATGGAAGAGGCCCTGCAGAAGACGGCGTGGCTCGCCGGCGATCGCTACTCGCTCGCCGACATCGGTGCAGTGCCGTTCGTCAAGCGGATCGACGAGGAGATCGCACCGGACGAGATGACCGGCGCGCGCCATCCCAAGGTCGCCGCCTGGTGGGCCTCGATCCAGGCAAGGCCCGCGTTCGCCGTGGCGCGGATCGAGCCATTCACCGCCCCGGCGGCTCAGGGATGAAGCGGTTCTACAAGCAGACCGGCGTCGATCGCGCGGAGGAGGGCCATCGCATCCTGCTCGACGGCAGGCCGATGCGGACGCCGGCCAAGGCGGTCCTCGTCGTGCCGACGATGCCTCTCGCCGAGGCGATTGCGGACGAATGGCGCGACGTGCCGGACAACGCCGAGATCGTCGTGTCGCACCTGCCGCTCACCCGGCTTGCCGCCACCGGCCTCGACCGGGTCACGCCTCAGCGCACGCAGGTGATCGAAGACACCGCGAAATACGCCGGCTCCGACCTGCTCTGCTATCGCGCCACCGATCCGCCGAGTCTGGTCGAACGACAACACACGGCGTGGCAGCCCCTGCTCGATTGGGCGGCGAAGCACTATGGCGCGCCGCTGATCGTGGCCGAGGGCACGAGCTTCGTCACCCAGCCGGCCCAGTCGCTCGAGCGCCTGCGTGCGGCAGTCGCCGCGCATTCGGATCTGGCGCTGTCGGCGCTCTACAATCTCACGCACGTGTCCGGCTCGCTGGTGATCGCGCTGGCGCTCGCGGAAGGCCGTCTGACGGCCGAGGACGCGTTCAACAGCGCGCAGCTCGACGAGCTCTATCAGATCGAACGCTGGGGCGAGGATCCGATCGCCACCGAGCGGCACGCCGGCATCCGCCGCGACCTCGCCGCCGGTGCGCGCTTCCTTGCCCTACTGGACCATAAACGCTTGAAAGGATGAGCATGTCGGCTGGCAGCAAATTGCGCGAGACACTGGCCCGCTCCGGGCTGGTCGAGGCGATGGCGGCGCACAGTCCCCTCTCGGCCATGCTGGCGGCCGAGGCGGGCTTCGATGCGATCTGGGCGTCCGGTTTCGAGCTCTCGGCGATGTATGGCGTGCCCGACGTCAGCATCGTGTCGATGACGCAGCATCTCGACATGACGCGCGCCATGGTCGACCGCAGCGGTCTGCCGGTGGTGGCCGATATCGACACCGGCTTCGGCAATGCCATCAACGTGCTCTACGCGATCGAGCAGTACGAGAAGGCCGGCGCCGCCGCCATCGTCATGGAGGACAAGAGTTTCCCCAAGGTCACCAGCCTGATTGCCGGCGGCCGCCAGGACATGGTCCGCATCGAGGAATTCCAGGGCAAGATCGAGGCGGCGCGATCCGCCCGGCGCGATCCCGCCTTTGTCATCGTGGCGCGCACCGAGGCCCTGATCGCAGGCCTCGGCCAGGACGAGGCGCTGAAGCGGGCGCGTGCCTATGAGGCGGCCGGGGCCGACATGATCCTCGTCCATTCCAAGCAGAGGACGCCGGACGAGATCGAGGGCTTCGCCAAGGCCTGGGACGGCAAGGCGCCGCTCGCCCTCGTCCCGACGGCCTATCCGCAGATGACGGTGGCGCGGGTACGCGCACTCGGCAAGGTCGGACTCTTGATCTGGGGCAACCACGCCATCCGGGCGAGTGTCGGGGCGATGCGCGAGACCTTTGCCCGCATCCGGCGCGACGGTGGCATCCACAGCGTGGAGGCCAGCATCGCGACGGTCGACGAAGTTTTCGACCTGCAAGGAATGGGTAGGGTCAAGGACGACGAGAAGCGCTTCCTTAGGTGATGCCTCCATCCTGATTTCCTCCCCAGTCTTACGGCAGAGGCGGCCCGAAGGGCCGGAAGGGGTGGCGCGCAGAGCAGACTCATGAACTCCGACGTCGGAACTCCATGGACCTGATGCCTTCTCCCTCCACCCGTATGACGGGGCACCTGCCCGCGAGACGAGGGAGGCCGACGAAATGCAGTTCCCCACGAGACTAGACGCGGCGGCGGCGATGCCGCAAAACGGTCACGAAGCCGGAGAGTGCAATGCAGCATTTGTTGGAAGAGCTGGAGCGCAGGCGGCTCGCCGCGCGCCAGGGGGGCGGCAAGCGACGGGTCGAAGCCCAGCACGCCAAGGGCAAGCTGACTGCCCGCGAGCGTATCGACGCCCTGCTCGATCCCGGCTCGTTCGAGGAGTTCGACATGTTCGTCGAGCACCGTTCGATCGATTTCGGCATGGAGAACCAGAAGATCCCGGGCGATGGCGTGGTCAGCGGCCACGGCACGATCAACGGCCGGCTGGTCTACGTCTTCAGCCAGGATTTCACGGTCTTCGGCGGCGCGCTCTCGGCCATGCATGCGGCGAAGATCTGCAAGGTCATGGACATGGCCATGAAGGTCGGCGCGCCTGTGCTCGGGCTGAATGATTCAGGTGGCGCGCGTATTCAGGAGGGCGTCGATTCGCTGGCCGGCTACGCCGACGTGTTCCAGCGCAACGTCATGAGCTCGGGTGTGATTCCGCAGATCTCCATGGTGATGGGGCCGTGCGCCGGCGGCGCGGTCTATTCGCCGGCCATGACCGACTTCATCTTCATGGTGAAGGACAGCTCCTACATGTTCGTGACCGGTCCCGACGTGGTGAAGACGGTGACCCACGAGACGGTGACCCAGGAGGAACTGGGCGGCGCGCTCACCCACACGCAGAAATCGGGTGTCGCCGACCTCGCCTTCGAGAACGACGTCGAGGCCATCCTGCAACTCCGCCGCTTCGTGGATTTCCTGCCGTCGAGCAATCGCGAGAAGGCGCCGGTGCGGCCGACCCTCGATCCGGCCGACCGCGAGGACGCCTCGCTCGACACGCTGGTGCCGGACAATCCCAACAAGCCCTACGACATCAAGGAGCTGATCCTGAAGGTCGTCGACGAGGGCGACTTCTTCGAGCTGTCGCCCGAGTTCGCCGCCAACATCGTGGTCGGTTTCGGCCGCATGGCCGGCCAGACGGTGGGCTTCGTCGCCAACCAGCCGATGGTGCTGGCGGGATGCCTCGACATCGACAGCGCGCGCAAGGGCGCCCGTTTCGTGCGTTTCTGCGACGCCTTCAATATCCCGATCGTGACCTTCGTCGACGTGCCGGGCTTCCTGCCGGGCACAGCGCAGGAGTACGGCGCCATCATCAAGCACGGCGCCAAGCTGCTCTATGCCTACGCCGAGGCGACAGTGCCCAAGGTGACGGTGATCACGCGCAAGGCTTACGGCGGCGCCTACGACGTCATGGCCTCCAAGCATCTGCGCGGCGACGTCAACTATGCCTGGCCCGGTGCAGAGATCGCTGTGATGGGGGCAAAGGGCGCAGTCGAGATCATCTTCCGCTCCGATATCGGTGATGCCGCCGCCATCACCAAGCGCACCGAGGAGTACCGGCAGAAGTTCGCCAATCCGTTCGTTGCGGCCAACCGCGGCTTCATCGACGACGTGATCATGCCGCACGGCACGCGGCGCCGGATCTGCCGGGCGCTGAAGATGCTCGAGAACAAGAAGCTGGAGAATCCCTGGCGCAAGCACGGCAACATTCCGCTGTGAGCCTCATGATTTTCATCGCCGGGAGCGCGCCACTCCGTGGCGCTCTTCTTCCTTGGACCGACATAATGAATGCGCCACGGAGTGGCGCGCTCCCAGCCGCATGAGAGTGGCCACCGTGACCCTCTCGCCCGAAGAGCGTCTGCGACGTGCCCGGCCGGTGCGGCTGCACCTGATCGTGGGGCTGCTCACGTTGCTGGTGCTGATTGCCGCGAACGCCCTGCTCAGCAGCCGTTATCCATGGTGGCTTTGGGTGTTGACCGCGTGGCTGCCGCTGATTGCCCTCCATACGGCCTGGTCCAAGGGCCTGTTCGACCGCTCCAAGAAGGAACCGCAAGCATGGCCGCCAAGAAGCCGCCGTTCGACAAGATCCTGATCGCCAATCGCGGCGAGATCGCCTGCCGAGTCATGCGGACCTGCAAGCGGCTCGGCATAAAGACCGTGGCGGTCTATTCGGAGGCCGACGCCGACGCTCTGCACGTGCGCACGGCCGACGAGGCGGTGCTGATCGGTCCGCCACCCTCGACGCAGTCCTACCTGCTGGTCGATCGCATCATCGAAGCCTGCAAGCAGACTGGCGCGCAGGCGGTCCATCCCGGCTACGGATTCCTGTCGGAGAAGCAGGAGTTCCAGGAAGCGCTGGCCAAGGCCGGCATCGTGTTCATCGGCCCGGACGCGCACGCGATCCACGCCATGGGCGACAAGATCGAATCCAAGAAGCTCGCGCTGGCGGCCGGCGTCAGCACGGTGCCGGGCTACCTGCACGCCATCCCCAATGCCGAGGAGGCGGTGAAGATCGCCCGCGAGGTCGGCTATCCGGTGATGATCAAGGCGTCGGCCGGCGGCGGCGGCAAGGGCATGCGCATCGCCTACAACGACGAGGAGACGCGCGAGGGCTTCGGCTCGGCGACCAACGAGGCCAAGGCCTCGTTCGCCGACGACCGCGTGTTCATCGAGAAGTACGTCGAGGAGCCGCGTCACATCGAGATCCAGCTCATCGCCGACGGCCATGGCGACTGCCTGTACCTGTGGGAGCGCGAATGCTCGATCCAGCGCCGCCACCAGAAGGTGATCGAGGAGGCGCCGAGCCCGTTCCTCGATGCGGCGACGCGCAAGGCGATGGGCGAGGAGGCGGTCGCTCTGGCAAAGGCAGTGCAATACAAGAGCGCCGGCACGGTCGAGTTCATCGTCGACAAGAATCGCAAATTCTACTTCCTCGAGATGAACACGCGCCTTCAGGTCGAGCATCCGGTGACCGAGCTGATCACCGGCCTCGACCTCGTCGAGCTGATGATCCGTATCGCCGCCGGCGAGAAGCTGCCGCTTGCCCAGAAGGACGTGAAGCTCGAAGGCTGGGCGGTCGAGGCGCGGCTCTATGCCGAGGATCCGTTCCGCAATTTCCTGCCCTCGACCGGTCGCCTGGTGAAGTATCGCGAGCCGCCGTCCGGGCCAGACGTGCGCGTCGACACCGGCGTGTACGAGGGCGGCGAAATCTCGATGTTCTACGATCCGATGATCGCCAAGCTGTGCACCTACGGCCAGACGCGACTCGACGCGATCGAGCGCATGCGCCGCGCGCTCGACGAATTCTACGTGCGCGGCGTGTCGCACAACGTGCCGTTCCTGGCGGCGCTGATGGCCCATCCACGCTTCCGCGAGGGCAGGCTCACCACCAACTTCATCGCCGAGGAATTCAAGGGCGGCTTCACGGCAGCGCATCTGCCACCGCGCGATCCGGCGATGCTGGCGGCCATCGCGGCGGTGGTCGACCGCATCAAGTCGGAGCGCCTCGGCGTGCTGCACGACAGGCGCGTCGTCATGCTGAACCGCGAGCCGGTGGCGCTCGAGGTGACGGCAGCCCAGTCGGGCTTCCTGGTCGCGGTGGGCGAGCGCAAGCTCAAGATCGAGACCTTCTGGTCGCCCGGCGCGCCCTTGTTCCACGGCCGGATCGACGACCAGGCGGTGGCGGTGCAGGTCGACGCCGTGGGCTCGGGCTGGCGCCTGATCAACGAGGGCGGCCAAGCCGAAGCCCTGGTGCTGACACCGCGCCAGGCCGAGCTGTACGCCCTCATGCCGGTCAAGGCGGCACCCGACACCTCGAAGTTCCTGCTCTCGCCGATGCCCGGCCTCTTGTCCTCGATTGCGGTCACGGAGGGCCAGGACATCAAGGCGGGCGAGGCGCTGGCGGTCGTCGAGGCGATGAAGATGGAGAACGTGCTGCGCGCGGCGCGCGACGGCACAGTGAAGACGCTTCACGCCAAGCCCGGCGAGAGCCTGCGCGTCGACCAGAAGATCATCGAGTTTGCCTGAGACCTACGCCGGCCAGCCGTGGCCGGAGGCGCTGGTGAAGTCGAGGCCGACGATCACGTCGTTGAAGTCGCGGTCGCCGCCGCCCAGCTGGTCCTCGAAGCCCCAGGTGTTGAGGCCGTAGTTCCAGGCGTGGCCGACGTGGTCACCACCGCTGCCGACCTCGTTGGCCTGGGCGAAGCTCCAGTAATCGTGGCCGGTCGTATGGTCGGTGAGCTTGATGGCGATCAGGTCGCCGGCATTGACGTGGGTCAGCATCGCTTGCGTGTAGTTGCCGTAGCCGGCGCCAAAGATGGTGCTGCCGCCCTCGGTCGTCTGGTAGGCGCGTATCTGGGCCGCCGTCGCGTAGAGCGGGTCGCCAGGTTGCAGGCCGGCGATCGTGCCGCTGAGATCATCGACGCGGAACAGCGTGACCGACACCTCGTCGACGCCGTTCTGGCGCAGCCGGACCACGGCGAGCTGATCGTCCTGGTGGCCTGCGGTCTCGGCGATCGCCACCTCGCGCGCCACCTGCACGGTGCTCTTGCCGGTGGCGGCGGCGAAATCGACAAAGCCATGATCGTTGGTCAGTGCGACTTGCGGCGTGGTGGTCGCTGCCCCGCCGATCGTCACGGCAAACGGCGTGTCGCGCGCCGCCTGCACCTGCATGAGCGCACCCTGCTGATGGCCGTCGAACAGGCGCACCAGCGCCGCATCGAAATCCGCCTGCAAAGACTGCTGCGCCAGCATGGTGGTCCAGGCGAAAGGCGCCGTCGCGCCGCTCGTCGCGTGCTGCTGGTGGCTGCCGTCGACCACGGTCACCGAGGTGTCGATGGTCGAGATGGTCTGCACCAGCAGGCTCTGCGTCGCCCCCATCTTCCAGCCACCCGAGCCGGTGCCGTCGAGCACCGGAGGGCTGTCGGCAAACGAGGTCTGGGCATGGGCGATCGCCGACAAGGTGCGGGTCAGGATCAGCCCGTTGGGAGAGCCGAGGCCTGTCGTCAGGTCGTAGCTGGGACCGGCGTTGTAGCCGAAGCCGGTGAGGGTGATCGCATCGTATTCCGTGCCGCCATTGATCGGGCCGGTCGGCAGATAGGACGCGATGTTGTTGCCGAAAACGATGTCGTTGAACGACGCAGGCGCGATGGCGGCTGCGATGTAGAGCAGGTCGTTGGCGTAGCCGAGATTGGGCAGGCCCTGGTCGTTGAACACAGCGTCGATCTGGGCCGCCAGCGAAGCCCACAGGGGCGTCGAGGCGCTGGTGCCCCAATACTCCCAGAGGTCGGCCTGCGACCCCGGCGCCATGTTCGGCGGTGGCCCGTAGAACCACATGTTGCCGCCGGCGTTGGCCGACACGTCGGGTGCGCCGCGACCCGTCCCGCCGTCGGGATTGACGCTGGTCGGCGCGAGGCCGAAGTCCGTCTGGTACCCCGGCGTTGGCCGCGTGGTGTCGACGCCGCCGTCGCTGGATCCGCCGTATTTCAGGCTGAGACCGGGATCGAGGACTGTCTTGTTGTCGCGCAGGGCGTAGACGTTCCACACCGCCTCGAGGAAGGTCGTCTCCTCGCCCTGCGCTCCGCTCACCTTGGTCGGCATGGTGGCAAGGCCACCTTCGACCAGCAGCCAGAGCGTCGCGGGGTCATGGGCCAGAGCCTTGCCCAGAAGTGAATGCGACGGGTCCCTCGGGTCGTAGATCGTCGGGTCACCCGAGGCGGCCGCCAGGGTGGTGAGCGATGTGCCGCCCACCAGCACGGCATAGGGCGAGCTCAAGGTCATGTTCTGGTTGGCGATCCCGTTGGGGAAATCGTAGCTCGAGCCCCAATCGTTGTTGGCGACGAAGCTCGTGATGTTGTGCAAGGCCGCGTCGACGAACAGCTCGTCGACGGCGGTGCGGAAGATCGAGTCCGGCTTGGTCTGCTGGAAGATGCCGTACGAGGAGGAGACCACGGCCGGCTTGTGAACGTCGTCGTGAAAGGCGGCCTGGTAAGCCGTATAGGCATTGCCTGTGGCATGGTTCTCGTCACCCGAGCCGGCATAGAGGCCGATCTCGCTGCCCGGCGCCGCCGAGGCGACGACGCCGATGTCGAGCGAGCGCTCGCCGCTGTTGCCGTTGTCGTAGCTCTGCCCGTTATGGGCGACGTTGTAGTAGGTTCCCGGGCCGAGGCCGGCATTGCTGCGAAAGCTGTCGAGCCCTCGCTGGAACGTGTAGCCCTGACCAGATGGGACGGCATCGCCGATCAGCGGCTCCAAGAGGCCGATGGTCGCCATCTTCACGTCGTGCTTTCCGGCGAGCGGGAAGTTGTAGAACCATTGGCCGACGTCGCCAGAGAAGTCGAAGGTGGGGCTCGTCGAGGCGAGGCCGTTGCCGATGCTCAGGAAGCCGTCCTCGAGGTTGGCGACGGTGCCGCCCGACATGTCGCTGGTGGCCGGATAGGTGCCCCAGACCGGCGGCGCGTCGAACCAGATTCCCGCGACGTTGATCGTGTCGGGCAGGGTGAGATCGCCGTGCCAGTATTGCAGGTAGGGACCGTCGCCATAGAGCGTGCGGTCGAACAGCTTGGTGAAGTTTTCCGGACTGAGCTGAATCCAGATGGTGCGGGAGGCGGCCGAGGTGACGTAGCCGCCGGCGCCGGACGCGTCGCCGAGCACGGGGATGTCGAGAGACTCCAGCGCGGCCTTGGTGGAGTCGAAGGCGGTCTGGCTGGCGCCGTAGGTGGTCCACAGCGTGCCGTTCTTTTCGAGCTGTGCCAGGGCAGCCTGGCGCGACGCCCAGTCGCCATTCAGCAGCGACGTGGGATCGTTGGCGCGCGGCAGGATCAGCGCGACATTGAGCGTCGTGTGGCTCGGCTCCGGTGGCCCGAGACCATAGGCGGCCTCGACCGTCGTCGCGGTCGTCATGCCGTAGCTCGTGAGATCGAGGTAGGTCGAGTCGGGAATGGTTACGCGGGCCATGCCGCGAGCTTAGCTCCATTTGCCGTTGTCACGAACGGGAAGCTCCTGCAGTCCGACGGCGACAAGACTGCAGCGCGCAGATACAAGTGATTTCCCCTGTGTCGTGGAGTGTTCACTGAAGATCGTTCGCGTGAAGATCGCCGGCCGGGTTCAGGGCGTCGGCTATCGCGACTGGACGCAAGCGGTGGCGCGCCAGCTCGGACTGAGCGGCTGGGTGCGCAATCGCCTCGACGAGACGGTCGAAGCGGTGTTCGCCGGCGAGGCGGCCACGGTCGACAGGATGGTCGCGGCGTGCCGGCGTGGTCCGTCGCTTGCGCTAGTCGAGGCGGTCGAGATGCTGCCCGCCGACATGGCGGACGTTCCCGACGGGTTTACGCGGCGACCGACGGCTTGACGGGAATCTCCGGCTCGAACACCTCGTCGAACGTCGTGGCCAGCGCGGTGTCGAGATCGGCAAGCGTCACCGGCAGTCCGAGATCGACCAGCGAGGTCACGCCATGCTCGTTGATGCCGCAGGGGACGATGCCGGCATAGTGCGACAGATCGGGCTCGACATTTATCGACAAGCCATGGAACGACACCCAGTGCCGGATGCGCACGCCGATCGCGGCGATCTTGTCCTCGCGCGGCTGGCCCGTGAGCGGGGCCGGCTTGTCCGGCCGGGCCACCCAGACGCCGACCCGGCCGGCGCGCCGCTCGGCCGTCACGGCGAAGCGGGCCAGGGTCCGGATGATCCACTCCTCGAGGTCATGGACGAAGCGCCGCACGTCCTGTCGGCGCGCCCTGAGGTCGAGCATGACGTAGGCCACGCGCTGGCCAGGGCCGTGATAGGTGTACTGGCCACCGCGGCCGGTCGCATGGACCGGAAATCGCATCGGCTCCAGCAGGTCCTGTGGCTTGGAGCTGGTGCCCGCTGTGTAAAGGGGCGGGTGCTCGAGCAGCCAGATCAGCTCGCCGGCGCGTCCGGCGCGGATGTCGGCCACCCGAGCCTCCATGACGGCGAGGGCTTCCGGGTAGGGGACAGGGCCGTCCGAGAGGCGCCATTCCGGTGGGGTCATGGAGGCAAAATCGGGGCTCGCGCGGCGCCGTGCAATAGGCTTCGCTGTCGCCTTGCCACTGAGGGGGCTATTTGGTATCCCCCGCCCCATCGATCCGGCGCGGCCATGGCGGAATTGGTAGACGCGCTAGCTTGAGGTGCTAGTGCCGCGAGGCGTGGAAGTTCGAGTCTTCTTGGCCGCACCAAACTCGCCGGATCGATCGAAAGGGTGAACGTAACGCCGCCTTCGGGCGGCCCCTTTTTGTTGACAGGTAGATGTGGAGGCCGGCGTGGCGGACGAATTGACCGAAAGCGCGCTGCGCTATCATCGCCTGCCGCGTCCTGGAAAGACCGAGGTAGTCCCGACCAAGCCGCTGGCCACCCAGCGCGACCTCTCGCTCGCCTATTCGCCCGGCGTCGCCGCCGCCTGCAACGAGATCGTGCGCGATCCTGCGACCGCCGCCGAGCTGACCGGCCGGGCCAACCTGGTGGCCGTGGTGACCAACGGCACCGCCGTGCTCGGGCTCGGCGCCATCGGCCCGCTCGCCGCCAAGCCGGTGATGGAAGGCAAGGGCGTCCTGTTCAAGAAATTCGCCGGCATCGACGTGTTCGATCTCGAGCTGGCGCAGGACGACCAGGAGAAGCTGGTGGAGGTCGTGGCGGCGCTCGAGCCGACCTTCGGCGGCATCAACCTCGAGGATATCAAGGCGCCGGAGTGCTTCTACGTCGAGCAGAAGCTGCGCGAGCGCATGTCGATTCCGGTGTTTCACGACGACCAGCACGGCACGGCGATCATCGTCGGCGCCGCCGTCCTGAACGGCCTGTCGCTGGTCGGCAAGGACATCGACAAGGTGAAGCTCGTGGTGTCGGGTGCGGGCGCAGCGGCCTTGTCCTGCCTGGGGGTGCTGGAGAAGCTCGGCCTGCCGCGCGCCAACATTTGGGTCACCGATATTGCCGGCGTCGTCTGGAAGGGCCGCAACGAGCTGATGGACCCGTGGAAAGAGCGCTACGCCCGCGACACCAAGGCGCGCACGCTGGGCGAGGTGATCGGCGACGCCGACATCTTCCTCGGGCTGTCGGCGGCGGGGGTCCTGAAGAAGCCGATGGTCGCCCAGATGGCGGCCAAGCCGTTGATCTTCGCGCTGGCCAATCCCAACCCGGAGATCACGCCGGAGGACGTGGCCGAGGTGCGCGACGACGCCATCATGGCGACCGGCCGCAGCGACTATCCCAACCAGGTCAACAACGTCCTCTGCTTCCCCTACATCTTCCGCGGCGCGCTCGATGCCGGCGCCAAGACGATCAACGACGAGATGAAGATCGCCTGCGTGCGTGCCCTGGCAGAGCTGGCCCGCAAGGAACCGTCCGAGGTCGTGGCGCGCGCCTTCGGCGAGCAGGCTGGCGGCTTCGGCGCCACCCAGATCATCCCCAAGCCGTTCGATCCGCGCCTGATCGTCGAGCTTGCCCCCGCGGTAGCCAAGGCCGCGATGGACTCGGGCGTCGCGACGCGACCGATCACCGATTTCGACGCCTATCGCCAGCAGCTCAGCCAGTTCGTGTTCAAGTCCGGCCTGATCATGCGGCCGGTGTTCGAGCAGGCGCGCAGCACGCCCAAGAGGGTGATCTTCAGCGCCGGCGAGGACGATCGCGTGCTGCGCGCCGTGCAGATCATCCTCGACGAAGGTGTCGCCCAGCCGATCCTGATCGGCCGGCCCGAGATCGTGCGCCGCCGCGCCGAGCGCCTTGGCCTGCGCTTCCGGCCCGGCATCGACGCCCAGCTGGTCGATCCGTCGCACGATGCGCGTTACGATGGTTATTGGAGCGCCTATCACCAGATGATGGAGCGGCGCGGCGTCACCGAGCCGACTGCCCGCAATCTCGTGCGTTCCAGCCCGACGCTGATCGCGGCGCTGGCGGTGCGGCTGGGCGACGCCGACGCGATGATTGCCGGCGCCTATGGCCGCTTTCGGACGCACTTCAACCATGTGCGCGACGTCATCGGCACGCGCGAGGGCGTGAAGAACATGGCTGGCCTCAGCCTGCTGGTGATGCCGACCCGCTCGCTGTTCATCGCCGACACCTACGTCAACGACGATCCGGATGCCGAGACGCTGGTCAACATCACCCTGCTGGCGGCCGACGAGGTGCTGCGCTTCGGCATCCAGCCCAAGGTCGCGCTGCTGTCCCATTCGAGCTTCGGCAGCTCCGATCATCCCTCGGCGCGCAAGATGGCGCAGGCCGTCAAGATGTTGCACGAGCGTGCGCCGACGCTCGAGGTCGACGGCGAGATGCATGGCGATGCTGCGCTCGATCCGGAGATCCGCCACAACGTCTTTCCGCGATCGCGACTCTCGGGCGCCGCGAACCTCGTGGTCTGCCCGTCGCTGGACGCCGCCAATATCGGCTTCAATCTCTTGAAGAATGCCGCCGACGGTCTCCATATCGGCCCCATGCTGCTCGGTACTGCCCTGCCGGCCCATGTGCTCACGCCGTCGGTGACCGCCCGAGGCATCCTCAACATGACGGCGCTCGCCGTCGTCGAAGCCCAGCGCCTGGCCGAGGCGCGGGGATGAGCGGCGAGGCGGACATCCTCGACGAAGTCCCGCCGGAGCTGATCCGGCGCGTCGAGGCCGCGCTCGCAGAAGACCGTCCCGAAGAAGTCAGGAGCCTGCTGGCCGAGCTGAGCGGCAGCGGCCAGGCCTTCGTGCTCGAGCAGGTCACCGAGCCCGAGCGCGACAAGCTGGTCGGCATTCTCAAGCGCGACCTCGATCCCGAAGCCCTGACCGAGCTCGACGAGGAGGTGCTCGAGGACGTTCTCGAGCAGCTCGACAGCAAGGACATTGCCGCCGCCGCGCACGAGCTGGAGGCCGACGACGCCGCGGTGATCCTCGAGGATCTGTCGGAGGACGAGCGCCGCGAGGTGCTGGCCGAGCTGCCGCCCGACGAGCGCGCCGACATCGAGAGCACCCTGGCCTATCCGGAAGGCACCGCCGGCCGCCTGATGCAGCGCTCGCTGGTCAAGGTGCCGGACGACTGGACGGTCGGCCAGGTGATCGACCATTGCCGCGAGGCGACCGACCTGCCCGACGACGTCTACGACATCTTCGTCGTCGATTCGACCGGACGCCTGCAGGGCTCTGTGCCGCTTGGCCGCATGCTGCGCACCAAGCGGCCGGTGCCGATCCGCGACATCGTCGATCCCGACATTCCGTCGGTGCCTGCGCAGGCCGAGCAGGCCGAGGTCGCCCATCTGTTCCGCGACATGAACCTGGTGTCGTGCCCGGTCGTCGATTCGGGCGGCCGGCTCGAAGGCGTGATCATGGTCGACGACGTGGTCGACGTGATCGACGAGGAGGCCGAGGCCGACCTTCTGAAGATGGGCGGCGTCGGCATCGACGACATGCACGCAAGCCCGGTGCGTACCGCGCGGCTGCGCGCCCTGTGGCTCACGGTCAATCTCGCCACGGCCGTCCTGGCGTCCCTGGTGATCGGCCAGTTCGAGCATTCGATCGAGAAGATCGTGGCGCTCGCCGTGCTGATGCCGATCGTGGCATCGATGGGCGGCAACGCCGGCACGCAGACCGTCACGGTGGCGGTGCGCGCCCTGGCGATGGGCGAGCTGACGGCGGCCAACGCGTTTCGCTTTGTCGCCAAGGAGGCCGCCGTCGGTGGCCTCAACGGCCTCGTCTTCGCCCTGCTGATGGGGTTGGCGGTGGTCGTCTGGTACCATGACTGGCGGCTCGGGGCGGTGATCGGCGCTGCCATGATCTGCAATCTGCTCGCCGCCGCGCTGGCCGGCACGTTGATCCCGCTGGGGCTGCAAAAATTCGGCATCGATCCCGCGGTTTCGTCGACGGTGTTCCTGACCACCGTCACCGACGTGATTGGCTTCCTGGCATTCCTGGGATTGGCGACGGCGTTTCTGCTGTAGGCGCATCTCATTGCTCCCCTCCGCAGCTTTGCTGGGAGTTGTCCACGTAACCGCGGGCGGAGGGGGCATGAGGCATGGGATGGTTCGTTCCTAAGACTCATGACACCTCCGTCGCGTATGACGCGACACCTTTCCAAGCTGCGCTTGGGGAGGAGGCAGAGGAAGGTCACCGCGCAAAATCGAGCCGCGGATCTCCGCCGAGGCCATGCCGGCCCGCGGCAGGGAGCGCGGCATCAGGCTGACGCCGAACCCGGCCAGCACCGCCGAGGCGCAGCGCTCCTCATCGGCCGAGCGCAGCACGCGGCGCGGCCGCACGCCTTCGCGGGCGAACAGGCGCTGCGCCTCGTCGTGTGCTTCGCAGGCGGCGCGCAGCACGAACGGTGTATCGGCGAGATCCTTGACCGACCAGCGATCACGCGTGGCGACGAGGTGCTCGGTCGCTGCCGCCAGCAGGCAGGGTTCGCGCCACAGCACGACGGCATTGGCACCGATCGCCGGCGCACGCGAGGCATGGAGCGCGATATCGCAACGTTCGCGGCGGCAGCGTTCGGCCACCTGCTCGGCGGTGCCCTCGGAGATCTCGAGCTCGCTCGAAAGTTGGCGCTGCGCCGCCTGAAGCCAGCGCATTGCCGCCGCCAGCGGCTGCGTCGAGGCGAGGGCGACCCGGACCAGGCGGGGACGCCGGCTCGAGCGCTGCTCGGCGCGCGCCAGGCGCCAGGCCTCGGTCATGGCGCGGGCATGCGGCAGGATGCGCTGGCCCGCCGCCGACAGGCCGCTCTGGCGCCCGCGGTCGAACAGGCGGGACCCAGCTCGGCTTCGAGGCGGGCGATGCCGGCTGACAGGGTCGGTTGGGTCACGTGGCAGCGCTCGGCCGCGGCGGTGAAGTTGCCGGAAGCGGCCAACGCCAGGAAGTAGCGTATGAAGACGAGGTTCATGACCAAGTGTGAGCTGCGCGCTCGCTCGCTCGAGCGCATCGCTGCCGCGCGTGCGGGCCAGCGCGAGCCACGGTTGGCCGGCTGGCTCGGCGAGGAGACCCGGCGGGCCTCGGAGGCCGTTCTGGGCGCCGCGGCCACCGCGAGGCGCAGCGTGATGCAAGCATGATCGGCTTCGCATTCCTGCCTCCCGCGGCTATCTTGGCCGCGGAGAGGTGCTGCGATGTCTGTGATTGTTCGTCTCGTCTGCTCGTTCGTTCTGGTGCTGGCCGCTGCGAGCGCGCAGGCCCAGAACAAGGTTCCCGGGGAGCGTGCCCTCGAGGCGCTGGTGAAGTCCTCACTGATCACGTTCAACGACGCCAACGTCACCGACAACTACACGGTCCTGCACGCCAAGCTGTCTCAGCCGTTCCGCATCAAGTATTCGCCGGAAAAGCTGGCGGAGACCTTCAAGGTGTTCCGCGACAAGCACATCGATTTCGACATCATTGCCGCCTTGAAGCCGGTCTACGACCCGGCGCCCAAGCTGGATGACGATGGCAAGCTGATCGTCGAGGGCTATTTCGACCCCGAGCACGCCCGCGTCGCCTTCGAGCTCGACTACATCCCGTCCGACGGCGAATGGAAGCTGATCAAGATCAACGTCAAGGTCAATCCTCGCTGAACTGCAACACGTCCAACCGACAAGCCCCATCCCATGATCCGCAACGCGATGCAGCCCTTTGATTTCGGCCTGGGCGAGACGGCCGATGCCCTGCGTGACCAGGTCGAGCGGTTCGCCGCGGCCGAGGTGGCGCCGATTGCCGCCGAGCTCGACAAGACCGACCGCTTTCCGCGCGAGCTGTGGCCGCGCATGGGCGACCTCGGCCTGCATGGCATCACTGTCGAGGAGGAGTATGGCGGGGCGGGGCTGGGGTATCTCGAGCACGTCATCGCCGTCGAGGAGCTGAGCCGCGCGTCGGCGGCCGTCGGCCTGTCCTATGGCGCCCATTCCAACCTGTGCGTCAACCAGATCCGCCGCAACGGCAGCGACGAGCAGAAGAAGCGCTTCCTGCCCAAGCTGATCTCCGGCGAGCATGTCGGCAGCCTGGCGATGAGCGAGTCGGGCGCGGGGTCCGACGTCGTGTCCATGAAGCTCAGGGCCGACAAGAAAGGTGATCGCTATGTGCTGAACGGCACCAAGATGTGGATCACCAACAGCCCGGATGCCCAGGTGATCGTGGTCTATGCCAAGACCGACCCGACGGCCGGTCCGCGCGGCATCACCGCCTTCATCGTCGAGACCGACGCCAAGGGCTTCAAGGTGGCGCAGAAGCTCGACAAGATGGGCATGCGCGGCTCGTCGACCGGCGAGCTGGTGTTCGAGGACTGCGAGATCCCGGCCGAGAACGTGCTGGGCGCCGTCGGCCGCGGCGTCAACGTGCTGATGAGCGGGCTCGACTACGAACGCGCCGTGCTGGCGGCCGGCCCCATCGGCATCATGCAGTCGGCCATGGACATCGTGATTCCATACGTCCACGAGCGGCGCCAGTTCGGCCAGCCGATCGGCGAGTTCCAGCTCGTGCAGGGCAAGCTCGCCGACATGTACACGACCATGAATGCCTGCAAGGCCTACGTCTATTCGGTGGCCAAGGCGTGCGATCGCGGCCAGACGACGCGCAAGGATTCGGCCGGCGCCATCCTGTATGCTGCCGAGAAGGCGACCATGGTGGCGCTCGACGCCATCCAGCTCCTGGGTGGCAACGGCTACATCAACGACTATCCGACCGGCCGTCTGCTGCGCGATGCCAAGCTCTACGAGATCGGCGCCGGAACCAGCGAGATCCGCCGCATGCTGATCGGCCGCGAGCTTTTCGCCGAAAGCGCTTGACCGGTTGACCGCGCGGCCGGCTTTTCGTACACAGTGTGTACGAAAAGCCATGCCGCGTTATCTGACCGACCAGGACATTGCCGACTTCCGCGCCGAGCTGTGCCGGGTGGCGACCGAGCGCTTCGCCCGCTACGGTTATGACGGCGTCACCATGCGCCAGCTCGCCGAGGCGCTGGGCTGCAGCCCCAAGACGCCCTACCGCTACTTCAAGGACAAGGCCGATATTCTGGCGACCGTTCGTGCCCAGGCGTTCGCCAATTTCGCCGAGACCCTCGAGACGGCGGGCGCCGGCGCGGCGAACCCCATCGACCGGATGCGCCGCGTCGGCGGCGCCTACATGCGGTTTGCCACCGAGCATCCGCATGCCTACCGCATCATGTTCGAGATCGATCAGCCGATCGACAGCAGCAACGCCGACCTGGCCCGCGAAAGCGACCGCGCGCATCGCCTGATCACCAGCCAGTCCCAGGCGCTGGCCACTGCCGGCCTGATCGACGTCGATCCGCAGCTCTTCGGCTGGTCGATGTGGGCTGCCTCGCACGGGGTGGTGATGTTGCACAAGGCAGGCATGCTGCAGCACGGCCCCGACCAGCGCGCCCTTGCCGAGTTCATCGGTATGACGATGTTCCGGGGCGCGGCGAAGGTGAAGAAGTAGGGAGTGGACGCCATGACAGCAGGAGTGACCGCCGGCGAACGGTTTCGCAGTTGGGCCGATATCCAGGCGAACGCGGCGCGCGGCGCCGGGGGCTTCGCGGCACTGGGGCTCGGCGAGGATGACAGCGTGGCGCTGATGTTGCGCAACGACTTCGCGACGTTCGAGGTCAACATGGCGGCGGGCCAGCTCGGCGCCTATGCGGTGCCGATCAACTGGCATTTCACGCCGGAGGAGGCGGGCTACATCCTGGCCGACTGCCGGGCCAAGGTGTTGGTGGCGCACAGTGATCTGCTGGCGCAGATCGCGGCGGGCGTGCCGGTCGGCGTGAAGGTGCTGGCCGTGCCGACGCCCGATGATATCGCCACCGCCTACAACGTGCCGGACGACAAGCGCCAGGCGCCCGCGGGCATCGAGACGTGGGACTCCTTCATCGCGCGCAGCGCGCCCAACACCGAGCCGCCCAAGGCGTCCCGCGGCAGCATGATCTACACCTCGGGCACGACCGGTCGGCCCAAGGGCGTGCGACGCCAGCCGTCCTCGCCCGAGCTGCAGGCGCTGGCCACGCAGGAGATCGGCCGCTACTGGGGGCTCGTCCCCGATCCGTCTATTGTCGTGCTGATGAACGGGCCGATGTATCACTCGGCACCCGCCGGCTACGGCATGACCAGCGCGCGGCTCGGGCTTTCCATGGTCCTGCAACCGCGCTTCGAGGCCGAGGACATGCTGCGCCTGATCGCTCGTCATGGCGTCACCCATATGCACATCGTGCCGACCATGTTCGTGCGCCTTCTGCGCCTGCCCGACGAGGTCAAGCGGCGCTACGACGTCTCGTCGCTGCGCTGGACGACCCACGGCGCGGCGCCCTGCGCGCCGGCCGTGAAGCGCCAGATGATCGAATGGTGGGGCCCGGTGATCACCGAGTATTACGGCGCCACGGAGACCGGTGTCGTCGTGTGGCACGATTCCGACGAGGCGCTGCGCAAGCCCGGCACCGTCGGCCATGTCGTCGAGGGCGCCGTGTTGCGCATCGTCGACGACAACGGCAACGACGTGAAGCAGGGCGAGGTCGGCGAGATCTACGTACGGGGACCCCACCTTTCGGAATTCACCTACAACAACGATCCCGGCAAGCGGCGCGAGGTCGCCCTGGGCGACCTGGTGACGGTGGGCGACGTTGGCTACCAGGACGCCGACGGCAACCTCTACCTCTGCGATCGCAAGCGCGACATGATCATCTCCGGTGGCGTGAACATCTATCCGGCGGAGATCGAAGCGGTCCTGATACAGATGCCGGGCGTGCGCGATTGCGCGGTGTTCGGCATTCCCGACGAGGAGTTCGGCGAGCAGATTTGCGCCTATGTCGAACCGATCGGTGGGGCCGGACTCGATGCCGGGCGGGTCCGCGCCTACCTGGCCGAGCACGTGGCGCGCTACAAGGTGCCGAAACTGGTCGAATTCAGCGCTGCCCTGCCGCGTGAGGATTCGGGCAAGATATTCAAGCGCAAGCTTCGCGCCCCATATTGGGAGAAGGCGGGGCGCAGCATCTGAAGGAAGGTCATGTCCGACGACGTTTCCCTGGTCGGCAAGCTCAAGAGCAAGCTGATCGACGCCAAGGAAAAATGGGCCGAGGACGGCCGCCTGCTCACCGGCAAGACGGCGGCGCACAGCCAGCGCCTGCCGCCGGGCCAACGCCAGGTCGAGACCTGGCCGGTGCTCGATCTCGGCATCCAGCCCGAGATCCCGACCCACGCCTGGCGGCTGTTCATCGACGGCGCCGTCGAGCGGCCGACGACGTTCAAATGGGCCGAGTTCACCGACCTGCCCAAGACCACGCTGGTGACCGACATCCACTGCGTCACCGCCTGGTCGCGCTACGACAACGAATGGGAAGGTGTGCGCTCTTCAGACCTGCTCGGCGTCGTCAAGCCGAAGGCCGACGCGCGGCACGTGATCCTCCATTCCTACGACACCTACACCACCAACGTGCCGCTGGCCGACTTCGCGTCCGACGACGTGCTGCTGGCCTGGAGCTGGAACCGCGCGCCGATCAGCCGCGAGCATGGCGGGCCGCTGCGGGTCGTGATCCCCAAGCTGTACTTCTGGAAAAGCGCCAAGTGGATCAAGCGCATCGAGCTCTCGGTGTTCGACAAGCCGGGATTCTGGGAAGTGCGCGGCTATCACAACTACGGCGATCCATGGCACGAGCAACGCTACGACGAGGAGGCCTGACATGGCGTCGGCACACGATTTCACCTTCACCACGATCGACAACAAGCCGCTCGACATGAAGGAATTCGCCGGCAAGGCGGTCCTGGTGGTCAACGTCGCGTCCTATTGCGGTTTCACGCCGCAATACACCGACCTGCAGAAGCTGCACGAGACCTACGGATCCAAGGGGCTGGTGGTGCTGGGCGTGCCGTCGAACGATTTCGGCGCGCAGGAGCCCCGGACCGAACCGGAGATCGCCAAGTTCTGCGAGTCGATGTACGGCGTCACCTTTCCATTGACCGCCAAGCAGAAGGTGATCGGCTCCGACGCCCATGCCCTGTTCCGCTGGATTGCTGACGAGGCGGGCGAGGACGCAGCGCCGCGCTGGAATTTCCACAAGTACCTGATCGGCAAGGACGGCAGCCTGCAGGGTGCCTGGCCGAGCCGCGTGCGGCCGGGCTCCGGCGAGATCACCGACGCCATCAAGCACGCGCTCTGACGAAAGGCCTTCGCTGGGACCGCGCCACTCCAGTGGCGCATCATCGCTGATCACACAGCCCATCAGCGCCACTGGAGTGGCGTGGTCCCAGCGATGATCTCGCTCAGGCCTTCAGGGTCTCGCGCACGGACTTGAACACGTCGTGGAACATCTCGGTCGTGAGCCGGCCGGTGTTCGTGTTGTAGCGGGAGCAGTGATAGCTGTCGGCGAGCGTCAGGCTGGTCGGCAGGCGATGGAGCCGTGCGTGGATGAAGGGATAGCTGCCAGCCGGCCTGATCGTGAGGGCGCGCAACACCTGGTCATGGGCGCCCTTGCCCAGCGCGACGATGACTTCGAGCTTGGGCATCACCGCCAGCTCGGCTTGCAGGAACGGGCGGCACTTGCCGAACTCGACCGGCAGCGGCTTGTTTTCGGGCGGCAGGCAGCGCACCGCATTGGCGATGCGGCAATCGACCAGCCGGAGCCCATCGTTCGGGTCGGCTCGGTAGGTCCCCTGGGCGAAGCCGAATTCGAGCAGGGTCGAATAGAGGAGGTCGCCGGCATAGTCGCCGGTGAACGGGCGGCCGGTGCGGTTGGCGCCGCGCATGCCGGGCGCCAGGCCGACGATCAGCAGGCGGGCATCGAGGCTACCGAACGACCGGACGGGGGCGTTGCACCAGTCCGGGTGCTGCGATTTCAGCTCGCCCCGGAACGCTGCCAGGCGCGGACACAGGGGACAGTCGAGCGGCGGCTCGTCGAAGCGCGGGGCAGCCACGGCCGGGCTGGGCTAGGCGGATCGCGCCTGCGCTTCCGGCGGGGCGTCGTCGGCGTCGCCATACTGATCGCGTCCCGCGTAAGCCCCTCCAGCGGCCGCCCGTGCCGGACGTTCGGACGGCATGCGGGCGATCAGCGGCGCCAGCTCGGAAAGCTCGATGAAATCGTCGGCCTGCCGGCGCAGCTCGTCGGCCACCATCGGCGGCGAGGACTTGATCGTGCTGACGACCGAGACACGCAGGCCCTTACGCTGGACAGCCTCGACCAGGCGGCGGAAATCGCCATCGCCCGAGAACAGGATCACGTGGTCCAGATGCTCGGCCATCTCGAGCACGTCGATGGCGAGCTCGATATCCATGTTGCCCTTGATCTTGCGGCGGCCCATGGCGTCGGTGAATTCCTTGGTCGGCTTGGTGACCATGGTGTAGCCGTTGTAGTCCAGCCAATCGATCAGCGGCCGGATCGGCGAGTATTCCTGGTCCTCGATCAGCGCCGTGTAGTAGTAGGCGCGGACCAGCCGGCCTTTCTCGCGGAAGACCTTCAGGAGGCGTCGATAGTCGATGTCGAAGCCGAGGGACCGCGCAGCGGAATAGAGGTTGGCGCCATCGATGAACAGTCCAACTCGTTCGTTATCGTAAAAGTTACCCTTCATGATCGCTATCCCTTGCGAACTATAATTGCACTTGAAGCGAAGAATTAATGGAAGCTTGTTTCTCGTACCTCGCGACTTTGCCGGATAATGTCAAGTCTAGGGCCTCGCCCTGTGAACCACAAGCTGTTGTGGGTAAGAGGCTATGGTAGAGGAAAAATCATACCCGATCTTGATTGGGCTTGGGGGCAATCTCGACCATCCGCGCCATGGCCCGCCGCGGCTCGTGCTGGAGGCGGCCCTCGCCGAATTGGGCCGCCGCGGCGTGAAAACAATAAGACTTTCGCCTTGGTACCGCACCGCGCCGGTGCCGCCGTCGGACCAGCCCTGGTATGTGAACGCCGTCGCCGAGGTCGCGACGGAGCTTGCGCCCGACGCCCTGCTGGCCTGCCTTCACGAAGTCGAGGCGGCCTTTGGCCGTGTCCGCTCGACGGCCAACGCCGCCCGGATCATCGACCTGGATCTGCTGGATTTCCGCCGCCAGACGGCCCCGGGCGGGCCAAGCCAAGCCACCCTGCCGCACCCCAGGATGGAGGGACGGGCTTTTGTCCTGCGACCTCTCGCCGATCTCGAGCCCGACTGGCGGCATCCCGTGACCGGCGTGTCGATCCGGGAGCTGCTGCGGCGGCTGCCGGCCGACCAGCCAATCGAGCGCTTCTAGGTGCCTTGCCTTTTGGGCCAGGGCGCGTATAAGGCCCGGCTCCCGGACAATCAGAGGTCGCCATGGCGCGCGTAACCGTCGAAGACTGCATCGTGCAGGTCCCCAACCGCTTCGAGCTCGTGATGTTCGCGGCCCAGCGGGCGCGCGACATTTCTGCCGGCGCCCAGATCACGCTCGACCGCGACCGCGACAAGAATCCGGTCGTGGCGTTGCGCGAGATCGCCGAGACGAAGCTCGATCAGAGCGTGCTGAAGGATTCGCTGATCTCTGGCATGCAGAAGCATGCCGACATCGACAAGCCGGAAGAGGTCAACGAGATGGCCGAGCTCGAGCAGGAGCTCGCCGCGGCGCTGGCCCAGGGCGGCGCCGAGGCCGCCCAGCCCAAGGCCCTGCCGATGGCCGAGGAAGACGACGTCACCGAGTGACGGTGGACGTCGGCGGCCGGCACGCGCCGGGCTTGCGTGCAAACATCGTGGAGTAGAGGCGATCGTCCCCATATAATGGACGACCGCCATGATTCGTCAGTTTGAACTCGTCGAGCGCGTGCAGTCCTATCATCCGGAGGCGGATGAGGACATGCTGAACCGCGCCTATGTGTACGGGCTGAAGAAGCACGGCACGCAGCTGCGGGCATCGGGCGATCCGTATTTCTCCCATCCTGTCGAGGTCGCCGGCATCCTGGCCGAGATGAAGCTCGACACCGATTCGATCGTCACTGGCCTGCTGCACGACACCCTCGAGGACACCGACGCCACGCGCGAGGAGATCGCCCGCCTGTTCGGCGAGAACGTCGCCCGGCTGGTCGACGGGGTGACCAAGCTGTCGCGGCTCGAGGTCCAGTCGGAAAGCACCAAGGAGGCCGAGAACCTGCGCAAGCTGGTGCTCGCCATGTCGTCCGACATCCGCGTGCTGCTGGTGAAGCTGGCCGATCGCCTGCACAACATGCGAACCCTGCACCACATCAAGGACCCGGCCCGGCGCAAGCGGATCGCACGCGAGACCATGGACCTCTATGCGCCGCTCGCCTCGCGCATCGGCATGGAGAAGGTCAAGCGCGAGCTCGAGGAGCTGGCCTTCGCCGAGCTCAATCCCGACGGCCGCGCCTCGGTGCAGGCCCGGCAGGGGTTCCTGCGCGAACGGGGCGAGCAGCTCGTGCCCCAGATCGAGACCGAGCTCACCAAGACTCTGGCCGATGGCGGCCTGGCGGCCCAGGTCTCGGGGCGCGAGAAGACGCCTTATTCGATCTGGCGCAAGATGCAGACCAAGAACGTGTCGTTCGAGCAGCTTGCCGACATCATGGCCTTCCGCGTCATCGTCGCGGACATCACGCAGTGCTACCAGGCGCTCGGCCTGCTGCACGGCGGGTACCAGGTGATCCCGGGCCGCTTCAAGGACTACATCTCAGTGCCCAAGCCGAACGGCTATCGTTCGCTGCATACCGGCGTGATCGGCCCGTTCGGCCAAAGGATCGAGATCCAGATCCGCACCGAGGAGATGCAGGACCAGGCCGAGCGCGGCGTGGCTGCCCACTGGATCTACAAGCAGGGCGGGCCGTCGACCGACGCGCCGCAGTACGCCTGGCTGCGCAGCCTGATGGAGATCCTCGACAAGGCGCCCAATGCCGAGGAGTTCCTCGAGCACACCAAGCTCGAGATGTTCCAGGATCAGGTGTTCTGCTTCACGCCCAAGGGCAAGCTGATCGCCCTGCCGCGCGGCGCCACGCCGATCGACTTCGCCTACGCGGTGCACAGCCAGGTGGGCGACACCTGCGTCGGCTCGAAGATCAACGGCCGCATGCTGCCGCTGCGCACCCAGCTCGCCAACGGCGACCAGGTCGATATCATCACGTCCAAGGCACAGACGCCGTCGCCGACCTGGGAGCGCTTCGTCGTCACCGGCAAGGCCAAGGCGGCGATCCGGCGCTTCATCCGCCTGCGCCAGCGCGAGCAGTACATCCAGCTCGGCCGGTCCCTGCTCGACAAGGCCTTCCATGAAGAGGGCTACGACCTGACCGACAAGGGACTGGACGGGGTCCGCGCCAATTTCAAGCACGCCACGACGGACGATCTGGTAGCGGCGGTGGGCGAGGGTCTGATCGGCGCCCGCGAAGTGCTGATGGCGGTCTATCCCGGCCTCAAGCAGGGCCGCAAGCCGGGCGGCGCCGACGTGGTGCCGATCTCGCGGGCGCGCACCAAGGCGGGCAAGCCGGTCGATGTCGGGCGCGGCAAGACGACCAGCGGCGAGATTGCCATCCGCGGCCTGATCCCGGGCATGGCAGTGCATTTCGCGCGCTGCTGCCATCCGCTACCGGGCGACCGCATCGTCGGCATCATCACCACGGGCAAGGGCGTCACCATCCACACGATCGACTGCGACACGCTCGAGAGCTTCTCCGAGGCGTCGGAGCGCTGGATCGATGTCGGCTGGGATTCGGTCAAGGAGGGCGTGACCGGCACCTACACCGGCCGTCTCAAGGTCACGGTGGCCAACCAGCCCGGCAGCCTGTCGAGCCTGTCGACCGTGATCGCGCGCAACCACGGCAACATCTCGAACCTGCGCATCACCAATCGCTCGATGGATTTCTTCGACATGGTGATCGACGTCGAGGTGACCGACGTCAAGCATCTGGCCGACATCGCCGCGGCGTTGCGCGCCTCGCCCGCGATCAACGCCGTTGAGCGGGCGCGCAATTGACGGCTCGCGTTTCCTTCCACCGAAAGTAGCTTATGCCCACGCCCCTTCCTCTGCGTCTTGGCGTCAACATCGATCACGTGGCCACGGTCCGCAATGCGCGCGGCGGGCGGTTGCCCGATCCGCTGCGCGCCGCCCGCATCGCCGCCGCCGCGGGCGTCGACGGCATCACCGCGCATCTGCGCGAGGATCGCCGCCACATCGTCGATGGCGATATCGAAGGCCTGATGCGTGAGCTGAAGATCCCTCTCAATTTCGAGATGGCGGCGACCGAGGAAATGGTCGGCATCGCGCTGCGTCACCGGCCGCATGCCGCGTGCATCGTTCCCGAGAAGCGCGAGGAGCGGACGACCGAAGGCGGGCTGGACGCCGCCGGCCAGCACAACCATCTGAAGCCGATGGTCGCCCGGTTGCGCGATGCCGGCATCCGCGTGTCGCTGTTCATCGAGGCCGATCCGCGTCAGCTCGACGCCGCAGTGACCCTGGGCGCGCCGGTGGTCGAGCTGCATACCGGGCGATATTGCGAGCTCGAAGGCGAGGCGCAGCGCGCCGAGCTGGGACGGCTGCAGCGGGCGGCGGCCCTGTGTGCCAAGCTCGGCCTCGAATGCCACTGCGGCCATGGGCTGAGCTATGCCGACGTCGGTCCGATCGCCGCCATCCCGGAAGTGCGCGAGCTCAATATCGGCCATTTCCTGGTCGGTGAGGCGATCTTCGTTGGCCTCGAGCAGGCGATCCGGGAGATGCGCCGACTCATGGATGCGGCGCGGGCGGGGGGAGCCGCCAAGTGATCCTGGGCATCGGCAGCGACCTCACCGACATCAGACGCATCGAAAAGTCGCTGGAGCGGTTCGGCGATCGGTTCGTGGCCCGGATTTTCACAGAGACTGAACAGAAGAGATCGGAAGGGCGGGCGACACGGGCGGCAAGCTACGCCAAGCGCTTCGCAGCCAAGGAAGCCTGTGCCAAGGCGCTGGGCACCGGGCTGCGCCGCGGGGTGTTCTGGCGTGACATGGGGGTCATCAATGTCCGCGGTGGCAAGCCGACCCTGGCCCTGACGGGCGGCGCTTTGGCGCGGCTCCAGGAAATGACGCCAACCGGAATGTCGCCGCAAATCGACCTGAGCTTGACTGACGAGTACCCCATGGCCCAGGCGTTCGTGATCATTTCCGCGGTGTCGAGCCCATGACGAGTGGTGACCGGATTTTGCACTTCTCCCATGCTACATCTGGGGCAAGAGACATCAGGCCCAGGCCCTGCTATAGGCGCGGGTCGTTTAAACTGGTACGGCGATGACGGACGTGGCTGAACGTCGAAAGAGGCAAGAGAAGGCCGGCGGCTGGGGCGAGACCGTTCGCACGGTAGTCTATGCCGTGCTGATCGCCTTGGTTGTACGGACCTTCGCCATCGAGCCGTTCAACATCCCCAGCGGGTCGATGATCCCGACCCTGCTGGTGGGCGACTACCTGTTCGTCTCGAAGTATTCCTACGGCTACAGCAAGCACTCCTTCCCGTTCTCGATGGGGCTGTTCTCCGGCCGCATCTTCGGCGAGCCGCCGGTGCGCGGCGATGTCGCGGTGTTCAAGTACCCGGGCGACCAGGGGCAGGGCCTCAACCGGACCGACTACATCAAGCGCATTGTCGGCATGCCGGGCGATCGCATCCAGGTGACCAACGGCGTCCTGCATATCAACGGCACACCGGTCCAGCGCACCAAGCTCGGCGAGTACAACAAGGGCAGCGGCGGTCCCTATGCCAAGGGGACGTTGTATAGCGAGACACTGCCCAACGGCCGGACCTACACGGTGTTGGAATACAGTGACAACGGCCCAGCCGACAACACGCCGGAGTTCCTCGTGCCGGCGAACAACTACTTCGTCATGGGCGACAATCGCGACGATTCGCTCGACAGTCGAACCCGCCTGATGTTGCGCGATTTCTCGGGCTCGGCCCGTGATCGCGACCAGCTCGGCTGGTACGTGCCGTCGGAAAATCTGGTGGGCCGTGCCGAGTTCATCTTCTTTTCGCATGACCCGACGGCCGCCGGCTGGCTGGAACCATGGAAATGGCCGCAAGCCATCCGCTTCAATCGCTTCTTCATGGCGATCCACTGAAGCAGGCGGATGTCGATCGCGCAGTGGACGTCGGTCTCTCGGTGGACGTCGACCTCGTGGCGCTGGCTGACAGGCTGGGCCATGTCTTTGCGCGCCCGGAGCTTGCCGTCGAGGCGCTGACCCATCGCGGTGCGCTCGATCGGCGCCCCGATCTGAAGACTGCGTTTCCATACGGTAACGAGCGCCTTGAATTCCTGGGCGACCGGGTGCTGTCGCTGGCGATGGCCGATCTGCTGCTGCGGCGCTTTCCCGCAGAGGCGGAAGGGCAGCTTGCGCGCCGCCATGCTGCCTTGGTGAGCGCCCGCATGCTGGCCGAGATCGTCCGCTCGACCGGGCTCAGCGATCACCTGATCGCCCACAAGGCAGCCCAGCCGGCCACGCCAGCCATCCTGGCCGACATGCTGGAAGCGCTGCTCGGCGCGGTCTTTCTCGATGCCGGCCTTGCGGCGGCCACGGCCACGGTCGAGCGCCTGTGGGGCGATCGGCTGGGCAGCCACAACCCGGCTCCGCGCCCGCCCAAGACCCAGTTGCAGGAGTGGGCTCAGGCACGCGGCCTCGCCTTGCCGGTGTACCGTCAGGTCGGACGCGAGGGTGCCGAGCATGAGCTGATGTTCCTGGTCGAGGTCCGCGTCGGCTCGTTGCCGCCGGCGCAGGGCAGGGGCCGCACGAAGCGGGACGCCGAGAGCGAGGCGGCCCGCCTCCTGATCGAGCAGCTGGGCTCGTGAACGCGCCGTCGACCCGCGCCGGATTCGCCGCCATCGTCGGCGCGCCGAATGTCGGCAAATCGACCTTGGTGAATGCCATGGTCGGCTCGAAGGTGAGCATCGTCTCGCCCAAGGTGCAGACCACGCGCATGCGGGTGATCGGCATCGCCATGGTCGATCTTCCCGACGGCGCGCGTGGCCAGGTCGTCCTGGTCGACACGCCGGGCATCTTCCGCATCGCCAAGCGCCGTCTCGAGCGTTCCATGGTTGCCGCGGCGTGGCAGGGCGCCGGCGACGCCGACATCGTGGCGCTGGTGGTCGATGCCGAGCGCGGCGTCGGCCCGGAGACCGAAGCCATTCTCATGCGGCTCAAGGAGCTGCGCGCGCCGCGCTTCCTGATCCTCAACAAGATCGATCTGGTGGCGCGCGAAAAGCTGCTGGCGCTGGCGGCCGAGCTGAACGCGCGCCTGGCCTTCGATCAAACCTTCATGGTGAGCGCCCTGCGGCAGGACGGCGTTGCCGACATTCTCGCGGCCTTGGCGATGGCTCTGCCCCGAGGACCCTTCCTCTATCCCGAAGATCAGGCGGCGGATCTGCCGATGCGGCTGCTGGCGGCCGAGGTGACGCGCGAGCAGGTGTTCCTCCAGCTCCATCAGGAGCTGCCCTACGAGGCTGCGGTCGAGACCGACAAATGGGAGGACCGGCCCGACGGCAGCACCCGCATCGAGCAGACCATCCATGTCCAGCGCGACGGCCAGCGCGCGATCGTCCTCGGCAAAGGCGGCACCCGCATCAAGCAGATCGGCGCCCGCGCCCGCCACGAGCTCGGCCAGATCCTGGAACGTCCGGTGCATCTCTTCCTGCACGTCAAGGTAAGCGAGCGCTGGGCCGACGATCCGGCCCACTACCGATCGATCGGCCTCGACTACGAGACATAAGCCCCAGATTTCGCGTGCCTCCCCCGTAGTCGGAGGAGGTGGCCCGAAGGGCCGGGGGGAGAGCCTCAGGCGGGATGCATGAAGTTCCGACGTCGGCGTCTCATGGATCTCGTGCGAGGCTCTCACCCTCCGCCCCGTATGACGGGGCGCCTCCCCCGGTTACGACCGGTTACGGGGGAGGGATTTGAG
Source organism: Reyranellaceae bacterium (assembly GCA_046349295.1). Lineage (GTDB taxonomy): Bacteria > Pseudomonadota > Alphaproteobacteria > Reyranellales > Reyranellaceae > Reyranella. Next base: position 387,794 of record JAXMCP010000008.1, read on the forward strand.
ATGTGATATGGTCATCCTTCATATGACTTCGCGGCGCCGAAGGTTCCTGTCATGAGTGCTTCCTTGCGGCCGGGCGATCTGACCCTCGTCACCGGCGGGTCCGGTTTCTTGGGATCGGCCGTCGTACGCGCCCTGGTCGGACGGGGTGTGCGTGTGCGTGCGCTCGTTCGTGCCAGCAGTCCGCGCAACAACTTCCTCGGTCTCGACTGCGAGGTGGTCGAGGGTGACCTCACCGACCGCAAGTCCCTCAAGGCCGCGCTGAAGGGTGTCCGATACCTGTTTCATGTCGCCGCCGACTATCGTCTATGGGCGCGCGATCCTTCCGAGATCATGCGTGCCAACGTCGACGGCACGTTGAACCTCCTGCGCGAGGCGATGGCCGCCGGCGTCGAACGCATCGTCTACACCAGCAGCGTCGCCGCATTACGCGTCGCGGGCGCCACGGCGCCGGTCGACGAGACGGCCGCGCTTTCGCCGCACGAGGCGATCGGCGTCTACAAGCGCAGCAAGACGATGGCCGAGCGCGCCGTCGAGGAGATGATCCTGCGTGACGGATTGCCGGCGATCATCGTCAGCCCGACCACGCCCATCGGGCCTCGCGATATCAGGCCGACGCCGACCGGCCGGATCCTGCTCGACGGGGCGCTTGGCAAGATTCCGGCGTTCGTCGACACCGGATTGAACTTCGTTCATGTCGACGACGTCGCGAACGGTCATCTGCTTGCCTTCGAACGCGGCCGCATCGGCGAACGCTACATCCTGGGCGGGGAGAACGTCACGCTGCAGCAACTGCTCGAGACGATTGCAGGCGTGGTGGGTCGCAAGGCGCCGCGGGTGAAGCTGCCGCGTGCGCCGCTGATGCCGCTCGCCTTCGTTGCCGAGGTAGCCGCGCGCGTGACCGGCAAGGAGCCGTTGCTGACCCTCGATGGCCTGCGGATGTCGAAGTACCGGATGTTCTTCACTTCCGCCAAGGCCGAACGCGAGCTCGGCTATCGCAGTCGCCCCTACAAGGAGGGAGTAGCCGACGCTCTATCGTGGTTCCGCACCGCCGGCTATCTGACATGACCGTGTGGGCCGCTGTCGCACTCCTCGTCTTGGCGATCTGGTTGTACCTGGCGGTCGGCCGCGGCGGGTACTGGCTGGCGCGTGAGCGCGATGACGGGGTGTTGGCCGCGCCGGCGCGCTGGCCCGCCGTGGTGGCGGTCGTGCCGGCTCGCAACGAGGCCGATGTGATCGCGCAATCCATCGGCAGCCTGCTGGGCCAGGACTATGCCGGGCCGTTCCGCGTCGTGCTGGTCGATGATGGCAGCAGCGACGGCACTGCCGCCGTCGCGAAGACCATTGAAGGGGGAAGACGTCTCGATGTCGTTTCCGGCACCGCGCTGCCGGCGGGGTGGACCGGCAAGCTTTGGGCGCTGGAGCAGGGGATCCGGCATGCCCATGCCCAGGGCGATGCCGTCCACTATCTCCTGCTGACCGATGCCGACATCGGCCACGCCCCGGACAATCTCAGCAAGCTGGTCGCACGCGCCGAGCAGGGCAACCGCGTCATGGTCTCGTTGATGGCCGAGCTCTCCTGCGCGAGCTGGGCCGAGCGGTTCCTCATTCCTGCTTTCGTCTATTTCTTCCAGATGCTCTATCCGTTCGGTTGGGTCGCCCGAGGCGATCGCAGAATTGCCGCTGCTGCCGGTGGATGCACGCTGGTGCGGCGCAATGCGCTGGAGCGCGCCGGCGGGGTCGCGGCAATCAGGTCGGAGATCATCGACGACTGCGCGCTGGCGCGTCGTCTGAAGGAGCAGGGACCGATCTGGCTCGGCTTGACTCGGCGCGCCACGAGCCTGCGCCCTTACGGCAGCTTCTCGAAGATCGGCAGCATGATTTCCCGTTCGGCCTATGCCCAGCTCGGCTACTCGCCGATCGTGCTGGCAGGGACCCTCTCTGGGATGGCCCTGGTCTATCTCGCGCCGCCGTTGCTCGCGATTCTGCACGACGGACCGGCACGCTGGCTCGGATTGAGCGCCTGGCTTGTGATGGCGCTCACCTTCCAGCCGATACTGCGCTTCTATCGCCGGTCTCCACTCTGGGGACTGGCGCTTCCCGCCATCGCCGCCGCCTATGCAGCCTTCACCCTGCAGTCGGCGCTCGATTTCTGGCGCGGCCGCGGCGGGTTGTGGAAGGGCCGCGTCCAGGCCATGGCGGGCGACACGTGACCGGTGCCGCCGATCTCGCCTCGGGCAAGGGGCATCGCGACGAAAACTTCCCGGTGGCCTCGCGCCTGATTCGCGCCGAGCTGCGTCCGACGATTCTCGCCTTCTATCGCTTCGCCCGCGCAGCGGACGATGTCGCCGATCACGAAACGGCGGAGGCGGGACAGAAGCTCGCCGAGCTCGATCGGTTGGAGAAAGGGCTGCGCGGCGAGACAGGCGGCGGCGCCGAAGGTGAAGCGCTGCGGTTGGCCCAGCAAGCGAGGTGCCTTGCCGACCAGCACGCGCTCGACCTCCTGGAGGCGTTCCGCCGTGACGTGACCAAGCGGCGCTACGCCGATTGGTCCGATCTCATGGATTACTGCCGCTACTCCGCGGCGCCGGTCGGCCGGTTCGTGCTCGATTTGCACGGAGAGTCGGATGCCTTGTGGCCGCTCAATGATGCGCTGTGCGCCGCGCTGCAGGTGATCAATCATCTGCAGGATTGCGGGAAGGACTATCGCAGCCTCGACCGTGTCTACCTTCCGCTCGATTGCCTGGCCGCCGAGGGAGTGGATGTCGAGTGCCTTGCCGCACGCCAGGGGTCGCCAGGGCTGCGCCGGGTGATCGGCGGCCTGGCGCGACGTGCCGGTGGGCTGCTCTACCGGTCGCGGCCATTCGCCGAGCGCATCGTCGACCGACGGCTAGCCCTGGAGGTCGGCGTCATTCAGGCCTTGGCAGAGAGCCTCGTCCGCCGCCTGGAACGCCGCGATCCGCTGTCGCAGCGGGTTCATCATCACGCCGTCGAGGCGGCAGGCCTCGCCCTGCGCGGCGGTTTCTTCGTCGTCACGCGACGACTGGCGCGCATCGTCGGTGGCCACCAACCCGACCTGAGCGGCAGCCAGGGATGACGGGCGCCGCTCAAATCGATGCCGCGGAGCTGCGGACCCGAGTCTCCGGCAGCTCGTTCTATGCCGCCATGCGCCTGATGCCGAAGCTCGAGCGTGAGGCGATGTTCGCGATCTACCTGTTCTGCCGGCTGGTCGACGATATCGCCGACGACGGCACGCGGCCGCGTCCGGATCGAGCGATTGCGCTGGCCGAATGGCGCAAGGACCTCGATGCTCTCTATGCTGGTCGGCCGGCGGGCCAGGCGAGCTTCCTTCAAGGACCAATGCTGGCGTTCGGCCTGCAGCAGGCCGATTTCCTCGACGTGATCGATGGCATGGAAATGGATGTCGCCAGCGATATCCGCGCGCCCGATCTCGTGACCCTCGAACTCTATTGCGACCGCGTCGCCGTTGCCGTCGGACGCCTGTCGACCCGCATCTTCGGCATGGATGAGGCGCCTGGTCGCGAGCTGGCCCACCATCTCGGGCGTGCATTGCAACTCACCAACGTCTTGCGCGATATCGACGAGGATGCCGCGATTGGCCGCCTCTACCTGCCGCGCGAGTTGTTGATGAAAGCGGGCATCGAGACGACCGACCCGCTCGCCGTGATCGGCGATGCGCGCGTCGATCAGGCCTGCCGGATGCTGGCCACTCGGTCGCTCGATTACTTCGGCGCGGCCGATCGTCTGCTCAGGTCTGCGCCGCGCGGTCGCCTGCTGGCGCCGCGGCTGATGGCGGCCGTCTATCGCGCCTTGCTCCAGCGCATGCTGGCCGAGGGGTGGGCGCCGCCGCGCCGGAGGGCACGCATCAGCAAGCCGTATCTGATCTATCTCATCGCGCGCTGCAGCGTGTTCGGATGACCGTTCACGTCATTGGCGCGGGCCTGGCCGGGTTGTCGGCGGCGGTCGCCGTGGCGAGCCGCGGCGTGCCGGTCGTCCTCTCCGAAGCGGTCAGGCAGGCGGGTGGCAGGTGCCGTTCCTATCACGACAGCCAGCTCGGCATGACGATAGACAACGGCAACCATCTCGTCCTGTCGGGAAACATGGCGGTCGAACGTTACCTGCGCGACATCGGCGCCGTGGACCGGCTGACGGGCCCTGATCGGCCGGAGTTCCCCTTCATGGACCTTGATTCGGGTGAGCGGTGGACCTTGAGCCCCGACAATGGTCCGATACCATGGTGGGTCCTCCAGGCGGGCCGCCGGGTACCCGGCACGCGCCTGCGAGACCACCTTGCCTTGCTTTCCTTGCTGCGACGCCATCCCGGGCGTCGCATCGACGAAGTCATTCGCTGCGATACCGCTCTATGGCAGAAGCTCCTGCGGCCCGTGCTCCTGTCTGCCTTGAACACGGCGCCGGAGGCAGCCTCGGCAAACCTTGCCGGCGCCATCGTGCGCGAGACCTTCGCCAGAGGCGGACGATACATGCGTCCTCTCATCAGCTCGCCGAACCTAGCCGCCGCATTCGTCGATCCCGCCCTCGATCGATTGCGCCAAAGGGGCGTCGACGTCCGCTTCGGCCGCCCGCTGCGCGCCATCGAATTCGCCGACGGCAGGGCCGTGGCGCTGGTCTTCGACGGCGAGGAGGCGACCGTGCAGCCCGATGACCGCGTGATCGTCGCGGTGCCGCCGTGGACCGCCGAGAAGCTGCTCCCCGGCTTGATCGCTCCGCAGGCTTTCAACGCCATTCTGAACGCCCATTTTCAGGTCGTCCCGCCGCCTGGTGCGCCGCCCATGCTCGGCTTGATCGGCGGCACGGCCGAATGGGTCTTCGCCTTCCATGACCGCATATCCGTCACCGTCAGCGCTGCCGATCATCTGATGGAGACCGATGGTGAATCCCTGGCCTTTCTGCTGTGGTGCGATGTCTCCACGGCGTACGGCCTGGCGGCGCCGGCTCCCCCTCGGCGGATCGTCAAGGAGAAGCGGGCCACCTTTGCCGCGACGCCTGAGCAGGACGCGCTCCGGCCCGCGGCGCGGACCGGCTGGACCAACACGTTCCTGGCGGGCGACTGGACCGACACCGGCCTGCCGGCGACGATCGAGGGTGCCTTGAGATCGGGCGCCACCGCGGCCGCGCTGGCGCTCGGCGGTGCCTGACCGATGTCGACCAAGGAAGCCATGACCGAGCTCGATCGGCTCGAGGACGACATCGACCTCGCGGTGAAGGCCCTGATGCGCCGGCAGCGTCCCGACGGCCACTGGGTCTTCGAGCTCGAGGCCGATGCCACGATCCCATCGGAGTATGTTCTGCTGCGCCAGTATCTCGGCGAGCCGGACGAGCCCGGGCTAGAGTCCAAGATCGCTGTCTATCTCCGGCGCATCCAGGGCGAGCATGGCGGTTGGTCGCTGTTCCATGGCGGCGCTTTCGACGTCAGTGCGTCGGTGAAGGCTTATTTTTGCTTGAAGATGATCGGTGACAGTCCCGACGCACCGCACATGGTGAAGGCGCGGGAGGCGATCCTGGCGCATGGCGGCGCCGAGCAGGCCAACGTCTTCACGCGCATCCTGCTGGCCCAGTTCGGGGAGCTTTCGTGGGCGCACGTGCCCACCATGCCGGTCGAGATCATCCTGCTGCCGCGGTGGTTTCCCATCCACCTGTCGCGGATGTCCTATTGGGCGCGCACCGTCATCGTCCCTCTTTTGGTCCTGGCGGCGCTGCGCAAGCGCGCTCGCAATCCACGCGGCGTCGGCATCCAGGAGCTGTTTGCCACGGCGAGCCGATCCGAGCGGAAGGTGGCCGCGCACCAGAATCGCGGCTGGGCGCTGTTCTTCGGGGCGTTGGACCACGTGCTGAAGGCGGTGGAACCGCTGTGGCCGAAGAAGCTGCGCCACCGCGCCATCGAGCGCTGCGCGGGCTTCGTCACCGATCGGCTGAACGGCGAGGACGGGCTGGGCGCCATCTATCCAGCCATGGCCAACGCGGTGATGATGTTCGATGCGCTGGGCTTCCCGACCGATCATCCGGGTTATGCCGCGGCCCGCCGGTCGATCGACAAGCTGCTCGTGGTCCGCGACGACGAGGCCTACTGCCAGCCCTGCGTTTCCCCAGTCTGGGACACAGCGCTCGCGAGCCAGGCCATGCTGGAGGTCGCGGAGGGTGAGGCGGTCGCTGCCGCGGAGCGCGGCCTCCGGTGGCTGCAGCCGTTGCAGGAGCTCGAGGTGCGGGGCGACTGGAGCGAGAGACGGCCCGAGGTGCGTCCCGGCGGATGGGCGTTCCAGTATCGCAACGCGCACTATCCCGACCTCGACGACACCGCAGTCGTCGTGATGGCGATGGACCGCGCGCGACGCCAGGCCAATACCGGGCCGGGGTATGATCAGGCCATCGCGCGCGGTGTCGAATGGATCACCGGCCTGCAAAGCGGCAACGGCGGCTGGGCGGCTTTCGATGCCGACAATGTCGATCACTATCTCAACAACATTCCATTCGCCGATCATGGCGCGCTGCTCGATCCGCCGACGGCCGATGTCAGCGCCCGCTGCATCAGCATGCTGGCCCAGCTCGGCGAGACAACGGCGAACCCCGTCGTGCAGGCCGGGCTCGACTATCTCGAGCGCGAGCAGATGGCGGATGGCAGTTGGTTCGGCCGCTGGGGCGTCAACTACGTCTACGGCACGTGGTCGGTGCTGTGCGCGCTTGGCGCGGCCGGCCTCGACACGACGACGCCCGTCGTGCGCAAGGCAGCGGACTGGCTGATTGCGATCCAGAATGCCGATGGCGGCTGGGGCGAGGACTGCACGAGCTACAAGCTCGACTACCGCGGCTACGAAGCCGCACCGTCAACGGCGTCGCAGACCGCCTGGGCGCTGCTGGGGCTGATGGCGGCAGGGGAGGTCGAGCACCCTGCCGTCGAGCGCGGCATCGCCTGGCTGAGACAACGCCAGGACGCGACGGGGCTGTGGCAGCAGGACGCCTACACCGGCGGCGGCTTTCCGCGCGTCTTCTACCTGCGCTACCACGGCTACCCGGCGTATTTTCCGCTGTGGGCACTGGCGCGCTATCGCAACCTGCGCCGCGCCAACAGCCGTCGCGTGGCCTACGGCATGTGATGATCCTGGCCGTCACCGGAATGCAGCGCGAACGGAGGATCCTCGCCGGGCCGGACGTCGAGGTGGTCGTCGGCGGCGGCGATCAGCCGCGATTGGAGGGAGAGCTCGAGCGCCTGGCCTCCGAGATGCGCGGCATCATCAGCATCGGCATTGCCGGCGCGCTCGCGCCCGGATTGCGGCCCGGTCGATGGGTGGTCGCCTCCGCCGTGAGCGACGGCAGGACAACACTCCCGACCGATCCGGACTGGAGCCGCCGGCTTGTCGCTCGTCTGGCGGGGGCCGAACGCGGCGTGCTGCTGGGCGTCGACGCCGTGGCCGCGACGGCGTCGCAAAAGGCCGAGTTGCGCCATACCAGCAATGCGCTTGCCGTCGACATGGAATCGCATGTCGTCGCCCGCGTTGGACGCCGCCACAGCTTGCCGTTCGTCGCCGCGCGGGTCATCTCCGACGCGGCGCACCGCACCTTGCCGCGAGTTGCGCGCGTCGGCATGCGAGCGGATGGCGGCGTCGATCTGCCGGCTGTGTTGCGCTCCCTGCTGCTGGCGCCGTGGCAGATTCCGGCGCTGATCCGCACCGGCCTGGAGGCCGAGAAGGCCTTTCGCGCCTTACTCCGCGGCCACCGGCTGCTGGGGCCCGGACTTGTTGGCCCGGATGTCAGCCAGCTTCCGCCCGACGTGATCTGAGAAGACGAACTCGGCGGGCCGCTGGCCGTCGAGGGCGATGTCCTTGGCCATCGCGCCTTCGGTGCGCACGCCACGCAGGGCCACGCCCAATGCCTTCAGCGGGCGGCGAACCATGTCCTTCACCGCGGAGGCTTCGAAGCCGCAATGGACCATGCAGTCGGCACACTTCTCGTATTTGCCGACGCCGTACTTTTCCCAATCCGTGGTTTCCATCAGCTCGCGGAACGTGCTGGCGTAGCCTTCGCCCAGCAAGTAGCAGGGCTTCTGCCAGCCGAACACCGTGCGCGTCGGATTGCCCCACGGCGTGCACTGGTAGCTTTCGTTTCCGGCCAGGAAGTTGAGGAAGTTTATCGACTGGCTGAACGGCCACGCGCGCCCGCCGCGGCCGCGCGCCAGGATGCCGCGGAACAATTCTTTGGTCTTGGCCCGGTTCAGGAAGTGCTTCTGGTCCGGGGCGCGTTCGTAGGCATAGCCGGGCGACACGGTGATGCCGTCCAGCCCGATAGCCTTCATGTCGTCGAGGAAGGCCGCCGCTTCCGCGGGATCGGCGTCGTTGAACAGGGTGCAGTTGATGCTGACGCGGAAGCCGTTCGCCTTGGCCAGCCTGATCGCCTCGACCGCCTTGTCGTACGTGCCCTGCTGGCACACCGACTTGTCGTGCATTGCGCGATTGCCGTCGAGATGGATCGACCAGGTGAACGACGGATGGGGTTCGTAGTCGTCGATCTTCTTGGCCAGCAGGAGCGCGTTGGTGCACAGGATCACGAACTTCTTGCGCGCCAGGAAGCCCTTCACGATTTTCGGCATCTCGCGATGGAGCAACGGCTCGCCGCCGGCGATCGAGACGACGGGCGCGCCGCATTCTTCGATCGCCGTCATGCAGTCGTCGTACGACAGGCGTTGGTCGAGGATCTCGGGGGGGTAGTCGATCTTGCCGCAGCCGGCGCAGGCGAGGTTGCAACGGAACAGCGGTTCGAGCATCAGCACCAGCGGATAGCGCTCGCGGCCGCTGAGATGCTGGCGAAGCAGATAGGCCCCGATGCGGGCAGCCTGGTGAAGAGGGATTCCCAAGGCGCGCTCCTCTTAGCGGACCGTTGTTGCGGCGGTCTTGCGTGAGGGCGCCGCCCTGAGCTCGGCAGGCAGACGGAACTCTATGTTCTCGCGGACGCCGTCCATCTGCTCGATCTCGACATCGCCGAGCCGGCGCAGCGCGGCGATGACATCGAGGACGAGCTCCTCGGGTGCCGAAGCGCCGGCGGTAAGTCCCACGGCCTGCACGCCTCTCAGCCATGCTGCATCGAGCTCGCTGCCGTCCGAGATCAGATAGCTCGGCAGCCCCTGCTCGACTCCGATCTCGCGCAGCCGGTTGGAGTTCGAGCTGTTGCGGCTGCCCACGACCAGCAGCAGGTCCGACACCGCGCACAGGTCGCGGACCGCCGACTGGCGATGCTGGGTGGCGTAGCAGATGTCGGAAACGTCGGGCCCTTCCAGGTCACCGAACCGCACCTGGAGCGCGGCGATCACGCCGCGCGTGTCATCGACGCTGAGGGTCGTCTGGGTGACGTAGGCGACTGGCGCGTCGTCGGGCAGATCGAGCCGGGCGACATCCTCGACCGTCGAGACGAGGTGAATGGGGGCGCCGACCTGTCCGATGGTTCCTTCCACCTCGGGATGGCCGGCATGGCCGATCAGGATCAGCGCCCGGCTACGCGCCACGTATCGCTTGCCCTGGAGATGGACCTTCGACACCAGCGGGCAGGTCGCATCGAGCACAGGCAGTCCGCGCGCCTTCGCCTGGTCGATGATCGACTGGGCAACGCCGTGGGCGCTGAAGATCGTGACGGCGCCATCGGGGATCTCGTCCAACTCTTCGACGAACACCGCGCCCAACCTCTCGAGTCGCTCGACCACGTGACGGTTGTGGACGATTTCGTGCCTCACATAAACCGGTGCGCCGAACTTCTCCAGCGACCGCTCGACGATCTCGATTGCACGCACGACCCCGGCACAAAATCCCCGAGGTTGAGCCAGAATAACCCGCATTCCCGATCTACTCCTACCAGCTCCAACCTAAGACGGCGCAACCCAGCGCAGATGATATCGGCATTCGTTGGCAGCTTTGCCAGGGCGGCGCCCTAATCTACGCTCTACGCGTGGCAGACGAGGCGCCCGGGGCAAGTGGCCGGCGCCGCAGGGAACATTTGCAGACCATGTCCATTGTCCGCCACTAAGGTCGTGCCTGCAAGCAGTGCCGGCGCTCGCGGGGACGCAATGCCGCTCTACTTGGCGGTGGCAAGATGTCGCGTGATCGGGAGTTCACATGCGCAGTCGCCGCGCACGAATACGAGATCGTCGTCGGAGCACCGCCGCGGTCTGACGAATGCCGAACTGCGCAACGGCATTACCTCCCATCATGCAGTCGTCATTCCAACACCGGCATGAATCTTCCGCGCTTGCTGTTCGCGCGGCTCGCCGGCGGCAAGGCCCTTCTTCCGGTCCGTGCCTCGTGCAGCTCAGAAAGGGCCGGTCGAACGCTTCAGCTCGTCGAACAGCAGGCGATGTCCCTCGGCGGAGAAGTGGACATCACCAGGGATGAAGTACCTGCCCACCGCGACGTCCGGCGGATCGCGAAAGAACGGGGCAAAGCCATCGACGAAGCGTACGCCGTTCGCACTCGCCCACTGTCGCCAATGGGTGACCTGGACACCGTTGCGATCGCCCGCCCTGACATTGTCGGGCCAGGGATAGACGACCAGGGTCAGCTGGCATTTCCACGCCCGGCAGGTCTCGACGATCTTGTCCATGTTCTTGTCGGCCAGCGCCAGCCCGCGCCGACCCCAATCGTCCATGATCTTGGGATCGAGGCTCCAGCGCGCACGCCAGCTTTCATCGGGCGCGGCCGAGCCGAACGGCAGGTCGAGCCAGAGATTGTAGAACAGCCGGAAGGTCGCGAAGTTACCCAGCAGGAACTGGCCGGTGTCGAACCAGTGATGCGACGGCGCCACCCCGATCGTGCCGTTCTCGCCAACACGATAGACGAGAGCCTCGTCGGTGATGTCGGAGAGGTCGAGGAAGACGAATATCTCGGTGGGCGTGATCCCGAGCCTTTCTGCAGCTACTCTGATCTTGCGCTGGTAGATGACGGGACTGAAGGACATAACGCCTAGGTTCCACGCCGCCTTGCCTTCCTTGGCGGCCTCGCAGGCGATCAGCCCGGCGAAGGTTTCCTCGTAAGGGATCCCCAGCCCCTCGGTGAACGAATCGCCGACGACGAAGATGGCAGGCTTGCTCTTGTCGCTTTCGTCCGGCGCACAGGTACCGGTCCGGAAGCCATAGCGGTCGGTGCGAAAGGGATAGAGGACCTTCCCCCACGGCCGCATGGAATTCTGGTTCGGTGCCAGGTCGTGATGCCAGGGCACATGAACATAGGCCTGGGTGTAGGCTGTCGCGGCGTCGGCCCAGCCGCGCTTCCAGTCGGAAAAGACCGTGGCCAGCAGGACATAGTCCAGCGCCAGGGTAATGGCGAGGATCGCGCAGACCTGGCCAAGGCTGCGGAGCAGGCCCTTCAATCTGGAATTTGCTTTAGCCGACAAGGCTGTCCGGCACCGCGACGCGTCTGTTGGAAGTCATGATGACCTGATGATGAAACTTAGGGTGTCCGCAATGCGAGGGAAAGCCTGTCACGGCGGACTCGACGCGGGCACTGCCACGCTTGCGTCAAAATCGGTATTCTTCAATTGCCGGTGAGACGGGGGCTTTGATGTCGGGAATGCGGCGCAATGCGGCTGAAGTGCTCGAGGGGAATGGCGCGCGACTTCTCGAAGAGGCGGTGTTGCGCTTCGTCCCCCCTGTCGGCGCCGGTCATCTCACGACACAGGCGACGATCGAAGCAGCCGACCGAGACGCTCGCCATTGGACAGGCGTCGAGGTCGGTCCCTTGATCCCGGGCTCGGCGGCCCACAAGCGCGCGATTTGCGCTATGTTCCAGGAAACATTCAACCCTTACCGACCTTCGGTCATTGCCTGGCCAACGCTCGCTCCCGAGGCGCTGTCGCGCCTGAAGTCGCTGCCGATCTGGGACATCGCCGTGCAAACCGAAGGCAGGGCGCGCCTCAGCTTTGCCGCCTTTGCCGATTCACTCGACGACGCCGCGATGCGGTCGACCATCATGCTGAATGCCTGGGAGGAGAACCGCCACAAGGAAGTCCTCTCGCATCTGGTGCGCACCTATGGCATCGAGCTGGCCGAGGAGCCGGCGTACCTGCCGCCGCGGGATCGCGAGTTTGCTTTTCTCGTCACCGGCTACTCCGAATCGATCGACAGCTTCTTCGCCTTCGGGCTCTTCGACCTGGCCAGGCAATCCGGCTTCTTTCCTGCAGAGCTCGTCGAGACGTTCGAGCCTGTGATTCAGGAGGAATGCCGCCACATCCTGCTGTTCGCCAACTGGCTGGCGTGGCACCGTGCTAATCTCACTTGGTGGCGACGCATCCGGTTCGAGCTGCGTGTCGCGGCAGCCTGGGTCTACATCGGCGGGCTGCGCATCGGACTTGCGCGGAGCGTGGGCACCAAGACGAAGGCCACGCAGCAGGAGAGCAACTTCACGGTCAACGGCGCCCAGTCGGTAGCGTCGGTCGAGATCGGCTTTCGCGATCTGATGCAGATCTGTCTGCGGGAAAACGACCGCCGACTGGCGGGCTACGATCCGCGCCTGTGCCGGCCGACCCGCGTTCCGGCATTGGCGCGATACGCACTCGCTCTCGGCAAGCTCTGGCCCGGCAAGAAAGGTTAGCCGCCCCGCCTTCGTTGCACGGCAGGATCGTGCGCCAGGGCGTGTGATTGCGACCTCTTTCGGAACCAATTGAGATCGAACTCATTGGTGCGTCATGCCCGCAGCGCATGGCGGTGGCAAGATGTCGCGCGATTGCGGCTTCAAATGCGCAGTGAACAAGCACAAGCAAGAGCGTGCTGAAGGATTCAATCATGTGGCGGGCGCGCTCGGCCCTCGGGACATCAGGCGCAGGTCGACGGCCGCCCGCACGAGCTGATTCATGAGTGCATGGATCGGTCGCGTGGTCGCGACCTGTGCGCGGCATCCATTGATCGTTCTACTCCTGTCTCTCGCGCTGACGGCGCTGTCGCTGGTCTACTCGGCTGGCCATTTCCGCATGACCACCGACACTGCCGAGCTGATCTCGACCCGTGACGAGTGGCGGAAGCGGGAGCTCGCCATCGAGACGGCTTTCCCGTCGCTGCAGAGGCTGCTGGTTGTCGTGATCGACGGCGCGACGCCGGAGCTCGCCGAATATGCGGCAACCCAGCTCTCGACGGCCCTGGCGCGCAATCCCGATCGATTCCGGAGCGTGCGGCGGCCCGAAGGCGGCCCGTTCTTCGATCGCAATGGATTGTTGTTTTTGCCTCTGCCGGACGTGCGGACCGCCATCGAAGGATTGTTGCACCAGCAGTTCCTCCTGGCGTCGCTGGCGGGGGATCCATCTCTGCGCGGTGTGCTTGCGACGATGGCGAGGGCACTTCAGGGCGTCCAGCGCGGTCAGGCCAGGCTCGCCGACCTCCAGCCGCTCATGACGGCACTTGCCGATACCTTCGCGAGGGCTGTGGCGGGTGAGCCCGCATACTTCTCCTGGCAGGACGCGATGGATGGGCTTGGCGAGGAAGCGCCGAGGAGTAAGCTTGGCGACGGGCGCCGGACGCGGCGCATCCTCCTCGTCCAGCCGATCCTGGACTTCACTGCCCTGCAACCCGGCCAGGCGGCGAGCAACGCGATCCGCCAGACGGCGCGCTCGCTCGGCCTCGATCAAGCCCATGGCGTCGAGGTCCATCTCACCGGGCCGGTGGCGCTGTCCGACGAGGAATTCGCCTCCCTGGCCGAGGACTGGTACCTGGTGGCCTCTGCAATGGTTCTCGCTCTGCTCGGCATCCTGTGGTGGGCGGTCCATTCAGGGCGCGTGGTGGGCGCCATTCTGGTCGCGACCTTCATGGGCCTGATCACGACGGCCGGACTCGGGCTGCTGGTGACCGGCAAGCTCAACCTTATCTCCGTCGCCTTCATTCCATTGTTCGTTGGACTCGGCATCGACTTCAGCATCCAGTTCAGCGTGCGCTTCCTCAGCGAGCGGAACTTCCATCCCGTTCTCGCGAATGCCCTGGCCGTGGCCGGCCGTGGCGTCGGCCTGCCGCTGGCCCTGGCGGCAGCCGCCATCGGCGTGGGCTTCTTCGCCTTTCTGCCGACCGACTATGTCGGCGTGGCCGAGCTCGGCCTGATCGCTGGCCTTGGCATGGCCATCGCGTTTGCGCTCACCGTGACCTTGCTGCCGGCCTTGCTCGCCTTGCTGCGCCCATCACCCGGAACGATGGCAGAGGTCGGCTATGCCTGGCTCGCACCGGTCGAGGCCTTCCTGCGCCAGCACCGCCACGCCGTGCTGGCGGTGGGGCTGGTCATCGCGATCGCGTCGGCGGCGGCGCTGCCGTCCGTGCGTTTCGATTTCAATCCGCTCCATCTCAAGAGCGGGAAGGTCGAATCGATGTCGACACTCGCGGATCTCACCTCCGACCCCGACTGGACGCCGGATACCCTCAACGTGCTCTCGCCGTCGCTCGCGGCATCCGAGCCGATCGCGCGCCGCCTTGCCGCCCTGCCGGAGGTGTTGCGCACTGTGACGTTGCGCAGCTTCGTCCCCGAGGAGCAGCTGGAGAAGCTCGCGGTCATCCGCGCCGCCGCGCAGCGCCTCGGCCCGTCGCTCGATGTCCCGGATGAGTCGCCGCCGTCGGCCGAGGATCTGAAGCAGGCTCTTGCCGAGACGGCTCCCGTGCTGCGCCAGTCGGCGGCGAATGCGTCCGATACGGCATCGCAGGCGGCTCGCCGGCTGGCCGATGCACTCGATCGGTTGCGTGAGGCCGCGCCTGATATCCGTGCTGCCGCCGCGAGAGCGGTCGTCCTGCCGCTCGGCGTCATGCTCGCGCGGGTTCGCGCGATGCTGAAGGCCGGTCCGGTGACGATCGAGTCGCTGCCGCGCGACATTGTGACCGACTGGGTGGCGAGCGACGGCCGCGCCCGCATACAGGTGTTCCCGCGGCCCACCCTGAGCACCGACGACGGGCTGTGGCGCTTTGCTCGTGCCGTCCAGGCTGTCGCCCCCGACGCCACTGGCGTGCCGATCTCGATCCATGCGGCGGGCGACATGATCGTCGCTTCCTTTGTGCAGGCCGGTGTCTATTCGTTCGTGGCCATCACGTTTATCCTGGCGGCGGCGCTGCGCCGCGTACGCGACGTCGTGCTGACCATGCTACCCGTGCTGCTGAGCGGACTCCTGACCTTTGCGACCTCCGCGATCCTCGACCTGCCCTTGAATTACGCCAACATCATTGCGCTGCCCCTGCTGTTCGGAGTCGGCGTGGCCTTCAACATCTACTTCGTCATGGCATGGCGTGCCGGCGAGACCGCGCCGCTGCAGTCGAGCCTGATGCGCGCCGTGATCTTCAGCGCGCTCACCACGGCGACGGCATTCGGCGCGCTCTGGCTCTCGAGCCATCCCGGCACCGCCAGCATGGGCCGGCTGCTGATGATCTCGCTGGGTTGGGAACTTCTGGTCACCCTGCTGTTCCGCCCCGCGCTGCTCGCCGTTCCGCCTGCCGCCAGCGCCGAGGCGCGACGATGAAGCTTATCGCAGGCCTCGTCCCGGCCTTGGTCGCCGCCGCGCTGCTGGCGCCAGCCCCGGCTGCGGCGCAATTGCAGCCCCATCGGGCCGAGTATTCGCTGCGCCTCGGCACCGCCCTCAATGCAACGCGTATCGGCAAGATCGTCCAGGACATCGCGCTGGACTGCGACGGCTGGCGAATCCAGCGCGAGCTTTCCATTGACGTGTCGCTCACCCCCACGCTCAAGGTGAACATCACCTCGCGCATGGAAGGTGAGGAACCGCGCGGCGGCGGTGGCTTCAGATGGCGCACCGTCCAGGTCGTGAACGGTACTGAACGAAAGGTGCAAGGCACGGTGCAGCGGAGCCCAGCAGGTTACGGCGTCGAACTGGTGCCGGCGGATGGCCCCGAGCAAACGATCCTGCCATCGCTCACTTTGATGCAGGCCGCCGCCGTGGACTACGTGGTTCGCCGCCTGCTCGCGGGCGGCGGATCCTTTCCAGTCCTCATGTTCGTTCCAGAGGCGGATGGCGCTCCCTTCCTGCTCGATGTGAGGCGGGCTGCGAACGGCACCCCGGAGGCCGCGCCGCCCTCGCAACGCCACGTGAAGGTGCCTGCTGCGCAATCCTGGCCGCTCACCATGACCGTCACGCGGGCAGGGCAGCGGGACAGCAAGCCGCTCCTCTCAGCGCGCGGCCGCATCTTCGACTCGGGTGTTCTGGACGGATTGGTCGTCGATGCCGGCGTCGTCACGGTGGCCGCGTACCTGCAGGATCTGAAAATGAGCGAGCGGCCGACCTGCCCGAAGTAGAGATTCTTGCCTGCCCGATGACGGGGGAGGAGCGATCGTATGCCAGCCTAGCGCGGTACCGTCAAACCCGGCATACCGTCGGCATGGATTGGCGCGACGAAGGCATTGTGCTGTCGGCGCGGGCGCATGGCGAGACCGGCCTCGTTGCGTCGTTGCTGACACGCGAGCACGGCCGTCACGCCGGCTTTGTGCCCGGTGGCGTGTCGCGGCGTGCCCGGCCGATCTGGCAGCCCGGGAACGTGGTGGAGGTCGGCTGGCGAGCGCGCCTCGCCGAGCAGCTCGGCAACTATGCCGGTGATCTGCGTGAACCCCATGCCGCCCGGGCGTTCGAGGATGCAACCGAGCTGGCCGGCCTGGCGGCCGCCTGCGCCGTGGTCGACGCCGCCTTGCCGGAACGCGAGCCGCACCCCGCCATGTTCGACGGCTTCCGCGCCTTCCTGACTGTCCTGGGCCATGGCGGCTGGCCGACGATCTATGTCCGGCTCGAGCTCGGCCTGCTGCAGGAGCTGGGCTACGGCCTCGACCTGTCGGTCTGCGCCGTCACCGGGGCCACGGACGATCTTGCCTACGTCTCGCCCAAGACCGGTCGGGCTGTGTCGCAGGCGGCGGCCGGGCCCTACAAGGAGAAGCTGATCGCCCTGCCGGCCTTTCTGTCCACTGGAGGCCTGGCGTCCGATCCGGAGGAACTGCGCCAAGGTCTCGATTTGACGGGGTTCTTCCTCGAGCGGCACGTCTTCTGGCCACACAACAAGCCCTTGCCTGCTGCGCGGGCGAGATTTATGGAAACGCTGCAGCGCTAGAAACAACAAGGATCGCGGCTCGAACCGCAATCCGTCCCCTCGAGCCGGTGCATGGCAAAACGCAACAACGTCGTTCCGCTTGCGGTCGTGAGACCGGTCAAGTTCGGCGATGCGCTCAGCGAGCGCTACCTGTCCTACGCCTTGTCGACCATCATGGCGCGCTCGCTGCCCGATGTCCGCGACGGCCTGAAGCCGGTTCATCGCCGTCTGCTCTACGCCATGCGCCAGTTGCGGCTCGATCCCAACAGCGCCTTCAAGAAGAGCGCGCGCGTGGTCGGCGATGTGATCGGCCAGTACCATCCGCACGGCGACCAGTCGATCTACGACGCCCTGGTGCGGCTCGCCCAGGAGTTTGCCGCCCGCTATCCGCTGATCGAAGGGCAGGGCAATTTCGGCAATATCGACGGCGATAACCCGGCCGCCATGCGCTACACCGAAGCACGCCTCACCGAGGTCGCCGAGGCGCTGCTGGCCGGCATCGACGAGAACGCCGTCGACTTCCGACCCAACTACGACGGCTCGACCGAGGAGCCGGTCGTGCTGCCCGGCGGCTTCCCCAACCTGCTGGCCAACGGGGCCGCCGGCATCGCCGTCGGCATGGCGACCTCGATCCCGCCGCACAATGCCGGTGAGCTGTGCGATGCCCTGCTGCATCTGATCCGTACGCCCAACGCCCGCGTCGAGACGCTGGTCGACCTGGTCAAGGGACCGGACTTTCCGACCGGCGGCGTCCTCGTCGAGCCGCGCGAGTCGATCGTCGAGGCCTATCGCACCGGCCGCGGCGCCTTCCGGCTGCGCGCCCGCTGGTCGGTCGAGCAGCTGCCGCGCGGCCAGTACCGCATCGTCGTCACGGAAATTCCCTACCAGGTCCAGAAGGGCAAGCTGATCGAGCGCATCGCCGAGATCATCAATGCCAAGAAGCTGACGATCCTGGAGGACGTGCACGACGAATCGGCCGACGACGTGCGCATCGTGCTCGAGCCACGCACCGGCAACGTGCCGGCCGAGCTGCTGATGGAGCAGCTCTTCAAGCTGACCGATCTCGAGATCCGCTTCCCGCTCAACCTGAACGTCCTCGACAAGGACAACACGCCGCGGGTCATGGACCTGCGCGAGGCGCTGCAGGCGTTCCTCGACCATCGCCGCGAGGTGCTGGTCCGGCGCTCGACCCATCGCCTGGCCGAGATCGACCGGCGGCTCGAGATTCTCGACGGCTACCTGATCGCCTATCTCAACCTCGACAAGCTGATCAAGATCCTGCGCGAGCAGGACGAGCCCAAGCCGCACATGATCGCAGCGTTCAAGCTCACCGATCTGCAAGCCGAGGCGATCCTCAACATGCGCCTGCGCGCCCTGCGCCGGCTCGAGGAATTCGAGATCAAGGGCGAGCACAAGAAGCTCACCGGCGAGCGCAAGGATCTGCGTGCCCTGCTCAAGGACGAGACGCTGCAATGGCAGTCGATCGCCGCCGAGGTGCAGGAGACCAAGCGCCGGTTCGGCGGCAAGACCGAGCTCGGCCGGCGGCGCACCGAGCTGGCCGACGCACCGGCCGAGGTCGAGCACGCGGTCGAGGATTTCGTCGAGCGCGAGCCGATCACCGTAGTGTGCTCCGAGAAGGGCTGGATCCGCGCCGCCAAGGGCCATCTCGACGAGCAGGCCACGGCCGACCTCAAGTACAAGGAAGGCGATGGGCCGCGCCTGGCGGTGCATGCCCAGTCGACGGACAAGATCCTGGTGTTCGCCACCAACGGCCGCTTCTACACGCTGAGCTGCGACAAGCTGCCGAGCGCGCGCGGCCATGGCGAGCCGATCCGGCTGATGATCGAGCTCGGCAACGAGCAGGACATCGTCCAGCTCCACGTCCTGAAGGGCGGCCGCAAGTTCCTGGTCGCCTCGGACGCCGGCCGTGGCTTCATCGTGCCCGAGGACGAGGTCGTGGCGCAGACCAAGAACGGCAAGCAGGTGCTCAACCTTGCGGACAAGGAGAAAGCCCAGGCTCTGTCGATCGTGCCGGACGATGCCGATTCGGTGGCGGCGCTGAGTGAAGGCCGCAAGCTGCTGATCTTTCCGCTGGAGCAGATTCCCGAGATGGGACGCGGCCGCGGCGTGCTGCTGCAGAAATCCAAGGCCGACCGCCTGTCCGATGCCCAGGCCTTTCGGTTGAGCGAAGGGCTGCCATGGGGCAACCGCGTCATTCCGGCCGCCGAGCTCAGGTTCTGGCGTGGCGAGCGCGCCCAGGCGGGCCGCATGCCCGAAAAGGGCTGGCCGCGCGCCCGACGCTTCAAGGATTGACCGACCTCGAGGACTGACCGAATGGACCTGACGCTGATCTGGAAGACGGTGCTGATCGGCCTCGTCGAGGGCCTCACCGAGTTCCTGCCGGTCTCCTCGACCGGGCACATTATCCTCGCCGAGGAGGTGCTGAACTTCCAGGGGCCGCCCGGCAAGGTGTTCGAGATCGTCATCCAGCTCGGCGCCATCCTGGCCGTTTGCTTTCTCTATCGCGCCAAGCTGTGGAGGACGGCGATGGGCGTGCTGCAGCGCGAGCCACTGGCCCTGCGCTTCACGGCCGCGGTGGTTGTCGCCTTCCTGCCGGCCGCTGTCATCGGCGTCGTGGCGCACAAGTACATCAAGTCGGTGCTGTTCAGCCCCTGGGTGGTGGCGGTCGCACTGATCGTCGGTGGCGTCGCCATCCTGGCGATCGAACGCCTGGCACAACGGCCTCGCATGAAATCGGTCGACGAGGTCGATCTCAAGACGGCCCTCTATATTGGGCTCTGCCAGTGCCTGGCCATGATCCCGGGCGTGTCGCGCGCCGGGGCCACCATCATGGGCGCGCGGGTGTTTCGCGTCGATCGGGCGGCGGCGGCCGAGTTCTCGTTCTTCCTCGCCATCCCGACGATGATCGGGGCGTCAGTCTACGACCTCTACAAGAACTGGACGACGCTCGACTGGCACGGCAGCGGGGTGATTGCCCTGGGCTTCATTGTCGCCTTCGCGTCCGCGGCCCTTGTGGTTGGCCCGTTCGTCCGTTTCATCAGCCGGCACGGTTTCGGCGTCTTCGCGTGGTACCGGATCGCCGTGGGGATTCTTGCCCTGATTCTGCTGACTCTGCGCTGAAATATCGCTGCAGTAGGGCTGCAGTCCCGTCCTTTCCAAGCTCAGTCCGCTGTGCCATAAGCCCGCCGCCGCCGAGGCGGCAGGGCTTGATGCGCTCAGCCTGCAGATTGTCACGAGGAGGATTCCCAAATGCAACGTCGCAAGTTCCTGCGTACCGCCGGCGCGGGTGGTGCAGCGGTAGCTGCCGCCGGAACGGTTGCCGCGCCCGCCATTGCGCAATCCATGCCCGAGATCAAATGGCGGCTGGCGTCGAGCTTTCCCAAGTCGCTCGATACCATCTACGGCGCCGGCGAGGACTTCGCCAAGCGCGTGGCCGCGCTGACCGACAACAAGTTCCAGATCCGCGTCTTCGCCGCCGGCGAGATCGTGCCCGGCCTGCAGGTCGTCGACGCGGTGCAGAACGAGACCGTCGAGTGTGGCCACACCGCATCCTACTACTATGTCGGCAAGGATCCGACCTTCGCCTTCGACACGGCGGTGCCGTTCGGGCTCAACACCCGCCAGCACAATGCCTGGGTCTATTACGGCGGTGGGCTCGAGCTGATGCGCGAGTTCTACAAGGACTACAACATGACCTCCTTCCTGATGAGCAACACCGGTGCCCAGATGGGCGGCTGGTGGCGCAAGGAGATCAAGTCGCCCGAGGACATGAAGGGCGTGAAGATGCGCATCGGCGGGTTCGCCGGCCAGGTCATGGCCAAGCTCGGTGTGGTGCCTCAGCAGCTTGCCGGCGGTGACATCTATCCGGCGCTGGAGAAGGGCACGATCGATGCCGCCGAATGGGTCGGCCCGTACGACGACCAGAAGCTCGGCTTCAACAAGGTCGCCCAGTACTACTACTATCCCGGCTGGTGGGAGGGCAGCGCCGCGCTGTCGCTCTATGTCGGGCTCAAGGCCTGGGACGCGCTGCCGGCCGCCTACAAGGAAGCCATTGCCAGCGCGGCGGGCGAGACCAACGTGAAGTCGGTCGCCAAGTACGACGTGCAGAACCCCAAGGCGCTGCGCGAGCTGGTCGCGGCCGGCACCAAATTCCTGCCGTTCCCCCAGTCGGTGATGGAGGCGTGCTTCAACGCCGCCAACGAGCTCTACGCCGAGACCATCGCCAAGAACCCGAAGTTCAAGAAGGTCTACGAGTCGTGGAAGCCGTTCCGCAACGAAGAGGTCCTGTGGTTCCGCGTCGTCGAGAACACCTTCGACAATTTCATGGCGCGCCAGTCGGCTGGCAACAAGCTCTGATACGCCCGCCTTCGGGCGGAAAAAGCCCCGCTTCGGCGGGCTTTTTGTTGCGGGCTATCTCTTGGCGATAGCCGCCATGCACACTGGTCCACGAGTATTTGCACTCGTCGCCGGATGAAATTGTTGCAGCGGCTAACGCGGCGGGACAGGAACGAGACTGTTGCCGCCATGGTCTCGTTTTTGCCGTGAAGGCGCCTTTTCAAACCCCATTGTGCATGCGAGTGTTGCACCGCAAACGGGACCATGGGGTGTCCCGTAGGGAGGACTAGCAGAGATGGAGCGTAGAAAATTTATCCGCACCGCCGGCGTTGGTGCGGCGGGCATTGCCGCTGCGACGACAGTTGCCGCGCCAGCGATTGCCCAGAGCATGCCGGAAGTGAAGTGGCGTCTGACCTCGAGCTTCCCCAAGTCGCTCGACACGCTGTACGGCGGCTCGGAGCTGTTTGCCAAGATGGTTGGCGAAATGTCGGACAACAAGTTCCAGGTCAGGGTGTTCGCCGCTGGCGAAATCGTCCCCGGCCTGCAGGTTGCCGATGCGGTGCAGAACGGTACTGTCGAAGCAGGCCAGACCGCGGCTTATTACTATTTCGGCAAGCATCCGAACTTCGTATTCGAGACCGGCCTGCCTTTCTCGATGAACCAGCGTGAATACTATGCTTGGCTGTACTTCGGCGGCGGTCACGACCTGATCAACGAATTCTACAAGGAGTACAATTTCCGCTCCTTCGTCTTTGGCGGCACCGGCTGCCAGATGGGCGGCTGGTTCCGCAAGGAAATCAAGTCGATGGACGACATGAAGGGCCTGAAGTTCCGCGTCGGCGGCTTCGCTGGCCTGATCCTCCAGCGTCTCGGCGTGGTGCCCCAGCAGATCGCTGGTGGCGACATCTATCCGGCGCTGGAAAAGGGCACGATCGACGCCTGCGAATGGGTCGGCCCGTACGACGACGAGAAGCTCGGCTTCAACAAGGTTGCCAAGTACTACTACTACCCCGGCTGGTGGGAAGGCGCCTCGGTCGGGTCATTGTACATCAACAACAAGGCTTGGGATGAGCTGCCCAAGCCGTACAAGGCGATGGTCGAGACCGCGGCCGGCCTGGTCACCTCGTGGATGGTGCCGAAGTACGACGCCGGCAATCCGGCGGCGCTGCGTCGCCTCGTGGCGTCGGGCACCGAGCTCCGCCCATTCCCGCGCGCGGTGCTCGAGCCCTGCTTCAACGAGGCTTACAAGTACTATGACGAGCTCGCGGCGAAGGATCCGAAGTTCAAGAAGATCTACGACAACATGAAGGCCTTCCGCGCCGATCAGAATTTGTGGTTCCGCGTCGCTGAGAACACCTTCGACAATTTCAATTTCTCGATGTCGGCCCAGGGCCGCTAGAGAACAGCGCTTCGAAGAGAAAGCCCCGCCGGTTCCGGCGGGGCTTTTTCATTTTCCTCTCTCCCCAAGCGTAGCTTGGGTTGTCCAAGGCTGTGTGGGTGGCGGGGGCACGAGTCACGGGCAGAGCGTTGCGCTTCCGACCCTGATCCCCTCGTCACCGTTTGACGACCACACCTCCCAGCAGAGCTGGGGCGGAGAATAGGAGCGGCGCTACTGCTTCGGGGGCGTCCCGAAGACCGGTGGCGGGGCATCGTCGCTCGGCGGCGCCTGGATCTCGATCTTGACCTTGCTTGGATCGACGTTGGACGGCGCGTCGAGGAAGTAGGTCACCGACTGCGGCAGGGCGATCACGATCACCACCATGATGAGCTGCAGCAACACCCAGGGGATCGACCCCCAGTAGATATCCGTGCTCTTCACGTCCTTGGGGGCCACGCTGCGCAGGTAGAACAGGGCGAACCCGAAGGGTGGATGCATGAACGAGGTCTGGACGTTGACGCAGATCATGACGCCGAACCAGATCAGGGCGGCGTCGGCGCCGACCACGGGAGCCAGGATCTTCTGCGCCACCGGCGCCAGCATCGGGATGATGATGAAGGCGATCTCGAAGAAATCGAGGAAGAAGGCCAGGAAGAAGACGAACAGGTTCACGACGACCAGGAAGCCCCAAACGCCGCCCGGCAGGCTCGACATCAGGTGCTCGACCCACTTGTTGCCGTCGACGCCCTGGAAAGTGATCGAGAAACAGGTGGCGCCGACCAGAATGAAGGCGACCATCGCGGTGATGCGCATCGTCGCCTGGAAGGCCTGAACGATCAGGTCGCGCAGGTCCTTGACCTGCCAAGCCCGCCAGCACAGCCAGACGATGGCGGCGAACATGACTGTGAAGGCGATCTTGAAAGGCACCGACTTGAAGGCGACGATGCCGATCAGCGCGCCGATGACGGCTGCCGCGCAGCCGCCGTAGAACATGAGGCGGTCGAAGTTGGTCAACGGCGCGTTGCGCACGACGGCCAGCACGATGGCGCCAATCGTCCCCATTGCCCCTGCCTCGGTGGGCGTGGCCAGGCCCATCATGATCGTTCCCAGGACGAGGAAGATCAGCACGGCGGCCGGAATGATGCCCCAGGCGCATTTGACCAGCAGCGCCTTGCCGAACAGCGTGCGCGGCACCGGCGGCAGGGCTTCCGGCCTCACCAGCGTCAAATAGAAGGTATAGGCGGCGAAGAGGGCGATCTGCAGCAGCGATGGGCCCCACGCGCCGAGATACATGTCGCCGACCGAGCGGCCGAGCTGATCGGCGAGCACGACCAGGACGAGCGACGGCGGCACGAGCTGGGTGATGGTGCCCGACGCGGCCAGCACGCCGGTCGCGTAGCGCATGTCGTACTTGTAGCGCATCATGACCGGCAGGGTGATCAGCGCCATGGCGATCACCTGCGCCGCCACCGTGCCGGTGATGGCGCCCAGGATGAAGCCGACGATGATGGTCGAATAGCCCAGCCCGCCCTTGATCGGCCCGAACAGCTGGCCCATCGACTCGAGCATGTCCTCCGCCAGGCCGCATTTCTCGAGAATCGCGCCCATGAAGGTGAAGAACGGGATGGCGAGCAGCAGCTCGTTCGACAGGATGCTGCCGAACACACGGCCCGGGATGGCCTGCATGAAGGCCATCGTGAAGTAGCCCATCTCGATCGACAGGAAGCCGAAGAAGAAGCCAACGGCCGCCAGGGAGAAGGCCACCGGGTAGCCGATGATCATGAAGACCACCAGGCCGGCGAACATCAGGGGCGGCATCCACTCCAGAGGGATCATTGCGTCGGCCTCTCGTAGTGCGCTTCGAGGCTTTCGACGGGGATGCCGTTGAGGAAGGCCACACGCTTGATGAGCTCGGAGATGCCCTGCAGCGCCACCAGGGTGAAGCCGATCGGCAGCACCAGCTTGATGGGCCATCGCAGCAGGCCGCCGGCATTCGACGAATGCTCGTAGACGGCATAGGACTGCATGAAAAACGGCCAGCTCAGCCAGGCGAGGATGGCGCAGGTGGGCAGCAGGAAGAAGAGGGTGCCCAGGATATCAACCCAGAGCTGCCCGCGACGGCTGAGCGTCATGTAGAACAGGTCGACCCGGACATGCTCATTGCGCTTCAGCGTATAGGCCGCGCCGAACATGACCATGACCGCGAACATGTACCACTGCACCTCGAGCCAGGCGTTGGAACTCTGGTCGTAGGCATAGCGGACCATGGCGTTTCCGCCGCTGACGATGCAGGCCAGCAACACGAGCCAGTCGCAGATATGGCCGAGCTTTTCGTTGATTGTGTCGACGATCGTGCTGAAACCCAGCAATAGGCGCATCCATCTCCCCTGTGCGAGTTATTGTTGTTCACCCCACCTCGCCGACGGGGGTCTCTAGCCAGAGCGTCATAACGCGCCTCTCGAAGCAACGCTACCTTCCGCAGCTGGCCCGGAAGCCGCCAACCTGCGTCAAGTCGCACCACCCCGTGACGGGTGCTCATGGCATAGGCAACTAGACGGCCGGCAACTCCATCCACCCCTCCGCTCCGAAGAATTCGAGCGGCCGGAATGCGCTCTTGTACGCCATCTTGGTCGAATCGGCGATCCAGTATCCCAGATAGACATAGGGCAGTCCGCGCTTGGCGGCGTTCTCCGCCAGCCACAGGATCATGTGCGTGCCCAGCCCGCGGCGGGGGTCCTGGGGATCGAAGAAGCTGTAGACGGCTGAAACGCCGCTCGACAGCCAATCGACCAGGCAGGCACCGACCAACCGACCCTCGGCCGAATCGTCGCGAAACTCGATAATGGCCGTCTCGACCGGGCTTTCCTCGACCATGGCGCGGTAGTCGTCGAAATCCATGTCGGCCATGTCGCCGTCGCGATGGCGGGTCAGCACGTAGCGCGAGAACAGCGAGAACTGCTCACCGGTCGCCAGCGGCTGGACCTCGACGGCATGTACATGCTCGTTGCGCCGCAGGATGCGGCGCTGGGCTCGGCTCGGCTCGAAGTCGCGGACCCGGATCCGGACCGGCACGCAGGCGCGGCAACCATCGCACAACGGCTTGTAGACGAAGTGATGAGAGCGCCGGAAGCCGGCATCGGTCAGGGTATCGTGCTGCGAGATCGCATCAGGTCCGCTCAGCTCGGTGACGAGCTTCGTCTCCAGCCGGTGCGGCAGATACGGGCAGCGCATCGCCGGTGTCGTGCGAAAAAATCGCAGGGTCTGGATGTTCTGACGGATGAACATAGTCAGCGACAGTGTAGCGCGGCCGCAGACGAAGGAAAGTACTCGTCTCTTCGACCAAGGTAGGTGCCCTGCGGCCGAGTCAAGTCCTTTGTCGCCGGCGCGCAAGCTGGCGCAGCGGTTTCAGCGCCAGTCGGAGCAGCTTGGGCAGCAGCCACACCAGCAGCCCGACGAAGATCGCCAGCAGGCACAAAAAAGTGATCGGATGGGAGAGGGCCAAGGCCAGCCCGCCGAACACGCTCACGTCCTCGAGCAGCGAGGCGGCGATGTTGCTGAACGGCTCGGGCGAAGTGTTGATCAGGGCGCGCGAGCCCGTCTTGGCGACATGTGTCCCGGCCGCCAGCGTGCCGCCGAGCAACCCGGCGATGACCGCGACCTCCTGGCTGACGCCGGCGGCCGCGCCATAGGCGAGCAGGGCGCCCGCCGGCACACGGACGAAGGTGTGCAGAAGGTCGTTGATGCTGTCGACGTAGGGGATCTTGTCGGCCAGGAAATTCAGCGCGAACAGGATCAAGGCGACGCCCAGCACCCAGGGCGAGCCGAGGACCTGCAGATCGTGCGGCAGCGAGACCAGCCCCAGCCATTGCGCCCCGCCCAGCATCAGCACCGCGGCGTAGGTATTCAGCCCGCTCGCCCAGCCCGCACCCAGCGCGACGGCAACGGCGGCGAGGGCTTCGGCACTCATGTCGGCAGCCTTACAGAGCCCGGCGCGCCTTGAGCGCGGTGGCCAATGTGCCATCGTCCAGCCAGTCGAGCTCGCCGCCGACCGGCACGCCATGGGCCAGGCGGGTGAGCGGCACGCCGGCGTCGGACAGGCGCTCGGCGAGGTAATGCGCAGTCGTCTGGCCGTCGACCGTGGCGTTGGTCGCCACGATGACCTCGCGAACACCGCCTGATGCCACGCGCTTGACCAGGGCGCTGATGTTGAGCTCGTCGGGCCCGATGCCGTCGAGCGCCGACAGCGAGCCGCCCAGCACATGGTAACGGCCCGAGAAGATCTTGCCGCGCTCCATGGCCCACAGGTCGCCGACATCCTCGACCACGCAGATCAGGCCTTGATCGCGGCGCGGATCGGTGCAGATCGAGCAGGGATCGATCGTATCGAGGTTGCCGCACACCGAGCAGGCGCGGATGGCGCGTGCTGCATCGGCCAGCGCCGTGCCGAGCGGCTGCATCAGGCTCTCGCGCTTCTTCAGGAGATGCAGGGCGACACGACGCGACGACCGTGGACCGAGCCCGGGCAGGCGGCTCAGGAGCTGGATCAGCCGCTCGATCTCGGGGCCGTTCATGCAATCATCTTCCTCCCCCGCTTCGCTGGGGAGGTGTCGCCGTCATTGCCAACGGAGGGGTCATGACCCCTCCGTCGGCATAAGGCGCCGACACCTCCCCAACAAGGTTGGGGAGGAAATTCTGCAAGGGCATGCCCATCAAAGCTTGAACCCGGGGGGCAGGGGCAGGCCGCCAGTGATGGTGCGCATCTGCTCCTGCACCGTCTGCTCGACCTTGGCCCGCGCATCGTTGGCGGCGGCGACGATCAGGTCCTCGACCACGCCCTTGTCGGCCGGCACGAACAGCGAGGCGTCGATCTCGACACGCCGCGTCTCGTTCTTGCCGTTGACCGTGACCTTGACCAGGCCGGCGCCCGAGCTGCCCACGATCTCCAGGCGCTCGAGCTGGGCCTGCAGATCCTGCATCTTCTGCTGCATCGCCTGGGCCTGTTGCATCAGGCCGCCCAGGTCCTTCAATTTGTCGAACATCAGTACTCGCTTTCAGGAATATCGTCGTCAGCCGGATATTCATCGGCGGCCGGCGGTTCCTCGCCGGCAGGCAGCAGCCCTGCCACCAGGGACGTCTGCTCGCCCTTTCGGCGGACGGCATCGAGCTTGGCGCCCGGGAATGTCTTCAGGATGGCCTGGACCATCGGGTCGGCTTCGGCCCGGCTGCGCAGCTGATCCCCCTGGACTGCCTTCTGGTCGACCAGAGTGGGCTTGCCGACGTCGGATGAAACCGAAGCGATCCAACGCCGGCCCGTCCATTGGCCGAGCAGGTCGGCGAGGCGCGCGGCGAGGTCGACCGGCGCCTTGGGCTCGGGACGGAACTCGATCAGGCCCGGCTCGCAGCGCACCTCGTGGACGTGGTGCATCAGGTGATGAACCAGGCGCGCCTCCCGCCGAGCCTCGAACAGCGCGACGATCTCGGTGAAGCTGCGGGGGTTGGGGGGCGCTGCGACGGCCGGCTGAGCGGCCGCCGCCGTGATGGGCTGGGTCGCGAGGCGCGCGGTGGCGCCGCTCCCTCCACCGCGGGGGGCCGGAGACGGCGCAGTTGCCGATGTCGTCGAGGCGACGGCTGACGGTCCAGCAGCGCCATTCTGCAGCGCCTTGATGGCGTCCGACGGGGACGGCAGGTCGGCTGCATAGCACAGCCGGATCAGGACCATCTCGGCGGCGCGTAGCGGCGAGGGCGCGTCGAGGGTCTCGCGCAGTCCCTTGAGCAGGAAGTTCCAGGCGCGCGTCAGGGTCGCGAGAGAGAGCTTGGCGGCGAGGGCGAGACCGTGCGCGCGCTCGCTGTCGGCCGACGAGGCAGCGGCGTCGGGCGCCACCTTCAGCCGTGTCACCCAGTGCGTGAGCTCGAGCAGGTCCTCGACGATGACGGCGGGATCGGCACCCGAATCGTGCATCTCCGACAGCGCCGCGACGACCGCCGGCGCATCGCCGCGCATCGTCTTCTCGAACAGCTCGAGCACGCGGCTGCGGTCGGCCAGGCCCAGCATGTCGCGCACCTGGGCGGCGTCGACCACGCCGCCGCCATGTGCAATGGCCTGGTCGAGCATCGAGAGGCCGTCGCGCACCGAGCCGTCGGCGGCGCGGGCCAGCAGGGTCAGCGCGTCGGGCGAGATCTCGACCTTCTCGGTGGCGGCGATGCGGCCGAAATGCTCGACCAGCGTGTCCTGCGACACGCGCTTCAGGTCGAATCGCTGGCAGCGACTCAGCACCGTCACCGGCACCTTGCGGATCTCGGTGGTGGCGAACAGGAACTTCACATGCGGCGGCGGCTCTTCCAGCGTCTTGAGCAGGGCGTTGAACGCCTTGTCCGACAGCATGTGCACTTCGTCGATGATGTAGACCTTGTAACGCGCCGAGACCGGACGGTAGCGCACGCCCTCGATCAGTTCGCGGACATCGTCGATGCCGGTGCGCGAGGCGGCGTCCATCTCGATCACGTCGACATGGCGATCCTCGGTGATCGACTTGCAGTTGTCGCAGACCCCGCACGGATCGACGGTCGGTCCGCCCTTGCCGTCGGCGCCGACGCAGTTCAGCGCCCGGGCGATGATGCGCGCCGTCGTGGTCTTGCCGACGCCGCGCACGCCGGTGAGCATGAAGGCGTGGGCGATACGGCCGGTCGCGATGGCGTTGCGCAGGGTGCGCACCATCGCCTCCTGCCCGACCAAAGTGGTGAAATCCACGGGCCGGTATTTGCGGGCCAGAACCCGGTAGGGAAGCGTATCCTTGGCTTCCGGCATGGCGAGGTCCCACCGGCTGACGCGTCGCGGCCCTCTGGGCCCGGCGGTCGTCGCGCGCGGGCCGCCTGCCCGCCGCGGCGGCGCGCGAGGCGAGACAGGTGAGGGATCAGCGCGACCCGAAGCGAATTCGTTACGGCTGCTTCCTTCCGGATCTGACCGGGTTGGCGACTGCTCCGCCCGCACCGACCCCTCGAGGGGGTTATATCAGGAGTCGGGCCGGCTGGCGCAAGGGCGGATGTGGGCATTTTGCGGGACCGCCCCCGGATGTCGATTCCTCAATAAAATCAAGTGGTTGTGTTCGAGCTTGCGGGTCGCTCCAGGCCGAGGTGATCGCGCAGGGTCGTTCCGCTGTAGTCGGCCCGGAACAGGCCGCGCTCCTGCAGGACGGGCACCACGAGATCGACGAAGGCATCGAGCTGGCCGGGAAAGAACGGCGGCATGACATTGAAGCCGTCGGCGGCGCCGGCGCGGAACCAGGCCTCCAGCACGTCGGCGATCCGGACCGGGTCGCTGACCAGCAGGAGATGACCGCGCGCCGCGGCTACACGAAAGAAAAGCTGCCGCAAGGTGAGCTTGTCGCGGCGGGCCATCTCGAGCAGGAGGGCGGCGCGGCTCTTGAGATGCTCGGTCTCCGGCAGGTCAGGCACCGGCTCGTCCAGCGGGTAGACCGACATGTCGGTGCCCAGCCGATCGGACAGCACGCCGAACGCCGTCGTCATCTCGATGTTGCGATTGAGCTCGGCGAAGATCGCCTGCGCCTCGCTCTCTGTTCGTCCCACGACCGGGAACACGCCCGGCATGACCAGCGCACTGTCCGGCCGGCGGCCATGGCTCATGACCTGCGCCTTGAGGCCGTCGTAGAACGCCTTCGCCTCGTCGAGATCGTTCTGGGCTGTGAACACCACGTCGGCGATGCGCGCGGCGAGGGCCTGGCCCGGACCAGACGAGCCAGCCTGGATCAGCACCGGATGACCTTGCGGCGGCCGCGGCACGTTGAGACCGCCTTCGACGGCGAAGTACTTGCCCTGGAAGTTCGGGATGTGGAGGCTGCCGGGACGGACGAACCGACCGCCGACCTTGTCGGCGATGAAGGCGTCGTCGTCCCAGCTGTCCCACAGGATGCGGCAGGCCTCGACGAATTCCTCGGCCATCGCATAGCGCTCGGCATGCGGCGGATGCTGGCGCCCGAATACCGCAGCCGACTTGGCATAGGCGGTCGTCACCACGTTCCAGGCCGCGCGTCCACCGGACAAGTGATCGAGGGACGCGAATCCGCGGGCGATGTGATAGGGCTCGGCGTAGGTCGTGGAGGCCGTCGCCGCGAGGCCGAGCCGGCGGGTGCCCATCGCCAGGGCCGAAAGCAGCGTCAGCGGCTCGAACTTGCCGATCGTCGACGGATGCTCGCCGTAGCCGGTGGCGAAGCCGTCGCCCAGGAAGAACATGTCGAACTTGCCGCGCTCGGCGGTCGCGGCGATGTGCTTCATCAGGGCGAGGTTCGGGCCGCCGGCGATCGCGTCGGGGTGCCGCCAGCCGGCTACGTGATGGCCCGGTGTCTGCACGAACACGCCGAGACGCATCTGGCGATGAGGCTGGTCTTTCACGTTTTCCTTTCGTCCAAATTGCTGCCGGCTTTGATAGCGCCGAGGGCCGGCGGATACTACGCTGTCGCCATGGCCCCTGAAGGAAGCGGGATTGGCCGACGTTCGCGGCCTGCGCGATCATGAAGCGCGTGCGCTTCTCGAGGGTCCATCACGCGCGGGCGCGCCGCCGGCGATGACCCGCAATCGGTCATTGACGATCGGGCTCCGCTTCCCATTCGCTCGACGTTCCCAGGCGCAGGTTTGGATGCGACATCCGGGATGCCCACGAAGCCAGTCACCCCGAGCGTCGCGACGTGCGCTTGATCGTTGCCTGCTAAAGACGCCGCCGGAAAGGCGGGCGCGCCTCAGGCTCCGCGCGCCGGGACGACGGCGATGTCGACCGACGGGCGCAGCTCTGCGCAGACCTTGAGCACCTCGTGGATGTTGCTCTTCATGAACTTGTCGAAAGGCGTCTCGTCCTCGACCGCGCCCTCGTCGAGCTTGGGGAAGGCCTGCTGCTTCAGGATGTAGTCGAAGCGGGCCGCCCACTTGCGCGCACCCAGCCGGGCGGTGGTCGAGCAATTGTCGACCATATAGGACACGCCCTTGTAGTCCATGTAGGGGTTGAGCGAATCGACCGCCTCGATGATCGATTCGTTGGCGATCTCCGAATAGGGATGGCCGCGATCCTTCAAAAGATCGACCTGGGCCATCATGCAGGCCATGTAGACGCCGGCCGTCTCGGGGTTGATGGGCGCGTAGTTGCGCTGGCTGTTGGCGCGCACCTTCTCGCCCACGACCCACATGTCAGTGCTGTCGATCTTGCCCATCGGGTAGGTGCCGTGGCGCCGTGTCGCCTGGATGACGCTGCGCACCTCGTTGCCTGAAGCGACGTCGTCATAGATCTCCTCGAGGATCTCGCGCGAGGGATGGTAGGCGGCGTTGAATGCCTTGCGGAAGGCCGCCTTCTCGGTGTTGTCGAGCTGCTCGTAGACCGCCTTCAGGCCGGAGCGCGAGATCGTCTTGCTGATCGGCCCGGTGATCGATTCGGACGTATTGAGATAGGCGTCGTCCTTGCCCATGCCGCCGCCGACATAACGGGCATAGAGGCTCTCGGCGATGCCGTGCACGGCGCCGAGCAGAATGCCGCGCTCGCCGAAGATGTCGGAGCGGTACTCCGATTCGAGCGTCGTCTCGAACGTGTAGGGCGAGCCCAGCGCGACCGACCAGGCCAATGCGTAGTCGGTGGCCTTGCCGTTGACGTCCTGCTGCACGGCGAAGCTCGCATTGATGCCGGCGCCGTTGACCTCGCGGCCCTGCTCGTAGAGGCGGCGGACCGACGGGCCCATGCCCTTGGGGCAGACGGCGATGACGTTGATGTTCTTGGGGAAGTCCTCGCCCTGAGCCTGCAGATGCGACAGCAGGAAGCCGTGGCTTAGGCCGAGCGTCGTGCCCGGACGGAAGGCCGCAAAGATCTCCTTGTAGTTCTCGGCGAAGGCCGCATCCGAGATCAGCAGCAGCGACATGTCGCTCTCGCGGATCACGGCGTACATCTCGCCCAGCGTGCCGTTTTCCTTGGTGAATCCGACGGCGGCGGCTTCCTTCATCGACGACGAGCCCTCGCGCAGGCCGACTTTCACGCGGATGCCCGACCCCTCGAGCGACTCGCGCAGGTTCTGCGCCTGGGCAGGACCTTGCGAGGACCAGCCGATGACGCCGATCTGCTTGATGCCGTCGAAGGCCTTGGGCAACAGGGGGAACAAATGGCGGCCACCGGCGACGATGGTCTCCTCGCGGTCAGCCATCTTGACGACGCGGGTTTCGAACACCTTGGAGGTGAAGCTCATCGACAGATTCCTTGGTATCTCGTGGATCGCCCGATCCCCCAGGATGGGCGGGTGGGGGAGTTAGCATGCGAGGGCCCCCGGCGCCATCCCATGTCAAATGGCGATTTTGACGGAGGCGAAGCGGCGAAACTCGGGCTGCTCAGGCCCGAATCGACCTCAGCGGCCCGCGCGCGCCCTCGCGGTGGCCGGAGCGTCGATGGCGCCCTTGGCAGTCACGACGACGCCGTAGTCCCGGAGCGCCGTCTCGACCGAGATCACGCCGTCGAGGACGTCGTCGGCGACCTTGGCCGGGTCGCGCTCCAGCGGGTTGCCGTAGCCGCCGCCGGCTGGGCCGTAGCAGACGAAGCGGCCGTCCTTGGCGACGTTCATATGCGGAACCTTGGAGGGCAAGGACCGCGTCGCGCCGCCGGCCACCAGGTCGAGCTTGGCCGGCATGCCTTCGGCGCCGCCCAGGAATCCCCAGGGACGGTAGCGATGGCCTTCGCCTTCGACCGAGGCGGCGCCGTCGCTCAGGAAGGTGAACTCGCGCACCGAGCCCAGGCCGCCGCGCCACTTGCCGGCGCCGGCCACGTCCTCGCGCAGCTCGTAGCGCAGGACGCGCAGCGGCAGATGGGTCTCGATGTCCTCGATCGGGTTGTTCCGGGTGTTGGCATAGAGCGTGTCGACCGCATCCATGCCGTCCTTGCCCTGCCGGCCGCCATAGGAGCCCTCGAAGATCTCCATGTGCACCCAATGGGTTTCATCATTCAGGCCGGAGAAGGCGATGACCTTGAGGTTGCCGATGCCGGCCGAGACGTTGCCCGGCATGGCCTGGGCCAGCGCTTTCATCACCGTGTCGGCAAGCTGGTTGCCGGGACAGAAGCGGGCGATGGTCGGCGCCGGGAACGCCGGGTTGGCCAGGCATCCCTTGGGCGCCACGATGGTGATCGGCCGGATCAGGCCGGCATTGACCGGAATGTGGCCATGCACGGCAGTGTCGAGCAGGATCGACCGGATGGTGAGCCAGATCGCGATGTCGGCAGTGCCTTCCAGAGGCATATTGATCGGCCGGTCGGGCACCTGCGGGGCCGTGCCGGTCAGGTCGACCGTGAGGCTGTCGTCCTTCTTGGTGATCGTGACGACGATCGGCAGCTCCTTCTTGGAGGGATCGTCGCTGTCGAGATAGCCGTCGATCGCCGTCTCGGCGCGATAGACGCCGTCCGGCAGCTTGGCGATCGCCTGACGCATCAGCCGCTCGGCGTGATCCATCAGCGCGGTGCAGCCCTGGTCGAAGGTCTCGACCCCATAGCGCTCGACCAGCTCGGTCATGCGCTCGGCGCCGATACGTGCGGCGGCGACCTGCGCATCCATGTCGCCGACCACCAGGTCGGAGGCGCGGATGTTGTCGCGCACGATCTGCCAAACCATTTCGTTCTTGACGCCGCGGTCGTAGACCTTGATCGCCTTGAACTGGAGGCCCTCGGCATAGGCATCGATCGCCTCGACGATGCCGCACGAGCCGGGCGAGAGCGCGCCGATGTCGAGATGATGCGCCGTCGTGGCGGCAAAACCGATCAGGCGCCCCTGCACGAACACCGGCACGATGAAGGCCACGTCCGGGCCGTGGCTGGCGCCGGAATAGGCGTCGTTGTGCATCACCACGTCACCCGGGCGGAAGACGTCGCCGCGCTCGGCCAGGATCTTCTGCACGCCGCGCACGTAGCCGGGGATCGGGCCGGATTGCAGCGGCGTCGATTGCGCCGATTCGGCGAGGCCGCGGCCTTCGGCGTCGACCAGAGCCGCCCCGAAATCCTCCGACTCGCGGATGATCGAGGAGTAGCTCATGCGCATCAGCTTGTAGCCCATCTCGATGGCGATGTTCTCGAGCGCGCCTTGGATCACGCTGGTGGTGATCGGATCGATTCGATCGGGCTTCAGCGCGGGCTGGCGGCGAGGGGAAGTGCTCATAAGTTGGGCTCCTTACTGGATCGCATCCTTCGAGACGGCCCTGCGGGCCTCCTCAGGATGAGGTGGAGTTCGTTGCGTCGATAAAAAGAATCCTCACCCTGACGAGGCTCGCAGGGCCGTCTCGAAGGGTGGGTCCACAGAGGGTGGTTGCTAACCATCGGCGCGCCTGATGATCAGGTTGCCGGCGGCATCGGCCTCGAAGCTGTGCTGGGGCGGGACGACCGTCGTCGAATCCATCTGCAGGACGATCGCCGGGCCGGCGACGCGCTCGCCGACCGGCAGCAGGTCCCGGCGATAGAAGGTGGTCGGATGGTCGCCGAGCTTGCCGGCCACTCGGAACGTACAGGTGCCGGTGCGGACACGCGCCGCCTCCAGCGATTTCGTCGTGCCGACCGTGGGCTTGGCGATGGTCGCGGCGCTGGCGGCGCCGACAAGCCGCAGATTCACGATCTCGATCGCCGAGTCGGCGAAATGATGGCCGTACTCGCGGCGATGGATGTCGTGGAAGGCCTGGAAGGCCTTGCCCAGGGCAGCCTCGTCGATCGTGCCGTCTGGAAAGGGCACGCGTAGCTCGTAGCCCTGGCCGACGTAGCGCAGGTCGCCGCGCCGCTCGAAGCTGACGCGGGCGAGGTCGATACCGTCCGCGCTGAAGCGCTCGGCCAGCTCCTTGGCCATCGCCGCGAAGTCGGCATTGATGCGCGCGAGGTCGGCGGCGCCCGAGACCTGGAACGAGGTCCTGATCGCGTCGTAGCGCAGGTCGCTGATCAGCAGGCCGACGGCGGAGGTGATGCCAGGATGTGGTGGCACGATCACTTCCGGCACGCCCAGCATGTCGGCCACCTCGGCGCCATGCAGCGGGCCGGCGCCGCCGAAGGCGACCAGCGCATAGTTGCGCGGGTCGATGCCCTTCTGGACGGTACGCGAGCGGATGGCGTTGGCCATGTTGGCGTTGATCACGGTGATCACGCCTTCGGCCGCCTCGCGATCGTTCATGCCGAGCTCGCGTGCCAGCTCCCCGATGACCCGTCGCGCCGCCACTTCGTCGAGCGACATGCCGCCGCCCAGGAAGTTGCCGCTGTCGAGCCGGCCCAGCACGACGTTGGCGTCGGTCACCGTGGCTTTGTTGCCGCCGCGGCCGTAGGCGGCCGGACCGGGTACGGCCCCGGCCGAGCGCGGGCCGACCTTGAAGGCACCGGCCTGGTCGACGAAGGCGATCGAGCCGCCACCGGCGCCGATCGTGTGGACGTCGATCATCGGCACCATCACAGGGAAGCCGGCGATCCAGGTGTCGCGCGCCGTCGCCTCGCCGAAGCCGCCCTCGGTGACGATGCCGATATCGGCCGAGGTGCCGCCGACATCGAAGGTGATCAGGTTGCGTCGGCCCGACAGGCCACCCGCCCAATCGCCGCCGATCACGCCTGCCGCCGGGCCGGACAGCAATGTCAGCACCGGACGCTCCGATACCATCGCCGGCGTCGCGACGCCGCCATTGGAGGCCATGATGCGAAGGTCGGCATTGAACCCCGAGGCCTCGATCTCGGCTTCGAGCCGCGTCACGTAGTTGCGCACCTTGGGGCCGACGAAGGCGTTCATCGCCGTCGTGGTGAAGCGCTCGAACTCGCGGAATTGCGGCGACACCGACGATGAGGTCGTGGCGAAGCACTCCGGGTATTCCTCGCGCACGATCTCGCGCGCCCGCGCCTCGTGGGCAGGATCGAGATAGGAGAACAGGAAGCAGATGGCGATCGCCTGCACGCCCGCGTCCTTCAGCTCACGCACGGCCTGGCGCACGCCGGCCTCGTCGAGCGGCTCCAGCACCTCGCCCTTGGGCGGGACCAGCCGTTCCTTCACCGTCTTGCGATGCCGGCGCTTGACCAATGGCCGGTCCTGCCAGGGGATGTCCTGCATGATCGAGTAATGCTGCGGCCGCTGGTGGCGGCCGATATGCAGGATGTCGCGATAGCCGCCGGTCGTGATCATGCCGGTGACCGCGCCGTCATGCTCGAGGATCGAATTGGTGGCGATGGTGGTCCCGTGGAACACCACGTCGATCGTCCCGCGCGGAATGTCGTGCTTGTCGCACAGCGCCACGAGGCCCTGCACGACGCCGCGCGAGGGATCGTCTGGTGTCGTCGAGACCTTGTGGACGGCAGTCCGGCCGGCGTCCGTATCGGCATAGACCAGGTCCGTGAAGGTGCCGCCGACATCGACTCCGATCAAACGCATGACGCCTCCTGCTTCAGTTCATGCCTTCCTCCCCAGCGAAGCTGAAGAGGGAAACATGACAGGAGACAGCAAGACACAGGCCAGCACCCGATGTCTATCCTCGCCTCCGGCAGAATAGCCTAGAATGCTGGCATGAGCCTTGCTTCCTCCGCGTCGATGGCGCGAAAGCCCGACATAGAACTGGTGGCCTTGACCAAACGCTACGGCGACACCGTGGCGGTCGATGCAATCAGCCTGCGCATTCCCGCCGGCTCTTACTGCTGCCTGCTGGGTCCCAGCGGCTGCGGCAAGACGACGACCCTGCGCATGATCGCCGGGCACGAGGAGGCGAGCGAGGGCGACGTGATCCTGGGCGCCGAGAACATCACCCATCTGCCGCCGGCGGCGCGCGGCACCGCAATGATGTTCCAGAGCTACGCCCTGTTCCCGCATCTCGATTGCGTCGACAATGTGGCCTTCAGCCTGAAGATGCGGGGCGTGGCCAAGGAGACGCGGCGGACCCGGGCACTCGAGATGTTGAAGCGGGTGCAGATGGAGCCGTTTGCTGCCCGTCTGCCGGCCCAGCTCTCCGGCGGCCAGCAGCAGCGTGTCGCCCTCGCGCGCGCCCTGATCACCGACCCGCAGGTCCTGCTGCTCGACGAGCCGTTGTCGGCGCTCGACCCCTTTCTGCGCGTCCGCATGCGCGAGGAGCTGAAAGCCCTGCAAACACGCCTCGGCATCAGCTTCATCCATGTGACCCACAGCCAGGACGAGGCAATGGCCCTGGCCGATCTCGTGGTGGTGATGAATCACGGCAAGATCGAGCAGGCGGCGAGCGCCCGCGACGTCTTCAACCGGCCCGAGTCGGCCTTCGTCGCCCGCTTCATCGGCGGGCACAACGTGCTGCCGGCGGCGGTGGCGCGTGCCAAGGGCGAGGGCGAGTTCGTCGCCATTCGCGCCGATCGCATCGTCGTGCAACGGGGCAATGCGCCGGTCGACGCCACGTCGCTGAGCGGCATCGCGCGCTCCGTCGAGTATCTCGGGTCGACGGTGCAGGTCGGGGTCGATGTGGCCGGGCTCGAAACCTTGTCGGCGGTGGTCTCGGAATCCCGCTTCGACGCCAATCCTGTGGCGCCCGGCGAACCGGTTGTCTTGTCATGGGCTCCCAAGGACGTTCACGTCCTGGGGCGATAGAGAGAGCGGCTCGAGCAGCCGCTCAAGCGAGGAGGAAGTGGAGATGGCACGGAAGGTCAACAGTCGCGGCGTCGGACGTCGCGCGGTAATCAAAGGTGCGGCCGGCGCCGCGGGTGCGGCTCTGGGAAGTGGCGCGATCGGCGGCTTCCCGACGATCTGGGCCCAGAACAACAAGAACATCGTGCTGCGCCAGTGCGGCACCGGCGTGTCGGCGATCAACGAGATTGCCGAGAAGTGCAAGGCCGATCTCGGCATCACCCTGCAGATGACGGCGCTCGATTCGGATGCCGTGGTGCAGCGCGTGGTCACCCAGCCGAACTCCTTCGACATTGGCGACATCGAATATTGGATGTGCAAGAAGGTCTTCCCGGCAAACACGCTGCAGGCGATGAACGTCAAGAAGATCAAGTATTTCGACAAGATCGTGCCGATCTTCACCACTGGCAAGCTGAAGCCCGACAGCGTGATCGCCCAGGGCACTGCGCCCAACACGGTGAGCTTCGTCGAAGGCGCTGGCTCGACCAAGTTCGCCAAAGGCCAGACCGACTGGTTCACCATGATCCCGACGATCTACAACGCCGATACGCTCGGCATCCGGCCCGATCTGGTCGGCCGGAAGATCGAGAACTGGAAGGACATCCTCGATCCGAAGTTCAAGGGCAAGACGTCGATCCTCAACATCCCGTCGATCGGCATCATGGATGCAGCGATGATCTGCGAGTCGGCCGGAGTTACGAAGTACGGCGACAAGGGCAACATGACGAAGGCGGAGATCGACAAGACCATCGATTTCCTGATCAAGACCAAGAAGGACGGCCAGTTTCGCGCCTTCTGGAAGACGTTCGATGAATCGGTGAACCTCATGGCCTCGGGTGAGGTCGTGATCCAGTCGATGTGGTCTCCGGCAGTGTCTGCGGTGCGCGGCAAGGGCATCCCCTGCACCTACCAGCCGCTCAAGGAAGGCTATCGCGCCTGGGGCGGCGGACTGTCGCTCGCCAAGCATCTGCAGGGCGCCCAGCTCGACGCCGCTTACGACTACATCAACTGGTACCTGTCCGGCTGGGTCGGCGCCTTCCTCAACCGGCAGGGCTACTACTCGGCGGTGCTGGACACAGCAAAGGCCAACATGACGCCGGATGAATGGGGCTTCTGGATGGAAGGCAAGCCAGCCCAGGGTGACATCAAGAATCCGCAGGGCCAGGTGGTCGAGAAGGCCGGCGCCGTGCGCGACGGCGGCTCGTTCTACGAGCGCATGGGCGCGGTTGCCTGCTGGAATGCCGTGATGGACGAGGATCGATACATGGTCCAGAAGTGGAACCAGTTCATCGCGGCTTAGTCTCCAACGCCTCCCCGGCTCTGCTGGGGAGGTGTCGCGTCATACGCGACGGAGGGGGCAAGAATCGACGTCATGGCTCATGACCCCTCCGTCGGCGTAAGACGCCGACACCTCCCCTGCGCGGGCTCCACGCAGGGGAGGAGAAGACTCCCGAGATGAATCGCGTTTCCGCCTGGGTCACCTACCTGCAGGTTGCACCGCTCACGCTGGTGTTCCTGTTGTTCCTGGTGGTGCCGATCGCCACCATCGTCGTGGTGAGCTTCTTCGACTACAACACGACGCAGATCATCCCGGCGTTCCTGCTGCAGAACTACGAGGAACTGCTGACGTCGCCGGTCACCTGGCGGACCTATCTGCAGACCGTCGAGTTCGCCGCCGTCACCTGGGCGCTGACGCTGGTGATCGGCTTCACGGTCGCCTACTTCCTGGCCTTCCATGTCCGTTCGGCGACCTGGCAGACCGTGCTGTTCCTCGTCTGCACGATTCCGTTCTGGACCTCGAACGTCATCCGCATGATCTCGTGGATTCCGTTCCTGGGCCGCAACGGGCTCGCCAACATGACCTTGATCCAGCTCGGCCTGATCAAGGAGCCGCTCGAGTTCCTGCTGTTCTCCAACTTCTCGGTCGTGCTGGCCTACGTCCACCTTTACACGCTGTTCATGGTGGTGCCGATCTTCAATTCGATGATGCGCATCGAGCGCAGCCTGCTCGAGGCGGCGCGCGACGCCGGTGCCAGCGGCTGG
Organism: Reyranellaceae bacterium; assembly: GCA_046349295.1. Lineage (GTDB taxonomy): Bacteria > Pseudomonadota > Alphaproteobacteria > Reyranellales > Reyranellaceae > Reyranella. The sequence continues at coordinate 428,238 of JAXMCP010000008.1, forward strand.
CAGACGCTGTGGAACGTCATCGTGCCGCTCTGCAAGCCGGGCATCGCGATTGGCTCGATCTTCGTTGTCACCATCGTCATGGGCGACTTCGTCACCGTGCGGCTGATGAGCGGCGGCCAGAGCGCCTCGGTCGGCCTGATGATGATGAATGCCATGTCACTCTTGCAGTATCCGGCGGCGGCGGCCAATGCGGTCGTCCTGCTCCTGCTGGTCCTGTTCACGGTCGCCGCCATGATGCGGCTGGTCGATATCCGCAAGGAGCTGTGAGGTGAAGAACGGCCGCCGCGGACCCGCCTTCTGGTGCCTCGCTGCTTTTTTCGCCCTGTTCGTGCTGTTCCTCTACGGGCCCACGCTCACCATTCTGGTGCTGTCCTTTCAGGGGCCGTCCGGCGGCCTCACCTTCCCAATGAACGGCGTCTCGGTGCACTGGTTCAAGAACCTGTTCGAGAAGCAGATGGTCGGCGACTTCGCCGGCTCCTTCCAGCGCTCGATGGTCCTCGGCGTGGCGGCGATGCTGGTGACGGTCGTCGCCTCGTTCATGGCCGGTCTCGCGTTCCGCAGCCGGTTCCGCGGTTCGACGGTCGTTTTCTATCTCGCCATCGCCAGCCTGATCGTGCCCTCGATCCTGATCAGCCTCGGCATTGGCCTGCTGTTCCGCGTGCTGGGCTGGGATGCCGCCTGGTACAGCTCGGCCTTCGGCGCTCATCTCACCTGGACGCTGCCGTTCGGGCTCCTGATCATGTTCGCCGTATTCAACCGCTTCGACCGTCGCTACGAGGAGGCGGCACGCGACCTCGGCGCCACGTCCTGGCAGACCATCCGCCACGTGGTCATCCCGATCCTGCTGCCGAGTCTGATCGGCGTCGGCCTGTTCGGCTTCACCCTGAGCTATGACGAGTTCGCGCGCAGCCTCTACACGTCCGGCACCTTCAACACCCTGCCGCTCGAGATCTACGGCATGACCACCAATGTCACGACCCCGGTGCTCTACGCCCTCGGCACGGTCACCACGGGCGTCTCGTTCCTGGTGATCGGCGTCGCTCTCGTCTCCGTCCTCCTCGTCCGTCGTCGCCGTGAACGTCACGGCAGTGACGCCGGCAAGGCGGCATGACCGGCGTTCGGCGCGCGCGCGTGCTGCGACTGGCGACCGCCGGTCCGCAGGATACCGCGCCGCTTGCCGCGGCGATCGAGGCCGGCGAGGTCGATCCGCGCACCATCGTCGCCATTGTCGGCAAGACCGAGGGCAATGGCTGCGTCAACGATTTCACCCGCGGCTATGCCACGCTTGCCCTAAAGCTCCTGCTTGCCGAAAAGTTGGGCTGCGCGCCCGGCGAGATCGATGCGCGCGTGGCGATCGTCATGTCGGGCGGCACGGAGGGTGGGCTGTCGCCGCATCTGCTGGTCTTCTGCCGCGAGGCCGCCGCCGCGCCGGCCGACGAGGCGCCACGGCTCGCCATCGGCATCGGGCTGACCCGCGCCTTCGCGCCGGAAGAGATCGGCCGCGCACCACAGATCGCCGCGACGGTGGAGGCTGTCGCGGCGGCCATGGCGGACGCGGGGATCGCGGCGCCGGCCGACGTCCACTTCGTGCAGATCAAGTGCCCGCTTCTGACCAAGGAGCGCATAGAGGAGGCCGCGCGACGTGGCGCTTCCGTCGCGACGGACGACACCTACCATTCCATGGCCTTGTCGCGCGGAGCGTCGGCCCTGGGGGTCGCGGTGGCACTGGGCGAGGTCCCGGCGGGGGCGGCGACAGGCGCCGCGCTGTGCCGCGACTGGTCGCTCTACTCCCGCGTGGCCAGCACCTCGGCCGGTGTCGAGCTGCTGCGCAACGAGATCGTCGTGCTGGGCAACGCACAAGGCTGGAGCGGAGAGCTGGTGATCGACCACGATGTCATGCAGGACGCGATCGATGCCGAGGCGGCGCGGCGCGTGCTCGGCCGGCTCGGCGGCGCGCCGGTCGCCGTCCTTGCCAAGGCCGAGGCTGCCCCGTCGGGCGAGATCCGCGGCCGTCGCCATACGATGCTGGACGACAGCGACATCAACTCGACCCGCCACGCACGCGCCCTGGTTGGCGGGGTGCTGGCCGGCGTGATCGGCGACACCATGCTCTACGTCTCCGGGGGCGCCGAGCACCAAGGGCCGGCGGGCGGCGGCCCGATTGCAATCATCGGACGAAAATAATCGAAGACAGGCAATCGAAGCCACGGCTGTCCAAGGGCTGTTTCAATCCTTCTCAAGTGGCAGGTTTTGCTCCATGGTCGATGCAATCATGAACGGTGCCGATCCCTATACCAGTCTCGGTGTGCGCCGCCGCATCAACGCGGCCGGTGCGCTGACCCGGCTGGGCGGCGCCGTCATGGCGCCGGAGGTCGTTCTGGCGATGGCTGCGGCGTCGCGGGCGTCGGTCGATATCGGCGAGCTGCAGGACGCCGCGAGCAAGCGTATCGCCGCGGCAACCGGGGCCGATGCGGGGCTGGTGACGACCGGCGCTGCGGCGGCGCTCACCCTTGCGGCGGCGGCCGCGATCGCCGGCTGGGACGTGGGCAAGATGGCTGCACTGCCCCATGCCCACGGTTTACCGCACGACATCCTGATTCCTCGGACGCACCGCACCGGCTACGCCCACGCCCTGGCTGCCGCCGGTGCCCGTCTGATCGATATCGGCCACAACGATCGTGGCACTGGTGCCGGCGTTCGCGGCCTCGAGGCTTGGGAAATCGAGGCGGCGCTGTCGCCATCGGTGGTCGGCGTCGCGGCCGCGGCCAATGTGGCGACGCTCGCCGATCTGCCGGTGATGGCGGCGGTGTGCAAAGCCAACAGCATTCCGCTGATCGTCGACGCCGCTGCGCAATTGCCGCCCAAGGAGAACCTGCGGCGCTTCTTCGCCCTCGGCGCCGATCTCGTTGCCTTCTCGGGTGGCAAGGCGCTGGGTGGACCGCAGGCGTCGGGCATCCTGGCCGGCCGTCGTGCGCTGATCGCCTCGGCGCTGCTTCAGCAGCTCGACATGGACGTCTCGCCTGCGACCTGGAGCCCGCCCAGCCTGGTCGATCGGACCAACCTGCGCGGCGTCCCGCATCATGGCATCGGCCGCGGCTTCAAGGCGGGCAAGGAAGAGATCGTGGGCCTGCTGACGGCCCTCGACCGTTTCGTGAAGGCCGATGATTCGGCGGCGAACGCTGCACTCGAGGCGCGGCTGCAGGACATAGCCTCCCGGCTCGGCCGCGCACGGGTGAAGCTGGTGCCGGCGGCGGAGACGGGCAGGGCGCCGGTGCTCGAGATCACATTGCCCGACGCGCTTGCCGTGAGTGCACGCTTGCAGCGCGGCGATCCGCCGGTTCACCTGTCGGAGCGGCACGCCGCGCGCGGCGTGCTCACCCTCGATCCGCAGGTCCTGCTGCCCGAGCACGATGCGCCGCTCGCCGCAGCGCTTCGCGCCGTGCTTTGACGGTCAGGCCGCGCGCAACAGGCCGAGTTGCTGCTGTTCCGCCGAACGCAAGATCGGGGAATGCCGCGTGGAAATGGCTCATGAAGCGCTAAGGTCCGTGATCCCGGGACGTTATCCGCCGGCTGCTTCGAGTTCGTCGTGCTCGAGGGCTGTGTTCCGCGCGCTCACTCGACCAACGCGGCACCTTCGTCGCGATAGGCCCAGCAGGTGTCGGGCGGCAGGGTGATGGCGATCTCGCTGTCGGTGCCGTGGCGCGCGGCGGTGCCGAGCTCCAGCGCTTCGAGCTTCTGGCCGCCCAACTCGACATCGTAGACGGTCTGCATGCCCTGGTAGCGGCGCTCCAGCACACGGCCGGTGAAAGCGTTGGCCGGCCCACGCTCGCCCAGCCGCACGTTCTCGGCACGCAGCGCCACCACAGCCTTGTCACCGGCGTCGAGCGGCTGCGGCGTCCACGCCTCGATGCGCCCGGCTGCGCCGAGATCGATGGTCGCCCGCTCGCCGCTGCGCGCCAGCACCCTGCCGAGCAGCACGTTGGATGCGCCGGTGAAGTTGGCGACGAAAGGGTCGGCGGGCCGGTTGTAGATCTCGCCTGGCGGCGCCATCTGCAGGAGCTTGCCCTCGCGCATCACGCCGATGCGGTCGCCCAGCACGACGGCCTCGGCCTGGTCGTGGGTGACGTAGAGGCCGGTCATGCCGGTCTGCTTCAGGATGCGGCGCAGCTCGTCGCGCAGGCGCAGGCGCAGCTTGGCGTCGAGATTGGAGAGCGGCTCGTCGAGCAGCAGGAGCTGCGGCCGGTAGACCAAGCTGCGGGCTAGCGCGACGCGCTGCATCTGGCCGCCCGACAGCGAGGTCACGGGCCGCTCGGCATAGTCGCGCAGGCCGACCAGCTCGAGCGTGTCGTTCACCTTGGCGTTGATGTCGCCGCCAGTGTTTCGGCGATGCTTCAGCGGATAGGCCACGTTCTGCCGCACCGTCATGTGCGGCCACACGGCATAGGACTGGAACACCATGCCGATGTCGCGTTCGCGCGGGGAGACCAGCAGGCCGCGCTCGGGCTCCGACACGACGCGTTCGCCGATCGAGATGCGTCCGCCGGTCGGATGCTCGAGGCCGGCCACGCAGCGCAAGGTCGTGGTCTTGCCACAGCCCGACGGGCCGAGCAGGACCACGATCTCGCCGGCCGGCACCTCGAAGCTCACGCCATCCACGGCGGGCTTGCCCGCCGCGAAGCGCTTCATCAGATCCTGGATGAGGAGCGCAGCGCTCACTGGCGGTAGCCGTAGGTCTTGTTCCACTGCTCGAGCCAGGGCTCGCGCAGCGCTTCGAACTGCTTGAATTCCGGCACCCACACCTTGATCACCTTCGGATCCCAGCCCTTGGGAAAGGACGGCGGCTCCTTGAGCGAGGTGATGTTGCCGAGCTTGGAGATCTGGAAGGCTTGGCCCTCCTTGGACAGCCGCCAGTTCATGAAGAGCTTGGCCGCGTTGGGGCTCTTGGCCGTCTTGGTGACGCCATCGGCGTAGGGAATGATCGGTACGCCCTCCGGCGCGAAGATCGCCTCGGCGGGCGCCCCCTCGACGATCTTGGTGTAGATGATGTTGTACAGCAGCGGCGCGATCGAGACCTCGCCGCGCACCAGGGAGTCGGAGGCCGGCGCACCCGATGGGAAGAGGGAGATCCCCAGTGCAGCCTGCTTCTGCCAGTAATCCTCGCCGAGGACCTGGCGCTCGAACATGACGCGGGTCCATGTCGTGCCGCCCGACGGGCCGACGACCTGGCCGATCTGCTTGCCCTTGTATTCGGGCTTGGTGAGATCCATCCAGGTCTTGGGGGCGTTCTTGACCAGCTGGGTGTTGTAGGCAATCGCCCAGCCCAGGGTGACGCCGGGCCACAGCTTCGGTGAAACGAGCGCATCGGGCCGGTAGTCGGCGGCGTTGGGCGGCGCGTAGTCCTGGAACAGGTCGACCAGCTCCAGCATCAGGCCGCGGTCGGAGTGGTTCACGACGTCGGCGCCGAGCTTGCCCGCGGCGGCTTCCGTCTTGATGCGGGTGATCAGCTGGCCGCCGGGCGCGCGCACCATGGCGACCTTGACCTTGGGGAAGGTCTTGTTGAACTCCTTGATGACCTCCTGCTCGGTCTCGGCGAAGTTGGCCGTGTAGTAGGTGAGCTGGCCTTCTTTCTCGGCTGCCGCAATCAGCTCCTTGGTGCCGAATTTGTCCTGCTGGGCCACCGCGGGGAAGCCGCTGGTCAGGATGCCCGCGGTTCCGAGCACCGCGCCCTTGGTGAAAATACGTCTTTTCATCGGTCGTATTCCTCCTACGCTTGTTCAGTTGAAGCGCGTGTTCTGCGTCGTTTCGCGCGAAAGCCAGGTCGTGATGCTGAGCAGCACGGCGAGGATCGCCGTCTGCACCAGGCTGAACGCGGCGGTCTTCCCGGTGTTGCCGCCCTCGTAGTAGTCGAGCAGCAGGACCGCCATCACCGTGGTGTCGCTGGTGTAGAGGAAGAGCGAGGAGCCGAGCTCGCGGATCGCCAGCACGAAGAGGAGCGTCATCGACGCCACGACGCCGGGCCGGGCGAGCGGCAGGACGACGGTACGGATGGTGCCGAGCAGGCCGCGGCCGCAGATCCAGGCGGCCTCCTCGAGCTCCCGGTGGATCTGCAGGAACGAGGTCGACAGCGCCTTCACGGTGTCGGGCATGAAGCGGGCGACGAAGGCCAGCGCCAGGATCCACAGCGTGCCGTAGAGGCCGCCCGGCAAGCCGATCCATGCCCACAGATAGGCGACGCCGACGACCAGGCCTGGAATGGCGACCGGCAGAGTGGCCAGCATGTCGATCCAGCGCCGGCCTGCCACCTGAGTGCGGTTCACCGTGTAGCCGATGGCGAAGGCCAGCGCGCCGCCGACCACGGCGGTGATCACACCGACCTTCAGCGTGTTCCAGATCGACAGCATGGTGAGCGGATTGTCGAACACCGAGTTGAAATGCACCCAGCTGTACTGGCGCATGTCGAACAGCGCCTCGAAATCCTTGAAGAACAGGAACTTGCGGAACGCCGCAATGACCAGGGCCAGGGTCGGCAGCACGACCACGACGAACAGGTAGATCACCGCCAGCCCGAAGGTGAACCAGCGCCAGCTGCCGAGATTGAGGGCGCGCGGCCGGAACGCTTTTCCGGCGACGGTGGCGAAGCTCTTGCCCGACAGCACGCGCTGCTGCGCCCATACCAGGATGGCGGTGACGATCATCAGCAGGATCGCGACGGCGGCGGCGGTGTTGTAGAGCGGCGGGCTCCAGGCGGTGAGCTTGAAGATGTAGGTCGTGAGCACGCTGATGTTGGCCGGCGCGCCCAACGCCGCCGGCACGCCGTAGATGCCCAGCATGACCACGAATGACAGCAGCGAGCCCGCCAGGATCGCCGGTGCGATGAGCGGGAAGGTGACGGTGAAAAGGGTGGTGAAGGCCGACGCCCCCGACACCTCGGACGCCTCCTCGAGGCTCGGATCCATGTTCCTGAGCGCCGACGCCGTGAACATGTAGACGTAGGGCGCGTAATAGATGCCGAACACCAGGATCAGGCCGGGCATCGAGTAGAAGTCGAAGCGGAAATCGATGCCGATCCATTTCAACGTGGTGTTGAGCAGGCCGGTCTTGGGAGATCCCAAGATGCCCCAGGCGACGCCCGCCACCAGTGGCGGCACGAACAGCGGGATCATGCTGGCGGCAGCGATGAAGCCCTTGGCCGGGGTGTTGGTGCGCACGACGATCCACGAGAAGGCAAGCCCGATGGCGACGGCGAGGATCGTGCCGCCGCCGCAGGCCACGATCGCGTTGATGAAGGCGAGATGGACGTTCTCGTTGCCCAGCACGTCGATGAAGTGCTTGACCGACGGTTGAAAGGCCCCGAACCCGTCGATCACGGGGTTCGAATTGCTCAACGCCCCGAACACCAACATCAGCAGCGGGTAGATCACCAGGAAGGCCAGCAGGATCAGCAACCCGGCCACCCACAAGGGCGCGGCAAGCCGGCGCGGCCCTACCGCCTCGGCCGATGCGGGCAAAGCTCCAGCACTCGTTGCCGTCAACGCTCCAATTCCTCCCTGATCAACGCGGCCCCACCGCCGTCTTCTTCATTCGCTGTGTAATCGTAGCCTATCGGCATTATGGGCGCTACGTCTTGCTTTTGCAGCGTGACCACTCGTCACCGTTGACCGTCGCCAGAAGTCTCTCGTGCGACTGCTTCGGGCAGCAGGAGAAGGCGGGCGAGTCGGAAAGGAGGGAGAAAGCAGCCGGTGAGGGCAGCGGACAGCGGGCGGTCGAGCATGGCTGACGTTTCCCACGCCGTTTGGGAACGGCCGTCCGAGCCACCACCGTAGCTCTCCGCGATTTCCGCCGCTAAGTTTTACGGATGGGCCTCCGAACACATGACCGCTACGGCTACGTGCCTCTGCGCGGGCGCGCCGACTACACTTGGCCGAATGGCCGCCGGCTCGCCGTCTACTTCGCTCTCAATCTGGAGCATTTTGCCTACGGTGAGGGGCTCGGTGCGGAACTGGCGCCGGGTGGACCACAACCTGATATTCTCAACTTTGCGTGGCGTGACTATGGCAATCGCGTCGGTGCCTGGTACATGCTCGACGCCTTCGACTCGCTCGGCTTGCCGCTGGCCGCCCTCGTCAACAGCGTGATGTACGACTATGCGCCGGCCTTGGTGGCAGCCTGCCGTGCCCGCGGCGACGAGATCGTGGGGCATGGCCGCACAAACGCCGAGCGCCAGGGCGAGCTCGACGAGGCGGGCGAACGCGCGCTGATCGCGGAGGCGACCGCGCGTCTGACGGAAGCCGAAGGCCGCCCCCCGGAAGGCTGGCTTGGTCCGTGGATCTCGCACAGCCACGTCACGCCCGACCTGTTGGCGGAAGCGGGCTACCGATACCTGCTGGACTGGTGCATGGATGACCAGCCGATCTGGTTCAGCTGCCGGGGCGACAGGCGCATCCTCGCCGTGCCCTATCCACAGGAAGTGAACGACATTCCACAGATCGTCGGCCGCAAGGTCGGCGGCGAGGCATTCGCCGACATCATCGTCGACCAGTTCGACGAGATGCTGGAGCTGTCGCAGACGCGGCCGTTGGTGATGGGCGTGGCATTGCATGCCTATCTGGTGGGCCAGCCCCATCGCCTGCGGCATCTCAAGCGCGCGTTGCGTCACATCGCGAAGCATCGCGATCGCATCTGGCTCACCACGCCGGGTGCGATCACGCGACATTGCCTGTCGTTGCCTGCGGGCGTCGTTCCGTAGGAAAAGTCGTTCCTCTCTTTGCGCAGCAAGGAGAGGAAGGAGATGCCATGCGCCTGTTCACCGCTACCCTCGCCACCGAGACCAACACATTCTCGCCGCTGCCGACCAGCATCGAGAATTACCGGGAATCGGTCTTCTTTCGGGCCGGCGAGCATCCGGCCGATGCGCCGCGCATGTGCACGGCGCCCCTGTTCGTGGGCCGGGCGCGGGCGGCCGCCGAAGGCTTCGAGCTGATCGAGGGAAGCTGCTTTGCCGCCAGTCCGGCCGGCACGACGAACCGGGCCGACTACGAGACCATGCGCGACGAGATCCTCGGCCAGCTGGAGGCAGCCCTGCCGGTTGACGGGCTGCTGCTCGGCCTGCACGGCGCCATGGTGGCGCACGGCTACGACGACGTCGAAGGCGATATCATCGAACGAGCCCGCCGCATCGTCGGGCCGAAATGCGTGATCGGCGTCGAGCTCGACCCGCACTGCCATCTCACCCTGAAGCGCGTCGCCCACGCCGACATCATCGTGCTCTACAAGGAGTTCCCCCATACCGACGTGGTCGAGCGAGCGGAGGATGTGCTCGATCTCGTGCTCGCCACCCTGCGCGGCAAGGTGAAGCCGGTGATGTCGGTCTATGATTGCCGCCAGATCCAGAGCTATCCGACAACGCTTCAGCCGATGCGCAGCCTGGTCGACCGCATCAAGGCGATGGAAGGCAAGGACGGCATCCTTTCGGTGTCGATCGCCCACTGCTTTCCCTACGGCGACGTGGCCGAGATCGGCACCCGCGTGCTGGTGGTGGCCAACGGCGACAAGAAAAAGGCCGACGCGCTGGCGACGGCGTTGGGCGAAGAGCTGGTGGCGCTGCGCGGCAAGACCCAGCCGCCGTCGTTCGGCGTCGCTGCCGGGGTGGGCGAGGGTGTCGCCTTCAACGACCTTCCGGTGGTGATCGCGGATCCGGCCGACAATGCCGGCGGCGGCGCGCCGTCGGACAATACCGACATCCTGCGTCATCTGATCGACGCCAAGGTGGAGAATGCCTGCCTGGGTCCACTGTGGGACCCGATCGCCGTGCGCATCTGCTTCGACGCCGGGCTCGGTGCCCGCATCGGCCTGCGCTTTGGCGGCAAGATCGCGCCGTCGTCGGGTCAGCCGGTGGACGCCGAGGTCGAGATCATCGGCCTGAAGCGTGACGCCTGGCAGAGCTTCGGCCCGACCCAGGTGCCTATCGGCGACTGTGCCGCAGTGCGGGTAGGTGGCGTCGATGTGGTGCTGATCAGCAACCGTACCCAGGCGACAGGGCTGGAGCTGTTCACCAATCTCGGCATCGATCCGACTCAGAAGAAGATCGTGGTGGTGAAGTCGACCAACCATTTCATGGCGGCCTACGGCCCGATCGCCAAGAAGGTCATCTACGTCGAGTCGAGCGGGCCACTGCGGCGCGATCACAGCAAGGTGCCGTATACCAAGGTGCAGCGCCCGATCTGGCCGCTCGACGCCGACGCAAGGCCGCTGGGGCTGATCTACTGACCCAAAGCCTGCAGAGGGCTCACTTGCGGGTGGCCTCGGCCGCCTGTGCGTTCAGGAGTTCGAGATAGCGGCGATGCGCGTCGGGCGCCGCTGCGCCGCGCGAGACGAGCTCCATCAGGATACGGACGGCAAGATCGAAGCTCGAGAAGCAATGATGCGCGATCAGCGCCAGCTTCTTGAGCCCGGCGACGCCGAGCGTCGGTAACGACAGCAGGTTGCGGACATAGACGATGTCGGACTCGAGCACCTGATTGAACGGCCGTCTTTCATCGTTGCCTCGCAGCATGGGGGCAATCGACCATTTCTTGACCTCCAGGAAGCAATGCGGAAGGAAGCCGTTGTGTCGCATCCACAGGTCGATCTCGCCGAATGGTGGCTGGTTTTCGTACAGACAGATGTACGAGACCTCGAGTTGGATCGCGACGCAGTTCGCGAGCCGGCGCGGGCCGTTCGCCAGCACGGTCAGCTCGGCGCCTTGAACGTCCAGCTTCAAGAAGTCGATATCGACGAGGCCGTCGATGTCGTCGAGCCGGGACGTCTGAACCTGCCGGGTCTCGTGGATCTGGCCATAACGCTGGAAGCCGTTGAAGAACTGCAGAGCGGTCGCATTCGGCCTCAAGAGCGAGGTCATGCCGCTATCCGCCGCGGCGATGTGCAAGGTGTGGATGCCGCCGTCCGCCAGGAAGTGGTCGTGGATTGTCACTTTGTCGCGCCAGGTCTCGCGAATCCTGTCAATCTGGCGGGGGTCGCCTTCGAAGGCCTGCAGATGGGCCAGCCCGTCGTCGAGCAGCGGCTTGTACACCGGCGTCTCGCCAATGCAGGCGGCGCCGATATCCGCGAGGGAAATCGGTTCGACCGGCGCCACCAGTTCCTGCAAAGTCATGTCCTGTCCCCGGCGTACCTTGGTGACTTTCTGCTGTTCTTGCCAGCCCGCCCGCCGCGGGTGGCTGGACAAGTCGTCAGCTTTGCATAATTTGTGCACGGGGAGATGCTCGAGGAGCTCGAGGGGAACATGATTGTGAGATTGCTGGCCTGCGTGGCCGCGCTGCTCCTGCCGCTGTCGGCGATGGCGCAGGAAAAGGTCTTGCGTGCGGTGATGCACGCCGATGTGCGCGTGATCGATCCGATCTGGACGACCCAGACGATCGCCAATATTCACGGCGCGCTGGTCTACGATACCCTGTTCGGCAACGACGCCGATCTCAAGCCGCAGCCACAGATGGTCGGCAAGTACGAGATCAGCCCCGATCGGCTGACCTACACGTTCACGTTGCGCGATGGCCTGAAGTTCCATGACGGCACGCCGGTCACCACCAAGGACGTGATCGCCTCGCTGAAGCGCTGGGGTGCCAAGGACGGCGTCGGCCAGCGGCTGCTGGGCTACGTCACGGCGATGGATGCGGTCGACGACAAGACCTTCAAGATGGTCCTGCGCGAGCCCTACGGCATGGTGCTGGAATCGCTCGGCAAGAGCGGAAGCTCGATCGCCGCCATCATGCGCGAGAAGGATGCGCAGACCGATCCGCAGCAGCAGGTCAAGGAATCGGTCGGCTCGGGCCCGTTCGTGTTCGCCAAGGAGCAGTGGGTGCCGGGCAGCAAGGCGGTCTACCTCAAGAACAAGGATTACGTGCCGCGGCCGGGCGAGCCGCCGTCGTCCTTCGCCGGTGCCAAGATCCCGGGCGTCGACCGCATCGAGCTGGTGTGGATCTCCGATCCGCAGACCGCAATGTCCGCCCTGGTCAACGGCGAGATCGATTTCTACGAGAACCCCAACACCGACTTCCTGCCGCTGCTCGCCAAGGCGCGCGGCGTCAAGCTGATGAAGACCGGCAAGATCGACAGCACCCAGGGCATGATCCGGCTCAATCACCTGCACCCGCCGTTCGACAATGTGAAGGCGCGCCAGGCGATGTACTACCTGATCAACCAGGAGGACTTCCTGCGCGCCATCGTCGGTGATCCGAAGTACTACCGCGTCTGCCCGGGCCTGCTGACCTGCGGCGGGCCGTACGAGAACGACGGCGGCACCGCGTTCATGAAGGAGTACAACCCGAAGAAGGCGCTGCAGCTCCTGAAGGAGGCTGGTTACAAGGGCGAGCCGATCACGGTGCTGGCCGCCACCGACCACAATACCATCACGCCGGCGACCCAGGTGCTGATCCAAGCGATGCGCGAGGCCGGCATCAACCTCGATGTGCAGTCGATGGATTGGGGCTCGGTGGTGTCGCGCCGGGCCAAGAAGGAGCCGCCGAGCCAGGGCGGCTGGCACATCTTCGTCACAACGTCGGGTGGCGTCGGCTCGGCCAACCCGGTGCTGCACACCTGGATCGGCGCGGCCTGCGACAAGGGCCTGTTCGGCTGGCCGTGCGACCCCGAGATCGAGAAGCTGCGGAATGCCTTCGGCATGGCCGCGAGCGAGGACGAACGCAAGAAGATCGCCAAGGACCTGCAGACGCGGGCGATGGAGCAGGTCGTGTTCCTGCCGTTCGGCCAGTGGGACCAGCCGCTCGCCTACCGCGCCGACCGCATCGACGGCATCGTCCCCAACACCGGGCTGACGGTGCTGTGGGGGATTACGAAGAAGTGAGCTCTCTCATTCTCCTCCCCTTGCGCAGCAAGGGGAGGTGTCGCCCCGACAGGGCGACGGAGGGACCATGGGTCTCGTGGCCGGGAGCGCGCCAGTCCATGGCGCATTCATTCGTTGCCCTGGGGCAGGCGAAGAGGCGCCACAGAGTGGCGCGCTCCCGGCCATGACATGACCGCCTATATCATCCGTCGTTTGCTCGCCACCCTGCCGGTGATGGCGGTGGTGGCGCTGTTCGTGTTCTTCCTGCTGCGTTTCGCACCCGGTGATCCGGCGGCGATCATTGCCGGCGACGACGCCACTGCGGAATCGATCGCCGCGGTGCGCGTCAAGCTTGGCCTCGACCGGCCGGTCGTCGAGCAGTTCGCCGTCTGGCTGTGGGACCTGGCGCATGGCGACATGGGCGTGTCGATCTTCTCCAACCTGCCGGTCACACGGCTGATCGCCCAGAGGGTCGAACCGACACTGGCGCTTGCCCTGTCGACCCTGTTCGTGGCGGTGGCGCTGGCCGTCCCGATCGGCGTGGTAGCGGCATGGAAGGCGCGCAAGCTCGTCGATCGCGTGGTCATGGGCCTGGCCGTCCTGGGCTTTGCCATGCCGGTGTTCGTGCTGGCCTACGTCTTGATCTACTTCTTCGCGGTCCAATGGCAGCTCCTGCCGGTCCAGGGCTATCGCCCGATCGGCGAAGGCTTCTGGCCGTTCGTCGAATGCCTGATCCTGCCGTCGGTCGCGCTTGGCGTGACCTACATGGCGCTGATCGCCCGCATTACCCGCGCCTCCATGCTCGAGGTATTGCAGCAGGACTATATCCGCACCGCCAACGCCAAGGGCCTGGCGACGGACCGCGTGCTGCTGCTGCATGCGCTGAAGAATGCGGCGGTGCCGATCGTCACCGTGATCGGTATCGGCATCGCCCTGCTGATCTCCGGCGTGGTGATCACCGAGACGGTCTTCAACATTCCGGGGCTGGGCAGGCTCACCGTCGATGCCGTGCTGAAGCGCGACTATCCGATCGTGCAGGGGCTGATCCTGGTGTTCGCCGCCGCCAAGGTGCTGGTGAACCTGATCATCGACATCTCCTACGCCTTCCTCGATCCGCGCATCCGCTACTGACATGGCCGTGCCCGCCGCCTCGCTCGCCGACGACCTCGCGCCGCCCGCACGCCGTTTCTCGCTGCTCACGGCGATCCGGCGCAACCCGACGATCACCATCGGCGGCGTCTTGCTGCTGGCGCTGGTCGCCATGGCCGTGCTGGCGCCGGTCATCGCCACCTACGATCCGCTGAAGATCACGCCGGTCAACCGCCTGCGGCCACCGTCGGAGCGCTGGTGGTTCGGCACCGACCAGTTCGGGCGCGACGTCTTCTCGCGCACGGTCTACGGCGCGCGCGTCTCGCTGATCGTCGGCCTGTTCGTGGCGGCGTTCTCCAGCCTGCTTGGCTTGGCACTCGGCTTGGCCTGTGGCTACTTCCGCCGGATCGACGGCGTGGTCATGCGGGTCATGGACGGGCTGATGGCCATCCCCTCGATCCTGCTCGCCATCGCCCTGATCACGCTGACCCGACCCGGCCTCGGCATCGTCATCGTGGCGATCGTCATTCCCGAGGTGCCGCGCATCGTGCGCGTGGTGCGCGCCGTCGTGCTGTCGATCCGCGCCCAGCCCTACATCGAGAGCGCGATCGCCGGGGGCACGCGGAACCTCAAGCTGCTGGTGCGCCATGTGCTGCCCAACACCCTGGCCCCACTGATCGTGCAGTCGACCTATGTCTGCGCCTCGGCGATGCTGATCGAGGCTGGCCTCAGCTTCCTCGGCGCCGGCGTGCCGCCCGAGGTGCCGAGCTGGGGCAACATCATTGCCCAGGGCCGGACGTTCTTCCAGATCGCGCCATGGACGATCCTGATCCCGGGCGCGTTCCTCGCGGTCACGGTGCTGGCGGTGAATCTGCTGGGCGACGGTCTGCGCGATCGGCTCGACCCGCGGCTGGCGCGACGCTTGTGACCGCGCTTCTCGAAGTGCGCGACCTGCGCACGCAGTTCAACACGCTGGACGGCGTGGTGCGGGCGGTCGACGGTGTGTCGTTCGAGCTGGCGCGCGGTGAGACCCTGGGCATCGTGGGTGAGTCGGGCTGCGGCAAGTCGGTGACGGCTCTGTCCATCCTGCGCCTGATTCCGGCCGAGACCGGCCGCATCGCCGCCGGCTCGATCCGCTTCGACGGCCAGGAGCTGACCGGGCTGTCCGAGGAGGCGATGAAGAGCCTGCGTGGCCATCGCATCTCGATGATCTTCCAGGAGCCGATGACCAGCCTAAACCCGGTGCTGACCGTCGGCACCCAGATCGCGGAGAACGTGGTGCGCCATCTCGGCGTGCCGTGGAAGGCGGCGCGCGAACGGGCGTTCGAGATGCTGAGCCTGGTGCGCATCGCCGATGCGCGTCGCCGGCTGGACGAATATCCGCACCAGCTCTCGGGCGGCATGCGCCAACGGGTGATGATCGCCATGGCGCTGTCGTGCGATCCCCAGGTGCTGATCGCCGATGAGCCGACGACGGCACTCGACGTCACCATCCAGGCGCAGATCCTGGACCTGATGCTCGAGCTCAAGGAGAAGACCGGCACGGCGATCGTGCTCATCACCCACGATCTCGGCGTGGTGGCGGAGACCACCGAACGCGTCGTCGTCATGTATGCCGGGCGCAAGGTCGAGGAGGCACCGGTGGAGGCGCTGTTCGAGCGGCCGCTGCACCCTTATACGGCCGGCCTGATGCGGGCAATCCCGCGGCTCGACGTCGAGGCGGATATCGCTGGCAAGCGGCCGCGGCTGCAGGAGATTCCGGGCCTGGTTCCGATCTTGACCCAACCGATCCTCGGCTGCGCCTTCGCGGCGCGCTGCCCGCTCGCGACCGAGCGCTGTCGCACCGAGGCGCCTCCGTTCGTCGCCGCTGGCGGCGGCCACACGGTCGCCTGCTGGGAGGCGCTGCGATGAGCGATCCGGCGCTTCTCGAGGTCCGTGACCTGGTAAAGCACTTCCCGATCCATGGTGGCCTGCTGCAGCGCCAGGTCGGCGCGGTGAAGGCGGTCGACGGTGTCAGCTTCGCCATCCGGCGCGGCGAGACGCTCGGCCTGGTGGGCGAATCGGGCTGCGGCAAGTCGACCATCGGCAAGACCGTGCTCAAGCTGGTCGAGCCGACCTCTGGCCGCATCCTACTCGGCGGCGAGGACGTGACGACGCTGCCGCCGGCCGCCATGTGGAGCCATCGGCGGCGCATTCAGACGATCTTCCAGGATCCCTACTCGTCGATGAATCCGCGCCTGTCGGCCGGCACGATCGTGGGCGAGCCGCTGGAGAATTTCGGCCTGACACGCGGCCGTGAAACAGTGGCCAAGGTGGCCGACCTGTTCGCGCGCGTCGGGCTGCGGCCCGATGCGATGCGCAAGTACGCCCACGAATTCTCGGGCGGGCAACGCCAGCGTCTGGGGATCGCCAAGGCGCTTTCTGTCGACCCTGATCTGATCGTCGCCGACGAGCCGGTGTCGGCGCTCGACGTGTCGGTGCAGGCGCAGGTGCTTAATCTGCTGATCGACCTGCAGGAGGAGTACGGTCTCGCCTACCTCTTCATCAGCCACGATCTGGCGGTGATGCGCCACATCAGCCATCGCATCGCCGTGATGTATCTCGGCCGCATCGTCGAGCTCGCCGACAAGCGCACCCTGTTCGACACGCCGAAGCATCCCTACACCGAGGCGCTGCTGTCGGCCGCTACGGCACCCGATCCCAAACGTCGGCGCCAACGCAAGCGTATCGTCCAGGGCGACGTGCCAAGCCCGGCCAAGCCGCCGCCCGGCTGCCACTTCCACACCCGCTGCCCCTATGCCGTCGCCGAATGCAAGGTGACCTCGCCTCCGCTCCGCGAGGTCGCGCCGGGGCATCACGTGGCGTGCTTGCTGCGCTGACAGAACCTACCGCCGCGCTCCCGGTGCCGTATCCCGCAAGTAGGTGAGGGCGGCCTGGGCGCCGCCCGCCTTGTGCGGCACCTTCGCCAAGCCAAGCGCCATCTCGACGCCGGACAGTGTGGCGAGCAACATCAGGTCGTTGAAGTCGCCGAGGTGGCCGATGCGGAAAACCTTGCCGGCCACCTTGCTGAGACCTTGGCCCAGCGACAGGTTGAAGTTCTCCAGCGCGACCTTGCGGAAGGCGTCGGCGTCATGACCCTCCGGCATGACGATCGCGGTCAGCGAGCCCGAGTAGGCCTTGGGATCGCTGCACAGGATCTCGAGGTCCCAGCCTGTCACGGCGATGCGCGTCGCTTCGGCGTGGCGGGCGTGGCGGGCGAACACTGCGTCGAGCCCTTCCTCCAGCAGCATGTCGCAGGCCTCGTTGAGGCCATAGATCAGATTGGTGGCGGGCGTGTAGGGGAACCAGCCGTTGGCGTTGGTCGAGAGCATCTCTTCCCAGCTCCAGAACGACTTGGGGAGCTTCGAATTCTTCGACACCGCGACCGCCTTCTCGCTCACGGCGTTGAAGGAGAGACCGGGCGGCAGCATCAGGCCCTTTTGCGAGCCGGCGACGGTGACATCGACGCCCCACGCGTCGTGGCGGTAGTCGATCGAGCCGAGCGACGAGATCGTGTCGACCAGCAGCAGGGCAGGGTGGCGCGCCCCATCGATGGCGCGTCGCACCGCGGAGATGTCGCTCACCACGCCGGTCGAGGTCTCGTTGTGCACGATGCACACCGCCTTGATCGTGTGGTCGGGGTCGTTGCGCAGCCGGGCCTCGATGGCGGCCGGGTCGGCAGGCTTGTGCCAGTCGCCGCCCATGAACTCCGACTTCAGGCCGAGACGGTCGGCCATCCGCTTCCACAGCGAGGCGAAGTGGCCGGTTTCCCACATCAGCACCAGGTCGCCGGACGACAGGGTGTTGACCAGCGCCGCTTCCCACGCGCCGGTACCGGATGCCGGATACACGATCACCGGCTGCTTGGTCTGGAAGACCTGGCGCACGCTGCGCAGCACCTTCTTGGCCAGTGCATTGAACTCCGGTCCGCGGTGATCGATGGTCGGATAGTCCATCGCCCGCAGGATGCGGTCGGGGACATTGGTCGGGCCGGGGATTTGCAGGAAGTGGCGGCCGCTGGGATGGGAATTCAGGCGCATCGTCGAGCCCTTTCGTTTGCTGTTGCATTTTGTATACAACATGCCAGAGTGAGTCCAGAGATATGGACGGATCCACCATCACGATTGCCCGCTCGAGCCTGCCGCAAGCGGCGGCCGACCGGCTGCGCTCCCTGATCACAGAGGGTGCGCTGGCGCCAGGCTCACGGCTCAACGAACGCGAGCTCAGCGAGCAGCTTGGCGTCTCTCGCACGCCGCTGCGCGAGGCCTTCCGCATGCTGGCGGCCGATGGGTTGCTGGTCCAGTTGCCCAACCGCGGCGTGCAGGTGGCGGCGCTGTCCCAGGACGACGTCCGGCATGCCTTCGAGGTCATGGCCGGCCTCGAGGGCCTCGCCGGTGAGCTTGCCGCGCAGCGCGTGACCGAGGCAGATCTGGGCGTTCTGGAGACCCTGCAACGCGATATGGAGGCGGCGCACACCCAAGGAGACCTGCCGGCCTACTATCGCGCGAACCGTGCGATTCACGACCGGCTGAGCGCGATTGCTGCCAACCCGGTGCTCAGCCAGACCCAGCACACGCTCAATATCCGCCTCCACGCGCTGCGCTTCCGCTCGAACCTCAATCGCGCCAAGTGGAACCGCGCCGTTGCGGAACACCGTTCCATGCTCGTGGCCCTTGCCGCGCGCGATGGCGCCGCGCTACGTGACCTGCTCGTCCGGCACCTCCACGCGAAGCTTCAGGTCGTGCTGGAGACAATGAACGTGCCGGAGGGGGAGGAGTGAGCTTCTATGTCGTCTAAGATCATCGTTTCGCGTCGACAGGCGATCGGGCTCGGCGTCGCTGCCACGTTGGCGACGCCGATGGTGGCGCGCGCCCAGCAGGGCTGGCCGCCGGCCACCATCACCTGGATCAATCCGTTTCCCGCCGGTGGTGGCACTGATGTGTTTGCCCGCCCGCTGGCGGCACAGGTCGGTGAGCAGCTGGGCTGCCAGATCATCATCGACAACAAGGGCGGTGCCGGGGGCACCGTGGGCGCCTCGCAGGCCGCCAAGATGAAGCCCGACGGGTCGGTGTTCCTGGTTGGCGCGGTGCATCACACGATCGCGCCCAGCATCTACAAGACGCTCGACTACGATCTCGAGAAGAACTTCGAGCCGATCACCATGATCGCGCTGGTGCCGCAGGTGATCTCGATCAACCCGTCCCGTGTGCCGGTCAAGACGGCCGCCGAGTTCGTGGCCTATGTGCGCGCCAATCCCGGCAAGGTGAACTATGCCTCGCCCGGCGCCGGAACGGCGCACCATCTGGCCGGTGAACTGTTCAAGCTCGAGACCAAGACCGACATCACTCACGTGCCCTATCGCGGCGCCGGTCCGGCGATGCAGGACCTGCTCGCCGGCAACGCCGACATGATGTTCGACGGCATGGGCACCTCGGCGTCGCAGATCCGCGTCGGACGTCTGCTCGGCCTCGCCGTGGCGACGCCCAGCCGCCTGCCCGAATTCCCCGACATCCCGACCTCGGCCGAGATCGGCGTGCCGAACTGGATCGTGTCGACGTGGTACGGGCTGTGGGCGATCAAGGGCACGCCGCAGCCGATCGTCGATCGCATGTATGCCGAGATCGTGAAGGCCATGGCGACACCGAAGCTGCAGGCGATCTGGAAGGACCAGACCGCACAGATGGGCGGAGAGACGCCGGCGGAATTCGCCAAGCGCATCCGCAGCGAGATCGAGAAATGGCAGAAGGTCGTGACCGCGGCCGGAGTGAAGCTGGACTGACGACGCTCGAGCAAACCCTGCGCCGCACGATCAAGGGCGAGGTCCTGTTCGACCGAGCCTCGCGCGGGCGCTATTCGACAGACGCCTCGATCTACCAGGTCGAGCCGGTGGGCGTCGTGTTGCCGCGCGACGAGACCGATCTCGGTCTCGTCGTCGACGTCGCGCGCGATGCCGGCGCGGCCATCCTCCCGCGTGGCGCCGGCACCTCGCAGTGCGGCCAGACGGTTGGCAATGCCTTGGTGGTCGACGTCTCGAAGTACCTGCGCGAGGTCGTCGGCTTCGACAAGAACCGGGCCGAGGTGACGGTGCAGCCCGGCGTCGTGCTCGACCAGCTCAACGCCTGGCTGAAGCCGCATGGCCTGTGGTACCCGGTCGACGTCTCGACGTCGGCGCAATGCACCCTGGGCGGCATGGCCGGCAACAACTCGTGCGGCAGCCGATCGATCCGCTACGGCAACATGGTGCACAACGTCGCCTCGATCGACGCCATCCTGGCGACCGGCGAGCGTGCCCGTTTCGGCTCGGCCCGGCCCGAGGACATGCCGGCGGCCGTCCGTGCGATCGCCGACAAGGTAGCGGCGCTCGCCTTCGCCGAGCGGGACGAGATCGAGCGCCAGTACCCCAAGGTGCTGCGCCGGGTCGGCGGCTACAACCTCGACATCTTCTTCCCGCAGTCGGAGCGGCCCTACACGCTCGACAACTCGGTGAACCTCTCGCACCTGCTGGTCGGCAGCGAGGGCACGCTGGCGGTGACGGAGCGGCTGACCTTGAAGCTCTCGCCGTTGCCCAGGCACAAGACCCTGGGCGTGGTGAACTTCCCGAGCTTCTACAAGGCGATGGAGAGCGCCCAGCACATCGTCACGCTGAAGCCGGCGGCGGTCGAGCTGGTCGACCGCACCATGATCGAGCTGGCGCGCGCCAATCCCGCCTTCCGTCCGGTGATCGAGCGCGCCCTGATCGGCCAGCCCGAGGCCATCCTGCTGGTGGAGTTCGCCGGCGAGGACCGCGAGGCGCAGCTGCGCGATCTCGCCCGTCTCGTCGCGCTGATGGGCGACCTCGGCTTGCCGGGCAGCGTGGTCGAGATGCCCGAGCCCGGGCCGCAGGCCGCGCTCTGGGAGGTCCGCAAGGCCGGCCTCAACATCATGATGTCGATGAAGGGTGACGGAAAGCCGGTGTCCTTCATCGAGGATTGCGCCGTGCCGCTCGAGCACCTGGCGGACTACACCCAGCGCCTCACCGAGGTGTTCGCCAAGCACGGCACGCGCGGCACCTGGTATGCCCATGCTTCGGTCGGCACGTTGCATGTGCGGCCGATCCTCGACATGCGCCGTGAGGGCGCGGCCAAGATGCGGGCGATCGCCGAGGAAGCGTCGGCGATGGTGCGCGAGTACAAGGGCGCGTTCTCGGGCGAGCATGGCGACGGGCTGGTACGGTCGGAGTGGGTGGCGTGGCAGTTCGGCCCGCGCCTCACCAAGGCCTTCGAGTCGGTGAAGGACCTGTTCGATCCGCAGGGCATCCTCAACCCAGGCAAGATCGTGCGGCCGACGCGCATGGACGACCGCTCGCTGTTCCGCTTCAAGCCGGGCTACGCCAATATCGATTACAAGCCGGTGCTCGACTGGTCGGCCTGGAACGTCCAGACCGATCCGGTCACGGAAGCGTCGAGCGAACCGGGCAGTGGCGGCGATGCGACCGGCGGCTTCGCCAAGGCCGCCGAGATGTGCAACAACAACGGCCATTGCCGGAAGTTCGATGCCGGCACGATGTGCCCGTCCTTCCGCGTCACGCGCGACGAGATCCATCTGACGCGCGGCCGTGCCAACACCCTACGCCTCGCGCTCTCCGGTCAGCTCGGGCCCGAGGCCCTGCGGTCCGACGTCGTGGCCGCGGCGATGGACCTCTGCGTGAGTTGCAAGGGCTGCAAGCGTGACTGTCCGACCGGCGTCGACATGGCGCGCATGAAGATCGAGGTGCGGTCGGCGTGGCGCATGAGCAAGGGGCTCAGGCTGCGTGACCGGTTGATCGGCGGCCTGCCGGAGATCGCGCCGTGGGCGCGGCGCTTGCCGTGGCTGTTCAATCTCGCCGGCCTGGTGCAACCGTGGCTGGGCTTCGCCAGGCAGCGCAGCCTGCCCAAGTGGCGCGGCGATACATTCCTTGCCAGCACCGACGTGGACGAGCGCGACGCCACGGTGGTGATCTTTGCCGATACCTTCTCCAACAATTTCGAGCCGCACATCCTGCATGCCGCACGTCGCGTGCTGGCGGCGGCCGGCCATCGCGTCGCCGTCGCCTGGCCGACGCTGGGGGCGCCGGCGCTGTGCTGCGGGCGCACGTATCTCGCAACCGGGCAGGTCGAGAAGGCCAAGGGCGAGGCACAGCGCCTCGTCAATGCGCTGAAGCCGTTCATCGCCAAGGGCGTGCCGGTCATTGGTCTCGAGCCGTCGTGCCTGTTCACGCTGCGCGACGAGTTCCTGGCGCTCGGTCTGGGCGAGGAGGCGAGGGCGGTCTCCGAGAACGCCTTCCTGTTCGAAGAATTCCTTGTGCGCGAGAAGAAGGCGGGCCGCCTGGTGCTCGACCTGCAGGCGCTACCGTTCAAGACGGCGTTGCTGCATGGTCACTGCCATCAGAAGGCGTTTGGCGCCATGAGCGCCGTGCAGGAGGCGCTCGCCCTGGTGCCTGATCTCGCCGTCAGCGTGATCGAGTCGAGCTGCTGCGGAATGGCGGGCAGCTTCGGCTACGAAGCCGAGCACTACGAGATGTCGGTCGCCATGGCGGAGCTGTCGCTGTTGCCGGCAGTGCGCAAGGCTGGCGACGACGTCTTGGTCGTGGCCGACGGCACGTCGTGCCGGCACCAGATCGCCGATGGCGCCGGCCGACAGGCGGTACATGTCGCGGAAGTTCTGGCGCAGGCGTTGTTGTAATCGTCGGTTGAGGTCCCTCGGCTGCGCGTCGCTCCGCTCGGGATGACGGGGTTTTGTGGAGATTCTGACAATGCTCCTCCGCGACACTGGTGATTGAAGCCACGCCATCCCTATGGCACCGTCCAGGCGCCATGCAGCAAAGACCGAGAAATCCCTACTCCAGCGCCGAAATCGATCGCGCCAGCCATGAGCGCGAAGATGAAGAGCGCATGATCGAGCTCGCCTCGTCCGGCGCGGCGCGCTTCGTTCCGATCGACACCGAACGCAACCTGGTGAAAAGCGGCGGGAATCCCGAGGCGGTGTTCCTCCAGGGCATGATGGCGCGTGCCATCTCCAATGCCGCCGACACCCAGATCTTCCTGGGCTATGTCGAGGGCACGCCCTATTTCGCGGTCGATGTCACGGGCAAGGATGTGCCGCTGCAGGACCTCGGTGAGTTCGTCGACCTGCGCCAGGTCGGCGCGCTCCTGTTCGCCCGCGAAGGCTCGATCCTCGCCTATGCCCGCGGCATGACCTATTGGCATCGCCGCCATCGCTATTGCGGCGTCTGTGGCGCCAGCACCAAGGTCGCGCGGAGCGGCCACGTCAGGCTGTGCACCAACGAGAGCTGCAAGACCGAGCATTTCCCGCGTACCGATCCCGCCGTCATCATGCTGGTCCATCACGGCGACAAATGCCTGCTGGGACGCGGCAAGCAGTTTCCACGCGGCATGCACTCGACCTTGGCGGGCTTCGTCGAGCCGGGCGAGAGCTTCGAGGACGCAGTGGCGCGCGAGGTCTATGAGGAGGTGAAGGTGCGGGTGAAGAACGTCACCTACCGTTCCTCGCAACCCTGGCCTTTCCCGGCTTCGGTGATGATCGGCTTCCATGCCGAGGCGGAGTCGCTCGACTTCACCGTCAACGAGGACGAGCTGGCGAGCGCGCTATGGCTCAGCCGCGATCAACTTCGGCCGGAGAACCTGCCGAAGGACGGTTCCTTCTTCATGCCGCGTCGCGATTCGATCGCACGTCGCCTGATCGAGGAATGGCTCGGGCACGAAGCCGGCCCGTCGATCAGCGGATAGCTCATGGCTGGGCTCGCGTCACTGTTGCGGAGTGGTCTCCGCTCATCAGTGGCGCCTCCTTGCCTGCCACACACGATGCATGCGCCACTGCTGCGGAGTCTGCTCCGCGGCAGTGGCGCGGTTCCAGCGAAGAAATCCTCGGAGGAGTTCCATGACCGTTCAACTGTTCACTCCTGTCGAGCTCGGCGGCGTCACCTTGCCCAATCGCATCGTCGTCTCGCCGATGTGCCAGTACGCGGCGGTCGATGGCAGCGCCCAGCCCTGGCATCAGGTGCACTACGGAATGATGGCGATGTCGGGTGCGGGCCTGCTGTGCCTGGAGGCGACGCATGTCGAGCGCGAGGGCCGCATCACCCAGGGCTGCCTCGGTCTCTACAGCGACGACAATGAAGCGGCGCTGAAATCGATCGTCGACTGGGCACGGGCCTGGATGCCGCAGGTCAAGCTCGCCATTCAGCTCGCCCATGCCGGGCGCAAGGCCTCGGCGCAGCGTCCGTGGAAGGGTGGCGGGCCGCTTACCCGGGCCGACGCGCCCGACCTGCCGTGGACCACGTGGTCGGCGTCGGCCATCCCCTTCGACACCAAGTGGCACACGCCGACCGCCCTGGACTCGGTGGGGCTGAAGCGCGTCAAGCAGGCTTTCGTCTCCGCCGTCGAGCGCAGCGCGCGGCTGGGCTTCGACATCATCGAGCTGCACGGCGCGCATGGCTATTGCCTGCATCAATTCCTCTCGCCGCTCACCAACCAGCGGACCGACGAGTACGGCGGCACGATGGAGAAGCGCCGGCGGTTTCCGCTCGAGGTGTTCGAGGCCTGCCGCGGGATCTGGCCACGCCACAAGGCCCTTGGCATCCGCCTGTCGGCGACCGAATGGGTCGACGGCGGCTTGACGCTCGACGACACGGTCGAGACCGCGCGTCAGCTCAAGGCGCTGGGCTGCGATTTCATCGACGTGAGCTCGGGCGGCAACTCGCCGGCGCAGAAGATCGCGGTAGGCCCTGGCTATCACGTGCCGTTCGCCAGCCGCATCCGCAAGGAGGTCGGCATCAAGACCTGGGCGGTCGGCGTCATCACCGAGCCCGAGCAGGCCGAGCGCATCATCGCGGCAGGCGAAGCCGACTGCACGGCCCACGCCCGCGCCTTCCTGCTCGATCCGCGCTGGGCCTGGAACGCCGCCCGCGCGCTGGGAGCGGAAACGCCGCCCTTGCCACTGCCGGCCGCTCGCGGCACAACTATCCTGCCGTTCAAGCCTCAACCTTTCACTGCCAAGGCAGCCGATTAGGAACGCTGCATGACGAGCGTGCTGTTGGCCGAGGACGAATTCCTGATCCGCGCCGTGGTGGTCGACGCGCTGGATGGATTGAACATCGTCTGCATCGAAGCGCCGACGGGGCAGAAGGCGGTCGAGATCGTCAAGAGTGACACGCCGCTCGCTGCCATCATCGTGGATATCGGCTTGCCCGACATGTCGGGCGAGCGAGTCATCGAAGCGGCGATCGAGCATCGACCGGGCGTGCCCATCATCCGCTGCTCGGGTGCCGAGGTAAGTGGACCGATGCTGAATCCCAAGGTTCACGTGATGGCCAAGCCGTTCAGCGCCGTGGCGCTCGCCGAGTTCGTAGCCTCGCTGATCAAGGGCAACTGATCGCGGCCATGCGGCGCCTCCTTCGCTTGCGTACCTGGAAGCTGCAGGGCTCGTCGGCGGAGACGGCGATGGTGCTCGCGGTGGCGACGCTGGTGATCCCGCTGCTGATCTTTGCCAGCGCGGCTTGGCTGACCTTCGACGACACGCAGAAGCAGGCGGACGAGCGCATCGCCCGCACCCTTGATCTCCTTTATGTGAACGTCCGCACGTCGTTCGAGACCGACTATCTGGTGGCGGCGTACGTCGCCGAGCTGCTCGAAGACGAAAGCGACGAGTCCGTACGTGCCAATGAGAGGCAGATCCATGATCGCCTGAGACGGCTGATCGAGATGTTGCCGCAGATCGAGGATGTCTGGGTTCTCGACCCGGAGGGCCGACCGCTCGTCGTCGCCAAGCTCTATCCGGCGCCGTCGGAGCGCAGCTTCGCCGACCGCAAGTACTTCATCGCCCATCGGGAAGGTGCCCAACGTCACGTCAGCGAATCTCTCGTCGCACCGGTCAAGAACGTGTCGTTTTTCCAGTACAGCGAGCGACGGCAATCCGGCAGCGGAGCTTTCAACGGCGTGATCGCGGTCTCGGTCTCGCCGAATTATTTTCTCGACCAGTTCGCTCAGGCCTCCGAATCACCCAACTTCACCGCCGCGATCGTACGGGCGGACGGTGAGATCCTGGTTCGCTATCCGGGTAACCCCGGTCCCAGCCGGCTTGGCCCGGACAGCGGCTTCATGAAGGCGGCCGGGGCGGCCCCGGAGGTCGGTCGCTACGAAACGAGCAGTTCCGGCTTCGATGGGCAGAGTCGCGTCTTTATGTATCGCCGGCTTCCGGATCTGCCAATCTACGTCGTCCATGGCTATGCGACGTCCGCCATTCGCAATGCGTGGATGGACCGCATGGCGTCACATCTGATTTTCGGCATTCCGGCGACGCTGGCCTTGTTCGGACTCGCAATCGTCGCGTCGCGCCGGGCGATGCACCAGACCGAAACGCTCGCGCGGCTCAGCGAAGAACAGGCGCGACGCGAGACGGCCGAAAACAGCCTGCGTCAGTCGCAGAAGCTGAACTCGATCGGCCAGCTCACCGCCGGCATCGCCCACGACTTCAATAACCTGCTGACCGGTATCGGAGGTGCGCTCGAGATGATGGGGCGCCGCGTCGCAACACCGTCGGACGATTTCGTGCGCTTCCTCGATCTCGCCAAGACCGGCGTGTCGCGCGCCGCGACGCTCACCCAGCGCTTGCTGGCTTTCTCCCGTCAGCAGCCACTGCAGATCGATTCGGTTGACGCCAACAAGCTGGTTGCGGGGATGTCGGAGCTGCTGCGCCGGACCCTGGGCGAGCACATCAAGATCGAGACGGTGCAGGCTGGCGGCCTGTGGCGCTGCCAGTCTGATGCCGTGCAGCTCGAGAGCGCAATCCTCAATCTCGCCATCAATGGGCGAGACGCCATGCCCGAAGGCGGCACGCTCACTATCGAGACCGCGAACGCCCATCTCGACGATGCCTATGCCGCCGCCAACGTCGAGGTGACGGCTGGGCAGTACGTTCTGATCGCGGTATCCGACACCGGCGACGGCATGGACCAGGAAACGATCGGCAAGGCGTTCGATCCGTTCTTCACCACCAAGCAGCGCGGCCAGGGCACCGGCCTTGGGCTCAGCATGACGTTCGGGTATGTCAAGCAGGTCGGCGGTCATCTCAAGATCTACAGCGAAGTAGGCCACGGCACCGTGGTGAAGATCTATCTGCCGCGGTCGCGGGAGGCGGCAACTGAGCCCGCGGAGAAGCCCTCGCAGCCGGTGCGCCTGTCCGGCGACGGGCCGGTCGTTCTGGTCGTCGAGGACGATCCGGTCGTCCGCGAGTTCGCCGGGTCTGCCTGCCGTGAGATCGGCTGCGCCGTCCATCTCGCCGGGGACGGGCAGGAGGCGCTGGCCATCCTGAAGGCGCACGACGACATCGCCCTGCTGTTCACCGATGTCGGCCTGCCGGGCGAGATGAACGGTCGCCAGCTCGCCGTCCGGGCGACAGGGCTGCGACCCACCCTCAAGGTGCTGTACACGACCGGCTACACGGCCAACGCCATCGTGCATCAGGGCGTCCTCGATGCCGGCGTCAATTTCATCGGTAAGCCGTTCTCGATCGACGCCCTGGCCGCGAAGATCAAGAGCTTGGGGCTGTGAAACAGGCTATCTTTACCGGCTATGAGTGATACCGCGCCCCCGCCCGCGCCGCCGCGGCGCGAGCCTCCGGTGGATGTCGTTCGGCCGCTTGCCACGGTCGCCCGCCTTCCGGGTGCGCAAGCGAAGGCCGAGGCCTTGCCGAAGCCAGCGGAGCCTCCGGCACCGTCCGAGCCGCCCACGCCGGCCGTCGAACCGCAGCCCGCGCCAGCGGCCGCGCCGCCGCCGGCTCAGCCCGCGCCGGAGGCAGAGGCCGCCAAGCCCAGCCGCAAGGTCAGCCGGCTGAGGCGGTTGATCACGGTCGGCGGCACGCTGCTGCTGCTGTTCATCCTCTGGGAGGTCGCGACCTACTTCGTCGCCTATACCGACGACGCCTATGTGCGCTCCGATCTCGTCGCCGTGGCCCCGGAGATCACCGGCCGCATCATCGCCGTCCATGTCGTCGACAACCAGGAGGTCAAGGTTGGCGACAAGCTGGTGACCATCGATCCGACGCCGTTCCAGCTCGAGGTCAATCAGCGCCAGGCGCAGATCGACGAGAACACCGCCCTGGTCAAGGTGGCGCAGGAAGAGCTCGACTCGTCGACGGCGGCGCTCGAAGCAGCCACCTCGGCCCATACTTATGCGGTGCAGGAGCAGGCGCGCTATGCCGTGCTGGCAGCGGAGAACAACGCGCCGCGCGCCGAGCTCGATCGGGCCAACGATTCTTTGCGCCGCTCGGCCGCCGAGATGACGATTTCCCAGGTTGCGATCGCCAAGGCACGGACCAGCATCAACGCTCACCAGTCGGCACTTGCCCTGGCGAAGGCCGAGATGGCGACGGCGCAATGGAGGCTCAGCCGCACCATCGTCGTGGCGCCAGTCAACGGGTCGATCAACAATCTCACCACCCGCCCGGGCGACACGGCGACGGTCAACATCCCGATGATCGGCATCGTCGATGCCGACGCGTGGCGCATCATGGCCAACTACAAGCAGTATTACGTGCGCCAGTTGGCCATCGGCTCGACGGCCTGGGTGTGGCTCGACAGCGCGCCCTGGCAGCTTCATCGCGCCAAGGTCACCGGCATCGCCCGCGGCTTCAGCCGCGATCCCCAGGCGCCGATGCTGCTGCCCTACGTCGCGCCGACCACCGACTGGATCCGCCTGCAGCGGCGGATTCCCGTGACCATCGTGCTCGATGGGCCGCCACCCCAAGGCAAGCTGTACATGGGAGCCGATGCGCGCACCGTGATTTTCCCATGATGCGCGACTTCACCCGCGGGGTGAGGGAGGACTTCGCCGAAGGTGGCCGCATGACCGCCAAGGCACTGCACGGCTTGTGGCTCGAGATCGGAGAGCTGGGGCTGGATGCCGAGCGGACGAAGCAGGGGGTGGTCGCCGCCAGCGCAGTGGTCGTGGCGATTGTCGTTGCCCTGTATCTGGAAATGGAGTCGCCGTGGTGGGCGGCGATCAGTGCCTTCATGTCGATGATGGCAACCGGCGCCGGGTCGGTGCGGCGCGGCTTGTTGCGTCTAACCGGTACGATTGCCGGGGCCCTGGTCGGCTTCTTCCTCGGGCGCTGGCTGCCCTACGACCATTTTGCGCTCTGCCTGTTCATGGGCGGCATGACGATGCTGGGGGTGATCGCCATGCAGGTGAGTCCGCACGGCCTCGCTTGGCTGTTCCTGGCGATCACCTCGATCATGGTGCTGCTGAGCGGTCTGAACGACCCGATGCAGATCGTGCCGACTGCCTATTACCGGACATTCGACGTGGCGATCGGTGTTGCGTCGGCCATCCTGATGGCCAACCTCCTCCAGGACTGGCATGCCGATCGCCCGCCTGCCATGCCGGGATGGCGTCACCTGCTTGGCGCCCAGTGGCCTGCCTTGCTGCATGGTGTGCGCGCGGGAATTTCCGTCGTGGTCGTGTTGATCGTCTGGGTGCTCCTCGATCTGCCGCAGGTCGCCGAGATGACGATCTCGATTGCCGTCGTGATGTCGGCGCCCGTCATCACCTATGGCGGCCTGGGCACGCGTCACGCCGTGGCCGAGCGATCGCTGCACCGATTCATCGGCTGCCTTGTCGGCGGCTTGGCCGCGCTCCTCCTGCTTGGTCTCGACCTGACGTCGTTCGTATGGTGGCTTGCCGTCATAGCCGCCGGGGTGTGGGTCGGAACCTATATCCAGTTGGGCAAGCACGGCGTCGGCTATCTCGGCACCCAGTCGGCTTTCGTCTATGTCATCACCCTGATCCAGGGACCGGCGCCGCCGACCAGCATCATGCCGGGCGTCGACCGCTTCATCGGCATCGCCGGCGGCCTGGGCATCCTGCTGCTGGTTTCGCTCATCTTGTGGCCCAGCGACGAGGAAGATCGCGCCGAGGTCTCGGAAGCGAAGTAGCCACGTCCTGCAGCCCTGCAAAAGGCGCCGGGCTGCTGTCTCATCCGATGCTTGTCTGGTGACGCCGGGTCGCTAGGTTCTGCGCCATGAGTGTCAAAGCCCCGCCGGCGTCCGCCCCGCCGACGGACCGGATTCTGCGCGCTATCCTGGCCATTCTCCTGTCGGTCGCCTGCTTCTCGGTCCTCAACGCCATATCCAAGACGCTGTCCCAGCACTATCCGGTCGGGCAGGTGATCTGGGCGCGTTACGTATTCGCCTTCGCCTTCATGTTGGCGCTGTTCCTGCCGCGCAGCGGGATGGCGCTGTTCCGCTGGCACAATGTCGGCAGCCAGGTGGTGCGCGGCTTGTTGCTGTTCTTTTCTTCGTTCCTGTATTTTCACGGCATCGTCTACCTGCCGCTGGCGACGGCCGCTTCGATCTCGCTCACC
This sequence comes from Reyranellaceae bacterium, assembly GCA_046349295.1. GTDB lineage: Bacteria > Pseudomonadota > Alphaproteobacteria > Reyranellales > Reyranellaceae > Reyranella. Next base: position 458,593 of record JAXMCP010000008.1, read on the forward strand.
AGCCCGCTGATTGTCACCGCCCTGTCGGCCCGTTTCCTCGGTGAGCCGGTCGGGCTGGCGCGCTGGATCGCCGTCTGTGTCGGCTTCGCCGGCGCCCTGATCGTGGTCCGGCCGGGACATGCCAACTTCGAATGGCATTCGCTGCTGGTCGTGGGCAGCACGCTGTGCAGTGCCTTCTACCAGCTGTATTCCCGTCGCTATGGCCAAGCCGAACGCCCAGATGCCTCGGCTACCATGGCGACGATCGTCGGCACCGTGGTGGCGACGCCGATGCTGCCCTTCGAATGGGCGACCCCGACCTTCGGCTGGGACTGGGTGCTGTTCGTGGCCATCGGCATCATGGCGGGCGTCGGCCACTACTTCGTCACCATAGCCTACAGCCAGGCGCCGGCCGCCACCATTGCGCCATTCAACTACGCGCAGCTCATTGGGGCGGCGATCCTGGGCTATCTCCTGTTCGACAACGTTCCCGATTTCTGGACCTGGGTCGGAGCAGGGGTGATCGTCTGTTCGGGCCTCTACCTGGGCCACGCCGAGCGCCAGCGCTGGCGACAGCTGACGATCAAGAAGTGATCATCTGAACAAGATTTAGGCGACCGCAGTGCAACATCGCTGCGGCCCACCGTAGCCCGCGGCATACGAAAGCCGCTGGCACAAGGCTTGCACCTACGTCGCCAGCGCAGGCCGCACCAGCGGTTCTCTTCGGTTGGCGTGCCGACAATTTCGATGGCGACGGTCGTTTGCGACCGGCGGCAGGGAGTCGTCAGGGCAGAGGCACCGACACATCGCAATCCAACTCAACACTCTCCGCTGACTCGAGGAGGACACGTCATGTGTGATCGCATTGGCTGTACGCATTTTCCGAAGCTTTCCGACATGGATTTCACCGGCGCGGCCGCGCCGTCGCGCCGCCGCTTCCTGAAGAGCGCCGCCGCGACGGGCGCCATCAGCATGGGATTGGGCGGGGGGCTGTTTGGCCCGGCGCACGCCGCTGGTGGCGTGAAGTCCACGCATGGCACGGGCTTCTGCAATCTCAACATCTTCCTCGCTCATTCGCGGCAATACGCGAAGAAGGACGGCACCGAGCTGGTGTTCATCAACACGCCGACCTTTGCCGAGCAGGTGACGTTTCTGGGCATGGGGCAGGTCGATGTCGGCCTGATGCCGTACACCTCGTTCATGGCGCTCTACGACGCCGGCGCACCGGTCAAGATCGTGGCCGGAGGCGGTGTCGAGGGCTGCGCGATCGTCGCGCGGCCGGGCCTCGATTCGCCAGAGAAGCTCAAGGGCAAGACGCTCGGCACCTTCCAGCTCGATACGCTCGAGGTCATGCCGTACGACTACCTCAAGAAGAACGGTATTGCCTTCAAGGACGTGAAGGTCCGTTACATGGGCAACACGCCCGAGGCGGTCGAAGCGTTCAAGGCCGGCGCGCTCGACTGGATCTGCACCATCGAGCCCTATGCCTCGGCCCTGGTGAACGACGTCAAGGGCGCGGTCATGCTGACCAACGGCATCGACCTCTACGGCAAGGGCTACACCGATTGTGTCCTGGCGGCACGGTCGAGCCTGATGAAGGACAATCCCGAGGGCCTGAAGGCGATCATCAAGGCCATGATGCTGGCCCAGCTCGATGCCGAGACGCAGACCGAGGCAGTCCTGAAGGAGCTGGTCGGCAAGTACTACAAGACCTCACTCGAGAACGCCAAGATTGCTCAAGGCAAGCAGCCGGCGATCGTCGACGCGCGCAGCCAGACCGACTTCATCCTGCAGCGCACCGACAGCGTCATGGAGATGGGCTACATCAAGAAAAAGCCCGGCCGCGACGCCATCGACTGGACGCTGCTCGAGGCGGTGATCAAGGAAAATCCCGACCTCTACGGCAAGCTCAAGTTCAAGTCTGCCTGATGACTGTCGTCACACGCGACAGCGATTCGGGCGCCGCCGCCGGAGCATCCCGCCCGGCGGCGGCAACCTCCACAGTCGCCTCGATGGTCAGGCTCGACTGGCTGACCAAGGTGTGGTGGGCGTGCCTGTCGATCGGCCTGTTTGCCGGCATCTGGGAGCTGTGCTGGGCGTTCGGCTGGGCCGATCCCAAGCTCCTGCCGCCGCCGCACATCTTCCTGGGCAACATCGCCGAGCAGGGCAAGTTCTTCAATACCGCGACTCGGTGGCAGGTCGGCCAGGCAATGAACGAAGGCCCGACCGCCTTCGAGTCGGTGATGATCACGGTCGGTGCCACCACGGCGCGCGTGTTCGTCGGCCTGGTGATCGCCTCGCTCCTGGCGATCGGCATCGGCGTGATGATCCGCTACTGGAACTTCTTCGACAAGCTGGTGCTGCCGACCATCACCTTGTTGTCGCCGGTCTCGCCGATCGCCTGGCTGCCGGTGGCGATCTTCCTGTTCGGCATCGGCAACGCGCCAGCGATCTTCATGGTCGTGGTCGCGCTGTTCTTCCACATGGTGCTGGCGACGATCAACCAGATCGACGGTGTCAGCCCCAACCTGATCAACGTCGCGCGCACCATGGGCGCCAGCAAGGCGCAGATCTACGGCCGCGTCATCATCCCGGCGATCCTGCCCGGTATGCTGGCGGTGCTGCGGCTCAACCTGTTCGGCGCCTGGATGGTGGTGCTGGTCGCCGAATCGACTGGCGTCGGCTACGGCATGGGCCAGGTGATCATGCTGGCGCGCAACACCTTCAATCCGTCGCTGGTGTTCTTCACCATCGCCGTGATCGGCATTCTGGGTTTCACCTTCGACTGGCTGCTGCGGCTCGCCCAGCGGCGTATCCTCTATTGGCTGCCTGACACCAAGGAGAAGCTGCGTGGCCTTTGACGCGCCGACTTTCTCGTCGAAGGACGCCGTGGTGTGCCGTGGCGTCGGCAAGACCTGGGCGGCCGGCACCAAGCGCGCACACGAGGCGCTGCGCGACATCGACCTCGACATCAAGCCGGGCGAATTCGTGGTGTTCCTGGGTCCGTCGGGCTGCGGCAAGAGCACCTTGCTCTACCTCATCGCCGGCCTCGAGGACGCCACCGACGGCGCCATCTGGTTCTTCGGCGACGAGGTCGAGAAGCCGTCGCCCGAGCGCAGCCTGATCTTCCAGGAGACCTCGCTCTTCCCCTGGCTGACCGTGTGGCAGAACGTGAGCTTCGGGCTCGCCATCCGCGGCGCCTCGCAGGCCGAACGCCGTTCCGTTGCCGCCGAGGCGCTGCAGCGGGTGGGACTGAGCGCCGCCATGGACAAGCGGCCCGACGAATTGTCCGGCGGCATGCGCCAGCGCGTCGCCGTGGCGCGGGCTCTGGCCATGCGGCCCAAGGTGCTGCTGATGGACGAGCCTTTCGCCGCCCTCGACGTGCAGACGCGCGCGCGCATGCAGGATTTCCTGCTCGACGTGTGGCGCGATTCAGGGGCCTCGGTGCTGTTCGTCACCCATCATATCGACGAGGCGGTGGCGCTGGCCGATCGCGTCGTCGTCTTCACCGCGCGGCCCGGCCGCATCAAGACGATCTATCCGATCGACCTGCCGCGGCCGCGCAACCTGTTCTCCCGCGAGGCCGAGACGATGCGCATCCGGCTCACCGAGCTGCTGCGCGACGAGGTCGATCGCGCCTTTGCCGAGCAGGAAGCGCTCGCCGCCCCGATCTGATAGGTATTCATCTCGCATTCCGGAAGGAGAAGCCTGCCATGGCCACCAGCCTCGTGCGCAGCCGCGCCACCATCACCGGCGTCAAGGACCGTTTCGATTGGAACGAGATCAAGGACGGCGCCGTGCTGCAGGAGGACGGCGTCATCGTCGCCGTCGGCACTTATGACGATCTGCACGCCAGGCATCCGACCGTGCCGGTGATCGGCAATGGCAAGGAGATCCTGCTGCCGGGCTTCGTCAACGGCCATCATCATGTCGGGCTGACCCCGGTGCAGCTCGGCTCGCCCGACATGCCGCTCGAGCTGTGGTTCATCACCCGCATGGTGATCCGCAACCTCGATCTCTACCTCGACACGCTCTACTCGGCGTTCGAGATGATCGGCTCGGGCATCACCACGGTCCAGCACATCCACGGCTGGATGCCGGGGACCCTGCCCGAGGTCGAGAAGCGCGCCGGTGACGTCATCCGGGCCTACGAGGATGTCGGCATGCGCGTCAGCTACTGCTACGCCGTGCGCGATCAGAACCGGCTCGTCTACCAGGCCGACGAGGAATTCGTCGCGAGCCTGCCGGTCGAGCTGCAGGGGCCGATGAAGCGCTGGTTCGAGCGTTTCAAGATGGGCCTCGACGATGCGATGGACATGTTCCGCAGCTTCCATTCGCAGCATCACAACAAGCGCCGGGTCAAGATCCAGCTTGCGCCCGCCAACCTGCATTGGTGCTCCGACAAGGCCCTGACCGCGCTCGCCGACGCGTCGGAAAAATTCGATGCGCCGATGCACATGCACCTGGTCGAGACTGCCTACCAGAAGGAATATGCTTGGCGGCGCGGCAACTGCACGGCACTGGAGTACATCGACCGCTTCGGCTTGGTGAACAAGCGCCTCACGCTGGGTCATGGCGTGTGGCTGAGCGAGAAAGACATCGATCGCCTGGCCGAGGCCAAGGGCTGCGTCTGCCACAATTGCTCATCGAATTTCCGCCTGCGCTCTGGCGTGGCCGCCCTCAATTTCTTCGAGAAGAAGGGCATCAACACCGCGATCGGACTCGACGAAGCCGGCATCAACGACGACCGCGACATGCTGCAGGAGCTGAAGCTGGTGCTGCGCGCCCATCGCGTGCCGGGCATGGTCGAGGCCGACGTGCCGACCATGGCCCAGGTCCTGCGCATGGCGACGGTGGGCGGCGCTCGCACGACACCGTTTGGCGAGGGGATCGGCTCACTGGAAGTCGGCAAGGCGGCCGACATGGTGCTGATCGACTGGGACAGCGTCGCCTATCCCTATCTCGACGAGCTGACCCCGACGCTGGATGCCGTGATCCAACGCGCCAAGCAGCAGGCGGTCACCATGACGATGTGCGACGGAGAGGTGATCTACAAGGACGGCCAGTTCACCAAGGTCGATCGCACGGTCGCGCTCAAGGCCCTGCACGACGACCTCAACAAGGCGCTGGCCGACGACGAAGTCGAACGACGCCACCTCTCCAAGGCCTTGCTGCCCTACGCCCGCAAGTTCTACGCCGATTACATCGACACATCGAAGCACCAGCCGTTCTACCGGCCGAGCTCGATGGTGTAGAAGGCGCCATGAGGATCCCTCGCTGCGCTCGATATGACATAGCAGCTGTCATCCCGAGCGCAGCGAGGGGTCCTTGGGCGACATCAGCCTATCGACAATCGCGCGATGTAGAAGCCATCGAGCCCGCCGCGCTCGGGCCACATCGAGGGCAGGGTGCGGACGTCGCCGGCTGGTGTGATGGCGTCGGCAAGGTCGGGCAGTTCCGACGGCATGACCTTTTGCCGCGTCAGGCGTCGGTCGCGCGCCAGCAGGGCCTCGATCCGCGCCGGTCCCTCGTCCTCCTGCAGGGAGCAGACTGCGTAGACCAGAGTGCCACCGGGCTTCAGCAGAGCGGTGGCGTGGACCAGCAACCTGTCCTGCGCGAGGGTGAGTCGGGCGACGTCGTCCTCGTCCTTCAGCCAGGCGATGTCCGGGTGGCGGCGCAAGGTGCCGGTGCCGGAGCAGGGGGCGTCGAGCAGGATGGCATCGAATGGAATGGCGGCGGCCCACTTGCTGGCGTCGGCTGTTACGAGCTCGGCCGACAGGCCGGCGCGCTGCAGGTTCTCGCCCAGGCGCGCCATGCGGCGAGCCGAGATGTCGACGGCGGTGACGTGCGCGCCGCGGGCGCAGAGCTGGAGCGTCTTGCCGCCCGGGGCGGCACAGAGGTCGGCCACACGCTTGCCGCTGATATCGCCCAGCAGGTGGACAGGCAAGGTGGCGGCGGCATCCTGCACCCACCATGCGCCTTCTGCGAAGCCCGGCAGCTCGGTGATAGCCCCGCCACTGCGCCGGCGGATCGTGCCGGTGGCGAGAAGCTCGCCCTCCAGGCGCCCTGCCCAGAATTCGGCATCGGAGCGCGGGGTGAGGTCGAGCGGGGCCTCAACCAGGTGGGCGGCAGAGATCGCCCGGGCGACAGGCTCTCCGTAGCTCTCCGCCCAGCTCTGCCATAGCCATTGCGGCGTATTGAGACGGGCCGGGTCGCGATCTCCGAGCAGGGTCGGCCCTTCGCTGGCGACGCGGCGCAGCACGGCATTGGCCAGGCCCTTGAGATGGGGCCGGCCTGCATCGATGACCAGCCGCACCGACGTATCGACGGAGGCATGGGCCGGCGTGCCGAGGAACAGCAGTTGGGCAGCACCCAGCCGCAGCACCTGGCGCCCGACCGCATTGGCGCCGTCGGGTGGCCGTTCGACCAACTGCCCGAGCACGGTGTCGATCTCGCCCAGGCGGCGCAGCGTCGTGGCCAGAAGCAGGCGAACGAAGGCGCGATCGCGCGGATCGAGGCCGGAAAAGCCCGGATGGCGGGCCAGCGCATCGTCCAGCGGCTGGCCCTTGTCGAGGCAGGCCACCAGCACATCGAGCGCGACGCGCCGGGAGGCGAGCGTTGCATTCATTGAACGGCGCTATAGCCCCCTGCGTCGTGAATGTCATGGTCCGGCCGCAGTTCGGACGGCTAGTGTGCGCCCCCGAAAGGATCCTGCATGAAGCGAGTTGGTTCGTATCTCGGCGACTGGTGGCGTCTGGTCATCCCCTATTTCAGGTCCGAGGAACGCTGGATCGCCTGGTCGCTGCTGATCGGCGCTATCGTGTTGACCCTGTCGGCCGTCGCCGTCGACGTGGCCTACAACGAATGGAGCCGGCGCTTCTTCGACACCTTCCAGAACAAGGACGAGCCCGGCTTCTGGCGGGAGATGATCAATTTCACGTGGATTGCCGCGCTCACCATCGCATTCGCCATCGCCCGTGGCCTGGTCAGCCCCTATCTGCGCCTGCGCTGGCGGCGCTGGCTGACGGGCCGCTACCTCGCCCATTGGCTCGACGGGCGTGGCTACTACCGCATCGAGCTCGAGCGCAAGATCGACAACGCCGACCAGCGCATCGCCGAGGATCTCAACCGCCTCGGCCTCTACACCATGCAGATGCTGCTCGGGGTGATCGGCTCGACCGCCAGCCTGATATCGTTCCTGTTCATCCTGTGGCAGCTCTCCGGCTCACTCTCGCTCGCGTTCGTTGGCATCGATGCAGACATCCCGGGCTACATGGTGTGGGTTGCGCTGGTCTACGCCTTCGTCGGCACCTATCTCGCGAACCTCGTCGGACGCCGGCTGATCCCGCTCAACTTCGCCCAGCAGGCGCTCGAGGCCGACTTCCGCTTCTCCCTGGTGCGTGTGCGCGAGAATGCCGAGGGCATCGCCCTCTATCGCGGCGAGCCGGCCGAGCAGCACAATCTGGTCGAGCGCTTCCAGGCGGTGTTCATGAACGGCTGGCGCGTCCTGGTGACCAGCTTGCAGCTCGCCTTCTACCAGACGGGCTACGCACAGATCGCCATCATCTTCCCGTACCTGGTGACCGGTCCGCGCTTTTTCGCCGGCGCGATCACGCTCGGGGTCATGACGCAGACGGCGCAGGCGTTCGGGCAGGTCCAGACGGCACTGTCGTTCTTCATCGACAATTATTCGACACTTGCCGAGCTTCGTGCGGTGATGGATCGCTTGAACGGGCTGAAGGTCGCGATCGACCATCGCCCGCCGGCCGCAATCGACGTTGCCGCTGAGACGGGCCGAAGCGATGTCGGCGCCGAGGGGCTCACGCTCAGCTTGCCCAACGGCCAAGCATTGCTCGACAACACGACCTTCGTCCTGCCGCGCGGCCGGTCGACCCTGATCACGGGCGCCAGCGGATCGGGCAAGAGCACCCTGTTTCGGGCACTGGCCGGCATCTGGCCGTTCGGTGCCGGGCATGTCCGCGTGCCGGCGGGTGCGCGCGTGCTGTTCCTGCCGCAGAAGCCGTACATCCCGATCGGCACGTTGCGCGACGCCGTCAAGTATCCCGACGAGAAATCGACGGCGAGCGATGCCGACGTCGTGGCCGCGCTCGAAGCTGCCCGGCTCGGCGCGCTTGCCGCGCGCTTGAACGAGGTGGCGCACTGGGCCTACGTGCTGTCGGGCGGCGAGCAGCAGCGGCTCGCCGTCGCGCGCGCCCTGATCTTCAAGCCCGACTGGTTGTTCCTCGACGAGGCGACGGCCTCGCTCGACGAGCCCACGGAGGCGGCGATCTACAGCGAGCTGAAGCGTCGGCTGCCCAACACCACCGTCGTATCGATCGGCCATCGTCCGTCGTTGCGCCAATGGCACGATCGCGAGGTCGAATTTCAACGTGAGCCCGGGGCGGTCGGCCGGTTGATCGAAGCGAAGGCCGCCGGGTCAGCCTAGACAGCCGGGGGTGTTGCGCCTCCAGGCCGGGCCTCATCAGGCGGTCGGCGGCTTGCCAGTGTTGATCGCCAATTGAGCGGCGAAGGCCCGGATGTAGGCAGGCCGCGCTTCGCCGCGGGCGAGATAGGAGGCCAGGTTCGGGTATTCCTCCAGAATGCCCGATGATTTCAGCCTAAGGAGCACCGACACCATCATCAGATCGCCCGCGCTGAACGCTCCGTCGAGCCAGTCGGCATCGCCCAGGTGGGCGGAAAGCTGCTTCAGCCTGACGCGAATGCGATCCTCGACCAGAGGCATGCGCGCGTCATGCCAGGGCTTGTCCCGCTCCAGGAGCCTCGCGGTAGCCAGGTCGAGGATCGGAGGCTCCACCGTGTTGACGGCGGCGAACATCCAGGTGATCGCGCGAGCCCGGGCATTGGCGTGCTCCGGCAGAAGGCCGGCATGGCGCTGACCGATATGGAGGACGATCGCTCCCGTCTCGAACAGGGCGAGGTCACCTTCCTCGTAAGTCGGGATCTGGCCGAAAGGATGAAGAGCGAGATGGGCGGGTTCCTTGATCACATGAAACGAAACAAGGCGAACCTCGTAGGGTTGGTCCACTTCCTCGAGTGCCCAGCGGACGCGGGTATCGCGCGCCAGTCCCCTGCCGCCATCAGGTGACCGGTCAAAGGCGGTGATGGTGATGGTCATCGCGAAGCTCCTTCTCCGGCCAATCACGGCGCCAGCCACAGCGTAGGGCGGCGAACCGACAAGGGTCTCCCTATCGCCTTCACGAATGTCGAGGAGCGTCGCGCCGCCGGTTTCCGCAGCACGCTTCAGCGGGCAGTCGGCGGGCTTCTCTGACGCTCAGTGCTCGAGGTCGATCTCCTCGGGCGGCGGCGCTGACTTGAGATTCATGCGTCCATCGTAGATCGGACGACCGCCAGTGGTCGGGCCGGGATACTGGACGAACAGAACGGTGCCGCCGGTCTCGGTACGCATCTCGTCCTCGAAATGGGGATCGGCCATGTAGACCACCGTGCCGGGCCCGTACTTGTGCTGCCCCATCTGGAACTCGCCGTCGATGATGTACCAGATCTGCGCAAAGTCATGCTTGTGGAGAGGGAAGCCGGCGCCGGGCTCGTAACGCAGGAAGCCGGCATTCGGCGCCGTCGGCTGCTCGGGCGTCGGATGGAACAGGAACTTCGTGGCATTGCGGAAGCGGCCCATCTCCCAGGCCATCTCATCCGGATGCTTGAACTGCGGCGCGTGATGGCTGACCGCGCCCTGGTCCTTCGCCTGTGCTGTCATGGCGTCCTTCCTGGATTGTCGAATGCATCATGCTGCGCTTTATCCTCGAGAAAGTCGACTTGCCTTCCAGGAAATATTGGGAGACACTTACGCCGTGGACAGATTTGCCCAGACCGCCCGCGAGATCGGGCGGCGCCTGCGCGACGCGCGTCTCGGCGCCGGGTTGACCCTGGCTGACGTCGCCGCGAAGGCCGGCGTCTCCGAAGGGTTCCTGTCGAAGCTCGAGCGTGGGCAGAGCAATGCCTCGATCGCCAATTTGCTGCAGCTCACCGAGGCGGTGGGCCTGGGCCTCGACGAGCTGTTCAGGGGCGGCACGACGCCGGCCAGGACACGTGTGACGGTCCATCGTGGCCAGCCGCAGGAATTCAAGGAGGTCGCGGCGACCGGTTACCTCTGGCGGTCCCTGGGGGGCGGTGCGCCGCTCGATCGCATGGAGGTGTTTCATCTCGTCTTCCCGGTGAAGGCCCGCATGGAGACCATGGTCTCGCATCCGGGCCAGGAGCATTGCTACGTGCTGTCCGGCGAGATCCGCTTCTTCGTCGGTGAGGAACAGCATCGACTGAAGGCCAGCGACGGGATCTTCATCGATTCGCAGCAGCCGCATCGGGCCGAGAATGCCGGCCGCGGCAAGGCGCACATGTTGATGGCCGTGACCAAGTCGGCAGAAACGGCCGAGCTGCCCGACTGGTGGCGCCTGGCCGCCTCGATCCCAAGCAAGGAGCAGCCCGCATGAGCAAGCACGTTCCCGATACCGCCGAGGCGAACGCCGGCCTGGCCACGTCGCGCGAGGCGTCGCGCAAGGACCATCAGCCCTGGCAGGTTCGTCATGTCGACGATGTCGACTGGGAAACGATCCGCTGGCCGGGCGAGACCGGCAAGATGCTGTTCCATCCACGACCCGAGAGCCCGACGGAACCCAACGCCGGAATCCTGCGGCTCGAGCCGGGCGCGTATCATCCCGAGCACTATCACGGCTTTGCCCAAGTCTGGTACGTGCTCAAAGGCGAGTTCACGATCGGCGGCAAGCGCTGCACGCCGGGCTCGATGCTGTTCCATCCCGACCCGCATTTCGAGGGCGAGTTCCACACCGAAAGCGGCGGCGAGATCCTGATCGTGCAGTATCCCGGCCCGACGACCGGCGAACGACCGATCTATGCCGGCCGGTTCAACATGGACCAGCGCAGGGCGGTGGCCGAGGAGCGGGTCGATCTGTGATCGAGAGGATGAACACATTCATGTTCCGCCCCCGTAGTCGGGAGAGGTAACGCTTTACTGTCTCATACCTTGTAGTAATCGCGATACCACCTGACGAATTCACCGATGCCGACTGAGAGGGGCGTGCTCGGGCGGTAGCCGATCAGGGCTTCGATGAAATCCGTCGAGGCTTCTGTGCGCAGCACGTCGCCGGGCTGCAGCTCCATGTAGTTGCGGATCGCCTTCTTGCCGACCGCCCGCTCGATCTCCTCGATGAAATCGAGCAGCTTCACCGGCTGGCGCCCGCCGATGTTGACGATCCGATAGGGCGCGTCGGCACTCGACGAGTCCGTCGCGACTGTCCGCGCACTGCCGCGCGTCGGCGGGATATTGCACAGGCGGATGATCGCCTCGACGAGGTCGTCGACATAGGTGAAGTCCCGTTCCATCCGGCCGTGGTTGTAGATGTCGATCGCGCGGCCGGCGAGAATGCGCTCGGCGAACTTGAAGTACGCCATGTCCGGCCGGCCCCACGGACCGTAGACGGTGAAGAACCGGAAAAGCGTGGTCGGTATGTCCCACAGATGAGCGTAGGAATGGGCGATCGCCTCCACCGCCTTCTTCGAGGCGGCATAGAGGGTGATGGGATGATCGGACGGCCCGGTCTCGGCGAGGGGAAACTCGGTGCTGTTGCCATAGACCGAGCTGGTCGACGCGATCAGCAGGTGACGCGGCCGCGACCGGCGGCAGAGCTCGAGCAGGTTGAAGCTGCCGTCGATGTTGGATTCGATGTAGGCACGCGGGTTTTCCAGGCTGTAGCGCACGCCGGCTTGGGCCGCGAGATGGAACACGACTTCCGCTGCGGCCTGCGCGTAGATCGCGCCGAGCCTGTCGGCTTCCTCGAGCAGGCAGATGTGAGGCTGAAACGCGCCGAAGCGACCGAGCTCGGCATGCCGCGCCTGCTTGAGCTCGGGGTCGTAGTACGGCGTCATGCCGTCGATACCGAACACCTCGTGTCCCTGCTCGAGCAGCCGCCGGGCAAGGTGGAATCCGACAAAGCCCGCCGTGCCGGTGACCAGGCAGCGCATCGTCTCAGCTACGCCTTGACGACGTGCTTTGCTCCAGCACCCGCCCGCGCGCAGACATTGCGGGTGTCGATGACCAGGCGGGACCAGGCGACGAGACTCTTGTAGTCGACAGCGTCGTGATCGGTGCAGATGATCGCGGCATCGAAGCCGGACACGATCTCCTTCGTCAGCGCGACGGAGCGCCGGCCGGCGAACTCGGCATGCTCACGCGTCATCGGGATCTCGGCGACCATGGGATCGTGAAACTCGAGATGCACGCCGCGCTTCTCCAGCAGCTCCATGATCTTGAAGGCCGGGCTCTCGCGCGTGTCGTCGACGTTCTTCTTGTAGGCGACACCCAGGATCAGGATGCGCGCGCCTTTGGGCGGGCGGCCGGCATGGTCGCTCAGGGACTCGATGGTGCGCGACACGACGCGCAGCGGCATCGCCGTGTTGATCTCGCCGGCCAGCTCGACGAAGCGGGTGGCGACGTCGAACTCGCGTGCCTTCCAGGTGAGGTAGAAGGGGTCGATGGGGATGCAATGGCCGCCCAGCCCCGGTCCAGGATAGAACGGCATGTAGCCGAACGGCTTGCTCTTGGCCGCCTCGATCACTTCCCAGACATCGATGCCCATGGCCTCGAAGACGATCTTGAGCTCGTTCACCAGGGCGATATTGACCGAGCGGAAGATGTTCTCGGTGAGCTTGACCGCCTCGGCGGCTTCCAGCGAGGAGACCGGAACGGTGCGGGATATGACTTCGTCGTAGAGGGCGCAGGCGAGGCCCAGCGCCTCCGGACCGTCGCCGCCAACCACCTTGGGGATGGAGGAGGTCGAGAAATTGGCGTTGCCCGGGTCTTCGCGCTCCGGCGAATAGGCGAGAAAGAAGTCGCGGCCCGACTTCAGGCCGCTGCGTTCGAGGATCGGCCGCATGATGTCGCGTGTCGTGCCCGGATAGGTCGTCGATTCCAGCACGACGAGCTGGCCGGGTCGCAAATGCGGCAGCACCGACTCCGTCGTCCTGACCACGAAGGTGAGGTCCGGTTCGCGTTGTCGGGTGAGGGGGGTGGGCACGCAGAGGATGATGGCGTCGCACTCGGCCAGGCGACGGAAATCGGCCGTCGCCGTGAGCCGACCGCTGCCGCGCAGGGAGGCGATGTCCTTGGCGTCGATATGACTGATGTAGGAGCCGCCGGCATTGATCAGCTCGACCTTCGCCGGATCGATGTCGAAACCCAGGACGTCGAAGCCCTTGCGACCCATGGCGCAGCCCAGAGGCAGGCCGACATAGCCGAGGCCGATCACGCCGATCGTCGCCTGGTGCGCCTTGAACCGCTCGATCAGGCTCGCGACCGACAGTGCCGGATTGCGCCCATCATCCATGCTTGCCCCCGCGCGCCGATGCCCCGCCATCGGACCCTGGGTCGCTTGTAGCACAAAAAGCGAAAGGTCCCTCGCTACGCTCGGGATGACAGCCTCAATGTCATCCCGAGCGTAGCGAGGGACCTTTCCAGCCTCTTTCGATCCGCTCAGCGCAGGCTGGCGTTGATGCGCTCCAGCGCGGTCGGGCCGGGGCAGAGGTCGGCAGTCTGCAGCGTGTTCAGCGGCGCGGCCACGGTGTTCAGATGGTGGTGCAGGTCGCGCGGGGTCGGATCGACATAGAGCAGGCCGGTCACCACCTCGCCGGCGGCCAAGCCTTCCTGGACGCGCTTCATGGCGGCGATCTTGTCGGACGGGTCGTAATCCTCGCCGAGCTTGCGCAGGCGCAACAGCGAGCCGTCGTGCTGCTGCACCGTCGTCACCGTCCCGGGATCGTACTGGGTGGTGATCTCCTCGCGGCCCTCGATGAAGTCGAGGCGGTTCATCGCCTCGTTGTGCTCGCGCACATACTCGTAGCTCTTGGTCGAGCCGGCGTGGTTGTTGAAGGCAACGCACGGGCTGATGACGTCGAGGAAGGCGGCACCGCCGTGCGCCATCGCAGCCTTGATGAGCGGCACCAGCTGATGCTTGTCGCCCGAGAACGAGCGGCCGACGAAGCTGGCGCCCATCAGGATGGCGAGCGAGACGAGGTCGATCGATTCGTCGGAGTTGGCCACGCCCTTCTTGCTGATCGAGCCCTTGTCGGCGGTTGCCGAGAATTGGCCCTTGGTCAGGCCATACACGCCGTTGTTCATGACGATGTAGGTCATGTTGACGCCGCGCCGCATGATGTGGGCGAATTGGCCGAGGCCGATCGAGGCCGAGTCGCCGTCGCCCGACACGCCCATGTAGATCAAGTCGCGGTTGGCGAGGTTGGCACCGGTCATCACCGACGGCATGCGGCCATGCACGGTGTTGAAGCCGTGGCTGGCGCCCACGAAGTAGGTCGGCGCCTTGGACGAGCAGCCTATGCCGGAGAGCTTGGCTACCTGGTGCGGCAGGATGTCGAGCTCGTAGCAGGCCTGGATGATGGCGGCGCTGATCGAATCGTGCCCGCAGCCGGCGCACAGCGTCGACACGGCGCCTTCGTAGTCGCGCCGCGTGTAGCCTGCCTTGTTCTTGACCAGCGAGGGGTGATGCAGCTTGGGCTTGGAGATGTAGGTCATGACGCCGCTTTCTCGAACGGAACAACCTTGAACTGGCCGAGCTTCTTGGCAATGTCGGCCGCGATGAAGCGCGCCGTGATCGGCGTGCCGTCATAGTGCAGGACGGGAACGAGCTTGCGCGCATCGAGCGTGAACTCATTCATGATCATGGAGCGCAGCTGGCCGTCGCGGTTCTGCTCGACCACGAACACCTTGTCGTGCTCGTGGATGAAATCCTCGACCGACTGGGCGAACGGGAAGGCGCGCACACGCAACGCGTTGACGTGATCGCCGCCCTCCTCGAGATGGTCGAGCGCCTCGGCCATCGCCGGGCTGGTGGAACCGAAATAGATCACGCCGTAGCGGGTCGGCTTGGGCGAAGAGTAGCGCAGCGGCTGGGGCGCGATCTTGCGCGCCGTGTCGAACTTCTTCTGCAGCCGCTCCATGTTGCGGACGTAGACCGGGCCTTCCTCGGAGTATCGTGCGTACTCGTCCTTGGTGGTGCCGCGGGTGAAGTAAGAGCCCTTGGTCGGATGCGTGCCGGGATAGGTGCGGAACGGGATGCCGTCGCCGTCGACGTCGAGGTAGCGGCCGAAATTCTTGCCGGCTTCGAGCTCCTCGGCGGTCATCACCTTGCCGCGATCGAGCTGGCGCGATTCATCCCATTTGAAGGGGGCGCACAGCCGATGGTTCATGCCGATGTCGAGATCGGTCATGACGAACACCGGGGTCTGCAGCCGGTCGGCGAGGTCGAGAGCATCGGCGGTGAAGTCGAAGCACTCCTTGGGGTCCTCGGGCAACAGCAGCACGTGCTTGGTGTCGCCGTTCGAGGCGTAGGCGCAGCTCAGCAGGTCCGATTGCTGGGTGCGGGTCGGCATGCCGGTCGACGGCCCGCCGCGCTGCACGTTGACGATCACCGCCGGCACCTCGGCGAACGAGGCGAGGCCGATGAATTCGGTCATCAGCGAGATGCCCGGGCCCGACGTGCTGGTGAAGGCGCGCGCGCCGTTCCAGGCGGCACCGATCACCATGCCGATCGAGGCGAGCTCGTCCTCGGCCTGGACGATGGCGTACTTGGCCTTGCCAGTCTCCTTGTCGTGCCGGAGGCGCTTGCAATGCGCCTGGAACGCCTCGGCGAGCGAGGAGGAGGGCGTGATGGGGTACCAGGCGCACACCGTGGCGCCGCCATAGACCGCGCCCAACGCCGCGGCATTGTTGCCCTCGACGAAGATCCGGTCTCCGACATTGTCGGCCTTGCGGACCTTGAGCTTCACGCTGTCGGGATCGATGTGCTGCTTCACCCAGTCCCGGCCGAGGTTGAGCGCCTTGACGTTGGAATCGAGCAGCTTCTCCTTGCCCTTGAACTGCTCGCCGAACAGCCGCTTGATCTCGTTGTCGTCGATGTTCAGCAGCACCGAGAGCGCGCCGACATAGATGATGTTCTTGAACAGCTGGCGCTGGCGGGCGTCGGTGTAGGTGGCGTTGGTGATCGCCGTCAGCGGCACGCCGATGATGTTGATGTCGTCGCGGAACATCGACGCCGGCATCGGCTTGGTGCTGTCGTAGAACAGGTAGCCGCCCGGCTCGATCTCCTTGACGTCCTGCAGCCAGGTCTGCGGGTTCATGGCGACCATCAGGTCGACGCCGCCGCGCCGGCCGAGCCAGCCTCTCTCCGTGACCCGCACTTCGTACCAGGTCGGCAGGCCCTGGATGTTGGACGGGAAGATGTTGCGCGGGCTGACGGGGACGCCCATGCGCAGGATCGAGCGCGCGAACAGTTCGTTGGCGCTGGCCGAGCCGGAGCCGTTGACGTTGGCGAACTTGACGACGAAATCGTTAACGGCGGCTAGTGCTTGCGGCATGCGTGCTCCGCGTGTGTCATTTCCATGTAGTACTTGCGCATGTCCCATGCGCCGGTCGGGCAACGCTCGGCGCACAGCCCGCAATGCAGGCAGACGTCCTCGTCCTTGACCATGATGCGGCCGGTCTTCAAATCGTTGCCGATATAGAGGTCCTGGCCGACATTGACGGCCGGCGCGCTGAGGCGCAGGCGCACGTCCTTCTCCTCACCATTGTCGGTGAAGGTGATGCAATCCATCGGGCAGATGTCGACGCAGGCGTCGCACTCGATGCACAGCGAGCCGGTGAACACCGTCTGGACGTCGCAGTTGAGGCAGCGCTGCGCTTCCTTGTAGGCGAGCTTGGGATCGAAGCCGAGCTCGACCTCCGCCATGATGTCCTGCAGCGCCTCGACCTTGGCGCGATGCGGGACCTTGAAGCGCTTATCGACCGTGGGGTCGTTGTCGTAGCTCCACTCGTGGATGCCCATCTTCTGGCTGACGATGTTGACGCCGGGGGCGGGACGCTCCTCGATGTTCTCGCCGATCAGCATCTTGTGGATCGAGATCGCGGCGTCGTGGCCATGCGCGGCCGCCCAGATGATGTTCTTCGGGCCGAACGCCGCATCACCGCCGAAAAACACCTTCGGCTGGGTGCTCTGGAAGGTCGCCTCGTTGAGCTTGGGCAGGCCCCACTTGTCGAACTCGATGCCGGAATCCTTCTCGATCCACGGGAAGGCGTTTTCCTGGCCGATCGCCACCAGGACGTCGTCGCACTCGAAATGCTGGTCGGGCTCGCCCGACGGCACCAGACTGCGGCGGCCCTTGGCGTCGTACTCGGCGCGCACCTTCTCGAACAGCACGCCGGTGATCCTGCCATCGACGTGCGTGACTTCCTTGGGGACGAGGAAGTTCAGGATGGGGATATCCTCGCCCATCGCGTCTTCCTTTTCCCACGGCGAGGCCTTCATCTCCTCGAAGCCGGAGCGGACGATCACCTTCACGTCGTCGCCACCGAGGCGGCGCGCGGTGCGGCAGCAATCCATCGCCGTGTTGCCGCCACCCAGCACGATCACGCGCTTGCCGACCGACGTCGTGTGGCCGAACGACACCGACGACAGCCAGTCGATGCCGATATGGATGTTGGCGGCGGCCTCCTGGCGGCCCGGCACGTCCAGCTCGCGGCCGCGCGGCGCGCCGCAGCCTACGAACACGGCATCGTAGTTCTCGGCCAGCACTGCCTTCATCGAATCGATGCGCTGATGGCGGAACTCGATATTGCCGATGCCGGTGATGAAGCCGACCTCTTCGTCGATCACCGACTCAGGCAGGCGGAAATGCGGGATCTGGGTGCGGATGAAACCGCCGAGCTTGGGATCCTGATCGTAGATCACGATCTCGTAGCCCAGCACCGCGAGGTCGCGCGCCACCGTGAGCGAGGCCGGCCCGCCGCCGATGCAGGCGATGCGCTTGCCGTTCTTGGCCGGCGCCTTGGGCATGCGGACCGCGATATCGTCGTCCTTGTAGTCGGCGGCGACGCGCTTGAGCCGGCAGATCGCCACCGGCTCCTTCTTGCCTTTGACGAGGTTCTCGTCCTCGACGCGGCTGCGCCGGCACGCCGGCTCGCACGGACGGTCGCACGTCCGGCCCAGGATCCCCGGGAAGACGTTGGACTTCCAGTTGATCATGTAGGCGTCGGAGTAGCGCCCGTGGGCGATCAGCCGGATGTATTCGGGGACGGGGGTGTGAGCGGGACAGGCCCACTGGCAATCGACCACCTTGTGGAAATAGTCCGGGGTCTTGATGTCGGTCGGCTTCAACAGAAACTCCAGGCGCCGATAGCGGCCGGGTGAATGACAGTTCAGGATACCCCAAAAGGGTCGCGCATTCAGAAGATTTGCACCGGTGACGTCAAGAACTCTGTGACCTAACCGGTTGCTTTTGCGCGATAAATCCCCACGACTGCAAGGGCTTTGTCACGCTTCCGGCCAGTACTCGCTGGGCGACGCGCCGGCGGCGCGGCGGAACATGGCACTGAAAGCGCTGACGCTGTCATAGCCAAGGTCCATCGCAACCCGGGTAACCGGTTGACCGCTGCCCAGCCGCCCCATTGCCTCGAGCAAACGGGCCTGCTGGCGCCACGCTGCGAAGGTGGTGCCTGTCTCGCGTCGAAACAACCGGGCGAGCGTGCGTGCGCTGGCGTTGGCGGCACGGGCCCATTCGTCGAGCCCGCGTCGATCTCCCGGGTCGGCCAGCAGCGCATTGCATAGACCCTGGAGGCGCCGGTCGCTCGGCATCGGCAGATCCAGCTTGAGGGCTTGCACACCGTGCAACTCTGCTACGATCAGGGCGACGACATGCCCGGCCGGCCCGCTCTCGTCGTATTGCAGCGGCAGCTCGGTGGCCCGCACGATCAGCTCGCGCAGGAGCGGCGACACCGGGAGCACGCGGCAGGCCGACGGCATGCCCGCCGCGACGTCATCGCGCAGGTAGAGGGTGCGCATGGTGACACGGTCCAGCATCTCGATGCCGTGGACAATGCCCGCGGGCATCCACAAGGCGCGCTGGGTTGGCACCATCCACATCGCGTCGCCAGTCGAGACCCGCATCGAACCCGCCGTCGCATAGATCAGTTGCGCTCGCTCATGGCTGTGCGGCGCGATGACGAAGTCGGCGGGAAAGTCCTTGGGCATCGCCGCGACGGCGCGCGGGACGTGTTGATAGTCTGCCGGATCGGTCGATCTTTGTCCGTTCTGAGACATAAGTTGTCAGTCTAGCGCAAGACAGACAGGCCGCCATGAAAATATGCTCCCATGGTCCGCAAATCCTGGGTCGCGTGCCTCATGAGTCATTCCAGCCCATCCGCCATCCTGCTGAACATCGGCCACGCCATGGATCATTGGATCCTGGTGGTCTTCGCCTACAGCTGGGGCGTCATCGCCGGTGTCTGGGGCGTTTCCTGGACCGAGCTGACGCCGTTCAATTTCGGTGCGCTGTTCATGTTCGGTGCCGGCTCGATCCTCAGTGGCCGGCTGGGCGACCTTTGGGGCCGCTGGATCATGATGGTGATCTTCTTCGCCGGCATGGGCGTGTCGGCGCTGGTGATCGCGCTCTGCAGCAACAAATGGCAGATCGGCGCGGCGCTGACGCTGATGGGCGCGTTCGCCTCGATCTACCATCCGGTCGGCATCCCCATGCTGGTCCAGAAGGCGGAAAACCCCGGCTTCACGATCGGGGTGAACGGGCTCGCGGGCAACATGGGCATCGCCATCGCCGCGGGCATATCGGTGTACATCGCCCAGCGCTTCGGCTGGCAGATGGCCTTCATCCTGCCTGGCGTGATCTGCCTGGTCTGCGCCGTCGCCTTCGTGCTCCTGGTGCCGCGCGAGGTCGAAGCCCCGGCCAAGCGCAAGCCGAAGATGAACGACCTGTCGCCCGCGATGCTGGCGCGAGTCTTCGCCATCATGACGTTCAGCACGGTGGCCGGCAGCATCATCTTCAACTTCACCACCAACGGGAACGGCGAGCTCCTGCGCGAGCGCGTGAAAGGGGCGGTGCAGGATCCGGCGGAGCTCGCGATCATGCTGTTCGTGATCTTCTCGCTCGCCTCGCTGGCGCAGCTGGTCGTCGGCAAGCTGATCGACCGCTTCCCCTTGAAGACGGTCTACATGCCGATTCTCCTCTTGCAGGTGCCATTGTTCCTGATCGCCTCGCAGCTCGAAGACTGGGGCCTGTTCGTTGCGGCGATCGGCTTCATGCTGCTGGTGTTCGGTGCCATTCCGTTCACCGACGCCATGATCGTGAAGTACATCGACGATCGCATGCGCAGCCGGGTTACCGGCGTGCGCCTGGCGATCAGTTTCGGGGTCAGCTCGGTCGTTGTCGCGCTGATCGGGCCGACCGTGAAGGCGGCAGGGTTCCCGGTCCTGCTGATGGTGCTGGCCGGCGTCGCCTTCCTGGGCTTCTGCGCGATCTCGATGCTGCCCGGCGAGCGCGACATGAGCGAGGCGACACTGAAGCCTGCCGAGTAAGGTCTGCCGGCTTCAGCGCGGAGCCGACCTTGTCAGCACGCCGGCGACGGTGGAGCACGGCGACCATCAGATCGTCGCGGTTCGAGTGGCGAATTCCGGCCTCGCATGCGGCGAAGCGAACGCCTTCGATCGCCGGCATGTCGGGGGGCGAAAGGGGAGATCTTGGCAGGGTCGTGGCTCATGACTCGCCCCCATTCAGGCGCAGAAAACAATAAAGCCGCGCTCAGGAGCGCGGCTTGCGGACGGAGCCGCAGCATGCGTCATCGCATTCGCGCTCTTCGGGCGGTACGGCGGCGACGTCGAATGTGCATCCGGAGGTTCGTCACGGCACCGACAAGTGCGCTATCCTCTAAATCCATCTCGAGACTTTGGTCTGCTGAAGCAGACGCGGGGGAACGATGTTGAAGAGACGTAGTGCGCTAGCAGCAGCTGCCGGGATGACCATCGTCGGCGCGTCGGCAGCGCGGGCCCAGGCCTGGCCGAGCCAGCAGATCAAGATCGTGGTGCCCTACATCCCGGGCGGCGCCACCGATACCGCAGGCCGCGTCGTCGCCGAGAAGCTGACGGCGCTGCTCGGCCAGCAGGTGATCGTGGAGAACCGCGGCGGCGGCAACACCATCATCGGCATGGAGCTGGTCGCCAAATCCAAGCCGGACGGCCATACGTTGCTGCTCGGCACGACGACGCTGGCGACCAACGCGGCCCTCGGTCTCAAGCAGCCCTACGATCCGCTGAAGGATTTCCAGCCCATTTCGACCGTGGCCGACATTCCCGACCTGATTGCCCTCAACAATGACGTGCCGGTGAAGACCTACGCCGAGTTCGCCGAATGGGTGAACAAGCAGCCGCAGAAGGTCCGCTTCGCGACCTCGGGCATCGGCAATCAGCCGCATCTGTGGATGGAGCTGTTCAAGACGCGCAACAAGCTCAACATGGAGGTCGTCGCCTACAAGGGCTCGGCCGAAGCAATCCGCGATGTGCTGGCGGGCCACGTGCCGATGCTGTGCGATGTCGTCCTGCCCACAGGCAATCACGTCAAGGGCGGCCGCATGAAGGGCCTGGTGGTCGCCTCGGCCGAGCGGTCGACGGTGTGTCCCGACGTGCCGACTATCGTCGAGCTCGGCATGCCCGACATGGTGAGCGCGGTGTTCTACGGGATCGTCGCGCCGGCTGGAGTGCCGCGCCCGATCATCGATCGCCTGAACGGGCTCGTGCATCAGGTGATCGGCGACGCCGAGGTGAAGCGGAAGTTCGCCGACCTCGGGTTCTTCACGACCGGCAGCACGCCCGAAGCCTATCTCGAGAAGCTGAAGTTCGAGACCGCCCGCTGGACCAAGGTGGTGAAGGACAACGACATCAAGGTCGAAGGGTAGGTTCCTTCCTCGATGCCGGGCAGGGTCGCAACCGTGCATCGAATGGCCGGCAGGGAGAGCTTGCGCGTGCCCATGGCTGGCCCGCAAAGTGCGCCGCAGGGTCAAACGGGGGGAAGAGAGAAATGGCGACAGGTTCGGCCGTTCCGGTTCCGGCATCGCATCTCGATGTCGCGCGCGACGCCGAGCCGGCGACGCGGGCCGCCAATGCGGCGATGGCCGCCAGGCTGCCATTCGGGGAGTCCGCCGATTTCGAGGCGGCCAAGCGCGGCCTGATCGCGACCGTGCCTGAAGGCCTGGTGCGGACGGGCAGCGGCACGGTCCTGTGGAACCTTGGCGAATATGCCTTCATCGACGGTGAGCTGGCGCCGGCCACGGTCAACCCCAGCCTGTGGCGCATGGCGCGCCTCAACCTCTCCAACGGCCTCTTCAAGGTCACCGACCGGCTCTATCAGCTCCGCGGCTTCGACATTTCCAACATGACGGTGATCGAAGGCGACAGCGGCCTGATCATCATCGATCCGCTGACCACGGCCGAGGTCGCGCGGGCCGCACTGGCGCACTACCGCGCGCACCGAGGGGACAAGCCGGTCGTGGCCGTCATCTACACTCACAGCCACGTCGATCATTACGGTGGCGTGCGTGGCGTCATCGACGAGGCCGACGTCAAGGCGGGCAAGGTCCTGGTGATCGCGCCCGACGGGTTCATGGAAGCGGCCTCGGGCGAGAACGTCCTCGCCGGCATGCCGATGGCGCGGCGCGCGCAGTTCCAGTTCGGCACCATGCTGCCGCGCGGTCCGCGCGGCCAGGTCGACGCCGGCTTGGGCAAGGGTGTCGCGCGCGGCACGGTGGGGTTGATCGCGCCGACCCTCAGCATCGTCCGGCCGGTCGAGGAGCACACGATCGATGGCATCAGGATCGTCTTCCAGCTCGCGCCGGAGACCGAGGCGCCGGCCGAGATGCACATGTTCTACCCGCAGCTCCGGGTGCTCAACATGGCGGAGAATGCCTGCCCGCTGCTGCACAACTTCATTCCGCTGCGCGGCGCCGTGGCGCGCGATCCCCGGGTCTGGGCGAGATACATCGGCGACGCCATCGCGCTCTATGTGCCCGAGACGGACATCCTGATCGGCCAGCATCATTGGCCGACCTGGGGCAGGGCGGCGATCCTCGATCATCTCGAGGCGCAGCGTGATCTCTACAAGCACATCCACGACCAGACGCTGCGCCTGATGAACAAGGGCTGGCGGCCGGCCGAGATCGCCGAGGCGGTCGACCTGCCGCCCGGGCTCGCCGAGCGTTGGTCGGTGCGCGGCTACTACGGCTCGATCAGCCACAACGTGAAGGCGGTCTACCAGCGCTATCTCAGCTGGTACGACGCCAACCCCTGCAACCTCCATCCGCTGCCTCCGGCACCGGCAGCGAAGAAATTCGTCGAGTACATGGGTGGCGCGGCGGCAGTGATCTCCCGCGCCAGGGTCGACTTCGCCAAGGGCGAGTATCGCTGGGTGGCGCAGGTGATGAAGGAGGTCGTCTACGCCGAGCCGGAGAATATCGAGGCGCGCACGTTGTGCGCCGACGCGCTGGAGCAGATGGGGTACCAAGCCGAGTCGGCGACCTGGCGCAATGCCTTCCTCTACGGTGCCCAGGAACTGCGCCACGGCGTGTTCCAGGTGCCGACGCGCGGCCCGGCGATGGGCGCCGACATTCTTGCCGGGCTGAGCAGCGACGTCTTCTTCGACCTGATGGCGATTCGACTCGATCCGGCCAAGGCGGCCGGCCAGTCGATGGTGCTGAACTGGCATTTCACCGACCGGGCCGAGAAGGTGGTGCTGACGCTGAAGCATTCGACCCTGACGCACCGCATGAACGAATGGTCCGGCTCGGCGGTGGCCTCGATCACGACCACGCGCGAGACGCTCGACGCCATCGTGCTCCAGCGGCTGACGGCGCCCGAGGCGCTGATGTCGGGCGCGCTCAAGATCGACGGCGATCTCTCGCGGCTTGCCGCGCTGTTCGGCATGCTCGATCAGCAGATGCGCATGATGTTCGACATTCTGACGCCGGGTGAAGGCCGCACTTGACGCCACCGCTCTTGACATCCGCCTGTCTGCCCCGTGTGATGGCGCACAACAAAAGACGCCTTAGCGTCTAGCGCGCGCAACAGGGAGGACTTTATGTCCAAGGGAAAGATCGCCCGCTTTGTGGGCGGGGTCGTGGCTGTCACGGCGGCGCTGGGCTTGGCGCTGTCCGCCCAGGCCCAGGACAAGAAGCTCAAGATCGGCGTCGTCTACGACCTCACCGGTCCGTTGGCCGGCGGCGGCTCGGAACTCCAGTATATCGGCGCCAAGATCGTGCTCGATCAGTTCGCCAAGACCGGGGTCGAAGGCTACAAGGTCGAGGCGATCTATGCCGACGCCCAGAGCAAGCCCGATGTCGCCATCAACGAGGCGGTGCGCCTGATCGAGCAGGAAAAGGTCGACATGGTGCTGGGCTTCTACTCGTCGGCGCAATGCGTGCCGGTGGCGGCCCGCGTCGAGCAGCTCAAGAAGTTCATGTGGATCACCACCTGCATCTCTTCGGCCGTGCTCGAGAACCGCAACCTCAAGTACGTGTTCCGCGCCCAGCCCAGCGGCTCGCAATTCGGCATGATGACGATGGACTTCATCAACCAGAACGCCAAGGCGAAGTTCGGCAAGGAACCGAAGGACCTGCGCGTCGCCATCGTCCACGAGGACGGCGCCTACGGCGTCGACGTGTCCAAGGGCAACGAGGCCGGTGCCAAGAAGGCAGGCTTCAACGTCGTGCTCAAGGAAGGCTATTCGGCGA
The DNA here is from genome assembly GCA_046349295.1 of Reyranellaceae bacterium. Taxonomy (GTDB): domain Bacteria; phylum Pseudomonadota; class Alphaproteobacteria; order Reyranellales; family Reyranellaceae; genus Reyranella. Next base: position 483,200 of record JAXMCP010000008.1, read on the forward strand.
CGGCGCCCGATCTGTCGGCGCTGGTCACCAAGCTCAAGCGGGCGCGGCCGGATGTGGTCTTCCATACCGGCTACAACCCGGACATCACGTTGCTGCTGCGCCAGGCGCGCGAGCAGGGGCTGAAGTTCCAGGCCCTGGTCGGGCATGGCGCGGGCTATGGCGTCTACGAGAAGCTCAAGGAGGGGCTCGGCAGCGACGTCAATTACTTCTTCAACACCGATCCGATCTCGATCTGGCTGACCAATCAGAGCGCGCTCGATCCCAAGCTGCCGGCCGAGATCAAGTATGTCGGCGAGGAGTTCGACAAGGTGAAGCCCGGTGTCGCCATCCGCTCGGCCCACGTCGGCATGGCGGCGTCCAATACCTACGTGTTCCTGACGGATGTGCTGCCGCGCGCCATCAAGAAGTACGGCGGCGTCGACGCCGACGCTCTGCGGAAGGCGGCGCTCGACACCGACATCCCCGAGGGCGGCACGATGTTGGGCTTCGGCGTCAAGTTCGAGGGCGAGGGCCAGCCGATGGCTGGCCAGAACGAACGCGGCTTCCCGGTCATTATCCAGTACATCGACGACAAGTCTTACGTCGTGTGGCCCAAGAGCCAGGCACAGCGCGAGGCAGTGCTGCCACTGCCCGCCGGCACGACCTACAGCAACAAGTAGGCGGTTCGGGAGAAAGATACCGCGGTGCTCGTTGTCGAGGGCTTGGTCAAGCGTTTCGGTGGCTTCACGGCCGTCAGCAACGTGTCCTTCAAGGTCGATCAGGGCGAGATTCTCGGCCTGATCGGCCCCAATGGCTCGGGCAAGAGCACGATCTTCAACATGCTGTCGGGGACGTTTCCGCCAACCGCAGGCTCGATCAGCTTCGAGGGCCGGGAAATCTCCGGCCTGGCGCCGCATCGCATCATCAACCGCGGCATCGGCCGAACCTTCCAGATCCCGCGGCCGTTCCGCCGGCTGTCGATCTTCGAGAACGTGGCGCTGGCCGGGTTCTACGGCCAGGGAAGCCACAGCCGCGCCAAGGCCGACGACGCGGCCGGGCGCGCGCTCGCCATGGTCGGCCTGCCGACCGATCGACATGCCAGCGTCGATGGGCTCGGCGCCGCCGGCCTGAAGAAGCTCGAGCTCGCCAAGGCGCTCGCCACCGGCCCCAAGCTGCTGCTCGCCGACGAAAGCCTGGGCGGGCTCGATGAGGCCGAGATGGATCAGGCGGCCGACATGCTGCGCAAGATCCGCGACGAGCTCGGCGTCACCATCATCTGGGTCGAGCACATCATGGGCGTGCTGATGCGCGTGGTCGACCGGGTCATGGTGCTCGATCATGGCGAGAAGATCAGCGAGGGCCTGCCGAGCGCCGTGTCGAGCGATCCGAGGGTCATCGAGGTCTATCTCGGCACCGACGCCCAGGCGACGCAGGAAGCGGCCGCGGCCGCGGCCGAGCGGCGGCGCTGACCATGGCCGACCTCAGCATGCTCGCTCTCGACAAGGTCGATGCCGGCTACGGCAGCTTCCAGGCGCTGTTCGGCGTCAGCCTCGACGTCCGGGCCGGCGAAGCGGTCGGCGTGATCGGTCCCAACGGCGCCGGTAAGACCACCCTGATGCGGGTGATTTCCGGGCTGATCCGGCCGACCAAGGGCCGCATCGCCATGGAAGGGACCGATGTCGTGGCGACGCCGGCGCATCGCATCGTCAGCCTCGGCATCGCCCACGTGCCGGAGAACCGCCGGCTGTTTCCGCGGCTGACGGTCGAGGACAACCTCAGGATGGGGGCCTTCATCCCCGAAGCGCGGCGCAAGTTCGCCGAGCGCCTCGAGGTGGTGTTCACGCTGTTCCCGCGCCTCAAGGAGCGACGCAACCAGCTCGCTGGCACGATGTCCGGCGGTGAGCAGCAGATGTGCGCCATCGGCCGTGCCCTGATGAGCGATCCCAAGCTCCTGCTGCTCGACGAGCCGTCCGCCGGCCTGGCGCCGGTGGTCGTCCAGCAGGTGTTCGAGCTGGTGAAGCGTATCCGCGCGGGCGGGCTCACCGTGCTGATCGTCGAGCAGAACGTCCAACAGGTCCTGCGCGTTGTCGACCGCGCCTACCTGCTCGAAGCCGGCACCATCCGCGCCTCCGGCAACGCGTCGGAGATGATGGCAAGCGACACCATCAAGCAGGCCTACCTTGGTGTTTAGACCAGCAGGTCATGGCCGGGAGCGCGCCACTCCGTGGCGCCTTCCTCGTTTGAAGCAAGCAAAGAAGCGCCAGGGAGTGGCGCGCTCCCGGCAAAAGACTGAGGACCGCTGATGGAGTCATTCCTCGAACTCTTCGACATCTACCTCGTCGAGGCAATGATCAACGGCATCCTGCTGGGCGGCGTGCTCGCCCTGCTGGCGCTCGGCCTCAACCTGATCTTCGGCGTGATCGACGTCACCTGGATCTGCTACGCCGAGCTGGTGATGATCGGCATGTACGGCATGTACTACCTCGTGCAGTACTACCATCAACCCTATTGGGTGGCGGCGCCCGCGGCGATCCTGCTGGTCGCGGCGCTGGGCGCGCTGCTGCACTTCCTGGTGATCGAGCCTTTGCTGTCGGCGCCGCCGATCAACCAGCTTCTGGCCACCGGCGGCGTGCTGTTCGTCCTGCAGAGCTTCGCCACGGTGGCGTTCGGCATCGACTTCCGCAATCTTGGCATCCGCTTGCCGGTGCTGGCATTCGGCGAGATGCATTTCAGCTACTCGCGCCTGCTCGCGTTCGGCGCCGCGGCGGTCGGCATGATCGTGGTCTATTTCTTCATGAAGCGGACCTATGTCGGCACGGCCATCCGAGCCATCGCTCAGGACCGCCAGATCATGGCCCTGATGGGAGTCGATACCAAGCGCATCTATCTCATCACCTCGGCGCTGGGCGGCGCGCTGGCCGGGCTGGCGGCCTGCCTGCTGGTCCTGCAGTACGACGTCCATCCTTTCGTCGGCCTGTCGTTCGGCCCGATCACCTTCCTGATTTGCGTGCTGGGCGGGCTGGGTAACTTCGTCGGCGGTTTCGCCGCCTCCTTCCTGTTCGCCGAGATCATCTCGCTGGGCGGCTTGTTCTCCGACCTCGAATGGGGCTACGTGCTGGCCTTCGCCTTCTTCATCCTGATGATGTTCATCCGCCCGGCCGGCCTGCTGGCGAGGCGCCAATGACGAGGCCCTCGTGACCCAGCGCACGCTCGTTCGAGCGGTCATCGGCCTGGCGCTGATCGCGCTGCCGTTCGTCTATCGCAACCCCTATCCGCTGCACATCCTGATCCTGATCCTGATCTGGTCCTTCGCCTACACCTCGTGGTCGATGATGGGCCGCTTCGGCTTGGTGTCGCTGGGCCATGGCGGCTTCATGGGCATCGGCGCTTACGTCACGGCGCTGATGTGGAACCACCTCGGCGTCTCACCGTGGATCGGCATCCCGATCGCCTTGGTCTGTGCCGGCGCGCTGGCGCTGGTGGTCGCCTATCCGTGCTTCCGATTCCGCATCACCGGCCACTACTTTGTCCTGGTGACCTTGGCCCTGTCGGGCATCGTGCTGCAGGTCATCACGGCGACTCGCGACTACACTGGCGGCTCGCTCGGCTACACGCCGGAGCGCACCAAGGGCAGCCAGCTCCTGGCCCTGCAATTCGACGACAAGACCACCTGGTACCTGATCGCGCTGGGCGTCTGGGCGGCCGGGCTGGCGGTCTGGCACCTGATCGACCGCAGCATGGCGCGCCATGCGCTGGAGGCGATCTCGGAGGACGAGGACGCTGCCGCGGCGGCGGGCGTCAACGTCACCTTCGAGAAGCTCCGCATCACAGTCATCAGCGCCCTGATGACGGCGCTGGCCGGCGCCCTCTACTGCCAGTACCAGATGTTCATCTCGCCCGACACGGTGAGCGGCATCGCCGTGTCGTTGCAGATGGTGTTCGCCGTCGTGGTCGGCGGCATCTACGTCGCCATGGGGCCGACCGTTGGCGCCATCATCACCATTGCGCTCGCCGAGGGCCTGCGCATCGGCTTTGGCACCAAAGCCGTCGGCTGGGACAACCTGGTCTACGGGGTGCTTCTGGTGGTGTTCATCATTTTCCTACCCAAGGGCATCCTGGGCAGCTTGCTCGATCGCTTCGCCGTCAAGCGCTGAGATCTCGCGCAGAGCGGCAATGGCGAGGGGCGCCGAGCGCCCGCGCACTTCGAGGGTGGGCAGGGGCTCGGCCCTGAGGTCCACTGGCAGAGTCACCTGCCGCAGCAGATCGGTCGAGACCAGCACGTCGTGCCCCGTCGTCTTGGCAGCATCGAGCAGCCGCGCCGTCGTATTCAGCGTGTCGCCGACATAGGCGATCTCGCGCCGCACGTCGCCGATCTGTCCGGCGACGATTTCGCCGCAATGCAGGGCTGCGCGGAATGTCGGCACGACGCCGAAGCGGGCCCTGTACGCTTGGCTGTTGCGCCTGATCATGGCGCGGGCCATGAACGGGCAGGCGACGCACGCGCCGTCCTCCATTGCGCGTTCCAACGGCCAGGTCAGGATCGCCTCGTCCCCCACATACTTGTGAATCTCGGCGCCGGTCTCGAGCGCAGCGTCGGCGACATCGCGGAAGAAGTCGTTCAAGAGCTCGTGGAACAGGATGGGGCCCAGGCGCTCGGCGATGCCGGTCGAATTCTTCATGTCGATCAGCAGGAAGGCCCGCGATTCGCGGCGCGGTCGCACGTAGCGGCCTGTGAAGAGATCGCGCAGCGTGCGGAAGCCCAGCAGATAGCCGATTTCGATGGCGAGGTTGGTCAGCACCGACATGGCGATGGCGAACGAGAACGAGCCGTGGAAGATGTCTTCGAATTCGAACGGTCCGGCGAAGAGGGAGCGGGCCACCAGCAGGCCGACGATGATGACGAGGACGTAGAAGGCGACGCGGAGGGCGAAATAGACGATCAGCGGCAATCGCTTCAGGCGCCTGATGATGGCCAGCTTCTGCCCCCAGACTTCGAACAGGATGATCGGCGTCGCTATGCAGAGCGAGCTTGCGATGCCTGTGGCGATGCCATGGAGCGGCATATCCGTCGCCTGGTAACCATAGATGGCGCTGATCAGGGCGCTTCCCAGGCTGAGCCACAGCACAACTCGCCAGATCCGGCGATCTCGCTTCGACATCTTCATGCGGCGCGCCGCTGCAAGGCGCGCCGAAAGGTCTCGTGGTCGACGTTTCCGCCGGAGCAGACCACGGCGACGGCGCGTCCCTTCACTGGCAGCTTGCCGGTGAGGGCTGCGGCCAGCGCCACGGCCCCACCCGGCTCGACCACGAGCTTGAACTCGCGGAAAGCGAGTTCCATGGCGTCGAGCACCTCCTCGTCGGTCACGACCAGTCCCGGGCTCAAGAGCTTCCTGGCGATGGGGAAGGTGACGTCCCCCGGCGTCGGCGCCAGCAGCGCATCGCAGATCGATCCCGAAAGCTTGGCGTTGGTCTGCTTGGTTCCCGCCGCCAGCGAGCGCGCCAGATCGTCGAAGCCGGCCGGCTCGCCGGCATGGACGCTGGTCGTGGGACTCGATCCCTTGACGGCAAGTGCGATACCGGTCGACAGGCCGCCGCCCGAGCACGGCGCGGCCACCGCGTCGAGAGTGACACCTGCCGCTTTGGCCTGCTCGACGACCTCGAGACCTGCCGTGCCCTGGCCGGTCAGGATCCACGGATGATCGTAGGGCGGCACGATGGTGGCCCCGGTCCGAGAGGCGATGTCGCTGCCGATCGCCTCTCGGCTGTCGTTGACCCGGTCGTAGAGCACGATCTCGGCGCCGGAGGCGCGCGTGTTGGCGACCTTGAGCGCCGGAGCATCGGCCGGCATCACGATGGTGGCCTTCGTCTTCATCAGGCGGGCAGCTTCGGCGAGTCCCTGGGCATGATTGCCCGACGACCAGCCCACCACGCCTTTGGCGCGCTCGTCAGCGCTCATCTGGCTCAGGAAATTGTAGGCGCCGCGCAGCTTGAACGAGCCGGTACGCTGCAAGCATTCGGCCTTGAGGAACAGGCGTCCACCCAGTGCCGCGTTGACGCGCGCGTTCTCGAGGAGCGGGGTGCGCAAGGCGATGCCGTCGAGGCGGCGGGCCGCGGCCTGCACATCGGCGAAGGTTGGCGTTGGCAGGGACATCAGGAGACACCGAGCAGGTTGGGTAAATGGGAGAGATCGACGATCTGGCCGGCGAGCGTGCCGGGCAATCCGTCATCCGGCGCGCCGGTGCGGTTCACCCACACGGTGCGGAAGCCGAAATGCGCCGCACCATGCGCGTCCCAGCAATTGGACGACAGGAAGCAGACGCGATCCGGCTTCGCGCCGCATCGTGCCTCGACCAGGCGATAGACCCTGGGGTCAGGCTTGAACACGCGGGCGTCGTCGACGCTCAGCACGGCTTCAAAGCGATCGGCGAGACCGGACGCCTCGACCATCGGCGCCAACATTCCGGGGTTGCCGTTCGACAGGATGGCGAGCCGCTTACCGGCGCGGCGCAAGGCGGCCAGCATCGCCGGCACTTCGGGAAAAGGATCGAGCGCCAGGTAGGCGCCCATCAACTTCTGCCGCACGCCCGGATCGCCAATGCCGTGCGCGGCCAAGCAGTGATCGAGCGCTTCGCCCGTCACCTGCCAGAATTCGGCGTAGGCGCCCATGCTGTTGCGCAGCCACGTGTACTGAATCTGATTGCTGCGCCACAGCTCGGAGAGGGAATCGGCGCGGGGGCCGATGACGGAACGATGACGGGCGACCGCAGAATTGAAATCGAACAGCGTGCCATAGGCGTCGAACACGCAGAGTTCGATGCCGGCGAGGGCCCCGCTCATGATTTGCTCCTGATTGACGATAACCGTAGGCTAACAAGCATGTTCATCGCGATCGTTCAAATCCCCATGTCCAAGCGTGCTCGCACGGATGCTGTAGAGGCGGCGCGCAAGTCGGCGCCCACATACACGGCGCTCGGCACCAAAGGCCTGGTGCGCAAGTACTATCTCAATGGCGAGGCCGGCGGCGGCGGCGTCTACCTCTGGGAATCGGAGGCAGCGGCACGGGCCTGGTACACGCCGGAATGGGAGAAGCGAATGGAGGCTGCGTTCGGCGCCAAGCCAGCCGTGACCTACTACGACAACCACGTCGTGGTCGACAACGAGAGCCACAAGGTCAGGATCGAAGGGGAGGGTTGACATGGAAATGCGCAGGCTGGGCCGCACGGGCCTCGAGGTTTCAGTGCTGGGCTACGGCGCCGGTGCGGTCGGCGGCTTGTTCACCAAGGGACGGCCCGAGGATCAGGAGCGTGCCGCGGCGCGCGCCATCGACGCCGGCATCAACTATTTCGACACGGCGGCGCTCTACGGCAACGGCGAATCCGAGCGCAACCTCGGCCGCGTGCTCAAGGCGCTCAAGGCCGACGTGGTGGTCGGCACCAAGGTCAGGCTCGGCGCCGAGCATCGCGCCGACCTCGCCAAGGGGGTCGTGCAGGGCATGGAGGACAGCCTCCGCCGCATGGGCCGCGATCACGTGGACCTGTTCCAGCTGCACAACCCGCTGGTCGCCACGGATGGCGGCGACAAGCTCTCGATCGACCTGGCGCTGAACGAGGTGGCGCCGGCGCTGGAGAAGCTGAAGAAGGACGGCAAGACGCGCTTCATCGGCTTCAGCGGCGTCGGGGAGACGGCTGCCCTGCACCGCGCCATCGACTCGAAGCTCTTCGACACCATCCAGGTCGTCTACAACGCCCTCAATCCCAGCGCCGGCGGCCCGATGCCCAAGGGCGCGCCGGGGCAGGACCATGGCCGGCTGTTCGACAAGGTGAAGGCGGCCGACATGGGCACCATCATCATCCGCGCCCTGGCGGGTGGCGCCTTGTCCGGCACGACCGAGCGCCATCCGCTGGCCATGCAGTCGGTCGACCCGATCGGCTCCGCCCCGAGCTTCGCCGCCGATGTCGCGCGCGCCAAGGAGCTCGAGCCGCTGGTCCGCGAGAGCGGCTCCGCCGACCTCACCGAGCTCGCCGAACGCTTCGTCATCGCCCATCCGGCGGTATCGACCATGCTGGTCGGCTACTCGACCCTCGACCAGCTCGAAGCCGCCATCACCGCCGTGAACAAGGGCCCGCTACCGGCGAGCGTGTTGAACAAGATCTGCTAGCGTTACCCTCTGCGCCGACGATCGAACAGAGAGACAACGAGACTCAAGATCGGCCCGTCGCTGGCGGCACGGTGCGCACCGACCCGCTCAATCGGTCGCGATAGACGGCCACGCCTTCCATGATGTGCTGGACGTAGTTCCGGGTCTCGCGAAACGGGATCGTCTCGATCCAGTCGACCATGTCGATCTTGCCGTTGCGCGGGTCGCCCATCGTCTCGAGCCAACGCGCCACTCGGTTGGGTCCGGCATTGTAGGCGGCCGCCGCGAGCTCGTAGGAGCCGCCGAAACGCTTCAGCATCTCGGTGAGATACTGGCTGCCGATCTGCACGTTGTAGGCCGGATCGCGCAGGAGCTTTTCCTGGATGAATGGGATTTTCAGCCGGCCCGCGACATCGCGCGCCGTGTCCGGCAGGAGCTGCATCAGGCCGAGTGCGCCCGACGACGACACCGCACCGGCATTGAACGCGCTTTCCTGCTTCGTCAGGGCCAAGGCCAGCGCCCGTTCGATCGAGCCGGTCGGGCCAAGGTCGACCACCGGGAAGGCGGCGTCGAACAGCACCACCCCGTTCGTGATGCCGCGCTGCGCGATGGTCAGCGCGACGTCGGGGCGCTTCAGCTCGAGCGCGAGTTGCGACAGCAACGCCGTTTCGCCGGGCAGCGTGATCATGCGCGCGAGGCGCAGCAGGAAGGGACGCGCGCGATCGGGATCGCCGGCCTGGCCCAAATGACGCGCCATCGCGACGAACTCGCGGCTGGCGAACAACTGGCCTTCGGCGGGGGTGGCCACCGGGTCGCTGGGCAGGCGGGCAGCACCGGCCGGCAGCTTGCGGGCCGCCAGCTGGCCGTAGAAGGTCTGGCCGAAGGCGGCGGCCTTGCCGTACCAGTCGTTGGCTTCCTTGGCCCGGTTGGCCGCCTCGTGCGCGCGGCCCAGCCAATAAGCTCCGCGGCTGCGCGAGCCGTCGGTGCTGACGCCGTCGTACAGAGTCTGGAAGTGCTTCTGCGCATCTGCCGGACGCTTGAGATGGCGCAGGGCGATCCAGCCCGCCAGGAATTCGGCCTCCGCGAAGGCGACTCCCTTGGTGAAGCCATGCGGCACCGTGAGGGCATAGGCATCGCCGGCGCGGCCTGCCGCCAGGAGCTCTCGCGCGATCTGGTTGCGTTCGTTCCACCACGCGTCGGTCTGCGGCACCGTCGGAGCCATCAGCAGCGCCTTGGCGGCGTCGAGGCTGCCGGTCCGGCGCAACCATTGGAGACGCTCCAGGGCGATCGCCGGTTCGTTGAAGCGGGCCGCCGGCAAGGCCAGGACCAGCTTGGGCGCGTCGGCAGCCTTCGTTGCCATCGCCAGCCGCGCCTCGGCCACCGGCTGATAGTCAGGTGGCAGCTTGGGCACCAGGTCGCGCGCCACTGGCAGACGGCCGTCGCGCATGATGCGATCAAACCGGACGATATAGTCGGGTCCCTTCAGGTGCTGGCCGTAGCGGTTGAGGAATTCGTTCTCGTCGGCGTTGCGGAAGGTCGCGGTCTGCCAGCTGTCACTGGCCAAGCGCGGGACATCGCCCGGGCTCGCCGCCTGCGCGGCCTCCAGCCGGCGCATATGGCCGGTGCTGGTGAGGGGCGGGAAGGCCGTGAAATAGCGCACGACCTCACCGGGCGAGCTCGCGGGCCCGATGCGATCCTCGGCCTGCCGGCGCAGCATCTCGGGCTCCGGCCAGTCGGGATTTTCGCGCAGGAACCGCCACGTCGCCGGGAAGGCGGCCTCGGTCCTGGGCGCGGTGCGCAGGATGCTCCAGTCGATGTAACGCGACAGCAAAGGATTGGCGAAGCTGGCGACCATCGCCCTGGCGTCGCCATAGCGGCCGTCGTCGATCGCCTTGAGAGCGGCGGCGAAGGAGGCTGCTTCCGCGTCGGTCAGCGGTTTGTAGGCGCTGGGAGCGGGCGATGCCGTGTTCGGTCGGGGCGCGCCGGCATCCGGCGTCGCCGGGCTGGTTGGCGCTGGCTTGTCGCCCGCGCCACGGCGCAGTCCGGTATCCGGCGTACCTTGTTGGGCCAGACTTGGGCCGGCCGCCAGGACGGCAGCTGCCAGGAAGAGGGGGTATCCAGGTATTTTCACGCCAGGAATCGTAGGCAGAGAGTTGGGGCATCACAATGGCAAGCTGCCTTGCGGGGTTAAGAGGTGAGGCCTAGAGTGGTTTTTTCCACAAGAATTCGGAGGGGAAGCCATGTTCACCGGGTCGCTCGTCGCGCTCATCACCCCGTTCAGCAAGGGCTCGGTCGACGAAAAGGGCTTCGAAAAGTTCGTTGCGTGGCAGATCAAGGAGGGCACCGACGGCCTCGTGCCGTGCGGCACCACCGGCGAATCGCCGACGCTGAGCTATGAAGAGCACAAGCGGGTGATCGACATCTGCATCGCGACGGCCAAGGGCACCGGCGTCCCGGTGATCGCCGGCACCGGCTCGAACTCGACCGAGGAGGCGATCGAACTCACCCGTCACGCCAAGAAGGCCGGCGCCGATGCCGCCATGCTGGTCGTGCCTTACTACAACAAGCCGACCCAGGAAGGGCTGTTCCAGCACTTCAAGGCGGTGGCGGAGGCGGTCGACATTCCGATCCTGCTCTACAACGTCCCGCCGCGCACCGGTGGCGACATGCAGGTCGACACGGTCGTGCGGCTCTCACAGGTCCGCAACATCATCGGCATCAAGGACGCGAGCTACGACATGGCACGCCCGACCCTCACCAAGCTGCGCGCCAAGAAGGGCTTCCTGCAGCTCTCGGGCGAGGATGCGAGCGCGGTCGGCTTCCTGGCGCAAGGCGGTGACGGCTGCATCTCCGTGACGGCCAACATCGCGCCGCGCCTGTGTGGCGACATGCACGATGCGTGGAAGAAGCGCGACCTCGACAAGGTGTTCGAGATCCAGGACCGCCTGATGCCGCTGCACAAGGCGCTGTTCGTCGAGACCAGCCCGGCCCCGGTCAAGTACGGCGCCGAGCTGCTGGGCCAGGCGAGCGCCGAGCTGCGCCTGCCTCTGGTCCAGTGCACCGACGCCACCAAGAAGCAGGTGCACGACGCCATGGTGCATGCCGGCCTGATCAACTAGGCAAATATCAACCAGGGGCGTTTTCTTGGCGAAGGGACCGGACCTGGGCCGCACGGTGGTGGCCCAGAACCGCAAGGCGCGGCACAACTACTTCATCGACGAGACGTTCGAGGCCGGGCTGGCATTGACCGGCACCGAGGTCAAATCGCTGCGCGGCGGACGCTCGACCATTGCCGAGTCCTACATCACCGAGCAGGGCGGCGAGGCGTGGCTGGTCAACGCGCACATCCCGGAATACGCCGCCGGCAACCGCTTCAATCACGAGCCGCGCCGGCCGCGCAAGCTGCTGCTGCATCGCAAGCAGATCAGCAAGTTGATCGGCGCCATCCAGCGCGAAGGGCGCACCATCGTGCCGCTGCAGGTCTATTTCAACCCACGCGGCCGCGCCAAGATCGAGATCGCCCTGGTCACCGGCAAGCAGGCGCACGACAAGCGACAGGCGATCAAGGATCGCGACTGGCAGCGCCAGCGTTCGCGGTTGTTGAGCCACCGGCGGTAGGTGATCTTGCCTTCCGGACCGCACGCTTCCTGCGCGCTCATGATCATGAGCGCGCAGGAAGCGCGCGGTCCGGAAGAGCATGATCTTGATTGAATAGTCGAAGGACCGTTGGCGCCCATGCTGCTCAGTGAAGAACAGATCCTGATCCGTGACATGGCGCGCACCTTTGCGCTGGACAAGGTCGCGCCGCATGTTCGGACCTGGGAAGCAGCCGGCGAGATCCCGCGATCACTGCTCACGGAGATGGGACAGCTCGGCTTCCTCGGCATGTGCGTTCCGGCCGAGTGGGGCGGTGCCGGCGCCGACATGGTGTCCTACGTGCTGGCGCTGGAGGAGATCGCCGCGGCCGATGGCGGCCTCTCCACCGTGATGAGCGTCAACAACTCACCCGACTGCGCCGCGCTGCTGGCCTACGGTTCGCCCGAGCAGAAGGAGCGCTGGCTGAAGCCTTTGGCCCGCGGCGAGATGCTGGGCGCCTTCTGCCTCACCGAGCCACACGCCGGGTCCGACGCATCGAACCTCAAGACCCGGGCGGAGCGCCGCGGCAATGGTTGGGTGCTGAACGGCGTAAAGCAGTTCATCACCTCCGGCCGGACCGCCGACGTCGCCCTGGTGTTCGCCGTCAGCGACCCCGCCGTTCCCAAGCGCGGCATCTCCTGCTTCATCGTTCCGACCCGGACGCCGGGCTATCGCGTCGCCTCGGTCGAGAAGAAGCTCGGCCAGAAATCGTCCGACACCTGCCAGATCGCCTTCGAGGACTGCAGCGTGGGTTCCGACGCCCTGCTAGGCGGCGAGGGCGAGGGCTACCGGATTGCGCTGGCAAACCTGGAGGCTGGGCGGATCGGAATCGCCGCCCAGGCTGTGGGTATGGCGCGCGCCGCCTTCGAGGCGGCCCGCACCTACGCCGGCGACCGCGACGCCTTCGGTACCAAGATCATCAACCACCAGGCCGTGCAATTCAGGCTGGCCGACATGGCGACCCGGATCGCCGTGGCGCGCCAGATGGTGCTGCACGCGGCAACGTTGCGCGACGCCGGCCGTCCCTGCCTCACGGAGGCCGCAATGGCCAAGCTATATGCGTCGGAGATGGCCGAGGAAGTGTGCTCGGCGGCAATTCAGGTCCACGGCGGCTACGGCTACGTCTCGGACTACCTGGTGGAGAAGATCTGGCGCGACGTTCGGGTCTGCCAGATCTACGAGGGAACCAGCGACGTTCAGCGCATCCTGATCGGCCGGGGTTTGGCAACTTTGTAGCGTCCGCCTTTCCCTTGTTCCCGCGCCGGGGTCGTGCAAAACTCACCCGGACTGAATGGGACCGCAAAAGCGGTCGTTTGGGGGCTTGGGGGAGCCGGGCGACGGATGGTCGGTCGTGCACCGTAATCTTTTAGCCGTGCTTGGTCTCGCCACAGCAATGCTGGCGGCGATGGCGGGCGCCGTGGCGGGCGACAAGGACAAGTCGCTCGACAAGCAGGTCGACGGCGAGGGTGGTCCGCGTCGCCTGCTCCATATGCAGACTGCCTTCAATCCCGCCCTGCCGGGGTCGGGCGAGGCCGTCCGGGTCTTTGCGAGGACCGTGAAGCAGATGTCGGGCGGCGGCCTGGCGATCAAGATCGTCGAACCCGGGCGCATCGCCCCCACCGCCGATATGCTCGATGCCATTCTCAACGGCGATCTCGAGGCCGCATTCACCTGGTCCGGCTATGCCGCAGCCAAGGCTCCTGTGTTCGGCGTCTTCGCGACCATTCCGTTCGGGCCCGGCCCGGAGGATGTGACCTCCTGGATGCTGGAGGGTGACGGCAGCCGCATCCATCGCGACGCCTACGAGAAGCTCGGTGTCGCGGGCATCCCGTGTGGCATACAAGGCGCCAAGGGCGGCGGCTGGTTCCGCGGCGATCTGAACACCGTCGCCGACCTCAAGGGTCAGCGCCTGCGCTACGGCCGCTTCGCCGGCGAAGTGGTGTCGCGTCTCGGCGCCACGCTGGTGCCCTTGCCGCCCGGCGAGTTCTTCTACAAGCTGCAGCAGGGCACGGTTGATGGCGGCGAGATGTCGACGCCATCGATCGATGCCGCGCTCGGCTTCGACAAGCTCGGCTTGCCTTATTATATGCCGGGCTGGCAGCAGCCGTCGGCCTTGCTCGATTTCCTGATGCGCAAGGACAAGTGGGAGGCAATGCCGGCCACCCTGCGCATCCAGATCGAGACCGCGTGCCGCGCCAACATCGCCTGGATGCTGAGCCGTTCGCCGCATATGCAGGCGCTGGCGATCGACAAGCTGCGCGAGGCAGGGGTGGTCATCCGCCAATGGTCGCCTGAGCTGATGAAGGCGTTCCGCGCCAAGTCGGACATCGTGCTGAAGGAGCAGGCCGACCGCGATGCCGATTTCGCGGCAGCGCTCGCCAACCAGCGCGGCTTCATCGGCCAGAATGTCGGCTGGCGGACTTTGTCGCGGTTGCCCTGAGACTGCGTTCATCGCCGGGAGGGCGCCACTCCGAGTGGTGCGCTCCCGGCAATGAGTCTCCCGCTGCGAAATTGTTGCCAGCCGCTTGACCCGGCCTTGCACGCCATCGCGAGGCCGGGCAGTTTGGCCTGCACATGACGATCCTTTCCTCGCAAGTCGACACCCGTTCCGACACCTTCAAGCGCAACGCCGAGACCATGCGTGGCCTGGTCGAAGACCTGCGCCGCCGCACTTCCGAGGTGCGGCGCGGCGGTGGCGAGGAGTCGCGCAAGCGCCACGTCGCCCGCGGCAAGCTGCTGCCGCGCGAGCGCGTGCGCGCGTTGCTCGATCCTGGCTCGCCGTTCCTCGAGCTGTCGCCGCTGGCGGCGATGGACATGTACGACAACGAGGCGCCCGGCTCCGGCGTGATCACCGGCGTCGGCCGGGTGAGCGGCGTCGAATGCGTGATCGTTTGCAACGACGCCACGGTGAAGGGCGGCACCTACTATCCGATGACGGTGAAGAAGCATCTCCGCGCCCAGGAAGTGGCGATGGAGAACCGGCTGCCTTGCATCTATCTCGTCGATTCCGGAGGCGCCAACCTGCCTCAATGGCCCGAGGTGTTCCCGGACAAGACCCACTTCGGCCGCATCTTCTTCAATCAGGCCAACATGTCGGCGCAGGGCATCCCGCAGATCGCGGTCGTCATGGGCTCTTGTACGGCGGGCGGCGCTTACGTGCCGGCGATGAGCGACGAGACCATCATCGTGCGCAAGCAGGGCACCATCTTCCTGGCCGGCCCGCCGCTGGTGAAGGCCGCGATCGGCGAGATCGTGAGCGCGGAAGACCTCGGCGGCGCCGACGTCCATGCCCGCACCTCGGGCGTCGCCGATCATTACGCGCAGAACGACAGCCATGCTCTCGGCATGGCGCGGCGCATCGTCGCCAACCTGAACTGGAAGAAGTCGCCGTCAGTGTCGCTGCTCGAGCCGCGCGAGCCGAGATACGCGGCCGAGGAGCTCTACGGCGTCGTGCCGTCGGACAGCCGCACGCCGTTCGACATGCGCGAGGTGATCGCCCGGCTGGTCGACGGCAGCGAGCTCGACGAGTTCAAGCATCTCTACGGCACGACGATCGTCACAGGGTTCGCCCGCATCTGGGGTTATCCGGTCGGCGTGATCGGCAACAACGGCATCTTGTTCAACGAATCGGCGCTCAAGGCGTCGCATTTCATCGAGCTGTGCGGGCAGCGCGGCATCCCGTTGCTGTTCCTGCAGAACATCACCGGTTTCATGGTCGGCCGCAAATACGAGGCCGGCGGCATCGCGCGCGACGGCGCCAAGATGGTGACCGCGGTGTCGACGGTCAACGTGCCGAAATTCACCGTGATCGTCGGCGGCAGCTATGGCGCCGGCAACTACGGCATGTGCGGCCGCGCCTATGGCCCGCGGTTCCTGTGGATGTGGCCGAACTCGCGCATCTCGGTGATGGGGGGCGAGCAGGCGGCCAGCGTCCTCGCCACTGTGCGCCGCGACAACATCGAGGCGCGTGGCGGCGCGTGGTCGAAGGAGGACGAGGAGACATTCAAGCAGCCGATCCGCGAGGCCTATGATCGCGAGGGCCATCCGTACTACGCCACGGCGCGGCTGTGGGACGACGGCATCCTCGATCCCGTCGACACGCGCATGGCGCTGGCCCTCGGCCTGTCGGCGGCGATGAACCAGCCGATCGGGCAGACCAAGTTCGGCGTCTTCCGGATGTGATCGGCCCATGACGGCTCTCGTAAAGACCGCGGTCGCCGACGGTGTTGCGACCCTGACCCTCAACCGTCCGAAGGAGATGAATTCCTTCGATGGCGATACCGCGCGGGCGATCATCGAGGCGGTCGAAGCTTTCGCCATCGACGACTCCGTTAGGGTCATGGTGCTGGCGGCGGAGGGACGTTCCTTCTCGGCCGGCGGCGATTTCAACTGGGTGCTGAGCTGGCCCGAGCTCGACGCCATCACCCGCCGCGTCGGCGCCGACGTGATGATGGGCGCCGTGCAGGCGGTCTACGATTTTCCCAAGCCCTCGATCGCGCGGGTGCACGGCGCGGCGGTCGGCGGCGGCATCGGCCTGATGCTGGCCTGCGACTTCGCCATCGCCGCGTCATCGGCGCGGTTCGGATTGACCTCGGCGCGCAACGGCCTTTTGGCAGGGATCGCGATTCCGGTGCTGATCCAGGCGGTCGGCCCGCGGGTCGCGCGTCAGCTTCTGATGCATGGCGGCCTGTTCGATTGTGCGACGGCCCTGCGGCTGGGCCTGGTCGATCAGGTCGTGGCTGCCGACCAGCTCGATCCCGCCATTGCCACCCTGGCCGCTGAGCTGAAGCTCAGCGCACCGTCGGTGCAGTCCCTGGTCAAGCAGCTGATCACTGCGGTCAACGCCGTGGCGCACGATGCGAACACGGCCGACTTCCTGGGCGAGCATGTCGCCAACCAATGCATGACGGACGAGGCGATCGAAGGCATGAAGGCGTTCCTGGACAAGCGCAAGCCAAGGTGGGCGGTCTGATGTTCTCCAAGATCCTGATCGCCAATCGCGGCGAGATCGCCTGCCGCGTCATCAAGACGGCGCGGCGGCTCGGCATCAAGACGGTGGCCGTCTATTCCGACGCCGACCGCAGCGCCCGCCATGTCGCGTTGGCCGACGAGGCCGTTCATATCGGCCCGTCGCCGGCGCGCGACAGCTATCTGGTCGGCGACCGGCTGATCGAGGCGGCACGCCGCACCGGTGCCCAGGCGATCCATCCGGGCTACGGCTTCCTGTCGGAGAATGCCGGCTTCGCCGAGGCCTGCGGCAAGGCGGGGATCGTGTTCATCGGCCCGCCGCCCGCGGCCATCCATGCCATGGGCTCCAAGAGCGAGGCCAAGAAGATCATGGAGAAGGCCCAGGTGCCGCTGGTGCCGGGCTATCACGGCGACGACCAGTCGGCCGATCTGCTGGCGCGCGAAGCCGGGCGGATCGGCTACCCGGTGCTGATCAAGGCGTCGGCCGGCGGCGGCGGCAAGGGCATGCGCGTCGTCGAGGACCCGGCCAAGTTCGTCGACTCTCTGGCCGGCGCCAAGCGCGAGGCCAAGGCGTCGTTCGCCGACGACCATGTGCTGGTGGAGAAGTATCTCACGCGGCCGCGCCACATCGAGATTCAGGTCTTCGCCGACAGCCATGGCAACTGCCTCTATCTGTTCGAGCGCGACTGCTCGATCCAGCGGCGCCATCAGAAGGTGATCGAGGAGGCGCCGGCGCCGGCCATGGATCCGGCGCGCCGCCAAGCCATGGGCGAGGCGGCCGTCGCCGCGGCCAAGGCGATCGGCTACCAGGGCGCCGGCACGGTCGAGTTCATCGCCAATCAGGACGGCACCTTCTATTTCATGGAGATGAACACCCGGCTGCAGGTCGAGCATCCGGTGACCGAGGCCATCACTGGCCAGGACCTGGTCGAATGGCAACTCATTGTTGCCGCGGGCGGGAGGATGCCGCTCACGCAGGACCAGCTCCGCATCGACGGCCATGCCGTCGAGGTCCGCCTCTATGCCGAGGACCCGGCGCGCAACTTCCTGCCGTCGACCGGCACCCTGGTCCATCTCCGCCTGCCGGAGGAGGGACCGCATGTGCGCGTCGACACCGGCGTGCGCCAGGGCGACGTGGTCACACCGTTCTATGATCCCATGATCGCCAAGGTGATCGTGCACGATCGCGACCGCGCCTCGGCGATGCGGCGCATGGCGGCGTTGATGGGCGAGACTGAGGTCGTCGGGGTGACGACCAATGCCGCGCTCCTGAAGGCCCTGTGCTCGCATCCGGACTTCGTCGGCGGCGAGGTCGATACCGGATTTATCGAGCGCCATCGCGCCGAGTTGTTCGCGAAGATCAAGCCGGCTGACGACCGGGCGCTCGCTGTCGCCACGTTGGCGCGCCTGGTCGAATGGCAGGAGGCCGTCAACGCGGCCGCACAGGCTTCCGCTGATCCCTGGTCGCCGTGGACCCGCCAGAATGCCTTCCGGCTGCTCGACGAAGGGCACGACGAGGTGCGCTGGAAGGACGGCGAGACCGATGTCACCGTGATCGCCCGCCGGCAACGCGGCGGTGGCGTCCGCCTCGAGCTGCCGGGCGGAGCGCTCGACGCCCAGGTCCAGCGCCTGGAAGAGGGCAGGCTCGCCATCCGTCTCGGTGAGGACACGTTCACGGCGACCGTGGTGCGCCGTCAGACCGCCGACGGCGTCGATTATTCGTTGTTCGCCGACGGCACCAACCGCCGGCTGCGTCTCGTCGATCCGCTTGATGTGACCCAGTACGAGGCCGCCGCTTCAGGCGAGGCCGCCGTTCGGGCACCGCTGCCGGGCAAGATCATCGATCTTCGCATCAAGATCGGTGACAGCGTGAGCAAGGGCCAGCCGTTGCTCGTGCTCGAGGCGATGAAGATGGAGCACACGCTGGCCGCGCCGATGGACGGCAAGATCAAGACCGTGCGGTACGCCGTCGGCGAGCAGGTCGCCGAAGGCGCCGAGCTGGTCGAGTTCGAAGAGAGCTGACGCTCCTCATTCTCCTCCCTGCGCGAAGCGCGGGGAGGTGCCCGCTATACGGGGCGGAGGGCTCAAGAGCCTCAGTCGAGGTAGTCTATTCTCGTATGATGCATTTCAATCCAGACGTGTGTCGCCCATGACCCCTCCGCCCCCTTCGGGGGCACCTCTCCAACGCAACCGTTGGGGAGGGGGACTACCATGGCTGTCCGGTCAGTCGCTCAGCCCACGACCTTGCGGTAGAGATGCCAGGTCGCGTGGCCGAGGATCGGCAGCGCGATGGCAAGGCCGACCAGCAGCGGGATCGTGCCGATCACCAGGCCGGCGGCGATGATCAGGCCCCACACCGCCATCGGCAGCGGGTTCATCCGCACGGCGCGGATCGAGGTCTCGATCGCGGTGCCGACGCCGACATCGCGATCGAGCAGGAGCGGGAAAGAGACGACGCTGATGACCAGCACGGTCAGCGCGAACAGGAAGCCGACGCCGAGGCCTGCTGCGATCATCGCCCAGCCCTGTGGCGTCGTGCCGGCGTCGCGCGCGAAGGCCAGGGCTGATACGGGCGCGTCCGGCCCGAGGGTGATCGTGTAAATCAGGTTGGCCGCGACCAGCCAGACCACGAACAAGGCGACCAGCAGCATGCCGAGCACGGCGATGGCACCCAGGGCGGGCGAGCGCAGGACGCCGAACACGTCGGTCCAGCTGGTCTCGATGCCGCGCTCGCGACGGCGGCTGATCTCGTACAGGCCGACGCCGAACAGGGGCGCGATCAGCGCGAAGCCCGACACCAGCGGGAAGATCAGCGGCAGCAGGCCGTAGTCGAACGCGATCCGCGCCATGATCAGGCCGGCCACCGGATAGATCAGGCAGAGGAAGACGACGTCGGTCCGGCACGCTTCGAAGTCGCGCGCGCCCTGGACCAGGGCAACGCGCAGATCGGCGATGCCGATGCGGCGGACCACAGGCGGTGCGCTGTCGCGCGCCTCCCACGTGCCTTCCATGGAATGCGCCGCGGACCCCACGGCGTGACCAGCCTGCTTGATCTGGTCCCAACCCCATTCGACAGGATTTCGGATGTGGTCATGCATGGCCATGCTTGCCTCCTTGCGAACCGTCGTTCCAAGGTCGCGGGCCCAACGTGGCATGACGCCCCAAGCGGTCGCCGGTCACGAAGAGCTGCGAACCACCACAAGATAACTATACACCTTCACCTGAACGGAGTCTCTTCCGGTTGGCAATTGCCAGAACGAAGGGCGTTGCCCACTATCAGACTGGGAGCGGCCGAAGACCGCGCGAAGAACTCTTGGGGAAGGAAACATGACAATGAGGTTCAGTCGGCGTCGCGCCTTGCAGATTGCCGCGGCCGGTGCAGGCGCACTTGCGCTCCCCGCTGCCGTCGAGGCGCAAGAGCCGTTGGATAACGTGAAGATCCTGGTCGGGTTCCCGCCCGGCGGCACCGCTGACGTCGTGGCCCGGCAATTATCCGACAAGCTCGTGCCAGGCTATGCCCGCGGGGTCATCGTCGACAACAGGCCCGGTGCGGCCGGACGGATCGCCATCGATGCGCTGAAGGGCTCGCCGCCCGACGGCCGTACCATGCTGGTGACACCGGCTTCGACGATGACGGTCTATCCACACGTCTACCAGCAGCTCTCGTACAATCCGGCGACCGACGTTACGCCTGTCACCGTCGCCAGCACCTTCGTGCACGGTTTTGCCGTCGGGCCGATGGTGCCGGCCAGCATCACCAACCTGGCGCAGTTCGCCGAATGGGCGCGCGCCAATCCCGGCAAGGCCAATTGCGGCAACCCGGGCGAGGGCTCGCTGCCGCATTTCCTGACCATCCTGCTGGCCAAGGCGCTCAACGCGCCGATCCAGGCGGTACCCTATCGCGGCGGCGCCCCGGCGCTGGCCGACATGACGGGTGGCCAGATCGCGTCGCTGCTCCTGCCCGACGGGGCGTTCCTGGCCTTCAGCCAGGACAATCGAGCCCGCGTCCTCGCCACCAGCGGCCCGACCCGCTCGCCGTTCTATCCCAACGTCCCGACCTTCGCCGACCAGGGCGTGAAGGACATCGTCGTGACCGAATGGTTCGGCATGTTCATGCCGCCCGGCGTGCCCGCTGACGTGGTGGCGCGCGCCTCGCAGGCGATCGGCAAGGTGCTCGCCACCAAGGAGGTCGCCGAGGTGTTCGCCAAGTCGGGCATGGTGCCGACGCCGACGACGCCGGCCGAGCTCGCCAGGATGATCAAGCAGGAGACCGCGTACTGGGGGCCGGTCATCAAGTCGACCGGCTTCAAGCCGCTGGAGTGATCACTTGCGCAATCCCAGCACCGCGTAGAGCAGCAGCGCGCCGAAGGTGGCGGTGCCGATGCCGGCCATCGAGAAGCTGCCGAAGGTCAGGGTGAAGTCGCCGCCGCCCAGCATCAGCGTGATGCCGGCGACCATCATGTTGCGGCTGTCGGTGAAGTCGACCCGATTGTCGACCCAGATGCGGATGCCGGCGATGGCGATCAGGCCGAAGATCGCGATGCTGACGCCGCCCATCACGGCGACCGGGATGGTGTGGATCAAGGCGCCGAACTTGGGCGAGAAGCCGAGCAGGATGGCGAACAACGCCGCCATCACGAACAGCGCGGTCGAATAGATGCGCGTCGCGGCCATGACGCCGATATTCTCGGCATAGGTCGTCACACCAGTGCCGCCGACGGCGGCCGACGCCAGCGTCGCCAGGCCATCGCCGACGAAGGCGCGACCGATATGGGCGTCCATGCTGCGGCCGGTCATGGCGCCGACGGCCTTCAGGTGACCGAGATTCTCGGCCACCAGGATGGCTGCGACCGGCAGGATGAGAAGGATCGCCCGCCCCTCGAATTTCGGTGTCGTGAAGTGCGGCGCGCCGAGCCACGCCGCATTCGCGATCAGGCTGCCGTCGATCGGCACGCCCCAGCCCAGGCCGTTGGTCAGCACGGCGTAGACCAGGCTCGCCGCGACCAGGCCCACCAGGATCAGGAGCCGCCGTGTCAGCCCCGATGTGAAGACGGCGATGACGGCAATCGAGAGGAAGGTGATCGCCTGCACCCAGGCGTCGAACGTCGTGGGCGCCATGGTCTTGACCGGGACGGGCGCCAGGTTGAGCCCGATGGACGTCACGACCGCTCCGGTCACGAGCGGCGGCATCAGCCGCTCGACCCAACCCGTGCCGGTCGCCATCACGATCAGGCCGATCAGCGCGTACGCTGCACCGCAGACCACGATGCCGCCCAACGCCACGTCGATCGATGCATTGGGTCCCTGGCCGGGGTAGTTCGTTGCGGCGACGACGACGGCAATGAAGGAGAACGACGAGCCGAGATAGCTCGGCACCTTGCCGCGGACGGCCACGAAAAAGAGCAGCGTACCGATGCCGCTCATCAGAATGGAGACATTGGCATCGAAGCCCATCAGAAGCGGACACAGCACGGTGCCGCCGAACATGGCCAGCACGTGCTGGACGCCGAGCATCGCGGTCTGCGGCCATGGCAGGCGCTCGTCCGGCGCAACGGTGACGCCGTCGGCCGGCTGCTTGATGGTCCAGGAGAACATGGTGCGAGGCCGCGGCCCTTCCGAGTGGGTGGGACGGCGCTACTGCAGGAACTTCAGATACCGGGCCACGAAGTCGCAACCGACGCTCTCGGCATAGGCGTCGATCAGCTTCCTGGTGATCGGACCCGGAGTCTTGTCGTTGGCGACCGGCGTGCCGTTGAAGCTCTTGACCGGCAGGATGCACAGGCTGGTCGAGGTCAGGAACATCTCCGCGGCGTCGGCGGCGTCGAACAGGTCGATGGCGCCCGGCGTGCAGGCGATGCCGAGCTGCGTGGCCATGTCCATGGTCATCTGGCGGCTCACGCCGGGCAGCACGTAGCGCTCCGACGGCGGTACCAGTTCCGATCGCGGAATGGGATCATGACCTGATTTTCCGGCATGAACTGGCCGTTGAACCAGGCGATGCGTTGGTTGCCGAGCTGAGCCATGACGTCCTCCTCCGACCGCAGCCTAGCACACGCGAGGCGACATTCATGCTCTTCCCGACCGCGATCGGGCTTCCCATATCGCGCGCCGCGGTATCGCGCCGGCGAGGTTTCGCGAGGTGCTTTTCGCAGACCACTTTCTGCTGGGCACGTATCTTGTCGCTCGCCAGATCGCGTAACATGCGCCTACGCCATTGGAGGGTGCGATGAAATTCCCCAAGCAGATTCGGTTGGTCGAAGTGGGGCCGCGCGACGGCCTGCAGAACGAGGCCCGTCCCGTCCCGGTCGAGGCCAAGGTCGCGTTGATCGATGCGCTGTCGGCGGCGGGGCATCGCGCGGTCGAGGCCGGCAGCTTCGTGTCGCCCAAGTGGGTGCCGCAGATGGCCAATACCGACCAGGTCATGGCGCAGATCGAGCGCCGCGCCGGCGTCGCCTATCCGGTGCTGGTGCCCAACAAGCAGGGCATGAACGGCGCCATCGAGTCCAGGTGCGAGGAGATCGCGGTGTTCACCGCGGCCTCGGAGGCGTTCTGCCGCAAGAACACCAACTGCTCGATCGACGAGAGCTTCGAGCGCTTCGCACCGGTCATGGAGGCGGCGCAGAAGCACGGCATGAAGGTGCGCGGCTACGTCTCGACCGCGATCGCCTGTCCGTACGACGGCAAGGTCGCGCCGGCCAAGGTGGCGGAAGTCTCCGACCGTCTGTTCAGGATGGGCTGCTACGAGGTCTCGCTCGGCGACACGATCGGCGTGGGCACACCGGCCGAATGCGTCGCCATGATCGACGCCGTGGCCGAGAAGGTGCCGCGCGAGAAGCTCGCTGCGCACTTCCACGATACCTACGGCCAGTCGCTGGCCAACATCCTGGCGGTCATGGAGCGCGGCATCGCCGTGTTCGACACCGCCGTCGCCGGCCTCGGCGGATGCCCCTATGCCAAGGGTGCATCGGGAAATGTGGGCACCGAGGACGTGATCTACCTGCTGAACGGGCTCGGCATCGAGCATGGCGTCGACCTCGACGCCATCGCGAGGGCCGGCCGCGACATCTGTGCGGCGCTGGGGCGCGAGCCCGCTTCGAAGGTGGCGCAGGCGCTGAAGGCAAAGACCGCAGCGTGAAGCACGCCTGGCATCCGTCTAAACCCGTCTGGCTCGTCGCCGGGAGCGCGCCACGGCGTGGCGCGCTTCCGGCGATGAGCGCACGAACGTTCAAGACCGCACGCGTCGCCCGCGACATATCCGGTCGATGGATGGATTGCTCGGCTTCCTGTTCGCGGCCGTCGCGCTTGCCGGCAGCCCCGGTCCGGCGACGCTCAGCCTGACAGCCATCGGCGCGGCCTTCGGCACGCGGCGAGGCGTCGGGTATCTGGTCGGCATCGTCGTCGGCATGATCGGCGTGATGGCGGTGGTGGCGAGTGGCGTGGTCGGGATCGTGCTGGCAGTGCCGGGCGCTACCCCGATCGTGGCGGTGCTGGCCGGCGCCTACTTCGTCTATCTCGCTTACCGCATCGCCACGGCGCCGCCATTGACCGAGGCGGCCAGCGGGCAGCGGCCGCCGAGCTTCGGCGCCGGGCTGCTGCTGTCGCTGATCAATCCCAAGGGCTACGCCGCCATGGCGGCGCTCTACTCTGGCTTCGTGCTGGTGCAGGGGCGGCTGATGATCGACGTCGCCGCCAAGATGACGCTGCTCACGCTGGTCATGGTGATGGTGAATGTCGCCTGGCTGTTCGCCGGGGCCGCCTTGACCGGCCTGTTCCGCGAGCCGCGCACCAACCGGGTGATCAACGTCACCTTCGCCATCCTGCTGGTGGCTTCGGTCGCCTTGGCGCTGCTGCCCTGAAGCGTCAGCGCCGTACGGTGATGCGGACGTTGACGGCGCTCGAGCGGCCGGACTCGTCGACCACGGCGACGCGCGCAAGGCCGGGGCCACCCGGCACCCAGCTGCTGCCGTCGATCGGCTGGCCGTCGATCAGCCAGCGCAGGCGGCCTTCGCCGCCCAGCGCCGTCAGCGGCACTGCCTCGCTGGTGGCCAGCTCGATCCGGGCATCGGCCGGTGGATAGGAGATGCGCGGACCACCGTTGGAATCGTTCGGTGGCCGCAGGGTGCGCATGATGGGCGGCAGGTCGCGATGCGAGGCGACCCGCACGACGTCGACTGGCGGTGCCGTCGCGCGGTTGTCCTCGGCCGGCAGGCGGCCAAACGCCTTGAACAGGATGGGCAACGCTGCGACGCGGCCAAGGCCACCGGGACGCGACGCGCCGTCGGCATGGCCCACCCAGACGACGACGGTCCAGTTGGTGCTGTAGCCGGCGGCCCAGGCGTCGCGGAAGCCGGCCGACGTCCCTGTCTTGTAGGCGATGCGCCGCTCGCGCAGGTTCACCGGCAACGCGGCGAAGCCCTCGGGCAGCGGCGCCTCGGCGAGGATGTCGGAGACGTACCAGGCGGCGGCCGGGCCGAGCAGGCGCACCGGCTCGACCTTCGGTTGGTCACGCCTGACCTGCGGCGGTGAGAACTGACCACCGGTGGCGAGACCGTTGTAGAGGCCGGCCATCTCCAGCGGCGAGATGGTGGCGCTGCCGAGCGCGATGCCCAAGGTGCCGCCGGTCTCGCCGGGTGGCAGGCCGGGCGCAGCGCCGGCGCTGCGCAGGGTGGCGAGGAAGCGCTGCGGTCCGACCTTCTCCAGTGCCAGCACCGCCGGCACGTTGAGCGACTGCTGCAGGGCGCGGCGCACGGTGACGGCGCCCTGGTGGTCGCGGTCGAAGTTGCGTGGCAGCCATTCGCGAAACCGCACCGGCACGTCCTCGACCAGCGACTGCGGATGCAGCGTGCGGTCGTCGAAGGCCATGGCATAGATCAGCGGCTTCAGGGCCGAGCCTGGAGAGCGGTGCGCACGCACCAGATCGACCTGTCCCGCCTTGCCGAAGAAATCGGAGCCGCCCAGCCAGGCGACGACCGACCGCGTGCGATTGTCTACCACCACCATGGCGATCTGGGGACGATCGGGGAACTGGACGCGCTCGTCGGCCGCGAGCTGGGCCAGCGCATTCTGCAGTTCCAGGCGGATCGTCGTCGGCACGGCGGTGCCGGGTGACTGCCCAACCAGCCAGGTGGCGAGATGGGGCGCGTGCATCGGCATGGCGAGCCGGCGGTCGGGCGCACTGCGTGTCAGCGCCTTGTCGTACAGCGACTGGTCGATGACCCCGTGCTCGAAACCGCGCGCCAGCACGCGATCGCGCGCCGCCTGGGCGCGCTGGGACGCACGATCGGGCCGGCGGCGCTCCGGCGATTGCGGAATGGCGACCAGCAGGGCCGCCTCGGCTGCCGACAGGCTCTTGGGCTCCTTGCCAAAATAGGCCAGCGAAGCGGCGCGCACGCCCTCGAGATTGCCGCCCATCGGCGCCAAGGTGAGGTAGATCGCCATCACCTCCTGCTTGGAGTAGCGCCATTCGAGCTGCAGGGCGCGCGCCGACTGGATCACCTTGGTGAGCAGCCCGCGCGGCCGTGGCTCGAGCAGACGGGCGGCCTGCATGGAGATGGTCGAGGCGCCGGAGACGATGCGGCCGCGCGACATCCACTGCCCGGCGGCGCGCACGGCGGCGATGGGATCGACGCCCCAATGGTCGTCGAAGCGGCGATCCTCGTAGGCCTTGAGAAGCGCGAGGTAGAGCGGATCGACGTCGTCGACGGTGGCGGCGAGCCGCCACTTGCCGTCCGATGTCGTGAAGGCGCGCAGCAGGCGGCCGTTGGCGTCGACGACCTCGCTCGAGCGCTGGTGGTAGCGCGTGAGGTCCGGCGGAAACAGCCGGTCGAGCGCGAGCGCCCCCGCCGTCACCAGGGTGACGGCGAGGGCTGCGCCAACGAGGAGCCGCTGCAGCCTCATGTCAGCGCGGCGCGATGGTCACGTGGCCCATCGCGCTGCGGGCGTAGACGCGCGGCGCGTACATGTCGGAGACGTGCACCGCCGGCAGGGCGAAGCTGCCCGGCGTCACTGCGCGCACGACATAGGCGACGTGGAAGGAATTCGGGAACTGGTCGGAGGAGTCCCACCACGTATGATAACGCCGCCGGCCGAGGTTGAACGAGGCGAAGAAGCGGTCGTCGCGCGCCTCGGCGATGCGGGTGTCGGTGAGCTTGTCGAGGAACGTGAAGGACTTCACGGTCTCGTCGTTCAGCACGCTTTCGATCTCGAAGCCGGCGGGCAGGAGGTCGAGCAGGGCGGCCTCGTGATAGCCGCCTTCGAGGTTGCGGCCGCGGATCGACACGATCACCCGCTCGTTCTGGCGCATCCGGCCGAGGTCGGCCGGCTTGCCGTCCATGGTGAAGTAGCGGCGCTCCACGGTCAGGCCCTGCGACGCCGCGGGCTGCGGCTCGGTCGGCACGCCGCGGGCTGTCACCTGCAGCCAGACCGGGCGGTTGCCGTCGTTGCCGACGCGCACGCCGCGTTCGACTGCCGCCCGGTCGGGATTGATCACGACCGGATCCTTGCTCGCCTTGTGCTGCTCGCCGTCGAGCGAGTAGGCGAGCTCGGTGTCGCCGCCGCCCATGGCGCGTGCCGCCAGCAGCAGCCACGCCTGCTCCTGTGTGGTGGTGTAGTCGCCCTTGGCGACGAGCTGCTCGCGCACCGAGGTGACCACCTCGGTGAGCGCCTGCTGTCCGCCGGCCTCGGTCGCGAGCGCGATCAGGGCGGCGCGGTTGCGCAGCGGCGAGCCGTAGTACTCGTTCGGAACGGGCTGGTCGATGCGCTGACGCGCGATCGAGAAGGCGAGCCGCGCGCGACCCGGCTCGGCGACATGATTGAGCGCCGCGGCGAGCTGTGCCCAGGCGAGGCCGCCCAGGATCTCGCTCGCCTTCGTGTCCTGGAAGTAGCGGATGCGGCCGGGGTCGGCGAGACCGCCCTTGGCCAGCACGTACCAGGCATAGGCCTGAGCATTGGGCGAGAACTTCTCGACCGAGCGGTTGAGCCAGCCGAGGCCGCGCTGCAGCGAGACTGCCGGCACGTTCATCTGCTGGTCGCGCGCGCGTAGCAGGAAATCCAACACGTAGGCCTGCAGCCATTCGGCGGCCGGCGAATTGTAGGGACCCCACATGCCGAACGAGCCGTCCGACATCTGCATGTCGACGACGCGATAGATCGCGTCCTGCACGCGGTCCGTGATGTTGAAGTCGGTCTTGGCGTAGCCCAGTAGGGCAACGTCATTGTAGTAGAGCAGCGGCAGGGCACGGCTGGTGGTCTGCTCGATGCAGCCGTAGGGGTACTTGTCGAGCGACCGCAGCAGGCCCGGCACGTCGATGCCCGGGATGCGCGAGAGACCGACGCTGACGCTGGTCGTGCCCGGCGCGAACTGGGCGACCAGGTTGCGGTCGACCGTGAGCTGGCGCTGCGGCTCGAGCTGGGAGACGGTGTCGACGGCGCTCGGCGTCTGCGCCGCGCGCACCTGGATGTCCCACTCGCGGCGCACCGCGAAGTTGCCCGGACCCGAAACTGCCACGGCGACCTTGCCGAAGCCGACCTCGCCCGCCTTGAGGTCCCAGGTCAGGAGCTCACGCTGGTTGGTCGCCAGTTGGCGCGTCTCGGCCACCGGGCGGTCGAGCGACACCACGCCACTCGTCTCGAGGGTCAGCCGGTAGTCGCCGGCCTGGCCATCGACATTATGGAGCGACAGCGACAGGCGGCCGCGGTCACCCGGTGCGAGGAAGCGCGGCAGCACGACGTCGGCGGTCACCGCGTCGCGCACGAACAGCCGCTGATCCCCCGATCCGACGCGGGTCTTGGAGTAGGCGACGACCATCAGCCGGAGCTGGCCGATGAAGTCGGGAATATCGAGACCGATCTTGGCCTCGCCGTTGGCGTCGAGCTTCACCGGACCGCTGAACAACGAGACGGTGCGGGTCGGCACGACGTCGAGCCCGCCGATGTCGCCGGCGTCGCCGCCGACGCGGATGCGCCCGACCTCGTCGGCCTTGGTGTCGAGGAGGCGACCATAGTCGTCGCGCATCGACACGCCGAGCGCCCGCTTGCCGAAGTAGTAGTTCGACGGATCGGGCGTGCGATAGCGGGTGAGCTGCAGGATGCCTTCATCGACCGCGGCCAGGGTGATGTAGGCCTCCTCGTTCTGCAGGTTCGAGACCTTGATCGGCACCTCGATGCGCTGACGCGGCGTCACCTTGTCGGGTGTGCTGATCTGGACGGCCAAGGTGCGCAGAGTCGGATCGAGGCCGAGCCAGACTGCGCCGATGGCGCGTGTCGGGGTGCGGTCGGCGGGCGTCGACAACGGACGCCAGGCGGTGACCAGCGCGTAGGCGCCGGAGCCCCATTCGGCCTTGACCGGCACTTCGACCGTGGTGCCGCCCGACGGCACCTGCACCGGATAGGTGGCGACGATGCGATCGGTGGCGATGGCGACCAGCGCCTGGCCGGCGAAGGAGGGCTCGATGCGGACCCGCGCCGACTCGCCCGGCTTGTAATTCTGCTTGTCGCTCGCCACGCGCAGCGTGTCCGGCGCCTCTTCGGTCGAATCGCCGCCGTACCAGCCGACATAGAACCTCATGGTGGTCGAGGTGTTGTTCTGGGTGTCGACCACGATCAGGCGGTGGCTGCCCCATTGCAGCTGCAGCGACAGGCGCAGCGGAGCATCGGCCTTGAGAGTCACCGTGTCGTTGGTGATCTCACGGTCATGCTGTGTCCCCTGCCAGCGCCACCGGCCATCGACTTGGTACCATTGGTAGGAGTAGTCGATGCGTTCGACACGGTATTGGATGCCCGGGCGGGCGACCTGCTTGCCGTCGGCGTCGACCGCCACGAGATCGAACTCGGTGACCGCCCCTTCGCGGGCATAGCGGCCCTCGAAGGTGGGACGGATGCCGAGATAGACGTTGCGCGTGCGCATCGGCAGCGAGGTCTCGTTCTTCGTCGCCCGGCCGCCGCCCGGCTCGAAGACGCGGGCCTGGACCTGGGCGCGCAGCGGCAAGACGGTGTCCTTGACCCCGTCACCGCCCCATTCGAGGCGCGACTTGCCGGTCGCGTCGGTGTCCGGGCCGTTCAGGGTCATGAAGGGCGGCTCGAATTTCTCGCGCTCGCTCTCCGGGCCGAAGCGATAGGCGGTGAAGTCGGGGAACGGCGAATCGTCGACCGTCACCCGCATGTCTGCCTCGACGGTGAGGCCCGACGCGGGTGCGCCATAGAGGAAGTCGGCCTGCACGGAGAAGCCGTTGACCTCGCCGGGTCGCAGCATCGAGCGATCGGCCTTGAGCTCGACCTTGAGCTTCTCCGGCACGAAATCCTCGACCGTGAACTCGACACGGCCGACCGACGGTGCCTTCGGATCGATATGGGCGGTCACCGACCAGCGGCCGCGGCGCGACGATTTCGGCAGGTCGATCGCCTGGTGGATCGCGCCCGAGCCCTGCAGGGCAGACGTATAGCGGGTGAACTCGCTGCCGTCGGGCCTCTTGACGATCAGGGTCACCGGCATGTCGGCAAGCGCGGTGGCGCCGTTGTCGCGCAGCATCGCCATCAGCTGGACGGTCTCGCCCGGCCGATAGATGCCGCGTTCGGTATAGAGGAAGGCGTCGACCGGACCGGGCTGATCGCGGCCCGAGATGCCGCGGTCGGACAGGTCGAATGGCGACTTGGTGAGCTCGAGCCGCGAGAAGTCTTTCTTGGCGTCGTCGGTCGCCATCACGGCGAACGCCTCGGCCGCCCCTCGGCCCTTGAGCAGGCCGGCAGCGAAGTTGACCCGTCCGTCGGCGTCGGTGATCGCCTTGCCGATCGGCTCGTTGCCGCGGCTCAGCAGCACGACCTCGATGCCGGCAAGCGGGAGGGCTGTCTGCAGCGAACGGGCGAACACGTTCAACCCGTCGGCGCCGGTGAAGGTGGTCAACGCGATGTCGGTGTCGATCACCCACATGCCGGCGGCGGTGCCGTCGGTCTGCGTGTCCTCGTCGTCCTCGTAGTTGCGGGGCGGTGGCTTGGCGGCGTCCCAGACGACCACGAAATAGGCGCCCGGCTTCCAATCCTGGATGGTCTCGCGGATCGGGAAGGCGGTGACCACGGACTGATTCTGGAAATTCTTCACCTCCATCGTGCCGCGCCAGATGCGCTTGCCGTTGTCGCCGGAGAGCCAGCGGCGCAACGACCACGATTCGGTGAGCGGCTCGCTGCCGGGATACGTGGCGTCGTAGCGGTCGTTGGCGAATCGGTCGATCGCGCGCTCGTTGACGCGATAGACCGAGATGCCGACCTTGGACACGTTGATGGTGGTGACCGGAATGCCGGCGGCCGAGCCGCGCGGCAGGATGAAGCCCTTGCCCGGCAGGTTGACGACCGCAGGGCGGGCGCCCAGCGACACCTCGACCGTGCGTTCGTAGGCCAGCTTGGCGCCGTCGGCGCCGGGCAGGCCGGCGAGCAGCTT
The DNA here is from genome assembly GCA_046349295.1 of Reyranellaceae bacterium. GTDB lineage: Bacteria > Pseudomonadota > Alphaproteobacteria > Reyranellales > Reyranellaceae > Reyranella. The sequence goes on from JAXMCP010000008.1 coordinate 514,348, forward strand.
CACCTTGTAGTCATCGCCGTAGGCGAGGCCGCCGATGCACAGCCGGTCGTCGACCACGCGCACCGCCGACTTGACCTCGGGCTCGATGCGCATGAAGTCGCTGTAGCGCACGCCGTTCGGCACCAGCGGCTTGTTGAAGACCAGGCACGCCTCGGCTTCCGGCCGGGTGGTGTCCATCGAGTAGCGGCTGAAGGCGAACGGGGCGGTCGTCATGGCCGGCGCCGTTGGGGCGGGCGTCGTCGTGGTCGTCGTGTTGGCTGGCGTAGCGGGCGGGGTGCTCTGCGCCGTCTGCGTGCTCGGCTGCGGTGCGGGAGCAGGGGCGGGCGCCGGTGCTGGAGCCGGAGTCGGCGCAGCGGCTACAGTCGGTTGTGACGGTCGATCGATCGAGTCTCTCGGTTTGCCGATGACATAGCCCGCGATGCCCGATGCCAGCATGAGAGCCACGACCAGGGCAGCCAGCGTCGACCGATTCATGAGAACCCCCGTAGAAAGCGGCAGCACTCTATTCTGCGCATTGTGCAAACATTGTGGAGTGTGGACCTGCCATTGCGATTGTTCCATCGCTGTGATGGGGAAGACACGATTCCTGATCGTTGTGGATAGGGACGGCTTGAGCAAGCATGGGCCACCGTACTAAGCGCGAACCATGATGTTGCATCTCATCAAGCTCGCTGTCGGCGTGAACGACCTCGCCCACATGAAGACCGTGCAGGCCCAGCGCCGCCGGCAGCGCGGCCAGACTCCGCGCTCGCCGCACTGGGTCTATACCCGCAACACGCCGCGGCGGGCCGAGGAGCTGCTCGACGGCGGCTCGCTCTACTGGGTGGTGCGCGGCGTCATCCGTTGCCGTCAGGAACTGGTCGGCTTCGAGGAGGATATCGACCAGGACGACGGCAAGAAGTATTGCCGGATCAAGGTCAAGCGCACCCTGGTGCCGACGGCGCCGCGGACCTGCAAGGCCTTCCAGGGCTGGCGCTACTTCGAGCCCGACCGAGCCCCGCCCGATTTGTCGAAGGGCGACACGGCGGACATGCCGGCGGAGATGGCGGCTGAGCTGAAGCGCCTGGGGTTGTTGTAGCGGCTCATGTTCCTCCCCCGATTACGGGGGAGGCAAGGGCAAAGTGCTACCGGCTCGTGAGCTTGAGCTCGATGCGGCGGTTGCGGGCGGTGTCGATGGTGGAGAGGGGCTGGTACTCGCCGTAGCCGGCAGCGACCAGGCGGTCGTTGGGAATGCCCTCGCTGTGCAGGAATTTCACCACGGCGATGGCGCGGGCGGCCGACAGCTCCCAGTTGGTCGGGTAGACCACGTTGCGGATCGGCTTGTCGTCGGTGTGGCCGTCGACCTGCAGCACCCAGTTGACCTCCTTGGGGATGCGATCGGCGATCTCGAGCAGGCGCTGGGCGACGTTGGCGAGTTGCTTCTCGCCGCCGGGCTGGAGCTGGGCCGAGCCCGACGTGAACAGCACCTCCGACTGGAAGACGAAGCGGTCGCCGACGATCTGGACGTCGCGCTGGCCGGCCAGCGCCTCGCGCAGCCGGCCGAAGAATTCCGAGCGGTAGCGCGCCAGCTCCTCGACCTTGCTGGCGAGCGCGCGATTGAGCTTCTGGCCGAGATCGACGATCTGCGCCTGCTGGTCCTTGGCCTTGGCCTCCGATGCCTCGAGCGCGGCGTTCAGCCGGGCGAGCTCGTCCTTGACGCCGGCCAGCTCGGCGGTGAGCCGCACCACCGCGGCCTTCTGCTCGGCGCTGAGCTTCTGCTCCTCGGTGAGGTCGCCGAACAGCTTGCCCTTCTCCTGGTTGGCGGCGGCGAGCGAGGCGGCGAGCCGGGTGAGCTCGAGCCGCTGGCGCTCGATCTCCTTCTGCAGATCCTCGGCCTTGAGCTGAGCGCTCTTGGTCTGGCTCTGCAGGGCTGCGTTCAGCTTGTCGCGCTCGGTGATCATGGCCGAGAGCTGCTCGGTCAGCCGGTCGCGGTCGGTCTTCAGCGTCTCGATGAACTTGCGCTCGGCGGAGAGGTCGGTGCCGAGCTTGTCGCGCTCGGCCTTGAGCGTCTCGATCGTCCGCCGCTCGTTGGCGATGTCGCCGGTCAACCGGTCGCGCTCGACGCGCAGCGCCTCGGCCGAGCGCCGCTCGTTGGCCAGGTCGTTGTTCAGCCGGTCGCGCTCGCCACGCGTCTGGCGAAGCTGCAGGGTGAGCTGCTCGAGATCCTTCTGCAGGTTCTGCGACGCCTTCTTCTCGATCGAGAGCTGGCTCGTGAGCTCGCCGAGCTGCCGGCCGAGCTGATCGATGGCGCTGTCGCGATTGCTGAGCGCGCTCGACAGGGTGAACTGGGCCACGCTGAGCAGCGACAGCAGGAAGATCAGCACCATCAGCAGAGTGGTGAGCGCGTCGACGTAGCCGGGCCAAGTATAGTCGGCGCCGCCGCCGCGCCGGCGGGCGGAGATGGCGGCCACCGGCTAGCCCTCGCCGACCGGTTGATTGGCGCCCCTGGTCGTCGAGGCGATGGTGCGGGCGAGCAGCCGGAACTCGCCGCGCAGCTCGTCAGCCAGAGCCGTGCGCGACTGCACATTCTCCTCGACCAGCCGGGCGAGATGAGCCTCGATGGTGCGCTGATGGGCGATCATCGCCTCCCGCTCCTCGTCGGACGAGCGCTCGGCCAGGCGCTCGACCGTGCCGCGCAGTTCCTCGACCAGCGCCGTGCGCCCGCGCACGTTCTCCTCGACCAGGCGGGCGAGATAGACCTCGGTGGCGCGCTGATGAGCGACCAGCGCCTCGCGTTCGTCGTCGGGCGCGCGTTCGTTCAGCCGGCCGACAGCGCCGCGCAGCTCCTCGACCAGGGCGGCGCGGCTGCGCACGTTCTCCTCGAGCAGGCGGGCAAGATAGGCCTCGGTGTTGCGGTGATGGGCGGCCAGCGTTTCGCGATCGGCCTGGTCGGGCGCGCGCTCAGTCAGCCGGGTCATGGCTCCGCGCAACTCGATCGAGTGCTCGGCCAGGCGGGCGAGCAGGTTCTGCTGGGCCCGCATGGTCTCGGCCAGGGCGGCCAGCCGCTCGACCAGCATGGCATTGGCGGTGACGGTGGTGCCGCGCGCTTCCTCGGCACGGCGCAGCGAGCGTGTGAGGTCGTCGATACCGTCGGCGGTGCGCTCGAGCAGCGCCTCGACATAGGCCGACACGCCTTGCTCGCCCTCGATCTGCGGTCCGCCCGAGATCCGTGTCGCGCCGGCCAGCCATTCCTCGAGCTCGATATGAAAGCGGCCTTGCGCCTGGCTCGCCTGCAGCTCGAGGAAACCCAGCACCAGCGATCCCGACAGGCCGAACAGCGAGGCGCCGAACGCCGTCGCCATGCCCTTGAGCGGGCCTTCGATGCTCTCCTTGAGGCGGGCAAACATCTGCACGGCATCGCCGCTGCTGATCTGCAGGCTGGCGATCGCATCGGCGACGGCGCCGATCGTCTCGAGCAGGCCCCAGAACGTGCCGAGCAGCCCGAGGAAGATCAGCAGCCCGATCAGGTAGCGCATCAGCTCGCGCCGCTCGTCGAGCCGGGTGGCGATGCCGTCGAGCAGCGCCCGCGTCGCCGTCGGCGACAGGCGGAAGCGCTCCTGGCGCTCGCCCAGCATCGCCGCCAGCGGCACCAGCAGGTTGATCGTCTCCATCTCGAGCGGCGGGGCGCCTTCCTCGCGATGCTGGAAACGGCGCAGCCAGCGCACCTCGGGCCACAGCAGGATGACCTGGCGCATGACGAAGAAGATGCCGATCACCAGCACGGCGACGATGACGCCGTTCAGGATCGGCGTGTTCATGAACACGCGCAGCAGGTCGTGATGCAGGAGGTAGGCGAGACCCAGCACGGCCGCCAGGAACAGCAGCATGCGGATCAGGTAGGGAAGCGGACTGGTCATCTGCTCAGACGCGACGCCGGACCGGCCTGCACCGGGTCACGGGTTGGGCACCAGGATGTCGACCCGCTCGCCGACGCCCGAGAATGCGCCGACCTCGATCTTGGCCTTGACGCCGCGATCGATCAGGTAGCTGCGCACCACCAGGGCCCGCGCCAGCGCGACCTTGCGGCTGTTGGGGTCCTCGCCGTCTCCTGCGTAGGCGTGCACCTCGATGCCGCGCACCTTGCGATCGGCGATGGACTTGGCGACGCGATCGAGGTCCGCCTTGACGAACTCGTTCAGGTCGGCCGCGCCCGGTGCAAACGGGACAGTGCCGGTGACCGCTCCCTTTGGCGACGGCGCGTCGAGCTCGGGGGTCAACGCGGCGCTCATCGGCGGCCGTGCGGCCGGGGCAGCGACGGGCGGCGTCATGGCGGGCGGCTCGACGCGCGCCGTCGGTGCAGGCGAGACGGTCGCGACCTGGCGGGGCGGCGGCGGGGGTGCCACCGTCACCGGCTCGGCGGACTCGGAATAGAGCGGAGAGCGCTGGGTCGCCTCGATACGCTCGGGGAGGGGGATGAGACGACTGCCGATCCGATCGGGCGCCGGCAGAAGGGCTCTCGGGCTTGGCGCGCCGCCCGTCGGATTGACCGCATTCGCGGTCGGGTAGACGGTGACGTCTTGCCCCAGCGCCGGCGCGAATGTCGCCACGATACCCAACGCGGCGGCGGCCAAGCTGCGCGGTGCGATGGGGAGCGCGGGCATTCGGACTGCCTTTCCAAGGAGTTAGGGGCCCCGGCGGACGCTGAGCCTAGGCGTCGCCTGTCGAACCCACATTAGCCAATGGCACCCTCGGGTCAACCGGCCGCCGCAGCGCACTGTGGGCGGCGAGCATGGCCGCGGCAAGGCATGGGCAGGCGCCTCATATTCCCCTTCTGCCCGCGTAGCGGCTGTCGCGCCCAGATATCGTGCGATCTTCCCTCAGCAAAGCGCGGGGGGATCAGGTCTTGGTGAGGCCGGCCTGCTCCAGGGTGGGCTTGATGGTGACGAAATAGTCCTCGGCCCAGGCGCGGTAGCCCTGCGGATCGCGATACCAGGGCTCCTGCACGAAGCGCTGCAGGAGCGCGCGGTGGGCTGGATCGTCCGCCGCTTTCTTGAACGAGGCGTGCAGGGCCGCCACGAGGTCGGCCGGCATGTTGCGCGGCCCGACCACGCCGTAGGGGCTCCAGCCGACCACGTCGACGCCGCGTTCACGTAAGGTCGGTGCCTCGGGGTAGCGCTCGACGCGCTGCTCGGTCGCCATGACCAGCAGCCGGAACTTGCCGGCATCGACCGACGGCGCCCAGGCCGCCCCGTCGCACATGAAGTCGATGTGACCGCCCAGCACGGCCTGCATCGTCTCGGGCCCGCCCTTGAAAGGCACGTGGGTGAAGCGTGCCCCGGTGGCGCGCTCGATCTGCAGCGCCGTCAGATGGCCGGTGCCGCCGATGCCGCTGGTGCCATAGTTGAGCTTCTCCGGGGTGCGCCGCCCGGCGTCGATCAGGTCCTCGATCGTGCGATAGCTCGAGTCGGCGCGCACGACGATGCCGATCACCACGTTGCTCAAGCCGATGATGTAGGTGAAGTCGCGCAAGGGGTGCCAGGGCACGTCGTTGTAGTAAGGGAAGCGCAGGCTGGTCACCATCATCGTCGCGAGTGCATGGCCGTCCGGCTTGGCGTGCACGATTCCGGCGGCGGCCAGCGTCGCCGTCGCGCCCGGCTTGCAATCGACCAGCACCGGCTGACCGAGGTCGGCCGCCACCCGTTCGGCGAGGAAGCGCATATGCGTGTCGAGCAGGCCGCCGGCCGGCAGGGGACAGAGATACGTGATCGGCTTCTCCGGGAACCTCGCCCAGGCGACGCCCAGCGGCAGTGCCATGGCGCCGCCGGCCAGCACGAGGCGGCGCGTCGCATGATTCATCCTGGTTTCCTCCGCGGGCAAGCCTAGCGGCGCGGCAGGCTATGCAGAACCGCCATCACCGATAAACTAGCTTTGCCCATTTCGGATGGAGTCTCATGGACCTCAAAGGTGTGCGGGCCTTCTGCAGCGTGGCCGAGGGCGGTGGCTTCAGCCGTGCCGCCGCAACGCTGGGCATTGCCCAGTCGGTGCTGAGCCGGCAGGTCTCGGCGCTCGAAGGCGAGTTCGGCGGCCGCCTGTTCCACCGCACCGGTCGCGGCGTGCAGCCGACCGAGCTCGGCGAGGCCCTGCTGCCGCGCGCCAAGGCGCTGCTCGCCGAGGCCGACCAGCTCGCCGCCGAGGCGCGGGGCGAGAGCGGCAGCCCGATGGGCAGCGTCGATCTCGGCGTCGTGCCTGGGTGGGCGCAGCCATTGATCAGCGCGCTCACCACCAGAGTGCTGGTCGACTTCCCGCGCATCCGGCTGCGCGTGCACGAGGCCTACAGTGGCCAGGTCGAGGCGTGGGTCGCCAACGGCCGCGTCGAGGTCGCGATCTTCAACCGCTATCGCCGCGGTGCGGTGCGCGGCGCCGAGCTGGTGTCGCGCGCCGAGATGGTGCTGGTCGGCCCGAAGGGTCATCGCGCGCTGCGCCAGCGCGAGCTGCCGTTCCGTGCCCTCGACGGCGTTGCGCTGTGCGGGCCGGTGCAGCCCAACGCCATGACGTCGGTGATGACCGAGCTCGCCCAGCGCCAGGGCGTGCGGCTCGACTTCGTGCTCGAAGGCAGCTCGTCGGCCATCCTGCGCGAAGCCGTGACGCGCTGCGGCCTGTGCACGGTATTTCCGCGGCCGTTCGTCGAACGCGAGATGTCGGGTTCGGCCTTCGCCTCGGCGCGCATCACCAAGCCTGCTCTCGAGCAGATGACATGGCTCGCCGTCGGCACGCAGCGCCCCGCCACCTTGGCCGCCCGCACGGTCGCCCGCCTGGTGCGCCAGATCCTGACCGGGAAGTGACCGACGCGACTCGTGCTCATGCGCCGAGACCGCGCCACCCCAGTGGCGCTCATCGGATGAGTGATCGACAAGAAGAGCGCCACTGGAGAGCGGAGATTACCCCCAGTGGACCTATGCCTTCGACAGGATCTCGACCATCGGCTCGCGGACGCCGAAATTGCTGGCGAGCAGGGAGGGACCGCCGAGCTCGTAGGGCTTGCCGGTGATGTCGCTCACCACGCCGCCCGCCTCGCGTACCAGCAGGATGCCGGCAGCGACGTCCCACGGCGCGAGGCCGAACTCGAAGAACGCGTCGTAGCGCCCGGCCGCCACGAAGGCGAGGTCGAGCGCGGCCGCGCCCCAGCGGCGCACGCCGGCGGTGCGCGCCGTCACCGCCGCCAGCTTGGCGTGATAGGCAGACTGATCGGTCTTGCCGATATGCGGGATGCCGGTGCCGACCAGGGCATGCGCGGGGTCCTTGCGGCCCGACACGCGCAGCCGCCGCGAGCGGGCGCTCGGCGTGTCGATGAAGGCGCCGTTGCCCTTCTCGGCCCAGAACAGCTCGTCCGAAATGGGCTGGTAGACGACGCCGGCGATGATCTCGCCCTCGCGCTCCAGCCCGATCGATATGGCGAAGTGCGGCACGCCGTGCAGGAAGTTGGTCGTCCCGTCGAGCGGATCGACGATCCACCTGTTACGGCCATCGCCTTTCGTCTCGCCGCCTTCCTCGCCGAGGAAGCCGTATTCCGGCCTGGTGCGGGCGAGCTCGGCGCGCACCGTCCGCTCGGCCCGGATGTCGGCATGGCTGACGAAGTCGCCCGGACCCTTCTCCGAGATCTGCAGATGCTCGACCTCGCCGAAATCGCGCTTGAGGAACTTGGCGGCGGCGAAGGCGGCGCGGATCATCACCGTGATGGTGGCCGAGCGCGGCGCCAGGGAGCGGCGCTCGGGCGGGCCCGAGCGTTCGCGGCCCGGCGCCATCGGGCCGCGGCCGATGCGGGCGACCGGCTGATCCGGCGAACGGGCCACGCGCTCAGTCCTTGGAGCGCTCGAGGTAGCTGCCGTCCTCGGTGCTGATCACGAGCTTGGTGCCGACGCCGATATGGGGCGGCACCATGACCCGGATGCCGCCTTCGACGACGGCCGGCTTGTACGACGAGGAGGCGGTCTGGCCCTTGACCACCGCATCGGCCTCGATGACCGGCAGGACCACCGTCTTGGGCAACTCGGCGCCCACCGGGGTGCCCTCGTAGAGCGAGACCGTGACTTCCATGCCGTCCTGCAGGAAACGCGCCTGGTCGGCGTCGATCACGTCGGCGCCGACGAGCAGCTGGTCGAACGTCTCCTTGTCCATGAAGGTGAAGCCGCTGTCGTCCTTGAACAGGAAGGTGCACTCGCGTTCGTCGATATGGACGCGGTCGATGGTCTCGCCCGACCGGAAGCGCTCCTGCAGCTTGTTGCCCTCGCGCAGCGCCTTGGCTTCGAGCGCCACGAAGGCGCCGCCCTTGCCGGGATTGATGTGCTGCACCTTGGAGGCCACCCAGAGCTTGCCGTTGTACTCGACGACGTTGCCGGCGCGGATCGAATTGACGGGGACTTTCATGGGCTTACCGCTTGCGTCGGATGAATGGAATTCGGCCTCGTCCGCAGGGGCGGGGCGAGGCCGGCGCGGCCTTCTATCAAAGCCCGTCCCGCCCCGCAACCGGGGCCCCTCCGGCAACGATCCTTACAGTCCCAGTTCCGCCTGCCTCTGCTTGGGCAGCGCCGCGGCGATAACGGCATGAGCGCGGCGCAGGTAGGCCTTGGTCTGGGCCGGGGTCAGGACCCTGGGATCGTCGAGCGCCACCCATTTGGCGCGCGCTAGATAAGGCGCTGGCCGGAACCCTTCGGAACGCGAGAGGGCATCATAGTGCTCTGGCGCGCACTTGAAGGAGATGCGGCCGACCGAGTGACCGGTCGGCGCGATCAGGCAGAACATCTTGCCGCCGACCTTGAAGACGACGACGCCCTCCCATTGCACGGTGCGCGTCGCGGCGGGGAGGGTGGAGCAGAAGGTATCGATCTGTTTGGGAGTCACGGCGCCGGCAGCATGCCAGATGCGCCGTGCGGCATGCCACCTGCCGTTCAGGCGGAGCGTGCGCGATCGGTGTTCGCGACCGGCATGCTCGAGGCCGGCCGGCCACCAGGGGTCGGGGCTTTCGCCTTTCTGGCGGGCTCTCATGGGTTGGGCAATGCCATCGCCGTCGCGTGTATCGGCATTGTGCTCGACCGCAGCCTGGCGAATCATGATCGCGGTTGCCAACGGCATCGTGGAACCCGGCCTGTTCGCCGGGCGCAAACAAGCCCAGGCTGATGTGGCGTCCCGCGGCGACTACGCTCGAACCGATGATCGCGGCAATCATCTTCACGGGGTTGATGGGACTGTTCCTGGTCGCGCGGCGTCGAAGCGTCTCCTTGGCGGGCCTCGGGCTCGTCGCGCTTTTGGTCTGCGGACTGCTGGTCTGGAATCATCTGCAATGGCTGCAGGAATGACGCCTGCCCGCCACTGAAGCCGTGCAGCATCGATGATTGCCTGTATGCGGACCGCGCTCATATAGTCACACTGCGCTGTTGTGGCTCCGGCTCGGCCGCGATTTGTAGACGCCCGGTCCAGGAGATCACGCATGACCATCGCAGCGTTCCCCATCGGCGTGGACGTCAGGGTCAATTCGACCACCAATGGCACGCAGATCTATCCGGCGGTTGCCGCATTGACGGGCGGCGGCTTCGTCGTGACGTGGACGTCGCAGACCGTCAGCGGCGTCGCCGGCAACGAGGTCTATGCTCAGCGCTACGACTCGACCGGGGCTCGGCAGGGGGCGGAGTTCACCGTCAACAGCACTTTCACCGGCTCGCAGGCGCTCTCTACCGTGACGGCGCTGGCTGACGGCGGCTTTCTCGTGACTTGGCAGAGCGACCAGAACGGCGGCTCGCCGGACATCTATGCACGCCGCTACGACGCCTCGGGTGTGACGACGGCGCCGGAGTTCCTGGTCAACGCCTCGCACCAGAGCGGCGATCAGATCTACGCCTCCGCCATTGGCCTGGCTGCGGGCGGTTTCGTCGTGACGTGGATGTCGCCTGGTCAGGCCGGCAACGGCTTCGATGTCTACTTCCAACGATATGCTTCCACGGGCGTGGCTCAAGGTGGCGAGGTTCCAGTCTTCGCTACCCAGGGCGATGAGTTCTATCCTGCCCTTGCTGCTCTGAACAACGGCGGCTTCGTCGCCGTGGCTGTTGGTCCGAACCCGCCCTCGACGACGAAGGAGATTATCGGGCGGCTCTATGATGCGGGCGGGGTGGCACAAAGCGGCAGCTTGTGGCTGAATTTTCAGGATAGTGCTGGTGATCAAGACTACCCTTCGGTGGCGACTCTGAAGAACGGCGATTACGCCGTCGTCTGGTCTTCGCAAGACGCCAGTGATTCCGGAGTCTTCGCTCAAATCGCCCGCGGGAACTCCGCTTTCGGGTCGGTCTTCAGAATCAATCAGACGACGGGCGGCGACCAGGCCTACCCCTCCGTCGCGGCGCTGAACGACGGGTTCCTGGTGACGTGGTCGTCGCTCGGTCAGGACGGCGGCAGCTGGGGTGTTTACGGCCGGAAGTACGATCTGAGCGGCAATGCGCTCAGCGACGAGTTCAGGATCAACGCGACGACCGCGGGTACGCAGATCGCCCAGTCGATCTACGGCTCGCAGGACGTGGCGACGCTGGCCGACGGGCACGTGGTGCAGGTGTGGTCCGGAACGGGCACCGAGGAGGTGTTCTTCCGGCTTGTCAACACCAAGGGACCCGTCATCACGGACGATGCCTACGTGATGCTGGCCGGCAGCCAGCTCTCGCCGAGTTCCACGATCGGACTCATGTCCAACGACGAAACGCCGCCAGGGACGTTCGTCAATATCGACGGTCTTTCCGGCCCCCGTTTCCTCGTTTCTGCCGCAGACGGGACGTTTGCTTACGCGCCGGGAAGCTTCAAGGGCATCGACGACGTGCAGTACAGCATTCTCCTGCCCGACAGCACGACCGCGACCGCCCACGTCCAGATGTACGTCGTACCGGTCAATGTCGGGCCGACGACGACGACCCTCGACCTGGTCGGGCTGACGGCTCAGGAGCAGGTCGCGGCGACCTACGTCGCCTTCTTCGGCCGCGGCGCCGATGCGCCAGGCTTCGACTTCTGGGTCAATCAGTTCAATATCAACAAGTCGCAGGGCCCTTCCACCCTGTTCGCCAACATCGCGAGCTCGTTCGGCGTCAGCAACGAAGCCAAGGGGCTTTATCCCTTTCTGGTCAACCCGTTCGGCGCCAGCGACGCCGCGATCACCTCGTTCATCGACAGCGTCTACAACAACCTGTTCAACCGCGGATCGGATGCCGCGGGCCTCACCTACTGGACGGCCCAGACCAAGGCGACCCTGCAGGCCGGCAAGTTCGTCGGCTCGGTGCTGGTCAACATCATGAGCGGGGCCCAGGACACCGCGGTGGGCCACGACATCACGACGCTGATGTCGAAGGTGGCGGTGTCGATGCACTACGTGCAGGCGCAGAAGGACCTGCACACGACCTGGACCTCGACCGACGACGGCGCCGAGGCCACGGCGCTGGTGCATGCCGTGACGAACGCAGCGTCGACGCTGCTCGTGGGCATCGCCCAGGCGGATCGCCTGGTCGCGGCCGACGCCGTGTAGGCGCTTTCGATTTTTGTGAACCGGCCTCGGTCCGGTGCCCAACATTGGAGCGCCATGGCTGGGGGACCAGGATTCGAACCTAGACTAACCGGGTCAGAGCCGGTTGTTCTACCGTTAAACTATCCCCCATCCGGGCAGGCCGCTGCATTTAGCGGCGTCGCCGCGGCTTGGCAAGCGACCTCTGCACGGGTCGCAGGCCGGATTTGCCTGCAGGGTAGGGCTCGCCCTCGATCGTAACCTCGGTTAGCATTAGGTGAAGGAAAAGAGTAGCGAATGGCCGGGGAACCCACCAAGGGAGGCTGGCACAGCGGTCGGTTCGCGCACACTTTTGCCGCCATTGATCTCGGCACCAACAACTGCCGGCTCTTGGTGGCGCGGGCATCGGTCGACGGCTACCAGGTCGTCGATGCCTATTCCCGGCCGGTCCGGCTGGGCGAAGGGGTGGCGCTGAGCGGGGCGCTGTGTGGCGATGCAATCGAGCGCACCTTGCATGCGCTGAGCGTCTGCGCGGCCAAGATCGAGCGCAATCGCGTCACCATGGCTCGTCATATCGCCACCGAGGCCTGCCGCCGCGCCTGCAACGGCGAGGATTTCCTGGCCGTGGTCAAGCAGCGCACCGGGCTGTGCTTCGAGGTCATCAAGCCTGCCGAGGAGGCGCGGCTGGCGCTGGCGAGCTGCGAGAACCTGCTCGACGCCGAGATCCCGTTTGGCCTGCTGATCGATATCGGCGGCGGCTCGACCGAGGTGAGCTGGGTCCGCGTCGCGCGCCGCGACGACCGGCTGGGCGGTGTCGCCACGGAGATCGTCGACATGACCTCGGTGCCGTGGGGCGTCGTCACCCTGACGGAGTCCTGTGTCAAAGGCCTGCCGCGCGAGCAGGCGCCGACGCGCGAATGCTACGATGACATGATGGAGCGCATCCGCGCCGACCTGCGGCCGTTCTGCCGCAAGCACCAGATCGGCAGCGCGATCGCCCGCGGCGAGGTGCAGATGATCGGCGCCTCGGGTACCGTGACGACCGTGAGCGCCCATCATCTCGGACTCAAGCGCTATAACCGCGTGCTGGTCGACGGCTCGCGCATCGGCCACGATTCGATCCTGCGCATCTGCGACCAGCTCTCGGCCAAGTCGGTGGCCGAGCTCACCGAGGTGCCGTGCATCGGCAACGACCGCGCCGACCTCGCGCTGGCCGGCGGCGCCATCCTCGAGGCGGTGTGCCGCCAGTGGCCGGCGCCGATGGTGCGCGTCGCCGACCGCGGCCTGCGCGAGGGTGTGCTGATGGAGCTGATGCGCCAGGCCGATCGCGAGGCCGACCCGTTCCGCCAACCGCAGGACTGAAGACGCATGGCGCGGGGCCCCAATGGCCGATCGGGGGGGAGCAACCGGTCGGGATCGAGCACGCCGACCGGGCGGCAGGCCACGGTGCGGGTCAAGACGGCGCGTGGCCGGACCGTCTCCTCGCAGCGCTGGCTGCAACGCCAGCTCAACGATCCCTACGTCGCCGAGGCGAAGAAGCGCGGCTACCGCTCGCGCGCCGCCTTCAAGCTGCTGCAGCTCGACGACCAGTTCCGGTTCCTCAAGCCGGGCGCGCGCGTGGTCGATCTCGGCGCCGCGCCGGGCGGCTGGACCCAGGTCGCGGTCGAGCGGACCAAGGCAGGGAAGGGAAGTGGCACTGTCATCGGCATCGATCTCACGCCCGTCGAGCCGATCGCCGGCGCCACGGTTCTCGCCAAGGACTTTTACGACGACGACGCGCCCGCCGTGCTGACCGGGCTGCTCGCCGGTCCCGCCGACGTGGTGCTGAGCGACATGGCCGCGGCGGCGACCGGCGATACTCAGGTCGATCACCTGCGCATCATGGCGCTCGCCGAGACGGCGCACGACTTCGCCCGCCAGGTCCTGGAGCCCGGCGGCACCTTCGTCGCCAAGGTCCTGCGGGGCGGCACCGAGCGCACCTTGCTCGAGCAGCTGAAGCGCGACTTCACCAAGGTGCGCCACGTGAAGCCCCAGGCGAGCCGCGCCGACTCGGCGGAGATGTATGTCGTGGCGACGGGGTTTCGCGGCGCCCCTCACACTCCTCTCCCGTAATCGGGGGAGGTGCCCCGCAGGGGCGGAGGGGGAAGGCGTCAAGCGAGATCCCTCCGATTCCGACGTCGGAATCATACACGGCTCGTTGAAGCTTTCCCCCTCCGCCCCGACTACGGGGGAGGAAAATGACGCGCGTGCGCGTCGATGATGACTGAAATGAAAAGTCTCGAATGCCGCGACGGACCGTTCCTTTCGGTGCTTGGCTTCACGGCGCCAGTGTGTATAACGGCTCGCCAACCCGGCGGCCCAGTGGGGCCGCCTTTTCTTTATCTCCAGCCTGGAGGTTGGCACATGCAGTTGCAGGAAGCGCTCACGTTCGATGACGTCCTCCTGAAGCCGGCTGCCTCGTCCGTGCTCCCAGGACAGACCGACACCCGAACCCGGCTGACCCGTACCATCGATCTCCGCATCCCCCTGATGTCGGCGGCGATGGACACCGTCACCGAGGCGGCAATGGCGATCGCCATGGCGCAGGCCGGCGGCATCGGCGTCATCCACAAGAATCTCGATCCCGAGGCGCAGGCCAACGAGGTGCGCAAGGTCAAGAAGTTCGAATCCGGCATGGTGGTCAATCCGGTGACCATCCATCCCGAGCAGTCGCTGGCCGACGCGCTCGCGCTGATGGCGACTCACCAGATCTCCGGCATCCCGGTGGTCGAGCGCGGCAGCGGCAAGCTGGTCGGCATCCTCACCAACCGCGACGTGCGCTTCGCTACCGACACCACCATGCCGGTGAGCGCGCTGATGACCAGGGAGCGGCTGATCACGGTGCGCGAGGCTGCCACCTCCGACGAGGCCAAGCGCCTGCTGCACCAGTACAGGATCGAGAAGCTGCTGGTGGTCGACGCCGACTACCGCTGCATCGGCCTGATCACGGTGAAGGACATCGAGAAGGCCAACAAGTTCCCGGGCGCCAGCAAGGACGAGAAGGGCCGCCTGCGCGCCGCCGCGGCGACCGGCGTCAGCGAGGCCGACTTCCGGCGCACACAGCTCCTGCTCGAGGCCGACGTCGACGTCATCGTCGTCGACACTGCGCACGGCCATTCCAAGGGCGTCATCGAGGCGGTGAAGCGGGTCAAGAAGCTCAGCAACTACGCCCAGGTGATGGCCGGCAACGTGGCGACCCGCGAGGGCGCGCAGGCGTTGATCGATGCCGGTGCGGACTCGGTCAAGATCGGCATCGGTCCCGGCTCGATCTGCACCACCCGCATGGTGGCGGGTGTCGGCGTCCCGCAATTCACCGCGATCTACGAGGCCGCCGAGGCGTGCCACGCTGCCGGCATTCCGGCGATCGGCGACGGCGGCATCAAGTATTCGGGCGACCTCGCCAAGGCGATCGCCGCCGGCGCCGACTGCGCCATGATCGGCTCGCTGCTCGCCGGCACCGACGAGGCGCCCGGCGAGGTGCTGCTCTACCAGGGCCGCTCCTACAAATCCTACCGCGGCATGGGCTCGATCGGCGCCATGGCCAGAGGCTCGGCCGACCGCTACTTCCAGCAGGAAGTCGCCAACACCTTGAAGCTGGTGCCCGAGGGCATCGAGGGCCGTGTGCCCTACAAGGGCCCGGTCGGCAACATCCTGCACCAGCTCGTCGGCGGCCTGCGCGCAGCCATGGGCTACACCGGCAACGCCACCATCAAGGACATGCAGGCCAACTGCCAGTTCCTGCGCATCACCGGCTCGGGCCTGCGCGAAAGCCACGTCCACGACGTCGAGATCATGCGCGAGGCGCCGAACTACCGGCAGGGGATGTAGCGGTCGCTCTGGAGCAGGCCTGAAAACTTGCGTCATTTGCGTCACAGCGTCATTTCCGTGTGATCTCAACCGCTTGCGCCTGACGCAAAGAGCGGGACGCGGTCGCCGTTGCGTCGGTGGTGGTGGTTGCGTCGGACTCTCGAGCGAGAATTGTGTGTCCGAGAGACGCGACTCTCCCCGCTGAGCACCTCACAAACCACCTCATGCTGAGGAGCGCCCATGGGCGCGTCTCGAAGCATGGGCAACTGGCACCGTGTCTGATGCCCATCCTTCGAGACGCCGCGCGACGCGCGGCTCCTCAGGATGAGGTTGTGGTGGTGCTGCAGGAAGACAAAGAGACCAAGAGACCGGACACTCATGGTCACCACGCTAGCCAGAGCGTACGCAATGTCGAGACACGCCAGCCGCGAAGGGCATGAATCCGGACTGGATTGGGGAACTTTTTTCTGGACCGCTCCGGAATACGTTCTACTTCAACGCCTTCGCGACCAACTCTGCGATCAATCGGTTGCCGGCGTTGTTCATGTGCCACAGGCCGTAGAGCTGGCGCGGCTTCGGCGTGGCCTCCAGCGCCGAGAAGCTGTCGATGGTCGCGAGGCCGTTGTTCTTCGCGCAGGCCAGAAGGCCGCCGGTCAGACGGCGCTGCTCGGCCGCGAAGGCGGGGTCGTCGAACACCACCGGGTCGTATTCAGCCAGCACCACGACACGGGCGCCGCTCTGCTTCTGCAGGTCGGCCAGCCGCTGGGTCAACGCGCAGGCGATGAATTCGCCGACTCCAGGCGGGTGCACTCTTATATGGTCGCCGAACCAGTCGTGCAGCAGGTCGAGGCGGCGCAGGATGAAGTCGAACAGATAGGAGTAGCCCAACGTCTTCTGCCAGAAGGTGAGGGTGGCCCACGGGTCGGCGCGCGGCGGCACCGGCACGCCGCGCAGCGCGAGCTTGCCGTCGACCAGCACGAACCACGGCTTGTCGGCGCTCCACAGCCGGCGCATCTCGGTGCGCCTGACGTCGTCGGCGATGAAGGCGACGACGATGTCCGCGGGCTTGTCGCGGGCGGCGAGCTGCTCGGCGCGCAGCACGGTCTGGTCGAAGCCGTAGCCGCTCACGCCGCCGTTCAGCACCCGCCGGCCGGTGATCTGCTGGAGCTGCGCCGGCCAGGTCTCCGGATCGGTCACCTCGTCGCCGAAGGTGAAGGAATCGCCCACCGCGAGGATCGGCGCGCGGGCGGCTGCCGGCCCTCCGCTGCGTCGGAGCCCGTCGCCATCGATGGTGATGCCAGGGGCCGCATAGCCGGCCCGCGGCGCGTAGCCCAGCCGGTCGTCATGCATGTAACGGCCGCTGTCGCGCTCCGCGAGCACGGTGCGCGCATCGAGCACGAAGTTCGGCCAGGCGAAGAGATAGCCCCAGGTGCTGGCGCGCAGGCCGAGCTCGAGGACGAGCAGGCCGATCACGATCGAGAGCAGCACGAGCCCGGCCCGGCGGAGGGACTCGCGGGTCACAGACCGTGCTCTCCCGCCGGGAGCGCGCCACTCCGTGGCGCTCTTCCTTGTGCCAGAACGAGATGAATGCGCGACGGAGTGGCGCGCTCCCGGCGATGAGAGACTTGCATGCTCCTGCCATGATTGCCCTTCATGCTCCTCTCCCCCGCCTCGAGAACGCGTTCGGCTTCGCCGAGCCGAGCATAAGGGGGAGAGGCTGGGTGAAGGGGCTACGCACGTCGACTCCCCCTCACCTGACCTCTCCCCCTGGCGGGGGAGAGGAACATGTGTTGCGCGGCGGGCTCAATCATCGTAGCGGCTGGGAGGGAAAGGGGAACAGCATGACGCCCGGCGCGCGGGTGGCGGCCACCATAGAGCTTCTCGACGAGATCGTCAGTCGGCCAGAACGGCCGGCCGACGGCGTCGCCAATGCATATTTCCGTGCCAGGCGCTTCATTGGCGGCGGCGATCGCCGCGCCGTGTCCGAGCGCGTGTGGGCGATCCTGCGGCGCTGGGGCCAACTCTACTGGTGGCTCGAGCGCACCCGCCATCCCGACCGTTCGGCGCGTGCCATCGTTGCCGCCGAGCTGCTGCTGGTCGATGGTCTCGTGCTCGCCGACGTCGCAGCAATGTTCGACGGCGGGCGCTATCGCCCGGCGCCGCTCGACGACGGCGAGATCCGCGCGCTGCGCCAGATGGAAGGCCATTCGCTCGCTCATCCCGAGCAGCCCGACTGGGTGCGGCTCAACGTCCAGGAATGGGTGGCGCCGCATCTCAAGGAGGCCTACGGCGACAGCTGGGGCCGCGAGATCGCCGCGCTCGACGCGCCGCCGCCGGTCGACCTGCGTGTCAACCGGCTGAAGGCCACGCTTGCGGAGGCGCGCGCCGCGCTGCAGCGCGAGGGCATCGAGACCGAGCCTATGCGCTACGCCGCCAACGGCCTGCGCCTCAAGCGCCGCCTCTCGGTGGTCGCCGGCCAGGCCTTCCAGGATGGTCTCGTCGAGATCCAGGACGAGGGCTCGCAGCTCGTCGCCGCGCTGGTCGATGGCCGCCCGGGCATGCAGGTGATGGATTACTGCGCCGGCGCCGGCGGCAAGACGCTGGCGATCGCCGCCGGCATGAACAACAAGGGCCGCGTCGTCGCCATGGACGTGCTGGAGACGCGGCTCGACCGCTCGGCCCAGCGCCTGCGCCGCGCTGGCGCGCACAATGTCGAGCGCCGCGCGATCGACGGCGACAACCGCAAATGGTTGAAGCGCCAGTCCGGCGCCTTCGACCGCGTGCTGGTCGACGCGCCCTGCACCGGCACCGGCACGTGGCGGCGCAATCCCGATGGCCGCTGGACGCTGCGTCCCGAGGATCTCGCCGAGCTGGTGCCGAAACAGGCCGCCATCCTCGACGCCGCGGCGCGGCTGGTGAAGGTGGGCGGCGGTCTCGTCTACGCCACCTGCTCGGTGCTGCCGGCCGAGAACGAGCGCCAGGTCGAGGCCTTCCTGGAGCGCCATTCCGACTTTGCCGTCGTCCCGGTGGGCGACGTCTGGCGCGACGCGCTGGGCGCCGAGCCGCCCGGCGAGATCGCCTCCGGGCCGTACCTGCGGCTCTCGCCGCTGCGCCACGGCACCGACGGCTTCTTCGCCGCAACCCTGGTTCGTCGCGGTGCCGAGCAGGCGCCCGCGCCGGAGGCTCCTTCCGAGGAAGCGGAGCAGCATGAGGTGGCTGATGTCGCCGCGAGTGAGGCGGCTGACGCCGTCCAGGATGAGGTGTCTGAAACCGCCCAGGAACAGGATGAGGCGGCCGAGGCCGCCCGAGCGCAGGCGGCATGATCCGCATCCGCCGCGCCAGCAAGCGTGACGCCGCCGCGATCGGCCGCGTCCATGTCGAGACCTGGCAGTCGACCTATGCCGGCCTGCTGCCCGATTCGCTGCTCGCCGCCATGTCGGATGTGCGCCAGTCGGCGTGGTGGTCGCGCCTGCTGGCCGATCCCGGCCAGGCGCGCGGCGTGTTCGTGGCCGACGACGAGGAGATGGGCGTGGTGGGCTTCGGCAGCTGCGGCCCGGTGCGCGATCCGCCCGAGGGCCTGGACGGCACCGAGACCCGGGTGGGCGAGGTCTACACGCTCTATGTCGAGCCCGACTTCCAGAACATGGGCCTCGGCCGCCGGCTGCTCGACGCCCTGTTCCGCCAGCTCCGCGCCGACGGCAACGACACGGCCGTCCTGTGGATGCTGGCCGACAACCCGACTCGCTTCTTCTACGAAGGCATGGGCGGCGCCCGCGTCGGCGAAAGGGTCGACACCATGGCCGGCCAGGACGTCGAGGAGATCGCCTACGCCTGGCGCGACCTCGAGGCCCCGCTGATCCGCCGCAAGCTCGCGGCCGAGGACTAGCCCGAGGCCGGGAGTGCCGCGCTCCCTGCAATGGGAGTGCTACCCGGCTGCTCGAAATGGATTGACCACCCTCAACCTGTCGTCGAGCACCATGTCGTGCTGCAGGTCTTCCGACCACAGAGTGTCACAGCCGGCGTGAATTGCGGTCGCGGCAATCATGGCGTCCCAGGTCGAGAGCCCGTAGCGTTCGGCCAATGCCAGGCCGGAGTCATGCATTTCCAGCGTGAGCGGATGGACGTCGAGCAGGCGGCGCAACGTCGAAAGAAAGACGTGCGTCTCGCGCCACGTCAGGCGCATCTTGCGTCGTGCGACATTGGTGATCTCGTTGAGCACCTGCACGCTGCTCGATCCGCCGCTTCTCACGATCCCTTCCGCTCTGCCGGCTTTGTCGGGATCGCCCGACGCAATGTAGAGCAGGACGTTGCTGTCGAAGAAACTACCGGGCATTCGCCTCGTCCCGGTCGAACTTGAAATCGGCCGGCAGCCGGCCGCGGAAGGCGCGCAGTCGCTCCAACAGCTCTTCCCGTCCGGGCTTCCGGGCAATGCCGAAATGCTCCGTGTCGGCAACGTGAACTTCGATCTCGTCGCCTTCCTTCAGGCCAAGAGCCTCGACCACGGCGGCAGGAAGGCGAATGGCAAGGCTGTTGCCCCACTTGGCGACCTGCACGAGAACCCCCTGGATATACGTTAATAAAAATGTATATCCTTATGGCGTCATGAACAAGGGATGCCGATTGCTGCGGCTCCTCGCGCATCCTGGCCGCAGGTCACGTCAATCGGCCGACGGGTGGGTCCAGTTCACTCCGGCAAAGCGCGCGAAGTCACGGTCGAAGCTGACGATCGTCGCGCCGTGCTCGACCGCGAGCGCGGCCAGATGCGCGTCCGTCGTCAGGTTGCCGGCGGTGCCGGCAGATCTGAGCAGCCGCCCGAGCAATGCGGTGTGCCGTTTGCCAGGCTGCACCACCTGGGCGCGCGGATGCGCGAGCCAGTGCTCGACGACCCCCAAGGCATCGTCCACCGAAAGGGGCCTGGGAAAGATGGCGCGGCGGGTGCTCAGGCGCAGGAAGGTCAGCAGCGCCGTCCACGCGAAGGCAACCCCGCGCGGGTCTTCGTAGCCCCGCTGCATGGCTCTCAGCGCTACGCCATGCTGATCGCTCGCGCTGTTCACGGCGTGGAGGAGGATGTTGGCGTCCGGGAGGATCATCCGCGCCGATACCGGCCAATCAACTCCTCGTCCTCGAGATCGGCCGCGAGGGAACCGGCCTTGGTGAGATCCAGGCGAGGCTTGCCCATGTCGAAGGCGACGGGGTTGAAAGGCTCGTCACGCTGCTTCATGGAGCGCAGCCCCGCCCGGATGGCGTTGTTCAGGACCTGCTTGAAGGGTTCGCCGCGCTGGCGCACTTCCTCGCGCAGCAGCGACTCGACGTCGGGATCCAAAGTGACTGTGGTTCGCATGGTGCATCATGATGCTATAGGCATTGCTGTCAAGATGCTCCACCTGGAGGATGCGATGAGTAGCGCGCGCCGCGAGGCGCAATGAAGGAGCTGCCGCGACCCTCGCCGAAATTGGCCCCGCGGGTTGTCACGGCCTGGTGACAGCTGCCGCCTCGTTTGGGCCGCGGCCTCCCTCGCCGCACCATTCCCGCCCCTCGGCCGTGTCACCTTTTGCCGTCACCGGCGTTTATCTGGGACTGAACGAGGTAAGGATGCGTGACGAGAATCGCCCCGGACCGACGACCAGCAGCGCCGCGACCTCCGATACCGCCGGACATTGGCAGGGAAGAGCACGAGAAGCCCATGCTGTTGCGGTCCTGATGCTGGACCCCGGCGCCAGGGCCAGCATGCTCGATCTCTCCGCCATGTATCTGGCGCTGGCCTGTCGTGCCGCCGAGCGGCACGCCCGCATGGGCGCGCGCTTCGGTATGCGCCTGGGGACAGCTGGCGCCGGCTAGCAGTCGATTCCGTCCGGCCGGAACCAACCGGCTCGGCCGCGCGCAGAAACCCACACTCTGCGAGTTGAAGGGTGGCCCGGCGTTCCGTATATCGCCGCATGTCCGACCGTTTGCTGATCGTCGATTTCGGTTCCCAGGTCACCCAGCTCATCGCCCGTCGCCTGCGCGAAGCGGGAGTCTACTGCGAGATCCATCCCTTCCAGCAGGTCGACCAGGCCAAGCTGAAACAGTTCGACCCCAAGGCCATCGTCCTGTCCGGCGGCCCCGCCTCGGTGATCGAGGGTGAGGCGCCGGCCGCCGACCCCGCCATCTTCGCCGCCAAGGTGCCCGTGCTCGGTATCTGCTACGGCGAGCAGACCATGGCCAAGGAATTGGGCGGCATGGTCGAATCCGGCCACCACCGCGAGTTCGGCCGCGCCGAGCTCGAGGTCAAGGCGAAGTCGGCCCTGTTCGACGGTGTCTGGCAGCCCGGCGACAGGAAGCAGGTCTGGATGAGCCACGGCGACCGGGTCACCCGCCTGCCGGCCGGTTTCAGCATCATCGCCACCAGCGAGAACGCGCCATTCGCTGCCATCGCCGACGAGCAGCGCAAGTTCTACGGCGTGCAGTTTCATCCCGAGGTGATGCACACCCCCGACGGCGCCAAGCTGCTGCGCAACTTCGCCCTCAACATCGCGGGCTTCAAGGGCGACTGGACGATGGCCGCCTTCAAGGACCGCGCGATCGCCCAGGTTCGTTCCCAGGTCGGCAAGGGCCGCGTGATCTGCGGCCTGTCGGGCGGCGTCGACTCCTCGGTGGTGGCCGTGCTGCTGCACGAGGCGATCGGCGATCAGCTGCAGTGCGTGTTCGTCGACCACGGCCTGCTGCGGCTCGACGAGGGCGCCGAGGTCGTGCGCCTGTTCCGCGACCACTACAACATCCCGCTGATCCACGCCGACGCCTCCGAGCAGTTCCTGAAGGCGCTCGACGGCATCACCGATCCCGAGACCAAGCGCAAGACGATCGGCGCCCTGTTCATCGACGTCTTCGAGGCCGAGGCCAAGAAGGTCGGCGGCGCCCAGTTCCTCGCCCAGGGCACGCTCTATCCCGACGTGATCGAATCGGTGTCTTTCACCGGCGGCCCGTCGGTCACCATCAAGAGCCATCACAATGTCGGCGGCCTGCCGGCCCGCATGAACATGAAGCTGGTCGAGCCCCTGCGCGAGCTGTTCAAGGACGAGGTGAGGGCGCTCGGCCGCGAGCTCGGCCTGCCGGCCGAGCTGGTGAACCGGCATCCCTTTCCGGGGCCGGGTCTGGCGATCCGCATCCCGGGCAATATCACGAGGGGCAAGCTCGACCTGCTCAGGAAGGTCGATGCGGTGTATCTCGACGAGATTCGCAAGGCCGGCCTGTACGACGAGATCTGGCAGGCATTCGCGGTGCTGCTGCCGGTGCGCACGGTGGGTGTGATGGGCGACGGGCGGACATACGACCAGGCGTGTGCGTTGCGGGCGGTGACGTCGACGGATGGGATGACGGCGGACTACTACCCGTTCGAGCACGCGTTCCTGGGGCGGGTGGCGAATCGCATCATCAACGAGGTGCGGGGGATCAACCGAGTGACGTACGACATCACCTCGAAGCCGCCGGGGACGATCGAGTGGGAGTAGAGGCGTATCGTCCTCTGGCGGGCTAGATCGCAGTTCGTCGTAGAAATGGCGGTGATTTCCGGGGTGCCTCGGTTCACCATCCGACCTGAAAGGCGCAGCTGACGGCGCCCGCCAAGCGCTGAAGTGGCGTGGCGGAGACGCTGCCATGAGCGATGGCATCGCCAGCGTCTCCGGTCGCGGAGCTTGCGAAGGTGCCTTGCGGTGATAGAAGGGCTCCGCCAAGAGGCATGCCGTGAGACGTCAGCTCCAGGCTTATGCCCTGGCCGCCAGCCAAGGTTTAAGAAAGAAGGCCTCCCGCAATTCTGTAGTTCTCGGCTGTCATCCGCATGGCCGCTTCTTCCCTCCAGCACGGACCCCATGATTCGTCTCGATAACATCAGCAAGCAGCACGGCCATCAGATCCTGTTCATCGACGCTTCGATGGGCATCCAGAAGGGAGAGAAGGTGGGACTTGTCGGGCCCAATGGTGCCGGCAAGACGACGGTCTTCCGGATGATCGCCGGCGAGGACCGGCCCGACGATGGCCAGGTGACGATCGATCCCGGCATGACGATTGGCTACTTCAGCCAGGATGTCGGCGAGATGTCGGGATGCAGTGCGGTCGCGGCGGTGATGGACGGAGTCGGGCCGGTGAGCGCGCTGGCCACCGAGATGGCCCAACTCGAGGCCGCGATGGTCGATCCCGACCGGGCCGGCGACATGGACACCATCGTCGAACGTTATGGCGAGGTGCAGGGACGCTTCGAGGAACTGGACGGCTATGCGCTGGACGCCCGGGCACGCGAGGTGCTCGCGGGCCTGAGCTTCAGCCAGGAACGAATGGATGGCGACGTCGGCCTGCTGTCGGGCGGCTGGAAGATGCGCGTGGCGCTCGCCCGCATCCTGCTGATGCGGCCCGACGGCATGTTGCTGGACGAGCCGAGCAACCATCTCGACCTCGAAAGCCTGATCTGGCTGGAGGATTTTCTGAAGAAATACGACGGCGCGCTGCTGATGACATCGCATGACCGCGAGTTCATGAACCGCATCGTCGGCAAGGTCGTGGAGATCGACGGCGGTTCGCTCACCACCTATTCGGGCAACTTCGATTTCTACGAGCAGCAGCGGGCGCTGAGCGAGCGGCAGCGCCAGGCGCAGTTCGAGCGCCAGCAGGCGATGCTGGCCAAGGAGATCAAGTTCATCGAGCGCTTCAAGGCACGGGCTTCTCACGCCGCCCAGGTCCAGAGCCGGGTGAAGAAGCTCGACAAGATCGAGCGCGTGGAGCCGCCCAGGCGGCGCCAAGCCGTCCAGTTCGAGTTCCGCTCCCCGCCGCGCTCGGGCGACGACGTGGCGAGCTTCAGGAACGTTCACAAGGGCTATGGCAGCCAGCCGATCTATGCCGGGCTCGATTTCCGAATGCGCCGCAAGGAACGCTGGTGCGTGCTGGGCGCCAACGGCGCGGGCAAATCCACGCTGCTGAAGCTGGTAGCCGGCGCGACCGAGCCGGACGAGGGCACCGTGACCTTGGGCAGCAACGTCAGGATGGGCTACTTCGCCCAGCACTCCATGGACCTGCTGGACGGCGCCGACACGGTATTCGAATCGCTGGACGAGTCGTTCCCGCAGGCAGGGCAGGGGACGCTGCGCACGCTGGCCGGCTGCTTCGGCTTCTCCGGCGACGATGTCGAGAAGCCGTGCCGCGTGCTGTCCGGCGGCGAGAAGGCTCGCCTGGTCATGGCCAAGATGCTGTTCGACCCGCCGAACTTCCTGGTTCTCGACGAACCGACGAACCATCTGGACATGGCGACGAAGGAGATGCTGGTCGCAGCCTTGGCGGAATTCGAGGGCACCATGCTGTTCGTCTCGCATGACCGCCACTTCCTGGCCGCGCTCTCGAACCGGGTGCTGGAGCTGACGCCCGACGGCGTCCACCAGTACGGCGGCGGCTACACGGAATACGTGGCCCGGACCGGCCAGGAGGCGCCGGGTCTTCATCCGGGCGGGTAGACGGGCTCACAAGCTGACCGGCCGGACCTGCCGCGAATCTGACGTCGAGAAAATCTCCAGGCCGATGTCGGTTCCCGACACGCTCGTTGGTGCAATGGACCGGTTTACCGAGGAACTGGTCGAGGCCGGTGTCTTCGCGGCAGATCTGGCCGAGTTTCTGAAGAGCCCTTGTCGGAGCGGCGAGCGCGAAGCTCGGGGTGTCCTGACGCCGTCCGCTTGAGTCGGCTTGTCTCCTCAGACGGCGAGCGCATTCCAGCCAACCGCTGCGCTAAGCTCGTGAGAACCCGGAGGTCCCCAGGCGACGATCCCGTCCGGCCTGCCAACAATCTCGGAGAACGGCAGCATGCCAAAGATCAAGCTCAACGACATCGAGCTCTACTACGAGGAAACCGGGAGCGGCTTCCCGGTGATCTTCTGCCACGAGTTCGCCGGCGATCGGCGCTCGTGGGAGCCGCAGGTCCGGCACTTCGCGCGTCGCTACCGCGTCATCACCTACAACTACCGCGGCTATTCGCCGTCGGACGTACCGGTCGATCCGGCGGCCTACAGCCAGGACATCCTGATTGCCGACATGCACGCCCTGATGAAGGCGCTGGCGATTGAGCAGGCGCACGTCATCGGCATCGCCACCGGTGGCAACGTCGCGCTGAACTTCGCCATCGCTCATCCCGAAGTCACGAAATCGGCGATCGTCGCGGGCGCCGGGGCCGGTACGGCCGACCGCGAGCGTTGGCTCACCGCCGGCCGTGCCATGGCGGACGCCATTGCCAGGGAAGGGACGGAGGCCATCGTCAAGAGCGTCGAGCGCGCGCCGCAGCGCCAGTCGCTGCGGACCAAGGACCCGCGCGCCTGGGCGGAGTTCATCGACATCATCCGGGACCTCTCGCCCAAGGGGGCTGAACTCTCGATGCGGGGCGTCCTGCTGCTCCGCAAGCCGGTGAGCGCGCTGGTCGAAAGGATCAAAGACCTGCCAATGCCGGTGCTCGTCATGGTCGGCGACCAGGACACACCAGCGTGGGAGGCGAGCCTGCTTGTACATCGCCATGCGCCGCACTGCGGCTTGGCCGTGCTGCCTTTCACCGGACACACCTTGCCCGTCGAGGAGCCGGAACTGTTCAACAGCCTCGTCGACCCGTTCCTGGCGGCGGTCGACAGTGGGCGCTGGGGTTCCTGGAGGGCTGAGGCGTGACCGTGCGGCCTTGTCAGGCACCGCCTGCCATCAACCGACCGAGGTCGCGCGGGTTGCGATAGACCTCAGGTGGACGATGGTTCGATCGCCTTGGCGATCAACGCACGCTCGCGGCAGCAGCCGTGGCCTCACGGCGCGGCGCAACCTCCGCGTCCCATGGGCCGGGGAACAAGCCTCGGGCAACCATGTCCGGGGCGAAAATCCGCTCGTGTCGCGGCCACTCGGCGCGCGGCAGCTCGTAATAGACCTCGATGCCGTTGCCGTCGGGATCCCTGAAGTAGATGCCGAGCGAGATCCCGTGGTCGACGACACTTGCGATCGGCACGCCCTTGTCCTTGAGGCGTGCGTAGAATTCCTTCAGGTCGTCGAGGGAGCCTACACGCCAGGCCATGTGATTGAGCCCGACCTGGCCCTTCTCCTGGAGGGGCGCGTTGGCCCCGACCTGAATCAATGCGAGTTCGTGCGACTGGTTCTCGTCGGCCGAAAGGAAGGCAGCCCTGCCGGGCCGATGGTCGTGGGTTTGAAGGCCGAGCAGGTCGGCGTACCATGCATGCGAGCGTTCGACGTCGCGCACATAGACGTTCACATGGGCGAGATATTTCGGCCGAAAGCTCATCTTTCGTTCCTTCCTGCGCTGGGGATCTTGCGCGAGCGGGCCGCGGTCCCGGGTGGATTGTCGTTGATCCAGATCAAAGCCGCAAGAAGTGGCCGGGTTTTGGATGATCGTGGTCTTGCACGCGACCTTGGTCGCCGTCCACCATTCCTTGCCCTCCCATCGCAGGAGAACCTCGATATCATGCAGGCGACACAAAGGACTTTCACGGCCGGGCCGCTGACCATCGTCGTTCGGCACGAGTTGTGGGACGGCAACATCCAGGACCACGCCGACCAGGGTGTCGCGATCCTGGTCAAGGCACAGGTCGCCGGCCGGGATACCACGCTGTTGCGGTTCAACTGCTTCGACATCGAGAAGAGCTATGTCTACGGGCCGGAGAACAGGGAGCTGGTGGCGGCCGGGCCGGAGATGCTGGGCGGTGCGGCGCTGCCCAACCTTTGTCGGATGGATCCGATCGCCTGCGGCAACCCGATCGGCTGGACGATCAGGACGCTGGCCGAGAAGCTGCCGAAGATGCTGCAGCGCGCCGGCTATCCGGCGATCGCCGCGTCCGTCGAGAGCGCCGCCCTGGGCCAGGTGCTGCCGGAGGTCGAGGCTTGTGCCCGCGCGCTCCATGCGACCGCGCGCAACACCGTGAAGCACAACCGCGGCACCCACGTCTTCGAGGCCGGCAACATCCGCTTCGGCCTCGAGATGCGGCGGCTGCCGATGGGCGACGGCGGACTCGCCATCCATGTGCTCGCCGATATCGGTGGGACGCCCGGCAAGAAGTACACCGAGGAGACAGAGCTGCTGGCCTTCGATCACTTCTGGAACGGCGCGCATTATCACTATGGCCCGCGCAACAAGAACCACCGGATCTACTGGGACCGCACCGTCGTCGAGGACCCGCTGGCCTGGACCCTCGAGCAGTTCGAGACCGGCAAGCTCAAGGCGATGATCGAGCATGCCGGCTATCCCGGCATCGCGGCCGACCTCGACGAGAGGAAGATCCTGGAGGTCCTGCCCGCATTGAAGAAACAGGCTCGGACGATGTCGGAAGAAGGCAAGCGCCTGACCGGTCACCCCGGCCTGCCGCTCGAGCCGACGCCGAACCTCGCCGCCGGATAGAGCGCTTTTGGCGATAGGGGTCTCGGCCCCTGCCTGATTGAACCTTCCGCGATCACCTGCGGCACTCCCCCGCGACAAGGCGGACTTGCACGAGAATCTGCGAATTCATCGATCCGATCTGCCTTCGATTCGCGGAAGCAAGGTAATGGCGCTGCTGGTAGCATGGGGCCGACAAGCAGACCGTCGGAGGGGTGGGCATGGGCGAAATTCTCGGACTGGGGGCGACGCACTATCCGTCGCTCTGCGCGCCGCCCGAGCGCATGCTCGGATTCTTCCACCACATCCTGTCGGCGCCCAACATCGACGCGAAATACAAGGACCGCGCCAACTGGCCCAGCGAGATGCTGGCCGAGATGGGCAACGACGAAGGCCGCGGCTCGATCGACCGCTATCGCGAGCGGATGTGGGCGAATTTCCTCAAGCAGCGCAAGATGATCGACGACTTTGCGCCCGACTTCATCGTGCTGATCGGCGACGACCAGTATGAGAATTTCCGCGAGGACATCATTCCGCCGTTCTGCATCTACGGGCTCGACGACGACTTCGACCTGCAGCCCTGGAAGAACGGCGCCCAGCCCAAGGCCAACGGCTGGGGCGAGCCCGGCGACTGGACCATGCGCATCCACGGCCATCGCGACGGCGCCAAGCAGCTCACCACGGGTTTGCTGCGGGCCGGCGTGGCGATGCCCTACGCCTACAAGCCGCTGCACCTGGCGGGGCTGGGCCACGCCTTCACCAATACGCTGCTGTATCTCGATTACGAACGCCGCGGCTTCCCGCACCCTGTCGTGCCGTTCCACGTGAACTGCTACGGCAGCATGGTCATGCGCTCGGCGGGCGCGACTGCGCACCTGTTCAACACCGATCCCGAGCCCAGCCTGCCCGATCCGCCGGCGCCCGCTCCCGCACTGTGCATGTCGGTCGGCGCGGCACTGGCCCGGGTCATCCAGGCGAGCCCCTATCGCGTCGTGGTGATGGCGTCCTCCAGCTGGTCGCACTGCTTCCTGTCGCCGGTCGGCGGCTGGGTGATCCCCGATCACGTCGCCGACCGCGAGATGCTGGCGGCGCTGCGGCGCGCCGACTGGGACGCCTGGCGCAATCGCAGCCTCGAGCAGATCGAGCTGGCTGGCCATCATGAACTGCTCAACTGGATGGTTCTGGCCGGTGCCATGGCCGAGCTCGACCGCAAGCCGGTGATCGACGATTGGGTGGAGACCTACATCTTCCAGTCGGACAAGTGCTTCGCCTCGTTTGCCGCAAATCCATGAAAGAGAACAGCATACGGCGAGCGGTGCGCGAGGGGCGGGCAGCGCTTGGGACCGGGCTCAAGGAGTTCGCGTCCCGCGGGGTGCCGTGGATCATCGAGGCCTCGGGCTTCGATTACTGCATGATCGACCACGAGCACGGTGCCTTCGATCTCGGGACGATCGCCGATCTCGCGGGGTGGTTCCAGGCCACCAACGTGTCGGCGATCGTGCGGATCCACAAATCGTTCACTCATCTGATCCCGGCGATCCTCGATCAGGGGATCATGGGCATCCAGGTCTCGGACGTGGACAACGTCGAGGAGGCGCGCGCGCTCGTGCGCGAGGCGAAGTATCCGCCGATCGGCCATCGCGGCATCTCGGGGCAGGGGATGCACACCGGCTATCGGAGCTATGGCGCCCGTCACGCGACCGAGTATGCGCCGTGGGCCAATGCCAACATCATCGTCTGCGTGTCGATCGAGTCGCTCGAGGGCCTGGAGAATGTCGAGGCGATCGCGGCCGTCGAGGGCATCGACATGATCGCCTATGGCCATTCGGACCTCAGTGCGCGCCTCGGCGTCCATCTCCAGCTCGAGCATCCGACGTTCAAGGCGGCCGTGCGCCGGATCGCAGAGGCGTGCAAGGCGCACGGCAAGCTTGCTCGCGGATCGGCGGAGACCGAGGCGCAGATCGAGGAATACTGGCGGCTGGGTTGCCAAGTGCTGAACCTGCCCGGCACCGACGTCAGCACCTATCTGGACGGTCTGAAGGCGCGCGCCGGCCGCGCCCATGCCCGGCTGAAATCGATCGGCGTTCCGACGCCGTGAAACGCCGGGACCGCGCCGCTCCAGTGGCGCTCATGGGCCATGCGATCAAGAAGAAGGGCGCCACTGGAGCGGCGCGGCCCCAGCGCATGATGCGCTTTGAGACGAACGGTTAGCATGTGGGAGGGAAGAGTCGTGGAGCGTCGATCATTATTGCAGGGCCTTGCGGCCCTTCCGCTGACGCTGGCCGGTGCGGTCGGCCGAGACGCGCAGGCGCAGGCACGCTGGGCGCCCGACAAGCCGGTCCGCCTTGTCGTTCCGTTCGCGGCGGGCGGCAGCACCGATGTCACCGCGCGGCTGGTGGGCAATGCGCTGGGCGAGCGGCTGGGCCAGCAGGTCGTCATCGACAATCGCGCCGGCGCCGGCGGCAACATCGGAGCCGAAGCCGTCGCCCGGGCCGAGCCCGATGGTTACACACTGCTCCTGGCGACGAGCTCGACAAACGCGACCAACGCTGTGCTCTATCGGAAGCTTGCGTTCAATCCGGTCCGCGATTTCACGCCGATCTCGCAGATCGCCTTCATTCCGAACCTGCTGGTCGTCAATCCCGAGGTGCCGGTGAACAGTGTCGCCGAGCTGGTGGCCTATGCGAAGGCGCGACCAGGCCAATTGAACTACGGCTCGGGCGGCGCCGGCACTTCCCTGCATCTTGCCGCGGCGGTCTTCGCTTTCCGGGCCGGCATCGAGATGGTGCATGTGCCCTATCGCGGCGGCGCGCCGGTCGCGGCTGACCTCGTTTCCGGCAAGCTGCAGGTGAGCTTCAGCCCCCTGATCGAGGTGCTGCAGCAGGTGAGGGCGGGCAAGCTGCGCGCGCTCGGCGTCACCACGGCGAAGCGTTCGGCGCTGCTCCCCGATATCCCGGCCATCTCGGAAGTGATCCCGGGATACGAGGTGGCGCTGTGGAACGGCATCATGGGCCCGGCGGGACTGCCGGCTCCGGTGGTGGCGCGCCTCGGCTCGGAATTGGTCGCCATCGTCGGCAGCCCGGAGATGCGGTCGCGGCTTGCCGAGCAGGGCTCGGATCCGGTGGGCAGCACGCCCCAGGAGTTCGCCGCCTTTGTCGCCGCCGAGCAGCCGAAATGGGCCGAGCTGGTGCGGATCTCGGGGGCAACCGTCGATTGAACGCCCGGTAGCGGCCCGCTCTATTTCTGGCCCTGGGCTGCCGCGAGCAGGGATTGCGGGTCGAGCACCGTGTCGAGGCGACCCGCATAGCCGCCGCGCGGCAGGCGACCCGGTCGGCCATCGACGGTGACCTCGAGGGTGTCGGGCTTGCCGGTCTGCAATCTGATGCCGGGAATGTCGGGGACGCGATAGCTGTCGCCGACTTTCAGCGTGGCATCGTAGCGGACCGATTGATCGGGATCGATGATTCGGACCCAGGTGCCGGCATTGGCAGGGAACAGGCCATAGGGACTGCCCGGGATGGCCGTGAGGACGATGCGCGGTGGGCCCGCAGGTTCGGGCGTCGGCGGGAACAGGGTCCCGGTGCGATTCGCGTAGAGCCTGGCAGATCCTCCGGGTCCAACGACGTCGATCGTCCAGCGCGGCGGCGGCGCCCGCTCGGCAAAGCCATGCGGCGCGATCAGGGTCATCAGCGTCACCGCCGCGCCGGGGCCGAGCGCCGCCCGGGCGACCGCTTCCTTGGCCAGATCGTCGAGATGAGCGGCATCGTCGCGCTCGAGCTTGAACGTCTCCTCGCCCAGATCTTCCGACATCGACATGGGGTACCTGTCCGTCGGCCCGGAAACGTCGTCCCACTCGCTCCAGCCGAACAAGGTGCGACGGCTGGCGCGCCAGTCGACGCGGCTGCTGCTGTCACGATTCCTGGGAGCTTCGACCAGCACTTCCCCCGGCTCGACGGCGACATAGGTCACGGTCGGATGGGACCCGGTTCGCGCCAGGATCGCATCGATTGCCAACTGCGCGCGACCGGGCTCGAAGAGGCTGACCCTCTCGTGCGAGGCGACGATGACCACGATGATCATGATCACCGCCGCGCCAATCACGCCGGTTATGACCCCTCGGGCGACGGTCATGCCGCGGCGAATGTCGCCGATCGCCTGGCTCATGGTGTCACCGATCGACCCCGCCGTGGCGCTGCCGATCGGGTCACTCGGGTCGTAGATGTGCGGCGCGTTGAGGTGCAGCAATCGGAACAGGCCGTAGGTCATGACCGCGCCTCCCGACAGCCCGATCACCGATCCGATGCGCAGCGGTGCGAGGCCAAGCAGCATTACCAGAGCCGCCGTGCCCCACAGGAGGGCGCTGAGCACTGCCGCGACGAGCAGCAGGGTGAACCGGGCGCCACCATACCCGGCGGTGAATCGGATACGCGCGCGATCGCGGGGTCCCAGCCGGCGATGCAGGTCGGCGACAAACGCCTCGTAGCGGCTCAGGCGATCCGCCGCGTCGGGGCTCGACGCGTCGCCGCCGAAAACTGTCACCGCGCCGCCCCTGCGAAGGCCGATCTGGCACGAGGTGACGCCCATGGCACGTCGCGCCGTCTCGGTCTTGCTCGTGAGCCGGATCCTCAGGATATCGGATAGCCTCGCGCGCCGCGCCTCCCCGTCGATGCGCCATTCGATCCCGTCACCCACCAGGCGGATGCCGCTGTCGCGCAGGCGAAAGACGGTGGTGACCTCGCCGTCATGGATGTCGAGATCGTAGTCGGCCGCGGGACTGTCCGCGTCGGATACAGAGAAAGCCACGCGCGCCCTCCTTGGAGGTGACGACACTATGCGCGATTTTCCGACTCACCCGTTACGCAAACCGCTCCTGCATCGCAGCTCTAGTCGAGCACCTCCTCGGCCTGGGCGAGCAAGGCGAGCGGCAGGTGCCGGCCGACTTTCTGATTGACGACGAGCTCGAATTGGGTGGGAGCCTGAACAGGCAGTGCCGCAGGATCGGCGCCCCGCAGGATCCGATCGACATAGGGTGCCGCGTCGGCGATCATCTCGTCCCGCAGGACGCCGTACGACACGAGGCCGCCAGCCTCGCAGAACTCGCGCAACGGGTAGATCGCGGCGCCACTTCCTTCAGAGCTAGACGCATTTGCCGCCCGCGACGGGTCGAACGGCGTGAAGCCGGTCACGTTTCTGCCCGGCTTCGACAGGCTCTCGACGTAACGCATGCCGATCGGATCGCTGACCATCTAGAAGACCGTTGGAATGTCGGAACGTTCGGCCCGAACGGCTGCCATCGACGTGTTGGTCTCGGCGAACATCACATCGGGCTTCAAGGCCAGCTGCCGATCCGGTGCCCGGGTGAAATGCGGGCCGGAGTCTATGCCAAGCCTCGGTCGGCAGTACTACTTTCCTACGCTCAAGATTCTATTGAACTTCCGACGATAGGCCGCTGGTGTGAGACCGGACTTGCGCTTGAACAGCCGACGAAAGAAGGCCGAATCGTCGTAGCCCACCTTCAAGCTGATCTCGTCGATGCCGATCGTCTCCGATTCAATGAACTGCTTGGCCTCCTCGATGCGCAATGCATGGACGTAGTCCATGGGGCGGTACCCAGTCGCGGCCCGGAAGCGGCGCGCGAATGTCCGCGGATTGAGGCCCGAGCGCTCGGCCATCGCCGCTACCGGATTGGCACACCCATAGTTCTGCGCGATCCATGCCTGGCACTGTCCGATGACGGCATCGGTCTTCTGGATGCGCCGGGACATGGCGGCGAACGGCAGCTGGCCGTCCAAGTGACCCGTGAACAGATAAACCTTGGCGGTCCTGAGCGCATGGCTCTTGCCGCACAGCCGCGCGATGAGGTGAAGTGCAAGATCGTGCCACGATGAATGGCCGCCGGCCGTGATGAGGCGGGCACGCTCACCCGAGAAGACTAGAATGGACTCCTCGCGAAACCGGACCTTCGGGTAGTGCTCGCGAAACATGTCGCGATACCCCCAGTGTCCGGCGCATTCCATGCCGTCGAGCAGCCCGGCCTCGGCCGGGATCAGCGAGCCTGAGCATACCGCGGCGATGATTGAACCGTTGCCATACAGCTGCTTCAGCCAGGCGATCTCCTGTTCATAGCGGTTGCGCGGCGGCGTATCGATGGGCGTGTAGATGTCGCAGACGACGGCAACA
Source organism: Reyranellaceae bacterium (assembly GCA_046349295.1). Classification (GTDB taxonomy): domain Bacteria; phylum Pseudomonadota; class Alphaproteobacteria; order Reyranellales; family Reyranellaceae; genus Reyranella. The sequence goes on from JAXMCP010000008.1 coordinate 548,244, forward strand.
TCTATCTCCCCGACATTGCCGAGCGTAGCCTTGGGCTCGACAAGAACATTGCCGAAACAGCGAAAAGGCTTGTCTGTCGCCGCGACGATCTTGACGTCCAGCAAGCTGTCCTCAGGTTTTCCCGTGGTCAGGTCGGAATAGACGGCGCCGACGGACAGCAAGACGTCGTACATGCCGTAAAGCACGGACGGCGAAGTCTCCGGTGTGGCAAGCAACGCGATGCTGGGCTTGGGTTCAGGCGACATGGGTGACGGTCGGGAGTTCGTACTGTCACATTTGGCTTGTTTCGATGCAATCCGTCTCTCACCGCTATTGTCGGCGCGGCCTAGTGTGAAGCTCCAGGAGAACAGGGAGACTGGTCATGGCCAAGTCGCTTACTCACAAGCCTCTGCCTTCCATCGACTTCGGCATGGCCGTCGAACAATTGCGCCGGTCGATGGCAGGCGAGGTTCTTGCCGTCGACGATGCCGGATACGATCGCGCACGCGCCGTGTGGAATGGCATGATTGACCGCCATCCTGCCGTCATCGCCCGCTGCAGAAGCACGGCCGATGTCAGGGCTGCCCTGGGTTTTGCCCGCGCCCAGGTCCTGCCCGTCTCCATTCGTGGTGGTGCTCACAACGTTGCCGGCCACGCGGTTTGTGATCAAGGCGTGATGATCGATCTGTCGCTGATGCGCGGCGTACGGGTCGACCCGAAGATGCGGCGCGCCTGGGTTGAGGGAGGTGCTACCTGGGGCGACGTCGACCGCGAGACCCAGGTCTTCGGCCTGGCGACGCCCGGAGGGCTGATCTCCGATACTGGCGTGGCCGGTCTTACGCTCAGCGGCGGCATCGGCTGGATGCGAAGCCGCCACGGCCTGTGCATTGACAACCTGTTGGCGGCCGAGGTCGTCACCGCGGACGGACGCATTGTCCGGGCCAGCGCCGAGGAGAACGAAGACCTGCTGTGGGCGCTAAAAGGCGGCGGCGGCAATTTCGGCGTCGTGACGATGTTTGAATTCATGCTCCATCCCGTCGGCCCGACGGTGATGTTCTGCGCGCCGGTCTATCCGATCGAGGCAGGCAGCGGTCCGATCCGATTCTGGCGCGACTTTCTCGCTGACAAGAACGATGATGTTGCCTCACTCGTCGAATTCTCGACGATCGCCCGGGATCCCGCCCTTCCACCAGGGGCGTGGGGGAAGCGCGTTTACACGCTGGCGGCCGTTTATGCCGGTGATGCAGCCGCCGGCGAGCGTCTACTGCGGCCGCTCCGGGACTTGGCGGAACCCGTCATCGATTTCTCGGGTCAGATGAACTATTGCGACCTTCAGAAGCTCTTCGACGCCCAGACGCCGTTCGGCATCCGCCGCTGCTACTGGAAGAGCCACTACCTGAGCGGGCTCCCGGATGCGACCATCGACGCGATCGTCCAGTCGAACGTCGCACCGCCTTCACCCTTGACGCTGTCGTCGATCTGGAACTTCGGGGGAGCAATGGCGCGCGTGCCGGCCGATGCCACTGCCTTTGGGGACCGCTCCATGCCCTACATGCTGTCCATCGACTCGGTCTGGAGTGACGCCACAGACGACGAGACGAACATTGCCTGGACGCGTGAGTTCTGGAGGCGCATGCAGCCGCACGCCCAGCGGGGACGTGTGTATCTCAACTTTCCCGGCTTCGGCGAGGAAGGGGAGCGTCTGCTGCGCGACACCTTCGGTGACAACTATGGTCGTCTGCAGACGATCAAGCAGAAATACGACCCCGCAAACACCTTCCGTTACAATGCGAATGTTCTGCCGGCGGTCTGACAGGGCGCCTGTGACAGAAGGGTGCTCGGAGCCTGCGCCGAAGCTTGGCGGTGCCTATGGACTCGACTGCAATCGGATGGCCGAAGCTCAATGAAGCAATCGGCCAGATGCTGAACGACTTGGTGGTGCGGCAAGTGTCGCGACGGTTCGAATGGGTGACGCACTGGGTCTCCAAAAGACACTTCCGGGCAAGGGAGCGGCGCGCTGCTCCACGGTGAGCTGCCCGGTGCGAAGCTTGATCGCAAGGAACGAGGACACTTCGGTCATGGTCCAGTCACTGATCACAAGCTGCGCCGGATCCTGCTCCGCGAGCCAGTGTTGAACGCGTGGTGTCGCGGTTTCATTGCAGAGCGCCGCGACGATCAGCGACGTGTCAAGATAGAGCATCAGTAGCGGTCACCATCCCGCATTGATCGCACCAGGTCAGCGGCGCTCTTGGCCTGCAGTGGCATGGTGGAGCTGGGCCGCGCAAGTCCGCTTGCGTGGCCTCGCCATGGCCGTGAGCCGCGCAACCGGCTCGCCGCGCCGGGTGATGTCGATCAATTCTCCGGCCGCAGCCCGATCGACGAGTTCGATAAGATGGCCTTGACGTCCGCCTGGCCGATCGCTCCTGACCATGTAGATGGTCATGTAGCGATTCGCGCCAGGAAATTCCAACGGACGGAAGAGGCCGGGTCACCGGCAATGGAGGCTGCCCGCGCATTGGCGCATCCTCTCGACGACCAATGTGATGAGGGGACAAGCGATGCGACTGCAGGGCAAGGTGGCGCTGCTGACCGGCGCGGCGGCGGCGATCAAAGGCGAGCTGATGGGCTTCGGCGGCGCGGCGGCACATCTGTTCGTGCGCGAGGGCGCGAAGGTGGTGCTGACCGATATCCGCGACGAGCTGGGGGAGCGGTCGGCGGCCTCCCTGCGCGCGGCGGGTCACGACGCCCGTTACCTTCATCTCGACGTGAGGTCGGAGCAGAACTGGGCCCAGGTGGTGAATGCGGTGATGGCGGCGCACGGGCGGCTCGACATCCTGTTCAACAATGCCGGAGTCGCCGTTCCCGGCAAGGTCGAGGACATCACGGTCGACATCTGGGAGCGCGAGCTCGGCGTTCACGCCAAGGGCGTTTTCCTCGGCACCCGGACGGCGATCCCCGCGATGCGCAAAGGCGGCGGCGGGTCGATCATCAACACGTCGTCGGTCATGGGCCTCGTCGGCAGCCCGACCTCGCCGGCCTATTCGGCCGCCAAGGGCGCCATCACGCTCTTCACCAAGTCGGCGGCGCTGCAATATGCGAAGGAGAACATCCGCATCAATTCGGTGCATCCGGGCTATGCCGACACGCCGCTGACCGACAAGCGCTTCAGCGATCCGGCCGTGCGGCAGGCCTTGATCGATCGCACGCCGATGGGCCGTCTCGGCACCGCCGAGGACATTGCCAACGGCGTGCTGTTCCTGGCGTCGGACGAATCATCGTGGATCACCGGCTCGGAGCTTGTGATCGACGGCGGCATGACCGCGCAGTAAGCGCGATATTCGCTGAACTAAGTGCGCGTCCAATCTTCGATTTTGAGTCCATCGACGCGCTGGAACTTGGAGACATTGTTGGTGACAAGTATCAAGCCGCGCGCTTTTGCCTGTCCGGCAACCAGCACGTCATAGGGGCCGATCGGAGTGCCTTGCCGCGCGAGCGTGGCTCTGATCTCGCCGGCGGTACGTGCATCCTCTCGATCGAGGTCGAGAATGACGAGGTCAGCAAAAAGTAAGCGCAGCGTCTCGAGATTGAATGCGATCCTCTGGCTACGATATGCGCCGAAATTGAGCTCGTGCGCGACAACGGCGGAGATTGCGAGCGTTCCCGGCTCCGCCGCCTCCACCCGGCGCAGCAAAGCGTCGGACCTGCGTGTCACCAGGGCGATGACAGCGTTGGTGTCGAGCAGCCATGTCATCGTCGGAAAGCATCATCAAGCTCGGGCCGGCTTTGCTCGTCAGGTTGCAGCCTGCCTTCAGCCATGTAGTCCGCACTGAATCCACGGTCCATGGCTGCGCGCAAGGAGGCCCACCGGGTCGAAGTGCCCCGGCGAGGCCGCAGGATCACGGCGTCACCTTCACGCGACACCTCAACCTCTTCGACGTCGAAGCGGAACTCCTTGGGCAGACGGACGGCCTGTGAATTGCCGGAGCGAAACACTTTGGCGAACTGGGGCATGGCGCGCTCCTGTATATACGGAGCAGTATATACTATTTGACCACTTGAACAGCAAGCGACCTCCGAGTTCCCTAACGCAGTCTGTCTCGCAGGGCGGCGATTTGCGGGGGGATGTCGCCGCGCGGCTCGGCAAGTGCCTTCGCCAGCAGGTCGCGCAGGCTGAGGCCGTCGTTGCCGACCTGGTCGGTCCGCGCACCGTGGGCCAGCAACGCTTCGACGGTCGGCCAGCTCTGTGCCCGGGTCGCCCGCATGATCTCGGTGTAACCCATCGCGTCCTTCGCCTCGGTATCGACTCCATGATCGAGGACGAGGGCGAGACCTTCGGGCCAGTTGTAGCCAACGAACAGGAACCAGTTGCCCCTGCCCATGTGCTTCTTGAGGTCCACGCCAGAGTCGATCACGAGGCGCAGCAGGGCCGTGTCCCTCTCGCGGTACAGCAATTGGTACAGGAGGCTGGAATCCTGGTCCGGGTCCATGCCGTTGCGCAGCAGGATCCCCAGGATCTCCCGGTTCGCGCCGCCGTTCTCCAGCGCCAGGCGCATGAAGGTCATGCCGCTCCAGCCCTGGGCGTTGAGGTTGGCGGTCGGGGCGAGGGACGCCACCTTCGCGACGTCGCCGGTGACGATCGCTTCGGCGAGGGCACGCTCGGTCGGCGTCGTGAAATAGCCGCGGCCGGAGTCCTGCTCCGTCACGCCGGGCGCCGCCATGCGTTCGTTGAAGGCTTTGAGACTGGTCGAGAGGAACCAGGAGCCCGGCAGGCACACCAAGGCCAGGCCGACCCCGTAGGCCCAGGGTCTTCGCACGAGCGCGACGATCGCGATGACCACAAGCAGGCCTGCGGCGATCACCAGCAGCCCGACGACGACCAGCCCGCTGAACTGACCGCCAGGGTGGCTCCACTCGTCCAGGGCTGGAATCAGGACAAGCAGGACATTGACGCTCGCGGCGATCCAGAAGGCGCCGACCAGCCACGGGTTGGCCTTGTTGTTCGGCATCGGTGTCCTCAGCGGCCTGGAGACGGTCGCGTCACCACTTGTAGACCTTCTGCAACGTTCCGCCCATGAGTGCCGTCTTGTCGCTCGGCGAGAGGCGAGTTGTCTCGCGGAACGGCGCGACGCCCTGCTCGTAGGTCAGCATGCCGATCGTGCGCGTCCAGTCGGTGCCCCACATGCAGCGATCCAGCCCGAACGTGTCGATGATCTGCAGCACCGGCGCCCAGATGTCGTCGTAGGGGAAGGGCTGGTGCGACATCGTGCAGGCGCCGCTCACCTTCACCCGCACGTTTGGATATTGCGCGAGGTCGAGCAGCTTGGGCAGGTCGGCCCACACGTCGGCGGGGACCGGCGGGTGCATGGGCTGCAGCAGGCCGAGATGGTCGATCACGATGACCGTGTCGGGGTGCTGGCGGATGTGCGGCAGGCCTTTGTCGATGATGCCCCAGCACAGCAGGTTGACCGGCAGGCCATGCCGGGCGGCGGCGGCGAAGGCGCGGCGCAGGCCGGGATGGTCGGCGTCCATCGGCAGGCCCTCGCGCATTCGGATGCGGATGCCGCGCGCGCCTGGCGTTGCGGCCCACTTTGCCACCACGTCATCGATTGCCGGATCGGTCGCATCGACCGGCGTCACGACCCGGAACTTGTCCGGATACGCATTGTAGACCTCGATCGCGTAGCTCGGGTCGTATTCGTAGGCGCTGAAGGACGAGACCATGATCGCGCCGTCCACGCCGACGCTGGTCATCGCCGCGACCATTTCCTCGCCGGTGGCGGAGAGCAGCCCGTGCGAGGGACCGGCCCATGGTCGGCCCGGGTGATTGCGATCGAAGGGATGAACCTGGACGTCGATGACTGGCATGGCCGGACTCCTCCTCAACCCCAGAGCCGTCTGCTGGCGATCGCGGCGCCGTCGCGCATCGCCTCGAGCTTGGCCCATACCACGTCCTCCGACACCTGGGTGTCACCGACGATGGTGCCGAAGCCGCAATCGGTTCCGGCCATGACGCGCTCGCGGTCACCGACGGCGCGCACCGCGCGCTCCAGCCGCTCGGCGATCACCTGCGGGTGCTCGACGTAATTGTGCGTCGTCTCGACCACGCCACAGACCAGGCTCATGCGATCGGGCAGCTTCTGGGTCTTGAACGCGTCGACCTCGTGGCTGTGGCGCGGATTGGCGAACGGCAGGCAGAGCGCGCCGGCCTTCACCTGGTAGCAGACCGGCAGCACGTCGGGCGCCGGCACGTCGTTCACGTGCGGGCTGTCGCGGTTGCCCCAGCAGGCGTGGAAGCGCACGCGGTCCAGCGGGATTTCGGCCAGCGCTTCGTTGAGCGCGGCGACATGCATCTCCATCGCGGCGATGAACTTGGGCAAAGGCTCGTCCTGGAAGTAGCCGGCGCGCTCGATGCCGAGATCGGGCGAGTCGATCTGCAGCACATGGCCCCGCGCCACGATGAATTCGTATTCCTGCTTGAGCTCGCGGGCGAGCGCGAAGACGTAGGCTTCGTGGCTGTCGTAGTGCTGGTTCTCCATGGAGCAGGCGGCGAAGCCGGGCGAGACGGCGGTCACGAAGGTCTCGGCGAAGCGACTGGGCTGGCACGCCAGCGCGCGGGCGAAGGCGTCGAGCTCGGCTTTGGCGCCGTCCAGGCTCTCGTAGTGCACGGGCCCGATCGCCGCGGGGAAGCCGTAGACGTTGAGCCGACGCGTGCCACGTGCCTGGAAGTTCTGCCACCATTTGGGAAAGCGCTGCATGTCGAGGATCGGCCGGCGGTTCGATTGGCCGCCAAAGCCAGACATGCGGCCGACGATGTAGCCGAAGAAGGTGGAGCGCGGCATCTCGCCGTCGTTGCCGACATCGATGCCGGCGTCGAGCTGGCGGCGCACGATGTAGTCCATCGCCTCGTCGGTGAGGGCCGGGATCCTGCCGGTATCGACCGGCTTGCCTTCGGCCTCGGCCACCAGCAGGTCGGCCAGGATCTCCGGCCGTGGCAGGCTGCCCATGTGGGTGGTCAGGATGCGATCCGTGCTGCGTTTCATGCCCCCGGTCTCCCGCGCCTACTCGGCGGCCTTGCGTGCGCGATGGTAGCGGCTGGTCACGGGGCGAAGCCCGAGGTTTTGCCGCAAGGTGCTGCTTTCGTACTCGGTGCGGAACAGCCCGCGGCGCTGCAGCTCGGGAACGACCAATTCCACGAAATCCTCGCCGCCGCCGGGCAGGGTGGCCGGCGTGATGTTGAAGCCGTCGCAACCTGACGCCTCGAACCACTCCTGCATGATGTCGGCGATGTCGGCAGGCGTGCCGATACGCGCCGAGCCGGTGAGACCGGCGCGCAGGTAGAGCTGGCGGATGGTCGGCTTCTCGCGTTTCACACGCTCGACGAGCTGGGCGCTCACGGTGCGGTGCTCCTGGCTGCCCAGCGCGCCGTCGGGCACCGGGGCATCGAGCGGGTAGCCGGACAGGTCGCCGAACGCGCTGTAGAGCGAGCCCAGGCCGGCCAGCGGGTCGAACAGGGCCTGCAGCTCGTCGTACTTCGCCTGGGCTTCGGCGCGGGTCCGGCCCACGACCGGACACAGCGCCGGCATGATCTTGAGGTCGTCCGGCTCGCGGCCGTACCTCGCCATCCGCCCCTTCACATCGGCGTAGTAGGCGCGTGCGGCCTCGAGCGTGGCACTGATCGCGTAGATGACCTCGGCGGTGGCAGCGCCCAAATCGCGCCCCTGGTCCGACGCGCCGGCCTGCACGATCACCGGATGGCCCTGCGGCATCCCGGCGACATTCAGCGGGCCGCGCACCTTGAAGAAGCGGCCCTGGTGGTTCAGCACGTGCATCTTGGTATCGTCGAGATAGCGGCCCGCGGCCTTGTCGAACGGAAAGGCTCCGTCGTCCCAGCTGTCCCACAGTCCCTTCACCACCTCGACGAACTCGGCCGAGCGGGCGTAGCGCGTGTCGTAGTCGAGTGTCGTCTCCAGCCCGAAATTCTGCGCCTCGAGCTCCGACCACGACGCCACAACGTTCCAGCCGGCGCGGCCCTTGCTGATCAGGTCCAGGGTCGCGAACTTGCGCGCGATGTTGTAGGGCTCGTTGTAGGTGGTGGAGGCCGTCGTCACCAGGCCGACATGCTTGGTCACCATGGCCAGGGCCGGCAGCAGGGTCATCGGTTCCAGCTCGACCATGTCGCGCCCGGTGCGGGCCAGCGTGCCGCGCGGCGCGTCGGCCTGGCGAATGCCGGCGCCGTCGGCGAAGAACACCATGTCGAGCTTGCCGCGCTCGGCGATCTGGGCGCTGCGCACATAGTGCTCGACATGCAGCGTGCCGTCGGCCGGCACGTCGGGATGGCGCCACGCCGCCGGGTGATAGCCATGGCCGCGTATCGACAGACCGAGCCGCATCTTGCGTGCCGTCATCACGCTGTCTCCTTGTGGGCTGGAGCTTCCTCGTTTTGCGGCCTGCGTACAATGCGCTTCCCGTCCGCTGAGCGGTTCGCCACCGCGCCGCGCGCACGGGCGAGGCGCCAACGAGTGAGAGCTGGCTTGCCAAACCCGTTCATCCGGACGACCAGGCGCAGGTCACGGCGGCCATCCAGGATGCGATTCGGAGCAGGCCGTGCTCGCGCGGGAGCACCGGGTCATTCGTCTCGCAGGCGGCCCTGCGCATCGCCAACATCGCCTCGATTTTCGAAGCCGCCGCATCGCTGGTCGATCAACCGCGAACGGTCCTGCGGCTGCGCAACTGATACCGGCCAATCCGCCCGGCGAGCCCGGCCCGGTCAGCTGCGCGAGCGGGCCAGGAATCGTCCAGTGCGCCTTTTGACCGCCCGCCAGAGCGGCGACAGCACGCGGCTGGCGAGCGGAATGGCCAGCAGACCGATGGCGAAGCCGGCGACGCCGGCCCCGGCGGCTTCGACCAGCCAGGCGGCCAGTGCTCCGGCAAAGGGAGCTGCGCGTGCGACGGCGGCGCCCGCATCATGGAGCACGTCGGCGGGCCAGCCCAGGCCATAGGTCTTGAGGCCATGCAGGATGATGCCGCCGCCGACCCAGATCATGGCGGCGGTCCCGACAATCCCGAGTGCGTTCAGCAGATACGGCATGGCATGGACGATCGCGCGGCCGGTCAGGCGCAGAGGTGCGGCGGCGCGCGACGTCGGCGACAGGCGGGCCAGCGCCAGGCCGACATCGTCGGCTTTGACGATCAGGGCGACGATTCCGTAGACGGCCGCCGTCAGGCCGATGCCGACGACGGCCAGGACGATCGCCTGGTTGAAGATGTTGCCGCTCGGGATGGCGGCCAGGGTGATCGCCATGATCTCGGCCGAGAGGATGAAGTCGGTCTTGACGGCGCTGGCGATCTTCTGGTCCTCGAAGGTTTTGGCGTCGAGCGCCACCGGTTCGAGCCTTGCCTCGTGGTCATGCGCGCCGTGCGGGAAGAGGCACTCGTAGACCTTCTCGGCGCCTTCGTAGCAGAGGTAGGCCCCGCCGATCATGAGGAGCGGCGTGATCGCCTGGGGCAGCAGGAAGCTGAAGGCCAAGGCCGCCGGCAGGAGGATCAGCAGCTTGTTCTTGAGCGAGCCCAGCGCAATCTTGACGACGACCGGCAGCTCGCGCGCCGCGGTGAAGTCAGTGACATAGCGTGGCGTGACGGCCGTGTCGTCGATGACCACGCCCGCGGCTTTCGTGCCAGCCTTGGCGGCCTGGCCGGCGACATCGTCGATCGACGCGGCAGCCGCCTTCGCCAACGCTGCGATATCGTCGAAGAGGGCTACCAGACCAACGCTCACGCAACCACCGTTCGGGGAAGTCGGTCACACGGTACTTCATCAGCGGCTGTCGTCGACTCCCGAATGGGGTATCGGCTTTGGGGTCATCTCTCCCGGACCAGCAGCCTGCACGCGGCGGCGCGGCCGGCAGGTGTGATGTGCGCGTAGCAATGATCCAGCGCGTCGTTGCCGAACGCACAAAGGTGTCTCATTCGCAGGTCCTCACTCTGTGGCGTAACGTATCGCCAGCACATCAGGCGGTTCGACGTTCTGGGAGACGGCACCCTGGCGATCGGCCAGATCTGGGCGGAGACCAAGGGTGAAAGAGCCGGAGCACCCGACGGGATGAAGATCGACAGCGCCGGCACCGTCTGCTGCTGTGGGCGGGGCGGGGTTCACGTGCTCGCCCCCGATGCGGCCTGCCTCGGCGTCATCAGGATGCCCGAGCACAGCGCCAATCTCTGCTTTGGCGACGATGACCTGAAGAGTCTCTACGTGACCGTGTCGACGTCGAGCAGGAGGGCGCTCAAGGCCTACACTTTCGGCACCGGCGTCGCGCAGCATACTTTCTGCTCGAACTGCGGCATGCACGCCTTCTACATCCCGCGCTCGCAGCCGCACCGCGTTCTCGTCAATGCCCGCTGCCTGGACGACATCGATGGACCCAGCCTGAAACCCACCCGGTTCTTCGACGGCCGCCACTGGGAGGATGCGCAGCGCCTGCGGATCGCCGAGACCGGCCACGCGCCACCCTTGGGTGCGCACGGCGCGAAGACCTTGCAGGCGATCCTCGACCGGGCGGGGGGAGTAGGGAGCCTATCTCGCGGCATGTCCGCCTTCGCGGTCGCGCAGCCTCAACGTCTTCCGCGACGTGAATGATTATCATTCGTGACAGGAAGCCGCTTCCCGGACTGGCCGGCGCCATCGGCTGATCGGCTGCGGGTGATGCCCGTCGTCGTCACTGACGCTCGGCGGGCAGGCAAAAGCATCCTGGCGGGTCAGCACGCGGGAATGGCTGGCATCCGACGTGCTCGCGGCACCCTTGTAGCGGGTCTATGAGCGCACCACGCCTGGATAGCGCGCTTCATGCTAGGAAAAGCTCGCGCGCCGGGCGCTGGACCTGATCTTGGGGCCACTGGCTGCGGGCGTCACTCAATGAAGGGCAGGTCCATGACGCCGCCGGTCGAACCGCTCAGTCAGGTCATCGTCGCGATCATGTATGTGGGCGATGTGGTGTTCGCCGCCAGCGGTGCGCTGGTCGCCGCGCGTCATCGCATGGATGCGCTGGGCATCGTGCTGATCGGCGTCATCACTGGTATCGGCGGCGGCTCCCTGCGCGACATCCTGCTCGGACATCCGGTGTGGTGGATGACGAATCCCGAAGAGCTGGTGCTGTGCAGCGTCACGGCCTTCGTCATGTATTTCCTGCAGCGCTTTGCAGTCGAGCGCCAAGGCTTGGCCGTGTGGGCCGATGCCCTGGGGCTGGCCGCGTTCGCCGTGGTCGGCGCGCACATCGCGGTGATGGCGGGGACGCCGATCGTCGTGGCGGCCTTCCTCGGGATGATCACGGCGTGCGGAGGCGGCGTGATCCGCGACCTGCTCACTCAGACGCGCCCGATGATCCTGTGTGGCGAGATCTACGCCACTGCAGCGCTGGTCGGCGGCACGGCCTTTGCCGTCCTGGCGCACTACGGCGTTTCCGCCGACCTGGCCGACATCGTTGCCTTCGTCCTGGCCTTCGCGGTACGTGCGCTGGCCATCGTGTTCCGCCTGCAGTTCGGCACCGCAGGCGAACCGCTCATCCTGGTACGCCGGCGACCTTGACCTTCATGCAAGGAGGACGCGCAGCGACCGTGGCGACGTTCAGCGCGGCCGGACCCAAGCGACCCTCCTGGCGCGAATTTCATGGTTGTCGTCATTGGCTTGTCTCGAAGCGATCGTCGCTAGCTATGGCTAGCCGCCCTGCCGACCAGCATCGCGAGGGTCGTCGACGTCGAGCCTGATATGCTCGGTCGGTTGGGGCGTTGCCGTCATCACGCCGACGCCGTCCGCCGAGTCGAACTGATGCCAGGCATTCCGGGGTACGACCATCATCATGCCGGCCGTGAGGGTCATCGACTGGCGGCCCTGGTCGGTGATCACGTGCAGGATGGTCGAACCGTCGACCACCTGCACGATCTCGTCGCCCTGGGGATGGCGTTCCCACGCGCTCTTGCCAGAAAATCTGGCAAGGAAGATCGCGCCGTCCCGGTAGGGCGCCACTCGCAGGACGCCCTTGTTGCGCTCTTCCTCCGGCGTGGTCGGGGTGCGCCCGTCGATCATCGTCAACTTGGTCAGCTCGGCCTTGAGATCAATGATGCCTGGCACTCGTCCCTCCAATCGTGATGCCCGAGCTGGGCGACCGATACTGTCAATGAACAAGAATCTACCGCTTCTAGGCGCTCCTGGGCGCGGAGGTCGAGCACGGGAGGCAACCTGTTCCGAGAGTCAGGCCCTTCGATGCCAAAGGCAAACCGGACGCATCCGACAGGACGCCTCTACATGCCGTTGGAATTGCGGGCGGCGGCCGTCGGCCTGCTGAGCCTGCTGCGTGACCAGGGAGGCAGAGTCGGCACATCGCCAAGAAACACGCCCATGTCAGGGGGCATTGAAGGATCGATCCGCCCGGCCAGATCTTTATCGTAGTCGACCGGCCTGCGGCGACGATTCGCCGGCTGGTTGGCCCATGCCTGTTGATTAAGAGTCGGCGACACGCGACGGCAAAGCGATACACTGCCGTCTCGAGGGCAACGCGCATGGGCAGAGCACGATGACGATCACCGTCCCTGGAGTGCGCTCCAACAAGCTGGTGAGCATGGATATCGATCAGCTTCGGGGATGGGCTGTGTTCATGGACAAGGCCATGATCGCAAGCCTCATCGTGACCATCCTGGCCGTCGTGACGCTCGGCGTCACGACATGGCTGTCGTTCCGGTTCGGCGGTGCCGTGCGCGCCCACGAGCAGGCCGCCGTCGAGCGATACAAGGGCATGGAGAGCCATTCGGCGCAGCTCGAGCAAGATATTGCCTCGACGCGCGAGCGCGCGGCGGCGCTCGAGAGGGAAGTGTCTGCCGCGCGCGAGCGGGCCGCAGCGCTCGACCGGGAAGTCTCCTCGGCGCGCGAGCGCGCAATGGCGTTCGAACAGGCGGCCCGCGATGCCAACGCACGGGCGGCGCGCGCGGACCGCGAGAGCGCAGCCGCCGCCGAGAAGGCGGCGGCGCCAGCGCCAGCGCCGGCGCAGCCGCCGCCGCCGCTCGATGCAACCAAGATCCAGCAACGGCTCGCCGATCTCGGCAGGCTCGTCAGGGACGCAACCGCGCGCGCGGTGGACGCGACCCGTGGGAAGGCAGCAGAGCCACCCCGCCAGGTGCAGGAGGAGAGCACTCCCGAAAGCGCCGCGGCGAGCCGCAACGAGCCGCCATCGCCGGTCGTCGTGGCCCTGCGGAAGTACGCTGGAATCAATGCCGCCGTGTTCGTTCTCGAAAAAGTGCCGGACGCTCCGCCGGCGGGTTCGACGATCTCGGCCTGGCTCAACGATGCTGGCTGGGCGTCGGACACCTGGACATGGACGGGCGTCGCGGGAATCCTGGGCGTCGTCGTGCTCGTCAAGGAGGGCAGCGACACTGCGACGCAAGACGCCGCCGCCGCCCTCGTCGAGGCCCTGCGTACGGCCGGCTTCAATGCGGCGAAGGCTGACTGGCCGGCCGACTGGCGCCGCCATCGCGGCGTCCTGGACGGCCCGCAAACGCCGGCCCCGACGGACGCCCCCATCCGGATCGTCATCGGGGCGAAGTCGCGTGGACAGGGATGAGGCATTGGCCATAAGTGGGAGGATCAAGCAGCGGCGAGGAGCGCATGAGTCGGGGTAGTGCGAAGGAGAATGCTCGCAAGAGCTACATCGCGGACAGCGCCCGCGCTTTCTCGCAGCGCCATATCGGCAAGCGCGAGTTTCTGCGGCGGCTCGGCATCGCGGGGCTCGGGCTCTCGAGCTTCTCGGCCGCCTTGCTGGGCTCGGAACGGCCGGGACCGGGCGGGCTGTCGAAGCGGGCGCTGGCCGACACGGGACCCTCGGCCGAGATGACGAAATGGCTGCGGGATGTCGGGGGCAAGTACAAGGGGACGAAGATCCGCTTCGTGTCCGAACCGACGCCGCCCACCCTTGTCGCGAGGCTGCTGGCGAAGGACGAGTTCACCGCTGCCACGGGCATCGACGTCGACATCGATGTCGTGCCGTTGGAGCAGGTCCTCGGCAAGGCCGCCGTCGACGTCCGGGACCGGCTCGGCGCCTACGATCTCTACTACATGGATCAGTCCTGGACGCCCCAATTCATCGGCGACACGGTCGATCCGCGCGACTACTACGATCGCAAGAGGGACCTGGCGCTGCCCGACTTCGATTGGGGCGATTTCTCGAAGCCGCTGCTGCAGGGCATCTCGACCTACCAGGATCGGCTGATCGGAATTCCCTTCGACATTCCGATCTTCATCCTGATGTATCGCAAGGACCTGTTCGAGAAGCACGGCCTCAAGGTGCCGACGACGATGGCCGAGTACATGGATGTCGTGAAGGCGCTCGACGGCGCCGAGCGCGGCAACGGAACCTATGGCACCACCGGCCAGCTCAAGGCCGGTCATTATTCGCTCAATTGCGACTGGACCGGTTGGTTGTGGGGCAATGGCGGGTCGGTGTTCGACAGGGGCGGCTTCTTCTGTGGCGGCGACGATGACGGCATGCGCGGTCTGGCCTATATGCTCGAGCTCACGAAGCACATGTCGCCTGCCGCGACCACCTGGACCTGGGATGGCGAGGCGGAATCGATCCGCCAGGGCAATGCGGCCATGGTCATTTCGTGGGGCGAGTCCTTTCCCGGCTTCGACGGTCCGGACTCCAGGGTCGTCGGGCTGATGGAAGCGGCCCGCCCGCCGGCGGAAGCCCGCCTGCGCTCGCCCGACCAAACCGCCTTCCAGGAAGTCCCTCACATCGGCCATCAGGGTGGCTCGTCGATCTGCTTGTCGAAGCACTCGAAGAATCCCGAGGCCGCCTGGATCTTCATGCAGTGGATCTGCTCCAAGGACGTGGCGCCACGGTCCGCGCTGCTCGGTAGCGGCGGCGCCGCAGTGCGCACCTCCACTTACAAGGACCCGCGCGTGCTCGCCAACGCGAAGGTCGGGCCGGGCACCACCCGTCACTTCGCGGCGACCGAGTGGACGATCAACAACGCGCTCGGAACGGAGCCCAAGCTGCCGGCGTGGATCGAGATCTCGAACAAGATCATCCCGGCCGAGCTCGGCAAGCTGCTGGCCGGCCAGGGCAGTCCCGGTCAGTGCATGGCGACGATCAAGGAACGGGTGGACAAAGCCGCAGGGCCCTTCCGTCCGCGCTGATCCCTACTCTGCAGCCAGGGAGCCGAGGGGGCCGCGCTGGCGCAGAGCCGCGGTTGCAGTCTCGTCGATCGACAGGTCCTGGCGGAGAACGACGCCGTAGGCGGCGCGGGCTTCCGCGGCGCTGCAGTAGCCTGCGGCGACATCGGCGCGCACGGAATCGGCGGGCCTGGTCAGGGGATCACCCAATCCCCCGCCGCCCGGACTCTCGACCACGAGGGTATCGCCGCCGGGAATCGTCTGCAGCCCCTTGGCGCCGAGCGCGCCCGCCGCCTTCAGGCCTACGCGACCTCGTGTTCCGTCAGTGCCGCCATGCCGTCCCTTGGCGGCGTTGACGACGCGCTCGAAGATCGCCGCCAGGGTCATGTCGCCACCGTCGCGCGCCTTGAGCTCGATGACCTGGCCGAGGCCGCCGCGCCAGCGGCCGGCGCCGCCCGAGTCGGTGCGCAGCTCCTTGCGCAGGTAGAGCACCGGCGCGTTGCGCTCCGCCAGCTCGACCGGGATCGAGCGCACGCCGCTTGGATAGGCGGTGGCCGACAGGCCGTCGAGGCCCGGCCGCGCGCCGACGCCGCCGGCGTGGAAGAACAAGGTGATGAAGCGAGGATGCGTCGCGTCGCCCCGCCGCAGCAGGCGGACATTCCACAGCGAGCCGCTGCCCTCTGCGGGCGCCAGGCCGGCGTCAGCGGCGCTGAGGCAGCCCAGCATCAGGTCGGGCAGCATCTGGCCGATCATGTGACGCGAGGTGACGGGCGCCGGATCGTTCGCGCTGAGGATCGATCCGGCCGGCGCCTCGATGCGTACCGCCGACAACGAGGCGAAATTGTTGGGGATGTCCGGCCCGACCAGGCAGCGCACGCCATAGCTCGCGTAGGCGTCGGTGTAGCAGTAGGGGACGTTGATGCCCTTGAGCGATGGCGCCAGCTCGCCGGAGAGCATGACACGGATCTGGCCGTCGCCGATGGTCATGTCTGCGGCGAGGCGGATCGGCCGCTCGACGCCGTCCATCTCGAGCTCGGCATGGTAGGTGCCGGCCTTCAGCGCGTCGATCGCCTGGCGCATGCCGATGGCCGAGCGTGCGAAGATGAAGTCGGCAAGATCGTCGATATCGGTGAGGCCGAATTCCTCGCACATGCGTTCGAGCCGCACGCAGCCGGTGTGGTTGGCGGCGACCAAGGACATGATGTCGCCGATCGCCTGCTGCGGCAGGCGGACATTGGTGGTGATGATCGACACCAGCTTGGCGTCGAGCACGCCGCCTTCGACCAGCTTCACGATCGGGATGCGCAGGCCTTCGTGCCAGATGTCGGTCCCCTCGAAGCCGGCGCCCTGTCCGCCGACATCCATGAGATGGGTCGTGCAGGCGAAGAAGCCGATGATCCGGCCGCCGCGGAACGCCGGCGTCACGACGCAGAAATCGTTGAGATGGCCGGTGCCACTCCATGGATCGTTGGTGATGCCGACATCGCCCGGCTGCCAGCGTTCCTGCGGGATGACCTCGAGGAAGTGGAAGACCGACTGCGCCATCGAATTGACGTGGCCCGGCGTGCCGGTGACGGCCTGCGCGATCATCCGCCCGTCCGGCGTGAACACGCCGGCGGACAGGTCCCCCGCCTCGCGCACCACCGAGCTGAACGAGGTGCGGATCAGCGCCTGGGCCTGCTCCTCGACCACCGAGAGCAGGCGGTTCCACATGATCTGGTTGGCGAGATCGCCCGGGGCCGCGCCGTGCGCTGCCTGCGCCGTGCGACGTTCGACGACGATGCAGCCGCTGTCGTCGCGCGCGGCGACGAAGCCTTCGGGGACGAGAGTGGTGGTCTGCGCTTCGCTGATCAGGAGCGGCCCTCCGCACGGCTCGGCGGTCACGGCGGCACGATCGAGCTGGCGGGCGGCCACGCGGCTGGCACGTACCGGGTCGTAGAGGTCGCGCGCGGTCTCCGCCGATATCGCACCGGCATCCTCGACTCGCGACCAGATTGTCTCGGCGTCGCGCCGCAGGATGGCGCGCTTGTAGGCCCAGCCGACGATCTCGACGGCGTTGCCATCGAGCGTGCGGCCGAACTGGCTGCGATATTCTTCCTCGAAGCGTGCGGCGAGATGCGCGGCCAGACCGGCGGAGGCGATTTCTGCCGGCGTGCCGTCGAGGGGGATGGCGATGTCGTGGCCCTGACCGACATAGCGCATGAAGGTCTTCCACTCCTCCGCAAGCTCGCCGTGCGCGGCCGCGGAGCGCACCTGCACCTCGGCATCGGCCCGCATGTCCTCGAGCGTGCGGCGCACGACGTCCGAATCGAGATCGGCCAGGCGCATGTAGTGGGTCCGGCGCGTGGTGTATGACACCGGCGCGACGAGGAAGCCGATGGCCGAGCCGACACCGGCGTTGGGTGGAATGATCACGCGCGCGATGCCGAGCTTCTCGGCGACGCGCAGCGCGTGCAGGGGCGCCGCACCGCCGAACGCCACCATGGTGTAGCGCGCGATGTCCTTGCCTTTCTCGGTGGCGTGGATGTGCGCGGCGTTGGCCATGTTCTCGTCGACCATCTCGCCGATCGCTGCCGCCGCGGCGACGGCATCGAGGCCGAGCGGCGTGCCGATGGCCGAGGCGATCGCGGCCGCGGCCGCGGATCCGTCGAGCGTGACCGCCCCGCCGGCGAAGCGCGCCGGGTCGATCTTGCCGACCACCAGGTCGGCGTCGGTCACGGTCGGCAGGGCGCCATGGCCGAAGCAGGCCGGACCGGGCTCGCTGCCGGCGCTGTCGGGACCGACGCGGACGGTGCCCAGCGCATCGATGCGGGCGATCGAGCCGCCACCGGCGCCGATCTCGACGAGGTCGACGACGGGAATGCGCAGCGGCAGGCCGCTGCCCTTGCGGAAGCGGTAGGAGCGGTCGACCTCGAACGAGGTCTCGTACTCGGGCACGCCATCGTCAATCAGGCAGATCTTGGCGGTGGTGCCGCCCATGTCGAACGAGAACAGCCGGTCGATGCCGAGCCGCCGGCCGATCGAGGCCGCCAGCAGCGCGCCACCTGCCGGGCCACTCTCGATCAACCGCACCGGGAAGCGGCAGGCCGTCTCGACCGAGGTGAGGCCACCCTCCGACATCATGACAAGCAGCGGGGCCGTGACGCCCCTGGTGGCCAGGCGGGCCTGCAGGCGATCCAGGTAACGCGCCATTAGCGGCTGCACGTAGGCATTGGCGCAGACCGTGCTGGCGCGCTCGTATTCACCGGCGATCGGCGAGACCTCGCTGGACAGCGAAACCGCGACGCCGGGCAGGGCGCGACGCAGGTGCTCGCCGACGCGCCGCTCATGGCTGTCGTTGAGATAGGCGTGCAACAGGCAGACCGCGACGCTCTCGGCGCGCGCATCCCGTACGAACGCCTCGAGGCGCTGCAGCCCCGTCCTGTCGAGCGGCTCGACGACCGAGCCGTCGACGGCAATGCGCTCGCGCAAGCCGAAGCGCAGTGGCCGCGGGACCAGCGGACGCGGCTTCTCGATGTTGAGATTGTACTGGTCGAACCGGTTCTCCAGCCCGATCTCCAGCGAGTCGGTCAGGCCCTCGGTGCCGACGAGCACCGTGCGGGCGCCCTTGCGTTCGATCACCGCGTTGGTCGCCAGCGTGGTGCCGTGGATGAACAGGCCGATCTCGGCCGGTCGGGTGCCGGTCTTGACCAGCAGCTGCTCGAGGCCGGCGATCACTGCTTCGTCGGGCGCGGCCTGGGTCGTCGGGACCTTGGCGCTGAAGATCCGCCCGTCACGCTCGAGGGCAAGATCGGTGAAGGTCCCGCCGATATCGGAAGCGACGCGGATCATCGGGCTACTCCACCTTGGCGCCGGAAAGGGAGACCAGCTCCTGCCAGCGCGGCGAGGTCTCTCGCAGCCAGGCTGTGAACTCCTCCGAGGAGTTCAGCACCAGCTCGATGCCCAGCTCGAGATGGCGCTTGCGGATTTCCGGGTCGGACAAGGCCACGCGGACCGCCTCGTTCAGCTTGTGCACCAGGTCGGTCGGCAGCCCGGCGGGGGCGAACAGCGCCTGGTAGGAGTCGAACTTGACCGCGGGCAGCACGCTTTCAGTGATCGACGGGATCTCGGGCAGGAGCTGCGAGCGCTTGGGGCTGGTCACGGCGATCGCGCGCAACTTGCCGCTGGTCAGGAATGGCAGGACGGTCGAGATCTGGTCGATCACCATCGGCACCTCGCCCGCCGCCGCGGCGCCCGTCGCCAGGCCGCCGCTGCGGTAGGGAACGTGGGCGAGGTCGACGCCCAGCTCCTTGTTCATGTAGGCGCCGATCAGGTGGTTGGAGGTGCCGATGCCGGCGGTGGCGTAGCCCGCGCCGGGATGCGCCTTTGCCCAGGCGATCAGCTCCGGCATGGTGGTGGCGGGAATCTTCGGGTTGACGGCGATGACGTTCGGCTGCGTGCCGACCAGGGTCAGCGCCGTGAAGTCCTTCAGCGGATCGAAGGGCAGCTTGCCGGCATGCAGATATGGCAGGATCGAATGGGTGGTCGTCGAGCCGAAGCACAGCGTGTAGCCATCGGCCGGCGCCCGCGCGCAGGCCTCGCTGCCGAGGATTCCGGCGCCGCCAGGCTTGTTCTCGACCACGATGGTGGTGCCCAGCGTGCGGCCAAGCGGTTCGGACAACAGGCGCGCCATGATATCGGCCGAGCCACCGGGCCCATAGGCGACCAGGATGCGGATCGGCTTGTTGGGAAAGGGCTGCTCGGCCGCGACCGGAGTTGCGGCCGCCAGCATCGCCGCCGGTATCGTTGCCAACGCCGCGACAACGGCGATCCACCTCCGACGCATCCGCAATTCCTCCGCATCGTCCCGGAAGGGGACGTTCTGGCATTGTGCGCCGGCCGGATGGATTGCCTAGGCGCGTGATTGCTCTACTGTTCACCTAGTGAACGCCCGCCAGCCTGTGGATCGACGCCGGCCCGCCAGGCGGACCGTCTTCGATCCGGTCCGCGCGCTCCTGCGCGGTCTCGACGTGCTGGCGGCGGTCAACCGCGGCACCTGCCAATCGATCGCCGAGCTGGCCGCCGAGACCAAGCTGCCCCGCGCGACGGCGATCCGCCTGCTGGAGACGCTGGAAGGGGCGGGCTATGTCGCCCGCCTCGACGGCAGCGGGCGCTACGGCGTCTCGCCGCGCGTCACCTCCTTGACGGCGGGCTTCGACTACAATGCCTGGCTGACCGCGATCGCCCAGCCGCGGCTGCGCCGGCTGATGCGGCGTATCCGATGGCCGTCAGACCTGATGGTGCGCAGCGCCGAGAACATGATCGTGCTGACCTCCAACCGCGATCGGTCGGGCCTCAACATCAACACCCGGTACGACGGCATGACGTCGTCGATCTTCAAGTCGGCGTCGGGCTCGGCCTATCTCGCCTGGTGCGACGCGGGCGAGCGCGAGCGGATCCTGGCGCAACTCGCCAATCCCGCCGAGCGCACTGCCATGGAAGAGGAGATCACCCTGACGCGGGCGCGCGGTTACGGCGTGCGCGACGCGAGCCTTCCGCCCGGCGTCGGCGCCATCGCGATACCCGTGCTCGTCGACGGCCGCGCGGCGGCATGCCTCAACGTGGTGTTCCTGCCGAAGATGTCGACGCCGGAGGCGATTGCCGCGGAGTGCCTGTCGCCCCTGTGGTCGGCGGCCCAGGCTCTGGCGCGTGACATGCGACGCGGCCTCGATGGCGGAGCGAGGTGAGGCGACGGGACCAACGCGGGCCCTTCATGCGGGTGAATTCGGGCTGCGGCACCGCCTGATTGCCGACGCCGAGATGGAGCGGGAAACGCACCGGGGCAAGGGCTTCGTCATGGTGCGACCGCGGCGAGACGGGCTGTCCCCGATCGCGGTCGATTGCGGGGGAGGGATCTGAAAAGGGGTCTCTCACCACTTCTCGAGCCACGGCCGAAGCACGATTTCGTAGGCCCAGGTCGAGCGATGCTGGCGATGCAGGTGCAGGTAGGTTGCGGCGATGTGGTCCGGGTCGGCCATGTTGTCCTCCACCGTCGTGCCTGCTCGGCGGTGAGCGCGGCTGCCGTCTTCCTGCGTCCAGCCGATCGCCGCGTCGATCGGCACATTGGCGACGTGGATGCCTTGCGGCATCAGTTCCCGCGCCATGCTCTGCGCGAGGCCTGACTTGGCATGAGAGGCCATGGCGAAGGCGCCGCTCCTCGGAAAGCCTTTGATGGCCGCGCTGGCGTTGGTGAAGATGATCGTGCCCTTGGCGCCGTTGGCGTTCGGCTTGTTCTGGAGCATCAGGCGCGCCGCCTGCTGACCCACAAGGAAGGCGCTGAAGGCCGAGTTGCGCATCGTATCGAACGCCATCGCGGGCTCGGCCTCAGTGATGGTCTTGCCGAAGATGCCGGGCACGCGGCCGTCGATGTTGTGCACGACGAGGGTAGGGGCTCCGATATCGCGAACGACGTTCTGAAACAGCAGCGCCACCGCCGCGGGCTCGCTGGCATCGCAGGCGTAGCGACGCACGCCGTGCGTCTTCTCCAGAGCCTGCAGCACGGGCTTGTCGGGGCTTCGGGCAGCGACGGCAACGCGCATGCCGTTCCCGGCGAACAGCCGCGCGCAACTCGAGCTGATGCCCGGCCCGCCGCCGACGATGAGCGCGACATCTTGTTCCGTGGGCTGAGGCATTGTCCGGCTCCCATTGCATTACGATCGTACTATGAACTAATGACCGTGCGACAAGACGGCAATCCCCCGACGCACAAAGAGAACTCATGCGCTACGAAAAGGGCCGCAAGGATGCCTCGCGACGCCGCATCATGACGGTCGCAGCCGAACGCTTTCGCAGGGACGGGATCGCCGCGTCCGGCCTCGCGGCCATCATGAGCGATGCCGGCCTCACCAACGGCGCCTTCTACCCGCATTTCCCGTCCAAGGAAGCGCTGGTCCGCGAGAGCCTGGCGGTGACGCTCGAGGACCAGGCAGGGCATGTCGGGCAGACGCTGTGCGAGGCTGGCCTCGAAGGGTTCATTGCGAGCTACCTGTCGGCCCGGCATCGCGACAACCCGGCCAAGGGTTGCGCCGCCGCCGCCCTGCTGCCGGAGCTTGCACGCCAGCCGCTGGCGACACGGCGTCTCTGCGCCGAACGCATGTCCGCCGCCGTGCGCCGGATCGCAGCGGCGCTGCCGCCGGCCACGAGGGATCGGGAGGCGGTTGCGCTCGGGGTCTACGCAACTCTGATCGGGGCCCTCGAGATCGCCCGTGCGGTGAAGGGGACGCCCTTGTCGGAACGCGCCCTCGAGGCCGGTGCGGAGGCAGCGCGGACAATTGGACGCACGATCACACGGAGAGGCTCAGCGGGCCCGTGAGCGACCCCATCTGTGACTGACAAACGAGGAGTTGGTCGATGGCGATGTCTGGAGTCTTCGACGATGTGCGTGCCCACTATGGCGCATCAGGCCTCGTCGAACGCTTGAAAGCGGCGCTCGGCGGGTTGGGGCAGGGGGATCGGCGGCCGACGCCTCAGCAACTCGCGGCGCTCGACCAGTTCCATACCCGCGGGCTCGCCGCCACCGCCGACCTCGCCCGGTTGGCTGGCGTCACCGCCGACATGTCGGTGCTGGATGTCGGTTCGGGCGTCGGCGGGCCGGCGCGCTTCGTGGCTGCGGCCTATGGCTGCCCGGTCGTGGGCATCGACCTCAGCGAGTCGTTCGTCGAGGCGGCGCGCTACCTCACGGAGTGCACGGGTCAGAGCGGGCAGGTGTCGTTCCAGGCGGCCAACGCGCTCGAGCTTCCGTTCGAGGCCGGGCATTTCGACGTCGTGCTGCTGCAGCATGTGGCGATGAACATCGCCGACCGGGCGCTGCTCTACCGCGAGATCCGCCGCGTGCTGACGCCCGGCGGCAGGTTCGCGACTTACGATCTCGTGTCGGGCAACGCTGAGCCGCACTATCCCGTGCCGTGGGCACGAACGCCGGCAACCAGCTTTCTCCTCACCGCTGCGGCAACGCGCGAGACGATCGAAGCGGCGGGATTTCGATCGCTGGCGTGGCATGACGACAGCGAAACGGCGAAGACCTGGTTTGCCAAGGCAGGCGCATCGGGGCCGCCGCCGTCGCCGAACCTCAGCGTGGTGATGGGGCCGGACTTCGGCCAGCTCTCGGGAAACCTTCGACGAAACATCGCGGAGGGGCGGCTGGCCGTCCTGATGGCGGTGTTCGAGGCCGCGTGAACCTCAGGCCTTTTTCTGGACCTCGATGATCGCTCGGCGATGAGTGCCGTCGCCGACCTTCTTGTTCTCGTCATGCGCCTCGACCTTGAAGCGCAGCTTGCGGCCGTCGACCTCCAGGAGCTCGGCCTTGACCGTGACCTTCTGGCCCTTGGGCGTGGCGCCGAAATGCTTGACGTTGACCTCGAAGCCGACCGTGGTCTGACCCTCGGGGAGCTTGGCCTGCACCGCGTGGATGGCGGCGCGTTCCATCAGGCCGATCATCGAGGGCGTCGAAAGCACGCCATCGCCCCCCATGTGCTTGACCACCAGCTTGTCGTCGACCTCGGTCGTGATCTCCGCCGTCAGACCGGGGGTCACTTGTTCGTTTGCCATGGTAAGTTCTCCTCTACTTCTCCCGTGCCGACCTAAGCAGAGTTTGACGACCGCGCCAACGACGTCGCCTGTCCGTCTCCGCATCGGAGGCCTGGCAAGATCAGGAGAGATGAATGCAGGAAGGCCTTGTTGTTCGCCGCGAGACGCACGTTTCGGCACCGCCCGCGCGGTATTTGCCTTTCTGACCGATCCGGAGAAGATCCAGCGCTGGATGGGAACGGAGGCCAACGGCGCTGCCCGGGGCATGAGCCGGGACTCCAGGAACGTCATCGGGCGGGTGTGAGCAAGCTTTCCGGGCCGGGACCGATCCGCGTCAAGACGAAGGTCCGATTGCTGCAATACAGAAGCTCACTCGACTGGAGGACGCATTGATGGCGCTCCACGTCGACGGAATTGGTAAGGACGATCTCAACGTTCGGTGGAGCGACGCGCAGGTACCCGTGCGAGTTTGCCCGGCCTGTGCTGGGCTCGAGGCCATTTCGCGCTCTATCCGCGGGATCCCACTTCGCCTGCCATGTTATCCGACCTTCGGCGTCCACCAGGGCTACGCCGGAGTAAGAAGGATCACGCGGCGCCATGATGCTCCACTGTCCGCGAAGACCGACCGATTGCGCCTCGACGCACGCTGGCAAGACGATCAACAGTCCCAGCATGGCAATCAGACTTCTCATGACGATGACCATATCACGGGTGAGCGCCGTCGAACCACGATCGGTGGGGCATCACCAGATCAGCCGGAATCCGGCGCGGAGCTGATGGTTGCTGGTGCCGCCGCCGACTTCGCCGTCGTAGCTGAGGAAGAGAGAGGTGCGCTGGTTGAGGGCGGTGGCTGCGGAGAAGCCGATGACGGCGCTGTCGCGCGCCGGGGTGGCGCCCCACGCCGTGAACTGCGGGCCGGGGGCGGCGGCGAAGCCTGCCGTGATCGGCCGTGACGTATCGGCGAACTCGTGCATCCAGCCCAACCGCAGGCCGATATCGAGTGGCGTGCCGCCGCCGAGATCGACGCTGGCGGCGAAGTCGGCGCCGAACGTCGTGCGCACTGAAGTCGTGGTCTGCTGGGCGACAGCGAGATTGAGGAAGCTGCTGCCACTCTCGGTGAACGCCGCCTGGTTGATCGAGGCGATCTGCAGGCGACCGAATGGCGTGATCGAAGTGTTTGCCGGCAGGCCAAGGCCCAGCTTGTAGCCGGTCTCGATCTGGCCGAGGAACTGGTTGGCGTTGGTATTGCCGTTGGCGAAGGCGGTCTGCAGGCCGGGCACGGAGACGATGCGCTGCATGCGATTGCTGGCATTGGCGTAGCCGGCCAGGGCATCGGCGTAGAAGGCGCCTTGGGTGAAGGATCCATAGAGGGCGATGCTCAGCGCATCGGTGTAGCCGTTGCCGGTGAAGCCGTTGACCCATTGGGTGCCGCCGACATATCCGCCGGCGATGCCCAGGAGGAAGCGCGGGTCGAGGCGGTAATCGATGCCGAAGGCGGCGCCCCCCAGCGTGTAAGTGAGGCTCGCCGCGTTGGCGTCGCCTGACACGCTGCCGGTGCTGCCGATACCGTTCAGCCAGGCGGAGAGGCGCGGCATCGTGCCCGCGTCGCAGGCGACCTCGCACGCTGCGGCGAGTGCCACGCTCCTGTTTCCCCCGAGGGCTGTGCCGCGATCGACCGCGATCTGTCGGCCGATGGCATTCATGAAGAGCTGGCTGGCCTGGAGGTTGACGGTGCCGAAGTCGGCCCAGGGCTGTCCGCTGATCGCCTGTAGGGCGGCCGAACCCTGGCTGGTCGGCAGGTTGGCCATGGCGGTGATCAGGCCGCCGACGTTGCCGGCAGCGGCGATGGCATCGAGCGCGTCACCGACGGCCTGCTGATTGACGGTCTGGCCGGCCGAGCGGAACGCGTTGGGTGCCAAGGCCAGGGTGACGTAGATGTGCTCGCGATCGAGCGAGACCTTCGGGGTCAGGAAACCGACACCGCCGGCCACGGTGTCGAAGGTGACGGTGCCGCCGCCCTCCGTGGTGATGATGGTGTAGGTGGTGTTGGGCGTGTAGGTGCCGGCCTCGGGGACGATCTGGAGGGTTCCGGCATTGATCATCACCTTGTGGCCGGCGCCGACGACGCTGACGCGGTCGCTGTCGCCCTTGGCGTTGATCTCGACCTCGTAGGTGCCGCTGTTGAAGGTGAAGTTGCCATCGACGGTCAAGTGTCCGATCGAGTTGCCCGGGCTGACCGTGCCGCCGTTGTTGGCGATGTCGCCGGTGACATGGCCGGAGCCGTAGAGGCTGCCGCCCTTGTTGACCGTGACGTTGCTGGTGAGGTGTCCGTTGATCGACAGGCCGCCGGCATTGATGGTCGTGCCACCGCCGATCTGGCTGGTGCCAGTCAGAATGACCTTGCCGCTGCCGTTCTTGGTGAGCGCGCCGGTGCCGGTCATGTCGCCGGCATAAGTGCCGTCGAAGACCTGGTCGAAGATCAGCGCGGCGTTGTTGGTGATGGCGCCCTGAAGGCTCCTGCTCGTGCCTTGCAACGTGCCGGCCGAGACGACGGTGCCGCCGGTGTAGGCATTCGCTCCGGTCAGGATGGTTGTCCCTGCGCCGCTTTTCACGAGGGACCAGCTACCCGCCTCATGGCTAGTGCCACCGGCGCCGCTCTGATCGACAATAACGTCGCTGATTGACTGCGTCAGCGCGGCGGCACCGGGAGCCAGGGAGAGTACCCCGTTGCCCTGGAGAAAAATGCCCGTTCCTATTCCCTCGCCGGGCTTGCCGCCGCCGCCAAAAGGCAGAGAGCTTCCACCGCCGCCACCGGCAACCGTGTTTCCGGAAATGCTGAGCGAACCGGCCAGCGTCAGAACGCCGCCTTCCTGGACGAAGATCGCGCCGCCAAGTCCCGCGCCACCTCCGCCGCCACCGCCTCCGCCGCCCGCGGGGCCGCTGCGGCCGCCCAGGAAGCCACCGGGTGCATCGCCGATGGCACTGTTCCCACCGCCGCCGCCGCCAAACCCACCGCTTCCGCCGTACTGTCCGCCGCCACCGCCGCCACCAAACCCACCGTTGTCTCCCGCGTCATAAGTGTGGCCGTCGCCGCCGCCCCCTGCACCGCCTCTGCCACCCGTGAAGTTGCCGTTGCCGCCGTCGGCCCCGTTGGGCAGATACCCGCCGCCGCCACCGCCGCCGCCAAAGGACCCATTGCCGTCGCCGCCATTGCCGCCGCGTGCCGCGCTGCTCTGCAAGTTGACGTTTTGCACCGATACTCGGGCGCCGGCGGCGACGAACAGTGCGCCACCGAGCCCGGCGCCGCCGCCGCCTCCGGGACCCGCAGAACCGTCGGCAGAGGTGGCGCCGTTTCCGCCTTTGCCGCCTTGGGCGACGGCATCGGTGATGGTGAGATCGTTGATCGCCACCGTGCCGGACTGCACGAGCAGGCCGCGATACTTGCCGTCGCCCGACAGGGTGAAGTTGCCGCCGTTGAAACCCACATTCCTGGTCACGGCCGGCAGGTTGCCGGTGAGCGTGATGTTGGTCGTGAAGGTGATGGTGTCGCCGTTCTGGGCCCCAGTGATGGCCGTGAAGAGCTGCCTGCTGGTGGCGACGTTGAAGTTTTCGGCCTGGGCGGAGGAGGCCTGCCACAACAAGCTGGTGGCCAGGAGAGTGGCCGGGACCTGACGCATGATCGCCGTTGAAAGATATGTCCCGCCGAGCAGTCGCGCCGCGAAGGTGTCTAAAATCGACATCGTCTGATCCCTTCGACGGCAAGCAGGAGCGGGAGACCGCGGGGAGCGGTCTCCCACGAGCAGCCTCAGTCGCGCGGTTGGGCGACAACGCGGAGGTAGGGCTTCACCGTCTTCCAGCCGTTCGGGTACTTCGCCGCGGCCGCCTCGTTGGATACGGCCGGTGGGATGATGACGTCCTGGCCGGGCCACCAGTTCACCGGCGTCGCCACCGTGTGCCTCGCCGTGAGCTGGCAGGAATCGAGCAGGCGCAGCACCTCGTCGAAGTTGCGGCCCGTGGTCATCGGATAGGTCAGCATCGCCTTGATCTTCTTGTCCGGCCCGATGACGAAGACCGAACGCACGGTGGCGTTGTCGGCGGCGGTGCGGCCTTCGGAGGTGACGCCCGCACCCTCGGGCAGCATGTCATAGGCCATGGCCACCTCGAGCTCGGTGTCGCCGATCATCGGGTAGGTGACGGCGTGGCCCTGGGTCTCCTCGATGTCCTTCGACCACTTGGCGTGGTTGTCGACCGGATCGACGCTGAGGCCGATGATCTTGGTGTTGCGCTTGTCGAACTCGGGCTTGAGGCCGGCCATGTAGCCCAGCTCGGTGGTGCACACCGGGGTGAAATCCTTGGGATGCGAAAACAGGATGGCCCAGCCATCGCCGATCCATTCGTGGAAATCGATCGTGCCCTGGGTGGTGTTGGCCGTGAAGTTCGGGGCTTCGGCGTTGATTCGCAGAGACATGAGACCGCTCCTTGATTGAGGCGCCTGCCCTGGCCTTGCCGGGGGCAGGCGGTCAGGCGCCTGTCGGGTGCCGGCAACCTGCTCTCCTTCCGTTCAGGGGTCCTGAAGAGGGTCCGAAGAATTTCCAAAATAGTTCCGAAATCGCTAAGGTCCGCCGTGCGATGATCTTCGAGTTGGGCCCGTTCCGCCTGGACACCGAGGACAACCTCCTGTTCCGCGGAAGCGAGCCCTTGGCTCTCGGCCGTCGGGCAATAGCGCTGTTGCGCGCGCTGGTGGAACGGCCCGGCGCCCTGGTGACCAAGGACGCGCTGATCGACGTTGCGTGGCCCGGGCAGGCCGTCGAGGAGAGCAATCTCACGGTCCAGATCGCGGCGTTGCGCAAAGCCCTCGGTGAGGTTGCCGGCGGCGAGCGCTGGATCGAGACGATGCCTCGCCGCGGCTATCGCTTCACCGGCCCGGTTCTCAAAAGGGCTGCAACTGGACGGATTGCTCCCCAGGTCGGCGCTGCGCGTCAACCTACACCAACTCCGAGTGCAGGGGCCGAACGCCGCCAGATCGCCGCGCTGTCCTGCGAGCTGGTCGGCGCGTCGCGGCGCGCCGACGGTGAGGATCTCGAGGATCTGCGCCAGGCGATTGCCGACTTTCAAGGTTGTGTCGGCGAGACGGTCGCTCGCTACGGCGGGTTCGTGGCGGACCATCTCAGCAATACGGCGCTTGTCCTGTTCGGCTATCCCGCGTCGCACGAACATGATGCGGAGCAGGCGGTTCGTGCGGGCCTCGCCTTGTGCGCAGCGGTCGGGGCTGGTGGCAACGGCGCGCGCACGGCCCCGCGGTGTCGGGTAGGCATCGCCACCGGGATGGCGATCGTCGCCGATCTCACCCCGAGCGGGGCGGAAGCGCGCCGCGACATCGTCGGCGATGCTCCGAACCTCGCCATCCAGCTGCGCCTTACGGCGCGGCCCGGCGTCGTGACCATCGACTCCGATACACGCCGGCTGATCGGAGGGCTATTCGACTGTCGCGATCTCGGCACGATCGACACCGATGGCAGTGAGCCCGTCCGTGTCTGGAGGGTGCTGGGCGAGAGCATGCAGGTGAGCCGCTTCGAAGCCTTGCGCGGGCCCACACTGATGCGGCTGGTGGGCCGCGAGCACGAGATCAGCCTGCTGTTGCAGCTGTGGTCCCGGGCCGTCGAGGGCGCGGGGCAGGTGGCGCTCGTGGCCGGCGAAGCGGGCCTCGGCAAGTCGCGGCTTGTGGTGGCGCTGGAGGAGCGCCTCGACAACGAGACGCATTTCCGGCTGCGCTATTTCTGCTCGCCGCATCATCAGGACAGCCCGCTGTTTCCGTTCGTCGACCAGCTTGGACGAGCGGCTGGTTTCGGTCGCGACGACACGCCGACGGCGCGGCTGGAGAAGCTCCGCGCCCTGCTGGCGCGGGCCGACCTGCAGGACGAGGATGTGGTCTTCCTCGTCGACCTGTTGGGATTGCCCCTGCCGGAGGGCCAGTCACTGCCCACTCTCACTCCGGCGCGCAGGAAGGACCGCGTCCTGGAGGCGCTGTGTCGACAGCTCGAGGGCCTGTCGCGTCAACGGCCCGTGATGGTGATTCTCGAGGATGCGCATTGGATCGACGCAACCTCGCGCGCGCTGCTCGACATCATTGTCGGACGGGCACGCACCTTGAACGTGCTGGTGATCGTTACGTTTCGTCCCGAGTTCGAGCCGCCCTGGACAGATCAGCCCCTGGTGACGAACCTGGCGCTGAATCGCCTCGACCGGCGCGATCGAATCGCGCTCGCCGTGGAGGTCGCCGGCAAGCCGCTGCCGGCCGCCGTCATCGAGCAGATCGCCGACCGCACGGATGGCGTGCCGCTGTTCGTCGAGGAACTGACCAAGAGCGTGCTCGAGAGCGGCTTCTTGCGGATGGAGGCGGATCGCTACGTCATCGACCGGCCTTTGCCGGCGCTGGCGATCCCGTCGAGCCTGTATGCCTCGCTGCTGGCACGGTTCGACCGCCCGAATTCGGCGAGCCTGGTCGCCCAGATCAGCGCTGCCATCGGACGCGAGTTCTCTTATGAGCTGCTGCGCGCCGTGTGGGAGCTTTCCGAGGAGGAGCTGAAGCGCGGGCTCGTCGGCCTCGTCGCCTCCGAGCTGGTGTTCCAGCGCGGCGCGCCGCCGATAGCGGCCTACAGCTTCAAGCACGCGCTGGTGCGCGATGCTGCTTATGGCAGCCTGCTGCGCGATGGGCGGCGGCGATGGCACGCACGGATCGCCCAGGCGCTCGAAGCTCGGTCTCCCGGGGTGATGGAAACGCAGCCTCAAATGTTGGCGTGGCATCACGCCGAGGCTGGCTCGGCGGAGAAGGCCGTCGCCCTTTGGGCGAAGGCGGGGCGGCGATCCGCCGCGCGCTCGGCGCTGGCCGAGGCGGCGGCTCAATTCCAGAAGGCGCTCGACCAATTGGCGCTGCTGCCGGAGACTGACGCAGGTCTGCGTCAAGAGCTGGAGATCCGCAGTGCCCTGGGCGCGGTGCTCCGGTTCCTGAAGGGACAGGCGTCGCTGGAGACCCGTCAGGCCTATGCCCATATGCGCGAGCTGTGGTCGCGGCTCGGCTCGCCGTCGGAGCTGCGCCACATGGCCTATGGCCTGTCGATGGCCCACGCCTATGGTGGCGATCTCGTCGAGGCGCGCAACGTAGGCGAGGAATTGCTGCGGGTGAGCCGCGAGCGCGACGACTCTTCCGGGATCGTCCTGGGTCACAGCGTCTGCGGCCAGATCCATTTCTTGGCGGGCGAGCTCCAGGCGGCGCGGTTCCATCTGGAGCGGCTGCTCGCAATCTATGATCCGGCCGTCCATGACAAGCTGGTCCAGCAGGCGGGTTCCAGTCCGCTCATGACGCAGTCGTTCCTGGCGTACACGCTGTGCAGTCTCGGCTGGCCCGATCAGGGACTCGCCCGCAGCGCGTCCGCGATCGCCGATGCCCGGCGTCTGGCGCATCCGACTTCCCTGGCCGTGGGGCTGGCGCTCGGGGCGCTGCAAGCTTCGCTTGTCGGCGACCATGCGACCATGGAGCAACGGGCGAACGAGCTGACGACCGTGGCTGCCGAACAGGGGCTGCCGTATTACTCGGCCTGGGGCGCGATCCTTCGAGGTCGCGCCCAAGCCTTGAATGGTGACGTGCAGGGAGGAATCGCGCTCATGCGGGAGGGCCTGGAGGCCTACCGCAACACCGGGGCGGTCATCGGGCTGCCGCAGTTCATCGATCTGTTGGCCTCGACTTGCGAGGCCGCCGGGCAGATCGAGGAGGCGGTGTCCATGCTCGACGAGGTGATCGCGCTGACCTCGCAAACCGGCGAGCGCTGGTATGTTGCAGAGGTCACCCGCCACAAGGGACAACTCGTGTTGCGCCAGAGTGATGCCGAGGGCGCCGCCAAGCTGTATCGCGAGGCGCTCGACATCGCCCGGCAAACGGAAGCCAGGTTCTGGGAACTGCGCGCCGCTGTGAGCCTGGCGCGGCTCTGCCGCGAGCAGGGCCGCCCGACGGAGGCGCGCGACCTCCTTGCGCCAATCTACGAGTGGTTCACGGAAGGCTTCGCTCTGTCGGACCTTGTCGAGGCGAAGGCGTTGCTCGCCAGTGTGCAAGCGGGCTCCACAAGCGACCTGCCCGCAACCGCGGCTGCTCAACCTCCCGGCAGGCCGTCGATCGCAGTCCTGCCTTTCCAGAACATGAGCGGCGACCCGCAGCAGGACTATTTTGTCGATGGCATGGTCGAGGACATCACGACGGAACTGTCTCGCTTCCGCGAGCTGTTCGTGATCGCGCGGACCACTGCCTTTGCCTACAAGGGCAGGGCCTTGGGGGTACGCCAGATCGCGCACGAGCTTGGCGTCCGCTATCTGCTCGAAGGTTCAGTGCGCCGGCGCGGCAACGACGTTCGCGTCACGGCGCAGCTGATCGATGCGGTGTCCGGTGCGCATCTGTGGGCTGAGCGCTACGACCGGGCCTCCGGCGACATCTTCATCTTGCAGGACGAGATAACCGCCAGCGTCGCCGCGGTGATCGAACCGACCGTGACACGGGCCGAACGGCAGCGGGCGCTGCGCAAGCCGCCGGACCGGCTCGATGCCTGGGAGGCCTACCAGCGCGGATTGTGGCACTTCCACAAGCACGGAGCCGAGGACAACGGGATTGCCCAGACCTTCTTCCGGCAAGCCATCGAGCTCGATCCGAATTTCGCTTCAGCCCATTCCGGCTATGCGATGGCCCTCTACTGGGATGCCTGGCTCTACTCGACGCGTCCGTTCGACGCCCTGGAGAAGTTTTCGCAAGCGGAAGCGCGCCTGGCCGTGTCGCTCGACGACAAGGACGCAACGGCGCATGCCGTGCTCGCGACCATGAAGTGCGTGGCCGGCGACTGGGAGGAAAGCGTCATCGAGGCGCGCGCCGCCTTGGCCCTCAACGTGAACAGCGCCTTTGTCGTGAGCACGCTCGGCCTGGTGCTCGGTCGCGCCGGATATCACGCGGAGGGGATCCGTCACTTGCGGCAGGCGATGCGCGTCAGCCCGCAGGATCCGCTGACGTGGCAGTGGTTGAACGGCATCGCCGACTTCGAGCTTTTCTCGGGGCAGTTCGAGGCCGCGCTGGAGAGCTATCGCCAGGTCATGCAGCGCCGGCCGAAATTCTTCTCGCCTTACTTGTATTCGGCCGCTGCGCTTGCCTATCTCGGACGGTCGCGCGAAGCGCGACAGGCTCTGGGGACCGCACGGGCTCGATTCGCCGAGCAGATCGAACGTCGCCAGCAGCGACCACCATGGGCCCGTCCGCAGGATTGGGCGATCAAGACTGACGGTCTGCGCCTCGCGGCCGCGGGACCGGAATGACACCTGAACCGCGATTGCGACCTGCGTCCGTTGCCGGTCCTGGGATTTGGAATGATACTTGCGGCGGGGGAAGCGCTTTGTGCAGGGAGGAGCAATGAGCAGCAGCGTCGTATCCGGTATTCGCGTCGACCTTGGTCGGCGGACGGTTCTGCAGGCGGGCGCGGCAACTCTTCTGTTGGCGAGCGTTTCCCGCTCGGCCAGCGCGCAGGATGCTTATCCGGACAAGCCAGTGCGCATCACGGTTTCGTACGGGCCGGGCGGCGCCATCGACGTGGTCGCCCGCATCCTTGCCGAGCACATGACGAACACGCTCGGCAAGTCGGTGCTGGTCGACAACAAGCCCGGTGCGGGGTCCTCGATCGCGGCCGAGGCGATCGCCCGGTCTGCGCCGGACGGTTACAACCTGCTGGTGACCGGGATGGCGCATTCGGTCATCGCGGAGCTGTTTCCGCAGGTGACGTTCGATCCCGTGCGATCCTTCCAGCCGATCAGCCATCTTGGCGTCATGCCGTTCGTGCTCGCGGTGCATCCCTCGGTGCCGGCCGCGGACTTCGCCGGCTTCATCGCCTACATGAAGGCGAACCCGGGCGCGATCAATTGCGGGTCCGCTGGTGCCGGAAGCTCGGCCGATCTCGGCCAGATGCTGATGGCCAAGCGGACGGGCATCGAGTTCGTGCGCGTGCCCTATCGTTCTACCCCGGCGGCCATGAGCGATCTGGTCGCGGGCCGGGTCGGGTTCATGATGGATTCGCAGAACGTGCTGGTCCCGCACGTGAAGAGCGGGGCGTTGCGCGCGCTCGCCGTCACCTCGCTCGATCGCTCGCGACTGGTGCCCGAGGTGCCGACGCTGGACGAGCTTGGCCTCGAGGGCTTCGAGGCCGGGAGCTGGCAGGCGATGCTGGCGCCGGCGCAGACGCCGCGTCCCATTGTCGACAAGCTCACGAAGGCAATCGAAGCGGCGCTGGCCGATCCCGCCATTCGAAGCCGATACAACGAGCTCGGCTATCAGATGCCGCGCAAGGTCGGGCCGGAAGCGCTGGCGGAGTTCCTGGCCGCCGAATCGGCAAAATGGGGGCCCTTGGCCAAGGCCACGGGCACCGGCGGTTGATCGCGCGGGGAGGTAGGTGACCATGCTGAGCCAGTCGCAGATCGACGCCTTTCATCGGGACGGCTACTACGCGCCGGTCGATGTCTTCGGTATCGACGAAGCACGGCGGTGGCGCGCCGACCTCGAGGCTTTCGAGCGCACGCTTCCACCTGGTCCAATATCGGCGGGAAACCGGCGCAAGCTGCACGTCCGGTGTCCCTGGGCGCGCGACCTGGTGGGGGATCCGCGCCTGCTCGACGTGATGGAGTCGCTGCTCGGTCCCGACATCCTGGTGTTCACCAGCACGTTCTTCATCAAGGAGCCGAACACCGACGCCATCACGGCATGGCACCAGGATGCGACCTTTTTCGGGCTGCAGCCCTACGAACACGTCACCGCCTGGGTCGCCTTGTCCGAAGCCTCGATCGAGGCGGGCTGCATGGAGTTCGTTCCCGGCAGCCATCGCTGGGGCCAGCTCGCGCATGGACGCGATACCCTGCCGGGCACCATCAATGCCGGCGCTCGCTCGATCAGCGAGCCGATCGACACCTCGGCGGCCGTCTTTGCGCCGATCGAGACGGGTCAAGTCTCGCTGCATCATACGTTGATCGCGCACAACTCGCCGCCCAACCGCAGCAACGATCGGCGAATCGGCTTCGGCATCAGCTACATCCCGACCCATCTTCGCCACAGCGGCAGCCGGCGCATGTCGGCAACTCTGGTGCGCGGCGTCGATCGTTACGGACATTTCGACCTCGAGGACGATCCCCGGACCTCGAGTGCCGCCGCGCAAGCCGAGGCGCACGAGCGCGCCTACGCGATCTATCGTGAATGCCATTCCGAGCAGCAGGCACGCTATGGCGTCATCGGCTGATCGGCAGGCCGCATCATCCTGATTTCGGTGTCCCAGTGAAGCCATTGCAAGACAAGGTCGCGATCGTCACGGGCGTCTCGTCGCCGGTGGGGATCGGCGCCGCCATCGCCCGTCGCCTCGCCGGATCCGGCGCGCGACTCGTGCTCGCGGCCGATTCGTCACCGGAGTCGGTTGCCCGGGAATGTGCCGAGCTGCTCGGCGAGGCCAAGGGGGTCGTTCCGCTGTTGAGCGATTTGGGCGATCCGTCCGCCGTTGCGGCGATGGTGGCCGAAGCGGAGGAGCGGTTCGGCCGCGTCGACATGCTGGTCAACAACGCTGCGGTTCGCATCAATCGCCGGTTTGGCGAATTCACCGCGGCGGAATTCGACCAGGCTGTCGCGGTCAATCTGCGGGCGCCGTTCCTCGCCAGCCAGGCGGTGCTGCCGGCGATGCGCCGCCAGGGCGGCGGCCGCATCGTGCATATCGCGAGCCAGCTCGGCTCGGTGGCTTACCAGACGCGCACGATCTACGGCATGACAAAGGCGGCGCTGATCCATCTCGCCAAGTCGATGGCGCTGGAGCTGGCGCCTCACAACATCCAGGTCAATACCGTGTCGCCGGGGCCGGTGGCGACCCAGCCCATCCTCGATCGTCTCGCGCAAGAGCCTGAAGAATCAGCCAGGCGCCAGGCCTACGTGCCGATGGGCCGGTTCGGCCGTCCCGACGAGATCGGCGAGGTCGTCCATTGGCTTCTGACCACCGAGGCCTCGTTCCTGACCGGCCACGACCTCATCGTCGACGGCGGTTACACGATCCACTAGCGCGCAGGACGCGTGAAGGGCTGTCATGAATCGTCCCGAGTATCTGAAGGAGCTGGCTGCATTTTGCGGCGACACGTCACTCGCCACACTCGGTCCCGCGGTCATCGAGCGCACGCGATGGATCATCGCCGACAGCATCCCTGTGATCGCCGCTGGCATGCAGACGCCGGAGATGAAGGCGCTCGTCGAGACTCATCTCGAGGCATCGTCGCCCGGTGCGGCGTGGGTCTTCGGGGCGGGGCGGAGGGCGCCGGCGATCGATGCGGCGCTCCTGAACGGCACGGCCGGCACCTGGCTCGAGCTCGACGAGGGCAATCTCTTTGCCAAGGGGCATCCCGGCATCCAGGTCGTGCCGGCGGCCGTCGCCGCCGCCCAGGAGCTCAGGACGACGGGCGCCGACCTGCTGGTCGCGGTAGCCCTGGGATACGAAGTCTCCTCGCGCATCCATCGCGCGGCCGACGTCAAGCTGGCCGTGCATCCGCATGGCACCTACGGAGTCATCGGCGCGGCCCTTGCCGTCGGCAAGCTCAGGGGGCTCGACACGGCCAAATTGCTCGAGCTGATCAACGTATCGGCCACGATGGGGATGACGACCAGCCGTCAGACGCTGCTCGACGGGGCGACCGTCCGAAACATCTACACCGGGCATTCCGGCTACATGGGCACGATGGCGGCACGCCTGGTCGAATGCGGATTTACCGGCGAGGTCGACAGCGTCTCGGCGATCTACGGCAAGATCCTGTCGGACACGTTCGATCCCGCACGGGTCGTCCGCGACCTGGGCTCCGACTGGCTGATCACCAAGAGCTATTTCAAGCTCCACCCGAGCGGCCGCTACGTCCATTCGGCGATCGATGCGCTCGAGCACCTTCTGGAAAAGGTGCCTGGCTATCGACTTGATCCGGCGGAGATCGCGCGCTTGGACGTCAGAGCTTACATGCTGGCCGCCATGTTGCAGGAGAAGAGCGTGCAGACGAGCTTTGGTGCTCGCTTTTCCGTTCCCTTCGCCCTTGCCAGCATCATCGTGCACGGCCGCTCCGGACTCGCGAGCTTCGACGATGCCGCCGTCGCCAATCCGGCGGTCCAAAGCCTGGCGAAGCGCGTCGAGCTGCAGGAAGACAGGTCGTTCACGGCGCGCTATCCGGCGGAGCAGCCGGTGACCATTCGAGCCGTCATGCGCGATGGCCGCACCTACGAAGGCCATTGCATCGTGACCAAGGGGGAGCCTGCCAGACCTCACACGGCAGCCGATCTCGGCGAAAAGTTCTTCGAGCTGGGCGAAGCCGTATGGGGCAAGCCGACGACCAGGTCGCTTTTCGACGGCCTGATGCAATTGGAGAAGATCGAGGACTTCCAGGCATTCATGGGCGGAATGGCGCTGTAGGATCGAGGGGGAGAACGCCGTGCCCGACCATCTCCGGTTTTCCGTGCTCGTGGGCCGCCCAGCCCTTTGCCTTCATGCGATTGAGGATGCCCGCGCCTATCGAGCGAGACGCCGGCGGATGGCGTAAAGGAGCGCTTTGATGTCTTGACATCAATTTCAAGAGCATCATGATGTCAAGCATGCGCACGACGCTGACGATCGATGACGACCTTGCGGGGCTCCTGAAACAGCGCGCCAGGGAGCAGGGCATTCCGTTCAAAGAAGCTGTCAACCGGACGATTCGTGCTGGCCTCGGCGAGGCGCAGAAAGCTCATCGCGGCGCCGTGCCTCGGACCAAACCCCACTCCTTCGGTTTCCGGCCTGGCGTCGATCTCGACAAGCTCGGCCAGCTCGCCGATGAGCTGGAAGCCGAGAGCTTCGTCGACAAATCGAAGGGCTCTCATGATCCTGCCCGACGTCAACGTTCTCGTTCACGCTCATAACTCGGATTCAGCCGTTCACGAAACCGCCCGCCGTTGGTGGGACGGCTGTCTAGCGGGTTCAGAAGGGGTCGGTCTCGCCTGGGCGGCCGCGCTGGGCTTCGTTCGGATCACGACAAACCGTAGAATCGTCGCCCGCCCCTTGGCTGTGGGCGAAGTGATGGGACGAATTCAGACTTGGCTGGATCTACCCCATGTTCACGTCGTCCAACCGTCGGAATCTCATTTCTCTCGGCTGCGCGAAGTCCTCGAAAGGCTCGGAACTGCTGGAAATCTGACTACCGATGCTCACCTTGCGGTGCTCGCCATGGAGCGCGGCTACGTCCTGTATTCCACCGATACCGACTTCGCCCGATTCGATGGATTGCGCTGGGTCAATCCGTGCAAGCCGTAGGGCGCTCGGATCGATGCGTTGAACGAGTGCTCTCGAACGGCGGGTCAGTCCTGTCCCGTCGGCTTCTTAAGCGATCCGATGCCGAGCGAACCAGCGGACTGAGACGGTGGAGATTCCGGTTCGTCCTTGTCTCCGTGGGCCTCCGAGGCGAGTTCAGCGGGAGATGACACTGCCGTCTCGGCCGCGACATCCTCTAGAAACGTCGCTGTCGGCACGAAGAACAGCGTGCCGGTCACGGCGCGGCTGAAATCGAGCAGCCGGTCGTAGTTGCCGGGCGGCCGGCCGACGAACATGTTCTCGAGCATCTGCTCGGTCCGGCGCGGCGAACGGGCGTAGCCGCAGAAATAGGTGCCGAACTCGCCCTTGCCGACCTCGCCGAAAGGCATGTTGGCGCGCACGATCTTCAGCTCCTCTCCGTTCTCCTCGATGATCGTCAAGGCATTGTGGGCGAAGCTCGGTTTCGCGGCGTCATCCAGCTCGATGTCGCTGAGCTTGGTGCGCCCGACGAAGCTTTCCTGCTGCTCGACGGGGACCGCGTTCCACGCCTTCAGGTCGTGCAGGTACTTCTGGACGATCACGTAGCTGCCGCCGGCAAACGCCGGGTCCTCCTCGCCGATCAGGGTGGCGTCGAGCGCCGACTGATCCACGGGGTTCTCCGTGCCGTCGACGAAGCCCAGCAGGTCACGGTCGTCGAAGTACTTGAATCCATGCACCTCGTCGGCCGTCGTGACGGCGCCGTCGAGCTTCACCATGATCTGGGTCGCGAGCTCGAAGCACAGGTCCATGCGCATGGCTCGGATGTGGAAGAGAAGGTCGCCCGGTGTCGCCGCGGCGTGATGCTTGCCGTGGAGCTCGCGGAATGGATGCAGCTCCTTCGGCCTCGGGTCACCGAACAACCGGTCCCAGGCGTTTGAGCTGAACGCCATGACGCAGGACAGCCGGGCATCGCCATCGCGGAAGCCGACCGATCGCACGAGGGCCGCCAGATCGCCGCACAAGCCGCGCACCGTGGCGTCGTGCTCGGGCCCGTCGTTCACGGTCACGACGAGAAAGATGGCGGCGCGCGTCAGCGGAGCGGCGACCGGTTGGGATATCGTGGACGGCACGCGTCGCTCCATACGGCATTGATCGGGCGCTCATTTTGCGTTGGCGCAGCGGCAAGCGCAAACCGGGTCGCCGTTCGCATTGGAGATGTGCACGACGGGCACTGGACGGGGCGGCGCCTCCCTCGAGCTGAAGGCGGCATCCAACACCCGGATGCCGGCCTGCCGACTGACGTGGAGGAGCGCCTTTCGCTCAGCACCGGGCACGTCCTTCAAGTCCCTCCCCCGTCATCGGGGGAGGAGTGGTATCCCGGCAACGAGTTAACGCTTCTCGTCGAGCGGCACGAGGTCGGCGAGCAGAGTCGGGATGAACTCCGCGACCGTGGGATGGATGTGCATGGCGCGCTGCAGGACCGTATAGGGCGCCTTGGCGTACATCGCGTCGAGCACGCAATGGATGGCCTCGTCGCCGCTCAGACCAAGGAACGTCGCACCCAGGAACTGCTTCGACCCGGCGTCGATCAGCACCTTCATGAAGCCCTCGGTCTCGCCCTTTTCGTAGGCGCGCGAGACATCCTCCATGGCGATCCTGCCGACCAGCGCCGGCCGGCCGCGGCTGCGCACCTCGGCCTCGGTCATGCCGGCGCGGCCGAGCGGCGGGTCGGTGTAGAGCGCATAGGCGGGGATGCGATCGCCGACTCGGCGGTGCGCGCCGTCGAGAAGATTGGCGGCCACGATCTCGAAGTCGTTCCACGAGGTGTGGGTGAAGGCGCCGCGGCCGTTGCAATCGCCCATCGCCCAGATGCCGGGCACGCTGGTCCGGAGCTCGTCGTCGACCTCGATGTAGCCACGCGCGTCCTGCTTCACGCCGGCGCGATCGAGGCCGAGATCGTCGGTGTTGGGACGCCGGCCCGTCGCCACCAGCAGGTGGGATCCGCGCGCCTCGGGTGCGCCCTGCTCGCAGGCGAGCTTCATGACGATATCGTCGCCCGCCCTGGCGAGGCTGAGGCACTTGGCATTGGTGCGGACCTCGATGCCTTCGCGGCCGAGGAAGTCGGCGATGGTCTGCGACACCTCCTCGTCCTCGCGCGGCACGAGGCGCGGGCCGATCTCGACGATGGTCACCTCGCTGCCGAAGCGGCGGTACATCTGGGCGAATTCCAGGCCGATGTAGCTGCCGCCCAGCACCAGCAGGTGCTGCGGCAGGAAATCGACGTTCATCATCGAGCTGTTGGTGAGATAGTCGATCTTGTCGAGGCCGAGGATGTCGGGTACCGCGGCGCGGCCGCCGACGTTGATGAAGATCCGTTCGGCGGTCAGGACTTCGCTGCCGACCGCGACCTCGTGCGGCGATACGAAGCGCGCATGGCTCTGGTAGACTGTGCCGTTCTCGAGATGTCGCATCGATCGTTCGACGCCCTTGCTGGAGGCACCGGCGATGTCGTCCTTGCGCGCCTTGATGCGTTTCATGTCGACCTTGATCTCGCCGCCTACGGTGAAGCCGTAGTCGGCGCCGCGCCGCGCCATGTGCACCGCATAGGCGCTGGCGACCAGGGTCTTGGTCGGCGTGCAGCCGGTGTTGACGCAGGTGCCGCCGAAGCGTCCGCGCTCGATGACCGCCACCTTCTGGCCCGCGCCCGCCAGCCGTCGCGCCAGCGCGGGGCCGGACTGGCCCGTACCGATGATGATCGCGTCATAGGTCGCCATGCTGTCCTCCTGACGATCACGTCGCACGATCATGAGCGCGCACGACGCTCGTGGTCCAGCAGACCATGGTGGCAGTTGACAGTCGCCGATCGTGGGTGCGGCAATGTCGCGACAGCGACATGTAGGGGGAGTGATGGCCAAACCAACCCAGCCCAAACGAACAGCCCGTGGCCGCGGCGAAGGACCGACGCGGCGCGACCTCGCCGTGCTGCCGGTGGTGATCGGC
The DNA here is from genome assembly GCA_046349295.1 of Reyranellaceae bacterium. Taxonomy (GTDB): domain Bacteria; phylum Pseudomonadota; class Alphaproteobacteria; order Reyranellales; family Reyranellaceae; genus Reyranella. Next base: position 589,281 of record JAXMCP010000008.1, read on the forward strand.
GCAATGGCGTCCGGGCATGCCGAGGCGCAGGCCGGCCTCCCCGTCGAGGACGCCTCGCTCGCCGATGTGGTGCAGGCTCTCGCCACGGAAAAGGCCACTGCCAGCAGCCTCACGAGAGCTTACCTGGCGCGCATCGAGGCTTACGATAGCGCCGGCCCGAGCCTCAATTCCGTGCGTCAGGTCAATCCCGATGCGGTGGCGATCGCCGCCGGCCTCGATCCCGTCAAGCCGTCGGCGCGGCTGCCGCTCGCGGGCGTTCCGATCCTGGTCAAGGACAATATCGCCACCGGCGACAAGCAGCACACGACGGCTGGCTCTCTCGCCCTCGAAAGCGCACACGCCAAGGACGACGCCACCATCATCAAGCAACTGCGTGCTGCCGGTGCGGTGATCCTGGGCAAGGCGAACCTCACCGAGTTCGCAAACATCATCGCGGCCGACATGCCCTCGGGCTACAGCTCGCTGGGTGGCCAGGTGAAGAATCCCTACTCGACGACGCTGCTCGACGATCGTGGCATTCCGCTCGTCCTGCCCGGCGGCTCGAGCTCGGGCTCGGCTGTCGCCGTCGCCGCGGGTCTCTGCGCGGCGGCGATCGGCACCGAGACCTCGGGCTCGCTGCTGAGCCCGGCGACGCAGAACGGCGTGGTCACCGTGAAGCCCACTGTCGGGCTGATCAGTCGCACCGGCATCCTGCCGATCTCGCACAGCCAGGATACGGCCGGCCCGCTCACCCGCACCGTGCGCGACTCGGCAATCCTGCTGAACGTGCTGGCGGCGCGCGATCCGCTGGATCCCGCGACCGCACCGATGCAGCGGCCTGACGACTACACCGCGGGCCTCGACAAGGACGGACTCAAGGGCGCGCGCATCGGCGTGCCGAGCGATCCGGAAGACCCCTTGAACGATGTCTATTTCGGCCGGCTGCCGGCGCGCTCCAAGACGGTGATGGCGAAGGCGATCGAGGTCCTGCAGGATTGCGGCGCCACGATCGTGCGCGCCAATATGCCGACGGCCGGGTGGATCGGCGGACCGGGGACGACCATGCCCGTGCTGAACCGCAATCCGCTCAGTCGCGGCAAGGGCACGGCGGGAAACCCGCCGATCGTGTTCCTCTACGAGCTCAAGCACGATCTCAATCTCTACCTGCGCGATTGGGCAGTCGGTACCGATATGAAGACGATGGCAGACATCATCGCCTTCAACCAAGCCAATGCCGGCAAGGCGCTGCGCTTCGGCCAGGACCTCTTCCTCGCCGCCGAAGCCACGCGCGGCGACTTGTCGGAGCTCGAGTACAGCTCGGCGCGGGCGATGGACCTGCAGTCCGCCAAGGAGCGTGGGCTCGATGCCTACATGAGTCAGCACAAGCTCGACGCCGTGGTTTTCCCGGGCAATGGCGGCGCGTCCATCGCCGCCAAGCCGGGCTATCCCAGCGTGCTGGTGCCGGCCGGCTTCATCGGCGGCGTCGGCGACAAGGAGACGCCGGACTTCCCGCTCGGCCTCACCTTCACCGGCCCCGCCTGGAGCGAGCACAAGCTGCTGCGACTGGCCTATGCCTACGAGCAGGCGACCAATGCGCGCCGTCCGCCGCCGGGCCTGCCGGCGCTTTAGGGCGGAGTGGATCCGCTCGGGCCACCTCCCCCGCCTCGGGGGAGGTGGCCCGTAGGGCTGGACAGGGAAGGACCCACCCGAGATTGATGAAGTTCCGACGTCGAAATCTCATGCATCTCGACTGCGGCATTCCCTCTCCGCGCCGTAGGACCGGTCACCTCCCCCGATTACGGGTCGATTACGGGGGAGGGAATGAGATTGTGCCGCTCAGATCAGATTGCACCGCCGCTCGAGCTCGGCGTCGGTCGGCTCGGCGAGTTGGAAGTCGCCGGTCTTGACCGCGCCATCGGGCCTGTACTTCGCCACGATCACGCCGGTGGGGTAGGACTGCGCCTTGACAAGCTTCAGTCCTGCCGGGGTTGCGCCGGCGCCGAACAGGCGCTTGCCCGTGCCGAGCAGGACCGGGAAGGTCAGCACGCTGAATTCGTCGACCAGGCTGGCCTTCCACAGCGTTTGCAGCATGTCGCTGGAGCCCTGGACGAGAAGGTCCGGGCCGTCCTGGCTCTTGAGCGTCTTGAGCGAGTCGACGACGTCGGGCCCCAGGAGCTGACTGTTCTGCCACTTGAGCGTCGGCTTGCCGCGTGACGCAACGTACTTCGTCACCCGGTTGAAGGAAGCGGCAATCGGGTCGTTGGGGTCGGTGACGTAAGGCCAGTGCGCGGCGAAGATCTCGTAGGTCTTGCGGCCCAGCAGCAGATCGAAGGGGCGGCCGAAGATCTCCCCCAGAGAGACGCCGAGCGCCTCGTCGAAGTGCGGCGCGGTCCAGCCGCCGAACGTGAATCCGCCAGTCGGGTCCTCTTGCGGGCCGCCTGGCGCCTGCATGACGCCATCGAGACTGATGAAGGTGGCAGCAAGGATCCTGCGCATGGTGATGTCCCTCGAGAGTGCCGTTTCAATGTCCCAAGGACGTATGACCTCGACCGACGCCGACGACCTGAGCGAATAAAGTTGTGCGCGTCAGGGGCGGGGCTGCTTTGCCACCTGCAGCGCGAAGGCATACGCGATCGCCACCTCCTGGAGCCGATCGAAGCGCCCCGCGGCGCCACCATGGCCGGCGCCCATGTTGGTGCGCAGCACGACAGGCCCGCCGCCCGTCATCGTGGCGCGCAGGCGTGCGACCCACTTGGCCGGCTCCCAATAGGTGACGCGCGGATCGGTGAGGCCGGCCATGGCGAGAATGGCCGGATAGGCCTGCGCCGTGACGTTGTCATAGGGCGAGTAGGAGCCGATGTAGCGAAAGGCCGCCTCGTCGGTGATCGGGTTGCCCCATTCCGGCCATTCGGGCGGGGTGAGCGGCAGGGTGTCGTCGAGCATGGTGTTCAGCACATCGACGAACGGCACTTCGGCGACGAGGCCGGCGAAGAGCTCGGGCGCGCGATTGGCCACGGCCCCCATCAGCATGCCGCCGGCGCTGCCGCCGTGGGCGACGATGCGGCCGGCCGAGGTGTAGCGTTCCGCGATCAGCGCACGTGCCGCAGCCTCGAAATCGGCGAAGGTGTTCGTCTTCTTTTCGCGCTTGCCGTCGAGGTACCAGCCCCAACCCTTGTCCGCGCCGCCGCGGATGTGGGCGATGGCGTAGACGAAGCCCCGATCGACCAGCGACAGGCGATTGGCGGCGAACGATGCCGGCATCGCCATGCCGTAGGAGCCGTACCCGTAGAGGAGGAGCGGGGCCGTGCCGTCGGGCGTGAAGTCGCGGCGGTGCAGGATCGAGACCGGCACCTCGGCGCCGTCAGGGGCCCTCGCGAGGATGCGCCTCGTTCGGTAGGCGGAGGGATCGTGACCTGAAGGGATTTCCTGCCGCTTGCGCAGGATCCGCTGGCGGGTCGCCATATCGTAGTCATAGGTTTCGGCCGGCGTCGTCATCGAGGAATAGACGAAGCGCAACCGCGTGGTGTCGAACTCGTAGCCGTCAACAATGTCGAGCGAGTAGGCGGCTTCGGCGAACTCGATCGAGTGCTCGGCGCCGTCGGCGAGCCGTCGGACCACGATCGCCGGCAACGCATTCGCCCGCTCCAGGCGTACCAGGTATCCGGCAAAGAGTGCCATGGTCACGATGTAGATGCCGGGCCGATGCGCGATCAGCGGACGCCAGTGACCGCGCTCCGGCGTCGCCAAAGGCGCGATGGCGACACGGTAGTCGATCGCATCGCCCTCGTTGGTCTGTATGTAGAGCTCGTCGCCCCTGTCGAAGACGCCGTAACGGATCCCGGTTTCGCGCGCGGCCACCAGCCGCGGCGGCGCATCGGGTATCCGGAGGTCGATCAGCCAGTTTTCGGACGTGTCGTGGTCGCCGGTGGCGATGACGCAGAAGCGGCCGCTCGCACTTTCCTCGACCCTCGTGAACCAACCGGTGTCCTTCTCCTCGTAGACGAGGACGTCGTCGCTCTGCGGCGTCCCCAGACGATGGCGGAAGACTTTCAAGGGCCGGTGATTTTCGTCGACGCCGACATAGTAGAACACCGTCGAATCGAGTCCCCAGACGACGCTGCCGGAGGTTTGCTCGATGACGTCGGGCAGGTCCTCGGCGGTCTGCCAGCGCCGCACGCGGATGGTGTAGTACTCCGAGCCGCGAAGATCGGCGCTCCAGGCTTCGAGGGAATGATCGGGCGAATGCCGCGTGCCGCCGAACTTGAAATAGGTCGAGCCCTTCGCGAGCGCATCGCCGTCGAGCACAGTCGTGGCCACGCCGCCGTCGCGCGGCATGCGCCCGATCAGCGGGTGCTGGCCGCCGTCGCGATAGCGCGACAGGTAGGCGAATGGCCCGTCGGGCTGGGGCACGCTGGAATCGTCCTCCTTGATGCGTCCGCGCATCTCGGCGACCAGAGCCTTCTGCAGGGCCGCGGTCGGCTGCAGCACCGCCTCGGCATACCGATTCTCGGCCTCGAGATAGGCCCTGATCGCCGGATCGAGGACCGACGGGTCGCGCAGCACCTGCTGCCAGTTCGCGTCCTTCAGCCAGGCATAGTCGTCGGCGAGATCGAGGCCGTGGAGCGTGCGCACCGACCGATGGCGGGACGCCATGGGGGGATTTTCCGCGAAGGTGTCCATCGTTTCGTGCTCCACGTTACTCGACCGCGATGATCGTTCTCCTCCCCACGCGAGGCGTGGGGAGGAGAATGAAGCGCCTCTACTTCTTCTGCAGCACGTCGAGCAAAACGAGGGCCATCGCCTGCACGCCGGCGCGGATGGTGGGTTCGGGCACAGGGGCGAACTCCGGCGAGTGGTTGCCGGGCACGGCGATCTTCTTGGCCGCCGCCTCGGCCATGAACTTCGGATCGAGACCGCCGATGCCGAAGTAGAAGGACGGCACGCCGGCCATCACGAACTCCGAATAATCCTCGCTGGCCGAGCCGGGTTCCGGCATCAGACGCGCCTTGTCGCCGAACGCTGCCTTGAGGACCGCGCCGCTGCGCGCCGCGAGGGCGTCGTCGTTGACCACCGCCTTGGCACCGTCGATGAGCTTGATGTCGGGCTCGGGCGCGCCGGACATCATCGCCACCGCCTTGGCGGTGCGCTCGACACCCTGCAGCAGCTTGGCGCGGGTCTGTTCGTCATACGAGCGGATCGTGCCGCGCAAGGTCGCCGTGTCGGGAATGACGTTACCGGCATTGCCCGCCTGCACGGCGCCGACGGAAACGACACCGAAGCGCGCCGAATCCTTCTCGCGGCTGACCACGCTTTGCACGTCGACGATGAAGCGCGCCGCCATCATCACCGGGTCGATCGTGGTGTGCGGCCGCGACCCGTGCCCGCCTTTGCCGTTGAAGGTGATCGAGAAGCTGTCGGAGGTCGAGTTGATGACGCCGGGCTTGTAGCTGACGTAGCCGAACGGACCCGGCCCGACATGCAGGGCGAAGCCAAAGTCGGGCTTGGGAAAGCGGGTGAACAGACCGTCCTTCACCATCGCCCGGGCGCCGCCGCCGGCCTCCTCGGCCGGCTGGCCGACGAACATCAGGGTGCCGCTCCATTGGTCTTTCATGTCGAGCAGCACCTTGGCGACGGCAACCCACGCCGCCATGTGGATGTCGTGGCCGCAGGCGTGCATGACCGGCGTCTCGGCGCCGCGCAGCATCTGGTTGGCGGTGCTGGAATAGGGCAGGCCGGTCTTCTCGAGCAGAGGCAGGGCATCGAGCTCGGTGCGCACCATGACGGTGGGGCCAGGCCCATTGCGATAGAGCGCCACGATACCGGTCCGGCCGACGCCCTCGGTGACCTCGAAGCCCAGCGCCTTCATTTCGGCCGCGAGCCTGGCGGCGGTGCGCGTCTCCTGGAAGCTCAGTTCCGGATGGGCGTGGAGGTCCTTGTAGAGCGCATCGATGTGCGTGTACTGCGCATCGAGGCTGCGCGCGATGGCCGCCTTGCTGGTGGCGAGGTCGGCCGCCTGGCCGGGACCGGCCAGGACGAGGCACGCGGCGGCGAGCGCCAGGCGGGACTTGATCGACATCGTGTGCAGCTCCTATGCGCGGGCTCAGGCGGCGGTCACGACGCGTTTCAAGGTCTCGTTGAACCAGCGCGCGACGCCGGTCATGCGGGCGTCCTCGTGCTGCTGGCCCATGATCTGCACGCCGACCGGCAGGCCGCCGACGCTCATCAGCGGCACCGTGACGACGGGCGCGAACAGCATCGACGAGGGGGCGTTGAAGACGAAGTCGCCGGTCGGCCGCGGCGCCAACGGCTGGCCCGGCACGTCGCCCGACCACAAGGGTGCCGGGCCGGGACAGGAGAGAGTGATCGCGGCGTCGGCGAGCGACGCGACGGCGGCGTGCGCCAGCTGCGCCTGCTGGCGGGCCAGCAGGTTCGTCCGGTAATCGTCCGGCGTCATCGCCTCGGCCCGGAGCACCGTCGCCTTGGCGCGGGCGCTCAGCCCGTCGGGCGCGGCGTCGAGCATGCCGCGCTGGTACCAGCGGTTCTCCCAGCTCGTGATGCCGTTGCACACGGCGCGGCCATTGGCGATCGCCCTCTCCAACGCCTCGACGAAGGGATGATCGGCGCGGCGGATCAGGGTGACGCCGGCGGCCTCGAGCGCGCGCAGCAGCTGGGCGAAGCCGGTCTTGGTCGCCGCGTCGACATCGGGCCAGCCCTCGGTCTCGAGCACGATCAGCCGATCGGGCTTGATCGCGGCCGGGAGAGCGTCGGGGCCCATCAGGCCGAGCGCGCCGCGATCGCCGCCGCAGCGCTTCGCCATCTCGATGGCGGAGTGCCACATGTCCTCGAGGCAGCCGGCGTGCGGGCCGTGCGTGCTCTGGCTGGTCGCGAGCCGCTCGCCGCGGTTGATGCCGCCTTGCGTCGGCTTGAGCGCGAAGTTGCCGCAATAGGCGGCCGGCCGGATGATCGAGCCGCCGACCTGGGTGCCGATCGCCACCGGCACCATGTTGGAGCCGACGGCCGCGGCCGAGCCCGACGAGGAGCCGCCCGGCGTGCGCGCCGGATCGAACGGATTGGTCGTCGGTCCGGGATGCGACCCGCCGAGCTCCGCCGTCACCGTCTTGGCCAGGATCACGGCGCCGGCCCGGCGCAGCGCCCACACGCCGGCATTGTCGCGCTTGGGAAAGTTCCCCTTCATCGCCGCGCAGCCCATCTCGGTGGGCATGTCCTTGGTCTCGAGCAGGTCCTTGATGGCGATCGGCATGCCGTCGATCGACGACAAGGGCTTGCCGGCTTTCCAGCGCGCCGCGCTGGCATCGGCGGCGGCGCGCGCGCCGGACTCGTTGAGCGCGGTCAGCGCCTTCACAACTGGTTCGCGTGCCGCGATCGTCTCGAGGCAGCGCTCCAGGTAGGCGCGCGGGTTGTCGTTGCCGTCGGTGAAGCGCCGCGCGGCATCGTGGAAGGTGAGGGGTTTGTACTCGGCATATGTGCTCATGGCGCCGAGACTAGCACGGGCGGCCCGCCTGGTGCTCGCGGTCGGACCCTCCCGCCCCGATTCCGGTTTATGGAGTGGGGACATCTCGTATCCCTCCCCGCGATTGGGGAGGGCTCCGTCTTATGGGGTGGACGGGGAAAGCCACACTCGAGGTGTGTCTGATTTCGACGTCGGAACGTCACGAATCTCGCGTGAGGCTTTCCCCCTCCGACCCTTCGGGGCAGCTCCCCCGATCACGGGGCAGGGACTCCCGGAGGGATGCCTGTACGACGCTTCGGGACTGAACGAAATTGGACGATCAAGTGGTCCATGTTTCACCCGTGAGGGAGACATGCGAATTTCCGTGAGTGACGCCAAAGCTCAGTTGACCGAGCTGGCTCGCCGCGCCGAAGCGGGGGCCACGAGGTCATTCTGACAAGGCATGGTCAGGCCGCGGTGCATCTGGTTCCGGTCAGGGTGGCTGTGGATCCCGAGTCTCGGAAAGCCGTGCTCGAAGCGGCACGTGGTGCCAGCCGCTCCAAGGCGACGGTTGGGCCAACGGCGGCACGCAGCCAGGATTTCCTCTACGGCGATGACGGGCTACCCGGATGATCGCGGTCGTTTCTTCCGCCTTGATCGTGATCGTGCTCGACGAGCCTGAGGCGGATGCCGGTATCGCGGCGCTCTCAGCCGAGGCGTTCTTTGAGATGTCGCCGTCGGTCACGATGTCGAGCCCGGCGGCTTCCTGCTCGGCGATGATGCTGGCGACGCGTGACCGTGAGCACAGGGCGTCTCCTCGTTGCTGCGCCGATGACAGGGCGTCGCTCGTCGGGCTGGAAAGTGTCAGGGGGCCGCGTTCTTGGCGACCTGGTCGGCGAGCTCGCGTTTCAGCCGTCGAGTCTCCTCGAAACGCGCGGTCGCGTCGCGCATCGTGGCACCCATGCCAATGATTTGTCGGTTGGCGTCGTGCAGCAGGACGATCGTGAACTCGACCGAGATCTGGCGGCCGTCCTTCGTGATGGCGGGAACCGCGAGCATGTCTCCCGCGCCATACCTTGTCTGGCCGGTCGCCACGACATGGTTCCACCCGTCCCAATGCCGCTTGCGCAATCGTTCGGGGATGATCAGGTCGAGGGACGCGCCGATGGCGTCCTTGTTCGTGAACCCGAAGATCCGTTCCGCGCCCGGGTTCCAGAAGCGGATATGACCTTGCCGATCGGTCGCGAGGATAGCGTCGCCCGATGCGCCGAGAATCGCCTGCGCGAGGCCGTCGGCGATTTCGTCACGCGCGCTCGTCATGTTGGGTGTCTCCTCCTTGTGAGGAGGCAGTTTAGCGAGCGGCGCTGCGCGTCGTCAGTGCGCCCGATGGCCCTACGGTGCCGGGCTCGCCGCGGTTCGCGAAGGGAAACTGCCCACAGCCGCGAGCCGGGGCGATGATGCTAGCCTGCTCAAAGGCGTGTCGTCGTTCGGAACATCTGATGGAAGCGTAAGGATGAGCGTGAAGCTTCGAAAGGCGAAAGGACCCGTCAAGCCGCCCCGGCTCCAGCGGACGCGCGCCCCGGCAGGCCTATCGGCCGCCGACTGGCAGCGCGGCCTGCGCCAGCAGTTCGGAAGGGAGCAAGCGTTCGGACTGGAAAATCTCGGCGACCAGCCGTTCTTTTCCGAATTCCGCGTGACCAACCCCGCATCGAGATCGAGCTATCGTGTGGCCATTCGCGGTGCGGGGCCCGGCGGCAATTTCTGTTCCTGTCCCGACTACGCCACCAACGAGCTTGGCACCTGCAAGCATATCGAGTTCACGTTGGGCCGCTTGCAAGGAAAGAAGGGGGCGAAGGCAGCCTTCGCGCGCGGTTATCGGCCGGCCTTCTCCGAGATCTATTTGCGGACTGACGGCCAACGGCGCGTGCATTTCCGTGCCGGGACGGACTGCCCGCCGGCGCTGGGGGCGGCGGCCGCTCGCCTGTTCGATCTCGCGCGTGACGGTGCGCTGCCGGAGGGACGCTTCGCGGCTCTGGGCGACTTCATCACCGCGGCAGCGAAGAGCGGCCATGAGCTGCGCGCCTATGACGACATGCTCGACCACGTCGCTGGCAGGCTGGATGCCGACAAGCGCGCGGCGACGCTCGACCGGTTGTTCCCGGGCGGCGCAAGTGATCCGGGCATCGCCAGGCTGCTCGAGGTGCCGCTCTATCCCTACCAGGCCGAGGGGGTGCTGTTCGCGGCGAGGACGGGCCGGGCGTTGATCGGCGACGACATGGGGCTCGGCAAGACCATCCAGGCGATCGGCGCCACGGAGCTGCTGGCCCGTCATTTCGGGGTCACGCGCGTGCTGGTCGTCTGTCCGACGTCGCTCAAGTACCAGTGGCAGAGCGAGTTCGCACGCTTCCTGGGGCGGCGGCCCGAGCGGGCGGTGCGTGTCATCGCCGGCGGTCGCGGGCAGCGGCAGAAGGACTTCGCGCTGGATGATTTCTGCAAGATCACGAACTACGAGAAGCTCGATCCCGATCTGGACCTGATCGCGGCCTGGGCGCCCGAGATCGTGATCGTCGACGAGGCGCAGCGGATCAAGAACTGGAACACCATCGCTGCACGCGCCTTGAAGCGCATCGACAGCGCCTACGCTTTCGTCCTGAGCGGCACGCCGCTCGAAAACAAGCTCGAGGAGCTCGTTTCGATCGTCCAGTTCGTCGATCAGCACCGGCTGGGACCGACCTGGAAGCTGCTGCACGAGCACCAGGCCAAGGACGAGGTTGGCCGCGTTGTCGGCTACCGAAAGCTCGAGAAGATTGGCCAGACGCTGGCGCCGATCATGATTCGCAGGCGTAAATCCGAGGTGCTGCGCCAGCTTCCTTCGCGCACCGACCAAAACCTTCTGGTGCCGATGACCGAGCGGCAGATGAGCTATCACCAGGAGAACGCCAACATCGTGATGCGGATCGTGCAGCGTTGGCGCAAGACAGGCTTCCTGTCCGACAAGGACCAGCGCCGCATGACCTGCGCGCTGCAGAACATGCGGATGTCGTGCGACAGTACCTATCTTGTCGACAAGGAGACCGATCACGGCGTCAAGGCCGACGAGCTCGCCGCGCTGCTCGAGAACCTGTTCGTCGATCCCGACGCCAAGGCGGTCGTCTTCTCGCAATGGACGCGCACCCATGACATCGTCATCCGGCGCCTCGAAGCGCGCGGGCTGGGCTATGTAAGCTTCCATGGCGGCGTGCCGTCGGAGGCCAGGCCGGCGCTGGTCCAACGGTTTCGCGACGATCCGGCCTGCCGGGTGTTCCTGTCGACCGATGCGGGCTCGACCGGCCTCAACCTGCAGAACGCGTCTGTGCTGATCAACATGGACCTGCCATGGAATCCGGCGGTTCTCGAGCAGCGTGCCGCCCGCGTCCATCGTCTGGGCCAGGCGCGACCCGTCCGCATCGTCAATTTCGTCGCCAAAGGCACGATCGAGGAGGGCATGCTCTCGGTGCTGGCCTTCAAGCGTTCCCTGTCGGCCGGCATCCTCGATGGCGGCGGCAGCGACATCTCGCTCGGCGGCTCGCGTCTCAACCGCTTCATGAAGGAAGTCGAGAGCGTCACCGGGCAGATGGGCGAGGGCGAGACGGTGGCGCCCGACGAGGAGGTCGCAATCTCCGTTCCATCGGCTGTCGCTCTGCCCGACGCCCATGGCCGGTCAGCGCCTGCTTCGGTTGGTCTTGATGAAGCACCAGCCGCACCTCCGGCCAACGGCGCTCCGCCGAAAGACCAGGCCAGCGCCAATCCATGGACGGCGCTGATGCAGATCGGAGCGCAGGTCATCTCAGCCTTCGCCGCCACGGCGCGCGCGGACGCACCGGCCCATCCCTGGATCGAGCGCGATCCCGTAACCGGTGGACAGAACCTCAAGGTGCCATTGCCACCACCGGAGATCGCGAAGCAGCTTGCCGACGCGCTGTCCGTGCTGGCGGATCGACTCCGCGGCAACGCCGCGTGAGATCGATGGGCGAAAATCTCCGGCCCCAGGAACCGGTCCGCCGATGAGCGAGTACCTGTACTACGAATTCCTGGCGATCGATCGCCCCCTCGACCGGCAAGCGCAGGGCCGACTGCGCCAGCTCTCATCGCGGGCGCGGATCTCGGCGACGACCTTCACGAACCACTACGAATGGGGCGACTTCCGAGGCGATCCGCTCGATCTCATGACACGCTGGTTCGACTTGCATCTCTTTTTCGCGAACTGGCGTTCGCGCCGACTGATGATACGAGTGCCCGTGCGTTTTCTGCGGCGCGCCGACCTCAACGCCTTTCTTCGCCACGTTGACTGGGTCGAGATCCGAACGGCCGGCGACAACGTGATCGTCGACATCTGCCCTGACGAGGTGGAGCCCAACGGCGAGTGGAGCGATGACGGCTCGGGCTGGCTCGCTGCTCTTGCACCGTTACGGGCCGACGTGCTCTCGGGCGACCTCAGGCTGTTCTATCTGCTGTGGCTGGCCGCGGTGCAGTACGAGCTGGTTCCTGATGACGAGGTCGAGCCGCTGCCCGGGATCGGTCCGCTGACCGGCGCCCTCGAGGCATTCGCGGAGTTCTTCCGCATCAATTCCGATCTCGTGCAGGCGGCTGCCGAGGTTTGCGCGGACGAGCCGACGATGTCGAAGGGTGACGTGCGCAGGGCATTGGCCGGCATTCCGGAGGAAGAGAGGATCGAGTTGTTGCTCCGGGTGATGGAGGGCGATGCGCATGTTGCCGCCGACCTTGCGAACAGGATACGCGGGGCAGCCTCGGCTCGCGTCGGTGGCCGCACTGCCCATGCCTTGCGCACCCGCATGCAGGAGCTCGAGGCGGCGCGGGAGCAGGCCAACGTCAAACGACACGAAGCGGAACGACGCCGAGCGGCCAAGATAGCGGATAAGGAGCGTCGCATCCGCCTCGATGCTCTCCGCAAGCGTGGCGACAAGGTCTGGCAGGAGATTGAGGTGGAGGTCGAGCGCCGCCTCCCGCAAGGCTACGAGAGGGCGATGGCCCTGCTTTCCGATCTGCAGGCTCTGGCGGTCGAACAAGGCAGCCAGGAGGACTTCGACCGTCGCCTCGCGTCGATCCGGGCGAGACATGAGAGGAAACGCACGTTCGTCGAGCGGCTGCACGAGCTTGACCGGGAGAGTAGCGGGAGCATGGCCTGACGCGGGTGCCAGACCGGAAGCGCGACCTGTCAGACCTTCTGCACTGGTCCGGGATACTGCGTGACCGTACTGTCGGAGGTGAGGAGCGTGCATCCCTCGACCAGGGCCTGCGCGACCAGCATGCGGTCGAAAGGATCCTTGTGAATTGGCGGCAGTCCGAGGGCCGCCACGGCATGCTCACTGGAGATCGAAAGCTCGCGCCACCCGCCATCAATCAAGCCACGGCGCAGCCGGCGCGGTTCGACGCGAAAGTCGTCACGACCAAGCTCGCTCTTGATCGCAATCTCCCACATGCTTGCCGCACTGAACCAGAGCTCCGAGACCGGATCCTCGAGAAGCCGACGTGCCTTGGCGGACAAGCGCTTTGGCTGGGCTGCCGACCATAGGACGAGGTGCGTGTCCACCAGGAGGATCAAGAGCCTGTACCGAAACGGCGCTGGATATCGGCCTCGCCCATTCGATCGAAGTCATCTGGCACCGCGATCTCTCCAGCCATGAAGCCCAGGCGTTTTGGCCCGCCCTTCTCGTGGGCATCGAGCGGAAGTACCTTTACGAGCGGCTTGCCCGCCTTTGCGATGATGAAGCCATCCCCTTTGGCCGCGCGCTCAATCAATCGCGACAGATGGGTTTTTGCTTCGTGAATGTTGACGGTTCGCATCCTTGTCCTTGTAAACTAAGTCAGTTGAACTTAGTTCATTGTGAAGGATATAGGAAGGGTCGCATCCTGGGGAATGATGGTCGCGCCTCGCCCTGCCAGGCCCGCCGCGGTAGCCGGCCGCAATCAGGCGGCAATAACATGCATCGCCATCGAGCCCGATCCCTGCAAGCGTATGCTCGACTCACATGCGCCTGCGATCACTTCCGACCGAGACGGCGCGACTCATGGTAGCAATCCGCCATCAGATAAAACCTGGGCACGCAGCTTCGATCGATGTATGAAGGGGGTGCGTAGCGCGCGAACGCGCACCCCATGTGAACCCACCGGGGCAGGCCAGGATGACGCGATCCTTCAACCCTCGAGTCGCTATCCTGCTCGCGGCATCCAGCGTCACCATCATGGCCGGCGCGGTCGTCGCCCCGGCGTTGCCGGCGATGCGCGAGCACTACGCGGGCCTGCCGAATGCGGCCATGTTGGTCGTGCTGGTGATGACCCTTCCCGGGCTGGTGATCGCCGTTGCATCGCCCTTCATGGGCCTGGTCGCCGACCTCTTCGGGCGTTCGAGAGTGCTGGTGTTCGGTCTCGCCCTTTTCGTCGCATCGGGCGCATCCGGTTACTTGCTCGACTCTCTGTACGGCATCCTGGTCGGTCGAGTGCTGGTCGGCCTGGCGGTCGCCTGCGTGATGACGGCGGCGACGGCACTGCTGGTTGACCTGACCGAGGGCATGGCCCGCAACGTCGTCATCGGACAGCAGATCGCGGCCACCGGCATAGGAGGCCTGGTCTTCCCCCTGCTGGCCGGCGTTCTGACGCAATACGACTGGCGAGCGGCCTTCCTGGCCTACCTCCTGCCGATCATCCTCGTTCCCCTTGCGTGGTCCGGCGTGAAGGACGTGATCAAGCCTGCGCAAGCACCGCCGTCATCGCTCGCCGAGTTCCCGGTAGCGCGCGGCGTGATCACCTATGCGCTGGCCGTCCTGGGCATGATCGTCCTCTACGCCATTCCGCTGCAGATCCCGTACGCTCTTTCGAACATCGGCGATGCCTCGCCGGTCCTGAGCGGTCTGCAGATCGGCATTGCAAGCTTCTCGGCTGCGATCTGGTCGCTGCTGTTCGGCAAGCTGCGGGCACGCTTCTCGCCGATAGTCTTGGTGGCGATCTCCTTCGGCGCCATGGCGATCGGTTACCTCATCGTCTCGCGAGCGCCCGACATCGTGGTGATCACGATCGGCCTGGTCGTGGCGGGCGCAGGCTTCGGGATCAACTTGCCCAACCTCTCGAGCTGGCTGCAGGAGTCCGTGCCGTTCGGCTTGCGCGGACGCGCCGCCGGCGGTCTCACCAGCGCCGTAGCGCTCGGACAGTTCGTTTCGACGTTCGCCTACAGCGCCATCGGCTCGGAACGGGACGGTGCCAGCTCCTTCCTGCTCGCGACGGGGCTCTGCGTCATCGTGGTGGCAACGGCCGTGTTGTCGCTGGTGGCCCGGAAGGCGGCCGGCACGATGCGCCCCAAAGTGCCTTGAAAGCACGCCTATCGGATCGCTGGCGGCGTCAGATGACCAGGGGAAACCAGGCTGGGTCATCCTTCCACGGATTGAAGACGGCCGCACCGCTGTACTGAACATCCTTGGTGTTGCGCGTAACCAGGAACAACTCGTGCTCGATGGCTGTGGCCGCCAGGAGCGTATCGATCACGGAAGGAGCTCGCCCGGTAGTCCGCTGCGTCGAGCCAGAAATCGCGCCCCACCGGCGCACGATTGTATCGTCAACCGACAGGATGCGACCGGCAAATCGAGCTTCCAGGGCGTCGCGCGCGGCGACGTAGCGCGACCGTTCCGGCTGATCGATGGCCAGATTATTGAATCCCTTGTCGTATTCACCAAGGGTCAGAATGCTCAAGAACAGGCTCGTTTCTGGCTGGCCTTCAGCCCAGCTCTTGACGCTGGGGGCGCCATTCGGATTGATGAGCGCAGCGATGACATTGGTATCGATGAGCCAGCCTCTCACAGCTCGACATCTCGCCCGCGATCCCTGATCCGCGACGTGTCGAGGTCGCCGAGATGGAGACCCTCGAGGAACTTCACCAGCGGCATTCGATCGCGACCGGGAGGCGTCAGCCGCTCCAATTCCTCGACGCTGATCACGACCACCGCGTCCCTGCCACGCACGCTCACCCGCTGGGGACCTTCGGTTCGGGCGCGTCGCACGACTTCGCTGAAACGCGCCTTGGCGTCCTCGAGCTTCCATCCCCGATCAACGGGGGAGCGGGGGCGGGATGACTTTCCTTCACGTCGATTCGACGGCACGAAAATCTCCATCTGACTAGCTGGTCAGATGTTGAGCTTAATGCCTCCGCGCTTCAAATCCAAGCCCGGGGACCCGAGCCGTCAGCGGGGCGCCACATCAAGTCGGACGGCGACGCCTTCCAGCGCCGCTGAAGGCGCCGGATAGCGCTCCATCACCAGTGGGTCGTGGCCCGGGATGATGTGCTGGGGCGATTCGGCCAGCGCGCGCAGCTTGTCGTAGCCCTCGACCATGTCGCCGATGTGGAAGGCGGTGGGGAAGACACGGCCCTTTTCCATGTGCTCGTAGTAGTGGCTGCAGTCGGAGGCGAGCACCAGCCAGCCGCGCTGCGTGGCGACGCGCACGCATTGCAGGCCGGCAGTGTGGCCGCCGATATGATGCACGCTCACGCCCGGCGCGAGCTCGGCCGAGCCGAGATGGAAATTCACCCGGTTCTTGAACACCAGCTTCACCATGCCGACGACGTCGTCGACCTCGTAGCCGTGGTTGAAGCGTCCATGACGCATGTAGCGGCCGGTGGCGTAGCTCATCTCGCTGTCCTGGAGATGGAACTGCGCCGCCGGGAAGTCGAAGAACGTGCCGACATGGTCGTAGTGCATGTGGGTGATGATGACGTCCCGGACCGTCGCCGCGTCGACGCCAAGCAGTGCCAGCCCCGCGCGCGGTGTGCGCAGGAAGGTGCGCTTGCGCTGCTGGGCGACGGCCTCGCTGAAGCCGGTGTCGACGACGAAGGTCCTCTCGGCGTTGCGCACCAGCCAGACGAAGTAGTCCATCGGCATCGGCCCGTCGTGCGGATCGCCGCCGATGAAGTGCGAGCTGCGCGTCGCCGGGCGGGTGGCGTACTTGATGGCGTAGACTTCGTAGGGCGTCATGGCTGTCCTTGGTGGTGTCGAGTCAGGTTCGCCGGGAGCGCGCCGCAGCGGCGGAGGCTGCTCCGCCTTACGTGGCGCTCTTCGGTTTTCTCGAGGATGAATGCGCCAGGGAGTGGCGCGCCCCCGGCAAGGACGTGACCCATCATCGATTGGCCCGGCGCGGCGGGGCGAAGGCGCGGAACGCAGCATCGACGATCTGGGCGATGAAGGCGTCGGTGATCGGATCGCCCGACACCACCTTGCGGTAGTAGAGGGGGCCGTACATCGCGTCGAGGAAGAGATCGGGATCGGTGCCCGAAGCGAGCTCGCCGGCCTCGATCGCCTGGCGGGCGAGCCGGCGGGTCTGGGCGCGGCGTGGCTGCGCGATCTGCTCGGTGTAGGCGCGGCCGAGTGCCGGGTCGATCTGCTTGGCGCCGATCAGGGCCAGGATCGCCTGGCCCCGTTGGCCGTTGAGCAGGCGCAGGGTTGCCGTGAGCTGGCGCCGGAAACGGTCGCGGAAGCGGCCGTCGCGCGGACCGTCGGCGATCGGCGCCATGCGGGCGGCGACGCAATCCAATGCCAGCGCGGCGCGGTTGGGCCACCAGCGATAAAGAGTGGTCTTGGCGACGCCCGAGCGTGCCGCGACTGCCTCCATCGTCACGGCCGGCAGGCCGCCCTCCGACAGGAGCTCGGCGGTCGCAGCCAGGATCTTCTCCTGCGCCTCCGCGCTGCGCGGCCGTCCGCGGCGCGGGACGGCAGGCTCTGCCGGATCGGCCCGCATGGCTCGCCGCCTCTACTCGATGCGCGCGCCGGAGACGCGGACCAGCTCCTGCCAGAGCGGGATCTGCTGCTCGATGTAGGCGGTGAACGCGGCAGGGGAGGGGTCGGTGATCGGTGTGAAGCCGAGCGGCCGCAGCTTCTCACCATAGTCGGGCTGCTTGACCGCCTGGACGACGGCGGCATGCAGGCGCGTTGCAACCTCGGCTGGCAGGCCGGCAGGACCGTCGATCGAGTACCAGAACTCCATGTCCATGCCCGAGCCCGGCAGCAGCTCGTTCATGCCCGGGACGGACTCCAGCCCGGGCACATAGTCGACGCGCCTGGCGCTGCCGACGGCGAGCGCGCGCAGCTTGCCCTCGCGCACCTGGGGAATCAGCGCCGGGATACCGTCGAACATCATGTTGACCTGTCCGGCCAGCAGGTCGTTCAGTCCGGGCGACAGGCCGCGATAGGGCACGTGGGTGATCTGGATGCCGGCCGACTGCATCAGCTTGGCGAGCGTGAGATGGCTGATCGTGCCCTGGCCCGACGAGGCCATGACGATCTTGCCCGGGTTCGCCTTGGCATAGGTGACGAATTCGGCAAAGGTCTGCCACGGCTCCTTGGCATTGACGACCAGCACTGTGGTGCCGATCGACACCCGCGTCAGATGGGTGAAGTCCTTGATCGGGTCGAACGGAATGCTGCCGCCATAGAGGAACTTGTTGGCGCAGAAGATGGTCGCCCCGCCGAGGAACAGCGTGTAGCCGTCCGGTGCCGCGCGCGCGACGAACTCGGCGGCGATGTTGCCGCCGGCGCCCGGCTTGTTGTCGATGATGACGCTCTGGCCCAGCAGGCTGGCGACGCGTTCACCGACCAGCCGCGCCGTGATGTCGGCCGCGCCGGCCGGCGGGAAGGGCACGGCGATCCGGATCGGACGCGAGGGAAACCCCTGGCTCCAGGCGGTGCGCAGCACTGCGGGCGCCGCGAGTGCGCCGAGCAGAATGGCGCGGCGGGATGTGCGCGATAGATGCTTGGTCATTCTGTGCTCCATCTCAGCTTCCTCCCGCGTCTTACGGGGGAGGTGGCCTGCAGGGCCGGAGGAGGAGAGCCGCAGTCGAGATCCTTCTGATTCCGACGTCGGAATTTCGTGAATCTCCTGTGAGGATTTCCCCCTCCGCCCCTTCGGGGCACCTCCCCCGCTCACGGGGGAGGAGCGCTTATCCCTTGTCTGCCGCCATCACCTCGTCGACCGCGGCAGGATCGACCTTGATCTTCACGCCGGCGCGCTCGACCTGGAGCTTCATCGGCGAGCGGCTGTCGAGATCGTCCCAGCCGCGGTTGCGCGCCTCGTTCATCTCTTCCAGCACGAGGTTGCAGATTCGCATTGGCACGCCGAGCTCGCGGCCGAGCCCGACCGCCAGCGAGACGTCCTTGTGGGCAAGCTTCAGTGCAAAGTCGGGCGGCGAGTACTTGTCGATCAGGAACTGCAGCTGCAGGCGATCGAAGGTCCGGCGGCGGCCCATCGCGCCCTGGCGGACCGCTTTCCACAACGCCAGCGGCTCCATTCCGGCCTTCACGCCCATGGTGAAGACCTCGGCCAGCGCCGTCTGGATAGCGTAGCCCGCCATGTTGTGCACCAGCTTGGCGACCGTCGAGCTGCCGATCGGGCCGATATAGGCGGCCTGGTCGCCGATCGCGTCGAGCACCTGCTTGTGCTTGTCGTAGACCGCCTTGTCGCCGCCGACCCAGATGGCGAGCTTGCCGGTCTCCGCCCCCTTGGGGCCGCCGGACACCGGCGCGTCGAAGCCGAACGCGCCCTTCTCGGCCAGCGCGGCGTTGACCCGCCGCATCATCGCCTGGCTGTTGGTCGACAGATCGAAATAGGCCTTGCCGGCGCTGATGCCCTCGAGCAGCCCGTCCTTGCCGAACACCACCTTCTCGACGTCGGGCGGGCCGGGCAGGCTGGTGAAGATCACATCGCACTGCTCGGCGACCGCCTTGGGCGAATCCGCCCAGTCGGCGCCGCGCTCGATGTGCGGCTTGGCCGAGTCGCGGCGGATGTCGTGCACCACCAGCTTGTATTGCGACTTCTGGAGGTTGGCGGCCATGAAGGCCCCCATGGTGCCGAGGCCGATGAATCCGATCTTCATGATGTCCTACCCCTTCGCCTTGTCGAGTGCCGCGAACTCTTCCATCGCCGCGCGGACCGCGGCGACCGCGGTCGGCACGCCGGCATAGATGCCGACATGCAGGAAGATCTCCTTCAGCTCCTCGCGCGTGAGCCCGTTGTTGATGCCCATGCGGATGTGCGACTTCAGCTCCTCGGTGCGGCCGAGCGCCGTCAGCACCGAGATGGTGATGATGCTGCGCGTTGCCCGCTCCAGCCCGGGCCGCGCCCACACCGCGGCGAAGCAATGCTCGAACAGGTACTGCCGCAGATCGCGCGTCATCTCGTGCTGGGCAGCCTGCTCCATCGCCGCCTCGGCCACCTTGGGGCCGCGCATCTCGAACCACACCTCTTTGCCCTTCTTGAAGCCCTCGTTCTCGTCGAAGCTGTATTTGGTCAAGGCATTGTCCTTTCCTGCTGGAAGCCGATGGCAGGCGCGGGACGCGATGGGGTTCGGGAAAAGCCATGGGTCGAGACGACGAGCATGGCTCGCGTCCCTCGACGAATGTTTCCTCCCGAGACCGCCGGTTCGAGCCAGCGCTTGGAGGCGACCGTAACCCTACGCTACGTAGCGTTTCAAATGAGTTCGCGGCAACGCAGGTATGCTTGGCGAAGATTTGTCGACTGCTGAGGGAAGTGAGGTTCGACGCGCCTAAACCCTAAAGCGCCACCGACCGCGCCGGTGGCATCGGGATCGCGACGCTTGGACAACAGCGCGACGATGGGCTCTCACCGATTGCCAAAGGCAGCGGCGATGATCGGTTTTGAAGGATGGCTCTCGTCGAACCAGGGTGGCCGCAATGCGTGCCGCGAAGCGATCCGGATCGAGTGGAAGTCCGGCGATGCGAACGGCTTCCGCCTGCCTTGTCAGGCGGGCGTGGAGTGCGGCGCGGTGGAAAACGTACAGTGCGCCGGCGTGGATGCAGGTTTCCTCCCGTGCGTACCTCGCCGTCGCGAGGCCACGCGCCGCAAGAGCAGCGACAGCGGCTTCAGGGGGGAGCAGCAGGATCTTTTCGAGTGTGCCCTGCGGCAGGTAACCGATCGGCTTGGAAGGTCCTACGTCAACCAGGCTTCGCAGTATTCCTTGCCGTTCGTCGTCGGTGAGGGCGGGCGCTTCGCCATCTGCCGCCCGCCCAGAATGTGTTCCTACGCCTGCTGCATCGCCTTCGCCCGCCGGGGCAGCTTCCAGCCCGGGCGGATGAAATGGCACGTGTAGCCGTTGGGATAGCGCTCCAGGTAGTCCTGGTGCTCGGGCTCGGCCAGCCAGAAATCGCCGGCGGGGGCGAGCTCGGTCACGACCTTGCCCGGCCACAGGCCCGACTCGTTCACGTCGGCGATGGTGTCCTCGGCGACCTGCTTCTGCTCGGGGCTGGTGTAGTAGATGCCGGAGCGGTAGCTCGTGCCCCAGTCGTTGCCCTGGCGGTTCATGGTCGTCGGGTCGTGGATCTGGAAGAAGAACTCCAGCAGCTGCCGGAAGGTCATCTTGTTCGGGTCGAAGATGATCTCGATGCCCTCGGCATGGCTGCCGTGGTTGCGGTAGGTCGCGTTCTTGACGTCGCCGCCGGTGTAGCCGACGCGCGTCGAGATCACGCCGGGCAGCTTGCGGATCAGGTCCTGCATGCCCCAGAAGCAGCCGCCGGCCAGCACTGCGCGTTCGTTGCTCATCGTACGTCCTCCACCTGGTCGAGATAGGCGCCGTAGCCTTCCTTCTCCATGTCGTCGCGATGGACGAAGCGGAGCGAGGCCGAGTTGATGCAGTAGCGCAGGCCGCCGCGATCGATCGGCCCGTCGTCGAAGACGTGGCCGAGATGGCTGTCGCCGTGCCTGGAGCGCACCTCGGTGCGGATCATGCCGTGCGTGGCATCGCTCAGCTCCTTCACGTTGGCCGGCTCGATCGGCTTGGTGAAGGAAGGCCAGCCGCAACCCGATTCGTACTTGTCGGAAGAGGCGAACAGCGGCTCGCCCGACACGACGTCGACATAGATGCCGGGCTTCTTGTTGTGCAGGTACTCGCCGGTGCCGGGGTATTCGGTGCCGCTCTGCTGGGTGACGCGAAACTGCTCGCGGTTGAGCTTCGCGATGGCTTCGGGGGCCTTGCGGTAGGTCTCCATCCCAATCCTCCTGCGGACAGTCTGCACCGGTGTGCATATAGGGGAAAGCGGCCTTTCCGCCAGTGCCTACCTGCCAGTCCCGGCCTACTTGCGGCCGAGCTGGCGCAAGAAACGCTGGACCCATTCCGGCCCTGTCCGCCGGGTCGTGGGGGGCAGTCTGGTGCGGCGCCAGGCCATCAGCAGGGCCAACGGGAACCAGTCGTCGGCCTCGTCCTGCAGGCCGCGTGCCGCCAGCGAGACCTTCGGGACGGGAAGCGGCGTCACGCCTTCCTGGGCCGGGCCGGCGCACAGCTCCGCCGGCGAGGTGACGAGATACTCGCGGCAGACCAGCGGCCGCTCCGGGTGGATCGAGCAGCTTTCGTCCTCGAGGAACGGGCAGGGAAGGCCAAGCGCGAAGTAGGCGGCGGACAGCGCACGGTCACTGCGGCCCTGCCGCTGATCGAGGCCGGCGCCCGCGATCACCGCCTCGGCGGCGGCAAAGCGCTGGTGCAGCGCCTCGCGGCGCTCGGCCGGCAGCGCGTCGACCATCCGCAGCAGACGCTCGCCCTCGGTACGCGACACCGGCACGAGCTGGCGGCAGCAGGCGCCGCAGCCCTGGCGGCAGGACACGGTCCTGCCCGTCTCGGCCGCGTCGACCACGGCGTTCACCAGCCCCTGCAGGGCCGGCACGATCTCGGCCGCCTCCACCGGCCCGCTCGGCACGGTGATCGGATGAACGATGCGCAAGTCCCCGACGGAGAGTCGCAAAGTGGCTGTGGAATGGGCCGATTCGGCCATTTTCAGTCGAGGTCCCCGTTCTGGACGAAGCCGTCGCGCCCACGCTACAAGGCCGGCATGCAAAGCGTCAGCGACATCCGCCGCACCTTCCTAGAGTACTTCCGCAGCAACGGCCACGAGGTCGTGGCCTCGAGCCCGCTCGTGCCGCGCAACGATCCGACGCTGATGTTCACCAACGCCGGCATGGTGCAGTTCAAGAACGTCTTCACCGGCCTCGAGAAGCGCGCCTACAGCACGGCCGCGACGTCGCAGAAATGCGTGCGCGCCGGCGGCAAGCACAACGACCTCGAGAACGTCGGCTACACCGCGCGTCATCACACCTTCTTCGAGATGCTGGGCAACTTCTCGTTCGGCGATTACTTCAAGGAGCGCGCGATCGAGCTGGCGTGGAACCTGATCACGAAGGAGCTCGGCCTGCCGGCCGACCGCCTGCTGGTCACCGTGTTTGCCGAGGATGACGACGCGGCGGGCTTCTGGCGCAAGATCACCGGCTTTCCCGACAGCAGGATCATCCGCATCCCGACCTCGGACAATTTCTGGGCGATGGGCGACACCGGCCCCTGCGGCCCCTGCTCGGAGATCTTCTTCGACCATGGCGAGGGTATTCCGGGCGGCCCGCCGGGCAGCCCCGACCAGGATGGTGACCGCTTCATCGAGATCTGGAACCTGGTCTTCATGCAGTACGAGCAGGTGACCAGGGAGGAGCGCGTCAATCTGCCCAAGCCGTCGATCGACACCGGCATGGGGCTGGAGCGCATCGCCGCGGTCCTGCAGGGCAAGCACAACAACTACGACATCGACCTGTTCCGCACCCTGATCGAGGCGGTGGCGCACGAGACCGGCGTCGATCCCGACGGCCCGCAGGCGGCCTCGCACAAGGTGATCGCCGACCATCTGCGCACCACGTCGTTCCTGATCGCCGACGGCGTGCTGCCGTCGAACGAGGGCCGCGGCTACGTGCTGCGCCGCATCATGCGCCGCGCCATGCGCCATGCCCATCTCCTGGGGGCGCAGGATCCCATGGTCTTCAAGCTGGTGCCGAGCCTGGTGCACGAGATGGGCGATGCCTATCCCGAGCTGGTGCGCGCCCAGCCGCTGATCACCGAGACGCTGAAGCTCGAGGAAGGACGCTTCAAGAAGACGCTGGCGACCGGCCTCAAGCTGCTCGACGACGAGACCCAGGACCTGGGCGCCGGCGGCGCGCTGAAGGGCGACGTGGCGTTCAAGCTCTACGACACGTTCGGCTTCCCGCTCGATCTCACGCAGGACGTGCTGCGCGCGCGCGACATCAAGGTCGACGTTGCGGGCTTCGAGACGGCGATGGACGAGCAGCGCGCCAAGGCGCGCGCGGCGTGGGCCGGCTCGGGCGAGACCGCCGACCAGGCGATCTGGTTCGACGTCCGCCAGAAGGTCGGCGCCACCGAGTTCCTGGGCTACGACACCGAGCGCGCCGAGGGCCAGATCACCGCCATCGTGGTCGACGGCAAGGAGGTCGCGTTGCTTAAGGCCGGCCAGACCGGCTGGATCATCGCCAACCAGACGCCGTTCTACGCCGAGTCGGGCGGCCAGATGGGCGACACCGGCCGCCTCGTCGGCGCTGGCGGCGAGGCGGCGGTCGGCGACGTGCAGAAGAAGGTGGGCGACCTGCACGCCCATCACGCCACGGTCGAGAAAGGCGAGCTCAAGGTCGGCGACGATCTGGTCATGACCATCGACCCGATCCGCCGCGCCCAGCTGCGCGCCCATCATTCGGCGACCCATCTGCTGCACGCGGCGCTGCGCCGCCATCTCGGCGAGCACGTCACCCAGAAGGGCTCGCTGGTGGCGCCCGACCGGCTGCGCTTCGACATCAGCCACACCAAGGCGATCTCGCTCGAGGAGCTGCGCAAGGTCGAGGACGAGGTCAACGACCGCATCCGCAACAACTCGTCGGTCGATACCCGGCTGATGACGCCGGAGGAGGCGATCGCGGCCGGCGCCATGGCGCTGTTCGGCGAGAAGTACGGCGAGGAAGTGCGCGTGCTGTCGATGGGGGCCGAGGACGGCAAGAAGTACTCCGTCGAGCTGTGCGGCGGCACGCACGCGCTGCGCACCGGCGACATCGGCCTGTTCAAGATCATCGGTGAGGGCGCCGTTGCTGCGGGAGTCCGCCGCATCGAGGCACTGGCCGGGGCGGCGGCAGAGGAGCATGTGCGCGAGCAGGCGCGGCTGCTGACCGAGGCGGCGGCGATCCTGAAGGTCCGGCCGGAGGATCTGCCGGCGCGCCTGTCGGCCCTGGTCGATGGCCAGCGCCGGGTCGAGCGCGAGCTGTCCGACGCGCGCAAGGCGCTGGCGCTGGCGGGTAGCGGCTCGGCCAGCGCCGCGGCGACCGACGAGGTGCGCGATGTCGGCGGCGTCAAGCTGATCGGGCGCGTGCTGAACGGCGTGCCGGGCAAGGACCTCAAGGGCATGGCCGACGCGTTCAAGAAGAAGATCGGGTCGGGCGTGGTCGCCCTGATCGGCGTCGAGGACGGCAAGGCCTCGGCGGTGGTCGGCGTCACCGACGACCTGTCGAAGAGCCTGAGCGCCGTCGAGCTGGTCAAGGCCGGCGTCGCCGCGCTGGGCGGCAAGGGCGGCGGTGGCCGGCCCGACATGGCGCAGGGCGGCGGCCCCGATGCCTCCAAGGCGACGCAGGCGCTGCAGGCGATCGAGGCGGCGCTGGCCGAGGCGAAATGAGCCGCCGGGCCATTCTGGCGACGATGGTTCTGGCCAGCGCCGCGCTGGTCGGTGCCTGCGACAAGCCCGCCCCGGTGGACGCCAAGAACGCCGAGCAGATGGCCAAGGACGAGGCCCAGTGCCGCGCCTCGGTCCGCCCGGTCGCCCAGAACGAGCGCAACATCGAGGACCAGCGCCGCTCCGTGTTCGACGGCGAGCGCGAGCGCTTCGGCCAGCAGGACCTCTACAACACCATGGCCAACCAGGGTTACAAGCGGAACGTGGACCAGCTCACCGCCCGCTGCATGGCCGCCCGCGGCTGGGGGCCGGCGCCCCGGACGCTGTGGCAGAGGCTGGGGCTGTAGTTCGCACGCTCATCATTCTTGCTCCTCTCCCCCGCCTCAAGAGCGCGTTCGGCTTCGCCGAGCCGCACATAAGGGGGAGAGGCTGGGTGAGGGGGTTACACCGTGCGCTTCCTCCTCACCCAACCTCTCCCCCTAGCGGGGGAGAGGAGGAAGAGAAGAAGGCGACCAAAAAACTCCACGATCACCCCCGCCAGTGTCAGCACGAAGGCATTGACCGGCATGGCGTAGGTCTGGCTGGACAGCGCCGCCATCGACTGGGCGAGGAACAGCCCGATGAAGCCCACGGTGACGATCTCGATCACGAAGCCCTGCTCGAAGCCGATCTTGCGCCACAGGCCGAACGCCGTCGCGGCACCGAGGTGCAGCAGGCCGATCAGCAGCACCACGCCGAATGGCGGGCCGGGGAACAGCGTCGGCGTGGTGGCGAGATAGATCGCCTTCTCGACGTAGATGCGCAGCACCTCGATCGGATCATCGAGCCAGCGCGACAGATAGAGCCGCCACATCACGCGGAAATACTCGGGCGAGCAGAAGACGATGCCGGGATCGACCTGCTGGGCGACCTCGCGGCCGTAATCGTCGTCGTAACGGATGCCCCACTTGTTCTCGATGGTGCCGAGACCGAGATAGAGCGTGTGCGAGAGGCCGTGGGTGGCCAGCCGGGTGGCTGGCTGCATGTCGAAGGCGGCGTCGCGCGCCATCACCACCCACCTGGCGGCGGAGAAGGCGCCGAGCACCAGCACGCCCATCATGGCGAAGCCGGCCATGCGCCGCGCCGTGCGCGGGCGGCGCAGGGCCAGTGCGCCGGCAGCGAGCAGGCTCAGCACGAAGCCCATCAGCCCCATCGATTCGCGAATCAGGGTGGCGAGCGCGAGGAACACCAGTCCGGCGGCGATCCACCCCGTGCCGCTGCGTCGCGACAGCAGCCCGAGATCGCGCGCGATCAGAGCGATCGGCAGCACCGCGCACAGACTCACCACGCCGATGAAGCTCCAATGCGGCGAGGTGCCCATCCAGCCCAGATATTCCGCTGGGCCGAGGATCAACAGCACGATTGCGGTCGTGTAGGCGCGCAGCGCGAACAGCAGCCCGGCCAGCCCGACCAGTCCCGCCGCATCGACCAGCGTATTGAGGCGGGCAACGTCGGGCAGGGTGGCGCGCCGGCCGGTCGTCATCGACCACAGGTCGAGCAGGAAGGCGTGGCCCGGATCGTCGGCGATGGCGCGCTCCGACAGTGGCACCAGCTTGCCGTCCTCGCACAGCGCCAGCCAGACGCCGCGCTGCAGGGCGCAGTCGCTCGTGTCGAGCCACAGATTGGTGGCCAGCCAGTCCGACGGCATGATGTCGGCCAGGTAGCCGTAACGCTCGACCGCCCCGAACATCGTCGAGAACGGTCCCCACACGAACAGGGCGACGCAGGCGACGAAGGCCAGCCAGCGCAGGGCCGTCATGTCACAGGGACCGCGCCACTCCAGCGGCGCATTCTTCGTTCGCCGCAAACGAAGAGGCGCCACTCAGGACGGAGTAAGCTCCGCCGCCTTGGCGCGGTCCCGGCGAATGAAAGCGAATTGCTCGGCATCAGGCGCGGGACCATATCGGGCCTTGACGGTCGCAGGCAATGCAGCTCAGCTTTCCGGCCTGTCGACATGGTGCCGCCATGCTTAACTCGACCCGCTTGAGTATCGGTCTGGTCTCCCTGCTGGTTGCCGGCTGCAGCTCGACCGAAGACTTGGATCGTCGTCTGCGCGAAATGGCTGGTGCCAGTGAGCGCGATCTGCTGGGCGGCATGGGCAGAATCCCCGACAACTCGTTCCAGCTCAACGAGGACACCAGGATTTTGCAATGGCGCTGGGACACGTCCTACATCAGCCCGGGCGTCGCGCCGGTTTTCTACCGCCCGTGGGGCGGCTGGGGCTGGGGGTGGGGCGGCGGTATTCCGCCGACGCTCGTGCGGCAAGGCTGCATCGTCGAATGGACGGTCACCAGCGGCGCTACCAAGGCATATCGCTGGCAAGGCAATGGATGTGCGTCGGTTTCGATCGTCTCCACGCCCCCGCCTTGATCGCGCGACTGAGCAGCTGATCGCTAACCCAGGAAGGTGCCGTCGGGATCGCCGTTCATCATGACGCGGCCGACCGTCTCGAAATGGGCCTCGCGCGCCTGGATCTGCTGCGAGAGCGTGTGCAGGTCGCGGTAACGGCGCTCGAACGGCGTGCCAATGAAGATCGCCGATGTCCCGGCCGCCTTGTAGACCCAGTTCGTGGCCTTCTCCGCCATATGGATGGCCTGGGTGCAGCCGAGCCGCAGCCGCACGCGGTCGTTGGTGCCGATCGGCTCGACATCGTCGGCGTGATCCCAGATGTCCTGCAGGATCTCGATCATGTAGGCGCGCGCCGAGCCGATATCGGCTTCGCGGCGGGCCACGTCGGACTGGATCACCGGGCTGTCGGCCAGCCGCACCATGTTGCGCGGCGTCTTTTCGAGGGCGAGCTCGATGAAGGCATCGAGCATGGCGCGCGCCAGCCCGAGCGCCACCGCGGCCACGCCGACGGCATACAGCCCTTGCGTGGTGAAGGCGTAGAGCGGGCCGCGGTCGCGGCGCAGCGTCGGATCCTCGCGCGTGCCGCTGAATGCCTCGGGCACGAACACGTCCTCGACCGAATAGCCTTCCGAGGCGGTGCCGCGCATGCCCAGGGTGTTCCAGTCGTGGATCGGCAGGGTGCGACTCTTGGGCATCAGCATGGTGCGGATGGTCGGCCGGCCGAATCGGTTGAGGCGCAACGAGCCGTCCGGCTCGACCACCAGAGCATGGGCGCCGATCCAGTTGGCCTGTCGGTAGCCCGACGAGAAATGCCATTCGCCGGTCACGCGGTAGCCGCCCGGTGCGGCGGTGGCGCGGTGCTGGTTGGGCGGCCCCCATGAGATCAGGCCGCGCGGATTGCCGTAGATCTCGCGCGCCGCCTCGAGCGAGATGTAGGGCGCGATGATGGCCGAGCTGTTCGCGACGAACATGTTCCAGCCGACCGAGCCGTCGTAGCGCGCGATCTCCGAGATCGCCTGGAAATAGACCCACGGCTCGACCTGGTCGCCGCCGACCGAGCGCGGCAGCAGCATGCGGAACAGCCGCGACTCGTGCAGCCGGCTGATCAGCGGCTCGGGGATGTCCTGCAGACGCTCGATGTCGTCCGCCGCCGCAGCGATCGCCGGCCCGATCTCGCGGGCCCGTGCGACGGGGTCGGGCTTCTGAAGGGACGAGACGCCAATATCGTTCATGCAACGCACTCCGCTTCCAGCACGAATTGGGCGCGCGGGCAGGAGGCGTTGTCAACTCATCCGGACCGCGGGCGTTCCGCCCGCTCATGACTCATGAGGCGGGCGGGACGCCCGCGGGCCGGATGAGCATGATCACTCCGCCGCGATCTTCAGCGTCTCCGGATTTCGCCACTGGTGCAGCAAGTCAGCCTGCTTGCGGCGAGCCTTCTCGATGCTCGCGTCCTTGATGTGGCCGTAGCCGCGGATCTCGTCGGGCAGTGACGCGAGCTTGACGGCAAGCGGGTGGTTGGCGGACGACAGCCCCATCAGAAGCTCGTCGATCAGGCTCTCGTACTCGCCGATCAGCGCGCGTTCGGTGCGTCGCTCCGTGGTGTAGCCGAACGGGTCGAACGCCGTGCCGCGCAGGCCCTTGAGTCTTGCCAGAATCCTGAAGGCCGGCAGCATCCAGGCGCCGAACTCTTGCTTCACGAGATGGCCAGTCTTGGGATCGCGGCTGGCCAGCAGCGGTGGGGCAAGATGGAACTTGATCTTGTAATCGCCCTCGAACTGCCGACCGATCGCTGCCTGGAATGCCGCATCGGCGTACAGCCGCGCCACCTCGTACTCGTCCTTGTAGGCGAGCAGCTTGGCGTAGTTGCGCGCCACCGCGAGGGCGAGGCCCGAGTCTCCGGTCTTGTCCTCGGCCCAGCGCACCCTGTCGACCAGCGCGCGGTAGCGGCTTGCCAGCGCGGCGTTCTGGTAGTTCGTCAGATGTGCGACGCGGGCCGCCACCAGCTCTTCGAGAGTCTGTGGCCGCGCGAAAGGCACGACCTTGTCGTTGGCCGGGGCGATCAGCTTCTCGACGGCGGCGCGATCGTGCGCGGCGCGGCGGCCCCAGCGGAAGGCGTTGCGGTTCATCGTCACCGCAGCGCCGTTCAGCTCGATCGCCTGCTCGATTGCCTCGTGACCGAGCGGCACCAGGCCCTTCTGGTAGGCATAGCCCAGCATGAACATGTTGGTCGCGATCGAATCGCCCATCAGCGCCGTGGCGATCTCCGTCGCCTCGATGAACTCGCAGGCATCCGCACCCGCCGCTGCCTCGATCGACAGCTTGAGCGTGTTGGCCGGGAAGGCGAGGTCGGGATGGCGCGTGAACTCGCCGGTGATGGTCTGGTGCGTGTTGACGATGGCGCGCGACCGGCCGGCCTCGAGACGGGCCAGCGCGTCGGCGCTGGCGCTCACCACCAGGTCGCAGCCCAGCAGCAGCGCGGCGCCGCCGGCGCCCAGGCGCACGGCGTGCAAGGCCTCCGGATCGGCGCCGATCCGCACATGGCTGATCACGGCGCCGCCCTTCTGCGCCATGCCGAGCTGGTCGAGCACGGTAGCGCCCTTGCCCTCGATGTGGGCCGCCATGCCGAGGATGGCGCCGATCGTGACCACGCCGGTGCCGCCGATGCCGGTGATCAGCATGCCATAGGGCTTGTCGGTGACCGTCGGCAGGATGGGCGCGAGCGGCAGCTCGGGCTCCTGCGTCGCGACCGCGCTCTTCTTCTCGGCCTTGCCCTTGCGCACGCCGCCGCCTTCGATCGTGACGAAGCTCGGGCAGAAGCCGTTCACGCAGGAGAAGTCCTTGTTGCAGGACGACTGGTCGATGGCGCGCTTGGTGCCGAGCTCGGTCTCGACCGGCACGACGCTGAGGCAGTTCGACTGCACCGAGCAGTCGCCGCAGCCCTCGCAGACCGCCTGGTTGATGAAGGCGCGCTTGGCCGGATCGGGGAAGGTGCCGCGCTTGCGGCGGCGGCGCTTCTCGGCGGCGCAGGTCTGGTCGTAGATCAGGACGGAGACGCCCTGCCACTCGCGCAAGCTGCGCTGCACGTCGTCGAGCTCGCTGCGATGATGGAAGGTGACGCCGGGAGCCCATTCGGTGCCGACCGGGTACTTGTCCGGCTCGTCGCTCACCAGCGCGATGCGGCGCACGCCTTCGGCATGGACCTGCTGGCTGATCGTCCATGGCCGGACGTTGCCGTCGTGCGGCTGGCCGCCGGTCATGGCCACGGCGTCGTTGTAGAGGATCTTGTAGGTGATGCTGGCGTTGGCGGCGACGGCCTGGCGGACCGCGAGATAGCCGGAATGGAAATAGGTGCCGTCGCCCATGTTCTGGAAGACGTGCGGCATGTCGCTGAAATGCCGGGCGCCGACCCAGGGTGCGCCCTCGGCACCCATGTGGGTGAAGGTCTTGGTGTTGCGATCCATGCCAATGGCGAGGGTGTGGCAGCCGATGCCGGCCATCGCCATCGAGCCCTCGGGTACCTTGGTCGAGCTGTTGTGCGGGCAGCCGGAGCAGAAATAAGGCACGCGGGCGATGCCGGCCTCGTTGCGGATCTGCCGTCCGGTGCGGCGCTGCAGGGCCTCGAAACGCTGCTTCGTGTGTGCACTGAACGAGTCGAGGCCGAAGCGGGAGACCAGCGCCAGGACGATCTCATACGGCGTCAACTCGCCGTCCGACTTCAGGAGCTTCTGGCCGCGCTCGTCGGTCTTGCCGACCACGACCGGCCGGCGATCGGCCGGCGCATTGAACAGGGCATCCTTGAGCTGCGGCTCGATGATCGGACGTTTCTCCTCGACCACCAGCACCTCGCGCTTGCCCTGCGCGAAGGCGGTCGCGCCCTCGGTCTCGAGCGGCCATACGAGGGCGACCTTGTAGACGGCGATGCCGAGTCGCCTGGCCTCGCCGTCGTCGATGCCGAGATCCTCGAGCGCCTGGCGGACATCGAGATAGCTCTTGCCGACGGTGACGATGCCGAAGCGCGCATCGGCCTCGCCCATCATCAGCCGGTCGAGCCGGTTGGCGCGCCAGTAGGCCAGTGCCGCGGGCTGCTTCACGGTGAAGGTGCGGCGCTCCTGGCCCAGCCAGTCGTCGGGCCAGCGGATATGCACGCCATCGGGCGGCAGGATGAAATCGGTCGGCGTACGGATCTCGATGCGGTGCGGATCGACATGCACCGAGGCCGAGGAGTCGGCGGTCTCGCTGATGATCTTGAAGCCGACCCACAGGCCGGAATAGCGCGACATCGCGAAGGTATGCAGGCCGAGATCGAGATACTCCTGCACGCCGGCCGGATGGATCACCGGGATGCCGGCGGCGATGAAGGCGGGCTCGCTCTGGTGCGCCGTGGTCGACGATTTGGCCATGTGATCGTCGCCGGCCAGCGCCATCACGCCGCCGTGGCGCGCCGTGCCGGCATAGTTGGCGTGCTTCAGGGCATCGCCGCTGCGATCGACGCCGGGACCCTTGCCGTACCACATGCCGAACACGCCGTCGTAGCGTGCGCCCGGGTAGAGGTGAATCTGCTGGGTGCCCCAGATCGCGGTCGCCGCCAGGTCCTCGTTGACGCCGGGCTGGAACTCGATGTGGTTGCTCTTGATGAACCGCTTGGCCTGCCACAGCGCCTGGTCGAAGGCCCCGAGCGGCGACCCGCGATAACCCGAGATGTAGCACGCGGTATTGAGCCCGGCCGCCTGGTCTCTCTGGCGCTGCATCATCGGCAGCCGCACCAGCGCCTGCGTGCCGGTGAGATACACCCTGCCGCTTTCCAGCAGGTACTTGTCGTCCAGGGTTACCGCGTGGGCCATGACACTCTCCCTGGCCCTCATATACCCGCGACTGCTGAGGAAATCTCGCTGCCGAGAAAAAGAGCAGTTTTCCAACCGGCGGGCGGCGAGCCCCGGTGCGTCGTTTCACGAACCCCAGGGATCGCGAAATCTTGTGAGTGCTCACGCGCTGGGACCGGACCACTAGCAAGAAACTTGAGACAAAGATCCCTCGCAAGGCTCGGAATGACAGCCTCTTTGTCATCCCGAGCCTTGCGAGGGATCCTTCAGCGGTGCCTGCCGAAAAGAGATACGAGTGCCATAGATTTCCCCTGGGGGACGTCCCGGCGGACGGTGGCCAACTCCAGTGGCGCTCTTCTCTTGAGCGCCACTGGAGTGGCGCGGTCCCAGTGCATGAACCTTCCGAGTGGCGTGATTCGTGCCAGTCGTAGATAAGGTCATCCGACTGCCAAGGACCCCGATTTGCCCCTTCTCGAGATCAAGAATCTGCGTCGCGCCTTCTACGGCCTGGACGTCCTGCGCGGCGTCGACCTGGCCGTCGCCGCCGGCGGCATCACCGGGCTGATCGGGCCGAACGGGGCGGGCAAGACGACCTTGTTCAATGTGGTCTCCGGGCTGGTGCCGCCCGACGGCGGCTCGATCCGCTTCGACGGCCAGGAGATCGCGGGATGGGCGCCCGATGCGGTCAGCCGGCGCGGGCTGGTGCGGACCTTCCAGGTGGCGCGGGGCTTTCCCAAGCTCTCGGTGTTCCAGCACCTCATGCTCTATGGCCGCGATCAGCCCGGCGAGAGCCTGTGGCAGGCGATCGTGGGCACCCGCGCTGCCCAGGATCGCGAGGCAGAGCTGGCCGAGCGGGCCTGGGCGACGGCCCGCTTCCTGCGGCTCGATCATCTGATCGACAATCCGGCCACGGCATTGTCGGGCGGCCAGAAGAAGCTCCTGGAGATCGGTCGGGCGCTGATGGCCGAGCCGCGGCTGGTGCTGCTCGACGAGCCGACGGCCGGCGTCAACCCGACCTTGCAGAACGAGATCGGCGAGCGACTGCTGGAGCTGCCGCGGCGCGGCATCACCGTGCTCTTGATCGAGCACGACATGGGCTTCATCGCCCGGCTCTGCGATCCGGTGATCGTCATGGCCGAGGGCCAGGTGCTGACCGAGGGCACGTTCGACGAGGTGCGTGCCGATCACCGGGTGCGCGAGGCCTATCTCGGACGCCGTGCGGCATGAGCCCGGAGCCCAACGGTCCGAGGGGTGACCTGCTGAACATCGTCGGGCTGCGCGGCGGCTATGCCGCGGCCGACGAGATCGTGAAGGGAGCCGACCTCCGGGTCGCGCCCGGCGAGATCGTCGCCCTGATCGGGCCCAATGGCGCGGGCAAGTCGACGCTGCTCAAGCTCGTCGCCGGGCTGCTGCGGCCGAGCGGCGGCAGCGTGCGCTTCAAGGAGCGCGAGATAGCCGGCCTCGGTGCACCGGCGATCAGCCGCGCCGGGCTGTCGTTCGTGCCGCAGGAGCGCAACGTGTTCGGCACGATGAGCGTCGCCGAGAATCTCGAGGTGGGCGGCTATCTCGACGGCGCGCATGCGCGCAAGCGCATGGCCGACCTGTACGCGCGCTTCCCCATGCTGGCCGACAAGCGGCGCGCCGCTGCACGCACTCTGAGCGGCGGCCAGCGCCAGATCCTCGCCATGGCAATCGCGTTGATGAATGCGCCCGACCTGCTGCTGCTCGACGAGCCGACGGCGGGCTTGAGTCCGCGGGCGGCCGAGGAGCTGTTCGGCACGATTCTGGCCCTCAACCAGTCCGGCGTGGCGATCCTGATGGTCGAGCAGAATGCGCTGGAGGCGCTGACCGTGGCCGGACGGGCCTACGTGCTGGTGCAGGGGCGGCCGGAGCACGAGGGCAGGGCAGCCGATCTCGCCGACGACCCGACGGTGCGCGATCTCTTTCTCGGCGGCAAGGCAGCGCCTATGCTCGTGCGATCGGACGGGGAGTCTTCGAACAAGGGAATGGGGAACAGTACATGACGAACATTCGCATTGGCCGCCGCGCCGCGCTGGCAGGCAGCGTTGCCACTCTGGCCAGTCCCGCGGTGGTGCGTGCCCAGACCGACCCGATCAAGCTCGCGACCCTGACACCGCTCACCGGCGCCGGCGGTTCGTACGGCCCCAGCATGGCCAAGGTTGCTGCCGCCGTGGTCGAGGACGTCAACAAGGCGGGCGGCGTCAACGGCCGCCGTGTCGTGCTGGTGAGCGAGGACGACCAGACCAGCCCGGAGGCGGGCGTGCGCGCCGCGCGCAAATTGATCGACGTGGACAAGGTAGCGGCCATCATGGGCACCTGGGCGTCGTCGGTGACCACGGCGGTGGCGCCGTTGTGCTGGGAGAGCAAGACCTTCCTGTGCACCGTGTCGGGCGCCGATTCGATCACCCTGCTGCCGCACCAGGGGTACCTTGTGCGCACCCAGCCCAATTCGCAGCTCCAGGTGACGCGGGTCGGCGAGTTCATCCTCTCGCTGGGGGCCAAGAAGGTCTTCACCATGATCCCGCAGACGCCGTTCACCCAGTCGACCTTCGACATTCTCAATCGCGTGCTGCCGAAGGGCGGGGCGACGCATCAGAGCCTGATCTACGACGACAAGAAGACGACCTACCGGACCGAGGTCGACCAGGCGCTGCGCACGTCGCCCGACGTGATCCTGGCCAACGGCTACACGCCCGATACCGTCGTGCTGCTGAAGGACCTCTATCGCGCCGGCTTCAAGGGCAAGATCCTGGGCTTCGCCTATTCGATCAACCAGAAGCTGGTCGACCAGGTCGGCCAGAACGAGGTGGTCGAAGGTGTCTACAATTTCGCGCCGGCGTCGGCGGAGGGCAGCGGTGCCTACGACAAGGTGAAGGCCGCCGTCGGCTCGGCCAATCCCGATCCCTACACTTGCCAAGTCTACGACCACGCCAACATGGTGCTGATGACCATGGCGATCGCCAAGGACACGACTGGCACGGCGATCAAGGACAACATCCGCAAGGTGACCCAGGGCGGCGGCAAGTCGGTCGACAACGCCGTCGACGGGATCAAGGCGATCGCCGCCGGCGAGAAGGTCGACTACACCGGCGCCTCGGGCCCGTGCGACTTCGACGAGAAGGGCGACATCCTCGACTGCAAGTTCCGCTACGAGCAGATCAAGGCCGGCAAGTTCACCGTGGTGAAGATCGCCTGACTTGATCGACATCGTCGTCCAGGCGCTGGTCAACGGGCTGGTGTCGGGCACGCTGCTTGCAGTGCCCGCCATCGGCTTCACGGCGATGTTCGCCGTGCTGCGCTTTCCCAACTTCTCTGTGTCGGGCGTCGCCACCCTGGGCGCCTTCTCCGGCTACCTGGCCTACGGCGCGGGCCTGCAGATGGCGGGCTCGCTGGTCGTGGCCTTCGTGGTCGCGGGTGTGGCCGGGCTGCTGTTCGACGAGGTCGCGCACCTGCCGCTGGTCAAGCAGGGCGCGCTGCCGGCGGCGATCGCCTCGATCGCCAGCGGCCTGGTTCTGGAGAACATCGTCCGCCTGGGCTTCGGCAATGACCCACGAGGCTACGACCGGCCGATCGCGCGCGACATCAGGGTGGGCGACATCAGGGTGAGCCCGCAGCAGCTCGAAACCATGGGGCTGGCGCTTGCGCTGATGCTCGGCGTGTTCGCGATCCTGGCCTTCACCCGCGTCGGCAAGGCGATGCGCGCCTCGGCCGACAATCCCGATCTCGCGTCGCTGAAGGGCATCCGGCCGGAGCGCATCGCCATGGTGGCGAGCTTCGCCGGCATGGGCCTGGTCGGTGTCGGCGGCATGCTGCTGGGCCTCGACAGCTCGATCGATCCGCTGACCGGCACACGCATCCTGCTGTCGATGTTCGCCGCCGCCGTGCTCGGTGGCCTGGGCAGCGTGCCGGGCGCGGTGCTGGGCGCCTTTCTGATCGGTATGGCAGAAGAATTGTCTGTGCTGGCCGTCGGTTCGCAGTACCGCGCTGCCGTGGGGTTCGTCGCCATTCTGGTCATGCTCACGCTCCGCCCGCGCGGCTTGCTGGGAGAGAGGGCGTACTAATCATGCCCGGCAACTCGGCCCATCATCTTTTCATGCTCCTCTCCCCCGCTAGGGGGAGAGGCTGGGTGAGGGGGTTCCAGGTGATACTTCTACCTTCGAGGCCCCCTCACCTAACCTCTCCCCCTAGCGGGGGAGAGGAACATGACGTGCGAATATGCTGAGCTATCTCCTCTTCATCGCCACCGTCGGCGGCATCTATGGCTTGCTGGCGCTCAGCCTCAATCTGATCTGGGGCGGGGCGGGGATGGTGAATCTCGGGCTCGCCGGGTTCTTCGCCGTCGGCGCCTATGCGTCGGGGCTGCTCACGACGGCGGGGCATGGGCCGATTCTCTCCGGGTGGATGATCGCGCTGGTGGCGGGCGGCCTTGCCGGCCTGATCGTCACGCTCTCGACCACGCGTCTGCGCGAGGATTATCTCGCCATCGTCACCTTGGGCTTCGCCGAGGTCGTGCGCCTGGTCGCGGCCAACGAGATCTGGCTGACGCGCGGCACCGACGGCATCTCTGGTATCCCGGGCCCGTGGAAGTCCGCGCTCGGCCAGAGCTTCAACACGGTCTACTTCGTGATCGTGGTCGCGGCGCTGATCGTCGTCTTCTTCGTCGTCCGCCGTATCGATCGCTCGCCCTACGGCCGCGCGCTCCGCGCCATCCGCGAGGATGCCCAGGTGGCACAGGTCGCCGGCAAGCCGGTGCTGCGCTTCAAGACCGAGGCCTTCACGCTCTCCGCCGCGATCGCCGGCTTGGCCGGCGCCCTCTACGGCCACTTCACGTCGTACATCGCCCCCGACCTGTTCCTGCCGCTGATCACGGTCTACATCTTCCTCGCCGTGGCCTCGGGCGGCACCGGCCGGCCAGCCGGCGCGCTGCTTGGCGCCTACCTGGTGATGACGCTGCTGGAATCCTCGCGCTTCTTCGTCGAATGGATTCCCGGCACCTCGGCAGTGCAGCGGGCGGCGCTGAAGGAATTGCTGATTGCCGTCGCCCTCATCCTGGTGCTGAGACTGAAACCCTCCGGCGTCCTGCCGGAGCGGATTCCGCCGGCGCCGCGTCCCGCTACAGGAGCAAGCTCATGACCCCGTTCGAATCCTGCATTGCCGCGTTGCGCGAGCATGGCTCCAAGGAAGCCCTGTTCAAGGTCCTGGACAAGGCGCTGGCCGACACCGTCGGCCACAAGCTGTTCACTTTGCTCTACGTGGCGCCCACCGGGCTTCGCGTGAAGCGCATCTACACCAACATGCCGAAGGAATATCCGGTCGGCGGTTACAAGGAGATCACCGGCTCGCCTTGGCACAAGCACGTCGTGGAAGCCCGCAAGCCTTGGATCGGCTACAACGCCAAGGACATCGCCTGGGCCTATTTCGACCACGAGCTGATCGTCTCGCTGGGCTGCGAATCGGCGATGAACATCCCGGTGGTCTATGGCGGCCGCCTGCTCGGCACCATGAACCTGCTCGACGCGGCCGGTCACTACAAGGAAGCCGACGCCAAGACGCTCGAGCCGTTTGCCGCGCTGATGGTCGGGCCATTCCTCGACGCCATCGCCGCCGACCCGGGATGAAGCATGCCAGATCAGGTCGCGGAAGCCAGGCGGGCGCACTGGTTGTGAACCGGGCGCGACCCCATATCGGACGTGACGACGGAGTGTGTGAATGAATGCGATGCTGGGTGATCTGCCGACCTGGAAACTTTCCGACCTCTACTCGAGCCCGACAGGGTCAGACCTCGACGCCGATCTGAAGCGGGCCGGCGTCGACGCCGACGCCTTCGCCCGCGATTACGTCGGCAAGATCGTCGGCCTGAGCGGGGCGGAGCTCGGCAAGGCGGTCGCGCGCTTCGAGGCCCTGCAGGACCTGATGGGACGCATCGGCTCCTACGCGTCGCTCTACTATGCGCAGGACATGGCCGACCCCGAGCGCGGCCGCTTTTCCCAGAACGCGTCCGAGGCGCTGACCGAGATCGGCACCAAGCTCGTGTTCTTCCGGTTGGAGATC
Organism: Reyranellaceae bacterium; assembly: GCA_046349295.1. Taxonomy (GTDB): domain Bacteria; phylum Pseudomonadota; class Alphaproteobacteria; order Reyranellales; family Reyranellaceae; genus Reyranella. The sequence continues at coordinate 627,518 of JAXMCP010000008.1, forward strand.
AACAAGCTCGAGGATGCCGACCTCACCCTGAAGCAAAAGGATCCCGCGCTCGCCAAATATGCCCCGTGGCTGCGCGATCTCCGCGTCTATCGTCCGCACCAGCTCTCCGATGAGCTGGAGACGGCGCTGCACGAGAAGTACGTCGTCGGCCGCGCCGCCTGGTCGCGCCTGTTCGACGAGACCATCGCCCGCCTGCGTTATCCCTTCCGCAACGAGATGCTGAGCGAGCCGCAGATTCTCGACAAGCTCTCGAACAAGGACGCCTCGATTCGCAAGGATGCCGCCAAGTCGTTCGGCAAGGTGCAGGGCGACAACATCGCGGTCTTCTCCCTGGTCACCAACACCTTGGCCAAGGACAAGGAGATCGAGGACCGCTGGCGCAAGTATGCGCGGCCGCAGTCGGCGATGAACCTCGCCAACGTGGTCGAGGACGAGGTTGTCGACGCACTCGCTTCGTCGGTGAAGGCCGCCTATCCGCGCCTCGCGCACCGCTACTACAAGCTCAAGGCCAGGTGGTTCGGCGTCGACAAGATGCCGTACTGGGACAGGAACGCGCCGCTGCCCGAGCACGACGATCGCGTGATCCCGTGGAACGAGGCCGAGCGCATCGTGCTCGACGCCTATCACGCCTTCTCGCCCGAGCTGGCCGATGTCGGCCGGAAATTCTTCGGCACCGGCTGGATCGATGCGCCGGCGCGGCCGGGCAAGTCGCCGGGCGCCTTCGCCCATCCCACCGTGCCGTCGGCCCATCCCTATCTGCTGCTGAACTACCAGGGCAAGGTGCGCGACGTCATGACCTTGGCCCACGAGCTGGGCCACGGCGTCCACCAGGTGCTGGCGGCGGGCCAGGGCGCGCTGATGGCCGACACGCCGCTCACGCTGGCCGAGACCGCGTCGGTGTTCGGCGAGATGCTGACCTTCCAGTCGCTGCTGCGCTCGGCGCCGGACGCGGCGACGCGCAAGGCGATGCTGGCCGGCAAGGTCGAGGACATGCTGAACACGGTGGTGCGCCAGATCGCCTTCTACGATTTCGAATCGCGCCTGCACGCGGCGAGGCGCCAGGGCGAGCTGACCCCGGACGCGATCGGCGAGATCTGGATGGCGGTGCAGAGCGAGAGCCTGGGGCCGGCCTTCACGTTCGACGACGAGTACAGATTCTACTGGTCGTACATCGGCCATTTCATTCATTCGCCGTTCTACGTCTACGCCTACGCCTTCGGTGACTGCCTGGTGAACTCGCTCTATGCCGCCTACCAGGCCGGCCAGCCCGACTTCCAGGGCAAGTACCTCGACATGCTGCGCGCCGGCGGCGTCAAGCGCCACAAGGAGCTCCTGGCCCCGTTCGGCCTCGACGCCTCCGACCCGGCGTTCTGGGACAAGGGACTGGGCGTGATCTCCGGCTTCGTCGACGAGCTGGAGAAACTGTAGGACATCTGAATGACCCAGGACGAAGGCGACTCGCTCGGCGGCCGGCTTGGCCGCTACGCCAAGGTCGGCGCGTCGGTCGGCGGGCTGGCGGCCAAGCTGGCGGGCCAGCGCTATCTGGGCTGGAACCTCGATCGCGACAAGCATGCCACGGAGCTCAAGGCAGCGCTGGGCGGGCTGAAGGGGCCATTGATGAAAGCCGCCCAGCTCATTGCCACCATTCCCGATGCCCTGCCGCCGGAATACGCCCGCGAGCTGGCGCAACTGCAGGCCAATGCGCCGGCGATGGGCTGGGCTTTCGTGCGCCGCCGCATGGCGACCGAGCTCGGGCCCGAGTGGCAGGCGAAGTTCGCGCGCTTCGACAAGGAGGCGTCGTTCGCCGCCTCGCTGGGGCAGGTCCACCGCGCGACCTTGTCGGACGGGCGCGAGGTCGCGGCCAAGCTCCAATATCCCGACATGGCGTCGGCCATGGAGGCCGATCTCAACCAGCTCAAGCTGGTCTTCGCGATCGGCCAGCGCTTCGATCCCGCCATCCGCACTGACGAGATCCACGCCGAGATCAAGACCCGTCTGCGCGAGGAGCTCGATTATCGTCGCGAGGCCAGGCATGTGGCGCTTTATCGCCACATCCTGCGCGACGAGCCGGACGTGCATGTGCCGGAGGTCGTGCCGTCGCATTCGACCGACCGGCTGCTCACCATGACGTGGCTGGACGGCGAGCCGCTGCTCGAGTGGAAGAGTCGCAGCCAGGCGGAGAGGGACCGGCTCGCCGTCAACATGTTCCGTGCCTGGTACGTGCCGTTCTATTTCTACGGCGTGATCCACGGCGATCCGCATCTCGGCAATTACTCGGTGCGGCCGGACGGCTCGGTCAATCTGATGGATTTCGGCTGCGTGCGCATCTTTCCGCCGCGTTTCGTGCGCGGCTCGATCGAGCTCTATCGCGCGCTCATGACCGACGACCTGCCGCGCGCCGTCGCGGCCTACGAGGATTGGGGCTTTACCGGCCTGACACACGAGATGATCGTCGTGCTCAATCGCTGGGCGGCCTTTCTTTACGGACCGTTGATGGACGACCGGCCGCGCCGCCTGACGGAGGGCATGGCCGAGGGCTTCGGCCGCGAGATGGCGCAGAATGTGTTCGGCGAGCTGCGCCGCATGGGAGGGGTGCGCCCGCCACGCGAGTTCGTGTTCATGGATCGCGCCGCCATCGGGCTCGGCGCGGTGTTCATCCATCTGCGGGCGTCGATCAATTGGCACGAGCTGTTCGAGGGCCTGATCGCCGATTTCGATGCCGACGCCCTCGCCGCGCGTCAGCGCCAGGCCCTCGAGAAAGCAGGCCTCGTCCCGTCGCCATGAGGATCCTGGTCACGGGTTCGTCGGGCTGGCTCGGCCAGACCCTGGTGCCGCGCCTGCAGCGCGACGGCCATGTCGTGACAGGGCTCGATCCCGAACCGGGTCCGACCACGGCGGTGGTGGGCTCGGTCGTCGATCGTGCCCTGGTCGCCCGGACCATGCGGGAGCAGGGCATCGAGGCGATCGTCCACGCCGCGGCGCGTCACAAGCCGCATATCGACACCCACGACAATTCCGAGTTCGTCGCCGTGAACGTGCAAGGCACGCTCAACCTCCTGGAGGAGGCGGTGGCGCCCGGCTCGAAGGTCGAGCGTTTCATCTTCACGTCGACCACGTCGCTGATGATCTCCCAGCGCATCCGCGACGGGAAGGCCGGTGGCGCGAGGGAGGCGCTGTGGATCGACGAGACGCTGTCGCCGCTCGAGCCGCGCAACATCTACGGCGTCACCAAGCGCGCCGCCGAGGAGCTGTGCCGGCTGTTCCATCACCTGCACAAGCTGCCGATCGTGATCCTGCGCACCTCGCGCTTCTTTCCCGAGGAAGACGACATGGCGCACGCCATCGCGCAGTCGGGCGAGAACACCAAGGCCAACGAGCACCTGTTCCGCCGCCTCACGGTCGAGGACGCCGCCGAGAGCCATGTCGCGGGACTGGCCAAGGCGAAGGAGCTCGGTTTCGACACCTTCATCATCTCGTCGATGACTCCGTTCTCGCCGGCCGACTGCCGCGAGCTGCTGGTCGACGCGCCGTCGGTGGTGGCGCGCTACTTTCCGGACTACCGCAAGCTCTACGAGCGACGGGGCTGGACCATGTTCGATTCGATCGACCGCATCTACGACGCTGGCAAGGCGAAACGGAAGCTCGGCTTCATCTGCAAGACGGGCTTTCGCGAAGTGCTCGATTCGCTTGCTTAGATCGACACACCCGATGTTTGGCCCCGTATCCTCCGGGGGTGAAGGGAGTAGGCGAGGGCGGCGCCATCGCCCCGCCGGCAGCGATCGCGAACGCCGTTTCGGACGCCCTGTCGATGTATCGAGCCGAGTTCAATATGACGCCGATAAAGGCGGAGCAGTTGTCAGGGCTGCCGCGAATTCAAGAGCTGACCGGCCCTAGAACCGGCGCATTCGTGGGGTAGGCAGGTTCTGTGCGGCTGATCCTCTACGCGTTGTTCCTGGCCGGCGGGCTGGCACTGGTATTGGCTCTGGTGGCCTGGGCTGCCGAGCGACGGCTCGATACCGTGGCGGAGTCGCGGTTGTTCAGCGACGCGGCGAAGGCGCCGGCAGTCGAGACCGCGCTGGTGCTGGGCACCGCACCGATCGGGCCGGAAGGCGGGCCCAACCGTTACTTCGTCTATCGGTTGGATAAGGCGGCGGCGCTGTGGAAGACCGGCAAGGTGAAGTACCTGATCGTGAGCGGCAGCCGCGACGCCAACTACGACGAGCCGACGGCGATGCGGGCCGGCCTGGTCGCGCGCGGCGTCCCGACCGAGATCATCTACAGCGACTTCGACGGCTGGCGCACCTGGGACTCGATCATGCGGGCGCGCGACATCTATGGCCAGCGACAGCTCGTGATCGTCTCCCAGCGCTTTCACCTGGTGCGCGCACTCTACATGGCACGGCACATCGGCATCGACGCCTGGGGTCTCGAGGCGCGCGACGTGGGCGTCGCCTACAGCATCGTGACGGAGCTGCGCCGCTATCCATCGGCAGTGTTTGCCTACTACGACGTGTTGACCGGTGCTCCGTACCGCGACAACGGGCCGAAGGTCGTCATCGGCAAAGCGCCTGCGGAGTAAGCTCGCCGCGAGCGCGTGCAATCAATTGCACGCTCTTTTGGCTGCATTCTCGAACCACTTCGGCTGGCGCACCTATCTCCTGAGCTGTTAGGACTGAACGCCCCTCATGTTGCGATGGGGGGAAGAGGTCGTTCACATCAATGACGCGGTTGATTGTCCGGATCGCCCTGTGAAGTGCGCGCCGCCTTCCGATCCGACCTACCGCAGCCGGCCTACTGTCATCGCCGCCATGTCGCGCAGCTCGGGAAGGGGGGTCACCACCGGCTCGCCGGCGAAGTGGGCGTCGAGGTTCTGGCGGACGAGCGACGTCATGCGGTGCTGGGCGTGCTCGGTGCCGCCGCCGAAATGCGGAGTCATGACCAGGTTGTCGAGATCCAGCAGCTCGGTGCCGGTGTACGGCTCCTCGTCGAAGACGTCGAGGGCGGCGCCTTCGATGACGTTGTTGCGCAGGGCGTCGGCGAGCGCCGCCTCGTCGACCGCCCAGCCGCGGCTGATGTTGACCATGTGGCCGCGCGGCCCGAGCGCCTTCAGCACCTCGGCGTTGATGATGTGGCGGTTGGAGGCGTCCGAGCGCAGGCAGACGATCAGGTAGTCGGCCCAGGTCGCGAGCGCCATCACGTCGGGGAAGTAGGCGAAGTCGACGTCGCTGCGCTTGCTGCGGTTGCAGTAGCCGATCTCGACATCGAAGCCCTTGACCCGCTTGACGAACTCCATGCCGATGGCGCCCAGCCCCAGGATGCCGAGCTTGCCGCCGGTCAGGCCGGCGACCCTGCCGAAGCGGTTGGGGATGCGCTTGGTCCACTCGCCGCGCCGGATCATCTTGTCGGCCCGCACGATGCGGCGCGTCGAGGCGAGCAGGATGCCGAGCGCCATCTCGGCGACGTCAGGGGCATTGGCGTCGGCGCCGTGCGTCACCATGATGTTGCGCCGGCGCGCCGCCGCGATGTCGATGCGCTCGTAGCCGGTGCCATAGCAGCAGACCAGCGACAGGCGCGGCAGGGCCGCCATCAGTGCATCCGATACGCCGACGCTGCCGGTGGTGACCAGGGCCTGGACATGCGGCTGCGCGTTGGCCGGCACCAAGGCCGGGTCGGGTCGGTCCATGTGACCGCCGATATCGTAGCGCTCGCCGAGCGTGTCCAGGGCCAGCCTGGTGAAGTTGAAGCCTGTCAAGATAACGGGACGCTGTTGCATGGGGTCAGTATCACCGCTCGATGGAGGATGGTAAATGGTTGCTCAGCGCGGCGAAAATCCGGCTTGGCAAAAGCGCGGTCGCTGTGCATGGTGCACTGCAACCAGCCCTTTCGACGGCCTCCAAGAGACCCAAGCTCTCCATGAAAATCGCCATTCTCAAAGAACGCCGGCCGCACGAATCGCGTGTCGCGGCGACGCCCGAGACCGTGAAGAAGCTGAAAGGGCTCGGGGTGGCGGAAATCATCATCGAAGCGGGCGCCGGTACGGTGGCGGCCTACACCGACGAGGCCTACGCCGAGGCCGGCGCAACGATCGTGCCGGATGCCGCCACCGCGGTGTCGGCGGCCGACGTCGTCTTCAAGATCCAACGGCCGATGTCCGCCGCCGAGGGCACCGACGAGCTGGCGTTGCTGCGCGCCGGCCAGGTGCTGATGTCGCCCCTGTCGGCGCTGACCAACCGCGACCTGGTCCAGGCCCTGGCGGCGGGTGGCGTCACGTCGTTCGCGCTGGAGCTGATCCCGCGCATCACCCGCGCCCAGTCGATGGATATCCTGAGCTCGCAGGCCAACCTCGCGGGTTACAAGTCGGTGCTGCTGGCGGCCAACCATTTCGGCCGCATCCTGCCGCAGATGATGACGCCGGGCGGCACGCTGGCGCCCTCGCGCTCCTTCATCATGGGGGTGGGCGTCGCCGGCCTCCAGGCGATCGCCACCGCCCGCCGGCTCGGCTCGATCGTGACCGCGACCGACGTGCGGCCGGCGACCAAGGAGCAGGTCCAGTCGCTCGGTGCCAAGTTCATCGCGGTCGAGGACGAGGAATTCAAGGCGGCGGAGACGGCCGGCGGCTATGCGAAGGAGATGAGCGCGGAGTATCGCGCCAAGCAGGCGGCGCTGGTCGCCGAGCATATCAAGACCCAGGATATCGTCGTCACCACCGCGCTCATCCCGGGCCGCAAGGCGCCGGTGCTGGTCAGCGAGGACATGGTCAAGACGATGAAGCCCGGCTCGGTGATCGTCGACATGGCGGTCGAGCAGGGCGGCAACTGTCCCTTGTCGGAGTACGGCAAGACGGTCGAGAAGTTCGGCGTCAAGATCGTCGGGCCGGCCAACCTGCCGGGCGAGCTGCCGACCGACGCGTCCGCCCTGTTCGCGCGCAATCTCCTGAATTTCATCACGCCGATGATCGACAAGGAGACCAAGGCGCTCAAGATCGACACGGCCGACGAGGTCGTGAAGGGCACCCTGGTGACGCGCGACGGCCAGGTCGTGCACCCGTCTCTGGCCCAGGCGTGAGAATGAAATCGATCATGGTCATCCGGACCGCGGGCGTCTCGCCCGCTCAAGCGCTTGATGAGGACGCGTTCGGCTTCGCCGTGCCGCGCCATGAGCGGGCGAGACGCCCGCGGTCCGGAAGAGCATGACGATGCTCATAGGGCGACTTTTGGGATTTGGAGCCAATCATGGACGATAGAATTGCCGGCGAGGCGGCCAAGCTCGCCAGCCAGGCGCAGGATCTCGCGACCAATCTCAAGAGCGTGGCGCAGCAGATCACCGACATGGCGGCCCAGGGCACAGCGTCGATCCCGGACGGCCACATGCCGTTCGTCTCGCTGCTCACCATCTTCGCCCTGGCCTGCTTCGTCGGCTACTACGTGGTGTGGCGGGTGACGCCGGCGCTGCATTCGCCGCTGATGGCGGTCACCAACGCGGTGTCGTCGGTGATCATCGTCGGCGCGCTGCTGGCGGCCGGCCTCAAGGGCCTGGGCGCGGCCCAGTTCTTCGGCGCCATCGCGGTGATCCTGGCGGCGGTCAACATCTTCGGCGGATTCATCGTCACGCATCGCATGCTGGCGATGTTCAAGAAGAAGCCGCGGAAGTAGGCGCGGGCAGGGGGAAGAGACGGGATGACCCAGGAACTCGCGGCCTACGGCTATCTGATCGCCGCCATCTGCTTCATCATGGCGTTGCGCGGGCTGTCCTCGCCCGAAACGTCGCGCGGCGGAAACCTCTACGGCATCGTCGGCATGGCGGTGGCGATCGGCGTCACCGTGGCGACCCCAGGCGTGGTCTCGCCATGGCTGATCATCGTCGGCCTGCTGATCGGCGGCGCGATCGGTGCGATCGTCGCCATGCGCATCCAGATGACGGCGCTGCCGCAGCTGGTTGCGGCGTTCCATTCGCTGGTCGGCCTGGCGGCCGTGTTCGTCGCCGCCGCGGCGTTCGTCTCGCCGGATGCATTCGGGATCGGCCATCCCGGCAAGATCAAGCCGCACAGCCTGATCGAGATGGGGCTCGGCACCGTCATCGGCGCCATCACCTTCACCGGCTCGGTGGTCGCCTTCGCCAAGCTGCAGGGCCTGGTCTCCGGCGCGCCCCTGGTGTTCCGGGGCCAGCATCCGCTCAACGCCCTGATCGGCGTCCTGCTGGTGGCGCTGCTGGTGTGGTTCACCCTGCACGGCCATGCCAGCACCTTCGTGCTGCTGATCGCACTGTCGCTGGCGCTCGGCTTCCTCCTGATCCTGCCGATCGGCGGCGCCGACATGCCGGTCGTGGTGTCGATGCTCAATTCCTACTCGGGATGGGCGGCCGCCGGCATCGGCTTCACGCTGGGCAACACCGCGCTGATCGTCACCGGAGCGCTGGTCGGC
>JAXMCP010000009.1:0-624141 GCA_046349295.1 Reyranellaceae bacterium
CGAAGGTGCGCGAGACGGTGTCGAGGCGGTAGCGCAGGACCGTCCAGCCGGCGGAATTCCTGTCCAGCCAGCTGGTCTCTAGATACTGCGGCATCGGCTCGGCGTCGTTGATGAAATAGACGAGCACGATGATGTCCGGCTTGAGGCGCGCGCCGACCTTGCGATAGAGCGCCAGCTCCTGGGTGGTGTTGTAGTTGCCGACGCCGAGATTGAAGCCGTCGACCTTGCGGCCCGCCTTGGTGAGCGCCTCGAGGACCCGGTTGGCGAAGGTCTCCTGCTCGGCGACGCCCCAACCCAGGGTGATCGAATCGCCGACGAAGGCAATGCGCGCCACGCCGGGCTTGGCCGGCTCGTCGATCTCCGGCGAGCGCAGGCCGAGCGAGTTGGTGCGGACCGACACCCCCATGAGCTGCTCGTGGGCGCCGCCGCGATGGCGATGGCCGATGTCGGGCTGCGGGTCGCGCACCTTGACGTCGGTCGCGTACTTCCACATCTCGAGCTCGTAGAGCATGCCGTCGTCGAGAAAGAGACGGGTCAGGCCTTCGAAGCTCAGCAGACACAAAGCCAGGACTGCGACGAGCAGCAGCCCATTCCTGATCAATTTCATTGATTCACTCGGCGGTTACAGCCCACGAACGCGTAATCGAGATCCCTCCCCAGGCCGGCGTGGCCGGCCAGCCGGTGCGGTTAGCGCGGGCTGTTTTCTTTGTCCATAGGACAGGTTTGCGCGCAAAGTCTCATCCTAAGGCTCACCGAGGGAGGGGGCGTGAAAAAGCTGGTGAACGACCCGCGCCGCGTGGTGCGGGAGATGCTGGAAGGCGCCTGCGACCTCAATCCGGGACTGGCCCTGCTGGCCGACCATGATGTGGTCGTGCGCGCCGACGTGGGCCCGCCCGGCGGGCGCGCCGTGGCGGTGATCTCGGGCGGCGGCTCGGGCCACGAGCCGGCCCATGCCGGCTATGTCGGCCCTGGCCTGCTGACGGCGGCGGTGGCGGGCGACGTCTTCGCCTCGCCCAGCGTCGATGCCGTGCTGGCCGGCATCCGCGCCGCCGCCGGCCCGGCGGGCGCCGTCCTGATCGTCAAGAACTATACCGGCGACCGGCTGAATTTCGGCCTTGCAGCCGAGCTGGCGCGCGCCCACGGCATCCCGATCGAGATCGTCGTCGTGGCCGACGACGTGGCGCTCAGCGATACCGTGCCGCGCGATCGCCGCCGCGGCATTGCCGGCACCGTGCTGGTCCACAAGATCGCCGGCGCGGCGGCGGCGGCCGGGCGGACCCTCGGGGAGGTCGCCGGGATGGCGCGCGGCGCCGCCGCCGAACTGGGCAGCATGGGCGTGGCCCTGGGCGCCTGCACGGTGCCGGCGGTCGGCCAGCCTGGCTTCACGCTGGGCGAAAACGAGATCGAGCTGGGCCTCGGCATCCATGGCGAGAAGGGCATCGAGCGCTCCGCGGTGGCGCAGGCCGACGCGCTGGTCGACCGGCTGCTTGCCGCCATCCTCGCCGACCTGTCGCCGGCCCCTGGCAAGCCCGTGGTGCTGCTGGTGAACGGGTTGGGCGGGACGCCGGCGATGGAACTGGCCGTGGTGGCCCGGCGCGCCCTGCAGACCTTGCGCGCGCATGGCCTGTTGGTCGAGCGGGCCTGGCAGGGCTCCTTGCTGACCGCCCTCGAAATGCCCGGCTGCTCGCTGTCGGTCATGAAGGTCGATGCCACGCGGCTCGCCCTGCTCGATGCACCGGGCTCCGCGGCGGCCTGGCCAAGCGGGGGGCGGATCGAGCCGTCGCGCCGGGTCATCGCCGCCGCCGTCCCCTCGCCGGCGCCGATCAAGGCCATCGGTGCCCACGGTCGACCGCTCCAGGCGATGGCGCGCGCTGCCGCTGCTGCGCTGGTCGCGGCCGAGCCGCTGCTGACCGATCTCGACAGCAAGGCGGGAGACGGCGATCTCGGTCTCGGCATGACGCGAGGCGCCCAGGCCGTCGAGGCGCTCGGCCTCGCGGCCTTCGCCGATCCGCCGACCGCCTTGCAAAGCATCGGCGACGCCATGCGCCAGGCGATCGGCGGCAGCTCCGGACCGTTCTATGCCGTCGCCCTGATGCGGGCGGCGCGCGACCTGCCGGCCGATCCAACGATCGCCGACTGGGCCAAGGCCTTCCGTGCCGGGGTGACGGCAATCGCCGAGCTCGGCGGCGCGCGGGCCGGCGATTGCACCATGCTCGATGCCCTGCTGCCGGCGGTCGACGCTTTCGAGGCGAACATGGCCACGGGGGGCGCTCGGGCGCTGGCCGCCGCGGCGGCTGCCGCCGAAACGGGCGCCGCCGCGACGGCTGGCCTGCGTCCCAGGCTCGGCCGCGCGAGCTATCTCGGCGACCGGGCGATCGGCATGGCCGACGGCGGCGCGACGGCGGTTGCGATCTGGCTCAAGGCGATCGCCTCGGCGCTTGCCTCTACAGGTTGACGCCCGACACCGTCGCCTTGTCCCAGTCGATCCACTCGCCGAGCTGCATGAAGCTGCCGTCGTCGTTGCCGATCTCGGCTTCGATCAGGGCGTTGAGCTTGTCGTTCATCGCCATCACCAGGTCGCGGTTGCGCGTGATGTCGTAGGCGAGGTTCACCTCCTCGTCGGGATCGGCCTCCAGGTCGTAGAGCTCGAGGTCGTTGTCGGCCGTGAGCTGCTCGAAGGTCCGCGGCGTGTTGAACTGGCGGAAGGAGAAGTAGCGACTGAACTTGTGCCGCCCGTCGGTGATGCTGCGCAGCGCGGTGCGGATCGTCCAGTCGATCGGGAACGCCTCGATGGTCTTGTACAGGTCCGTCCTCGCGATCGCCTTGTTGAGCAGTGTCTCGTAAAGGAACTTCGTGAAGGCCGGATCGTGCACCATGAGCTGGCTGTAGCAGAACAGCAGGCCGCCGCGGACGCGGCTGAACTCGGCATTGACGGGCTGGCGGAGCAGGGGACTGATGTCGCGGCCTTTCAGGCGCGCCATGGTGGCGGCCACCGGCGCGAGGGCCTTGCCGGTCAAGGCCACCACGGTCGGCACGATGTCGATATGGGAGGTGAGCTCCTGGCAGCGCTGACCGCCCTTGATCGCGGGGTGGACGACCAGCATCGGCACATGGTTCTGCTGGCGATAGGCCGTCGTGCCCTTGCCCGAGAGGCCGCCATGGCAGCCCAGCAGCTCGCCATGGTCCGATGTGTAGATCACGATCGTCTTGTCGGTGAGGCTCAGCCTATCGAGCGTGTCGAGCACCTGCACGATCTGCCGGTCGACGTCGCGGATGGCGTTGAAGTAATAGTTCTGGCGTGCGCGGAGGCGCCACTCGTCGTTGGGAATGAGCCCGGTCAGGTAGCCGTTGGCCCGATGGTAGACGCGATGCGCCGGCACGCGGTCCGGTGTGTCGAGCGGCTGCCGCCAGGTCGATTGCAGCGGAACGTCGTCCCACCTCTGCCGATACATCGAATCGTCCGGAGGCGGTGCGATCCTGAGCCTGGCGTCCTTCGCCTGCGCCGGCTTGCCTGGTTGGTCGGTATCGACCCACATCACGTCGTGCGGATTCACGAAGTTGACCGCCAGGTACCAGGGCTGACGCTGCGACGTCATCGGCCGGCCCTTGGCCTTCAACCACTGGATGGCCTGCGCCGCCACGATGCCGTCGTATTGGTAGCCGCCGAGCGCGCTCTCGATGTAGTCGCCGGCGCCGGTGTAGTCGTAGAAACCGTAGTCGCGGTCCATCGTGGTTTCGAACAGGGCCTTGATGTCGCCGGCCCGGTTTTCCGTCGCCATCGCCGCGTTGAGATGCCACTTGCCCTTGTAGGCGGTGTAGTAGCCGAGCTTGCGCAGGATCTTGCCGATTGTCGGCAGCTCCGGATTCAGGCTCTTCATGTAGGGCACGCCGGCATTGTCGAAGATGCCGTTGAGGGGCATGTGCAGGCCGGTATAGATCACCGCCCGCGAGGCCGAGCACATGTCGGCCGCGATGTTGTGGTTCTCGAAAAAGGTGCCGGTGCGGCGCAACCGCTCGTGCCCCGGCAGCGCGATGGGCCATCTCGGGCCCATGTAATGTTCCTGGTCGGTCAGGATGAAGAGGATGTTGTAGCCACCCTCGCTGGAGCCCGGCGCCTCGGGCGAGGGGAAGGCCGACTGCGTGCCGCCGCTGGTGCGGGGGCCCTGGGCGAGGACGTCGCCGCCATATCCCGCCGCCGCGACGGCGGCCCCAGCCTTGAGAAGACTTCTACGCGAAGGACCGTTCATGCGACCAACCACGATGGAGGCAAGCCCTTCACCATGGGCTGCCTCCGTCGCGTTGGCCAGTTCGCAGCGGCCAGTTCTCGGCGAGCGGTCTCAGCGACCAGACTCTGCGACTGGTCTCAGCCGCAGGCGACGGCGTAGATGTGCTGGACCTCGCCGGGCAGCGGCATAGACTCCCAGGTCTGGCCGGCATCGCGCGTGCCGAACACCTCGCCGTCGTAACGCGCGCCGATATAGACCTGCTTGGGATCGGTCTGGTGCAGGCCGATCGACATGATGGTGCCGTGCACCTGGACCTTGTCGAAGCGCTTCCAGCTCGTGCCGCCATCCTGGCTGCGGTAGAGCCCGCCGTCATGGCTGGCCGCCGCGACCGACAGCGCGGCGTAGAGCGTGTTCGGCTCGCTGGCCGACGCCTTCACGTCGCGGCCGTAGGTGGTGGGCGAGAAGCGCCGGACCTCCATGTCGCTCCAGTTCTTGCCGCCGTCGGTCGTGCGGAACAGCCCCATGCGCAGGGCGACGATGGCGGAGTCCGGGTTGGCCGGATCCATGGTGACGGCGTGGCCGTCGAGCATGCCTTCGGCCGTGGTGTCGCTCACGATCTTGCTCTTGAGATGGGGCAGCTCGGAGAGCTTGATCAGCCCGGCGCTGCAATCCTCCCAGGTCTCGCCACCGTCGGTGCTGCGCATCACGCCGTTGATCTCGAGCGCGGCATAGATCTCGTCCGGCCGCTTCGCATTCTGGGCGAAGCGCATCACACGCGAGGCGAACGGCCCCTTGCAGTGCGTGCCGATGACAGGCGTGGTGAGCTTGCGCCAGTTGGCGCCGCCGTCGTCGCTGCGATAGACGTCGATCGGCGAGGCGCCGGCGAAGATGCGCTTCGGATCGCGCGAATCGACCAGGAAGCACCAGACCTGCTTGTTGGCGTCGGGAAAGCCGGTTCGCCGGAAGGTGGCGCCGCGATCGGTGCTGCGCCACACGCCGTCGTTGGTGCCGGCGAACACCGTGTCGGGATCCTGGGGATGCACGAAGACGGTGAAGGCCTCCACCGTGCCCAGCACGTGCTGCCAGTCGCCGCCGTCGGCGGCGCGACGGAACACGCCGACCTTGCCCTTGTGATCCGGCTTGCCGAAATATCCGGCGACCCCGACATAGACGTTCGATTGCTCGGACATGTCACCCTCCAATCAATTCTTCTTGGCGACCATCGGGCATTCGCCCTGGTCCATCGGACGAAACGCCTCTTCGGCGGACATCTTCGAGATTATGTTGTAGTAGTCGTAGGGACCTTTCGATTCAGACGGCTTCTTGACCTCGAACAGGTACATGTCGTGCATCTTGCGGCCGTCGGCGCGGATGTAGCTCTGGCCGAACACCGGGTCATCCCACTTGATCTCCTTGAGCTTTGCCATCACCGCGTCGCTCTGATCGGTGCCGGCCGCCTTGACCGCGTTCAGATACTGCAATGCGCCGGAGTAGAAGCCGGCCTGGACGCTGGTCGGCACCTTGCCGTTGTTGCGGGCGGCGAAGCGCTTGGAGAAGGCGCGGGTCTTGTCGTTGAGATCCCAGTAGAACGCCTCGGTGAGGTTGAGGCCCTGGGCGCGCTCGAGACCGAGCGAATGGATGTCGCTGATGAAGACCAGCAGGCCGGCGAGCTTCTGGCCGCCTTTGACGATGCCGAACTCGGCGGCCTGCTTGATCGAGTTGATCGTGTCGCCGCCGGCGTTGGCGAGGCCGATGATCTGCGCCTTCGACGACTGCGCCTGCAGCAGGAAGGAGGAGAAGTCGTTGGTGTTGAGGGGATGCTTCACCTCGCCGACCACCTTGCCGCCCGCCTTGGTGACCACGGCGGCGACGTCGCGCTGCAGGGCGTAGCCGAAGGCGTAGTCCACGGTGAGGAAGAACCAGCTCTTGCCTCCCGCTTTCACCACCGCAGTGCCTGTGCCGTTCGCCAGGGCGAAGGTGTCGTAGACCCAGTGCACGGTGTAGGGATTGCAGAGCTTGCCCGTGATGTCCGACGAGGCCGGGTCGGGGGCGATGTAGATCTTCTTCTTGTCGTTCGCGACGCGCGCGGTGGCGATCGACGACGACGAGGCGCCCGACCCGAGGATCACGTCGACCTGCTCGGTGTCGTACCAGCGGCCGGCGATGGTGGCCGCGACGTCGGCCTTGTTCTGCACGTCGGCCTGGATGACCTCGATCTTCTTGCCCCCGACCGTGCCGCCGAAATCCTCGACCGCCATCTGCACTGCCAGCACGGCTCCCGGGCCGTTGATGTCGGCATAGAGGCTCGACATGTCGGTAAGAACGCCCAGCTTCACCACATTGTCGCTGAGCTGCTGAGCCGGAACCGCCGTCGCCCACGCAGCGAGGCTCAGGGCCAGGGCGGACGCACTCGACACCAAACGCTTCATCGTTTCGCTCCCAAGAGTTTTCTGTTGAGGGAAGCCTAGCAAGGTGCTGGCATGGGCGCAAAGCGAAGGGGAAGCAGCCGAAGATGATCGAGCAGATTGTGGACGTTCCGACCAAGGATGGCGCGATGGAGACCTTCATCTGCCATCCCGAGCGCGGCGGGCCTTATCCGCCCATCCTGTTCCTGATGGATGCGCCCGGCATCCGCGAAGAGCTCTACGACATGACGCGCCGGCTGGCGACGGTCGGCTATTACGTCATGCTGCCCAACCTGTATTACCGCGCCGGCAAGGACACCAAGTACGGCGCCGACGTCCTGGAGAAGGGCAGCGCCGAGCAGGCGCGCATGCGGGCGGTTCGCACCAAGATGACCATCCCGCCGGTGATGGACGACGTCGCCGCCATGATCGCCTATGCCGACCAGCAGAAGGCGTCGAAGAAGGGCCCGGTCGGCACCCATGGCTATTGCATGAGCGGCCCCTATTCACTGGCCGCCGCCGCGCGCTATCCCGATCGCATCGCGGCTGCGGCGTCGTTCTACGGCACCTGGCTGGTGAGCGACGCCGTCGAGAGCCCGCACCTCACCCTCGCCAAGGCCAAGGGCGAGCTCTACATCTCGTGCGCCGAGCACGACGAGCTGGCGCCGCCCGACATGGTCAAGGAGCTGAAGGCGCTGTTCGACAAATCGGGCAACGGCGGCGAGCTCGAGATCCATCCCGGCGTCCACCACGGCTTCGCCTTCCCGCAACGCTGGTGCTACGACCGTCCCGCCGCGGAGCGCCACTGGGAGCGACTCATCGCGCTGTACAGGCGAAGGTTGGGTTAGACCCGTCTCAACTCAGGCTCCTCTCCCCCTAGCGGGGGAGAGGAGCCTGAACTTGAGGTGAGGCAGACTGCGCTACGGCGCCGTCGCCGGCTTGAACTTCTGCACGCGCTTGCCGTTGTCGACTTCGCCCGTGTAGATGTTGCCCTTGGAGTCGACGGCGATGCTGTGGACCCAGTGGAACTGGCCGGCGTAACGGCCGGAGCGGCCGAAGCCACCGACCACGGCGCCGTCACTGCGGCGCAGGATGCGCAGCAGGTTGTTCTCGCCGTCGATGTTGAACAGCCAGGTCTGGTTGGCATCGGGCCAGAAGTTCAGGTCCCACACCGCGCCGGCGCCCAGGGTCGACTTGTCGTAGAACCACTCGGTGACGAAGGTGCCGTCCTTCTTGAACACCTGGATGCGGTTGTTGGTGCGGTCGCAGACATAGACGAGGCCGTCGCGCGACGGCTTGGCGCAATGCACCGGGTTGGCGAACTGCTGGGAAGGCGGCGCCGAAGGATCGTAAGCGGCCTGCTTGTCGTCGTTCGGCTTGTTGCCGTAAGCACCCCAATGCCGCTTGTAGGCGCCGGTTTCCGAGTCGAACACGATGACGCGGCGGTTGCCGTAGCCGTCGGCGACGAAGACCTCCTTGGCCTCGTTGTCGACCTGGATGTCGGCGGGCCGGCCGAGCAGGGTGGTGTCGTTGCTGCCGCCGGTCGGGCCGAGCTTGCCGATGGTCAGCACCGGCTTGCCATCCTTGGTGTACTTGAAGATGGCGCTGTCGTTCGCGGCATTGCCGGCGATCCATACGAAGCCGGCCCGATCGATGTGGATTCCGTGCTCGTTGGCGACCCACGGCGTCGTATCGGGATGGCCCCATCCCTGGATGAAATTCCCGTCGGCATCGAACTCCATGACCGATGGGGCAGGGGCGCAGCACTTGTTGCGAGGGGGCTTCAGCGTGGCGCCCTTCTCGTCGTCGCTGAGCGAGCGCGGCCGTTGCAGCAGCCAGACGTGATCGTCGGGACCGACGGCGACGCTCGCCACCTGGCCGAAGATCCAGTTGTTGGGCAGCGGCTTGGGCCAGAACGGATCGACCTGGAACTGCGGCGGGTCGGCGGCGATGGCGGGCGACGACAACGCGACAACGCTCACTAGGGCGGCCAGCGCCACCCACGCACCACTTTTCATCGTTTCCTCCGTCGTTTCGTTCCGGCGGAGGATGAACTCATTGCTGGGACCGCGCCACTCCAGTGGCTCTCTCGTCGTCCATCAAGGAAGAGGCGCCGCCGAGCGGCGCGTCCCAGCGATGCGCTACGCCACCTTTGCCGGCTGGCGCTTGTCGACTTGCCACGTGTTCAGCATGTCACGCGCGTGGTTCTTGCCCGGGTCCAGGGCGCTCTCGCGGCCCGGCACCTTGGCCGCCAGCTCGATGACGTAGCCATTGGGATCGCGGAAATAGATCGACCGGATGAACCGGTGGTCGGAGATGCCGCGCACCTCGCGGCCCTCCGCCTTGCCCTTGGCGAACATCTGCTCCAGCGCGTCGGGCTCGACCTCGAGCGCGATGTGCAGGTCGAAGTCGTGCTGCTCCTTGAACTCGAACGGCATGTCGGGCGCCTCGAAGAAGGCGAGGCACGAGCCGTCGTCGAGCTGGAAGAAGGTGTGCAGCACGCCGGTCCCGGTCCTGCGGCCGGTGATCGTCTGCTCGATCTTGAGCGTGTGCACCAGCGGCAGGCCGAGGAAGTCCTCGTAGAAGCGCCGCGTCTCCTCCGAATCACGGCAGCGATAGGCGTTGTGATGCAGGCCCTTGATCATGGAACTCTCCTGGTCAGATCGCCTGCCAGGGCTGTCCCTTGGTCGAGGCGCAGAAGCCGTTGAAGGTCTCGTAGACCTTATCGTAGCTCGGGCGCTTCTTCATGTTGCCGAGCCAGCGCTCGATATTGGGATAGGCCGACAGATTGCAATGAACCAGCTCGCCCGCAGTGACGAGCGCGGCACCGAAATAGTCGGCGATGGTGATCTGGTCACCACACAGATACTGATTGTTCGGGCCGATCCAATGGTCATTGAGGATCTGCAACCAGCCCTTCGACTTTTCCTTGCCCCAGGCGACGACGGCCTCCTGCACCTTGGCGTCGTCGCGCTTCAGATGCGGGAACAGCTGCGGGTAGATCAGGCCGTAGCCCCAGTCGCGATAGAAGTTGGAATTGAACCAGTCCAGGATTTCGTTGACTCGCGCACGCTGCTTCAGGTCCTTCGGGTAGGCCGGCGATCCCGTCTTCTCGGCAAGGTAGCGCAGGATCGCGGCACTTTCGGTGAGGCGGAAGTCGCCATCCTCGAGCATCGGGACAAGGTGATTCGGATTGAGCTTGCTGTAGGCCGGCTCGTAGTGCTGCCCCTTCAGGATGTCGACGACCTCCATGTCGACGGGGATCTTCTCATCGGCGATGAACTGCAGCACCGGACGGCTGACGGTCGATACCGGATGCATATGAAGCTTCATGATCGCCTCCTGTCAGCGGTCGAGCCAGACGTCCTCGAACCGCCAGTGATTGTAGATCGTGTTGATGGCCAAGTTCACTCCCTTGACCTCGGGCCGCCAGCAGGTGGCGGCCCAGTCGTGCTGTATCACGGGACGGGCGCCGTCTTCCTGTAACTTTTTGTCGATCTCCCACACCAGCTTGCGGCGCTGCTCGCCGTCGGGCAGGCGCGACTGCTGCTCGAACAGCTTCTCGACCTCGGGGCTGCAGTAGTTCGTGTAGTTGCGCTCGGACCCGCAGCTGAAAGTCTCGTAGAAGACGACATCGGGATCGTCGATGCCGACGCCTTGGACGTTCAGGCCGACGGTGAAGTCCTTGCGGCCCATGCGGTTGTACCAGACCGCGGTATCGAGCGGCTCGAGCTCGCCCTGGATGTTCACGTGCTTGAGATGGTCGATCAGGATCACGGCCTGGTCGCGATAGCTCGGGATGTTGCGCGTCGAGACCTTGATCTTGAGCGGCTTGTCGGCGGTGTAGCCGAGCTCGGCCATGATCTTGCGGCCTTCCTGCCGCGCCTTCTCGTGATCTGCGCCGTACCCTGCAACGGTGGCGAGGAACTCGGGCGGCATGCCCCAGCGCCCCTCGGGCGGCGGCAGCATGGTGCCGCCGACGCGATTGTTTCCCTGGCCGATGATGTGATTGAACGATTCGCGGTCGAGCGCCAGGACCATCGCCTTGCGAATGCGCGCGTCGTCGAATGGCGGCTTGTCGCGATTGACCAGCAGGTTCGCCTGGGTGTTGGTCGGCAGCATCTCGCACACCGCCCACGGCGCCTGGGTCTTGAGGTCCTTGAGCTGCGGGGCGGCAATCTCGGCAGTGAAGGTCATGTCGAACTTGCCGGCTCCGAAGGCCAGCAGCGACGTCGCCCGGTTGGGAATGATCGAGAACTCGATGGCGTCTAGATAGGGGCGGCCCGGCTTCCAGTAGTCGGGATTGCGCACGACCTTCATCGATTCGTTTTGCTTCAGCTCGGCGAACTTGAAGGGGCCGGTGCCGATCGGCTTGGTGCGCATCTGGGCCGGCGCCACGTGGCAGGGGTAGACCGGCGAGAAGGCGCCGGCCAGCATGGTCAGGACCGAGGGCTGTGGCCGGCCGAGATGGAAGGTCACCTCGCGCTCGCCGTTCACCGTCACCTCCTTGAGGTTGGTCCACCACGATTTGCGCGGGTTCTTGCGCAGCTTGGACTCGGGCGAGATCAGCATGTCCCAGGTGCACTTCACGTCGGCGCTGGTGAACGGCTTGCCGTCGTGCCACTTCACGCCGTCGCGCAGCTTGAAGGTGAGCTTCGTGCCGTCGTCGCTCCACGCCCATTCGGTCGCCAGGTCGGGCACGATCGTGTCCGGCGCGTTCTGCTTGGACTTGGGATCGAAGACCACGAGGTTGTTGTAGACCGACATGAAGGGCATGACGGTCGAGATCGTCGCCTCTTCGTGGATCGAGGCGCTGGGCGGGTTGTCGCGATGGGTGATCTTGAGCGTGCCGCCCGCCTTCTGGGCCCAAGCCGGCGTGGTCGAGACCGGCGCGCTGCCGGCGGCGATGAAAATGGCCGCCAAGGCGGCAATGCCAGATCGCATGTTGTTTCCTCCCGTTCCCCGAACCGCACTCCCTGGGGGCACGCTACCATCCCCTGGCCGGCCGGCGTAGGCTGTTGGGGCACCTCACATCAATTTGCGAAAGGCCGCCGGATGATCATCGCCACGACGGAGAATATAGCCGGCCACCGCGTGGTGGAAACGCTGGGACAGGCCTTCGGCGTGGTCGTTCGCAGCCGCGGCATCGGCGGCAACTTCATGGCCGGGCTGCGCTCGATCGTCGGCGGCGAGATCCACGAATACACCCAGATGCTGGAGGAAGCGCGCCGGCATGCCATCGACCGCATGGTGCAGAACGCGACGACGATGGGCGCCAACGCCATCATCGTCATGCGCTTCGATTCCTCGGAGATCGGCGAGACGATGAGCGAGATCGTGGCCTACGGGACGGCGGTGGTCATCCAGCCAATCGGTGGCTGACATGCTGCGCCTGCTCCTGCTCGCGGGCGCGGTGTTCATGGTGATCGTCGCCGCGATCTGCCTGATCTTCGGGCCGGTCGCCCCGGCGATCTGGCTGTTCGGCATCGGTGGCGTGATCGCCATCGGCACGCTGTTCGAGCGCACATTCTACAAGCCGGTGCGGACCGAATCGCCCGGCCCGGGTTGGACCAGGACCAAGGAGCGCTTCGTCGATCCGGCGACCGGAAAGACAGTCGAGGTCTTTTACAATGCGACGACAGGGGAGCGGCAGTATGTTTCCCCGGAGTCGAACCGCCGTTAGACTCCCGTAATGCGCAGACTCGTTCTTCTGGCCGCGATGGCCATCACCTGGGCAATGCCGGCGGCGGCCCAGGACTTTCCCAGCAAGCCGATCAAGATCATCGTGCCGTTCGGGCCGGGGACGGCGACCGACACCGTGGCGCGCGTCGTCGGCGCCGAGATCGGCAACCGCACCGGCCAGCCGGTGGTGATCGAAAACAAGCCCGGCGCCGAGGGCCAGATCGGCGCACAGGCCGCCGCGGCGGCGGCGCCCGACGGCTACACGATCTTCATCACCACGCAGACCACGCAGGCGATCAATCCTTTCGTCTACAAGAGCCTGACCTACGACCCGGTGAAGAGCTTCGCGCCGATCTCCGGCCTGTCGCTCGGCGCCCAGGTGGTGATGGTGAAGAACGAGCTGCCGGTGAAGACGATCGGCGAGTTGATCGCGCTCGCCAAGGCCAGGCCCGGCAAGCTGAGCTTCGGTAGCGGCAACGGCTCGAGCCGCGGCGGCGCCGAGCTGTTCCGCATCATGGCCAAGGTCGATCTGCTCGGCGTGCCGTACAAGACCCAGCCGCAGGCGGTCAACGATCTCATGGGTGGGATGATCGACGTGATCTTCTGCGACTTCACTACCGGCCTGCCGCCGGTGCTCGACGGACGCGCAAGGGGCATCGCCGTCACCAGCAAGGAGCGCATTCCGGGTCTGGATCAGTTTCCCACGGTCAACGAGAGCGGTGTGCCGAATTTCGAGATGTGGGCCTGGACGGCGGCCTACGCGCCGGCCGGCACGCCGCGACCGGTGATCGACAAGCTGAACGCCCTGGTGCGCGAGGCGGTCGCTTCCGAGGCCTACCGGACCTTGACCAGGACGACGTTCGGCGTGGCCTTCCCCGGCACGCCCGAGGAGCTCGCCGCCTTCCAGGCGAGCGAGAGCAAGAAGTGGGCCGAGATCGTCTCGATCGCCGGGATGAAGGAACCGTAGTGGGGGGGGGCCGCGATCATTCTCCTCCCCGAGTTCAGCTTGGGGGTAATCGCCGACCGAGGGCATGAGCCTCAGGCTCATTCCTCTCCCACGCCTCCTGACTCTTCTGGTCGCGAAGACGCGGACAGCTCCCCAGCGGAGCTGGGGAGGAGACAAAGACTATGACCTGAGCGTGCGCGCGATCACGATCTGCCAGACGGCGGTGACCAGCACGACCGCGGCCACCGTGAAGAACGCGGCGCGATAGCTCGCCAGGGAGGCGATGGCGGCGAAGATCGGCGGCCCGATCACGGCACCCGAGAACGCCAGTGCCGTCTGGACCGCGGCGACGGCAGCGGCTTCGCCGGGCGGCGCAAGATGGGCGAACTCGGCCTGCGAGGTGCCGTTCCAGCTGATGACGACGGAGCCGTAGCCGACGACCACCAGGATGATCACCCAGAACGGCGTGTCTGCGGTCAGCAGCCCGGTCGCCAGGCAGCCTGCCGTCATGGCGATGCCGGTCCAGCCGAGCAGCTTCATGCGCGGAATTCGATCGCCGGCGCCGCCGCTCAGCAGCCGGACCGCCGTGCCGGCGAACTGCGAGAGCGACAGCACGAAGCCCGCTCGCGCAATGGTGAGACCGCAATGCTCGTAGAGGTAGGTGACGAGATAGAAGGTGAAGGTGTGCTGGGCGACGACGTAGACGAGGGCGGCAACCCCGAGCACGCGCAGTTCGCGGTGGCCCAGCACGAAGCGCATGGATCGCCATATCCCAGCCGTCGGCCTGCCGGCGGTGACCACGGTGTCGAGCTGCGGGCGTAACAGCTCGACGACGATTGCAGCCGCCACCGCCGCGCCGGCGGCGACCAGGCTGGCGCCCTGCCAGCCGACGAAGCCCAGGAGCATAGGAAAGATCAGACCGGCAAGGGCAAAGCCGATCGGCACGCCGGTCTGCTTGATCGAGAAGACCATGCCGAACCATTCACGCGGCACGCGTTGCGCCAGCACGTGCGCCGACGCCGGGTTGATCGGACCTTGCGCCGCACCGATGAACAGGACGGCGATCACGGTCGCGCCGACCATCGCCAGGGCATTGCAGGCCAGCCCGATCGCTGCCATCAGCAGCGCGACCTGGCAGATGCGGACGGCGCCCAGCCGCACGATCGGCTCGGCCGCGGCGAGGGCGGTCACCGAGGCGACGGCGTAGATGATGGCGGTGAACAGCCCGACCAGCTTGGGATCGATCGCGAGGTCCCGCGCCACCGCCGGCATCATGACGCCGAGCGCCAGCACGCTGATCGAGATCATCACCTGGATGGCCAGCATGGTGGCCACGGGGACGAAGGCGCGCCGCATGGTGCTTATTTGGCTATTGCCGGGAGTGCGCGCTCATCCTCCTCCCCAGCTTCGCTGGGGAGGAGGAAAATGAGCGAGCGCCCACAGGGCGTACTCTACATCCCGAACAGGTCGGCCTTGTTCAGCACCGTGTTGCGCAGGATGCGGATCGAGGCGACGTCGACCATGATGCCGTCGACGTTGATCGCGCCCAGGCCTTTTGCCTCGGCTTCGGCGTAGGCCTTCTCGAGCTTGCGCGCCCGCTCGACGTCTTCCTTCTTGGGCGAGTAGACGTCGAGCGCGATGTCGATCTGCGAGGGATGGATGGCCCACTTGCCGACGCAGCCCAGGATCATCGAGCGCTTGCATTCCTCGCGATAGGCGTCGGGATTGCGGAAGTCGGCGAACGGCCCGTCGACCGGGTCGATGCCGGCGGCGCGGCAGGCCATGACCAGGCGGAAGCGGGCGTAGTGCCAGATGTCGCCGGGATAGCCGTCGGTCTCGCCGACATTCTTGTTGGTGACGCCCATCGAGGCCGAGAAGTCGCCCATGCCGAACACCAGGCATTCGAGGCGTGGCGTGCAGGCGGCGATGGCGTCGACGTTCTGCATGCCCTCGACCTCCTCGATCAGGGCCTCGAGGCCGATGCGGCGCTTGAGCTTCAGCTTCTTCTCGAGCTGGTGCAGCAGCTTGTCGGCGAACAGCACGTCGGCCGGCGTCAGCACCTTCGTCATCATGATCGTATCGAGATGCTCGCCCGCGCCCTCGACCACCTCGATGATGTCCTCGAAGGCGTACTCGGTGGTGAGATCGTTGATGCGCACGCAGCGGGTCTTCTTGCCCCAGTCGAGCGACTTCAGGCCCTCGACGATCTTCTTGCGCGCCTCGCGCTTCTGGCTCGGCGCGACGGCGTCCTCGAGGTCGAGGAAGACGTGGTCAGCCTTCGACTCGGCCGCCTTCTGGATCATCTTCTCGCTCGATCCCGGCGTGGAAAGCTGGACGCGGCGCGCGCGGCGCGGACGGTCGATCATATCTCGTCTCCCTCAGGCAATGATTTTTCCGGCCCGCAGCCGCGCAATTTCCGCGCCACCGAGGCCGAGGCCGGTCAGATACGCGTCGGTGTGCTCGCCCAGCAACGGGGCGCGATGGCGCACGCGACCGGGGGTCTCGCTCATCTTGATGGCCACGCCGGCCACCTTGGTCTCGTGCTCGAGACCGGGATGGGGCACCGACACGACCATGTCGCGGGCGGCGAAATGCGGGTTGGCGAACACGTCGCGCACGTCGTTGACCGGCGCGAACGGCACCTGGCCGCCGAGATGCTGCAGCAGTTGCTGCTTGGTCCGCACGCGGGTGAAGGCCGAGACCGCCCCGATGATCTCGTCCTGGTTGGCCCGGCGGTCCTGGACCGTGGCGAGCCGCGGATCGACCCCGAGCTCGGGCCGGCCGATCAGGCGGCACAGGATCGGCCAATGGGTGTCGGCATGGGCGGCGATGGTCACGTGACCGTCCTTGGCCGGGAACATGCCGAACGGGCAGAGCAGGGGGTGATGGTTGCCCTCCGGCACCGGCACGCCGCCGGTGTAGGAATGCTGGTGCACGATGCGCTCGCACAGCGACAGGATGGCGTCGACCATGCCGACATCGACGAGCTGGCCCTTGCCGGTCTTGTGGGCACGCAGGATGGCGCTGACGATGCCGACGGCGCACATCGTGGCCGGCATCAGGTCGCCGATGCCCGGCCCGACCTTCATCGGCGTATCCATGTCCGGCCCGGTGATCGCCATGACGCCGCCGAAGGCCTGCGCCACCACGTCGTAGGCCGGCCAGTCGGTGTAGGGGCTGCGCCCGGTCCGCCAGTCGCCGAAGCCGCGGATGGTGGCATAGACCAGCTTGGGAAAGCGCTCGTGCAGCGTCTCGTAGCCCAGCCCCAGCCGGTCCATGACGCCGCCGCGATAATTCTCGACGATCGCGTCGGCGCCCTCGCACAGCCGCAGCACGAGCTCGCGCCCCTCGGGACGCTTGAGGTCGACGGCGACCGACTTCTTGTTGCGGTTGACCGAGGCGAAATAGCCGCCGAACGCCCTGAGCTTGTCGTCGGCATGGTAGGGGCCGACGATCCGCGTGTGATCGCCGTCGAGCGGCTCGACCTTGATCACCTCGGCGCCCTGGTCGGCCAGCAGCATGGTGCAGAACGGCCCCGCCAGCATCTGCGTCAGATCGACGATGCGGACTCCGTCGAGCGCGCCGAGGACGGCGGTCATGGCTTGGAGCCCTTCCTCCCCAGCGAAGCTGGGGAGGTGTCGCCGTCTATGCGCTTTCGAGCGAAGCTCGAAAGTCGCACTGGCGACGGAGGGGTCATGAACCATTGGCTCCGCTGTCTCCAATGACTCATGACCCCTCCGTCCGCGATTACGCGGACACCTCCCCAGCGAAGCTGGGGCGGAGATCCTGAACTCACTTCTCGCCCCAGTGACTGCGGCGCTTGATCAGGACGGTGCGTTCGCCTTCGAAGACGTGCTTGTCGTCCTGGTTCACGCCGTAGTGCTTGAAGCGGACGATTCCCCCGTCCGGACGCTCGGCGTCCCGGGTCTCCAGCACCTCGCTGTAGCAGTAGAGCGTGTCGCCGTGGAACACCGGGGACTTCAGCCGGATCTTGTCCAGGCCGAGCTCCATCAGGGCGTTCTCCGCCGTGTCCTCGGCGGCGAGCCCGATGCACAGAGAGATGGTGACGCCGCCGAAGCCCAGCCGCTTGCCCCACGGGCTCGACGACATCAGGTGCTCGTTGAAGTGCCCCTCGGCGGTGTTCATCGTCACGTTGGTGATCCACACCTGCTCGAGCGGCTCGACCGTCTTGCCGCGCGCGTGCTTCATCACATCGCCGACGGTGAAGTCCTCGAAGTAGTTGTGGGTGCCGGTCAGCGCGGAGACCTTCATCAGTTCCTCCCGCGGCCCAGCAGGCGATCGGAGATGATGCGCTTCTGGATCTCCGACGTGCCCTCGAAGATCTTGGTCAGGCGCGCATCACGCCAATGGCGCTCGACCGCGTGCAGGGTCGTGTAGCCCGCACCGCCGTGGATCTGGATGCCCTCGCTGCACACCCGCTCGGCCATCTCGGAGGCGAACAGCTTCACCATCGACGCTTCCTTGTCGCAGCGCTGGCCGGTGTCGATCTGCTCGCAGACGAAGTAGTTGAGCTGGCGTGCCGCCTCGATCTGGGTCGCCATCTCGGCGATCTTGAAGCGGATCGCCTGGAAGTCCGAGATCGATCGGCCGAACTGCTTGCGGTCGTTGGCATAGGCGATCGAATCGTCCAATGCGCCCTGAGCGAGCCCGATGGCGCGCGCGGCGGTATGGGCGCGCGCCGTCTCGAGGCCCGACGTCGCATAGTAGAAGGCGTGGCCTTCCTCGCCGATCATGTCGGCGGCCTCGACGCGGAAATTGTCGAACGCCAGCTCGTACGTCTTCCAGCCGAAATAGCCGATCTTGGGGATCGGCGCGCCGCTGCAGCCCTTGGGCAGCTCACCGCGCTTCTTCTCGACGAAGAACATCGACAAGCCCATGTGCCGCTTGTTCGCCGGTGCATCGGAGGTGCGGGCGATGATGATCAGGAAGTCGGCGCCGTCGGCGAAGGTGCACCAGTACTTGTTGCCGTTGATCAGGTAGCCCGTGCCGTCCTTCCTGGCGCGGCAGGAGATGTTGGCGATGTCGGACCCGGCATTGGGCTCGGACATCGAGAAGGCGCCCAGGAACTCGCCCTTGGCCATGCGGGGCAGGTAACGCGCCCGCTGGTCCTCGCTCATCATCTGCGCGCCGATCAGCAGGTTGCCGCGCGCGATCAGCGAGGCGACGCTCATCCAGCCACGCGACAGCTCCTCGGTGACCAGGCAGTACTCGAAGCAGCCCAGGCCGAGGCCGCCGTATTTCTCCGGGATGAGAATGCCGAAGTAGCCCAGCTCGGCCATCTTGTCGCGCAGCGACATCGGGATGTCGCCCTTCTCGGGGTCGAGCTTGTTGGCGACCGGCAGGACCTCGTTGAGGGTGAATTCGCGCGCCTGCTCCTGGATCATGCGGCGCTCTTCGGTGATGTACGGCATGTTATGGATTCCTGAGGCGCACGAGGTTGGTGCGCTTGAAGTCGATGACGAGCTCGTCGCGCTGGTTGAAGCCCTTGCTGTGCCAGGTGACGATGCCGAAGCCCTTCTGGGAATCGGACACGCGGCGGTCGAGCACTTCCGATTGGGCGCGCAACGAGTCACCGGGATAGACGGGCTGGTGGAAGCTGAGCTCGTTGACGCCCAGGAACGGCCCGCCGCCTTCGCTCAGATCCTCGACCGTGAGGCCGAAAACCGTGGTGAACACGAGCATGGGATTGGCGACGACGCCCGGATGGCCGTGCGCGCGGGCGTAGGCGGCATTGTAGTAATGCGGATTGAAGTGCAGCGTCAGGGTCGAGAAGAGGGTGCTCTCCGACTCGGTGATGGTGCGGCCCCAATGGTGGTTGAACACCCGCCCGACCTCGAAATCCTCGTACCGATTGCCCTTCGGCACCAGCCGCGCCCGCGTCCTGAAATCTTCCGTCATTCTGTCTCCAAATCTGATCTTCGCCCGTCATCGGCTACGGAGCGGACGCATTTCCAATTCCTCCCCCGTGATCGGGGGAGGTGCCCCTCTCACGGGGCGGAGGGGGAAAGCCCCAGTCGCGATTCATGAGTTTTGACGTCATGGTCAGATGAACCTCGACTGAGGTTTTCCCCCTCCGGCCCTACGGGCCACCTCCCCCGATTACAGGGGAGGCAACGATAGACGTGCCACTTAGTTCTTCGCCGCTGCCCGCGCGAGGTCGCCGACGTCGCTGAGGGCGTCGATGCGCTCGATCGCGTCGTAGAGGCGCTTGGTGCCGGCGGCACCCAGGACCGGCAGGACCAGGGCCTCGTACTTGGTCTCGATCGCCTTGCGCTGCTTGACGATGTCGGCCCACGGGATGCCGGCGTCGTGCGAGGCCTCGATCGTCGTGCCGTCGTCGAGCTGGATCGCCATCTCGGCGACCGAATGCTCCCAGTTGGTCTTGAACTCGATCGCCATCTTGTCGCGCAGCGCGCGGATGCGCGGCTCCTGCGTGACGGCCTCGTTGTACGAGTCGAGATTGGCGGTATCGACGCCGGTCAACGCCATCGCCACGGTCTGGCGCAGCGAGAACTTGGCTTCCAGGCCGGACGTCGGATTGGGGATGTTGCACACGCGGTCGGCGCCCGCATCGATGCGCAGCAGGATCTTCTTCACGCGTTCCGGCGGGAAGTTGCTCTTGAGCCTGATCTCCTTGGCGCACTCGATCGGCGCGTGGGTCAGGTAGCAGGCGGCGTGGTACTTGAAGAGGTTGTTGCGCAGGTGCCAGCCCTGCGGCGCTTCGCCGAGCGCCTTATCGACGTTCAGATGATCGCTCTGCGAAGCGGCAAAACCCTGGTCGCACTCGAGCACGTCACTGCGCGCGGTAAAGCCCTTGGCGGCGAGGCGGGCGGCCCGCAGGCCATGCTCGGACGCGGTGCCGGCATGGAGCGGCTTGCACATCGTGCCGAAGTTCGACTTCAGGCCGGCCGCCTGGGTGGCGGCAATGCCGAAGGCGACGGCGAGCTGGCGATCGTTGAGACCGAGCATGCGGCCGGCCGCGGCGGTGGCTGAGAATGACCCGACCGTGCCGGTGACATGGAAGCCCCTCTCGTAGTGGCTCGGCGAGACGAGGCGGCCGACCCGGCCCGAGGTCTCGTATCCTGCCACGAAGCTCTCGATGAACAGGCGGCCCGAGGCGCCGATCTGCTCGCCGAGCGCCAGCAGGGCAGGGACCACGGTGACAGTGGGATGGCCACCCATCGAGAAGTTGACGTCGTCGTAGTCGAGAGCGTGACTGGCGGCGCCGTTGATCAGCGTGGCGGCCGACGGCAGGACCTTCTCAGTACGGCCAACGATGGTCGCCGGCCCTTTGGCGCCATCCTCGAGTGCTTCGCGCACCAGGATGTCGGTGAGTTCCTCCTGGGCGCCGGCCACCGTGACGGCGAACCAATCGAGCAGGCACTGCTTGGTGCGCTCGATGAGGTCCTCGGGCAGGTCGGTCCAGGCGAGAACGGCGGCGCGTCGGGCGATTTCGGATGTGACGGCAACGGTGGCCATGGCGACTCCTTGAAGCGGATGCTCCAAGTTTCCGACAGCAGGCCGCGCATTGTCTACTGCGGCGGCGTCTCCTCGCGCTTCCGCGCTACGATATGGAAGATGTGCCAGTGCTTGGCGTTACCGCGTGGCGTCACGCCTTCGTCTTCCTCTTCCTCGAACATCTCGAGGTCGAAGCCATCGAGCAGGGCGAGCGCTTCGTCGCGGCTGACGAAGGTCATGCCCGGCCGGCCCTCCCAGCTGTCCCGCGGCCCGTACCATTGGCCGCTGAAGCGTCCGCCCACCGGCAGCGCCTCGCGGATGCGCTGCCAAAGCCGATGGAAGTCCTCGGGCCGGCAAAGCGGCATGGCGAAGCTCGAATTGACCAGCTTGAGCCCGAGCGGCAGCGGGACGTCCTCGAAGCGCGCGACAATTGGCGTCAGGTCGCAGCCCTCGGGCAGGGGGCGGGCCTGGAGCTGGCGCAGCGCTTCGGGCTCGGAATCGACGGCGACCACGCGCCAGCCCCGGCGCAGCATCTCGATCACGTCACGCCCATCGCCGCAGCCGAGGTCGATGGCGAGGGAGTCATCGGACGCCGGTCCGAAGCGATCGAGCGCGGCGAGCAAGGTGCGGCGCGGCGGTCTGTCGCGCAGCTTTTCGTAGTAGGCGGCCCAGCCGGCCGAGCGATCTTTCGTCATGCGCTCCCTTGCACGGCGCGCAAGCTTGTCGCGCGCCGGCTCGTGTGGTCGTATCGATCATAACCATAATAAGATCGTGCTCAGGGAGGAACTGATGAGAGTGTTGGCACGCTTTTGCGTCATCCTCGCGCTTGCCTTCGCACCGGCAGCGCGGGCCGATATCAAGGCCATCGAGGAGGGCGCCAAGAAGGAGGGTGAGCTCACCTGGTACGTTGCCCACTACACGTCCGAGGGCGCCGAGGAGCTGGGAGCCGAGTTCACCAAGCTCTATGGCGTCAAGGTGAACGTGGTGCGGACCACGGCGCAGGTCGCCTACCAGCGCCTGCTTCAGGATCTGAAGAACAACCAGACGATCTGCGATGTCTTCTCGTCGACTGACGTGGGTCACTACGTCCGTCTCAAGGCCGAAGGCAGGTTCGAGAAGTATACGCCGGAGACGGCATCCAAGATCCTGCCGGCGTTCCAGAATTTCGATCCCGACGGCTACTACCACACGACGTCGGCCGGCTTGGTGACGATCACCTACAACACGACCAAGGTGAAGGCGGAGGACGCGCCCAAGAAGTGGCAGGACCTGCTCGACATCAAGTGGAAGGGCAAGGTGTCGACTGGTCATCCCGGCTTCTCAGGCTATGTCGGCACCTGGGTGCTGATGATGAAGAACCTCTATGGCTGGGAATATTTCGACAAGCTCGAGAAGAATCGGCCGCAGATCGGCCGCTCGATCAACGACACGGTGACGGCGCTCAATGCCGGCGAGCGGCAGGTCGCGGCCGGCGCCGACGGGTCGACCCTGTTCAGCGCGGCGCGCGGCAATCCCCTGGCCGTCTCCTATCCGAGCGACGGCTCCGTCCTGATCATCGCGCCGTCGGCGATCATGAAGGGCACGAAGCATCCCAACGCGGCGCGGCTGTTCATGGAGTATCTCGACTCGATCGAGGCGGCGAAGATCAACGCCAAGCATTTCGCCATTCCGCTTCGGCCCGAGGTCCCGGCACCGCCCGGCGCCAAGCCGATCAGCGAGATCAAGACGATCCGTCCGAGCGTCGTCGAGATCGACAAAGGCATCCCGGAGATGATCGAGCAATGGCGCGACACGTTCGGGAATTGAGCCGATGCGACACCTCAAACTCAGACTCCTCTCCCCCGCTAGGGGGAGAGGTTGGGTGAGGGGGTTAAGCACGTCGTCACCCTCTCACCTAGCCTCTCCCCCTGGCGGGGGCGAGGAACATGAGTTGGGTCGATGACCATCACCACGGCCTTGCCGTCGGCTGCGACGCGTCCTCCACGCATCGCCTTCGACTCAACCTGGCTCCTGTGGGCCGCGATCATCGCCGTCCTGCTGTTCCTGGTGGTGAGCCCGTTCATCTACCTGGTGATCACCAGCTTCTCGGCGGAACGCACTGGCGCCTTCACCTTTGCCAACTACGCCACGGCCTACGGACGGTCGCGCTACGTCGATGCGCTGCTGAACTCGCTCAGGCTCGGTGGCATGGCCGCGCTGTTGGCCGGCGCCTTCGCCATCCCGCTCGCCTGGGCGGTGGCGCGCACCAACATGCCGGGCCGCGGCCTCACGCGCATGCTGGTGCTGGCGACCTTCATCACGCCGCCCTACACCGGGGCGGTGGCGTGGATCCTGCTCGCCGGGCCCAATGCGGGCTGGCTCAACCGCTTCTACACGCTGCTGACCGGCGCCGAGGCCGGCCCCTTCAACATCTACAGCTTCACCGGCCTGGCGATCGTCATCGCCCTGTATTCCTTTCCCTACGTCTTCATCTTCACCACGGCGGCGCTCGAGCTTGTGTCGTCGGAGATGGAGGACGCCGCCAACATCCTGGGGGCAGGGCCGTGGCGCACCATGTGGCGGGTCACGCTGCCGCTCGCCCTGCCGGCGATCCTGGGCGGGCTGATCATCTGCTTCCTCGAGGCCATCGCGCTGTTCGGCTCGCCGGCGATGATCGCCATCCCGGCGCGCTTCAACGTGGTGACCACGCAGCTCTTCCAGTTCTTCGGCAATCCGGTGCGGGTCGAGGTCGCCGCGGCCTACGCCATGCCCTTGCTCGGCGTAACCGTGCTGCTGATCCTGCTGCAGCAACTGATGACGCGGCGCAAAGGCTTCGTGGCGCTGACCGGCAAGGGCGGCGAGCGCAGGCCGATCCAGCTCGGCCGGTGGCGCTGGGCGATGTTCGGCTACGCCATGTTCGTGGCCACCCTCGCTGTGTTCCTGCCCTACCTCTTCCTGCTGCAGGCGGCCTTCTCCAAGGCGTGGGGCCGCGGCTTCGGGTTCGACAATTTCTCGCTGCGCAACTTCCATTTCGTGCTGTTCGAGCACGCGACGGCGGCCAAGTCGGTGATCAACAGCTTTCTCTATGCCGGGGCCAGCGCCACGGCGGCGGTGATCCTGACCTTGTGCGTGGCCTACATCGTCGTGCGCCGGCTCGTGCCGTTCGGCGGCCTGCTGGGCTTCCTCTGCGTGGCGCCCTTCGTGATCCCCGGCGTCGTCCTGGCGATCGGCTTCTATGCCGCCTACGCGCCGCCGCCGCTCTCGCTCTACGGCACGGCGCTGATCCTGATCTTGGCCTTCACCACGCGCTTCCTCCCGATCGGTTACGTCAACGCCAGTGCCGCCCTGCGCAGCCTCAATCCCGAGATGGAGGAGGCGGTACGCGTGCTGGGTGGCAGCCGCCTGACCGCGCTGCGCCGGGTCGTCACCCCACTGCTCAAGCGCAGCCTCCTGGGGGCCTGGTTGCTGATCTTCATCCCGGCGACGCGCGAGCTGTCGGCCGCGATCTTCCTTTACGGGCCCAACACCAAGGTGGCCTCGGTGATGATTTTCGACATGAGCGAGGAGGGCAATCTCGAGTATCTCGCGGCACTCGCCCTGATCCTGCAGCTCCTCACCTTGCCGCTGCTGTACATCGGCCAGAAAGCCCTGGGGCGCGACTTCATGCTAAGGCGTAACGCGACATGAGCAAGCTCGCCCTCAGGAGCGTCGCCCGGCGCTACGGCACGGTCGACGCGGTTGCCGATTTCTCGCTCGAGCTAGCCCCAGGTGAATTCGTGTCGCTGCTCGGCCCGTCGGGCTGCGGCAAGACCACCACCTTGCGAATGATCGCCGGCTTCGTGCCGCCGTCGGCCGGCACGATCGAGATGGAAGGCCAGCAGATCTCCTCGCCCTCCGCGGTCGTGCCGCCGGAGAAGCGGCGCATGTCGATGATCTTCCAGAGCTACGCCATCTGGCCGAACATGACGGTGGGCGAGAATGTCGGCTTCGGCCTGCAGGTCCGCAAGCTGTCGCGCGCCGAGATCGACCGCCGCGTCGATGCCATCCTCGACGTGGTGCAGATGCGCGGCCTCAAGGGGCGCTATCCGGCCGAGCTGTCGGGCGGCCAGCAGCAACGCGTGGCCCTGGCCCGCGCCATCGTGGTCGAGCCCGAGGTGCTGCTGCTCGACGAGCCGCTCAGCAACCTCGATGCGAACCTGCGCGAGGAGATGCGCTTCGAGATCCGCCGCCTGCATGACGAATTCAAGATCACCACGGTCTACGTGACGCACGATCAGTCGGAGGCGATGGTGACGTCCGACCGCATCGTGGTGATGAACAAGGGCCGAATCGAGCAGGTCGATGCGCCGCACAAGCTCTATGCCCGGCCAAAGAGCCGGTTCGTGGCGGGCTTCATCGGCCGCACCAACTTCCTCGAAGGCACTCGGCAGGGAACCGATGTGCGGTTCGACGGATTCTCGGCGGCCGCTTCCCGCCTGGAAGGCTCCGACGCGGCCACTCTTCTCTATTCGCTGCGCCCGCAGGCGATCGGGCTGTCCGCGCACAAGCCCAACGGCGGTAGCCTTGCCGTGGAGGCGGAGATCTCCGGGCGCTCCTATCTCGGCGAATACTGGGACTATCAGGCCAGGCCGCTGGGCGGCGCCAAGGCGGTGAGGGTTTCCACCGGTCCGAATGTTGTCTTCGAGGTCGGCAGCCGCGTCTGGCTGGAGATCGATCCTGCAGCCATGGTTCGGGTCGAGTAGGGGTATCGCGGCTCGGCAGCTTTCGAGGCTCTCGCGGGAGTGTTCCGGCGGCCTTTGCGCATGCGGTATGACTTCCTGCGCGGATATCGGCTCTTGAACGGGCCCGGGCATTGCACCTCGAAACAAGCCGGTCTGGAGATCGGTCCGGTCGGCGTGCTAACCCTACGACGACTCCAACCAGAGTGAGACCATGACCGCAGGACCGCTTGCCCGATTCACCGTGCTCGATCTGACGCGGGTCCGCGCCGGCCCGACCGCGGTGCGCTATCTCGCCGACTGGGGCGCAAACTGCATCAAGGTCGAGATGCCGCCCGGCGCCGGCGACATGGACATGGGCGGGCCGCGCCATGGCCCGGATTTCCAGAACCTGCACCGCAACAAGAAGTCGATTACGCTCAATCTCAAGGAACCGGACGGCAAGGCCATCTTCATGAAGCTGGTCGAGAAGGCCGACGTGGTGGTCGAGAATTACCGCGCCGACGTGAAGTTCCGGCTCGGCATCGACTACGAGAGCCTGAAGAAGGTGAACCCGCGCATCGTGCTGGGCTCGATCTCGGGCTTTGGCCAGGACGGGCCCTATGCCGAGCGCGCCGGCTTCGACCAGATCGCCCAGGGGATGGGCGGCCTGATGTGGGTCACCGGCATGGAGGGGCAGGGACCGGTTCGCGCGGGTATTGCCGTCGCTGACGTCGGCGCCGGCCTGCACTGCGCCATCGGCATCCTGATTGCGCTGCTCGAGCGCGAGACCTCGGGCCAGGGCCAGTGGGTGTCGAGCTCGCTGCTGCAGGCCATGATCTCGATGTGCGACTTCCAGGCCGCGCGCTGGACCATCGCCAAGGACGTGCCCGGCCAGGCCGGCAACAACCATCCGACCTCGATCCCGACCGGCGTGTTCAAGACCAAGGACGGCTACATCAACATCGCCGCGTCCGGAGGCCACATCTACAAGCGCTTCTGCGAATGCATCAAGGCGCCGGAGCTGTTGACCGACGAGAAGTTCTCGACCGACAAGGCACGGCGCGCCAACCGAGACCTGCTCAATGCCGAGATCGAGAAGCGCGTCGGTGCCTACGGCAGCGCCGAGCTGGTGGAGACGCTGAACAAGGCGGGTGTGCCGGCCGGCCCGATCTACAAGATGGACGAGATGTTCGCCGATCCGCAGGTCAAGCACCTGCAGATGGCTCATCCCGTCCACTCGCCCAAGCTCGGCCCGATCGAGCTGATCGGCCAGGCCATCAACATGAGCCGCACGCCCTTCGAGATGCGCTCGGCGACGCCCGAGCAGGGTGAGCATACCGAGGCCGTGCTGATGGAGGCCGGCTACGACGCCGCCGCGATCGCGAGCTTCAAGCAGCGCGGCGTGATTTAGAGGACGCATTTCCTCCCCCGTATGACGGGGGAGGAAATCGAGACGCGCCACAGGGAATCGGAGAACCACACCATGATCAGTCCCACCCCCAACATGATTGCCGAGAAGCATGGGCCGGTCGGCAAGCTCATCTTCAACAAGCCCGCCAAGCACAACGCCACCTCGAGCGACATGTGGGAGGCGATCCCGGTCATCCTCGACGAGTTCGAGAAGGATCCGGCGATCCGCGTCGTCGTGATCACCGGTGCGGGCGACAAGGCCTTCGTCTCGGGCGCCGACATCTCGGAGTTCGCGAAGGCGCGCTCGACGCCCGAGCAGATCGCCCACTACGACAAGATCGGCGAGGTCGCCAATGCCCGCCTCACCAAGTGCTCCAAGCCGACCATCGCGCGCATCCGCGGCTACTGCATCGGCGGCGGCCTGGCGACCGCGTTGACCTGCGACATCCGCATCGCCTCCGAGAAGTCGAAGTTCGGCGTGCCGGCCGCCCGGCTCGGCCTCGGCTACCGCGCCGCCGGCCTGAAGAACCTGATGGACCTGGTCGGCCCGGCCTATGCCAAGGAGATCTTCTTCACGGCCCGTCAATTCAGCTCCGAGGAGGCGCTGGGCATGGGGCTGCTCAACCGAGTCGTGCCCGACGCCGAGCTCGATTCTTATGTCGACAATTACTGCAAGCTGATCGGCGAGAACGCGCCGCTCACCATGCACGCCGCCAAGCGCACGATCGAGGAGCTGACCCGACTCGACGGCAAGCCCGACTTCGCCCGCACGACCGCGCTGGTCAAGGAGTGCTTCGCCTCCGAGGACTACGTCGAGGGCCGCACGGCATTCATGGAAAAGCGCCGGCCGCAGTTCAAGGGGCGGTGATCCATCGCAAGGAGCCTGTCGGAAAGCTGGCCCGACAGGCTGGCCGCCGGTATATCGCTGCCGTAAGCGAAGAGACTGACATCGTGGCGCTACGCGACGACCTGCATAGCCGACGCGATGGGCTCGTTGCCATCGCTGCACGGCATGGCGCGTCCAATCTTCGCCTGTTCGGTTCGGTATTGCGACGCGAGGAGCGCGACGACAGCGATGTCGACCTTCTGGTCGATATGGCTGCCGACCGTGGCTTCGGCGACTATCTGGCCTGGTCGAGGAACTCGAACACGTCCTCGCACGACGGGTCGACTTGATCACTGAACGAAGCCTCAGCCCTCATTTCCGGCCATTCATCGAGGCTGAGGCCCAGCCTTTGTGAAGAGCGACCTCCCGTATCTCGGACATATCGCGGACAGTATCGCCGCGATCGAGAGTTATGTCGTTGGGGGGACGAGAAGTCTTCATGACGCAGCGGCTCGTCCAGGACGGCGTCATCCGCAATTTCGAGATCATCGGCGAGGCGGCCGGTCGTCTTTCGGCGGTCACCCGGGAGGGCTCTGATGGCGTATGGCGCAAAATCATCGCCTTCCGGAACCGGCTCATTCACGGCTATTGGAGCGTCGACCTGCTGCTCGTTTGGGACGTCATTCGGAACGATCTGCCTGGTCTCGAGATCGAAGTGACGCGACTTCTGCGCTCGAATTCCTAATGCCGGGTGCGCTTCGACATCCGACGAACTTGGCCTTTGCGCGACGCGAGCGCACAGCCCAAGATGATCGACGGCCACATCAGGGAGAGCCCACCATGCCCGTGCTCAGCCGCGAACAGATCGACGCCTTCTGGCGTGACGGCTATCTCATCGTGGAGAACGCCGTGACGCCGGCGCAACTCGCCGCGTTGCGGACCGAGATCGAATCGTGGGTCGAGCAGAGCCGGGCGCATTCCGCGCCATTCGGGCCGCCGACCATCGACGGCCGGCCGCGCTTCGACATGGGGTCCGAGCACAGCGCCGAGAAGCCGGCCCTGCGGCGCATCAACAATCCGTCGGACATTTCCGATGCCTATCGCCAGGTCATGCTCGACGCCCGCACGGTCGACATGGTAGCCGACCTGATCGGGCCGGACGTCAAGTTCCATCATTGCAAGATCAACCTTAAACTGTCGGGCGCCCGCACCGAGGTCGCCTACCACCAGGACTTCGCCTACACGCCGCACACCAACGACGACGTCGTGACGGCACTGCTGTTCCTCGACGACATCGACGAGGGCAATGGCTGTCTCACCGTCGTGCCGGGCTCGCACAAGGGGCCGATGCTGTCGCTGTTCGACGGCGAGCGCTTCACCGGCGCGGTCGCGCCGGACGCGGAGAGGCAGGCGCTGGCGAAGTCGGTGCCCTGCCTCGGCAAGGCGGGCAGCGTCTGCCTGATGCACACCAAGCTGTTGCACGGCTCGGCCGCCAACGGCGCCGACAAGTCGCGCGGCCTCTATATCTGCGTCTACACCGCGGCCGACGCGGTGCCGATCGCCCGCAACCCGATGCCGAGCCTGAACGAGGGCCGCATCGTGCGCGGCAAGGAGGCGCGCTTCGCCCGCCTGACCGAGGGGCGGGTCGAGCTGCCCAAGCAACCGAAATCGGCATCGTTCTTCACCGTGCTGGGGCAGGAGTCCAAGCAGGCCGCCGAGTGAGCGACCCGTTCCCGGCCATCGCCGAGGCAGCGGCACGGGGCGAGACGGCCGCCCTCTTTGCTGACATCCGCGCCACCGTAGGCGTGCGCGTTGTCAATCTGGTGTGGCGACACCTGGCGACGATGGACGATGCCCTGCCGTGGGCGTGGGCCGCCGTGAAGCCGCTCTACCAGCAGGGCATGGTCGACCAGGCGGTGGTTCGGTTCCGGGAGGCCATGGTCGTGCCGGCACTGCCGTCGCTCGCCGGCCGCGAGCCGGCCAGCGTCGACGCGGTGCTGGCGAGCTACGACCATTCGAACACGATGAACCTGTTCTCGCTCGGTGCGCTGGCGGTATGGCTGCGCGGCGACGTCGCGACGAATGGCGAACCTCAGGCCGGGTCGCGGCTGCCGGCGCCCGAGGTCGCGCTGCCGACACTCGCCTCCGAAAGCGATGTCTCGCCCGAGACCTGGCAACGGGTGCTGCGCCTCAATCGCTTCGGCGACACGGAGCAGCCGCTGATCCTCGCCAGCATGTATCGCCACCTGGCCCACGCGCCTGATTTCCTGGCGCGGCTCGAAGCGGCGCTCGCCCCGGCGCAGGCCGACGGCACGCTCGACCGCGCGATCGCAAGCAATCGCGAAGCGGCCTCGCGCTCCGCTCGCGTGCTTGCGCGCGCCATCTCGGGCGGACGTCCGGCGCTCGCCGTCGACATCGAGCGTTCGGTATCGGCCTTCGTCACTCACGCCATCGGCAAGATGGTGACGATCTGCCGGGCGATCCGCATCGCACGCGAAAATAGGGGCAAGTAGGTCATTCTTCGTGCTGGTCGACTAAGCTGCGAAAGCATGTCTGCGAGCAGACCGGCTGCGGAAATCGAAGCGCTTCATTCCACCATTCTGTCAATGGCCCCCAAGAAGGGTAAAGGGAACGTCAGGCTAAGCGCGGCAGCGGTCTTCATATTGACGACCAGCTCGAACTTCGTGGGGTTCACGATCGGGATTTCGTTGGGACGCTCGCCTGCGAGAACCCGTCTAACGAGCGACCCGACGGACAAGAACACGTCCCGCATCGACGAGCCGTAGGACATGAGCGCGCCCTGGTCGACGAACGTGTCCGAGTATGCCATCAGCGGCAGATTTGCCGCCAGCGCGGCATCGGCCAGTTCTTTCCGGATCAGGGCGAACAGGGGCGTCTGTGACGTGATCACTCCGTCGGCCTTCCATTCGGTGAGCTTCACGAACGCCGCTCCGATCTGGTCGTACTCGGCGATCTCGAAGCTCTCCACCGTCATGTCAACCCGCTTGGCTGCCCCATTATACTGCTTGATGTCGTTCTCGGTGGTCGACCGCGTTTTCGGATTGACCAGAAGCGCAACGCGCGACAGCGAAGGGACTGCCGTCTTGAGCAACTGTAGGCGCTTACCACTGAGATCAGCGCCCGCAAGCGTGACACCGGTTACCGGCTTGCTGCGCCGGGCCAAGTTTTCACCGACGCCGAGCAGGGCGGGGTCGGGCCCGATGAAAACAAGAGGAATGTCGTCTTGCGCTTTCATGAGTGCCAACGTCGGCGGGAGTCCAATTGCCACGAGCACATCGGGGCGCCTGGCCACCAACTCCGGCGCCAAATAGTTGTATTTCGCGTCGCTCTCGTCGGCGAACTCGTGGTCGAGAATCACGTTTGCGCCCGGCTTCAGCCCGGCGTTTTGAAGTCCTTGCACCATCCAGTGGTAGAAGGGCTGTGCAAGCTCTTTTTCCTTCGTTCCGTGCCACAGGATACTAGCGACCGGTATCTTGCCGGGTTGCTGCGCTTGGGCGAGGGACGACCATCCTGCGGCACTGCCGACTAGTCCGATGAATTCGCGTCGCTGCATATCTGTCCGACCCCGAGGAGGCAGCATGCTACCGCGCTGAAGTCCCCGGCGGCAATTACGCGCCGCCGGCTTCATCTTCTTTGTCGGGCTTGCGCAACGCCGATCGCTTCGCACAGCGCCGTCCAGACCTACGCGAACATCGATCGGATTCTGAGACTCGACGTCGCGATGACGTGCACGGGGAGATTGTCGTGCAATTAATTGCACGTCCTTTTGGCTGCATTTTCGAACCACTTCGGCTGGCGCCCCTATCACGCTCCTCCAGAGCTGCTAGCAGTGGACGCACCTCGTAGCCCTGCGGGGAAGAGGTCGTTCAAGGAGACCTCTCCGCCCACGAAGAGGGGGAGAGGAAGGGGCTCCCGCGCGAAGCATGGGGGAGGAGAGGTGGGACGGTGGCAGACGGTCGGTGGCAGACAATCGGATGGAGATCGGGCGCTTCTTGGGCAGCGACCGAGGACCTTCCTCTCCTGGCCTCTCCCCCCGCTTCGCGGGCGGAGAGGAACATGAGTCCGAGGGGCGCCCTTCGGACGAGGCGCTCCGTCGCGTGTGCAATTGATTGCGTGGCGGTGACGCAAGCGGCGTTGGCGCTGACGCTGCGTGACGCACGCGCGTCGATGCCAAGTCGTTGGTTGCAAACGGCTTCTGACGCACTGACGCAAATGACGCAAGATTCCGCGGCGTCGACTTTCCATGATCGCTCCGGGAAGAGGGAGGCGACACCGGGGCGGAAGGGGCGGCCGATGACCGCGACTGCAAGGTGCGACCGCGACCGCACGGTGCGGTCCCTACGAGTTGCTTGCAGTCGGCCCAACGCCTTGAATCGAAAGGCTGCGACCGCACCGGCCGCGAGAAAAGGGAGGGCGTTCTATTCCGGCGGCCCGCGAGTGCTGCTCTTCGCCGATCAGGGCGTGCTGTGGCGTCCAGCCGAAGCGCCGAGCTCCCTGATCGACTGCTCCGGCTTGCGTGATCCGCTGCATGGAGATCCCTGTTCCGGTAAACCGGAATCCCTGATCTGGTGCAGGACGATCCCTGATAATTTCCTCGATTTCCCTGATCCGCTGCCCGGTCATCGGGCGAGCGACTGTGCCGCCACTCTGGGCCAGGGGCTTGGATCGACTGATCATTCTTTGTGTCAACACCCTGCAGCCCGAACGGGCGACCGGTTCTTGTCCCGCCCGCCCCGCGAGGTGTGCGCCGCCATTCGCGCGCCGCTAATCGGCGGCGCGCTTCTGGGCCGCCTCGCGGCGGGCCAGCCATTGGTGCATGGCGTCTTCCATCGTCATGAACTCGGCGCCGCCCTCGATCAGCTTCTGGATCAGGCGCTCCAGCATCATCATGCGATGGCCGCGGCCGATAACGTGCGGATGGAACGTGTAGGTGAGGATGCCGAAGTCGGGCGCCACCCGGGTCATGTAGGTGTAGTCGTCGACGAAATTCTCGAGCACGTTCGTGGCGTTCATCAGGCCGGCCTGGATCGAGCCGTTCGGGTTGCGCATGTATTCGAAGTGCGGGTAGTCGTCGAGCGACCAGCTGATCGGCATCTCGACCAGCCGGGTCTCGCGGCCGCGCACGAAGGGCTTCATCAGCTCGGCGACGTCGCCCTGGCGGGCGTAGTAGCAGTCGTAGTCGTGGCCCATCAGCGAGCTGTCGTATTGGATGCCGTGCCCGAGCAGCAGCTCGATCGAGTTGGGCGAGAGATCCCAGGCCGGCGAGCGGTAGCCGCGCGCGGTGCGGCCGCTGATCCGCTTGATCGATTCGTTGCCGCGCACGATCTCCTCTTCTTCCTCCTCGCGCGACATGGTCACCGGCAGCCGGTGGGTCCAGCCGTGGTGCGCCAGCTCGTGGCCGGCCTCGATGTAGGGCATCACGGCCTCGGGCGTGCTGTCGATCGTATGGCCCGGGGTGAAGAAGGTGGCCTTGATGCCATAGCGCTCCAGCAGCGCCACCAACCGCGGGATGACAACGACGTCGTATTCGCCGCGCGATATGGCGGTCGGCGTCGTCATTCCGCGTGCAATCAATCCGGAGAGATGGTCGTGGTCAAAGGTGAGGCAGACGATGTGACGGGACATGGGAACGCTCCTGGGGGCGGCGCCCGGAGTGTAGGCAGATTTGTTGCGTTCGCCCACCGGAGCCTGCATGATGATGTCCAATCAAAAGCAAAGCAGGGCTGTATACAGGGAGGGTTCATGATGGGGTCGTCCGCCCAGCGCATGACAGCGCAAGAGGGCGACAATCAGCTCGTGGTCGAAGGCGTTTCCAAGCGTTTCGGCGGCGTCGTCGCCGTGCAGGACGTGGCGCTGGAAGTGCCGCGCGGCAGCATCGTCTCCATCATCGGTCCCAACGGCGCCGGCAAGACCTCCCTGCTGAACATGATCTCGGGCTTCTACAAGCCGGACACCGGCCGCGTGGTCCTCGAAGGTCGCGACATCACCCAGAGGAAGCCGAGCGATATCGCCGCCCTCGGCATCGCCCGGACGTTCCAGAACATCGCCCTGTTCAGCGGGCTCACCGTGCTCGACAACCTCATGCTCGGCCGCCACGTCCGCATGAAGGCCGGCGTGCTGGCAAGCGTCATCTATTGGGGGATGGCCCAGAAGGAAGACATCGCCCATCGCCAGGCGGTCGAGGAGATCATCGACTTCCTGAAGCTGCAGGATCTGCGCAAGCAGCAGACGGCGGCGCTGGCCTACGGCCTGCGCAAGCGGGTCGAGCTCGGCCGTGCCCTGGCGCTCGAGCCCAAGGTGCTGCTGCTCGACGAGCCGATGGGCGGCATGAACCAGGACGAGAAGGAAGACATGGCGCGCTACATCCTGGATGTGAACCAGGAGCGCGGCGTCACGGTCGTGCTGATCGAGCACGACATGGGCGTGGTCATGGACATCTCCGACCGGGTCGTCGTGCTCGACCGCGGCCGGCGGATCGCCGCGGGCACACCCGAGGAGGTGCAGCGCGATCCGGCGGTCATCCAAGCCTATCTCGGCACCAGCAAGGGAGGCGGGCGCGCATGAGCCTGGTCGACAACGCCAAGACCGCGACGCTGC
This sequence comes from Reyranellaceae bacterium, assembly GCA_046349295.1. Taxonomy (GTDB): domain Bacteria; phylum Pseudomonadota; class Alphaproteobacteria; order Reyranellales; family Reyranellaceae; genus Reyranella. Next base: position 34,272 of record JAXMCP010000009.1, read on the forward strand.
CCCGGCTGCTGCAGCGCAACGCCGAGCAGGATCCGAGAGGCGCCGGCATCCGCGAAAAGGCGCGCGGCGTATGGCAGACCTATAACTGGCAGGCGTACCGCGACCAGGTGCGGGATTTTGCCCTCGGACTGGCGGCGCTCGGCTTCAAGCGCGGCGACAAGCTTTCGGTTGTCGGCGACAACCGGCCCCAGCTCTATTTCGCTCAGCTCTCGGCCCAGGCGCTGGGCGGCGTCTCGGTGCCGGTCTACCAGGATTCGATCGCGGCCGAGCTGGTCTACGTGCTGAACCACGCCGAGACCTCGATCATCGTCGCCGAGGACCAGGAGCAGGTCGACAAGGCGCTGTCGCTCAAGGACAAGCTGCCGCGGCTGCGCCGCATCATCTACGACGATCCGCGCGGGCTGTCGTTCTACGACGATCCCATCCTGCGCTCTTTCGAGAGCGTGCTGGAGGAGGGCCGCAAGTTCGGGACGGCGAGCCCGAGCTATTACGAAACCGAAATCGCCCAGGGCGCGGCCGACGACACGGCGATGATCGCCTACACCTCGGGCACGACGGGCAATCCCAAGGGCGCGATGCTCAGCCATCGCAACCTGATTGCGACGGCCGAGGCGTTCATGGAGGTGAACGACGTCAAGGCGGGGGACAATTGGCTGTCGTACCTGCCGATGGCCTGGCTCGGCGACGCCGAGTTCACCTTGGGCATGGCTCTGGTGGCGCGGCTGACGGCGAACTGCCCGGAGAGCCCGGAGACGGTGCAGCGCGACCTGCGCGAGCTCGGGCCCGACGCCATGCTGGCGCCGCCGCGCATCTGGGAGAACATGCTGACGGTGATGCAGATCAAGGGCAATGATGCCTCGCCCTTGAAGCGCCGCGTGTTCGAGCATTTCCGCGCGCTGGCCGAACGCTGCGAGCTGAAGCGCAGCGACGGCAAAGGCCTGTCGCTCGGCGACCGCATCGGCCTGGCGCTGGGCGAGATCCTGGTCTACGGCCCGGTGCGCGATCAGCTCGGACTCCGGAAGGCGCGCTGGTGCTACACCGGCGGCGCGCCGCTCGGCCCCGACACCTACCGCTTCTTCCGTTCCTTCGGCATCAACCTGAAGCAGGTCTACGGCGCTACCGAGGCGTCGGCGCTGATCTCCTGCCAGTCCGACACCGAGGCCAATCCCAACACAGTCGGTCGCCCGCTGCCGCGCGTCGAGATCAAGATCGACGATCGCGGCGAGGTGATGCTCAAGGGCGACAATGTCTTCAAGGGCTACTTCAAGCAGGACGAGGTGACGCGCGACACCGTCACGGCCGACGGCTGGCTGAAGACCGGCGACGCGGGCTTCTTCGACAAGCAGGGCCATCTCGTCATCATCGATCGCGCCAAGGATGTCGGGAAGCTCAGCGACGGCTCGGCCTTCGCGCCGCAATTCATCGAGAACAAGCTGAAGTTCAGCCCCTTTATCCGCGAGGCCGTCGCCTTCGGCGACCAGCGGCCGTTCGTGGTGACCATGATCGCCATCGACATGCAGACCGTGGGCACCTGGGCTGAGAAGCAGGGGCTCGCCTACACGAGCTTCATGGATCTCAGCCGCAAGCCCGAGGTCGCCGAGCTGATCGGCGCGGAGATCGCCAAGGCAAATGCCACGCTGCCCGAAATCCAGCAGGTCCGCCGCTACCTGCTGCTCAACAAGGAGCTCGACGCCGACGACGCCGAGATGACGCGCACCCGCAAGGTCCGCCGCCGCTTCGTCGCCGAGAAGTACGCCAGCGTGATCGACGCCTTCTACAGCGGCGCCTCGTCGGTCGACGTCACCATGGAGATCACCTTCGAGGACGGCCGCAAATCGACGCTCAACTCGACCATCGCCATCCACGGCAAGGCGAGGGCGGAGCCGGCCCGGAGGGCGGCGTAGGATGCGCGGCGTCATTTATCTTCTCCTCCCCAGCTTCGCTGGGGAGGTGCCCCGTCATACGGGGCGGAGGGGTCATGAGTCACAAAGGACAGCGGGGCTATGACTCATGACCCCTCCGTCGCCGTAAGACGGCGACACCTCCCCAGCAGAGCTGGGGAGGAGGACAAGAGCGGGAGCGCCAATGTCTGACGAGCTCGAGTTTGCCTTCGCCCTCCTGCTCAGCGGGGCGTCGATCGGGTTGATGTACTCCCTGATCGCCCTGGGATTCGTGCTGGTCTACAAGGCGACTGACGCCATCAACTTTGCCCAGGGCGAGTTCGTCATGCTGGCCGGCATGGTCGTGGTGGTCGTGCTGGGGGCGGAGGCACCGCTGATTGCCGCGATCGTCGCCGTGCTGCTCGTCATGATCGGTTTCGGCTTCGGCCTCGAGAAGGTGGTGCTGAGACCATTGCTCGGCCGGCCGGTGGTGGCGGTCATCATGGCGACGATCGGCGTCGCCGCCGTGCTGCGCGGCTGGGGTCCCTTGGTCCTCGGCATCGAGACGCGCGCCCTGCCGCTGCCGATCGGCGACGAGCCGATCACGATCGGGCCGGCCACCCTGCCGCCGATCCAGGTGCTGGGCGCCGTGGTGGCGGTCGTCTTCTTCCTCGCCTTCAGCTGGTTCTTCAAGAAGAGCCGCATGGGCGTCGCCATGCGCGCCGTCGCCGACAACCAGCAGGTCGCCCAGGCGATGGGCATCAATGTCGAGCGCTACTTCGCGCTCGCCTGGGCGATGGCCGGCATCGTCTCGGCGCTGGGCGGCATCGTGTGGGGAAGCATGCTGGGCGTCGACGTGCAGCTCGCCCTGGTCGGTCTGAAAGTGTTCCCGGTGGTGATCCTGGGCGGTCTCGATTCGATCGGCGGCGCGCTGGTCGGCGGGCTGATCATCGGCATCGTCGAAAGCCTGGCCGCCGGCTACCTCGATCCCATCGTCGGCGGCGGCACCAAGGATTTCGCGCCCTATGTCCTGATGATCCTGGTCCTCATGATCAGGCCCTACGGCATCTTCGGCCGCCGCCAGATCGAGCGCGTGTAGACCATGTTCCATCGCGAATCGGGAGTATTCAAGACGACCTACAGCGCCGACATGGCGCTCTATCCGCTGCCGATCGCCAAGGGGACGATGATCGTGCTCGCCGCGATCTTCGTGGTGATCATTCCGCTGGTCGTCCACGAATATTACCTGTCGATCCTGAACCTGATCTTCATCGCCATCGTGGGAGCGCTGGGGCTCAATATCCTGGTCGGCTACACCGGGCAGATCTCGATCGGCCACGGCGCCTTCATGTCGGTCGGCGCCTACACCGCGGCCAACCTCGCGGTGAAGCTCGGCCTGCCGTTCTGGCTGACTCTGCCGGCGGGCGGCCTGATGGCCGCCCTGATCGGCGTGGTGGTCGGCATGCCCAGCCTGCGCATCAAGGGGCTCTATCTCGCGATTGCCACCCTGGCCGGCCAGCTCATCATCGAATGGACCATCAACCGCGTGCCGGCGATCTCGGGCGGCGCGCAGGCCTCGATCGAGGTCGACCGGCCGAGCCTGCTCGGCTTCGCCTTCAATACCCAGAGCAGGCTCTACTTCTTCCTGCTGTTCTTTGCCGTGATCGCCATCGTGGCGACGCTGAACCTGGTGCGCAGCCGCATCGGACGGGCTTTCGTGGCGGTGCGCGACCAGGACATCGCGGCCGAGATCATCGGCATCAACATCTACCGCTACAAGCTGCTCGCCTTCGCCATCTCGTCGTTCTACGCGGGCGTCTGCGGCGTGCTCTACACCTACTATTTCGGCATCGCGAACTACGAGCAGTTCCAGCTCGTGGTCTCGATCGACTATCTCGCCATGATCATCATCGGCGGGCTGGGCTCGGTGCTGGGAACCATCTTCGGCGCGATTTTCGTCACACTGCTGCCCATCGTGATCCGCATTTTCATGGAAAACGTCGGATCGCTGTTCTTCACCGCATCCGAGATGGCCAACGTCATCTCGGGCTTGCGGCTGGGGGTGTTCGGCGCGTTGATTATCTTCTTTTTGATCGTCGAGCCCGAAGGGCTCAATCGTCTGTGGAGGAATGTCCGGAGCTACTTCCGGGTCTGGCCCTTCTCGTACTAGGGCGGGGCGTTGCTTGAAAAAGGGAGGAACCCATGACGAGGTTCGTTAGGAGTTGGCTGGGCTTGGCGGCAACGATCGCCACCCTGGCGCTGGGCGCGGGCCAGGCCTTCGCCCAGAAAGAAGTCATCTTCGGCCTGCAATGCGATCGCACCGGGCCGACGGCGAACGTGGGCACGGCGCTGTGCCCGGGCTATCAGGACTACATCGCCCTGGTGAACAGCAAGGGCGGCGTCGAGGGCCACAAGATCAAGGTCATCGAGATCGACAACGAGTACAAGGTGCCGCCGGCCATCGAGGCGCATGAGCGCTTCAAGAAGGAAGGCGCCATCCTCGAAGGCCTCTACGGGACGCCGCAGACCGCGGCGCTCAACAAGAAGCTCGAGGAAGACAAGATCCTCGGCACGTCGCCCGGCTTCGGCACGTCCTCGGCGGCCGACGGCAAGCGCTATCCCTATTCGTTCCCGATCGCGGCGAGCTACTGGTCGCAGGCCGGCGCGGCGGTCGCGTTCGCCAAGGAGAAGCTGGGCGGCAGCCTCAAGGGCAAGAAGATCGCCTACGTCTTCTATGACAATCCGGCGGGCAAGGAACCGCTGGCCATCCTCGAGGATCTCGCCAAGGACGAGGGCTTCGAGATGCGCACCTTCGCCGTTCCGGCGCCGGGCCTCGAGATGGGGGCCCAGGTCCTCGATATCACGGGACGCTTCAAGCCGGACTTCGTCATTGCTCATCTGTTCGGGCGCGCGCCGTCGGTTCTGATCAAGGAGCTGAAGGGCAAGGGCTATCCCTTGAGCAAGGTGGTCGGCTTTGTCTGGGCAGGCTCCGAGGCCGACATCATCGCGGCCGGCGGCATGGGCCTGGCGGAAGGCTACAACACCATCCAGTTCGCCGGCGTCGGCAAGGACTTCCCGGTGATCAAGGACATCGAGGCCATGTACAAGGCCCAGGGCAAGCAGCCGCCCAAGGAGATGGACTCGACCGTGCTCTACAATCGCGGTGTCCTGATCGCGGCGCTGCACGTCGAGGCCCTGCGCAACGCCATCAAGGCCAAGGGCGGCGCGATGCCCACCTCCGAGGAGGTGAAGAAAGGCATGGAGGCGATCAAGGGCTTCACCCTGGGCGGCCTCGTCCCGCCGATGGAGATCACGCCGGCCGACCATGAGGGCGGGGGCTGGGTCGAGATCTGGACGGTCAAGGGGGGCAAGCTCGTGCGGACCAAGGAGTGGTTCCAGGGCTACCGTCAGCTCATCCAGAAGCACCTCGCGGCGGAAGCCTCGAAGTCGTGAGTAATCTCCTCCCCAGCTTCGCCGGGGAGGTGTCCGCGTCTTCGCGGACGGAGAGGTCCCGAGGCCCATGACCCCTCCGTCGCCGTAAGGCGGCGACACCTCCCCGGCAGAGCTGGGGAGGAGGAACAGGAAGCGTCGTCCCATGCTCGCGATCAACAACATCGAGGTCGTCTACGACCGCGTCATTCTCGTCCTGCGGGGTGTGTCGATCGAGGTCGGCGACGGCGCGATCACCACGCTGCTGGGCGCCAACGGCGCCGGCAAGACGACGACGCTCAAGGCGATCTCGGGCGTGCTGCGCAGCGAGCGCGGCGAGGTCACCAAGGGGGCCGTGCTGCTGGGCGAGCGGCGGATCGACGGCATGCGGGCGCACGACGTCACGCGGCTCGGCCTGGTCCAGGTGTTCGAAGGACGCCGTGTGTTCGAGAACTTGACGACCGAGGAGAACCTGGTCGCCGGCGGCCACGTCCGGAACAGCGCCGCGGTGAAGCAGGGGATCGACCTGGTCTATTCCTACTTCCCGCGCCTGCGCGAGCGGCGAACCCAGGTCTCGGGCTATCTCTCGGGCGGCGAGCAGCAGATGCTGGCGATCGGGCGCGCCTTGATGAGCCAGCCCAAGGTGGTGCTGCTCGACGAGCCGTCGCTCGGCCTGGCGCCGATGCTGGTCGAGGAGATCTTCGGCATCGTCGATCGCCTGGTGAAGCAGGAGAATCTGTCGGTCCTGCTGGTCGAGCAGAACGCCACCATGGCGCTCGCCGTCGCCGACCACGGATATGTCATGGAGAACGGCCGCATCGTGCTGGAAGGGCCGGCTGCCAAATTGCGCGACAACTCCGACATCAAGGAATTCTACCTCGGCCTGAATGAAGGCGGAGCGCGCAAATCGTATCGCGACACCAAGCATTACAAGAGGCGCAAGCGCTGGCTGTCCTGAAGCGATTCCCGAATTGATGGAACCGCTTGCGGTGCCATCAATTCGGCAATGCGCACACTGGGGGTGGTTGCTGCAATGGGCACATTCCGTTCGGCTGTTCCAGCCGAACGGAATGTGCTCTAGGGGCGTCATGCGCCCAGGCCTGCCGATCGCCCTGCTCACCGTCCTTGCGCTCCTCTGCTCGATCGCCGCGCCGGCGCTCGCCCAGACCGAGCTTGCGCAGCAATGCGCCGCCTTCGGCGAAAGCCAGTACCGCCAGCTCGACCCGTCGGTCGACCGGGTCACGGCGGTCGACTTCCCGCCGCCTGCCCTGGAGCGCTTCGACGGCAAGGCGGGATCGCAGCCCGTCGCCGCCGCCGTTACCCTGCGCGGCCGGCTGACCTATCGCAACCGGGCGCCGCTCGAGACCCAGTTCGTCTGCCTGCTCGATCGCGGCGAGCGGCCCCTGTTCTTCTACGCCCTGCCGGCCCTGGCGGCGCGCGCCTCGCCGACGCCGTCGGTCGGACGGGCGGGGGCGCCGGTGCCGCAGCTCCAGCAATCGACGACGCAGCCTCCGCCCCAGCTGACCATGGCCCTGACGCCACAAGCCACGCCCCGTGCATCCGAGACGGCGCCGGCGCGGCCAGCCAACGCCAACCGTCTGCGCGGGCTGGTGCGCGATCTCGGCGGGCGTCTGCAGTTCATGCCCTGTGACGGGGCGCCGCTCGCACTGGAGGATCGCACGGCGGGCCAGGAGCTTGTGAAGACGCTGCGCGAGCTGACGGCAAGCCAGGAGGGGCGGCCGATGTTCGTCGAGATCTATGGCGTGCGCGACACCAACGGCATCGGTGTCCTGGAACTGCGGCGGGCTGCAGTCGAGACCGCCGGCTGCCGCGAGCGGTTCGACCAGCGGGAATGGATCGCCACCGGCACCGAGCCGTCGTGGCGCCTCGAGGTGACCTCGCGCGACATGGTGATGAGCGTGCTGGGCGGTCAGTCGGCGCAGAGGGTGCCGCACGGCGGTCCGTCGAAGCTCACCGGCGCGATCGAGTATGCCAGCACCGACGGCACCGACCTGCTGGTGACGATCGACGAGCGCCGCTGCATCGACAACCAGTCGGGCTCGCTGTTCGCCTATGTGGTCGAGGTCAGGAGCGAGGGCAGGACATACCCGGGCTGCGCGGCGCATAATCCGGCCATGCCGGCACCGTAGAGCACATTCCGTTCGGCTCGAACAGCCAGACGAAATTTGCCCGCACACCCTGGCGGAAGGAGAGGGCCATGGACGAAGTCGAGCAGCTGCGGGAGATGATCGGGTCGGCCAAGCGCATCGTCGCCTTCACCGGGGCCGGCATCTCGACCGAGTCGGGCATTCCCGATTTCCGGTCGCCCGGCGGCATCTGGACGCGCTACAAGCCGATCTACTTCGACGACTTCATGTCGTCGGAGGAGATGCGGCGCGAAGCGTGGCGCCGCAAGTTCGCGACCGACGAGACCATGCTCAAGGCCGAGCCCAATGCCGGCCATCGCGCCCTCGCCAAGCTGGTCGAGCAGGGCCGTATGACCGCCATCATCACCCAGAATGTCGACGGCCTGCATCAGCGCTCGGGCGTGCCCGATTCGAAGATCATCGAGCTGCACGGCAACTCGACCTATGCGAGCTGCCTCGATTGCGGCCATCGTCACGAGCTCGATCCGATCCGCAAGGCGTTCCTCGGATCGGGCAAGCTGCCGTTCTGCGCGAAGTGCGACGGCATCGTGAAGACCGCCACCATCTCGTTCGGCCAGGCTATGCCGGAAATCCAGATGGCCCGCGCCCAGGACGAGACCATGGCCTGTGACCTGTTCATCGTGCTCGGCAGCTCGCTGGTGGTCTATCCGGCGGCAGGCTTCCCGCGCATCGCCAAGCGCAAAGGGGCCAAGCTGGTGATCGTCAATCGCGAGGCGACTGATCAGGATGACGACGCCGACATGGTGGTCCACGCCGAGATCGGGGCGACCCTGAGCAGGGCGATCGGCGTCAATTGACCGCTGTCGTTGCGAGCGCCGGGCGGACACGGTTTAATCGAAACGTGTCAGGGAGGCGCTAATGAAGATCACTCGCAGGGGCGCCGTGCTGGGCGGGCTGGGCGTGGCGGCTTTGTCAGGGCAGCCCGCGACCGCGCAGGACATCACGTTCTTTCGCATCGGCACGGGCGGGACCGCTGGCACCTACTTTCCGATCGGCGGCCTGATCGCCAACGCCATCTCCAACCCGCCGGGCTCGCGCTCCTGCGCCGACGGCGGATCGTGCGGCGTGCCCGGCCTGGTGGCGACGGCGGTGGCGTCGAACGGTTCGGTCGCCAACGTGACGGCAATCGCAAGCGGCGGCATGCAATCCGGCTTCACGCAGTCCGACGTAGCCTACTGGGCCTACAATGGCAGCGGCATCTACGAGGGGCGACCGAAGGTCGACGTGCTGCGCGCCATCGCCAACCTCTATCCCGAGAGCTTCCACCTGGTGGCGCGCAAGGGCGCCGGCATCAAGTCGATCAAGGATCTCAAGGGCAAACGCGTGTCGCTCGACGAGCCCGGCTCGGGCACGCTGGTCGATGCGCGGCTGATTCTTGCTGCCTACGGCATGACCGAGAAGGAGATCAAGGCGGAGTATCTCAAGCCACAGCAGGCCGCCGACAAGCTGAAGGACGGGCAGCTCGACGCCTTCTTCAGCGTTGCCGGCTGGCCGCAGGGCGCCATTGCCGAGCTGGCGGCGACCACCGGGATCGACCTGGTGCCGATCGACGGCCCCGAGGCCGAAGCCCTGGTCAAGAGTTATGGCTTCTTCGCCCTCGATGAGATCCCCGACGGCGCCTACAAGAACGTCCCGGGCGTGAAGACGGTGAGCGTCAACGCGATCTGGGCGACCTCGAGCAAGCAACCGGATCAGCTGATCTACAGTGTGACTGCTGCGCTATGGAACCCCAACACGCGCAAGCTGCTCGACTCGGGCCATTCCAAGGGACGCGCCATCAAGCTCGAATCGGCCGTCCAGGGCCTCGGCATCCCGCTCCACCCCGGCGCCGAAAAGTTCTACCTGGAAAAGGGCCTGATCAAGTAGCGAAGGCGCATCCTGGACTGTTGTGGGGCCGGCCCCACTTGCTTGCCCCGCGACTCACGGCAATGTTGGCGACGCGGCCAGGGGATCACTACACATCTCCTCCCCCGTCATACGGGGCACCTCCCCCGATGACAGGGGAGGCAACGTTTCAGCGGTGTTCGCGGGCGGAGGAGACAGTCTCATGCGACTCGAAGGCAAGGTGTGCGTGGTCACGGCGGCGGGGCAGGGGATCGGGGCGGCGACGGCCCGCGCGTTCGCCCGCGAGGGCGCCACAGTCTGGGCGACCGATGTCGATGCCGGCAAGCTCACGGCCCTCGCTGGAACACATGGTGTGCGCACGTATAAGCTCGATGTTCTCGACAAGAGGGCGATCCACATTCTGGCCGAGCAGGTTGGAGCGATCGACGTGCTGTTCAACTGCGCCGGCGTCGTGAACCACGGCGCGGTGCTCGACGCCACCGATGAGCAATGGCAGTTCGCCTTCGATCTCAATGTGCGCAGCATGTTCTGGGCGATCCAGGCGTTCCTGCCCGGCATGCTGGCCAAGAAGCGCGGCTCGATCGTCAACATGTCGTCGGCCGCATCGTCGGTGAAAGGCGCTGCCCTGCGCTGCATCTACGGCACCACCAAGGCCGCGGTGATCGGTCTCACCAAGTCGGTCGCGGTCGACTACGTCAGCGAGGGCGTCCGGTGCAACGCGATCTGCCCCGGAACCGTTCAGACCCCGTCGCTCGACGAGCGCATCGCGGCGCTGGGGGGCGGGGCCGACGCGCGGCAATTCTTCCTGCAGCGCCAGCCGACCGGCCGGTTCGGGTCCGCGGACGAGATCGCCGCCCTGGCTGTTTACCTGGCGAGCGACGAATCGGCATTCACGACCGGGACCGTGAACGTGATCGATGGTGGTTGGAGCGTATGATCTTGGACATCGAGGCGACGCGGGCCGGCGCTCGTTTCGCCGTGAGCCCGGCCTGCACGCCGGCGCTGGCTTCCGCCGCCCGGGCCGCAGGATTGCCATTCTTGCCCGCTATCCAGACCGGGTGGGAGGCCAGCCGCACAGGGATACTGCATGCTGAGGTTCTTCTCGGTCGGCCGCGCCGGTGCCTTGACCTGGCTCAAGGCGGTGGCGGCACTGCTGGCCGAGCTTGAGTTCCGTTCCATCGGAAGGATCGACGCTGGAAGTGCCTCGGCCTATCGCCCTGCTCAACGTCGCCTGCGTCGGCGGCTCCTGGGGGCGCGCCGGCCAGGGCGGTCGCCGCCGGCGCCTGTGACGAGGTGGAGCGGCTCGCGGCCGCAGCGGCGCGGCTCAATCGGTCCTGGTTTTGAGGGCGAAGATGTTTCAAGATGTGCGTGTCGGGAAGTGAGAAGCCACTATGAATAGATTGGCAATTGTCGCGTCGCTGGTCGTGTTGGCTGCCGCCAGCGCCCGTGCCGACACGGTCCTGGTGCTGAACTCGGAAGAGGCCTCCTACAGCATCATCAGTCGCAGCTCTCGCACCGAGCTCGTTCGGTTGCCGGTCGGCCGCGAGCCGCACCACCTGTTCCGCAGTCCCGACGGCAAGGACGTGCTGATCGGCTCCACGGTGACCAACGAGCTGCTGGTGCTCGATAACAAGACGGGCGAGAAAAAGGGGCTCGTGCGCGACATCGTCGATCCCTACCAGTTGGGTTTCAGCCCCGACGGCAAGTGGTTCGTCACGGTTGCCCTTCGCCTCGATCACGTCGATTTCTATCGCACCGACGGCTTCAAGCTCGTCAATCGCATCTTCCTTGACAGCATGCCGAGTCATCTTGCGTTCGACGCCGACTCGAAGACGGTATTCGTCAGCTTGCAGGAGAGCGGACGGCTGGCGGCGTTCGATCTCGAGACCCAGGCGGTCAAGTGGAACGTGAAGGTCGGCACGGCGCCGGCCGGAGTCCTCGTGCTGCCCGACAACAACCGGGTGCTCGTGGCGCTTACCGGACAGGACGGGCTCGTGGTCGTCAATCCGAAGGACGGCACCATTACGGGCAGCCTGAAGACCGGGCGGGCAGCGCACAATTTCTGGCCCAAGGGCGATGGCCGCCACTGGTTCCTGAGCAACCGTGTCGAGAATACGGTGTCGCTGATCGATACGCAGGAGATGAAGGTCGTCGGCACCATCAAGGTGCCGGGTGGACCCGACTGCATGGACATAACGCCCGACGGTAAGGAACTCTGGGTGACGCAGCGCTTCCTGCGCCGCATCGCCGTCGTCGACCTCGAGCAAATGAAGATGGTCGCGTCGATCCCGGTCGGCAAGTCACCCCATGGCGTGATGATGCTCGATGCGGTTGGGCCGCCCAGCGGCACGCCTGTTCGCACCGTGTCTGCAACGCCCAAGAAGAAGTAGACCGGCGCGCCGATGCGCGACCTCATCGACCTTTGGGTGAGCTGCCAGAACTGGATCTTCGAGACTCTGGTGTCTCCGGTGTTGTTTCGGTTCGCGCTGATGGAATGGTACGAGCCGGCCTTCAATGCCGTCGAGATCTTCATGCTGGGTGTCGTCCAGGTCTTGGTGATCGCGCTCGGCATGCGCTTCTTCGAGAAGCGCTGGCCGCTCGAGCGGACCGCCAACGACAACCTCGTCGGGGTCGATCGCGTCTACACGATCCTCAACAAGCTCGGCATCGTCCCGCTCGCCTTGTTCGCGGTGAGCTACCCGGTCACCAACCATATCGAGCAGGCCTCGCGTGCGTTCGGCTTTACGCCGTTCCGCGTCGAGCAGGTCCTGCCGTGGCTGCACGACAACGCGCTCGCCTCTTTCCTCGTCTACTTCGTGCTCTACGATTTGGTCGCCTACTGGCTGCACCGTGCCCAGCACCGCTTTTCCTGGTGGTGGGCGCTGCACAGCCTGCACCACAGCCAGCGCCAGGTGACGGTGTGGAGCGATGACCGCAATCATATCGTCGACGATTTGCTGATGACTCTGGCACTGGCTGTCTTCGCCCAGTTCATCGGCGTCCAGCCGGACGACTACGTGCTGATCCTGATGGTGGGACGTCTGGTCGAGAGCTGGTCGCACGCCAACGTCGACATGAGCTTTGGCCGTATCGGAGAACGGCTGCTGGTCGGCCCGCGCTTCCACCGGCTGCACCACGCTCTGGCTAGCCCCGACGAACGGCACATCCACGATCACAACTTTGCGCCGGTTTTTCCGGTCTGGGACATCCTGTTCGGCACGGCGAACTACGACGGCAAGCATCGACCGACCGGGGTCGACGATCCCGTCATCGATGCCGACAACGGCCGTGGCTGGCTCACCCAGCAGGTCACGGTGTTCGGCCGCTTCGTGCGGGCGCTCGTGCCGCGCCCTCTGCGTGCGCCAATTCAGCCAGGACTTCGGCCGCCCGCGGAATAGGCGCGACGGCGCCGTAGCCGCGGGTCGAGAGCGCGGCGGCGACGTTGGCGTAGCGCCCGGCGATGAAGGGATCGTCGCCGGCCAGCACGCGCGCCAGGAAGGCGCCGTCGAAGGCGTCGCCGGCGCCGGTCGCGTCGATCGCCTCCACCCTGTGGGGCGCGATCGGAACGCGCCGCTCCGGGGTGGCGATCAGCGCACCCTCGCTGCCCATCTTCAGCGCGACCAGCGACGGTCCCAGGGCGAGGTAGTGGTCGACGATCGCATCGGGCTCTTCAAGGCCGGTGAGCTGCCGCGAATCGTCGAGGCTCGGCAGCATGATGTCGCAACGCGCCGCCGTGGCGTCGATGGTGCGCCGCGCCTCGTCGAGGCTCCATAGGCGCAGGCGCAGGTTCGTATCGTAGGCGACCTTCGCACCGGCGCGGCGCGCCGCCGCGACGGCCGCATCGCAGGTTTGCAGCGCCGCCGCGCTGATCGCCTGGCTGATTGCCGACAGATGCAGGATGCGTGCGCTGGCGACATAGTCGGCGGCGAGGTCGTCTGCGTCCATCAGGGAGGCGGCGGAGCCCTTACGCAGGAAGTCGAAGCGATGGCCGGACTCGCCGTGGGTGACGAAATAGACCCCTGTCGGCGCGGTGGGATGGCGGCGCACCTGCGAAGCGTCTACACCCTCGGCGCGCCATAGATCGAAGAACGCCGCACCCATCCAATCCTCGCCGAGGCTGGTGAGATAGCCGACCGATGCGCCTTGGCGCGCCGCCGCGATCGCTGCATTGGAAGTGTCGCCGCCGAAGCCCTGCAGCCAGGTCCGGCCGTCGCCCTCGCGCGGCCGATTGAACTCGATCATCGGTTCACCGAGGCTGACGAGGGCAGGGGACGAGGGCATGGCGGCACGGTGTCCCACGCCGCGTGCTGTTCCTCAAGCTGGACGCTGGACTTCCGCAACGCCTTCTCCCACGTTTGGCCGAGCAATTCGGGAGGGACGACGATGGCCACCAAGACGGGCGCCAACGGCAAGGAGGGCGGCAAGCGCCGGCTGCGCAGCCGCGACTGGTTCGATGCACCGGGTGATCCGACGATGGCGGCGCTCTATCTCGAGCGCTACATGAATTTCGGCCTGACCTTGGCCGAGCTGCACGGTGAGCGGCCGATCATCGGCATCGCCCAGACCGGCAGCGACCTGTCGCCCTGCAACCGCCATCACCTCGACCTCGCCACGCGCGTGCGTGACGGCATCCGCGACGCCGGCGGCATCCCGATCGAGTTCCCGGTCCATCCGATCCAGGAGACCGGCAAGCGGCCGACCGCAGCGCTCGATCGCAACCTCGCCTATCTCAGCCTGGTCGAGAGCCTGTACGGCTACTTCTTCGACGGCGTCGTGCTCACCACCGGCTGCGACAAGACCACGCCGGCAATGATCATGGGCGCGGCCACGGTCAACGTCCCGGCGATCGTGCTGTCCGGCGGACCGATGCTCGACGGCCACTATGCCGGCGGCCTGGCCGGCTCCGGCACGGTCGTGTGGTACGCCCGCCAGGAGCTGGCGGCCGGCCGCATCGATCTCAAGCAGTTCCTCGAGATGGTGGCGTCGAGCGCGCCCAGCGTCGGCCACTGCAACACCATGGGCACGGCGCTGTCGATGAACAGCATGGCCGAGGCGCTCGGCCTGTCGCTGACCGGCTGCGCCGCCATTCCAGGCCCCTACCGCGAGCGTGGCCAGATCGCCTACGAAACCGGCAAGCGCATCGTCGACATGGTTTGGGAGGATCTGAAGCCGTCCGACATCCTGACGCGCAAGGCGTTCGAGAACGCCATCGTGGCAGCGAGTGCGCTCGGCGCCTCGACCAACTGCCCGCCGCACGTCAACGCGATTGCCCGCCATATCGGCGTCGACCTGCACAACGCCGATTGGGACAAGATCGGCTACGACATCCCGCTGCTGGTCAATTGCATGCCGGCCGGCAAGTATCTCGGCGAGGCGTTCCATCGCGCCGGCGGCGTGCCGAGCGTGATGCGCGAGCTGCTCGCCAAGAAGAAGATCCATGGCGATGCGCTGACTGTCACCGGCAAGACCATGGCCGAGAATCTCAAATCGGCGAAGCCGGCCGACGGCGAGGTGATCAAGCCCTACGACAAGCCGATGCTCGGTCAGGCAGGCTTTGCCGTGCTGTCGGGCAACCTGTTCGACTCGGCGATCATGAAGACGTCGGTGATCTCGGAGGAATTCCGACGGAAATACCTCGAGCGGCCAGGCGACAAGGATGCCTTCGAAGGCACCGCGATCGTGTTCGAAGGCCCGGAGGACTATCACCACCGCATCAACGATCCGAGCCTGCCGATCGACGAGAACAGCATCCTGTTCATCCGCAACGTCGGCCCGGTCGGCTATCCCGGCGCGGCCGAGGTGGTGAACATGCTGCCGCCCGATCGGTTGGTGAAAGGCGGCGTGCTGCTGCTGCCCTGTGTCGGCGACGGCCGGCAGAGCGGCACGTCGGCCAGCCCGTCGATCCTCAACGCCTCACCCGAAGCTGCGGTCGGCGGCGGCCTGGCGCTGCTGCAGACCGGCGACAAGGTCCGCGTCGATATCGGCAAGCGCCGCGCCGATATCCTGATCGCTGACGACGAGCTCGCCCGGCGCAAGGCGGCGTGGAAGCCGCACGTCAAGGAAAGCCAGACACCGTGGCAGGAGATGCAGCGCAAGTTCGTCGGCCAGCTCGCCAGCGGCGCGTGCCTCGACTTCGCGGTGAACTATCAGCGCATCGTGCAGACCAAGGGCGTGCCTCGTCATTCGCACTGATGCGCCATGGTTCATGCTCTACCGGACCGCGAGACGCGATTGTGCGTCAGACGCGCTCACACAGTCGGGGAGACATCAACGATGACTGTCAGCGGAACAGGCGCTGCTCGACGGAGACCGGCAGATCGGCGCGGTTGATCAGCACGATCGCCCACGGCGACGTGGGCTGTGTCGGTGGACGGATACCGGTGCCAAGCGGTGGTGGAGGTGGCAGGGTTGCCGCGGCGCCGGGCGCGGCGAAGCCTGCGCCTGGCCCGCCGAAGCCTGGACCGGAGAGACCCGGAACGCCAGGAGCATTGGACACCGGCCGCGTCACCGTCGGACTGGTGCGTTGTGCCGTCATGATGTCGGGAGGCATGCGCTCCTCGAAAACGATGACGATGCGATCGCGGCGGCGACTCGCGGAAATGATATTGACCGAGTAGCCCTCGCTGTTGCGTCGTCCCAGGAAGATCCCGACCGCATAATGGCGCCCCGGCTCGAAGTTCTCAGGCGGCGCGATTCCGACTCGGCCCCACAAGCTGCGCCACTCGGGAAGCGTGCCGGCGACGACCTGCTCGGATTGGCGAATCGTTGCGGTGGCGCCGTGCCAGTGACGGGACTCCACGGTCTGCGCTGCCACGTCGTCGACGTTGCTCACCAGGGCACCTGGCGCGATCAGGCAGAGCGACAAGAAATGTCGCCGTGGCAATTTCCGGAGTGCCTGGGGGACTGCCTCGGTGCCTAACAACACGACGTGATTCTCTGGACGGGGACTCAAAATGTTGTGGCAACAAATGACCATCACACTTTGGCTCAATTGAGGCCGGTGGTGGTGGGCTGGTCGCACAGCCGGCATCAATCGTGATGCCATGTTGCATTCGTGCAACACAATGCGCGGTTCACAGGGGACTTTCCGTGCCTGCCGTCGCCAGCCGCACAGCGTCGTGCGACGGCTTCCATTTCGCCGGTTGCAACCGTGGCGACGCCGTGCCGGAATTCATCGAGTGTCGCCTGATCCCGGGCGAGCGACCATTGCTCGAGTGCCGACAGCCGATCGCTGCGCAAGGCAGCTTGCGGTAGCAGTGCGATTTGCCAGGCGAGCTCTCGCGCGCCGGCCAGCGCCGCGCGGGGCTCGACCTGTCGATTGGCCAGACCAATTCGTTCGGCTTCCTCGCCCGGGACGGCACGGGGCCGGTCAGGGTCATGTCCGTGGCCCTGCTGTGCCCGATCAGCCGCAGTGGGCGCACCGTGCCGAGGTCCGTCAGGGGCACGCCGAAGCGCCGGCATATCGAGCTGATGCCGGCCAGTCCCGGCCAGTCACCAGACCCGCGGATGCTGGCTGGTGCATCGCGCCCAGGAGCAGCAACCCGGCCCTGCGGGCCTTCAGCCGCTGGCTGCTCGGCGCGCTCGCCCGCAAGACGTGAATCGCGCTCATTCGACCGGTGCCTGCTTTCATTTGTCGATGGGGCAGCCGAGCGTATGGTGATGCCATGAAGCCTGCCATGGATGACCAGTCGGTCGCGCAACGCGTGCTCGACCATATCGCCAACGGAACCACCGACCTCGGCGACGCGGTGTGGCGCGAGCCGGTCGCCAACTATCGCTCACGCGAACGCCTCGAGGCCGAGATCGCGCGCGTGCTTCGCCGCTCACCGACGCCGTTCTGTCCGTCGGCCGCCCTGCCCGAGGTCGGCTCCCACGTTGCCCGCGACGCCGCCGGCACGCCGATCGTCGTCGTGCGCGGCGCCGACGGAACGGTGCGCGCGTTCCGCAACGCCTGCCGGCATCGCGGCATGCAGGTCGCGGCCGGCAGCGGCTGCACGCGAGCCTTCGTCTGCCGCTACCACGGCTGGACCTACAACCTCGAGGGCCGGCTGCGGCACATCCCGCACGAGGACGGCTTTCCGGGCTTCGAAAAGGACGCCCATCCGCTTATGCCGGTGACGGCCAGCGAACGGTTCGGCCTGGTGTTCGTCACTCAGGACGAGCCGGCGCTGGATGACGATGCGCTGGGCGGATTGGGCAAGCTGATTGCAGCGGACCAGCGCTTGTTCGCTTCGGTCGAGCGCGAGTTCGAGGTCAACTGGAAGATCCTGCTCGAGAGCTTCATCGAGGGTTATCACATCAAGTCGACGCATCCCGAGAGCTTCCTGCCTTACGGCTTCGACAACCTGAACGTCATCGACCTGTTCGGGCGCAACAGCCGCGTGACCTATCCGTTCCAGCGCATCAAGAAGCTCGCCAAGGTGCCGCCCGGCGAGCGCCGGGTCGATGGCCTGCTGACTTACGTCTACCACCTGTTCCCCAACGTCCTGATCACCGTGCTGTCGCGCCACACCAACGTGGTGATCCTGGAACCGCTCGGCGTGGATCGCACGCGGCAGATCACCTACACCCTGACCAACGGGGGCGGTGACGATCCGGCGGCCATTGCGGAGGCCAAGCGCGACGCCGACTTCGTCGGCAACACCGGTGCGGCCGAGGACCGCGCCGTGGTGCACGCCATCCAGCGCGGCCTAGCGAGCGGCGCCAACGAGGTCTTCACCTTCGGCAAGTTCGAAAGCGCGATTGTCCACTTCCACCGTACGCTGACGGCGGCGCTGGCTTAACCTGGTCATGGTCGGGAGCGCACGACTCCGTGGCGCTCTTGTTCGCCTCCCAAAGCGAAGCTTGGGGAGGTGTCTCCATCTTCGGCGACACGCGGGGTCATGAAGCTTCTGAGACACGATTCATGACCGCCGTCCGCGAAGACGCGGACACCTCCCTAGCGAGGCTGCGGAGGAGAAGAAGAGCACCACGGAGTGGCACGCTCTCGGCCATGAGTCTTTCAGCTCCGCTTCGCCTTGTCGGCTGCGTTGGTCGACTGGATCTGGTCGCGGATGCGGCGCCAGTCGTCTTCCGAGTAGGCCAGCATGTTGGCGAAGGTCCCGTTGCCCATGATGCCCATGGCGCCGTCGATGGCGATCACCTCGCCGTTGATGTACGCGACCTCCTCGCTCATCAGGAAGGCCGCCATGTTGGCGAGCTCGCTCGGCTTGCCGACGCGGCCCATCGGGTTGCGCGATACGTAGCGGTTGTCGTCGCTCTCTTGCATCGGATTGAGCCGCGCCCACGCGCCCTCGGTCGGGAAGGGGCCGGGGGCGATGGCGTTCAGGCGGATGCCGTGGCGTGCCCACTCGACGGCGAGGCTTTGGGTCATCACTGCGACGCCAGCCTTCGACATTGCCGACGGAACGACGAACGGGCTGCCGGTCCACACCCACGTTGTGAGGATGCTGAGCACGCTCGCCTTGCGCTGCTCGGCGATCCAGCGCTTGCCGCAGGCATTGGTCGTGTAGAACGTGCCATGCAACACGATATTGGCGATCGCGTCGAAGGCGCGCGGACTGAGATCCTTGGTCTGCGAGATGAAATTGCCGGCGGCATTGTTGACCAGCCCGTCGAGCGGGCCAGTGGCCCAGATGGCCTCGACCATCTCTTCGACCGCCGTGGCGACGCGAATATCCACGGTGTGGGTGTCGACCCGGCGCTCGGGGTGTTTGGCCATGATCTGGCGCGCAGTCTCTTCCAGGACGCCGCCGCGGCGGCCGCAGATCACGCAATCGGCGCCGAGCTCGACGAATTTCTCCACCATGACACGACCGAGACCCGTGCCACCCCCGGTGACGAGAAAGCGCTTCCCCTTGAACAGGTCCGTCCGAAACATCGGTTTGCTCCCCTAATTGCATTGCCTGTGTCGTCTCACGTTATCGCATTCCTCGTCACAATGTGTTGCATAGCTTGGCCGCAGTGATAGGATTTCCGAATAACAACATGGGATCGTTGAAATGACGACCCTACAGGGAGAGACGGGCGGGGACGTCGGTACGATTGAGCTGCGTGGTAAAGTCAAGTGGTTCAATGCTGTCAAGGGTTACGGTTTCCTGGCCCTCGAGAGCGATAACAGCGACGCATTCCTGCATGTGACGACGCTTCGCCAATCCGGGCATGAAGATCTCAAGCCTGGTGCGACAGTGGTGTGCTCCGGCGTGCGCGGCCCCAAAGGCTGGCAGGTGATGAAGGTGCTCGACGTCGATTCGTCGACGGCCTCCGTTACGGCACCACGGCCACCGCCCATGCCCGAAGGCGTCGCGATCGGCGACCATATCGCTGCGATGGTCAAGTGGTACAATAACGAGCGTGGCTACGGCTTCGTCACGCGCGAGGCGGTCGAGGGCGACATCTTCGTCCATGCCGCCGTGCTGCGCCGTCACGGCATGGAGTCGCTGGCACCTGGCCAGAAGGTGATGATCCGAATCGGCGAAGGCCAGAAGGGCCTTCAGGTCATCGAGATCCGACCGGCCTGAGTCACTTGACGTCACGCAGGTAGCTGTCGATCGGCGGCGCCTGCTTGATCAGGCCGCGCTTCACCAGGAAGTCCGCGAACATCTCGTAGCGTGCGCGATCGAGCGCCGTCGGATCGCTCGCCAGCAGCGGCAGAGTGTCCCGCCAGGCAAGCTTGTTGAGCTCGTTGTCGAGCTCCTTGCCCGACTTGGCGAACACTTCCCAGGCCTCGGCGGGATTGGCGCGCAGCCAGACCGTCGCTTCGGCGAGGGCGGCGAGCAGCTTGCGGGTACGCGTCACATCGAAGGTCTCGCGCTTGGCGATCAGGATCAGCTCGTCGTAGGTCGGCACGCCGTTCGCCTCGACCGGCCAGAGTCGGCCCTTGGCCTTGTTGAGCTCGAGATCGTTCAGCTCGAAGTTGCGGAACGCGCCGATCACGCCATCGACCTGCTTGCTCATCAGCGCCGTGGTGAGCGCGAAGTTGACGTTGATCAGGGTCACGTCCTTCAAGGCGAGGCCGGCCTTCTCGAGAATGGCGCCCAGCAGCGCCTCCTCGAAGCCGGAGATCGAGTAGCCGATCTTGCGGCCCTTGAAGTCGGCGATGGTCTTCACCGGTCCGTCCTCGAGCGCCACCAGCGCGTTGAGCGGTTGGGCGACCAGCACGCCGACGCGCACCAGCGGCAGGCCTTCGGCGGCCAGCATCTGCAAGGTCGGCTGGTAGGACACGGCATACTCGGCTTGGCCGGCTGCCACGAGCTTGGGCGGCGCGTTGGGATCGGCCGGTGCGATCAGCTCGACGTCGAGCCCGTGCTTGATGAACAGGCCGCGTTGCTTGGCGATCACCAGGGAGGCATGATCGGGATTGACGAACCAGTCGAGCAGCAGGCGCACCTTGTCCTGCGCCGCTGCCGGCAGGGCGATGCCCGCCAGCACCAGCACGGCGATCAGCCGGATCAAAATCTTCATCGTCAGTCTCCTTGCGACGGTTGCCACGGCACGAGTCGGCGCGCCGTCCAGTCCGTGGCGTAGTAAAGGGCGAGGCCCAGCAGGCAGAGCAGCACGAGGGCGGCGAAGGCGAGCGGCGTCTGTCCACGCGCAAGCTGCTGGGTCATCAAGTAGCCGAGGCCGGCGCTGGCGCCGACCCATTCGCCGATCACGGCGCCGATCGGCGCCACCGCGGCAGCGATGCGGGCGCCCGACGCGAAGGCGGGCAGAGCGGCCGGCAGGCGGATCTGAATCAGCGTGGCGCGCGGGCTCGCCTCCATTGTGCGGGCGAGATCGAGCCAGCCCGGATCGGTGCGCCGCAGCCCGTCATAGAGCGCGCTTGCCACCGGGAAGAAGATCACCAGCGCCGCCATCGCCACCTTGGATGCCATGCCGTAGCCCAGCCACAGGACCAGCAGCGGGGCGAGGGCGATCACCGGAATGGCCTGAGAGACGATCACGACCGGCAGTGCCCAGCGTCGCCATCCCGCCGACGCGGCGAGCACGATGGCCAGCACCGCCCCGAGCAGCAGACCGAGCAGCAGGCCCAGCACCATCTCGGCGGCGGTCCATGCCGCCTCGCCCAGCAGCAGCCCGAAACGCTCGACCATCACGACAGCGACACGTGACGGCGGCGGCAGGATGTAGACCGGCAGGCCTGTCAGCAACACCAGCAGCTCCCAACCCAGCAGCAGGCCCGCCGTGGTGATCAACGGCCTCATGTGGTGTGCTCGCGCAGCTCGGCCAGCAGATCGGCGTGCAGTCCGAGCAGCTCGGGCGAACCCGGATCGCGCGGCACCGGGCCCTTCGGTTCGATCGGAAGACCCGCGGTAAGTGGCCGGCCGGACAGCACGCGCACCTGGTGGCCAAGCCGCAGCGCCTCGAGCGGGTCGTGGGTGACCAGCACCACCGTTCGACCCCCGAGCAAGCGTGCGGCGAGATCCTGCAGCTCGAGCCGGGTGACCGCGTCGAGGTGGGCGAAGGGCTCGTCCATCAAGACGACGGCCCGATCTTCGCACAGCGTGCGGGCCAGCGCCGCGCGCTGGCGCATGCCGCCCGACAGCGCCTGCGGCAGATCGGCGAGCCGATCGAGCAATCCCACCTGCTCGAGCAGGGCGATGGCGCGCGGCCGAGCCGCCTTGATGGCAGGCGCGTCGCCGCGC
Source organism: Reyranellaceae bacterium (assembly GCA_046349295.1). GTDB lineage: Bacteria > Pseudomonadota > Alphaproteobacteria > Reyranellales > Reyranellaceae > Reyranella. The sequence goes on from JAXMCP010000009.1 coordinate 56,238, forward strand.
AGGCGGTACCCCAGCAGGACGTTGTCGAGCACGGAGAGCCAAGGCAGCAGCAGGTCGGTCTGCGCCATGTAGGCGACATCGCGCGAAGGGGCGGCGCCGGGCAGCAGGCCGGCGAGCCAGCGCAGCAGGGAGGTCTTGCCGACTCCGCTGCGGCCCAGCAGGCAGGTGGTGCGGCCGGCCGGAAACTCGAGCGTGAGATCATCTGCCACGACGCGATCGCCGAAGGCGATGCGCGCACCGCGGACCAAAAGGGGAAGAGCAGCCGAGTCCAACGTCACCAGTCCCTACGCCGGCATTAACCGGATCAGGTTGTCGGGGTCGTCCAGGTGGACCTCTCAGCCGCTTGGCGGCTCCCCCCGATGATTGCGGCCACTATGAAAAGGGACGGACTGTCACGCAAGTGTCTTGAGATTGACTGTCTTGAGATTGACGAATTCAGCCTTCACGTCCTACGGGATGGCCATGGCATTCGTTCGTACCGACCCGCGGCTCCGCCGCCGTCTCCTTCTTGGTGCTCCCTTCGTTCTGGCCGCCGGCGTGGCCCGGGCGCAGAGCGGCGAGATCAAGTTCCAGAAATCCACGCTGGTCATCGATACCGGCGGGCGCGAGATCAAGTTCGACGTCGAGCTGGCACTGACCGAGGCCGAGCGGGCGCGCGGCCTCATGTTCCGCGAGAAGCTCGGCCCCTACGACGGCATGCTGTTCGACTTCTACCAGGAAGCCCCGGTGAGCTTCTGGATGAAGAACACGTTGATCCCGCTCGACATGGTGTTCATCGCCGCCGACGGCACGATCCGCCACGTGCACGCCAATGCCAAGCCGCTGTCGACCGACACCATCCCGAGCGAGTTCCCGGTGCGCGGCGTGCTCGAGATCAACGGTGGCAGCGCCCGCCTGCTCGGCATCAAGCCCGGCGACAAGGTCAAGCACCCGATCTTCGGCAACGCGTAGATTTGTTTTCCTCCCCCACGACGCCGGGGAGGAGAATGAGATCAATGCGGAACGACAGCCATGGCCTGGATCTCGACCTTGGCGCGATCTTCCAGCAACGCGGCGACCTGCATCACGGCCATCGCCGGGAAGTGTCGGCCCATGACGTCGCGATAGACCTTGCCGATGGCGGGAAGATTGTCGAGATAGGCCCGCTTGTCCGTCAGGTACCAGGTCATCGACGCGACGTGCTCCGGCCGGGCCCCAGCCTCGGCCAGCACCGCGACGACGTTTTGCAAGGTCTGCCGGACCTGGCCGATGAAGTCGTCGGTCTCGAATTGGCATTGGCCGTTCCAGCCGATCTGGCCGCCGACGAATACCAGCCTGCCTTCCGCCGCGATACCGTTGGCGTAGCCCTTGGGCTTCACCCAGCCGTCGGGTTGCAGGATCGTGTGCGTGGTCATGGCTGGCCCTGTGTCCTCAATCTGAAACGCTGGATCTTGCCGGTTTCGGTCTTGGGCAGCTCGGTCGTGAACTTCACGGAGCGTGGATATTTGTAGGGTGCGATCGTTGCCTTGACGTGATCCTGCAGGCGCTTGGCTGTGTCGGTGTCTGCGGCGACGCCGTCGGCCAGCACGACATGCGCCTGGACGATCTGGCCGCGGTCGGGGTCGGGTGCGCCGATCACGGCGCATTCGCGCACATCAGCGTGCGCGAGCAGGGCGGCCTCGACCTCCGGTCCGGCGATGTTGTAGCCGGCCGAGATGATCATGTCGTCGGAACGGGCGGAGAAGTGGAAGTAGCCGGCCTCGTCCTGCACGAAGGAATCGCCCGTGAGGTTCCAGCCCTGGCGCACGTATTCGCGCTGGCGCGGGTCGGCGAGGTAGCGACAACCGGTCGGACCGCGGACAGCCAATCGTCCGACCGTGCCGCGCGGCAGCTCGGCCATCGTCTCGTCGACGATCCTGGCTTCGTATCCGGTGACGGGACGGCCAGTGGCACCCGGCGCCAGATCGTCGAGGCGGTTGGAGATGAAGATGTGCAACATCTCGGTCGCGCCGATGCCATCGAGGATCGGCTTGCCGGTCTTGCGCATCCAGTCGTCGAACACAGGGGCGGGCAGGGTCTCGCCGGCCGATACGGCGAGCCGCAGCGACGACAGATCGGCGCCGCGATCGGCCGCTGCCAGCATCGCGCGATAGGCGGTCGGCGCCGAGAAGCATATGGTGGCGCGATAGGCTTCGATGAGCTCGATCATGTTCGCCGGGGAGGCGTTCTCGAGAAGGGCCGATGCGGCCCCGAAGCGCAGGGCGAAGATCGCGAGGCCGAGGCCGAAGGTGAAGGCTAGGGGCGGCGAGCCGACGAAGATGTCGTCGGGCGTGACACCGAGGACCTCCTTGGCATAGCCGTCGGCGGCGATCAGCAGGTCGCGATGGAAGTGGGCGGTTGCCTTCGGCACGCCGGTCGTGCCCGAGGTGAAGCCCAGCAACGCCACGTCGTCGCGCCCGGTGTTCACCGCGTCGAAGCGCACCGGCTTGTTGAGGGCGACGCGATCGAGCTCGGCGTCATGGTTGGCGGTGCCGTCGAAGCCCACCACCTGCTCGAGGAAGCGGTTGTTCTTGGCGCAGGCGACCAGCTCGTCCATGAGACGCGTGTCGCAGAGCGCCAGAACGGGCTCCGCCTTGTCGACGATCTTGGCGAGCTCGCCGGCCCGCAGCATCGGCATGGTGTTCACCACGACGGCGCCGGCCTTGGTTGCGGCCAGCCAGCAGGCGACCATGGCCGGATTGTTGGCCGACCGGATCAGCACGCGATTGCCCGGCCTGACTCGGTAGGTCTCGACCAGGGCGCGGGCCAGACGGTTGGTCCAGTCGGACAGCTCCTTGTAGGTGCGCTGCCGGCCATTGCCGATCAGCGCCGTATGATCGCCGAAGCCCTTGGCGACCATGCGGTCGGTCAATTCGACGGCGACGTTGAGGCGCTCTGGATACTCGAAACCCTGGAGCAGGAAATCGGGCATCTGCTCCGGCGGCGGGAGCTTGTCGCGCGCGAACGTGTCGGTGTGGGCGCTCGGTCCGAGCATGGCGTCAGCTCCCTTCGAACACCGGCGTCTGCCGGGCAACGAACGCACGATAGGCCCGTTCGAAGTCGGCGGTCTGCATGCAAATCGCCTGCGCCTGGGCTTCCGCCTCGATCGCCTGGTCGAGCCCCATCGACCATTCCTGGTTGAGCTGGGTCTTGGTGATGCCGTGGGCGAAGGTTGGTCCGGCGACGATGCGGCCTGCCATCTCGAGTGCATCCGCTTCCAGAGCGCTGGCGTCGACCAGCCTGTTGTAGAAGCCCCAGCGCTCGCCTTCTGCCGCCGACATGGTGCGCCCGGTGTAGAGCAGCTCGGCAGCGCGGCCTTGGCCGATGATACGCGGCAGGATCGCACATGCCCCCATGTCGCAGCCGGCGAGGCCGACGCGCGTGAACAGGAAGGCGGTCTTGGCCTCGGGTGTGGCGATGCGGATGTCGGACGCCATGACGATGATGGCGCCGGCGCCGACCGCCACGCCGTCGACCGCGGTGATGACCGGCTTGCCGCAGGCCAGCATCGCCTTGACCAGGTCGCCGGTCATGCGCGTGAAGGCGAGCAGGCCCTTCATGTCCATGCCGACCAGCGGCCCGATGATGTCATGGACATCGCCGCCCGAGCAGAAATTGCCGCCGTTGGGCAGGAACACCACGGCGTCGACATCGTCGGCGTAGCGCAGCTCGCGGAAGGTGTCGCGCAGCTCGGCGTAGGAGTCGAAGGTGAGGGGATTCTTGCGCTCAGGCCGGTCGAGGCGCACGCGCGCCACCTTGCCGTCGACCTGCCAGAGGAAGTGTTTCGGAATCAGCCCGGCCATCCGTGTCATTCGCGTCCCTCCCAATTGCTGCGGAACGACTTCAGCATCGCCGTCAGGCGGCGCGTGTCGTTGCCGGAAACCGCGCCCAGCAGCTCGTCGATCCAACCCTCGTGTGCGCTGGCCATGGCGCGGAACCGATCGGCGCCAGCCCGCGTGAGGCGCACGCTCGAGGTGCGGCGATCTCCGTTGCGGCGGGCACGCAGCACCAGGCCTTCCGAGACCAGACGATCGACAATGCCCGTGACGTTGCCGTTGGAGACCAGCAGGTAGCGCGACAGGTCGCTCATCAGCATGCCTTCGGTCGAGCGGTAGAGCGCGGCCATCACGTCGAAGCGCGGTAGCGTGCTGTCGAATTCCCGCTTCAACCGTTCGCGCAGGTCGGCCTCGATGGTGCGCGAGGCGCGCAACAGCCGGATCCACAGCCGCAGCCGGTCCTTGCTGTCCTGCGGCGTGTCGTGCGCGAAAAGCCGCGCGCTCACCACGTCTCGCCACCCGAGATCGAAACCGCCTGGCCGGTGATCGAGCCGGCAGCCTCGCTGCACAGCCACGTTACGGTGGCCGCCACTTCGTCAGGCTGGATGAAGCGCCCCTGAGGATTGGTGGCCGACAGGCTCGCACGAGCCTCGGCGACGGAGCGGCCAGTGGTGCGCACGATCCGCTGGATCGACTCCTCCAGCAGATCGGTCTCCACGAAGCCCGGGCAGACGGCGTTCACGGTCACGCCCGAGCGCACCAGCTCGGTGGCGAGCGCGCGCATGAGACCGACGACGCCATGCTTGGAGGCGACGTAGGGCGCGACATAGCCGTAGCCCTTGAGGCCTGCGGTCGACGCGACAAAGACGATCCGCCCGGCCTTGCGCTTGGCCATGCCCGAGAGAGCAGGCTTCACCGTCAGGAACGAGCCGGTCAGGTTGACGTCGAGCGTGCGCTGCCAGTCGGCGAGGCTGGTGCGATGCGCCGGGCCAGCTTCCGCCATGCCGGCATTGGCCACGACGATGTCGAACGGGCCGCGGGAGGCTTCCGCCTCGGCATAGACATTGGCGATCGAGGCTTCCTGGGTGACGTCGGCGACGATCGCGTGAACGCGGCCGTTCTCGGCGGCAACGGCATCGAGCTGGGCCTTGCGCCGGCCGCAGATCGTGACAGTGACATCGGCCTGCGCCAAAGCCAGGGCGATTGCGCGGCCGACACCCGTACCACCTCCCGTCACCAGGGCATGACGTCCCGCGGTCATACGCGCATCCCCATCGTCGCGTTGCGTTCATTCAACCGGTAGATCTGGTCGCGGCCGGGCAGGTAGGGATCCGGCCACTTCACGTCGCGGTCACCCATCTGCACGGCGGCGTGCAAGGTCCAGTACGGATCTGCGAGGTGCGGTCGTGCCAAGCAGACCAGGTCGGCGCGTCCGGCCAGCAGGATCGAGTTCACGTGATCGGGTTCGTAGATGTTGCCCACGGCCATGGTCGCCATGCCAGCCTCGTTGCGGATGCGGTCGGAGAACGGCGTCTGGAACATGCGGCCATAGACCGGCCGCGCGCGGATCGACGTCTGGCCAGCCGAGACGTCGCAAATGTCGACACCGGCGGTCTGGAGCAGGCGGGCGATCTCGACCGACTCGCCCGGTGTCACGCCGGCATCGCCGACCCAGTCGGTGGCCGAGATGCGCATCGAGATCGGCTTGTGCGTCGGCCAGGCTGCACGCACCGCGTTGAATATCTCGAGTGGATAGCGCAGGCGATTTTCGAGCGAGCCGCCATACTCGTCGCTGCGCATGTTGGTGAGCGGCGTGATGAAGGACGACAAAAGGTAGCCGTGCGCGGCGTGGATCTCGAGCATGTCGAAGCCGCAGCGCGCCGCCATCTCGGCCGCCGACACGAACTGCTCGCGCACCCGCGCCATGTCGTCGCGGTCCATCGGCCTGGGCACCTGGTTCGCCGGTGACCAGGCGACGTCCGACGCCGCCATCACCGGCCAGTTTCCGGCCGCCAGCGGCGCGTCGATCTGCTGCCAGCCGAGCTGCGTGGAGCCCTTGGGGCCGGAATGACCGATCTGGGCGCAAATCTTCGTCTCGGTCTCGGCGTGGACGAAGTCGACCAGCCGCTTCCAGGCCTGCTCGTGCTCGGGGGCATAAAAGCCCGTGCAGCCCGGCGTGATCCGGCCCTCGGCGCTGACGCAGGTCATCTCGATCGTGAGAAGTCCGGCGCCACCCTTTGCGCGTTCGGCATAATGGGCGAAATGCCAGTCCGTCGGACAGCCATCGACGGCCTTGTATTGAGCCATCGGCGAGACGACGACGCGATTCTTGAGCGTGAGCTCGCGAAGGCGGAACGGCGCGAACATCGGCGTGCGCCGCACATTGTCGGTGTTGCCGGCGCGGCGCTGGAACCACGCCTCGGCGTCGCTCAGCCAGGCGGGGTCGCGCAGCCGCAGATTCTCGTGGCTGATTCGCTGCGAGCGGGTGAGCAGCGAGTAGTTGAACTGCACCGGGTCGAGGCCGAGATAGCGCTCGACGTCCTCGAACCATTCCAGCGAATTGCGTGCTGCCGACTGCAGCCGAAGCACCTCGACGCGCCTCGAATCCTCGTATTTCGCGAAGGCCGCGGGGAGGCCAGGCTCGGAGTGCACGTAATCGGCCAGCGCTACGGCGCTTTCCAGCGCGAGCTTGGTGCCCGATCCTATGGAGAAGTGCGCACTGGCTGCGGCGTCGCCCATCAGGGCGAGGTTCTTGTGCGACCAGCGCTCGCACAACACCCGCGGGAAGTTGATCCAGGCCGACCCGCGCAGATGGCTCGCGTTCGACATCAGGGCGTGGCCGCCGAGATACTTGGCGAAGATCCGCTCGCAGGTGGCGATCGATTCCTCGCGGGTCATGCTCTCGAAGCCGAGGCGCCGCCACGTCTCTTCGCTGCATTCGACGATGAAGGTCGCGGTCTCGGGTTCGAACTGGTAGGCGTGCGCCCACACCCAGCCGTGCTCGGTCTTCTCGAAGATGAAGGTGAAGGCATCGTCGAATTTCTGGCGCGTGCCCAGCCAGACGAACTTGCACTTGCGCATCTCGATGTCAGGCTTGAACACCTCGGCGAATGCGGCGCGCGAGCGCGAGTTGAGCCCGTCGGCGGCGACCACCAGGTCGTGGCTCTCCATGTAGGGCCGGGGTTCGTCGATCTCGGTCTCGAAGACCATCTGGATGCCGAGCTCACGGGCGCGGCGCTGCAGCAGCAGGAGCAGCCGGCGGCGGCCGATGCCACAGAAGCCATGCCCGGTCGACACGGTCCGGCGACCGCCGTGATAGACGGCAATGTCGTCCCAGTACGCGAAGTGATCGCGGATCCAGGCCGCGCTAACCGGATCGTTGTCGGCGAGATTCTCGAGCGTCTCGGCCGACAGCACGACGCCCCAGCCGAACGTATCGTCGGGCCGGTTGCGCTCGAACACGGTGACCTCGTGCGCAGGATTCCTGCGCTTCATCGAGATGGCGAAATAGAGGCCGGCGGGGCCGGCGCCGAGAACAGCAACCTTCACTGGAGGTCTCCTCCGTCCTAGCGCGGTCTTAGAGATGACTCGGCGACGGAGTTATTTCAAGTCTAAAATTTCATACCTAAAATATTATCCGCGCCCTCATCTCCTCCCCCGCGGCGCCGGGGAGGAGGATCGATGCCCGCCGAGATAGCTCGCGGTCACGCGCGGGTCGTGCATCAGGTCGGCGGTCGGGCCGGAGTGAACGATCTCGCCGGTTTCCAGCACGTAGCCGAAATCGGCCGTCTCGAGCGCGGCGCGGGCGTTCTGCTCGACCAGCAGGATCGAGACGCCGGTGTCGCGCAGGGAGGCGATGATCCGGAAAACTTCGCGGACGATCAGCGGCGCCAGTCCGAGGCTGGGCTCGTCGAGCATCAGCAGGCGTGGCTTGGACATCAGCGCGCGGCCCAGCGCCAGCATCTGCCGCTCGCCGCCGGACAGCGTCGATGCGAGCTGGCCGCGGCGCTCGTCGAGGCGCGGGAAGCGGCGATAGACATCGGCCAGGGCCTGCTTGAGGCCGGCGCCGTCGCGCCGCCGCGTGTAGCCGCCCAGCAGCAGGTTGTCGGCGACGGTCAGATCGCCGAACAGCTCGCGCTTCTCCGGCACGAGACAGAAGCCGCGCTCGATACGGGCCTCGACGTCGAGCCGCCGCAGGTCGGTGCCGTCATAAGCCATGCGGCCACGCCAGCGCAGCAGGCCGATCGCGGCGCCGAGCATGGTCGTCTTGCCGGCGCCGTTGGGGCCGATGACGGTGACGATCTGACCGGGCTCGATCGACAGCGTCACGCCGCGCAATGCCTCGACCTTGTCGTAGGCGACCGTCAGATCCTCGATCGCGAGCAAGGCCATCAGGCGACCCCGCCGAGATAGGCTTCCTGGACGCGCGGATCGGCCCGCACGACATCAGGCGCGCCCTCGCAGAGCTTGGAGCCGAAATCCATCACCACGGTGCGGTCGACCAGGCCCATGACGAAATCCATGTCGTGCTCGACCAGGAGGATGGTGAGGCCTTCTGACCGCAATGCTTGCAGCAGATGCGCAAGCTCGGCCTTCTCGCCGGCGCGCAGGCCGGCGGCGGGCTCGTCGAGCACCAGCAGCGCCGGATCGGCGGCGAGCGCGCGGGCTATCTCGAGCAGGCGCTGGCTGCCCAGTGGCAAATTGCCGGCCAGCTCGAAGGCGCGGTCGGCGAGTCCCACGCGCTGAAGCTGGTGGATCGCCTCGGATGCCGCGCGCGCTTCCTCGGCGCGATCCTGCCGCAAGGCGCCGCTCAGGAAGCCGGAGGACGTGCGCCCATAGGTGCCGAGCAGCACCGTATCGAGCAGCGTCATGGTGGGACGAAGCTTCACGTGCTGGAACGTCCGGGCGATGCCGGCGCGGGCGATCTGGCGCTGCGGCTGCCGGGTGATGTCCTGACCGAGGAAGGTGATGCGCCCCTGATCGAGCGGCAAGGCGCCGGTGATCAGGTTGAACATCGTGGTCTTGCCTGCGCCGTTCGGGCCGATCAGGCCCAGGATCTCGCCCGCTACGACCTCGAAGCTCACGCTGTTGACCGCCACCAGTCCGCCGAAACGGCGCATGGCCTCGAAGACGACGAGGATCGGCTTGCCGCGGTCCGGTTGCCGGCGGCGATCGAGCGCGGTCGTTGCCGTCGGCAGGGTCGGCTGCACGCGCGGCAGATAGCGCAAAGCCAGCGGAACGAGGCCGCCGCGCGCGCGCTGCAGCAGCAGGATGAAGAGCACCGCGAAGACCACGACCTCGACCTGGCCCGAGGCGCTGAAGGCGATCTTGGGCAGCCAGTCCTGGATGCTGTTCTTGAGCAGCGTGACGATGGTGGCGCCGAGGATCGCGCCCGAGAGATGGCCCATGCCGCCGACCATCGCCATCAGCAGGTAGAGGATGCCGACATTGACGTCGAACGGCGCCGGGCTGACGAAACGGCTCATGTGGGCGTACAGCCAGCCCGACAGCGCCGACAGCAGAGCCGCCAGCAGGAAGGTCACGAGCTTGATGCGGAACGGGTCGATGCCGAGGCTCTCGACCATGATGCGCCCGCCGCGCAGGGCACGCATCGCCCGACCCTCGCGGGATCCCAGCAGGTTCGCCGCGAGCACGAGGGTCGCGATCAGGACCAGCCAGATCAGGTAGTAGATGCTCTGGCTGGCGGCGAGCGAGATGCCGGCGATCGAGATCGGCGGGATGTCGCTCATGCCGTTGAACTGGCCCAGCATCGGCAAGTTGCCGAACAGGAAGTAGATCGCGAGGCCCCAGGCGATGGTGCTGAGCGACAGGAAGTGCCCGCCGAGCCGCAACGTCACGCCGCCCAGGATGGCGGCGATTGCCCCTGTCAGCACGAGGGCGAGCGCCAGACCGAGCCAGGGCGAGTAACCCTGCTTCACCGTGACCCACGCCGTGGCATAGGCGGCGATGCCGACGAAGGCGGCCTGACCGAACGACAGCATGCCGCCGATGCCGGTCAGCAGCACCAACCCGAGGACGGCGAGGGCATAGATGCCGATGAAGTTCAGCAGCGTGATGCTGAACGGGCTCAGGACCGCCGGGAAAAGGGCGAGCAGGACAATCGCACCCAGGCCGACGAGGCGAAGCTGGGCCTGGGTCACTCCTCGGCCTCCTCCTCGTCGTCGGTGGTGGCCATGCTCAGCGACCGCCAGAGCAACACCGGGATCAGGATGCCGAACACCACGACTTCCTTGTAGGCGCTGCTCCAGAACGAGGCGTAGCTCTCCAGGAGGCCAACCATCACGGCGCCCACGGCAGTGATCGGGTAGCTTGCCATCGCTCCGATGATCGCGCCGACGAAGGCCTTCAGGCCGATCAGGAAGCCGGAATCATAGAAGATCGTGGTTACCGGCGCGATCAACACGCCCGAGATGCCGGCGAGCAGGGAGGCCAGGAGATAGGCGATGGTGCCGGTCGTGGCCGGCCGGATTCCGACCAGGCGCGCGCCTGTGCGGTTGATCGCCGTGGCGCGCAGCGACTTGCCGAGCAGCGTATAATCAAAGAGCAGGAAAAGCAGCCCGCTGAACACGATCGCTGCGATCACGATCAGCAGGGTCTGGGCGTTGACGATCAGCCCGGCAACATCGAACACGGCGTCGGCGAGCGGCTTGGTCCGCACTCCCTCGGGTCCGAAGAACAGCAGCCCCATGCCTGACAGGGCGAAGTGCAGCGCGACCGCGACCGTGAGCAGGAGCAGGACCGAGGCATCGGCGATCGGACGGAACACGATGCGATCGAGAAGGGGGGCGATCGGCAGGACCAGGGCGAGCGAGAGCGCGATGCGCACCGGCATCGACAGAGTCATGCCCGCCGCCAGCCAGACTGCGGCGGCGGGCAGCAGCGGCAGAACGAGATAGAAGAAGAGGGCGCGCGGCAGTCGCGCGACTGCGCCCGCCCGCACCAGCGCCACGCCCTCGACAATGGTGGCGAGCACGGCGAGACCAGCGACGAGGCTGATCGTGCCTGGCCGGGTGCCGGTCTCCAGCGAGGCGAGGGAAAGGGCGGTGAAGGCGGCGATATCGCCGAACGGCACGAATATGACGCGGGTCACCGCGAAGATCAGGACCAGGCCGAGCCCGATCAAGAGGTAGATCGCGCCGCTCGCGATGCCATCCATTGCCAGGATGGCCGCGATCTCGCCGGTCATTGCCCGAGCTCATTTCCCTCCCCCGTAGCCGGGGGAGGTGGCCCGAAGGGCCGGAGGGGGAAAGCCGCAGTCGAGATTTCTCCGATTCCAATGTCGGAATCGGAGGCGTCCCCTCTGTGGCTTTCCCCCTCCGCCCCGTATGACAGAGCACCTCCCCCGATGACGCGGGAGGGAGTCAAAATCGAAACATCCACCAGGTTCGTGCTCTACGGCTCGTACTTCCATTGGCTGTTGACCAGGCGAACCATCACGAGGCTGCGGTCGTCCACGCCGTAGCTGTCGCCCGGCTTGAAGTTGTAGATCGCGTGCGTGCCCACGAGATCCTTGGTGCTGAAGATCGCGTTCTTCAGTGCCGTGCGGAACTCCGGCGTGCCTGGCTTGGCGGTCGCCGTCGCCCGCTTTGCCGCGTCGAGGAAGACCAGCCAGGAATCGAACGAGTAGGCCGAGAAGCCGTCGGTCGTCGGCATTCCGTTGGCTTTCTGGTAGGCGGCGCGGAAGTCCATCGAAATCTTCTTGCTGAAATGCGAGTCGGGGAGCTGCTCGGCCACGATCACCGGCCCGGCCGACACCTGCACGCCTTCGACGGCCTTGCCGCCGACGCGGATGAAATCGGCATTGAGCAGGGCGGGGGTGCCGTAAAGTGGACCTTTGTAGCCACGCTCGGCCAGGGTGAGCGGCGGCAGCGCGCCCTGGGTCGCCGAGCCGCCCAGCAACACGGCATCCGGCTTCGTCGCCATGATCTTGAGGACCTGCCCGGTCACCGACGTGTCGGTGCGGGCGTAGCGCTCGTTGGTCAGCACCTTCATGCCGTCGGCTTCGGCAGGCTTCTGCGCGCCGTTGTAGACCAGGTCGCCCCAGGCGTCCGAGAAGCCGATATAGGCGAAGTTCTTGATGCCGTCGCGCTTCATGCGGTCGACCACGACCTTGACCATCAGGCTGGGTGGCTGCGGCATGGCGATCGCCCAACGATCGCCACTGTCGGTCGCCGGCACGGTGATCGGCGAGATCGAGATCATCGGCACCTTGAGCTCGTTGGCGACGGCGACCATGGCGATGGAGGACGGCGCGGTCGCGGTGCCGATCAGGAGATCGACCTTGTTCTCCTCGATGAGCTTGCGCGCATTGCGCGTCGCCGCTGACGGATCGGAGCCGTCGTCGAGCTGGATGAACTTGACCTTCTCGTCGCCCACGCTGCTGGCATATTCCAAGGCGGCCTTCATGCCGCGATCGTAGAGAACGCCGATCGATGATCCCGGACCGCTCTGGGACGTCACGAACCCGACGGTGATCTCGGCGTGCGCCGTGCCGGCGCCCAAAGAGGCGACAACCAATGCTGCCGCGATGCTGTTCCTCATGCTCATCTCCTGCCTCACTCCCCTGTCCAATGATGACACAGATGGTCGAGCTCTCGTCATCACCGGCGTGAACCTCGAACCTGCATGAGGAGCTCGTCTCCAACCCCGCGCGCATTCGCGAATATTTCAATCCTAAAATTTCTCCGAATCGAGTGTCAAGGACCAGTCGCGCCAACAAGGGCTGACACCGAACGAATTGTGCCTCGGACGCGGCCCGACGATTGACAGGAAAAAGTTTCAACTCTTAACTATCTTCGATGCGTCAGCGGTCCAACGGCGAGGCGATGATTGCGGCGGGCGACACGCCGGCAGTGCACAAGGGCCATCTCGAGCTCAGGGTGTGGCTGCGGCTGCTCGGCTGCTCGGGCAAGATGGAGAGCATCCTCAGCCAGCGGCTGCGCAAGGAGTTCAAGACCTCGCTCGCCCGGTTCGACGTCCTGGCGCAACTCGAACGCTTTCCCGACGGCCTCACGATGTCCGAGCTGTCGCGCCGGCTGCTCGTCTCCAACGGCGCGGTCACCGGGCTGGTCGACAAGCTGCGCGAAGGCGGCCTGGTGTTGCGCCAGGAAGTGCCGAGCGACCGGCGCAGCGTGATCGTGAAGCTGACGCGCAAGGGCCGCGAGAGCTTCCTGCGCATGGCGCGGCGCCACGAGGAGTGGGTGGTGTCGATCCTCGGTGACCTCAGCACGGAGGCGCAGTCCGAGCTGCTGCAGAACCTGACGCTGCTGCAACGCAATCTGGATCTGCACGGGAAGGGTTAGCCGTGGACATAGCAGTGCTCGGCGGCGGCAATGGGTCGTTCGCAGCGGCCGGCGACCTTGCGCTCGCCGGTCATCGGGTCCGCCTGTGGCGTCGCGAGGAGGCGGCCGCCGCCGCGCATCGGGAGAACGGTAGCGCCGTCACGGTCAGGGATTTCCGCGGGACGCACGAGGCGACGCTGGCGCTCGTCACATCAGACATCGGCGCGGTGGTGCGTGGCGCCAAATTGATCATCTGCCCGACTCCCGCCTTTGCCCAGGCAGACATTGCCAAGCGCCTCGCACCGCACCTCGCGGATGGACAGGTCGTGTTCCTCCCGCCGGGCACGTTTGGATCGGTGGTGTTTGCCCAGGCGGCCAGGCAATCCGGCAATCGTTCGGGCGCGGCCTTCGCAGAGACCGGGACGTTGCCATGGCTCGCGCGCAAGCAAGGGCCGTATGAGGTCCGGATCTCCGCTCGAGGCAAGCATCTGCCAACCGGCGTTTTTCCGGCGGCGCGCGCCGACGAGGCGCTCGCTGTGATCGACCGAGCGTTCCCGGGGACGATACGGGCCTGCGGCGACGCCCTGTCCGGCGCGCTGATGAATGGCGGACCGATCATTCATCCGCCGCTGATCATCCTGAACGCCGCCCCGTTGGAGCACTTCGACAAGTGGGACATCCACAACGAGGGCACCCAGCCCGCCGTACGCCGCGTGACCGACGCGCTGGATCGTGAGCGCGTGGCCATCCGCGAAGCGCTGGGCTACGCGGCGCCGCATTTCCCGCTGGCCGACCACTATGCCGCGAGCGGTCCGGAATGGATGTATGGCCGCGGCTCGCACGAGAAGCTGACCGACTCCGGCGACTGGCGCGAGCACATCGTGCTCACGGAGCATCGCTACATGCTGGAGGATGTGCGCCTGGGGCTAGCTCTGCTGGCCTCGGCGGCGCGACTGGCCGGCTGCGCCGCGCCCCTGGTCGAGGCCTTCCTGGCGATCGGCGGCGCAATCTGCAGCGAGGATTTCGCCACTGCGGGCCGCACGCTGGCGAATCTCGGCCTGGGCGGTCTCGATCGTGCGTCGCTGCAGAAGCTGCTGCACGAGGGCTTCGCATGAGCCCGCGCATCGCCCTGGTGGGCGCGGGACGGATGGGGCGCGGCCTTGCGGTCGTTTTCGCCTATGCCGGCCATGACGTGACTCTGATCGATCTCAAGGATCGCTCGTGCGATGCCTTTGCATCCCTCGCCACGGAAGCGGAGGGGGAAATCGTCGCCATTCTGGGCACGCTGGCGCGGCTTGGCTTCTTCTCCGCTGACCAAGCGGGCGCGATCGCTGCCCGGGTGCGCGTCGTGCCGGCGGCCGAGGCGGCCGCCGTGCTGACCGACGCCGCCTTCATCTTCGAAGGCGTGCCGGAGGTGCTGGACCAGAAGCGGTCTGTGCTGGCGGCGGTGTCGCGTCTCGCCGGACCGGGGCCGATCATCGCCTCGACCACCTCGACCATCCTGGTCGACGATCTCGCCGAGGCGATCGAGCATCCCGGCCGCTTCCTCAATGCCCATTGGCTCAATCCGCCTTACCTGATGCCGCTGGTGGAGTTGTCCGCCGGCAAGGCAACACGCGAGGATGTCGTTCAGACCCTGCGCGATCTCCTGGACGGCATCGGCAAGGTCACCGTGCTGTGCGCGGCGCGGCCGGGCTACATCGTGCCGCGCATCCAGGCGCTCGCGATGAACGAGGCGGCGCGCATGGTCGAGGAGGGCGTGGCCTCGGCCGAGGAGATCGACAAGGCGGTCAAGTACGGCTTCGGGCTGCGCTTCGCCGTGCTCGGCCTGCTGGAGTTCATCGACTGGGGCGGCGGCGACATCCTGTATCACGCCAGCCGCTATCTCACCGGGGCGCTGGGCAACGAGCGCTACGCCGCGCCGGCGATCGTCGAGCGCAACATGCACGAAGGCAACATCGGCATGAAGACCGGGCGCGGCTTCCTCGACTACGACAAGATCGACCTCGACAAGCATCGCCTGGAACGGCTGGCGGCATTTGCCGATCTGCTGCGCGGCCTCGGCCTTGTGCGGCCACCCGTCGTGTGACGGCCGTCAGGCAACAGAGGTGGAGTCCGATTCCGACGAGCCGGGGAATGGCCAAAAGGATGCTTCGATTGAGGCTCTTGAACCCCGCCCCGTAAGACGGGGCACCTCCCCAGCTCCCGCTGCAGCAGGAGCTGGGGAGGAGAATGGAAGGCGCACCCCATATACGAACGCTCCGCGTCCCGAGGGGGCGAGCTGAGCGGCATTCTGAGGGGCTGGCCTTCGTGGGCAAATCTAGTCGCCGACAACATATTGGGGTCTGCGATTGCGGTTGCGGCCGCTTCGGCTTGGTTGCGATTTTCCTGAGCCGATTCAACGCCTTGTAGGGCGGTTCCCATGATTTTGGGGGAACGGTGACATTGGCACCCCCGATATGGTATCGGGAGATCAACAGCTAGAAGGGATTAGCCGTCGAGATGCCGGGGGGTGCCATCGCGGTCGCGTCGGATCATGCCGGCTTCGACCTCAAGGAGATTCTGAAGCGTGACCTGCAGGATGCCGGTCACGACGTGCTCGATCTTGGCACCGCATCGGGCGAGTCTGTCGATTATCCTGACTATGGCAAGGCCATGGCTGAGGCAATCGAGTCGGGCAAGGTGGTGAGGGGGGTGCTGGTGTGCGGCACCGGCATTGGCATCTCGATCGCCGCCAACCGCAACCCGAAAGTCCGGGCGGCGCTGGTCCACGATACGACGTCTGCGCGCCTGGCACGCCAGCACAACGATGCCAATGTCGTTGCCTTCGGCCAGCGGGTGATCGGCGTGGAGACGGCTCGCGAGGCGCTGCAGGTTTTTCTGAAGACAGACTGGGAAGGCGGCCGTCACGCCGCCCGCGTCGAGAAGCTTTCAAAGGGTTGTCAGAAATGAGTCAAGCTGCACCGAAGTCGACCGATACGCCGCTGGCGATGTTCACGCGTGGTGTCGCCGAGTCCGATCCGGCGATCGACGCCGTGCTCAAAGGTGAGCTGCACCGCCAGCGCGAGCAGATCGAGCTGATCGCGTCGGAGAACATCGTGTCGCGCGCCGTTCTCGAGGCGGCGGGCTCGGTGCTGACAAACAAGTATGCCGAAGGCTATCCCGGCCGGCGCTACTATGGCGGCTGCGAGGAGGTCGACAAGGCCGAGCAGCTCGCCATCGACCGGGCGTGCAAGCTGTTCGACTGCAGCTTCGCCAACGTGCAGCCGCACTCGGGCGCAACGGCCAACCAGGCCGTGTTCATGGCGCTCCTCAAGCCGGGCGACACCTTCATGGGCATGGCGCTCGACCAGGGCGGCCATCTCACGCACGGCTCGCCGGCCAACCAGTCGGGCAAGTGGTTCAAGGTCGTGTCGTACGGGGTCAAGCCGGACAGCCATCTGATCGATTACGAGCAGATGGAGGAGATGGCGCGGCGCGAGAGGCCCAAGCTGATCGTAGCCGGCGCGTCGGCCTATTCGCGGCACATCGACTGGGCGCGCTTCCGCAAGGTCGCCGACGAGATCGGCGCCTGGTTCATGGTGGACATGGCTCACTATGCCGGGCTGGTCGCCGCCGGAGTCTATCCGAGCCCGCTGCCGCACGCCCATGTGGTGACGACGACGACGCACAAGACGTTGCGCGGCCCACGCGGCGGCATGGTGTTGTCGAACGACCTCGAGGTCGGCAAGAAGATCAACTCGGCCGTATTCCCCGGCTTGCAGGGCGGCCCGCTGATGCACATCATCGCTGCCAAGGCGGTGGCGCTCGGCGAGGCGCTGCGCCCCGACTTCAAGGTCTACGCTCAGAACGTCGTCGACAATGCGCGCGCCCTCTCGGCATCGCTGATCGAGCGCGGCCTCGCCATTGTCTCTGGCGGCACCGACAGTCACGTCATGCTGGTCGATCTGCGGCCCAAGAAGGCAACCGGCATCGCGGCCGAGAAGGTGCTGGATCGCGCCGGCATCACGGTCAACAAGAACAGCATCCCGGGCGACCCGGAGAAATTCACCATCACGTCGGGCGTGCGGTTGGGGTCGCCGGCCGGCACGACACGCGGCTTCGGCGTCGCCGAGTTCCGCCAGGTCGGTCACCTGATCGCCGACGTGCTCGACGGCATTGCCCGCAACGGGCCCGACGGGGATGCTCAGGTGGAGAGCCAAGTGCGCGCGAAGGTGCACGCGCTCTGCGCCCGCTTTCCGATCTACCGCGACTGACAAAGGCGCAAGCAATAAACGGGGGAGCAAATGCGCTGTCCATTCTGCGGTCACGAGGACACTCAGGTTAAGGACTCGCGACCGACCGATGACAATTCGGCGATCCGCCGGCGGCGCTACTGCCCGTCCTGCGGATCGCGCTTCACGACCTTCGAGCGCGTGCAGCTGCGCGAGCTCACGGTGATCAAGAAGAACGGCCAGCGCGTCGCCTTCGACCGCGACAAGCTTGCGCGCTCGATCTCGGTCGCCTGCCGCAAGCGGCCGGTCGATCCGGAGCGGGTCGAGCGCGTCGTCAACGGCATCGTGCGCCGCCTGGAAAGCTCCGGCGAGAGCGAGATCCCCTCGACGCAGATCGGCGAGCTGGTGATGGACGCGCTGCGCGCGCTCGATCCGGTCGCCTATGTGCGTTTCGCCTCGGTCTATCGCAATTTCCGCGAGGCCCGCGACTTCGAGGAATTCATCTCCGACCTTGCCGAGACGGCCAGTCTCAAGGATTGACGCGATGATGCGCGCGGCGCTCGCGCTGGCGCGCCGGTCCCTGGGGCGCACCTGGCCCAACCCGGCGGTCGGCTGCGTGATCGTGCGCGACGGCGAGATCATCGCGCGAGGCCGCACCCAGGACGGTGGCCGTCCGCACGCCGAGGTCGATGCCTTGCGGCAGGCCGGCGAGCGGGCGAAGGGCGCCACCGTCTATGTCACCCTGGAACCGTGCTCGCATCACGGCCGCTCGCCGCCCTGCGCCGACGCCCTGGTCGCGGCCGGCGTGGCACGCGTCGTCTCGGCGCTGGAGGATCCCAACCCGCAAGTCAACGGCCAGGGCCATGCCCGCTTGCGCGCCGCCGGCATCGCCGTCGAGGTCGGGGAGGGTGCCGCCGAGGCGGCCGAGATCAATGCCGGTTTCCTGCTGCGCGTGCGCGAGGGCCGGCCGCTGATCCATCTCAAGCTCGCCACGTCGCTCGATGGTCGTGTCGCCACGGCATCGGGCGAGAGCCAATGGATCACCGGTCCCGAGGCGCGGGCCTGGGGCCATCGGCTGCGCGCGACCCACGATGCCATCCTGGTCGGCGCCAACACCGTGGCGCAGGACGATCCGGATCTGACCTGCCGCCTGCCGGGCCTGGCGAAATATTCACCGGTGCGCGTCGTTCTCGACTCGCGGGCCCGTCTCGGGCCGACCTCGAAGCTTGCGGCGACGGCCCATGCGCTTCCGGTGTGGTTGATCTGCACGCCGGCCGCGCCTGCCGACCAGCGCGCGGTCCTGGAGGCGCTGGGCGTCGAGATCATCGAGGTCGCGGCCGATCCGACCGGCCGGGTCGATCCCGCGGCTGCCATAGGCGCGCTCGGCGCGCGTGATATCATGCGCCTCATGGTGGAAGGTGGAGGCGAGGTGGCTGCAGCATTCCTCAAGACAGGCAAGGTCGATCGCCTGAGCATCTTTCGTGGCGGCCTGGCGCTGGGTGGTGACAGCCGCTCTGCGGTGGGATCGCTGGCGCTCGAGCGGCTGGGTTCCGCGCCCCGGTTCTCCCTGGTTTCCACGCGGATCGTCGGCGGCGACACGCTGGAAACCTGGATCAGAGCGGCTTAAGTACGCCCATGTTCACCGGAATCGTGACCGACGTCGGCGAGATCATCAGCCTTACCCCAGGCAGCAACAAGGGCGACCGCCGTTTCGTGGTCCGCACCCGGCACGACATGACACCGATTGCCATTGGCGCGTCGATTGCTTGCTCGGGTTGTTGCCTGACCGTTGTGGAAAAGGGAAAGGATTGGTTCGCCGTGGAGGTTTCCGGCGAAAGTCTTGCCAAGACCCATCTTGGCGATTGGCGGCAGGGCAGCCGTCTCAATCTGGAGCTGTCGTTGAAGCTCGGCGACGAGCTGGGCGGGCACCTGGTGTACGGCCATGTCGACGGCGTTGGCTCGATCGTGTCGATGACGCCGGAAGGCGGCAGCGTGCGCTTCGTGTTCGAGGCGCCGGAAGGGCTGGCACGCTTCATCGCCGCCAAGGGCTCGATCGCCGTCGACGGCATCTCGCTCACCGTCAACGAGGTCGACGGCAACCGCTTCGGCATCAACATCATCTCGCACACCCAGGCGGTAACCACCCTCGGTCATGCCCAGGTCGGGCAGCGGGTCAACCTTGAGGTCGACATGCTCGCGCGTTACGTTCAGCGACTGTTGGAGCACGGAAGATCATGAGCGCGCTCGAAAAGGATGCCTGGCGGATCACCTTCTCCGAGGTGAAGGCGGCGGCCGAGGACATCATCGAGGAGGCCCGCCGCGGCCGGATGTTCATCCTGGTCGACGACGAGGACCGCGAGAACGAAGGCGACCTGGTGATCCCCGCCCAGTGGGCGACGCCCGAAGCCATCAACTTCATGGCCAAGCATGCACGCGGCTTGATCTGCCTGGCGATGACGCGTGAACGTGTCGAGCAGCTCGGCCTCGCCCTGATGGCGCGCAACAACGGCACGCGGCACCAGACCGCCTTCACCGTGTCGATCGAGGCGCGCGAGGGCGTGACCACCGGCATCTCGGCGGCCGACCGGGCGCGCACCGTGTCGGTGGCGATCGATCCGTCGTGCGGGCCGCAGGACATCGTGACCCCGGGCCACGTCTTCCCGCTGGTGGCGCGCGACGGCGGCACGCTGGAGCGCACCGGGCATACCGAAGCCGCCGTCGACCTGGCGCGGCTCGCCGGGCTGACGCCGGCCGGCGTGATCTGCGAGATCATGAACGACGACGGCACGATGGCCCGTCGCAACGACCTCATCACGTTCGCCCAGCGCCACGCCCTCAAGATCGGCACCATTGCCGACCTGATCGCCTATCGCCGGCGCTACGACTCGATCGTCAAGCGGCTCTCCGAGACCACCTTCGAGAGCATCTATGGCGGCGACTTCCGCTGCGTCATCTACGTGAACAAGGTGACCTTGGCGCAGCACATCGCGCTGGTGAAGGGCGACCCGGCGAGCGGCGGGCCGGTCACTGTGCGCATGCACGCGGTCAACATCTTCACCGACGCGCTGGGCCAGCGCGACACCGGTCGCGGCGGCGAGATCGAGGCTTCGATGAAGCTGATCGCCGAGGAGGGGCGGGGCGTCATCGTGCTGATCCGCGAACCCCTGACGGTGATGCTGGCCGAGCAGCGCCGCCGCGCCGGCGAGCCGATCGCGCCGTCGGGCGGCGAGTTGCGCGACTACGGCGTCGGCGCCCAGATCCTGATCGATCTCGGCGTCAAGGAAATGGTGCTGTTGAGCAACAGCCGCAGAAGCGTGGTCGGTCTCGAGGGCTTCGGCCTCAAGATCGTCGGGCAGAAGCCGGTCCCCGGCCGCGCGGCACGCTAGCCATGTCGACCAGGACGGAAACCCCGACGGACCGCCCGCCGGTCGCCGGTGTCCAAGGTGCGCGCATCCTGATCGTGGAATCGCGCTACTACCCCGAGATCGCCGACGCGCTGATCGCCGGCGCCGAGTGCGAGATCAGCCGTAACGGCGCCGTTTCGGAGCGGGTTGTCGTGCCCGGGGCCTTCGAGATCCCGGGCGCCATTGCGCTGGCGGCTGGCCGCTACGACGGCTTCGTGGCACTGGGCTGCGTCATTCGCGGCGAGACCACGCACTACGACTACGTTTGCGGCGAAAGTGCACGCGCCCTGATGGATCTCTCGGTTCACGGCAAGCTCGCCATCGGCTATGGCATCGTCACTGTGAACACGTTCGAGCAAGCCGAGGCGCGGGCCTTCATCGATCGCGGCGACAAGGGCGGCGACTCCGCTCATGCCTGCCTTGCCATGGTGGCGCTGCGGCGGCGCTGGCCGCCGCAATGAGCCAACCCGCGACGCCCAGCCGCCGGCAGGCCGCGCGGCTTGCGGCGGTGCAGGCCCTGTATCAATGGCAGGAGGGGGCGCACGGTCCGGCCGAGATCGTCGAGCAGTTCCTCAAGGTGCGCACCGGCGAGGCGGGCGAGGGCGGCATGCGGCGCGATGCCGACCGGCCGCTGTTCAAGGACGTGGTCGAAGGCACGGTTGCCAACAAGGACGAGCTCGAGCAGACCGTGTCAGCCGCCTTGGCCAGCGGCTGGACATGGGCGCGCATCGATCGCCTGGTGCGCGCCATCCTGCTCGCCGGCACCTACGAGCTCATGCACCGTAAAGACGTGCCGTTGCGTGTGGCCATCAACGAGTATGTCGAGATCGCCCACGCCTTCTACGATCAGGGCGAGCCCAGCTTCGTCAACTCGGTGCTCGATCGGGTCGGACGCAACGCGCGCCCCTCCGAACTGGTGAAGTGAACGGCCGATGGCGCGCACCAGGCGCATCGGCGAGTTCGAGCTGATTGCCCGCTATTTCGCGCCGTTGGCGAAGGGCTTCGCCGGTGCTGGCGGACTGAAGAGCGACAATGCCATCCTGGCCAGCGATGCCCGCCACGATCTCGTCGTCAAGACCGACACAGTGGTGTCCGGGGTGCATTTCCTGGCCGACGAGAGGCCTGAGCTCGTCGCCGTCAAGGCGCTGCGGGTCTGCCTGTCCGACCTCGCGGCAGGCGGCGCGGCGCCGTTCGTCTACCAGCTTTCCCTGGCGCTGCCGCAGGCCTGGACCGAAGCGTGGATCGCCCGCTTCGCGCGCGGCCTGGCGGCCGACCAGCGGCGCTACGGCATCCTGCTGTGCGGCGGCGACACCGTGGTGTCGCCGGGTCCGCTCACCCTCACCATCACCGCCTTCGGCCGCGTGCCGCGCGGGCGAGGCCTGACCCGCGCCGGCGCGCGCGCCGGTGACGCGCTCTGGGTGAGCGGCACGATCGGCGACGGCGCACTGGGCCTTCGGGCCGCCCGCGGCCAGCTCGACAGCGCGACCCTCGAGCGCCGCTACCGCCAACCGCAACCACGCACGACCTTGGGCCCGCGTCTGGTCGGCATCGCCTCGGCGGCGGCCGACGTCTCGGATGGCCTGCTCGCCGACGCCGGCCATATCGGCGACGCCTCGCGGCTCGGCGTGATCATCGAGCGCGAGCGCGTGCCGCTCTCGGCCGCCGCGCGGCGCACGATCATCGCCGATCCCGACCTGTGGGCCGACATCCTGGGCGGCGGTGACGACTACGAGCTCGTGATCGCCGTCCCGCCACGCAAGCAGGGCGCCCTGCAGAACGCTGCAAAGGCCGCCGGTGTGCCGGTCACGCGGATCGGCGCTCTGGTGGCCGGCCGCGGCGTGCAACTCACGATCGATGGACGGCCCGCGCGCACCGCGCGCGAGGGCTACGTCCACTTTTAGATACGGAGTGGATGCTTCTCGTGTTCCTCCCCGTCGTACGGCGTCGTACGGGGGAGGAACATGAGAAGAGCGCCGCCCCCTGATCTAAGGAAACACCCGATCTTCCCAGGGCCATCGCCAAGTGCGCTTGGGCGGTGGAGGGGGAGGCGGCGGCTTCTGCAATTCCTGCAAGCGCCGCTGCTCTTCCAGGTAGGCTTGGCGCTGCTGCTCTTCCCAGCGCGCGATCGCCGGGGCAGCCTTGGTGAGGAGCGTCGTCTTGTCGTCGGCGCTGATGAAGCCGGTCGCCGGTTCACCGTTCTTGCCTTGCCATTCGGCGATCATGCTTCTCGAACGCGGACCGAACACGCCATCGGCACCACCGACGTCGAAGCCCATCGACCTGAGCGCAACCTGGATCTTCTGGCGGTCGCGGGTCGAGAGCTTCAACGCCGTTTCCGCCTGCTCGGCCTCGGCCTTGATCTGTTCCGAGCTCTTGGGCGGTTCTTCCGGACGCGCCGCTAGCTTCGTCTCACGACGAATCCTTTCCTCTTCGACTGTCCGTGAATCGGCGTCCTGCACCTTCATCTCTTCCAAGGGCTGAGGTGCGGGAGCAGCGGAGACGGGAGCAGCCTGGGTTGTGGCGACCGGCGCAGCCGCCGGGTCAGGCAAGGGCGGCGGTGCGGGTGAGGGTGTGTCCGCGGGGGCGGGCGACGCCGTTGCAGCAGCGGGAGGCATCGGGGCGGCGGGCTGCGGCGTCGCCGGCGCTGGTGTGGGGGCCGAGATGGCAGGCGCTGATGCGGGCGCGGGTGGCGCGGGCGCCGGCAACGGAGGGGGAGCTGGTAGAGGAGCAAGAGCAGGAACAGAAGCAGCTGGCTTCGGCGCTAGCGGCGCCGCCGCGACCGCCGATGGCGCGGGAACCGCGGCAGGCGTTGGGGCAGGAGGCGGTGGTGTCGGCACAATTGGTGTCGCCGCGACCACCGATGGCGCGGGAGTTGGTGTCGAGGCAGGGGCGGCCGTGACCGCCGTTGATCCGTTGCCTGCGACAGGTGTCAGACCAGGCGCCGATGCGGTCTGCTCGCCGCGCCCATTCATGGCAAAGAGGGCATAGCCGATTCCGAGCGCCACGACGACGCCAGCTGCCGCGGCGCCGTACTTCAGCCGATCGATCTTGGCGGCGGGCGGAGCAGATGTCGGCGGGGGCGCGAGCGGCAGCGTTGCAGCCGGCGCCACCTCGATCGGGGTGACCGGTGCAGGCTCGCCATAAAAAATGTCGCGCCAGGCGCTGATGCTCTGCGGCCTGGCCTCGATGGGCAAGCGCAGGCCGGCATCGATGCCGTTCAACAGGCTAGGCAGGTAGCCGTTGACGCTTGCCTCCGACGGGATCACCGAGGCGCCCTCGAACACCCGCTCCATCACGCTTGGCGGCACCTTGCCGGTGACGGCGGTGAAGAGCGTCGCCGACAGCCCGAAGATATCGGTCCATGGGCCTTGCTTGCCCGAGGTCGATTGCTCGGGCGCTGCATAGCCTGGCGTGAACACTGCGGTGAGCGCCTGAGAACGGTCGGCGACGGCGACCCGCGAGGCGCCGAAGTCGATCAAGGTCGCCGTGTCACCGGGCCCGAGGATGATGTTCGCGGGCTTGATATCGCGATGCAGGAAGCCCGCCGAATGCATCTGTTCCAGGCCATCGAGCAGCGACGGCAGCATGCGATCGATGGTGGCCTGGGAAAGCCGTGGCTCGCGCTTCAGGCGCTGCGACATCGTCTCGCCGGTGAGCAGCTCCATCACGACATAGGCGGTGCCATATGCCTCGAGGAAATCGTGCACCCGGACGACGGCCGGAACGTGACCCAGCTTGGCGATGGTGCGCGCCTCGTCGAGGAAGCGATTGCGCCCCCAGACGAAGTCGGTCGACATCTCGGTCGAGCGCGGCAGCACGGTAGCGCTCTCGTGCCGGATGGCGATCCCGGTCGGCAGGTACTCCTTCACCGCGACGTCGCGTCGAAGATGAGTGTCGTAGCAGCGGTAGGTGATGCCGAAGCCGCCGAGGCCCAGAACCGATTCGATACGATACCGCCCGATCATCACGCCGGCTGTCAGTGCCGCGTGGTGCTCGGTTCGATCGACCTCCGGTCGTTTTGCAGTCGGCGCGTCGTCAGCCATCTATCGCCGTGCCAGCCTCAGGGTGCTCCTCATTCGATCTTGTAACCATGCCGCCGGACTGTCCACGGCTGGTTGGGCGCACCCATATTACAGCGAGCGGCCAGGAAATAGCAGGTCTGGGCTGCGCCGGCCTTCCCGCTATTCGCTTTGGGCGGAGAAGACGCCCGATTATGGTGCGCGCCCAATGGACGGGTCAACCAAGGTAGAGAGAACGTCGGCAGAGACCTCTGGCGGGGCCATGCCACGCCGGGCGTTGCGCAACATCGGCCTGCTGGCGATGTGCCAGGCGCTGACGCAGAGCAGCAACACGCTGATGTTCGCCTCCTCGGCGCTGGCCGTGCTGACCATCGTGTCGCCCGACATGCGCATGTGGGCCAACCTGCCGGTCACCATGCAGCATCTCGGCGTCATGCTGTCGGTCTTTCCGGCGTCGCTGCTGATGATGCGCCGCGGTCGCAAGTTCGGCTTCCGCTCCGGCTCGGCGATGGGCATGCTGGGCGCGACCTGCGCTGCGATCGGGCTCGGCCTCGCCAGCTTCCCGGTGATGTGCGTAGGTGGCCTGATGATGGGCTACGGCATCGCCAACATGCAGCTCTATCGCTTCGCCGCCGTCGAGCTGGCGCCCGGCCATTTCCGCGCCCAGGCCATTTCCTACGTCACCGCGGGCGGGGTTATCGCCGGCATCGTCGGGCCGGGCTTGGCACGTTTCACTCCCGATTTGTGGCTGCCGACCTTCCAGGCGAGCTTCTGCGCCGTCATCTTCATTCACGCCATCGTCTTCGTCCTGCTGGGCTTCATCGAGTTCCCCGTCGTCAGGGCCGAGGACACCAGCGGCCCGCAGCGGCCACTGCTCACCATCGTCACCCAGCCGGGCTACCTGGTGGCCTGTGCCGCTGCCATGATCGCCTTCGGTGTCATGTCGTTCGTCATGGCCGCCTCGCCGCTCGCCATCGTGCAGTGCGGCCTCGACAAGGGCGAGGCGCCGATCACGATCTTCGTCCACGTCATGGGCATGTTCGTGCCGGCCTTCTTCACCGGTCACCTGATCCAGCGTTTCGGCCTGTTCAACGTCATGACGGCGGGTGTCGCCTTGCTGGTCCTGGGCGTTGTAGTCGCCCTGATGGGCGTGACCGTCTGGAACTTCCGCGTTGCCCTCAGCCTGAACGGCGTGGGCTGGAACTTCCTGTTCGTCGGCGCGACCACGCTGCTCACCACCACCTATCGACCCTCCGAGCGCGGCAAGGCCCAGGCCTTCAACGATTTCATGGTGTTCGGGACCACCACGCTGGCCAGCATCCTGGCCAGCGTGGTGCTGGAGCTCCAAGGCTGGGCGATGCTCAACTATTTCGCCCTGTCGCTTGTCCTGGTCGCCTTGGCGGTGATCAGTCTGTTCCGCCTCTTCCGTCCCTCGCGCGCCTGAGAGCGTTGGGCTGAGCCCAAGCCCTTGAGGCGACGGGACTTTTCCCGGCGCGGGTTGCGCTGCCGGTAGCGTTCTGCCATTTTCCGGCCCGCCTTGCGCCGGGGAGAAACCGTACTTCAGCACGCGCCGGGCAGAGAATGCCGTAAAAACAACAGGTTAATTCAATATGTCCACCATCCTCTGGGCCGTCATCGCGTGCGGTATCATCGCCGTCCTGTACGGCGTGGTCACCGCTTCGCGGGTCATGGCGGCCGATTCGGGCACTCCGCGGATGCAGGAGATTGCGCAGGCCGTGCAGGAGGGCGCTGCCGCCTACCTGCGCCGCCAGTACACGACCATCGCCATCGTCGGTGTGGTCGTGCTCGTGGTCCTTGCCCTCCTGCTCGGCAAATTCGCCGCGATCGGGTTCCTGATCGGCGCCGTGCTGTCGGGCGCGACGGGCTTCATCGGCATGAACGTCTCGGTGCGCGCCAACGTGCGCACCGCGGTCGCCGCCCAGAAGAGCCTGGGGCAGGGCCTCGATCTCGCCTTCAAGGCGGGAGCGGTCACCGGCATGCTGGTGGCGGGCCTCGCGCTGCTGGGCGTGGTCGGCTACTTCTCCGTGCTGGTCAAGATGGGCGTGACCATCGGCAGCCGCGAGATGATCGACGGGCTGGTTGCCCTGGGCTTCGGCGCGTCGCTGATCTCGATCTTCGCCCGCCTGGGCGGCGGCATCTTCACCAAGGGCGCCGATGTCGGCGGCGACATGGTCGGCAAGGTCGAAGCCGGCATCCCTGAGGATGACCCGCGCAATCCGGCGACGATCGCCGACAACGTGGGCGACAATGTCGGCGACTGCGCCGGCATGGCGGCCGACCTGTTCGAGACCTACGCGGTGACCACGGTCGCCACCATGGTTCTGGCGTCGATCTTCTTCACCGGCAACCAGGCCCTGGTCGCCAAGTTGATGCTTTATCCGCTGGCCATCGGCGGCGTCTGCATCATCACCTCGATCATCGGCACCTACTTCGTTCGCCTCGGCTCGGACGGCAACATCATGTGGGCGATGTACAAGGGCGTGATCGCCGCTGCCGTGCTGTCGATCCCGGCCATCTGGTTCGTGACCGACTGGGTCGTCGGCGCCGGCACCGAGCTCAAGGTCGGAACGATGACGTTCCACGGCTCGACCTTGTTCTGGTGCGCGCTGGTCGGTCTCGCCGTCACCGGCCTGATCGTGTGGATCACCGAGTATTACACCGGCACCGACTATCGTCCGGTCAAGGCGGTGGCGCAGGCCTCGGTCACCGGTCACGGCACCAACGTCATCGCGGGCCTCGCGATGTCGATGGAAGCAACCGCTCTGCCGGCGCTGCTGATCTGCGCCGGCATCGTGGTCTGCTACCTGCTCGCCGGCCTGTTCGGCATCGCCATCGCGACCACCGCCATGCTGGCGCTGGCCGGCATGGTGGTGGCGCTCGACGCCTACGGCCCGGTCACCGACAACGCCGGCGGCATTGCCGAGATGTCGGGCCTGCCCAAGGAAGTGCGCAAGAACACCGACGCCCTGGACGCCGTCGGCAACACCACCAAGGCGGTCACCAAGGGCTATGCCATCGCCTCGGCCGGCCTCGGCGCCCTGGTGCTGTTCGCGGCCTACACGTCGGACCTCGACTACTTCATCGCCCAGGGCAAGCTCGGCGTGAAGGCGGTCGAGTTCTCGCTCAAGAACCCGTACGTCGTGGTCGGCCTGCTGATCGGCGGCCTGCTGCCGTACCTGTTTGGCGGCATGTCGATGCTGGCCGTCGGCCGTGCCGCCCAGTCGGTGGTCGAAGAGGTCCGCCGGCAGTTCAAGGAAAAGCCCGGCATCATGGAAGGCAAGGACCGGCCCGATTACGGCCGTGCGGTCGACATGCTGACCAAGGCCGCGATCAAGGAGATGATGATCCCGTCGCTCCTGCCGGTGCTCTCGCCGATCGTGCTGTTCATCGTGATCAGCGCCATCGCCAACCGCGCCGACGCCTTCGCCGCGGTCGGTGCCATGCTGCTCGGCGTGATCGTCACCGGCTTGTTCGTCGCCATCTCGATGACGGCCGGCGGCGGTGCCTGGGACAACGCCAAGAAGTACATCGAAGAGGGTCACTTCGGCGGCAAGGGCTCGGACGCCCACAAGGCGGCAGTCACCGGCGACACCGTCGGCGACCCGTACAAGGACACCTCCGGCCCGGCGGTGAACCCGATGATCAAGATCACCAACATCGTCGCCCTGCTGCTGCTCGCCGTGCTCGCGCACTGAGCTGCGTCAAGGGTGCTAAAGCAAAAGCCCCGGCCGCAAGGCCGGGGCTTATTGTTTGCGCGCCGATGAAAGGAGTGACCGCTAACCGCCGCCCCCGGTCGGCGCACCGGGATTGCTGCCGGTCTTGGCCGGTCCGGTGAACTTGCCGACGTTGCCCAGGATCTGCTCGAGGATGGTGAGCTCCTTGCCCGAGGTCGGCGTGATCCGCGCCACCATGGTGATGTCCTGGGCGTCGGCCAGGTCGAAATATTTGAGTGCCGAGATGCGGCCCGAATCGTTGAACGTGATCTGGATGACGTTCTGCTCGCTGATCCAGGGCCGCTTGGGGCCGAAATATTCCTGCTTCTGGCTGATGTAGTACCAGACGTTCGGGTTGAACGTCGCCACGGCCGACGGCGAGCCGATCAGGCGCTGCACGTCCTCGCGGCTCTGGCTGTTGACCTCGAGCTTGTCGACCGATCCGGGCGAGGGTGAGAAACCGCGGATGACAACGGCGTTGTTGCAGGCGGCAACAGACAGGAGGGCGAGGGCGAGCGGGACGGCGCGACGCATGGACGGGTTCTTGGGTTCGTTGTCAAAGAGGGCGCCAGAACATGTCGCGCCGGTCGCGGCAGGTCAACCGTGCCGCAGGAGAGCGTCGTCCGTGTTCCGCCGCAGCAAGCCAGAAGACGTCTTCGCCGCCGCTTTGTATAGACGTACGGCCGAGCTGGCGCGCGCGCCCGAGCTGTTCGAAGCCTGCGGCATTCCCGACACCCTCGACGGACGGTTCGATTCGCTTGCCCTGCACGCCGCCTTGATGATCGATCGCCTGCGCCGGGAACCTGACGGCGAGCGCCTGGCGCAAGCCTACTTCGACGCCATGTTCCACCATCTCGACCTTACGCTGCGCGAGATCGGCGTTCAGGACCTGGGTGTCGGGCGGCGCATCAAGATCATGGCGGAAGGATTCCATGGCCGCGCGCTCGCTTATCGCGAGGCGCTGGCCGGCGAGCCCGACCGATTGCACGAGGTCTTGCGCCGCAACGCCTATGGCGGTAGGCCGCCTCCCGACGACCAAGCCGTGATACGATTGACTGGGCATGTGCGACAGTTCGCGAGCTGGCTCGCTGAAACGCCGCGCAATCACCTCATAAAGTAGATTATAAAAATGGCTCAATCTCCTGTAAAAGAACAGAAATCAGAGATCGAGAGGGTTGTCGACCTGGATCGCATGGGATCCGGCGGCGCGGCGCTGGAGATCGCGCCGACCGAAGCCGAGCGGGCCGCCCTTGCCAAGCGTTTCGGCTTTCTCGGCCTGCCGGCCTTCTCCGCGCGGGTCACGGTCGACCGCCGGATCGGCGGCCAGATCGTCGTCGAGGGCCGGCTGCGCGGCCGGATCGTGCAGGCCTGCGTGCTGACCCTCGATCCGGTGACGCAGGAGCTGGACGACGCCTTCCGCCTGGTTTTCAAGAAGGATCTGGCCGACGACCGCGACCCGGAGAACGGCGAGGCCGTGCTGAGCGCCCAAGCCGATGCCCCGGAGCCGTTGACGGGGAACATGCTCGATGTCGGCGAAATTATCGCCGAGCAATTGTCGCTGATCGCCGATCCCTATCCGCGCCGGCCCGGCGCCAAGCTGGAGGACGTATTGCCCAAGCCGCGCAATGCCGGCAGGCGCGGGGCACCGGATCAGCGCCGCCATCCCTTCGCCGGCCTGTCCGCGCTCCGAGACAAACCCGGCCGCGGACGCTAAATTCTTGCGGTGATGGTAGGTTTTGGCTAGAGAAGCCGGCCCGCCGCGCCGCTAGAGCGCGGCTGCAGCGTTTTTTGGGGCCGGCGTCGGCGTCGCCCCGTCGTGGAGATTGTCATGGCCGTTCCCAAGAAGAAGGTTTCGAAGTCGCGCCGCAACATGCGCCGCGCCCACCACGCGGTTCCCTCGATGGCTTATGTCGAGTGCAAGAACTGCGGCGAGCTGAAGCGGCCGCACGCCGTGTGCTCGCATTGCGGATACTATCGCGAGGACATGCCGGTCCTGGCCGACAGCGCGTCGGCCGAGAAGTAATCCAGGCACGCTGCCGGCGATGCGCTGGCACCCGACAGGCAGGAAGACGTGAGCGCGGACAAGGTCGTCCTGGCGCTCGACGGCATGGGGGGCGACCGCGCCCCCGATGTCGTGGTGAGCGGCGCCGACATTGCGCGCGAACGCCACCCCGGCACGACGTTCCTGCTGTTTGGTGACCCGGCCCGGCTGAAGCCGCTGGTCGACAGGCGCAAGGGGTTGGCCTCGGTGCTCGAGATCGTGCCAGCCGAGGACGCGGTGCTGGCTGAGGACAAGCCGTCCTTCGCGCTGCGCCGCCGGCGCAAGTCGAGCATGTGGCTGGCGGTCGATGCGGCGGCGCAGGGCCACGCCGACACCGTAGTCTCGGCCGGCAACACCGGTGCGCTGCTGGCGATCTCGATGGTCGCGATGCGCATGCTGCAAGGCGCGCATCGGCCGGCGCTTGCATCGTTCCTGCCGACGGCGCGGGGCGAGACGGTGATGCTCGACCTCGGCGCCAATCTCGATTGCGACGCCGACAACCTCGCCGAGTTCGCGGTCATGGGCAGCGTCTTCGCGCAGGTCCTGCTCGGTCTCGACCAACCCAAGGTCGGCCTGCTCAATGTCGGCTCGGAAGAGCTCAAGGGCCACGAGGAGTTGCGTCAGGCCGCAGCGATGCTGCGCACCGAAGGCTCGCCGATCAACTTTTACGGTTTCGTCGAAGGCGACGATATCGGATCGGGCAATGTCGACGTGGTGGTGACCGACGGCTTCACCGGCAATGTCGCCCTGAAGTCGATCGAAGGCACCGCCAAGCTCTACACGCAGTGGGTGCGCGACGTCTTCCGGACATCGACCTTCGCCAAGATCGGCGGCCTGTTCGCCGCGGGCGCCTGGCGCAAGATGCGCAAGCGCGTCGATCCACGCCGTTACAACGGTGGCGTTTTCCTCGGCCTCGATGGCGTGTGCGTGAAAAGCCATGGCGGCACCGATGCACTGGGTTTTGCCTACGCCATCGGCGTCGCGGTCGACCTGGTTCGCTACGAATACAAGAGCAAGCTGATCGAGGGATTGGGCAAGCTGCACCTCGTGCGGTCGGCCGGGGCGCCATCGACATCGGCGCTTCAGGCAAGCGGAGGAGCTGCGTGATACGTTCCGTCGTCCAGGGTTGCGGTGCCTATCTGCCGGACAGGGTGGTCACCAACGACGAACTCGCCAAGACCTTGGACACATCTGACGAATGGATCCGCCAGCGCACCGGCATCCGGGAGCGCCATATCGCCGCCGACGGCGAGTTCACCTCGCATCTTGCCATAAGGGCCTCGCAGCGCGCCCTCGATCACGCCGGCATCGCCGCCGGCGATCTCGACCTCATCGTGCTGGCCACGGCGACGCCCGACGAGACGTTTCCCGCCACCGCGACCCGGGTCCAGGCCGCGCTCGGCATGACCAGGGGCGCGGCGTTCGACGTCCAGGCAGTGTGCGCCGGCTTCGTCTACGGCGTGTCGGTGGCCGACAGCCTGATCAAGACGGGCCTCGCCTCGACTGCTCTCGTGATCGGGGCGGAGACCTTCTCGCGCATCCTCGACTGGAACGACCGCGGCACCTGCGTGCTGTTTGGGGACGGCGCCGGCGCCATCGTGATGCGGGCCGAGCAGGGGGCAGGGACGTCGGCCGACCGCGGCGTGCTGGCCAATGCCCTGCATTCCGATGGACGCCAGCACGACATTCTCTATGTCGACGGCGGCCCGTCATCGACCAAGACCACCGGCTTCCTGCGCATGGAGGGCAAGGAAGTGTTCAAGCACGCCGTCGTCAACATGGCGGCAGTGGTCGGCGAGGTCCTCGATAAGGCAGGCCTCGAGGCCAAGGACATCGATTGGCTGGTGCCGCACCAGGCCAACAAGCGCATCATCGACGGCACGGGCCGCAGGCTCGGCGTGCCGCCCGAGCGCGTCGTGGTTACCGTCGAGGGTCACGCCAACACCTCGGCGGCGTCGATCCCGCTCGCCCTCGACACGGCCGTCCGGGATGGCCGGATCAAGCGCGGCGATCTGGTGTTGCTCGAAGGAATCGGCGGCGGATTGGCCTGGGGTGCCTCTCTCGTCCGTTGGTAGGCATCGTCAAGATTGTGACAGCCGCAACAGAAGGCGAACAGACGCCGATTAAAGGCCAGCTTCTATCCTCCTGATATTGACCGCTTTCCCACCTTAGAGTATGGATTAACTAGGGGGAAAGAGGGTCCCGGATGGAAGGCCGGACAATCACGCGTGCCGATCTGAGCGAGTCGGTGTTCCAGGAAGTGGGCCTGTCTCGCAACGAATCGAGCGACCTGGTCGAGACAATCTTGTCAGAGGTTGTCGAAGCCTTGGCGCGCGGCGAATCGGTGAAGATCTCGTCATTTGGCAGCTTCACGGTTCGCGACAAAGGGCAGCGTGTCGGCCGCAATCCAAAGACTGGGCAGGAGGTCCCGATTCTGCCTCGGCGGGTACTCGTCTTTCGAGCGTCGAACGTCCTCAAATCTCTGATCAATGGGGCGCCCGACGAGAGTTAAGGGACAGTCGTCAATCGGGGGGTAGGTCATGGCCGTATCGGTTCAGGCCACGGAAAGGCGAGTCGAGAAATCGGCGCAGGCGTTTCGCACCATCAGCGAAGTCGCCACCGAGCTCGACGTGCCTCAGCACGTGTTGCGCTTCTGGGAGAGCAAGTTCAGCCAGGTCCGACCGCTGAAGCGCGGCGGCGGTCGGCGCTACTACCGGCCGGAAGACATCGATCTTCTCCGCCGCATCCGCACCCTGCTGTACGAGGATGGCTACACCATCAAGGGCGTGCAGCGCCTTCTGAAGGAAGGACGCGGCCGGCTGCCGCCACAACAGCAACGGCTCGATCTGGCGGCGGAGAGCGCCCTGGAAAGCCTGCGCATCGTGTCGGCGCGCGCCGAGGCAATGGCGCAGGGCAACCAGCGCCAGCCGTTGCCGCGGACCGGGCCGCAACCAGCGACCAACACGCCGCGCGCCGCCATGCTCGATCTGCACAAGCGGCGGGAAATCGAAGCCGTGCTCGAGGATCTCGAGCAGGCGCTGACTCAATTGCGCAGCACGCTCAAGGCGAACAACTGATCACCGCCCTGGACCGTCGCCGGGGGGCGGCTGGTCGAGGCTGGGCAGTTGGTTCGGATATCCACGAGGTCGGGTGGGCGCCGCAAAGAAAGGGCAACAACCACCTGATTGTCTTACATTTTTTATTCAGCCGGCATCGTCAGAGGGGGACGCCGCCGTGTTTGCCGATTTTGATCGTGTTCCCGATTGGGGACAGTTATTTCAATTAAATGCATTGAACGACAATGAGTTGGAGATCATTCCTCCGACTCTTCCGGAGCTGCTTTATTTGCGGCGAGGGCTGTCCCAGCCGGGTGGGAAGCTGCCACTGTTCGACCTTGACGGTCAGGAAGTCGAAGCTGCCATCGTGCAACGGTGCCTTGAGCGGGGCTGGACCGAACCGTGGTTCAACAACCCGCTGAAACCGGGTTGGCTGGTCTGTAAATTGACAATGTCAGGTCGCGACCTCGCCAGCGCACTTTGATCGTCTTCGCCGGGACCGCACAACTCCAGTGGCGCCTCCCGGCCTGGACCAGACGAAGAATATGCTGTTGGGGGGCACGACGGTCCTGGCAAATGATCTCCTGTCATCGCAAAGATACTGGGATGCCAAGAGATCATGCACGCGGGGCTTGATCTCGCGGCCGCGAGTCGTTCTGATCGTCGCGTGAATTCGCATCGCTCCCGGAACGAACAGGACGAACAGCCATGACCGACAGCTCCGACAACAAGTGGATTGGCAAGCGTACACCCCGGCCGGATGGCGCCGACAAGGTCACGGGACGGGCGGCCTATGCCGCCGACACCACCATGCCCGGCATGATCTGGGGCAAGGTGCTGCGCAGCCCCCATCCGCATGCCCGGATCAAGTCGATCGACACCTCGGCGGCCGAGGCCTTCCCGGGCGTCAAGGCGGTCATGACGGCCAAGGACATCGTCGATTTCCCGATCGACAAGGGCCCGGTGATGCTGGGCATCCAGGACATGCGCTGGATGTGCCGCAACGTGATGGCACGCGAAAAGGCGCTGTTCCACGGCCACCCGGTGGCCGCCGTCGCCGCGACCACGCAGGCGATCGCGGCCGAGGCCCTCGGACTGATCAAGGTCGACTACGAAGTGCTGCCGTGGGCGATCGATGTCGAGGACGCGATGAAGCCCGGCGCGACCCCGCTGCACGATCATGTGAAGTTCGAGGGCAAGCCCTCCAACATCGCGGGCACGCTCGAGCACAAGAAGGGTGACGTCGAGGCGGGCTTCAAGGAAGCCGACGTGATCGTCGAGCGCAGCTTCAAGACCGAGGCCGTGCACCAGGGTTATATCGAGCCGCATGCCTGCCTGGTCAGTGTCGTCGACGGCAACGCCACGATCTGGAGCTCGAGCCAGGGCCAGTTCATGGTCCGCGCCATGTGCGCCCTGATGACCGGCATGGCGCAGAGCGAGATCCGCGCCATCCCCGCCGAGATCGGCGGCGGCTTCGGCGGCAAGACCATCGTCTACCTCGAGCCGCTGGCGCTGATCCTGGCGCGCAAGTCGGGCCGGCCGGTCAAGATGGTGATGTCGCGCGAAGAGGTCTTCCGCGCATCCGGACCGACTTCGGGCTCGGTGAGCAAGGTCAAGATCGGCGCGAAGAAGGATGGCACGATCGTCGCCGGCGAAGGGACGTACTGGCTGCAGGCCGGCGCCTTCCCGGGTTCGCCGATCCGCGGCGCCGCCGGTTGCGCCTTCGGTCCCTACGACATCCCCAATGCCTACACCAAGGGTTTCGATGTCGTCTCGAATCGCTCGAAGGTCGCGGCCTACCGCGCGCCGGGCGCGCCGATCGGCGCCTATGCGGTCGAGTGCGTGCTCGACGAACTGGCCGAGAAGCTCAAGATGGATCCGCTCGAGCTGCGTCTCAAGAATGCCGCCAAGCAAGGCACCAAGGCGGTGCATGGTCCGGTCTATCCGGTGATGGGCTACCAGGAGACCGTGAAGCAGGCGCTCGCGCATCCGCACTACAAGGCGCCGCTCAAGCCCAACCAGGGCCGGGGCGTGGCGAGCGGCTACTGGTTCAACGCGGGCGGCGAATCGAGTGCGACCATGCGCATCAACGAGGATGGCACCGTCGTCGTGATGACCGGCCATCCCGACATCGGCGGCTCGCGCGCCTCGACGGCCAACATCGCCGCCGAGATCCTGGGCATCGATCACAGCAAGGTGACGGTGCTGATAGGCGATACCAACAGCGTCGGCTTCTCGAACCTGACCGGCGGCAGCCGCGTCACCTTCGCCTCCGCCATGGTGGTGACGCAGGCGGCGGACAAGGTCATTACCGACCTGCGCCGCCGCGCCGCCAAGATCTGGAAGATCGACCCCGACGCCGTCACCTGGGACAACGGCGAAGCCAAGCCGGCCGGCGACAATGCCGGCAAGTTCGAGCCGCTGTCGTTGGCCCAGCTCGCGGCGCGGGCGACCGAGACGGGCGGACCGATCGGCGAGGCCGCGGCCTCGAACACGATCGGCGCCGAGGGCGGCTTCGGCACTCATATATGCGATGTCGAGGTCGACCCGGCCACCGGGCGCGTCTGGGTGGTGCGCTACACCGCCTTCCAGGATGTCGGTCGCGCCATCCATCCCGACTACGTCGAGGGCCAGTTGCAAGGCGGCGTCGCTCAGGGCATCGGCTGGGCGCTGAGCGAGGAGTACATCTACGACAAGAACGGCAAGCTCGATAACGCGGGCTTCCTCGACTATCGCATGCCCGTGACGTCGGACCTGCCGATGCTCGATGCCGTGATGATCGAGATCCCCAATCCCAAGCATCCGCAGGGCGTGCGCGGCGTCGGCGAAGTGCCGCTGGTCCCGGTCATGGCGGCGGTTGCCAATGCGCTGCACAGCGCGCTCGGCATGCGCTTCGACAGCTTGCCGATGTCGCCACCCAAGGTGCTGGCCGCGCTCGAGCCCGAGCCAATGCCCCGCGCGGCGGACTGACCGCCGTCCTCGGTCGAGGACAGGGCGGTCTAGAAGATGCGAGATGGTCGGGCGTCCGATTGGGCGCCCGAACGTGCCATGTCGCCTTGCGTCGGCCCTTCACCGCCTGAGAGCAAACCTTCCTGTCGAGCTTGCGGGGCTAGAGCCGTAGGGGTGGTGGCAAAGGCCAACAAGCGTTATTCGGAATGAATGAGTGCGGAGATTTTCCCTCGGGCGACCGTCGATCCCAAGGTCTGCTTCGGCAAGCCGACGATCAGGGGAATGCGCATCCGTGTCAGCGATGTGCTGAGCATGCTGGCGGGGGGAATGAGCGCCGACCAGATCCTCGCGGACTATTCTGATTTGCAGCGAGAGGACATCCAGGCGGCGATCGCCTAAGCCGCCAAAGCGACCGATCAGAGACTGGCCTTCGCGGCGGAATAGCCGATGCGTTTCCTTGTGGACGAGCAGCTGCCGCCTTCGCTGGCGCGCGGGATTGCACCCAGGGCCATGACGCGGATCACGTGGCTAATGTCCTGAAGCCTTCCGAGCAGGATGCGGCCATCGCCGCCTACGCCATCGCCAAGGGTGCGGTGATCGTCACCAACGACTCGGATTTCCTGAACCTCGTGCCGCTGCCGCCGCTGCTGATCGTCTTGACCGGCAACGTCGCGAACCATGTCCTGTTGTTGCGGTTTCAGGATCGGTTCGCGGCCTTGGTGGAGGAACTGTCCAGCGGGCAGTCCGTCGTCGAGATCGGTTGAGCCGGCGCACCGGTCGGACTGCTCCTGCAGGGCAACGTTCAGTAAGCGGAGAAGCCGCCTTCGGTCGGGACCGCCGCCCCGTTCACCATTCGCGATTCGTCGGAGGCCAGGAACAGGGCGACGTTCGCGATGTCCTCCGGCTGGCCGACAGCGAATGGATATCGATCGGCCACGTTGTCGATGCCGCCGAAGCGGATCTGGTTGCCACCGCTGAAGCGGCTCTTGACCCGTTCCGTCAGCACGATGCCCAGGGCAGATCGCGTTCGCGCGGATGCCCTTGGCCGAGTAGGCGCCGGCAAGAGCCCTGGTGAAGGATATCAGGCCACCCTTCGCCATGACGTAGAGCTGGGCGATGTGATTGCCGCGCAGCGCCACCACGGAGGAGAAGTTGACCACGCTGCCCTTGCCCTGCTCGACCATCACGGGGATGCCGTGCCGGCAGCACAGGAACGGGCCCTTTCAGGTCGAGATTGATGGTGCGGTCCCACACCGAGAGATCGACTTCGGCGACTGGACTGTCCTCGCGAACGGAGTCGCGCAATTGTTCGATCACTTCCCATGACAAACTGACAAACTGATGCAGTAGCCTCCATGAAACGGAGGACGCCGATGGCAAATCGGAGATGGCCAAAGTCGATCGAGAATCTTGTCGCTGAGATCGTCGAAATCGCGGAAGGGCCGGAAGATGAAAATCTCAAGAACAGAGAGGCCACGAGGCTCACACACCGGCTTGTTGCTAAATACCCCAACCTCGCCGAGCGCTTGGCGGATATCCTATCGGCTGCAGTGGCCTCAGATCTGTACGCTCCAAAAGCCGCAAAGTTGCTCTCGCTGGTCGGCGCGGAGCTTTCGAGACGGTCAAGAGCGCCATCATAGGGGGCCGCGCGGCACCGCATCTCTACCTCCGAGATGACATAGGGGCCCCCGCTCGGGCAACCTACGCAACAATCCTGCAGCCCCACGCAATCTCCGGGCAACCGCGCGCCCGTACTCTCCCACCATCGAACGGACGGCATTCCGCCGGCCACAGGACAAAGTGGAGAGAGCCATGAGCAACATCATCGAACTGAACATTGCCGAGATCGATACCGTGGTTGGCGGCGTTGGCACGAGCCAGGCTGCTGCCCTTCAAATGAGCATCCCGACCAAGACAATGATGGCCATGCCCATCATGTCGACGTACTCCGCCAGCCTCAGCCGACCGGCTACCCCGACGTTCAACACAGCCGATCTCCAGGCGCACCTCGACGCGCTCCGCTGATCCCGTCGCACAGCCTCGAACTGAAGACCCGGCCGGCACCTCGGCCGGGCTTTTCGTTCCGTAACCCCGTGCGTCACCCCAAAGGGTGAGGGGAGCGAAGCGACATCGATAAAGCGTTGGATTTATTTGGTCGGGGCGGCCGGATTTGAACCGACGACCCCCAGTCCCCCAGACTGATGCGCTACCAGACTGCGCTACGCCCCGACCGGTGCCGCGGCAAAGAGCGCCTCGGCAGAGGGGCTTTAGCGCGAATGGCAGCGATGCCGCAAGCCGGCTTGCACAGGGAACGGGCAGGGAAGATACAGACCCTATGACAGATGTTGCTTCCGGCGACCCCGCGATGGGCCGGCGCGTCCTGGTGTTCTCCTCGATCGGCCATGCGCTGATGCACATGATGACCGCGTTCTACGCCGTCATCGTGCTGACCCTGGCCGTGGCCTGGGACATGCCGGTGGAGAGCCTGCTGGAGCTCTATGCCCCCGCCGCCGTGCTCCTCGGCATCATGTCGCTGCCGGCCGGCTGGCTGTCGGATCGCATCGGTGCGCCGCTCACCATGGTGATCATGTTCTTCGGCCTGGGCATCTCCTCCATCCTGTGCGGCCTGGTGCCCAAGGGCGACACGCTGATGCTGTCGGTGGCGCTGTGCGGACTGGGCGTGTTCGGCGCCATCTACCATTCCGCCGGAATCGGCTGGATCATCCGCACCGCCCGGGAGCAGGGGCATGCCATGGGTGTCAACGGCCTGTGGGGCAGCGCCGGGCTGGCGCTCTACGGCATCGTGCCCGGCGTGCTGATCACGCTGGCGTCCTGGCGCGCAGCCTTCATCGTGCCGGGCATCGTCTGCCTGATCGTCGGGTTGGGGCTCGCCTGGGAGATCCGGCGCGGCCGGGTTGGTGATCGGCAGATGCCGACGACGGCCAGTGTACAAGCGGGCCGAAGTGAGTTCTGGCGCGTGTTCGCGGTGCTGTCGGTCACGATGGCGCTGGAAGGCATCGTCTGGCAGGCAGTCATGTTCGGGGCGGCCATGGTGTT
Source organism: Reyranellaceae bacterium (assembly GCA_046349295.1). Classification (GTDB taxonomy): domain Bacteria; phylum Pseudomonadota; class Alphaproteobacteria; order Reyranellales; family Reyranellaceae; genus Reyranella. The sequence continues at coordinate 95,808 of JAXMCP010000009.1, forward strand.
CGAGACCAGGCTCGCCGGTGACATCGAAAGCCTTCGAGATGGTCTCGCGTCGTGGGGTATCGCAACCCAGGTCGTGCTCTGGGTCGGGCTCGCCACCTCGATGATTTACGTCATCTCGGGCTTCGCCCAGTACGCCATGGGGCGGACGATCATCGACCGGTATCCGCTCAAGAACACCTACATCGTCGCCTCGGCGCTGCAGATCGGCGCTATGCTCGCGCTCGCTCTGGGCAACGGCTACGTCGCTTTGCTGGGCGCGATCGCCTCGGCGATCCTGAGCTCGGCGACCGGTCCGATCGAGAACATCCTGATCGCGCGCTATACGCCCAGCCGCTATCATGGGCTCGGGTTTGGCGCGAAGTTCGTGGTGGCGCTGGGCACGAGCCCGCTCGCCATCCTGCTGATCGCCTGGGTGCGCAAGAGCACGGGCAGCCTCGACCTGCTGTTCCTTGGGCTGGCCGGCCTCGCGCTGTTGATCACGCTCGTGGCGATGCTGCTGCCGGGCGGCGAGCGCGCCCGGGCGCAGCGGGCGATCTCGGCGGCGGCTCAGCCGGCGGAGTAGGGATCAGGATCTTCCGGAACCGCGGGCGTTCTGCCCGCGCTCCGGAAGAGCACGAAGGAAACGCTACTTCCGCGCCGCCTTGTAGGCCGGCCGGGCCAGGCAGCGGTCGAGCCAGGCGGCGACGTTGGGGAAGGGGCCGAAATCGTACTTGATGGGCTTGGACCAGCTGCAGATCGAGGCCAGGTTCAGGTCGGCCACCGTGAACTTCGAGCCCAGCAGATAGTCACGGCCTTCGAGGGCCCCGTTCAGCACGCCGAACGGCTTGGGCAACGCCTTCAGTGCTTCGGCCACCGCCTCGGGCTTCTTCTTGTCGGGCGGGGTCATGAACATGTCGATCAGGACGGTGAGCAGGGACTTCTCGACCTCGGTCATGCCCCAGAAGCTCCACTGGGCGCACAGCGCACGATCCTCGACGCTGGCCGGGAAGAAGCCATCCTTGCCGTACTTCTCGGCGAGGTAGAGGTTGATCGCCATCGATTCGAACAGCTTGAAGTCGCCGTCGACCAGCGTCGGCACCTTGCCGTTGGGGTTGACCTTCAGGTACTCGGCGCCCTTCAGGTCCTTCATCTCGACCGCGACGTGCTCGAAAGGGATGCCGAGCTCGTGCACGATCCAAAGTGCGCGCGATGCCCGAGAAGCCGTTGGGCCATAGATCTTGATCGTCACGGAATATCTCCCCGCCGTTACGGCGTCGGACGATAATGCAGCGCCGCCCGGCGGTCTAACTCAATCCCCCAGGCCGTATTCGTTTCCGACATAGCCGTGCCGATGACCGAAACGCTCGGTCATCACCTGGGCGAGATCGCGGTCGGGCGGGGCCACCCAGGCGCCTGAACGCACGGCGTACTGCCTCGCCGAGCGCGCCGCCTTCGGGGCCTCGCCTTTTTGCAGTGCGTGCGCGGCACCCATCATCAGCTTGCGGAACTCGACGATGCCGAGATCCGTCGGGCCCAGATGCTCGCGTGTCCTGTCCTGGATGGGACCCTGGCTGTCCTGGATCGCCGAATCCTGCTCGCTGACGCCCGTGATGCCGGTGAAGCTGGTGGTCTTCTGATGTTGCCGGTCGATCAGGTAGTCGTTGTCCCTGTTGCGCACCGGCATGTAGTCCGCTCCAACTTGGCTGTGCACGCCGAAGCCGCCATCGAACTGGGTGCGCTCGGAATTGGTGAAGGGTCGGTCGGGCCGCCAGCTGTAGGTATAAATCCAGCAGCTGGTGTCGCTCACCGGTACCCACGCCTGGCCGTAATAGACCTCGCCCGGCATGGCCGCCGGCGCGAAGGCATGGTTGGGCATCAGGAACTGGGCGATGCGCCAGTAGAGCTCAAGTCCGTCCGTCTTGCGCGCGCCGCCGATCACCAGGCCGGCATCGTGGCCGACGATGCTGAATTTCGGGCGCGGGTCGTTGCGGATCCAGCGCACGCGGTCGTCGGGTTTCGATTGATCGCCGAGCGCCGCCGATTTGCTGTAGATCGCCAGCGCCTCCTTCTCGTCCTTGGTCAGCACGGCGTGCAGGAAGGAGAAATGCGCGGTGTCGATGCCACCCTCGAGACTCTGCACCCAGTTGCAGTCCTGCCACTTCTTGGAGACGTAGCGCTGCGCCGCGGGCACCAGGCCCATCTCGAGCTGGGGCAGCTCGGGAATGTGCTCGCGTGGGCCCATGTAGACCCAGATCATGTCGCCCCATTCGCGCGTCGGGTAGCTGAGGAGCTTGATGGTGTCCTTGTAGGTCGATTCGGGGGGCGAGGTCGGCAGGTCGACGCAGTTGCCGTCGACATCGAACTTCCAGCCATGGAAGGCGCAGCGAATGCCGCACTCCTCGTTGCGGCCGTAGTAGAGGCCGGCGCCGCGATGGGGGCAGTGCGGCTCGACGATGCCGACCCTGCCGTCGGTTGTGCGGAAGGCGAGCAGGTCCTCGCCCAGGAGCTTGATCTTCTTGGGTGGGCCGTCGCGCTGCGCCAGCTCGGCAGACAGGAGCGCGGGCATCCAGAAGCGGCGCAGCAGGTCGCCCATCGGCGTGGCGGGGCCGCTGCGGGTCAGGAACTCGTTGTCTTTCTTGCTCAGCATCAGTCACCCAGCCCGTAGTGGTCGCCGACATAACCGTCGCGATGGCCGAATCGCTCGACCATGGCTTGCTCAAGGTCCTTGTCCGGCCCCGTGATCCAGCCGCCGGCGCGCACGGCGTAGCGTCGCGCGTTGTTCGCCTGCTTCGGGCCTGCTCCCGAGGCGAGCGCACGGGCGGCACCCATGACCATCTTGCGGAACTCGACGATGCCGATGTCGGTCGGTCCGAGGTGCTCCCTGGTGCGGTCCTGGATCGGCCCCTGACTGTCCTGGATCGCGGCGTCCTGCTCGCTCACGCCCATGATCCCGGTGAAGCTCTCGGTCTTCTGCTTGGCGCGATCGAGCATGTAGTCGTTGCGGATGTTGCGCACTGGCACGTAGTCGGCGTCGACCTCGGCGTGCAGGCTGAGGCCCTTGTCGTACTTTTCGCGCTCGGAATTGGTGAACGGGCGGTCGGGCAGCCAGCTGTAGGTGTAGATCCAGCAGTTCACGTCATCGACCGGCACCCAGCACTGGCCGTGATAGACATCGCCCGGGAAGGCCACCGGGACGAGCGCGTGGTTGGGCATCAGAAACTGCGAGATGCGCCAGTATTTATCGGCGGAGTCGGTCTTGCGCGCCGCTCCGATGACAAGCCCGGTATCGTGGCCGGCGATTGCGAATTTCGGACGCGGATCGTCCATCACCCATCGGATGCGGTCCTGCAGCTCCTGGCCGGCGCCGATTGCCGAGGTGCTGCGAAAGATCTCCAGCTTCGCCTTCTCGTCCGTGGTCGGCACCTTGTGCAGGAAGGAGAAGTGGGCCGTGTCGATCGCGCCCTCGAGGCTCTGCACCCAGTTGCAGTCCTGCCACTTCTTCGAGACGTAGCGGCTTGCGGCTGGCACCAGCCCGAGCTCGAGCTGCGGCAGCTCGGGCATGTGCTCGCGCGGGCCCATGTAGATCCAGATCATGTCGCCCCATTCGCGCGTCGGGTAGGCGAGGAGCCTGATCGTGTCCTTGTATGTCGATTCGGGCGGCGAGGTCGGAAGGTCGACGCAGTTGCCGTCGACATCGAATTTCCAGCCGTGGAACGCGCAACGCAGGCCGCACTCTTCGTTGCGGCCGTAGTAGAGGTTGGCGCCGCGATGGGGGCAGTGCGGCTCGACGATGCCGACCCTGCCGTCGGTTGTGCGGAAGGCGAGCAGGTCCTCGCCCAGGACCTTTATCTTCTTCGGCGGGCCGTCGCGCTCGGGCAATTCCTCGGAGAGCAGGGCGGGGACCCAGAAGCGGCGCAGCAGGTCGCCCATCGGCGTGCCCGGCCCGCTGCGCGTGAGGAGCTCGTTGTCTGCCTTGCTCAGCATCAGTCACCCAGTCCGTAGTGATTGCCGACATAGCCGTCGCGATGGCCGAACCGCTCGACCATGGTCTGGGTCAGGTCCTTGTTCGGCGCCGCGACCCAGCCGCCGGCGCGCACGGCGTACTTGCTCGGCTTGCTCGCCGCCTTTGGCGCCTCGCCGTTCCGGAGAGCGCGCGCCGAGCCCATCAGCAGCTTGCGGAACTCGATGACGCCGACGTCGGTCGGTCCGAGATGCTCGCGCGTGCGGTCCTGGATCGGCCCCATGCTGTCCTGGATGGCTGCATCCTGCTCGCTCACGCCCTCGATGCCGGTGAAGCTCACCGTCTTCTGCGCCTGGCGATCGAGCCGGTAGTCGTTGCGCAAATTGCGCAGCGGCATGAAGTCGGCATCGACCTCCGCGTGGACGTTGAAGCCGCCGTCGAACTTGGTGCGTTCGGAGTTGGTGAAGGGGCGATCCGGGTTCCAGCAGTAGGTGTAGATCCAGCAAGACGCGTCATCGACCGGCACCCAGCACTGGCCGTAGTAGATCTCGCCGGGGAACGCGGTCGGTGTGTAGGCATGGTTGGGCATCAGGAATTGCGAGATGCGCCAGTAGAGGTCGGAGCCGTCGGTCTTGCGCGCCGCGCCGATCAGCAGGCCGGCATCATGGCCGTGGATGGTGAATTTCGGCCGCGGGTCGTTGTGGATCCACCTGATGCGATCGTCGGGTCTCGACTGGTCGGCGATCGCGGCCTTGGCCAACGCGGCGCGCGCCGTGGCCTCGTCCTTGGCCAGCACGGCGTGGAGGAAGGAGAAGTGCGCCGTGTCGAGCGCGCCCTCGACGCTCTGCACCCAGTTGCAGTCCTGCCATTTCTTGGTGACGTAGCGATGCGAAGCGGGCAGCAGCCCGAGCTCGAGCTGCGGCAGCTTGGGCATGTGCTCGCGTGGGCCCATGTAGACCCAGATCATGTCGCCCCATTCGCGCGTCGGGTAGCTGAGGAGCTTGATGGTGTCCTTGTAGGTCGATTCTGGCGGCGAGGTCGGGAGATCGACGCAGTTGCCGTCGACATCGAACTTCCAGCCGTGGAAGGCGCAGCGGATGCCGCACTCCTCGTTGCGGCCGTAGTAGAGGCCGGCGCCGCGATGCGGGCAGTGCGGTTCGACGATGCCGACCCGGCCGTCGGTCGATCGGAAGGCGAGCAGGTCCTCGCCCAGAATCTTTATCTTCTTGGGCGGCCCATCACGCTCCGGCAACTCGGCCGAGAGCAGGGCGGGCATCCAGAAGCGGCGCAGCAGGTCGCCCATCGGCGCGCCGGGGCCGGTAAGGGTCAGAAGGTCGTTGTCGGCTTTGCTCAGCATAGTGTGGTGGCCTTTTCGAGAGCTTGCGCCAGATCGCGGATGATGTCGTCCACCGTCTCGATGCCGATCGACAGGCGGAGCACGTCGGGCCCGGCGCCGGCGGCGACTCGCTGCTCGTCGGTGAGCTGGCGGTGTGTCGTCGAGGCGGGGTGGATGATCAGGCTCTTGGCATCGCCGATGTTGGCGAGGTGCGAGAACAGGTCGACGCTGTCGACCACTTTCACGCCCACGTCGTAGCCGCCCTTGACGCCGAAGGTGAACACCGAGCCTGCACCCTTGGGTAGATACTTTTGAGCCAGCGCGTAGTACTTGTTGGAGGGCAGGCCGGCGTAGTTCACCCACGCCACCGCCGGATGCGTCTCGAGGAAGCGCGCGACGGCGAGCGCGTTGGCGCAGTGCCGCTCCATGCGCAGGCCGAGCGTTTCCATGCCGAGCATGGTGATCCAGGAATTGAACGGCGCCTGGCTGGGACCGAGGTCACGCAAACCGACGGCATGGCTGTGGAACGTGTAGGCCATGTCGCCGAAGGTCTCGAAGAAGTTCAGCCCGTGATAGGCCGGCTCGGGGCCGGCGAGGCTCGGGAACCTGGCGCCGCGCGTCCAGTCGAACCTGCCCGAATCGATCACCGCACCGCCCATGGATGTTCCAGTGCCGCTCAGGAACTTGGTGGTCGAATGGACGATCAGGGTTGCGCCGTAGTCGATCGGCCTGCAGAGGTAGGGCGTGGCCAGGGTGTTGTCGACCAGGAGAGGCACGCCGACAGCCTCGGCGATGCGCGCGATCGCTTCGAGATCGCTCACCACGCCGCCCGGGTTGGCAAGACTTTCGATGAAGAAGGCTCGGGTATTCTCGCTCGCCGCCCGCTTGAAATTCTCCGGCTGGTCGGCATCGATGATCGCCGCCTTCCAACCGAACTTCGGGTACGTGTTGCGCATCTGCTGCAACGAGCCCCCATAGAGGCGCGAGGAGGCGACGATCTCGGCGCCTGACGACATCAGCGGAAACAGCGCCAGCACCTGCGCGGCATGGCCGGACGAGGTGACCGTGCAGCCGCGCCCGCCTTCGAGCGTGGCGAGCCGGGTCTCGAGCGCCGCGTTGGTCGGGTTGGTGAGCCGCGAGTAGATGAAGCCGACAGTCTGCAGGTTGAACAGCGCGGCGGCGTGGTCGGCATCGTCGAAGGCGTAGGCCGTGGTCTGATAGATCGGCAGCGCCCGCGCGCCCGTGGTGGCATCGGGGGCCGCACCCGCGTGGATCGACAGCGTTTCGAAGCCGTAGGTCTTGTCGCTCACGGAGACTCCTTACGCGCTGAAGACGATGCAGGCCGGGCTGCCGACCTTGACCCGCAGCCGCATCGGCGCCAGGCGGCCGTCGCCGCCGACCCGGTAGCCGACGATCGATCGGCCAGTCTGGTTGGCGATGTACAGGAAGCGCTGATCGGGGTCGAAGGTGAAGAAGCGCGGCGTGCCGCCGTGGGTCGGCACCCATTGGCGGGGCGACAGCGTGCCCTTAGCCGGATCGATGCCAAACACGCCGATGCTGTCGTGGCCGCGGTTGGAGACGTAGACATTGCGGCCGGAGCGATCGACCCAGATCTCGGCGCCGGTGCTGTAGCCGGTGAAGTCGGACGGCGTCGATGGGATGGTCTGGAGGGGCGTCAGCGCTCCGCTGTCGCGATTCTGGCGATAGGTGGTGAGGGTCGAATCGAGCTCGTTGATGACGTAGGCCAGCGCCTTGCGTGGATGGAAATCGATGTGGCGCGGAGCGGCGCCCGGCCGGGCCGTGACGCGCGACGCCTCGACCAGGATCTTGCGCCGGGCGTCCAGCCGGTAGGCGATGACGACATCGGAGCCCTTGCAGGGCACGTAGAAGAAGCGCCCCTGGCGATCGAGCGGGATGTGGTGCACGCACATGCAGCGCTGCTGGGTGCGATGCGGGCCGAGCGTGCCGGTGACGGTCGTCAGCGTGCGATAGGGCAACAGGCTGCCATCGTCGGCGATCGGCAGCACGGCAAGGGAATCGGTGCCGTAGTTACACACCGCGAGATGCTTGCCGGTCGCATCGAAGGCGAGATGCACCGGATTGTAGCCGCCGGTCGGCTGACGGTTGAGCGGCGCAATATGGCCGGAGGTCGGATCGACGGTGAAGGAATTCGCTTCGGTGCGATCGCCGTGCACCGAGTAGAGCCGCGTGCCGTCGCCATTGAGGGCGAGGAACGACGGGTTCTCCAACCCACCGAAGTTCTGGACGTGGGTGAAGGCGCCGCTCTTGCGATCCACCCGATAGACGTTGATGCCGTTGCCCTGGCCGTGACGCTCGGACGTGGTGTAGCTGCCGACATAGGCGAACAACGGACGTGGGGTCCTCTTTTTCATGTCGGCAGTGTGGCGTCAGGGATGGCAGACGACAACTGGGCTGGCCAGCGCTTGTAGCCCGAATCGGGAACGAGCCACCGCCCCTTGAAATCGCTGCCGCCGGGCTGCGGCATCGCACCGACAACAAGGATCTTGAGTTGATTCGGCCGCACTTCCCCAGCTCCGCTTGGGAGGATGTGCGAGTGAATCCATGCGCAAGATGGTGCACATCGATACGGTAAGCCTCGAGGCCCTCGATGTGGTAGCCAACGAGCGCAAGGTTCGCCCGCAGGATCTGATCGATGAAGCGATCGCCGATCTGCTGAAGAAGCATCATCGACCGATCACCACGCGCGAGATGCTGATCGCGAGTGCCAGAAAGGTCAGAAAGGGCTAGGCCCCGATCACCACGCCGAGGCCGGGCTTGCGGTCCTCGAGCTTGATCGAGAGGCCGTGCAGGCCGGCGATCGCTTTCACCAGGGGCAGACCGAGGCCGCTGCCGGCGGTCGAGCGGCTGCGGTCCAGGCGATAGAAGCGGTCGAAGACCTTGTCCTGCTCTTCCGGCGGAATGCCAGGGCCGTTGTCGGCGACCTCGAGCGTGAAGCCCGTCGCGGCCTTGGCCAGGGCGAGCGAGACGGTGGAGCGGGCCGGCGTGTGATTGAGCGCATTCTCGACCAGGTTGGAGATCATCTGGGCGAGGAGCTGGCGATCGCCGGTCACCAGGACGCCGTCCTCGATCTTGCAGTCGAGGCGATGCTCGGCGTCCTCGGCGGCCGGTCGATAGGCTTCGGCAACGCTGCGCGCCAGCGCCGACAGGTCGACCTGGGTGAAGGCGCTGCGCTGCGCACCGGCCTCGATCTGGGCGATGCGCAGCAGGGCCGAAAAGGTCTCCAGCAATGCGTCGGCCTCGGCGATCGCCGAGTCGGTCGCTGCATCGTATTCGGCGGTCGTCTTGGCCCGCTCGCGTGCATCCTCGAGATGCTGGCGCAGACGTCCGAGCGGCGTACGCAGGTCGTGGGCGATGTCGCTCGAGACCTGCCGCAATCCGTCCATCAGCTGCTGGATGCGGGTCAGCATGGCATTGAGGCTGGCGACGAGCTGGTCGATCTCGTCATTGGTGCCGCTCGCCGGGATGCGAGCCGACAGATCGCCGCCCATGATCGTCCGGCTGGTGCGGGTGATGGCGTCGATGCGGCCGAGGAAGCTCGACCCGATCAGGGCGCCTCCGGCGACGGCGAGCAACAGGGTGAGCCCGCTCGCCCAGGCGAAGGCGACGATGATGGCATGCTGCATGTCGGTGAGGCGGTTGGCATCCTGGGCGACCAGCAGGAACGCGCCGTCGGACAGGGTGAGACCGAAGCCGGTGAGCTTGGCGCTTTCGCCGTCGACTTCGGGCGCGTCGCTCTTGGGTACGAAATCGACCGCACCGTTGACCGGCGGCATGCCCGGCAGGTTGCCGACCACGACACGACCGTTCGGCGCCTGCAGCAGATAGAAGATCGGGCCCCGCGTGCGGTAGCTGATGCGCCGCGTGATCTGCTCGGTCAGCCCCGTGGGTCCGCTGCGGCGATGGACATCGGCAAGCTGGTAGGCTTCCGAGCGCAGCACCGCCGCCATGTCGTCCTGCATCGCCGCCGTCGCGATCCAGTACACCGCGGCGAACAGCGTGCCGGCCGAGGCCATGAACAGGACGGCGTAGAAAAGCGTCAGCCGGAAGCTCGCCGAGCGCAGGACGCGCGTCAGCGTCTGCATGAACGTCGTGTCGGCCTCGCTAGTCCTGGGCGCGGATGACATAGCCGGCTCCCCGGACGGTATGCAGCAGGGGCTTGTCGAACCCCTTGTCGATCTTCGATCGCAGACGGCTGATGTGGGTCTCGACGATGTTGGTCTTGGGATCGAAATGGAAGTCCCAGACCTTCTCGAGAAGCATGGTGCGCGTCACCACCTCGCCGGTGTGGCGCAGCAGGTACTCGAGGATCTTGAATTCCTGGGCGAGCAGCTCGATGCGCTTGCCGGCGCGCGTCACGGTCCGGGCGAGCAGGTCCATCTGCAGGTCGCCGACGCTGAGCGACGTCGTCGCCACGATCGGCGGCCGGCGCGCGAGCGCGCCCACTCTGGCCAGCAGCTCGGCGAAGGCGAACGGCTTCACCAGGTAGTCGTCGCCACCGGCGTCGAAGCCGCTCACGCGATCGTCGATGCCTCCCATCGTGGTGAGGAAGAGCACGGGCGTGCGCACCTGCGAGGCGCGCGCCGCCTTGACGAGCGACAGCCCGTCCATCGCCGGCAGCATGCGGTCGACGATGATCACATCGTACTTCTCGCCGGTCGCCAGATAGAGGCCGTCGCGGCCGTTGTCGGCGCGGTCGACGACATGGCCATGCTCGCGCAGGCCCTTGCTGATGTAATCCGAGGTCTGCTTGTCGTCTTCGACCAGGAGGATCTTCACGTCTTCACCTGTCATCGCGCGCCTGACCTTGCCGTTTTGCGGGCCATTCCGCGCGCCGTTTGCGCCGATTCACGAGGAAATACAACGTTCCCCAACTATACAAACATTCAATGCTGGGGCCATCCGGGCGCCACCGGCGAAGTCTCATATTCCTCCCTGCCAAGCCCCTTTCAGGAGGATCAAGTGACGAAGACCAAGACCATTCTTTCAGCCCTGGCGTTGACGACGGCGTTGACTGCGCCGGCACTCATTGCCCCGCTGTTCTCGGCGCCCGCGGCGATCGCCGCGGCTCCGACCGCGCCGATGGTGGCGGGCGTGCAGGACTTCTCCGACCTCGCCGCCAAGGTGACGCCCGCCGTCGTGAACGTGGCCGTGACCATGAAGACCGGCGGCGCTGCCGACGACGAAGAGGTCCAGATGTCGGACCGCTCGCAGAACAAGCAGATGGAAGAGTTCATGCAGCGCTTCGCCGAGCGTTTCGGCCAGCCCACGCGTCCGACCAAGCCGCAGCCGAAGGCCGGCCAGAAGGCCGAGGCGGTCGGCACCGGCTTCATCATCGACCAAGCCGGCTGGATCGTGACCAACCATCATGTCGCCGGCAAGGCGGAGAAGATCGTCGTGACCCTGGCGGACGGCCGCAAGCTCAACGCCAAGATGGTGGGCGGCGACGAGAAGACCGACCTCGCCCTGCTCAAGGTCGAGAGCGACAAGCCGCTGCCGTTCGTCGAGTTCGGCGATGCCACCAAGGTGCGCGTCGGCCAGGCGGTGATGGCGGTGGGCAATCCGTTCGGCCTCGGTGGCACCGTGACGACGGGCATCGTGTCGGCGCGCGGCCGTGACATCCACTCCGGTCCGTTCGACGACTACATTCAGACCGACGCCGCCATCAATCGCGGCAACTCGGGTGGCCCGCTGTTCGATATGGAAGGCAAGGTGATCGGCATCAACACGGCGATCTTCTCGCCGACCGGCGGCAGCGTCGGGCTGGGCTTCGCTATCCCGTCCAGCCTGGCTCAGCCGGTGGTGGCCCAGCTCAAGGCCAGCGGCAAGGTCGAGCGCGGCATGCTCGGCGTGCAGATCCAGCCGATGACCGGCGAGCTGTCGCAGAGCATGGCGTTCAACGGCGAGAAGGGTGCCTTGGTGGCCCAGGTCCAGCCGGACAGCCCGGCGCTGGCGGCCGGCATCAAGTCGGGTGACGTGATCGTGAGCGTCGACGGCAAGAACGTCGATACGATCAAGGACCTGACCCGCATGATCTCGGCAGTGAAGCCCGGCACGTCGGTCAAGCTCGGTGTGTGGCGCGACGGCAAGGACATGACGGTCACCGCCAAGATCGGCGACCAGAAGGAAGAGGGTGGCGTCATCAAGGCCAAGGCCGAGCAGGCCGACAAGAAGGCCGAGCCGATGTCCTACGGCGTGTCGCTGGCGCCGCTCTCCAAGGAGGCGCGGCAGGAGCTGAAGCTGGACGACTCGGTCAAGGGCGCGCTGATCGCCTCGGTCGAGCAGGGCAGCCCGGCCGACGAGATGGGCCTGAAGGCGGGCGATGTCCTGCAGCAGGTCGGCAAGGAAGCGATCGACAGCCCGAAGATGGCTGCCGAGAAGCTCAAGGAAGCGAAAGCCACCGGCAAGCCGGTGCTGATGAAAGTGTATCGAGAGGGGATGACCAGATTCGTCGCTATCTCTCCCCGGGCGGCGTAGCTGATCCTCTCGATGAGCCGGCGGTGGCCCCACCATCGCCGGCTTCTTCTTAGCAAGCTCCCTCGACTTGGCAGTCTTCTCCTTCAGCAGGGGGGCGCGCGCCGCTAGACGGGAAAACCGCAGCCGGTCGCGTTCATGGAGGGGGCGGGAAGCCCGCGGTCCACGCGTAAGTGGGACCGCGGGCTTCTTCTATTTGGCGGCCGCCACATGTGCGGCGCGCAGCTCGTCGACCAGCACGCGCTTGTTCTCCGAGTAGTCGATCGGCACGCTCACGAGATGCACGCCGCCTGCCGAGAACGCTGCCTCGAGCGTCGGCCCCAAGGCGTCGGCGGTCTCGACTCGGCTGCCTCGGATCCCGAACGCCTCGGCATACGCCGTGAAGTCCGGATTGCCGTAGGTCATGCCGAAATCGGCGAAGCCGTCGACCGCCTGCTTCCAGCGGATCATGCCGTAGGCATCATCCTGAATGATCAGCACCACGAGGTCGAGGCCGAGGCGCTTTGCCGTTTCCAGCTCCTGCGAGTTCATCATGAAGCCGCCATCGCCGCACACGGCCAGCACACGCCGCGTGGGATGCAGCATGGCCGCCATGATGGCCGACGGCAGACCGGCGCCCATGGTGGCGAGCGCGTTGTCGAGCAGCAGCGTGTTGGCCATCCGGGTGCGGTAGTTGCGCGCGAACCAGATCTTGTACATGCCGTTGTCGAGGCAAACGATGCCATCCTCTGGCATGGCCTGCCGCACGTCATGCACCAGGCGCTGCGGCGTCAGCGGATAGCGCCTTTCCTCGGCGCGCTCGCCGACGTGCCGCAGGATCTGCTCGCGCAACGGCAGCAACGCGCCGGCGAGCGGGAGCGCCGCTCCGCCGCCAACCAGGCGATCGGCGAGCCGCGTCACGGTAGGGCCGATGTCGCCCACCAGCTCGGCATCCGGAAAGAACACCTCCTCGACCGTGGCCGGCAGGTAGCCGACATGAAGCACCCTGGGGCCGCCCGCGCCCATCAGGAAGGGCGGCTTCTCCACCGTGTCGTGGCCGATCGAGATGATCAGGTCGGCGTGGTCGATGGCGTTGTGCAGGTAGTCGCGCTCCGAAAGCGCGGCGGTGCCCATGTAAAGGTCGGAGCCGCCGTTGACGGCACCCTTGCCCATCTGCGTGTTGAAGAACGGGATCCTGACACGCCGGATGAAGTCCGAGAGCTCGTCGGCGAGCCGTGGCCGGCTGGCCGCGGCGCCCAGCATGACCAGCGGTCGCTCGGCCCTAGCGATCAGCTCGACGGCCTGGTCGAGCGCTGCGCCATCGGCGACCGGCTGGGCGACGACGTGGCGCGGCAGCGGCTTGAGAGCGGGCGGCGCAGGCTCGGCCGCGACGTCCTCGGGCAGCTCGAGATGGACGGCGCCCGGCCGCTCCTGGCGCGCCACCCGGAAGGCCTCGCGCACGATCGAGGGAATGGTCGCCGGGCTGACGATCTGATGCGCCATCTTGGTGAGAGGCGCCATGGTCGAGACGATGTCGACCACCTGAAAGCGTGCCTGCTTGCGGCTCAGGATGCCCTTCTGACCGGTGAGCATGACCATGGGCATGCCGCCTAGCTGGGCATAGGCCGCGCCCGTCGTCAGGTTGAGCGCACCCGGGCCAAGGGTCGCGAGGCAGACGCCGGGCTCGCCGGTCAGCCGGCCGTGCGTCGCGGCCATGAACGCCGCCGCCTGTTCGTGGCGCGTCACCACCAGCTTGATCGTCGAGCGGCGCAGCGCATCGACGACGTCCAGGTTTTCCTCTCCGGGCACGCCGAAGATCTGCTTCACACCCTCGGTCTCGAAGGCGGCTACGAGGAGCTCGGCGCCGTTCATGGGATCGTTCCTTGCTGAGTGGAGCGCGAGACTAGAGCGCTGGCATCACTTCCTTGGCGAACAGCTCGACCGAGCGTGCCGATTCCTCGAACGACAGGTCACCGAATGCGAGTCGGCACAGGCTGTAGTTGATGCCGGCAATCTCGTTGTCCTTCTTCATGCGCTCGCGCACGGTCGAGGCAGAGCCCGCGATGATGTAGCCCTGGGCCAGCGCGTCCTCGAACTCGGCCGGAATCAACTGGCGCGGCAGCCCGACGCCGTGCGCCCGCCAGAGATGGATCAGCGCGTCGTACCACTGCAGGAACGCGCGCTTGGCGGCACCCTGGGCCTCGCGATCGGTGTCGCCGACCACGATGTGCCGGCTGAGCCCGATCAGGGGCATCGACTGGGGATCGCGGCCGAGCGCCTGCCAGGCCGCGCGATAGCGCGCCGAGAACTGGCCGACGCCGTCGGCCTTCATGCCGACAACCGTGTTGCACGCCTGCTTGGCCAGGCGGTCGGCGCTGTCCAGCGAATTGGCGCCGTACCATAGCGGCGGGTAGGGCCGCTGGACGGGCTGCATCTCCATCGGCACGTCTTTGAACGTGAAGTACTTGCCGGCGTGATCGAGCCGCGGCTGGGTCAGGCCCTTCAGGATCACGTCGAACGCCTCGGCAAAGCGTTCGGGCCCGGTCGCTGGATCGACGCCGTAATAGCCGACTTCGTAGGGTGATATGCCGCGGCCGAGGCCGAGTTCGAGCCGCCCGCCGCTCATCTGGTCGAGCATGCAGATCTCGTCGATCAGGCGCAGCGGATGATAGAGGTTGACGGTGTAGACCAGCGGCCCGAAGCGCAGCCGTGTCGTGCGCTGCGCCACCGCGGCCAGGAACACACTGGGAGAGGGCGCCATGCCGAGCGGAGTCGCGTGATGCTCCGCCAGATGATAGGCGTGAAAACCCGCCTGCTCGTAGAGCCCGATCAGCTTCAGCCGCTCATCGAACTGCCGGCCGAGATTGGGGCCGGCTTTGTCCATGTGATCGAAGACGCCAAACTTCATGCGTTTCTCCCTATGGCGCGATGCTACAGGGTCGGCCGGAAGAAGTACCTCCGTCCCGGCCGCAAAACTGCCAGCGCTGTACTCTGGACGACAGGAAATCCGCGGCTACAGCGCGCGCTTCCTGCTGCTGATCACGCCACTGGCGATGCCGTGCCATTCGATCGTCCCGGCGAGCCGGGAATGCTCGATCTTGGGGCAGCGGTTCATGACGACGCGCAGGCCGGCGGCTTCGGCGCGCCTGGCCGCATCGTCGTTGCGCACGCCGAGCTGCATCCAGACGACCTTGGCACCGTGGGCGATCGCGTCGTCGGTGATCGGGCCGGCAGCCTCGGAATTGCGGAAGATGTCGACCATGTCGGCCTTGACCGGTAGCTCGGCCAGGGCCGCGTAGACATTCTGGCCCATGATCTCCTGGCCGGCGGCGGCAGGATTGACCGGGATGACCCGGTAGCCGCGGTCGAGCAGATACTTCATGGCGAAATAGGAGGGGCGGTTCCAGTTCGCCGAGGCGCCGACCATGGCGATGGTCTTGCACTCGCGCAGAATTTTGCGCAGGTAGGAATCCTCGTAGCGGTCATGGATCGCGGCGGTCATGCAAGGAGTATACATGGCGCAACCCCTGCTTTTCGAACCGATTTCCCTGCGTGACGTGACGCTGAAGAACCGCGTCGTGGTGGCGCCGATGCACCAGTACGCGGCAGTCAAGGGGTTCGCCACCGACTGGCACCTGATGAATGCCGGGCGCTACGCCGCCGGCGGGGCCGGCCTGGTGATCATGGAATCGACCAAGGTCGAGCGGCGCGGCTGCGGCACGGTCGGTGATCTGGGCATCTGGGACGACGCCTTCGTCCCTGGGCTGAGGCGCTGCGTCGAGTTCATCCGCAAGCACAACGCCGTGCCGGGCATCCAGCTCGGCCATTCCGGGCGCAAGGCGCGGCGTTTCCGGCCCTGGGAGGGCGGAGCGCCGCTCACCCCGTCGCCCGAGATCGACGATTGGGAGGCCTGGGAGCTGGTGTCGTCGAGCGCGCGCAATGCGCCGGAGACCGATCCGACACCACGCGCGCTCACACGCGCCGAGATCCCCGAGGTGGTCGAGCGCTGGGGCCAGGCGGCGCGGCGTGCCCACGAGGCCGGCTTCGACGTGCTCGATGTCCACGCGGCACACGGCTACCTGATTCACCAGTTCCTCTCGCCGTTCTCCAACCTGCGCAACGACGAGTACGGCGGCAGCGATCTCAACCGCATGCGCTTCTGCATCGAGGTGGTGGAAAGCGTGCGGGCGCACTGGCCGGCCGGCAAGCCGCTGTTCGTGCGCTTCTCGGTCGAGGACGATGCCGGCTGGGGACCCGACCAGAGCGTGGCCCTGGCCAAGATCCTGAAGCCCAAGGGCGTCGACGTGATCGACTGCAGCTCGGGCGGCATGCGCGGCTCGCCGGTGGTGAGCGCCGGGCCGGTGACCTACGGCTACCAGGTGCCTTACGCCGAGCGGCTGCGCCGTGACGCCGACATCATGAGCATGGCGGTGGGGCTGATCGTCCATGCCGACCAGGCAGAGCAGATCCTGCAAGAGGGCAGGGCAGACCTGATCGCACTGGCCCGTGAGTTGCTCTACAATCCCAACTGGCCGATGGACGCCGCGCAGAAGCTCGGGGTCGACAAGCAGTTCGGCTCGGTGCCGCCGGCGCAGGCCTACTGGCTCGCCAAGCGCGCGCAATCGGTGAAGAGTGTGGTTCCGTCGACGTTCATGAAGGGCATGAGGGTCGGCTAACGAAAGGGATGCAGCGATGGATACGGTTGTTCAGCAGGGCCGTCTCGACATGACCGACGCCGAATGGCAGGCGCGCTGCGATCTCGCGGCTCTCTACCGGATCACCGACGCGTACGGCTGGACCGATACCATCAACACGCACATGACGGTGCGCATCGCCGACGATCCGAAGTGCTTCCTGATCAACAACTACGGCGACCTGTTCCACGAGATCACTGCTTCGAGCCTGGTCAAGATGGACCTCGACGGCAAGGTCTACAGCGACGACGGCAGCTTCAACGCGGCGGGCTTCACCATCCACAGCGGCGTCTACAAGGCGCGGCCCGACGTCAATTGCGTCATGCACACCCACACCCGCGCCGGCACCGGCATCTCGGTGCTGAAGAAGGGCCTGCGCCCGATCAGCCAGGACGCGCTCGCCGTGTACGACGAGGTCGTCTACCACGAGTACGGAATGCCGACCTCGGAAGAGGAATGCGAAGCGCTCGGCGTGACCTGCCAGAAGGGCAGCGCGGTCGTCCTGCGCAATCACGGCCTGCTTTCGGTCGGCGCCACGGTTCCGGCGGCGCTGCGCCGGCTCTACATGCTGGAGCGGGCGTGCGAGGTCGAGATCATCGCCCGCGGCCTCGACGAGGAGCCGGCGCCGATCGACGAAGAGGTCGTCCGCCGCTACGGCGAGCGGGCGCGCCAGCAGCGCGCCTCACCCGAGTTCGGCATGTCAGACTGGAAGGCGGCGATCCGCCTGATCGAGGGCAAGGGCACCGACTGGCGGCAATAGCCGTCGCTCAGCCGCCGGGGGCCGAGGGGTTCCGGCGGCGCATCGCACACCAGAATGCGGCCTGACCGATCACGCCGGCGCCCACCAGGATGATCGCCGTCGTGAGGGCGGGATCTGCCCCGACTCCGACCAGCGCGGTGCAGATCGCTCCCACGCCCATCTGGGAGAATCCGTACAGGCCCGAGGCCGAGCCGATGACGGTCGGGTTGACCCCGAGCGCCTGGGTGAGGGCCGCCGGCGAGGCGATGCCGACTCCGATGCCGAACACGAACATCGGCGCGATCGCCAGCAACACTGTCAACTGGTTCGACAGCACGGCGCCCAGGAAGAAGAAAGAAGCGAGCACGCTCAGCAGGTTCGCCGAAACGGCCAGGCGGTCGATCGGCAGCCGGCGAATCAGTCGCGTCGCGGCGACGGTTCCCAACCATACCCCGACCATCACGGTGGCCGGATAGAGACCGACCTCGTAGTCCGGCCGATGCAGTTGCTGGACGAAGATGAAGGGCGAGGCGCCGAGAAAGGCGTACATCGACGTCGTCGCGCAGCCGCCGCCGACCGCGAAGCCGACGAAGGCTGGCGTCACGAGAAGGCGCCCGTAGTTGCGCGCCAGAGTGGATATCCCGGGCATGGCGTCGGCCGATCTCGTCTCGGGCAGCAGGCGCCAAGCGAACAGCAGATTGACGAGCCCGAGCAGCGCCAGGCCGAAGAAGAGCGAGCGCCAGCCGAGGCTCGCGGCGAGCAGGCCGCCGACCAGCGGCGCCAGGCCCGGGCCGAGCACGATCATCAGGTTCATCACGGCCAGCCGTCGCCCGGCTTCGTGGGGCAGCGCCGAATCGCGCACGATGGCCCGGCCGATCACCAGCCCGGCGCTGCCGCCCAGCGCTTGCAGGAGACGGGCGACGATCAGGGCGTGGGCATCCGAGACGAGAGCGGCAGCGAGGCCGGCGGCGGAATAGAGCACCAGGCCGGCCATCAGCACCGGGCGCCGCCCGAAGCGGTCGGACAACGGCCCGTAGGCGAGCTGGCCGATGGCGAGGCCGAAGATGTAGACGCTCATCGTCGCCTGCATCTCGCCCAGGCTGGCGCCCAGGGCCTTTGCTGCCTCGGGCAGCGCCGGCACGAAGCTGTGCATGGCGAACGTGCCGCTGAGGGTGATCAGCGTCAGCAGCCAGAGCGGCGCGCTCATGCATCGACTCCGGAAGCCGTATCGAGCACGCGGCAGACATGCTCGAGGACGCGGATCGTCGTCTCGATATCCTTCGCCGCGAGACCCGCCAGGGCGTCGCTGCGGATACGCCGCGACACCGTCTCGACCTGCTCGGCGATGGCGCGGCCGCGCGGCGTCAGCACGATGATCTTGGCGCGCCGGTCGTGCTCGCCCTCCTTGCGCTGGACCTGGCCGTCGGCTTGGAGGTTGTCGAGCAGGCGCACGACCGACGAGCCGTCCACCGACATGGATTCGGCGAGGTCCTTCTGGCGCGGCGGCTCGGCGCGCGCGAGATGCCGACCAGCGGCAGCCACGTCGCCTTGGTCAGGGCAAACGGTGCGAGACGGAGGTCGGCAGCGCGCCGCCATTGGCGGGCCGCACGCGCCAGCAGGGAGCCGAGCGCGTCACGGCCGGTGGAAGCTCGGGGAGGCATCTTGATGGCTATGGACCGCTGCTCGTCATGATGTCCGACGGAGACCGGCGGCCGGGAGATGATGTCCCTCGAGACCTCAGCGCCCCGTCCACTCCGGCAGGCCCCGCTTGTTCACGAAGGCGTCGATGCCGAGCTTGGCGTCCTCGCGCTTGATGGCGCCCGCCATGTAGGCTGTGGCGTAGGCGTAGGCCTTCTCGACGTCCATCTCCATGTGCTTGTGGAAGAGTTCCTTGCCCTGGGCCAGCACCAGCGGCGACTTGCCGGCGATCGTGCCGGCGAGGTCCATGGTCGTGCTGTCGAGCTCGCCCGGCGGCACGACGCGGCTCACCAGGCCGTCGCGCAGCGCGCTCTCGGCGCTGATCGGCTCGCCGGTGAACAGCATGTCGAGGGCCCGCTTGGAGCCGACATTGCGGCCGAGCGGCACCGACGGCGTGCCGCAGAACAGGCCGATATTCACACCGGGCGTGGCGAACTTGGCCTCGGACGAGGCGACCGCGAGGTCGCAAGCAGCGACGAGCTGGCAGCCGGCTGCCGTGGCGATGGCGTGGACCTTGGCGATGACCGGCTGGGGCAGGCGGCGGATCGACATCATCATCGCCGAGCAGCGCGTCAGCAGGTCGTGATGGAAACCATAGTCGTCGGTCGAGCGGACCTCGCGCAGATCATGTCCCGAGGAGAACGCGCGGCCGGCCGCCTCGATCACGACGCAGCGGATCTCCTTGTCCTTGGCGAGCTTGTCGAACTCGGCCTGCAGGGCGTCGATGAGATCGCCCGACAGGGCGTTCATCGCCTTCGGCCGGTTGAGCGTGAGGATGGCGACGCGACCCTCGTCGCGGCGCAGCAGGACGGGCTCGTTGATCGCTTGGGTCATGCTGGACATCCTGGCACAAGAGGACCGTACCCGTCTCGGGTGGCCGGCCATTTCAGGGTCTGGAGCGACGGAAAGCCAGATGGGCCAGCCGGGGGTGACCTGCTCAATTTCGCCTTGGAGGTGGGGTAATATATTACCGTGCTCTTAAGTTATTGACAGTCCACGGATTTGTGAGCATAAGCCCGCGCTCACGGAAGAAAGACCCATGAAAACCTTCAGTATCAAGACTGCCGACGTGCAGAAGAAGTGGGTGCTGATCGACGCCGACGGGCTGGTGCTCGGCCGGCTCGCCACGATCATCGCCATGCGCCTGCGCGGCAAGCACAAGCCGACCTTCACTCCGCACATCGATTGCGGCGACAACATCATCGTGGTCAATGCCGAGAAGGTGCGCCTGACCGGTCGCAAGGCCGAGCGCGAGTACTTCTACTGGCACACCGGCCATCCCGGCGGCATCAAGGGCGAGACCCTGGGCAAGCGCCTCGAGGGCCGCTTCCCCGAGCGCGTCATCGTCAAGGCGGTCGAGCGGATGATCACGCGCGGTCCGCTGGGCCGTGCCCAGATGAAGAACCTGCGGGTCTTCAAGGGCCCCGACCACACGCACGAGGCGCAGCAGCCGGAGAAGCTCGACGTCGCTGCCCTGAACCGCAAGAATTCGAGGATCGGCTGATATGGCTACCGAACTTTCGTCGTTTGCCGAACTTAAGAAGGCGCCGATCGCCGGCACGGTCGCGCCGGCGCCCATCCGCGAGCGCGAGGTCGATGGCCAGGGGCGCGCCTACGCCACCGGCCGACGCAAGAACGCGGTTGCCCGTGTCTGGGTGAAGCCCGGCACCGGCAAGATCACCATCAACGGTCGCGACCAGACGGTCTACTTCGCGCGCCCGACGCAGCAGATGGTCATCCAGCAGCCGTTCGATGTCTCGCAGCGTCGCGAGCAGTTCGACGTGATTGCCACCGTCTCGGGCGGCGGCCTGTCGGGCCAGGCGGGCGCGGTGCGCCACGGCATCGCCCAGGCGCTCGCCAAGTTCGAGCCGGGCCTGCGCAGCGCCATGAAGTCGAGCGGCTTCCTGACGCGCGACAGCCGTGTGGTCGAGCGCAAGAAGTACGGCCGGGCCGGCGCCCGCCGCCGCTTCCAGTTCTCGAAGCGCTGATCGATCCAGCCCAGACAGCGATGTCCGGCCTGATCGTCCCGTTCGGCGGGTTCGTGCCGAGGGTCGACAGGTCGGCCTTCGTCGCGACCAACGCGACCCTGGTTGGCGACGTCGAGATCGGCGCCAACGTCAGCATCTGGTACGGCTGCATCCTGCGCGGCGACGGGCCGGGCATCCGCATCGGCGAGAACTCGAACCTGCAGGACGGCACGGTCGTGCACATCGCCAAGCGCGGCATCATGACCATCGTTGGCCGCAACGTATCGGTCGGGCACATGGCGCTGCTGCATGCCTGCGAGGTGCAGGACGGCGCCTTCGTCGGCATGCGCGCCAGCGTGCTCGACGGCGCCGTCGTCGAGAGCCGCGCCATGGTCGCGGCCGGCGCCCTGGTGACGCCGGGCAAGATCGTGCGCAGCGGCGAGTTGTGGGCCGGCAATCCGGCAAGGAAGATGCGCGACCTCACCGAGAAGGACTACGAAACCTTCGAGGACGTCGTCGATG
Source organism: Reyranellaceae bacterium (assembly GCA_046349295.1). Taxonomy (GTDB): domain Bacteria; phylum Pseudomonadota; class Alphaproteobacteria; order Reyranellales; family Reyranellaceae; genus Reyranella. Next base: position 117,196 of record JAXMCP010000009.1, read on the forward strand.
GCTACATCAAGCTCGGCCGGCGTTACATGCAGGGCGAGCGACAGGCGGCGGAGTAGGGCGACCTACGTCGCTCTTGGCGAGGCTCATTTCAAGTTCCTCTCGTCCGATAGGGGGAGAGAGGAGCCTTAGCTCGAGGTGTCGCGTCTACTCGATCGTGCGCACCTTCACGTAGCTGCCGGGCGTGTCCTCGATTGCCCGCAGGCCGCCGGTGCCGGGGACGCGGGCCGGGACCTTGGGGCCGGACTTGGCCGACAGCCATTTGTCCCAGTCGTTCCACCACGAGCCGGGGAATTCCTGGGCGCCGGCGCGCCACTCTTCCAGGGTCGGCGGGTTGTGCTGCGTCTCGTTCAGCCAGTGCTGGTACTTCTTGTTGCGCGGCGGATTGACCACGCCGGCGATGTGGCCCGAGCCCGCCAGCATGAAGCGCACCGGGCCCGAGAAGATCTGCGTCGCCTTGTAGACCGACTTGGCGGGCGCGATGTGATCCTCCTTGCCGGCCTGCAGGTAGACCGGAATGTCGATCTTCCTGAGGTCGATCGGCACGCCGTCCAGGGTCAGCGCGCCGGGCTGCACCAGCAGGTTCTTCTGGTACATGTTGCGCAGGTAGTAGCTGTGCATGGCCGCCGGCATGCGCGTGGCGTCGGCGTTCCAGAACAGCAGGTCGAACGGGAAGGGGTCCTTGCCCATCAGGTAGTTGTTGACCACGAACGACCAGATGAGGTCGTTGGCGCGCAGCATGTTGAAGGTCGTCGCCATCTCGCTGCCCTCGAGATAGCCCTTCTTGCTCATCATCTCCTCGACGCTGGCGAGCTGGTCCTCGTCGATGAACACGCCGAGCTCGCCCGGCTCGGAGAAATCGACCTGAGCGGTGAAGAAGGTGCAGGCGGCGATGCGGTCGTCGCCGCGCGCCGCCATGTAGGCGAGCGTCGCCGCCATCAGCGTGCCGCCGATGCAGTAGCCGATCGCCGAGACCTTCTTCTCGCCGGTCGCCTTCTCGATGGCGTCGAGGGCGGCGAGCGGGCCGAGCTTCATGTAATCCTCGAACACCAGCTTGGTCAGGTGCTCGTCGGGATTGACCCACGAGATCACGAACACGGTGTAGCCCTGCTCGGTGGCCCACTTGATGAACGAGTTCTCCGGCTTGAGATCGAGAATGTAGAACTTGTTGATCCACGGCGGCACGATCAGCAGCGGCATCGCGTAAACCTGCTCGGTCGCGGGCGCGTACTGCAGCAACTGGATCAGATCGTTCTGATAGACCACCTTGCCGGGCGAGGTGGCAACGTTGCCGCCGACCTTGAAGGCGTCCATGTCGGTCTGGCGAATGGCGAGCTTGCCCTTGCCGCGCTCGAGATCGGTCAGCAGATTCTGCAGGCCCTTCAGCAGGTTCTCGCCTTTCGACTCGACCGTGGCCTTGACCACCTGAGGATTGGTCAGCGCGAAGTTCGACGGCGAGAGGGCGTCGATGAACTGGCGGGTATAGAAGTCGACCTTCCGGGCGGTCTTGTCGTCGACGCCTTCGACCTGCTTGACGTTGTCCTGCAGCCAGCGCGAGGTCAGCAGGTAGGATTGCTTCAGGTAGTCGAAGACGACCTCGTCCTTCCACGCCGGATCGCTGAACCGCTTGTCGCCCTTCGCCGGCTCGACCAACGGCTCGACCGGCTGGCCCATCATGCGCTGGGCGGTGATCTGCCACAGCTTCATGTACTGCTGCCAAAGCTCGATCTGCGCCTGGACCAGCCGATTGGGGTCGGCCATCAGCTTGGCCGTGAAGTCCATGAAGGTCTGGGTGAGGCGCAACGGGTCGGCCGGCTGCGGCCCTTCGGCCTTCTGGCGCTCGGCGAAGGTCGCGAGCAGCTTCTGGCTGCGTTGCGCGATATCCTTGAACGCGGCCTGCATCTTTTCCGCTTCAGCCGACGTCAACTCGGGAAGCATCTTGGGGGTTGACGTCTCTGACATTCGTTTCCCCTTCTGAATCATTGCCTTTGGGGCGTTTCTTGCGATATTTTCAACAGATCGGTGGCCTTCTGGGACCCGTGTTCCCAGGCTGCCATTTCGACGTCATAGGTAGGCTGCGACAACTGACGGGTCAAACTTCCTCTCGGTCTTCGCTACACCAAACTAGCGACCGGAGTTAAGGGCGGGTGAAAGCGATGCGGCGACAACAGGACGGGAACAGCGGTAGCCGCGTCTGGCTGAGCCTGCTCGGCGTCTCCGCCATGGCGCTCCTGTCGGGCTGCGGATGGTTCGACAGCGAGCCTGTCACGAGCCAGAAGGCGCGGCCCGGGGCGGACCGACAGGTTCCCGGGACGGCCGGACTGCCCTCGGCCAGTGCGGGACGCCAGTACGAGCAGGGCCTCTCGGCCACCGATGAGACCCGCCAGCCGCAGATCGGCTCCCTCGTGTCGGCGAAAGGCGGTCAGAAAGCTCAGAAGGAAGCCGCCGACAAGGAAGCTGCCGAGCGCGACGCCAAGGCGCGCGAAGAGCGCCAGGCGCGCGAAGCCGCCGATCGGGAGGCCAAGGCCAAGGAGCCGCCGGAACCGACGCCCAAGCCGACGCACGCTGCCGGAGGGCTGCCCGGCAAGCCAGCCGGGGCTCAATCGACCCGCGACGCCGAGCCACCGCCGCCGCGCTCGGTTGACCAGACGCCGGCCTCTGGCCCGGCACCATCGTCAGCCCCGCCGCCGGCGGCGGCCCCCGAGCCGATGCCCGCGCCGGCTCCCGCGGCTCCGCCACCCGCTTCGACGCCGGAACCGCCGCCGCCGCCCTCCGGCGCGCTGACGCCGCCCGCATCATCGGGTGATGTCAACAAGGCCTTTGTGCCTCCTGCCGGCTGGACACCACCTGGCCGGTCTGCCGGCTTCACGCCGGCCGTCGCGCGCGCCGACACGCCGCCTGCGGTCGCGCCAGCGAGCGTTGCGCCGGCCGGTCCGCCTCCCGTGAGGGAAGAGGCTCCGCAAGCGGCCGCGCCACCGCCGCCACCGTCGGTCGTCGAATCCCCGGCGCCAACCAGGCGCGCCGATCCGAGCAAGGCCTTCGAGCCACCGCCGGGATGGACACCACCCGGACAGCCTGCAGCGCCTGCGCCGCCTCGCGTCGCCGCAGCGACGACGCCTCCACCAGCGCCCGCAGCACCGCTGCCCGCAACACCCTCTCGGCGGGTTGACGCGAACAAGGCCTTCGTTCCACCGCCGGGTTGGACGCCACCCGGATCGGCCGCTGCTCCTGAGCCAGCGCCGGTCGCCAGTGCGCCGCCGCCGCCTGCGTCGTCACCACGCGCTTCAAGCAATCCGAATGCGGCTTTCGTACCGCCACCGGGCTGGACGCCGCCTGGCTCGACCGCTGCTCCTGAGCCGGCGCCAGTCGCCAGTGCACCACCGCCGTCGCCTGCGCCTGCGCCATCGCCGCGCGCTTCAAGCAATCCGAACGCGGCCTTCGTGCCGCCGCCGGGCTGGACACCGCCTGGATCGACGGCAGCGCCCGAGCCGGCTCCAGTCGCGAGCGCACCGTCGCCGCCTGCACCTGCGCGCGCATCGAACAACCCGAACGCGGCCTTCGTGCCGCCGCCCGGCTGGACACCGCCCGGATCGACGGCAGCGCCCGAGCCGGCGCCCGTCGCCGGCGCATCTCCGCCCTCTGAGCCTCCACGCGCATCGAGCAACCCGAACACGGCTTTCATGCCGCCATCGGACTGGACGCCGCCTAGATCGGCTGCCGCTTCCGAGCCGGCGCCCGTTGTCAGCGCACCGCCGCCACCTGCACCTGCACGCGCGTCGACCAATCCGAACGCGGCCTTCGTGCCGCCGCCGGGCTGGACGCCGCCAGGCCAGCGGCCACAGGTCGAGCCGACCGCGGCGACATCACTGGTGGCACCGCCGCCGGTCACCCCGCGCCAGGCGGCGTCCTCGTCGAATGGTCCCTTCCAAGTCGCGGTGATCCAGTTCGGCGCGATGTCGGCCAGCCTCACCGAGCGAGACATCGCGATCCTCCAGAAGGTCGCCGAGATCCAGCGCAAGTACCAGGCGTCGGTGCGCATCGTGGCGCACGCGGCGGAAGATGCCTACGCCGCATCGGTGTCCGCCCTGGCGCAGGGCAACTACGAGATGTCGCGCCAGCGCTCTCTCGCCATCGCCAACCAGCTCATCCGCTTCGGCGTGCCGCGCGACCGCATCGTCGCGCAGGCCGCCTCCGATTCTCAGCCGATGTACGACACGAGCTCCCCTCGCGGCGTCGCCGCCAATCGACGAGCCGAAATCTTCGTCGAGTTCTAGCGCAAGGATAACAACAATGGACGATTCGGAGTTTCACCGTCTCAAGCGTCTGCCCCCTTACGTCTTCGCCGAAGTGAATGCCATGAAGGCCCGCGCCCGCAGCGCCGGCCAGGACGTGATCGACCTCGGTATGGGCAACCCCGATCTGCCGACCGCGCCGCATATCGTCGCCAAGCTGGCCGAAGCGGCGGGCAATCCGCGCGCTCATGGCTATTCGGCATCGCGCGGCATCCCCGGCCTGCGCAAGGCCCAAGCCGCCTATTACGCGCGGCGCTTCGGCGTCGAGCTTGATCCCGAGAGCGAGATCATCGTCACCCTGGGCTCGAAGGAGGGGCTCGCCAACCTCGCGCAGGCCATCACCTCGCCGGGCGATATCGTGCTGGTGCCCAACCCCAGCTATCCGATCCATCCCTACGGTTTCATCATCGCCGGCGGCTCGGTGCGCCACATTCCGGTGCCGGGCAGCACCTCCCTGGCGGAGTTCCTGCCGGCGCTCGAGCGCGCGGTGCGCCACACCGTCCCCAAGCCGATCGCGCTTGTGCTCAACTATCCGTCGAATCCGACGGCTCAGGTGGTCGATCTCGATTTCTATGCCGCCGTCGTCGATTTCTGCAAACGCCAGGGTATCTGGATCCTGAGCGATCTCGCGTATGCCGAGATCTACTTCGACGGCGTGCCGCCGCCATCGGTGCTGCAGGTCCCCGGCGCGCGCGAGATCGCCGTCGAGTTCACGTCGATGAGCAAGACCTATTCGATGGCGGGCTGGCGCATGGGCTTCGCGGCCGGCAACAAGACGCTGATCCAGGCGCTGACGCGCATCAAGTCGTATCTCGACTACGGCGCCTTCACGCCGATCCAGGTCGCCGCGACCGCCGCCTTGAACGGGCCGCAGGATTGCATCCTCGAGGCGCGCAACACCTACAAGGAACGGCGCGACGTGCTGATCGAAGGCCTGGCCGCTGCCGGCTGGACGTTGCCGGTACCGTCGGCCAGCATGTTCGCCTGGGCGCCCCTTCCGGCGGCCTTCGCCGAGCTGGGCTCGCTCGCTTTCTCCAAGTTGCTGCTGACCCAGGCCAACGTCGCAGTCTCGCCGGGCATCGGCTTCGGCGAGCACGGCGACGCTCATGTCCGCATCGCCCTGGTCGAGAACAAGCACCGGATTCGCCAGGCGATTCGCAATATCCGCCAAGTGATGGCGGACCCCGGCCGCGCCATCGATCTCTACCTGCGCGGGGTGGGGGACAACATCACGCCGATCAAGGCTCGCGCTTAGCCGCAACCTGTCGTATCAGGCGAGCATGAAGTCACCTCTCAGAATCGGCATCGCCGGCCTCGGCACCGTCGGGGCCGGCGTGGTCAAGCTGCTGGCCGAGCACGGCAAGCTGCTTTCCGTGCGCGGCGGCCGCCCGCTGAAGCTGGTCGCGGTCAGCGCTCGTCGCAAGGCCAAGAAGCGCGACATCGATCTCACCGGCGTGCGTTGGGAGAACGATCCGTTGTCGCTCGCCACTGCGGACGACGTCGACGTCGTCGTCGAGCTGATCGGCGGCTCGGGCGGCGTGGCGCGCCGGCTGGTGCAGAAGGCGCTCGGTTCGGGCAAGCACGTCGTGACCGCCAACAAGGCGCTGCTCGCCATGCATGGCGCGGACATCGCCGCCGCGGCCGAAGCGAAGGGCCGCATGCTCGCCTTCGAGGCGGCGGTGGCCGGCGGCATCCCGATCATCAAGGCGTTGCGCGAAGGGCTGGTCGGCAACCGCGTACGGCGGCTCTACGGCATCCTCAACGGCACCTGCAATTACATCCTCACCACCATGCGCGAGACCGGGCGCGACTTCGGCGTCGTGCTGGCCGAGGCGCAGGCCGCGGGCTACGCCGAGGCCGATCCGAGCTTCGACGTCGACGGCATCGATGCCGCGCACAAGCTCGCCGTGCTGACCGGCGCGGCGTTCGGCGCCAAGGTCAATTTCCCCGGCGTGCACGTCGAAGGCATTCGCCGCGTCACTGCATCGGACATCCAGTTCGCCGAGGAGCTCGGCTTTCGCATCAAGCTGCTCGGCCTCGCGCGCGAGACCAGCTACGGCATCGAGCAGCGCGTGCACCCCTGCATGGTGCCGCTCGCGGCGCCGATCGCCCATATCGAGGGGGTGTTCAACGCCGTCGTCGTCGAAGGCGACTTCGTCGGCACGACCATGTTCCAGGGCCGTGGCGCGGGGCAGGGGCCGACCGCTTCGGCCGTCGTCGCCGACCTGGTCGACGTGGCGCGTGGCCGCGAGATGCCGGCCTTCGTCGTGCCGGCGGCACGGCTTGCCGACAAGAAGGTCTCGCCGATGGAGCGGCACGAGGGCGCCTATTACATCCGCTTGATGGTGCAGGATCGGCCTGGCGTCATCGCCGGCGTGTCGGGGGCGCTGGCCAAGGAACGGATTTCGCTCGAATCGATGCTGCAGCGGGGTCGCTCGCAGTCCGGCGAGGTGCCGGTCGTGCTGACCACGCACGAGACCAACGAGGCCGCGATGCGCCGCGCGCTCGCGCGAATCGCCAAGCTGAAGGCAGTGGCCGAGGAGCCCTGCGTGATCCGGATCGAAGCGTTTTGAGTTTTTGGACGGCGTCCCGCCAACGCAAGTGAGACGCCGACGGAGGAGACGATGGCCAACGACGTTAAGCTCGATCGCAATCTCGCGCTCGAGGTGGTGCGAGTCACTGAAGCGGCGGCGCTTGCCGCGTCCAAGCTGATGGGACGCGGCGACGAGAAGAAGGCCGACCAGGCGGCGGTCGATGCCATGCGCACGACGCTCAATTCGCTGTCGATCGACGGCACCGTGGTGATCGGCGAAGGCGAGCGCGACGAGGCGCCGATGCTGTTCATCGGCGAGAAGGTCGGCTTGGCGCAGGCCGGCATGCCCAAGATCGACATTGCGCTCGATCCGCTGGAAGGCACCACCATAACCGCCAAGGGCCTGCCCAATGCGCTGGCCGTCATCGCCATGGCCGAGCACGGCGGCTTCCTGAACGCGCCCGATGTTTACATGGACAAGATCGCCGTGGGCGGCGGCCTGCCCGAAGGCATCGTCGACCTCGACAAGACGCCGCAGCAGAATCTGAGCGATCTTGCCAAGGCCAAGAAGGTCGACGTGGCCGACCTCGTGGTCTGCATCCTCGACCGGCCGCGCCATGCCGAGCTGATCGCCCGGGTGCGCGAGGCGGGCGCGCGAATCATGCTGATCGGCGACGGCGACGTCTCCGGCGTCATCGCCACCTCGACCGGCGATTCGGGCATCGACATCTACATGGGATCGGGCGGCGCGCCGGAAGGCGTGCTGGCGGCGGCGGCGCTGCGCGCCATAGGCGGCCAGATCCAGGGCCGCCTGCTGTTCCGCAACGACGACGAGAAGGGGCGGGCGCGGCGGCTGGGCATCACCGACCTCAACCGCAAATATTCGATGACCGAGATGGCCAGGGGCGACGTGATGTTCGCCGCGACCGGCGTCACCTCGGGGTCGATGCTGAAGGGCGTGCGCCGTTTCTCCGGCGGCGCGGAGACCCATTCGATCGTGATGCGCTCGAAGACCGGGACGGTGCGGTGGATTTCCGCCAATCACAATTTCACGATCAAGACTGGCCTGCCGACCTGGGCCTGATGATGGCGGGATGCGGGCCGCCCTGAACGCCGGCATCCTGTTCGCCAGCGCCGTCGTTGGCCCGATCGGGCACGCGGCAGCCGAGGACGGCTGCCAGCGCTTCGACTTGGTCCGTCGAGCGCGAGCGGGAATGGTTCGGCGACGGCTTCCTGGCCTCGGTCGAAAGCGAAACGGCGCTGCCCAGGGACGGAGTCTTCTCCCTTCTGCTCCTGCCGGTCGCGAGGGTGATCTATCTCGTTCCGCCGGAACGCGGCCGCGACGACGGTCTCGGCGGCATCGTCACGCTGGAATGGATCCCGGCCGGGCGCTACCAGGTGACGCTGTCGGCCGACGCCTGGATCGACGCCGTGCAGCACGACAAGCGCCTGCCCGTCCTCGCCTCGACCAGCCGTTGGGACTGTCCGGGCATCCGCCAGAGCGTGCAATTCGAGATCGACAGCTCCCCGCTCACGCTGCAATTCGGCGGCGCCGCCGTGCACCGCCTCAACATCGCCGTGCTGCGCACCCGGTAATTCTTCTTCCTCCCCCGTAAGACGGGGGAGGAGATCGAGTCAGAGCTTCTGCCCCGCCGCCGTCATCACCGCGTCGGTGTCGGTGATCCACACCTGCGGCAGCTTCTTCATCGCCTCGATCACCCGGCGGAGCGACGCGGCGCCGTTCGGCGTGCCGACGACGAAAGGATGGATGCCGATCGCGACCACGGTGGCCGGCCGGTCGGGATCGTTGGCGGCCTCGCGAGCAAGCTCGCTCGCATAGTCGATCCACAGCTTTTCGAGATCGGCCGGGTCCTTGCCGCGCAGCAGATAGTTTCCCATGTCGACGGTCTGCGTCGGATAGGGGATCAGCACCAGCGGGCCGGCCGGCGTCATGAGCCGGGACAGGACATCGGAGTCCATGCCGTCGAGCGAGTACTTGATGCCTTCCGCCGCGGTCGCCGCATAGGTCTCGGCATTGGGAAACACGCTCGGGCTCGACCAGCCGGTCGGGCGCTGGCCGGTGCCCTTCTGGATCATGTCGAGCACCCGAGCGATATAGGCCTTCTGGGCATCCATGCCGGCTTGCAGCGGCAGCATCTCCGTCGAGTTGTTGATACCATGCGCCAGGATCGGCGCCTTGGGCACCGACGCCCGCAGCTCCCTCCAGATCACGGGCTGCTGCTCGAGAAACTGCGCATTGAGCGCCAGGCTGAGCGGCACGGCCTGTTCCTTGAACAGCCGGCCGACGCGCGGCAGGCCCCATTCGATGGCGTGCTGGCGGAATGCCTCGTCGACCACGTCGGGGGTGCGCCCGACCATGTCGGGCCGCAGGTTCGGACCATGGCCCATGCCCCAGACCTCGACATAGAGCACGAAGCAGATTGCGACCTTCTTGCCGCCGGGCCAGTTCTTGACCGGCATCGCCTCGCGGGGCAGCCCGGTGATCCAGTCGCGGCTGGTCTGGCCGAAGGCCGGAAAGGTCAAGGTCAGCAGGGCAATCGCAGTCGCCAGCAATTTCATTGCGCTCATGGTGCAGACCTACCACGGCCAACCGCGGCCTGTCGTGCGGTGTCCACAGCGGCTTCGGCTATTGTGGCGGCATGACTTCCGACCTGCGTGTCGAACGGGTGGCCTTCCTCGGTGTCGAGCGCTCGCTGACCGGCCGCCGCTGGGCAGCCCGGCTGGCCGACGAGCGCAGCGCGTTGGCGATCGCCCAGCGCCACGCGCTGCCCGACGCGATCAGCCGCCTGCTGGCGGCGCGCGACGTCGCGCTGGATGCAGTGCCCGACTTCCTCGAGCCGACCCTGCGCAAGTTCCTGCCCGACCCCTCGCATCTCAAGGACATGGATGCCGCCGTGGAGCGGCTGGTGAGGGCCGTCCGCACGGGCGAGCGCGTCGTGGTGTTCGGCGACTACGACGTCGACGGCGCGACGTCGTCGGCCCTGCTGCTGCGATTCTTCCGCAGTGTCGGCGGCAATATCGGCGTCTACATTCCCGATCGGCGCAAGGAAGGCTACGGCCCGAATGCGCCGGCCTTGCTCAAGCTCAAGGCCGACGGCGCCTCGGTGGTCGTCACGGTCGATTGCGGCGTGACGGCGTTCGAACCGCTCGGCGAGGCGCGCCGAGCCGGCCTCGACCTGATCGTCATCGACCACCACATGGCCGAGCCGGCGCTGCCCGCCGCGCTGGCCGTGGTCGATCCCAATCGGCTCGACGACGATAGCCCCCACAAGCAGCTCGCCGCGGTCGGCGTCGCCTTCCTGCTCGCCGTCGGCGTCAACCGCGCGCTGCGGGCCGCGGGATGGTACTCGTCTGATGATCCAAGCGGGCGGCGCGAGCCCGACCTGCGGCAATGGCTCGACCTCGTGGCGCTCGGCACCGTGTGCGACGTCGTTCCGTTGACAGGCGTCAATCGCGCCCTGGTGCGTCACGGCCTGGCGGTGATGGCCAAGCGCGGCAATGCCGGGCTCATGGCCTTGGCGGACATCGCACGCCTGAAGGAGCCGCCCGGCGCCTATCACCTGGGCTTCATGCTGGGCCCACGGGTCAACGCAGGCGGCCGGGTCGGCCAGGCCGATCTCGGCGCGCGGCTGCTGTCGAGCGACGACGCGCACGAGGTCGCGGCGCTGGCGTTGCGCCTGGACGAGTTCAATTCCGAGCGCCGGGCGATCGAGCGCGCCGTGCTCGACCAGGCGATCGCCCGGATCGAAAGTCTTTACGGTCCCGACCGCAACGGCCTGCCGGCTGCCCTGGTGGTCGAAAGCGAAGGCTGGCACATCGGCGTGATCGGCATCGTCGCCAGCCGCCTGGTCGAGCGCTACGGCCGCCCCGCCTTCGTGATCGGCATGACGGCAGAGGAGGGGGCCGAGCCGATCGGCAAGGGCTCCGGCCGCTCGGTGCGCGGCGTCGATCTCGGCGCGGCGGTGATCGCGGCCCGACAGGCCGGCCTGCTGTTGAATGGCGGGGGGCACGCCATGGCGGCCGGACTGACGGTGACGCGCAGTGCGCTGCCGGCGCTCGCCCAATTCCTCGATCGGCGAATCGCCCCGCAGCTCGGCGTCGCTCCCGCGTTGCGCGAGCTCGGCATCGACGCGGCGCTGGCGCCCGGCGCCGCAACCCCCGAGCTGGTCGGCATGATCGAGCGCGCGGGTCCGTTCGGCGCCGGCAACGCGCTGCCGCGCTTCGCCTTCACCGGCGTGCGGGTCAGCTACGCCCAGCCCGTGGGCGACGGCCACGTGCGCTGCAGCCTGGTCGGCGCGGGCCGCGGCAAGGTCGACGCCATCGCCTTCCGCGCCAGCCAGACCGCGCTGGGCCCGGCCTTGCTCGACTCGACGCGCCCGATCCTGCATGTCGCAGGCGCCCTGCGCATCGACCGCTTCGGCGGCCGCGAGACGGTCCGCCTGCAGATCGACGACGCGGCCGCCGCAACCGGGTCCATCCTGGCTTGATTCGGCCGTTCCCAGCCGCTACATGCTGCCGCTCCTGCAACCTCGTCCCCTTCGTCTAGAGGCCTAGGACACCGCCCTTTCACGGCGGCGACACGGGTTCGAATCCCGTAGGGGACGCCAGTCTTTTCGAAGACCTAATTGGCGCTGCGGGTTTCGAGCCCAATAGGTGTCCAATATCCAAGGCCCAAAAAAGCCTGCCCAGAGCGCTTTCGGCCAACAGATCGGAACGACGTATTGCTCGAGACCTGCAGGCTCCGCTGAGCCATGGTCTACCACCGTCCGATTTCGACTTCCGCGGCATGAGCGGCGGCCCGATGCTCGTTACGAGAACCGGCGCGAATGACCCATACCGGCGCTTGGACGGGGCGAGATTCCGCAGCTCAGCAGGCCCCTGACTGATCTCCATCAGCCCGCTATGCTTGGGTCTCTTGGTGAGGACAACGGCATGCAACTCGGTCAGCTGAAGCGGCGCTCCTTCACCACGCTGCTTGGCGGCGCGGCAGCGGCGCGACCGCTCGCGGCGCGGGCGCAGCAGCTCAGCGGGATGCGCCGGATCGGCGTATTGACTGCGTATTCCGAGAGCGACCCGGAAGCACAGGCCCGCATCGGGGCGTTCCGCGAGGGGCTACAGAAGCTCGGGTGGACGGAGGGGCGCAACATCCAGATCGACGCGCGCTGGGCGACGTCCGATGCGGGGTTGATGCAACGATTCGCGGAGGAACTGGTCGCGCTTCAGCCCGAGCTCATTCTGTCGTCGAGCAGACCCACCACGGCGGCGCTGCTGCATCAAACGCCCACCATCCCCATCATTTTCGCCATCGTTGCCGATCCGGTCGGCAGCGGCTTCGTCGCGGGCTTTCCGCGGCCGGGCGGCAATGTCACCGGTTTCACCGATATTCAGCCGACGATTGCGGGCAAGTGGCTGGAACTGCTCAAGGAGATCGCGCCGCGCGTCGCCCGGGTCGCCTTCCTGTTCAACCCGGTAACCGCGCCCCATTTCGAATATTATCTGGAGCCCTTCAAAGCCGCCGCTGCGTCGTTTGCAGTGGAGGCGATCGCCGCACCTGTTCGCGACAGGTCCGAGTTCGATTCCGTCATTTCCGCGCAGGCACGCGCGCCGAATGGCGGCCTGACCGTGATGGCGGATGCCTTCATGGTTACCCATCGCGCGGAGATCACCCTTCTGGCGGCGCGCTACCGTCTCCCTGCCGTCTATTCTGCTCGTGTCTTAACTGAACTCGGCGGCCTGCTGTCCTACGGAAGTGACCTGATCGACAATTTTCGGCGCGCGGCGACCTATGCCGATCGCATTCTCAAAGGTGCGAAGCCGAGCGAGCTTCCGGTCCAGGCCCCAGTCAAGTTCGAGCTAGTAATCAACATGAAGACGGCTAAGGCGCTTGGCATCGACGTGCCCGTGCATCTCCAGCAGCGCGCCGACGAGGTCATCGAATAAAGGTCCGCGCGCTCGCTGCAACTGCTCACTTCTGGCTATGTGCAGGTTTCTCGGACGCCTGCACGACACCGCCATCGACGCGCACGGACGGGAGGTGTCCGAGAAGCGCCAAGGCACGAAATCGGGTTTGGGCAACGGCGGTGCAGCGGGCTCTGTGGGGATTTGGCCACAGCAGGCGTCGCTGGGATGGTGCATTGGGGGAACAGGATCGGGTGGCAGCGACGGGCAGCAGGGCGTTGGAGGACAGCGGGACGAACGGAAAGGGCGTCGAAGGGTGGTTGCCGTGAGGCAAGAGTGAGGTGCAATGGGACGTACCGGATCGTCGCCGACTGATGAGCGGCATTCGCGACGGATGGCTTTGCGGGAGCAGTCCGAGCGGCGGTCATTGACGTGTCGGTCTGCATCGGCGTCGGTGCCGGTGCGGGCCGCGCGCGAAGACCTCGAGGATAATCATGCGAGCGCCGCAGCGCGGACGGGTGCACGGCTGCACGTGAGGCTCGTCCGGTGTGGCGGCCTGCACCTCCTCAGGCTCAACGAAGCGGGGCATGGCCCCGAGCAGCTCGCGGGAGCGGGCGACATTCGGCTCGGGCTATTGGGTGACGATCACCGTCACCCTCTTCGAGCGGCCGGCGAACCGCGTGGCGCTCGAACACCGTCGTGAAGGTCCGTCGATGCTTGCCCTTTGATGACAGTGATCCGCAGCGCTGAGACTGCAATCTGCGAAGTCCAGATTCAGCACCGAACCACGGCGATCCGGATCACCCCGACAGAAACATCTCTCAATTGAAGGACGAGAGTTCCGCCTTCAATCGAGGCCACGTAGCTAAGCTCGTCGCCCGGGTACTGGGCAAGGGGCAGCGAAGAGTAGTTTTGTATGAGCTCAAGGTCGGCTGCGTCAGACAGGAAGACGCGATAGTGGCCGGCCGGTAGCTTGCGCAGCGTGAGGGTGCCGCCGTAGCCGCTATCACCCCTCGCATATCGAGAACCGACTAGGTAGGCAACGCTTGGTCCGGGCTCCAGGGTCAACGCAAACACGCCTTCTTTGGGTAGCTCGTCACCACTTCTGAACGTCGGATTGAACCCCGAGAAATGGCTCCCGTCAGAGGGACAGACTCGTTCCGATTGAGCCAAGGAAGCCCTGCATACAGCAAAGGCAAAGAGAAGGGTCAAGTGCAGGATTGATTGCGTTGTCATGGTCATGCAAGTCTTCTTGCGCCGCGCGTGTGGGAAGTAATGGCAAAGTTTCGGGAAAACTCCGGGAGGATGCAGGTTGGAGTCGGCAATGATCGACTCCTTGCTTTCGACGATGTGCGCTTCGATCCCGGCTCTGGCGCTCTGCATCGGGCGAGTCACGATGACGTAAAGTTGACGCCCCGCGCCGCGGCCGTCCTCGTCCGGCTGATCGAGCGGGCACCGCACCTGCTATCGAAAGAGGAGCTGTTGCTGAGGTTTGGGGCACCAAGGCGGTGACCGGGCGCTTACCTCGACGCTCGGGAGCTGCGCCGGGCGCTTGGTGATGATGCGAGGAAGCCCGCTTCATCGAAACTCGTCACCGACGCGGCTATCGTTGGCTCGCGGCCACAACTTCTCGACCGGACCATAAACCCTCATTTGCCGTCTGCCCTTCGACAACATTGGTGGCGATCGGGGATGACTATTTCGTCGACGGTTTGGTCGAAGATATGACGACCTTGCTGGGCCGCGTCGGCGCGTTCTTCGTCATGGCACGCGCCTGCGGCTTTACCCTCAAGCAGAAGGACGTGACGCTCCAGGAGGTCGGAAGACTGCTCAGCGTACGATACCTCGTAACGGGCAGCGTGCGGCGAGCCGGCAAAAAGTTGCGATTGGCGGCGCAGCTGGTGGAAGCAGAAAGCGGCCGGCAACTGTGGGCTGACATATACGACGTCTCGTGGAAGACGTGTTCACCTTGCAGGACGCTGTCGTGCAAGGCGTCGTCAGTGCGATAAACCCAACTCTGCGGGCGATCGAGATCGAACGAGCCAGATTCAAGCGCCCAGGGAGCCTGCAGGCCTATGACTGGGTTCTGCGCGGCTATCCTGGGTTCTGGTCGCTCACCGATCCCGCGCATAAGGAGGCGCTGTCGTCGTTTCACCGTGCCTTTGAGGCTCGAACCGTCCTACGCGCTGGCAATGGGCACGGCCGCCTGGTGCCATGCGCAGCGCTATAATCGAGTGCTTGGCGTTGATTTCGAGAGCCATCGAACCCCGGCTATCGAACTGGCCCAAATGGCTTGGACCGCGATGGAGACGATCCGAGCGTTCTGCTTGGCTGGCAACGCGCTCATGCTTGCCGATAGCAGCCGGTGGCTCGATCAGCTCGATGCAACTGATCAAGAAGGCGTTAAGCGCTCGATGGAAATTCGGCCTCGGGCTGGCGACGTATGGGCTACCAGCTCAGTCGACGCCGGCAAACGGCGGAGGCAATCGCCGCATTCAGTCGCTGCAGCTCAGCCCACTCGATCCGATGGCCGCATATGCACAACGGAATCGGGGAGGCTCATTTTATAGCTGGCCGCCTTGCAGAGGCACTATCGTGCTTTCGTGAAACGGTGGCAGAACGGCCGGCAGATCCATATTTGCGCCATCGTCTGTGTTCGGTGCTTGCGCTCGACGGTGAGATCGAAGAGGCCCGGCGCCTAGCACGAGAAATCAGGCCGACCCTGAGCTTACAATCGCTCGTATCAGGTCCACTAGCTTCTTGAAGGACGTGACTGCGCGCTATGTCGAGGGCTTGCGACGCGCCGGCACAGCAGGCGATCGCCCCAGTGCAGGCGGATGGAAACGACCACTTCGCGGGGCGGTGTCTCTCTTTGCTTCGATCACTCTACCGGAAATGGCGCCGTGACACATCGTTCGGGCTCATGCGATCGTCGTGCGACACTGGCGCTGATCGACGGGCCTGGGGTGACAGGTCCGCAACGTGTGCTGAACTTTCATTGTGGTCGACGAAATTCCGGAGAAAGCCGCATGTCGTCGTCTAAGTGGGATCAATGGCATCGCTGTCGCCCGCTGACGCTGCATATCGGCGCCGAGATCGGCAACGTCGACCTCAAGCCGCTTCCGCAGGCCAGCTCAAAGCCGTCCGGGACGCTCTGCTGAAATGGAAGGTGGTGTTCTTCCGCGGCCAGCACCTCGACCATGCGCAGCACGTCGCGATGGCCCGGCAGTTCGGAGAGTGCACGATCGGCCACGCTGTATTCGGGCATATTGATCAGTATCCGGAGATCTACTCGGTCGCCAAAAATCGCACCGCTAATTCCGATCGATTCGATGATGTCGACGCCCTGGTCCGGCTGGCACACCGACATCACTGCCGCTGTGAACCCGCCCGCTGGCTCGATCCTGCGCGGCGTCACGATCCCCGCCTTATGGCGGCGACACATTCTGGACCAACCTCGTCGTGGCCTATGCTGGTCTGTCCGCGCCAATGCGGGCATTCGTCGATAATTTGCGGGCGATTCACGCCTTCGAGGCGCGAGGAAGCTCGAACGCCACTGCCGAGTATAACGATCGGGTGAAGCGCCGCGCGCTGCGCAGTGAACATCCGCTGGTGACCGTTCATCCGGAAACCGGGGAACGTGTGCTGTTCGTCAGCCCGTCATTCCTGAAATCGATCGTCGGTATGACGCCGCGCGAAAGCCAGAAGATCCTGGAGCTGCTGTGGGAGCATATTACGCGGCCGGAATACACCGTCCGCTTCAAGTGGAATGCGGGAGACATCGCGTTCTGGGACAATCGTGCCACCTCGCATCTTGCGCCGACGGACATCTTCTCTTCGGACTTCGACCGGCAGCTCTATCGCATCACCCTGGTGGGCGAACCCTGCGTCGGTGTCGACGGGCGCAAGTCGGTGTCGATTGAGGGCCTTCCCATCCTATCGGTTGAGCACGAGCTTCGCTTGCGGGCTCAGGCGGCAGAGTAACCAAGAGCGGACAAGAGTCGGGGCGGTTTCAGAGCGTTGCCGGTCGAGCCCTTCCACCCCTGGGCCACATTCATTCGAGATCACTCAACTCGAGGACTCGACGGCAGTTGCGACGTTGCCTGTTGCCCGTGCGCCTTGGCGATCTCCCTGGTCGTCGCATAGGGCTGCCGGAGGCCGAGCAAGTCACCTGGGTGAAGGCATCGGCCACCAGCCGGTACTGCACGCGCATCATCGACTGCCGGCGATAGAAACTCAGCAGGTCGCGGACCGGGCCGGTCATGCGCTCGTATCCCGACATGAAAGCCACGATAATGCCGATCTCCGTACGACCCTGGATGGCAAGCCATCCTCCGACCACAAGGATCCCCAGCAACCCCAGTCCGGTGATCAGCTGGTTGAACGATTTTGTCGCAATCTTGAGCCTTGCGAAGTGAAGACGCAGGTCATAGATGCGGCCGATGAGTGCATAGGGGTTGCCAGCGGGAACGTGGCGGCCGTCGCTCAGCACGGCGTCGCTCAGCGCGCGCACGATGGTGATCTTGGACCGGGACAACCGGTTGAGGACGGGTTGCGCGAGGCCGACGACGACGACCGATGGTACAAGGAAGACGATCGCACGACCATCGCGATCAACGGTTCGATATTGATCAGCATATAGGCGGCGATGCTGACGACGGTGCCCGACTGCAGAACGGGCAGCGATATGCTCTCGGCCACGAAGCCCCCGACCTTCTCCAGAACTCGGCCGAGATGATCGCCTGCCTCGTGCCCCGGTCGATGCCGGAGTCGGGCTGCGCGTGCTCGACGAACTTGCCGCGCAGCAGGCGTGTGACGCCTTCACGATCTCGTACATGTAGACGTCGCGCAGGAACTTCAGGCCGCCCTGCAGCAACAGGACGGCAAGGTAGAAACGCGCCGTAGGTCAACAGCAGCTCGACGGCGGAATGGGCCACGGCATAGTTGACGATGCGTCGCTGCAGCTCGAGTGGGGCCAACGACAGCGGAAACACCGCCAGGGTAAGCAGGCCAGTCCGGATCTGCTGGCGGCCGCTCACCTCGAGAACGTAGCGGTAGAGCGACGGCGACATCAGCCCGCCACGCCACTCGTCCACGGGCAGCAGCGCCCGCGCGCGAGAACCGCAACAAGAATGAGGCCACGATCGCGCCCTCGCTTGACACGCTTCGCCCGTAGCGAGGCGGTAGCCTGCATTGTAGCCTTGGCGGGTGTGGGCGCATCGGCATGAAATCCCGCGACTATGCCGTGGTCCCAATGTCGACGCGGTGAGGCGTCGAGGTTGTATACCGGCGAAGCATTTCGGTTTGATGCGATCGCACGAGCAATCGGCTCGCATGGCGCCACTGCTTACATGCCCGTGCGCAAGCAAAACCTTGTGCCACGCCGGGGACGATGACGACCGATAGGCTCGACGTTCCAAATCCGTCACCGCCTGCCCCCGCGAACGGGTGGCGGGCGATCATCGCCGTGCCGATGATCGTGCTGGCGTCGTCTCGGGCATCGCCACTCGTGTGCTGGCGCACCGAGCTTGCTGCTGCTGTTCGCCGGCATCCTGTTCGCCGCGCTGCTCGATGCCTGCACGCGTGGCCTGCAACGCGTCGCGTACCTCTCGGACGTCCCTGGCGATTTGCGCTGGTCGTTCTGGTGCTCCGGCTCCGGCGCGATCCTCGCGCTGGGCTGGGGAGCATTGTCGGGCTGCCCGCCCGGTGCAAGGGCTGATCTCGGCCGGACGTCCAGCTGACCGTGCTGGAACGCGAGTTGGCAGGCTTGGGCATCGACCTGTTCGGGCCCGGCGGACGCCAGGACCTCTCGCAATTGCTCACCGACCCGGGGCGTCTGTTCGGTCGTCCAGTACGCGGTCTCCGGTACGCCTGGCGTGGTCATGAACACCATCGTGGTGGTCTGCCTGGGCCTGTTCTTCGCGGCCAACCCGCTGCCTATCGCGAAGGCGCTCTGATGCTGCTGCCCGGCCCGGCGCGCACGCGCC
Organism: Reyranellaceae bacterium; assembly: GCA_046349295.1. GTDB lineage: Bacteria > Pseudomonadota > Alphaproteobacteria > Reyranellales > Reyranellaceae > Reyranella. Next base: position 135,924 of record JAXMCP010000009.1, read on the forward strand.
TGGTGCTGAACGAAATGGGCCAGGCGCTGCGCAGCGGCTGCGCTCGGCCAGCTCGTGCGCAGCGCGGTCGTCGCCGTGCTGCTCGGGCTCGCGTTCCAGTCGCTGGGCGTCGCCGGCGCGCCGTTGCTCGGCCTGCAGGCCGGCCTGGCCAATTTCATTCCCTATCTCGGGCCTTTGATCGCAGCCGGTGGCCCTGGTCGCCATGCATCCAGCCTTCAACCTCGTTGGTCATGGCCATCTACTTCACCATCCAGACCATCGAAGGATTCGTGATTGCACCGCCCGATCCAGAAGGGGGCGGTGAACCTGGCGCCGGCCTGGACCCTGTTCGCCATCGTCATCTTCGGGGCGATGTTCGGCGCCCTCGGGGTCGCGCTCGCGGCGCCGGTCTTCGCGGTCACCCGGATCGCGGTGCTGCGCTTCTCTACGTCGAGGATGGCTGGGGGATCGAGCCGCCCAGAGGACGGACGGCAGCTGGAACGCCAGGCTCCTGGTCCCGGGCGCGCAATGCCAACCGCTGCCGACGACGACCAACAAGGACGATCGCCAGGCGCGGATCGAGGACGACCCGAATGCCGTACTCCGCCGCCGATTGCATGGCCGGCGAGATCACCGCCGGAGCACGGTGTCGCGTGGTTTCCCCGGTGCAGGACATGCTGCACAATACGGGACGAGAACGGCCAATCAAGCCGGCGATGATCCGTTCTACGATGATCCGCAGCAGTCGAGCACTTTTCCACAGGCGTAGCCGGGAAGCAATGATGGCCGAGCAATCTCGCCGTGAGCGGATCGCCGACCGGCGCGGCGCTGATCGACCTGGCCTGCAAGGCGGAGGGCGCACGGCGCCTTCACCTGGGGTGCTCGACCGGCTGCTCGAAGGCTCAGCCCTCACCATCGAGGCCATCTCCGGGAACCTCGGCCGGCTTCATGAATGCTGCGGTGATGGCGGCCGGCTTCGCCGGCGGGCAATGCCGGGGCGCGTGCAGCGCTCGAGAAGTTCTGGAAGAAGGTGTCCGAAGCGGCCGCTGGGCCCGCTGCAGCGCAGCCCCGCTCGACGTGCTGCTCGGTCGCTGGTCAACAGTCAGTCGCCGGCCTACGTGGCCTTCGACCTCGCACGTCGCGGCGCTGTTCTCGCCCTACGATCTGCCGTTCGGCGGGGCCAACCCGCTGGAAGGTGCTGGCCGGGCGATCGACTTCGGCCGCCTGGCGGGGTGCGCCCATCAAGCTGTTCATCACCGCGACCAACGTACGGACCGGACGGCCGCGGGTTTTCCGGAACGCCGAGATCTCGCCCAAGGTCCTGCTGGCATCGGCCTGCCTGCCGTCGATGTTCCAGGCCGTCGAGATCGACGGCGAAGCCTACAGGATGGCGGCTATTCCGGCAACCGACGATGACACCACTGGTCCGCGAGTGCGTCTCGGACGACACCATCCTGGTCGCCATCAATCCCGTCGAGCGGCCGGGCGTCCCGCGTCGGCGCGCGACATCCTCAATCGCCTGGGCGAGGTGTCGTTCAACGCCGTGCTGCTTAAGGAGCTGCGCATGATGGCGCTGCTGCGACAGGTGGCGCCGTCGGAAGGAGGCGAGGCGGGGCACTGGTCGCGCATGCGCCATCCATCTGATCACCAGCCAGCTCGCGGGTCGAGCTGGGCTCCTCGTCTCAATGCCGAATGGGCCTTCCTGCGGCTGCTGCACGACGAGGGACGCCGCGCCGCCGATGCCTTCCAGCAGCGCACGGGGCCGACCTGGGACGGTGCTCGACCCTCGATATCGACCGGTTGCTGGACACCGTGTGATGGGTCTTGCGGGCATCTTGCTGGGCCTTGCGCTGCTCGTCTGGCTGGCTTTTCGCGGCTGGGCGTGCTGCTGCTGGCGCCTGCGGCCGCCGTGGTGGCGGCGGCGTTCGCCGGCAGGCCTGCTGTGCACTGGACGCAGACCTTCATGGGCGAGGCGGCGCAGTTTCTCGGCCAGTTCTTCCCGCTGTTCCTGCTCGGCGCGCTGTTCGGCAAGCTGATGGAGGACGGGTCGGTGACGGCGATCGCGCGCTGGATGATGCAGCGGCTGGGGCCCGGCCACGCCATCCTTGCCGTGGTCCTGGCCGGCGCGCTGGTGACCTATGGCGGTGTCAGCCTGTTCGTGGCGCTGTTCGTGCGCGGCACCCTTGGCAGAGGCCCTGTTCCGGGAGGCGGCAATCCCGCGTCGCCTGATGCCGGCGGCGATCGCCCTCGGCACCTCGACCTTCACCATGTCGGCGCTGCCCGGCACGCCAGCCATCCAGAATGCCATTCCCATGCCGTTCTTCGGCACGACGCCGTTCGCCGCGCCCAGGCTCGGGGTGATCGCGTCGGTCATCATGCTCGGCTTTCGGCATGTGGTGGCTGATGCGCGCCAGTGCGGCCGCCCGGCGTAACGGCGAGCCCTTGCATTTTCGACGAGCCGGCGCACTCCGGCGAGGCGGCCGGAGATCCGCTGGTGCGCGAGCGCGCGACCACCGCCCAGGGCTTCGATCCGGCCGAGATCCATCATTCGCAGGCGGCCGAGTGTGCCTGCGAGTGGTCACGGCGAAGTGCTGCCCCTGGTGGCGACCGTGCCGCCAATCTCGTGCTGTCGTTCGTCGTGCTGCCGCGGCTCGACACCAGCTTTCTCGCCGAGGCGCGCTGGGGCGCGACCTCGCTGGCGGCCGTGGGCGGCGTATGGGCGGTGGCGGGGGCGCTTACGGTCGCCATCGCGACCCTGCTGGCAGTCAACGGTCGCCGCCGTCGCTTCGCCGAGCATGGATACCGGCGCCAACGCGGCCGTGCTCCCGGCGCTCAGCGTGGCGAAAGCCTGGTCGGCTTCGGCGCCGTCGTGGCGGCGCTGCCGGCCTTCGCGGTCGATGCGCGAATGGAGTCCCTGTCGATCGACGGCGGACCGCTCGTCTCGCTGGCGTTGGCCACCAATATCCTGTCGGCGCTGACCGGATCGGCCTCCGGTGGGCTGACCATTGCGCTCGACGCGCTCGGCCCGACCTACATGCGCCTCGCCGCCGAGCACGGCATCGATCCGGCGCTCCTCCATCGCGTCGCCGTCATTGGGGCCGGCACGCTCGACAGCCTGCCGCACAGCAGGGCGGTGGTGACGCTGCTCGCCGTCTGCGGCTCGACGCATGCGCGCAGCTATGGTGACATCGTGATGACGGGCATCGTCGGCGCGTTGATCGCCCTTGATTGCCGTGATTCTTCTGGGCAGCCTGTTCGGGTCCTTCTGACTCCCGGGAGCTAGACGTGGGATTACGCGGCCTTGCTTCGGTCGTCCTGCTGCTGTGGGGAGCGTCGATCCTGGCCGGCTGCGCCCTGCCGCCGCGCGGTCCGGCGATGCCAGCAGCCGCGGTGCCGCGCGCCCTGCCGCTCGGCATTCCCAATGCGCGGTTCTACGCCGATGGCGATCCCGCTCCGATGGTCGCCGAGGCGACCCTGGCGATCGAGCGGATCAAGGCGGTGCTGCGCGCTGAAGGCCGGCCGAGCCGGCCGATTCCGCCATCATCCTTCCTGGCCATCTCGGGGGCATGACAACGGGGCGTTCGGTGCCGGCTTCATCAACGGCTGGACGACGACCGGCGCGCAGCCGGAATTCCAGGATGGTGACCGGCATCAGCACCGGCGCCCTGATTGCGCCCTTTGCCTTTCTCGGCCCGAGCTACGACGCGCAGCTGCGCGGGGTCTACACCAGGCTGGGTCCAGACGGCATATTCTCGCGGCGTGCCTGACGGCGGCGCTGTTCAGCGACGCCATGGCCGACACCCGGCCGCTGGGGGCGACCATCGACCAGTATGTCGACGGCCGGATGCTCGCGGCCATCGGCCGAGTACGAGCGTGGCCGGCTGCTCATGCTCGGCACGACCGATCTCGATGCGCAGCGCCCGGTGATCTGGAACATCGGTGCGATCGCTGCCAGCGGTCATCCGCAGGCGCTCGACCTGTTCCGCAAGATCCTGTTGGCCACGGCTGCCATTCCCGGCGCCTTTCCGCCGGTCATGATCGACATCGAGGTCGACGGCGCTCGGTACCAGGAGATGCACGTCGACGGCGGGGTCAATGCCCAGCTCTTCCTCTATCCAGGGTCGTTCGACCCCAGCTTGCTGCCGGTGCGCAGCCGGCAGACGGCCTACCTCATTCGCAATGCGCGTCTCGATCCGGAGCATGCCGAGGTCGAGCGCCGCACCATCTCGATCGCCGGCCGGGCCATCGGCACCATGCTGCAGGCCGCGGGCTACAGCGACGTCGCGCTGGCCTACTTCCTCACCAAGCGTGACGGCGTCGCCTATCGTCTGGCCTATATCGGCGCCGACTTCACGGAGCCGCGTGGCCGGCCGTTCGAGCAGGCCTACATGCGCGCGCTGTTCGACTACGGTTACGCCCAGGCGCGGTCCGGCAGCCCCTGGCACCTTGTCCCGCCGGGCCTGCACACCACCCGGGCGACCAGGCAGACCGGTGACGGGTATTAGTGACGGGGACTGGCCTGCCTCGCGGGTCGCGGGATCTCGGCGAGAAGGGATGCCCGGGGTCGGCCTTGGGACGGTGAGCCGATGTGCGGGAGCAGCGCTTGATACAATGAGGGTGGTTTGGGGCGAGGTTGGTGTTGCGCGGGTGCGAAGCTCGTGCGCATCGGCCGGGTTCCTGGCGGCCACACGAAGGGGACACGAATGAGCACTCTGGTAATTCTCGGGTTTGACGGGCTGCACACTGCAGACGAGGTGCTGAACAAGCTGCGCTCGCCAGAAGGAATACCTGATCGACCTCGAGGATGCCTGCGTCGTCGAGCGCGACTCCGGAGGCAAGGCGCACATCAAGCAGGCCGTCAATCTCACTGCCCTGGGCGCGGCGGCGGGCGGAAGCCGTGGCGCCTTGTGGGGCATGCTGTTCGGGCTCCTGTTCCTCAATCCCTGGCTGGCATGGCCATCGGCGCGAGCTGGCGGGGGCCGGGGCAGGGGCCCTGTCCGGATCGCTCGCCGACTACGGTATCCGCGACGACTTCATAAAGAAGATCAGTGAGACCATCCCGAACGGCTCGTCGGCCCTCTGCGTGCTGTTCCGCAGCGTCACCGAGGACAAGGTGATCCCGGAACTGGAGCCTTACAAGCCGCGTGTGCTCAAGACCTCGCTGTCGAACGAACAGGAAGCGCAACTGCGCGCCGCGCTCGCCAAGTTGAACGCCTGATCCCGCGAGCACATTGCAGTCGGCTGAGATCAGCCGACTGCAATGTCCAGCGACGGAGACGACGAAGCTCATCGCGCCGGAGGGCCAGAACGCATGTTCCTTCCCGGTGACCAGCCGCTGTGCTGCGGGTCCCGCCGCCGAAGGCTCGTGTGAATATCCTGCACAAGCTCACCAGCGCGGCCTGATGCAGGCGGGCTGCCCGGCGGCGGTGCGGGACGCTCTCGCGTCGCGTGCCATCGCCGCGTGGTTCGGGGGGCTGCCGTGATCTCAACTGGCATTCCCCGGAAGGAGCCCGCCGCTTCGCTGCCGAGAGCTTCCGGTCCCACTGGACTACGCGCTATTCGCGCTCGTCGGCGGAGCGTTCATTTTCGCTGCGGCGATTGCCATCCTGGTTCCCGCGCTGTCGTCGATCGCTCCCAACGAGGTGTTGGGCCTGGTGCTGCTGCTCGTCGGTCTCGCGCAGATCGTGCAGTCGGGAAGAGCCGCAGCAGACCGCGCTTGCTTGCCTGGAGCCTGGCGGTCGGCGGCGTAGCGACCATCGGCGGTGTCCTGGTATACATCGAGCCTTTCCCAGGCGTCGTCATCAAGACACTGGTGATGGCGCTCGTCTTCGTCCTGCACGGGCTGACCCAGGTCGCTTTCGCGGTGAAGGTCCGGCGCTTGCAGGGATGGCACTGGTTCGTCCTGGCCGGAGTCGTCGCGGTGTCGACCAGCGGGCTCTGGTGATGAAGCTGCCCTGGCCGCTCTTCACGCCTGCCACGGTCGGCGGAGTGTCGCTCGGCGTCACCGGATGGGCCTGGCACTTGCGATCGCCCTCGCGGCGCGCCGGTCATGACGCCATCCAGCCCCGGTAGGCGCTGCTACGTGCGTTTCAATCTGCGCGCATGGTCGGCGCAATCGTCTCCGGGCCAGAATGCCTCACCGGCCATCCTCTGGGGAAGTGCGAGCAGACCCATCGTGCGCGAAGTGGAAGTTTCTCCGGCGGCGGACCTTCGTCGCGGGCGGCGCGGCATTGGCGACCGCCGGCGCCGTCTCTACCAGCCTGCTTCCGGCCGTCGCCTCGGCCGCGACCGTCAGGCCATACAGTTGGAGCCTCGAGCCGCCGACCGACACGCGCGACAATTTCATCGCCTGGGGCGTGGCTCGCGGCGAGGATCCCGTGTTCCTCGGCCAGCGCTGGGATCGGTTCCAGGCCTTGGTGCAGAACAAGGATATCTGGGGCCAGGCGACCATCCGCGCCTTCCTGCTGACGCCGCGCGAGGAGTTCTCGGCGATCAACCCGGCGATCCACAAGCGGGCCTACGAGCACGCCTTCCTCGACATCGGCTATGGCGTGACCATGTCCGGCCCGCACATCCAGGGCCGCATGACCAACGTCATCGACGTCAAGCGTGGCGAGAAGGTGCTGGAGATCGGCACCGGCTCGGGCGTGCAGTCGGCCTACATCGCCAACCTCACCGAGAACGCCTACACGATCGAGATCATCGCGCCGTTGGCCGCCCGCACCCGCGGCCTCTACGACAAGCTGATCGAGAAGGGCTACACCGAGTTCAAGCACATCAAGACCAAGGCGGCCGACGGCTACTATGGCTGGGAAGAGGCTGCCCCGTTCGACAAGATCATCGTGACCTGCGGCATCGACCACGTTCCGCCGCCGCTCCTCCAGCAGCTCAAGGCCGGTGGTCTGATGGTCATCCCGGTCGGCCCGCCGGGCGCCCAGCGCGTGCTCAAGGTCGCCAAGACCCAGGGCGCCGACGGCTCCATCACCACGACCCGCGAGGATATCTACGGCGGCAAGATCGTGCCGTTCGTGCCTTTCACCAAGCTCGAAGGCAACAGCATCGTCGGCACGCACAACCGCTGACGGGTCAGGAGCGACGCAGGATCCTGAAGCCCAGATAGGCGCCGGCGATGGCCAGCAGCGGGCTGGCGATGCTGAACACGGCATAGGGCGCATAGTTCCAGGTGGCGACGCCCAGGGTCGCCGCCATGTAGGCGCCGCAACTGTTCCACGGGATCAGTGCCGACGTCGGTGTCGCCGTGTCGCCGACCGTGCGTGACAGCACGACGGAGGCCAGCCCGCGCCGTTCGAAGGCGGACTTGAACATCCGTCCGGGCAGGACGATGGCTATGTACTGGTCGGCAGTGATGACGTTGGTGGCGATTATCGATGCCACCAGCGAGCTGACGAGCGCGCCGATGGACTTCGCCCTTTCGGTGATCGGCGTGATCAGTCGGTCGAGCACGCCGGCCTTCTCGACCACGCCGCCGAAGGCGAGGGCGGTGACGATCAGCCAGATCGTGTTCAGCATGCTGTCCATGCCACCGCGACTGGCCAGCAGGTCGATGGGTGCGAAGCCGGTGGTCGACTTGTAGCCGCTGGCCAATGCGAGCCATGTGCCCTTGAGCAGGGCGAGCCAGCCGGGGAGGTCTGCGGCATCGGCGAAGGCGATGACGCGTCCCGGCGCCACGACCACGGCCAGCACCCCGCCCGCAACCGAGCCGAGGAAGATGGCCGTGAAGGCTGGCACCTTGAATAGCGCCAGCGCAATGACCACGGCCAGCGGCAGGAACAGGACCGGCGTGATCTCGAAGGCGCCGCGGATCGCCGCCATCTTTTCCGAGGCGTCGAAGTCGCCTGGTCGCCCCAGGGTGAAGAATATGGCCAGCGCGATCGCCAGGGCGACGGTCGACGATAGCAGGGTCTCGCGGATGTGCTGGTAAAGGTCGACGCCGGCCGCCGCCGCGGCGAGATTGGCCGAATCGGACAAGGGCGAGGACTTGTCGCCGAAGTAGGCGCCCGAGATGATGGCGCCGGCTGCGATCGCCGGGTTGAGCTCCATGCTCGCGGCGATGCCCATGAAGCCGACGCCGATCGTGCCGACGACCGTCCACGAGCTGCCGATGCTGGCGGCGACGATGGCTGTGATGGCGCACGCGGTGACGAAGAAGTAGTTCGGGCTGAGCAGTTGCAGGCCATAGTACACCATGGCCACCAGGGTGCCGCTGAGCGCCCAGGTGCCGATCAGCCCGCCGACGGCGAACAGGATGAAGATGGCGCCGATGCCGGTCGAGACGCTGTCCGTCGCCGCCTTGCCCAGAATCTCGATCGAATGGCCGCAACGCCAGCCGATGAAGCCGGCAATCACCGTCGCGACGACAAGAGCGACCTGGTTCGGTCCGACGGCGCCGGCATCGCCGAACAGAAAGTACGACAGCCCGACCAGCAGGATCAGGCTGGCGACCGGGATGACGGCTTCCGTCGGCGAGGGCGGCCGGGGTTGATCGGGCCTTTTCATGGGTGAGCAGCCTCGCTGTGCCGGCCGCGCTCGGCTAGAAGTCCACCGGCTCGCGGATGATCGGGCAGGTCATGCAGTGCCCGCCGCCGCGGCCGCGGCCGAGCTCGGCGCCGACGATGCTGATCACCTCGATGCCGGCCTTGCGCAGCAGCGTGTTGGTGTAGGTGTTGCGATCGTAGGCGAAGACGACGCCGGGCGAGGCGCAGACCAGGTTGGCGCCGCTGTCCCATTGGGTGCGCTCGCGCATGTAAGCGGTGCCGCCGGTCTCGACGACGCGCATCTTCTTGACGCCCAGCGCGTCTGCCACGGTCTCGACGAACGGCTTCTCGTCCTTGCGCAGCTCGATGCCGCTCGGCGTGCCGGCCGGACGGTAGGAATAGGCGTGGATGTTGTAGACGATGTCGGGATAGAGCAGCACGCAGTCGCGGTCGGCGAAGGTGAATACGGTGTCGAGGTGCATGGCGGCGCGCAGCTTGGGCATGGCGGCGACGATCACGCGCTCGGCCGCGCCCTGGCGGAACAGCGCCTGGGCGAGCTGACTGATTCCCTGGCGCGAGGTGCGCTCGCTCATGCCGATGAGCACGACCCCCTTGCCGATCGGCATGACGTCTCCGCCTTCGATTGTCGCCAAGCCGTGATCGACCGTCGGATCGCCCCACCAGACCTCGACCTTGCCGGCGAAGTCGGGATGGAACTTGTAGATCGCGGCCGCCAGGATCGGCTCCTCGTGGCGGGCCGGCCAGAACAGCGAGTTGATGCTGACGCCGCCGTAGATCCAGCAGGTGGTGTCGCGCGTGTACAGGGTGTTGGGCAGCGGCGGCAGCAGGTACTCGGTCACGCCCGCGGCATCCTTCACCAGCTTCAGCATCTCGCCGCCGCGGGTCTCCGGAAACTCCTCGGTGGACAGGCCGCCGATCAGGGTCTCGGCGAGGACGCGCGGCTCGAGGCCGTCGAGGTAGCTTCGGATCTCGTCGACCAGGCCCAACCCGACCTGGTTGGGCACAACCTGGTTGTCGATGATCCACTTGCGGGCCTCGGGGATGGCCACCGTCTCGGCCAGCAGGTTGTGCATCTCGACGACCTCGACGCCGCGATCGCGCATCTTCTGCATGAAGTCGAAATGGTCGCGCTTGGCGTTCTCCACCCACAGCACGTCGTCGAACAGCAGCTGGTCGCAGTTCGACGGCGTCAGCCGCTGATGGGCACGCCCAGGGGCGCACACCATGACCTTGTGGAGCTTGCCGACCTCCGAATGGACGCCGAATTTCTTGTCCGATGCCGCAGCCATGTAACGCTCCCTCGACTAGATGGTGATGTATCCGGTGGCCAGCCAATGGATGCCGACGGCGGCGCCGGCGATCGTCAGGCCGAAGATCAGCCAGTCCCACGTCCGGGCGAAGACCGGCTTGCCCTGCTCGCGGCGTGCCCACACGTAGAGCGTCGTGCCCGCCGCGTAGAGGATTGCCGCCAGCAGGACGTATTTCAGGCCGCCGGCGTAGAGCATGAAGATCGTGTACAGGGTCGCCGCGGCGGCGATGATCAGGTCGCGCCGCCGTTCCTGGGGCCGCACGTCGTATGTCTCGCCGCGGCGGCAGATCTGCAGGCCGTACGCCGCCACCAGCACGAACGGGATCAGCGAGATCGAGCTGGTGAGATTCAGCATCAGCGAGAAGGCGTCGCGCGACCAGTATGTCGTCACGACGATGATCTGGACCACGATGTTGGTGGCCCACAGCGCGGCCGCCGGCACCTTGTTGGCATTTTCGCGGGCGAACAGCGCCGGCATGTCGCGTGTCCGCGCCGCCGCGAACAACACCTCGGCACAGATCAGCGACCAGGCGAGATAGGCGCCGAGCACCGAGACGAGCAGGCCGACGCTGACGAATACCGCTCCCCACGGCCCGACCACGGCCTCCAGCACCTGCGCCATCGACGGCTGGCGCAGGCCGGCGATCTCGGCACGCTGCATGACCGCATAGGGCAGCAGGGTCACCAGCACCATCAGCGAGGTCACGACGACGAAGCCCAGGATCGTCGCGCGGCCGACATCGGCGCGCGACCGCGCGAAGCGCGAATAGACGCTCGCTCCCTCGATGCCGAGGAAGACGAACACCGTGACCAGCATGGTGGCGCGCACCTGGTCGAAGATGCCGTTGGTGAGGTCGCCGCCGAACAGGTTGTAGCGGAACATGTCGAGCCGGAACGCCGCGATCAGGATCACGATGAAGGTCAGGATCGGCACGATCTTGGCCACCGTGACGATGCTGTTGATGACGGCCGCCTGCTGGGTGCCGCGCAGGATCATGAAGTGGAACAGCCAGATTCCCAGCGACGCGACGCCGATCGCGACCACGGTGTTGCCGTCGCCGAACACCGGGAAGAAGGCGCCCAGCGTCGACTTGATCAGCACCCAGTACGAGACGTTGCCGATGCAGGAGCTGATCCAGTAGCCGAACGCCGACAGGAAGCCCGGGTAGTCGCCGAAACCCGCCTTGGCATAGGCGAACACGCCGGCATCGAGGTCGGGCTTGCGCTCGGCCAGGGATTGGAACACGCGGGCCAGCATGTACATTCCGGCGCCGGCGATCAGCCAGGCGATGATCGCGCCGAGCGGTCCGGTGGCATTGGCGAAGGTGCGCGGCAACGAGAAGATGCCGGCTCCGACCATTCCGCCGACGACCATCATCGTCAGCGCGAACAGCGACAGCTTGCGGGTCGCGTGAGCCGCCGCGGTGGCGTCGCCTTGGGCTTGCGTCGTCATCAGAATCTCCAGCCGAGCTTGAGAGCGGCGCCTAGATGCAGGATCTGGAAGTTGCCGCCCGGAGCGTTCGACCAGTTGCTCTCGTAGGCGGCCTGAAAGTTGAGCGCTGGTCGGCCGACCATTGCGGCTGTCGCGGAGGAGCCGAACCATTCGGCGGGCACGACGAACTCCAGCGTGACGATCGGCTCGACCAGCCAGTCCTCCCGGTTGAAGCCGTACACGGCGTCGAAGGCGCGACGCTCGAGGTCGACGGCGGCGCTGATGTTCCACTGCGGCGAGATCACGTAGGTGGCCGAGGGGACGAAGAACGCCGCCCACGAGCCCGGCGCGGGGTCGCGAAAACGGCGCTGGATCGCCGCCGTCACGCCGAGCGACAAACGCGTCTCGGCGATCGTGTCGCCGGAGAAGGCGACGCGGCGGAAATCGGCGTCGTAGTTGAAGGTCTTGTTGACGCCGATGTTGATGTCCTGGCGCGTCGCGAACCGGGAGCGGTAGAAGGGATCGAAGTCCCAGCGCGGTGCATAGGACGCATAGGGCGAGTACGCCTGGTCGTTGTTCGGATCGATGTGCTGCAGGCGCGCCGACAAGCCGATCTTGTCGAAGTCGGATACCGGCACCTGCGTGAAGCGGTCGACCTCGGCGCGCGCGCTGGCGGTGAACCGAAGCGGCAGGTCGAGGACGGGCGTCGACCACGAGGCGTTGAGCAGGGGGCTGAATTCGGCGGAGTTGGTGCCGCCTGCCGGCAGAGCGTCCGCGTTCGAGTTGAAGAACAGCGGCAACAGGCCATTGATGGTGAATGCCGAGCGGCGTGCCTGCTGCTCGAGGCCCGGCGATGTGGCGAACAGATTGCTCTGGGGCCCCGGCGCCAGGCGGTTGGGCGTGCCGAACATCGCATCATAGCGTGCCGCGTTGGCGTCCTCGTGCATATCCTTGAACTGAGCGGCCGCCGGCGGGGCGAGCAGAATGGTGGCCAACGGCAGCCATGCGCCGGCAAGAGCAGTCCCCTCTCGTCGGAGACGAGGCTCGCGCCAGGCGTTCCTTCGTCCCGTTGTTTCCCCCGACTTCATTTGGCGTCCATCGATGTGACACGAGCCGCACGTTAGGCGTGCATCCTAGAGGTCGGCTCGCCTCGGGGCGCGAGCAGCGCGTCCCGGAACTATGCCGCGCGTCCCAAATGAGTCCCGACGTCGCAGAGGGAGCGCGGCCGTCGCGCGAGAATTGGGACGCAGCGAACAGTCAGGGGACGCCGCGCCGATGTGTCGCCAGCGTCAACCGATAGAATGGCCGGGCGTCACTGCAACGGATGGAGGCGTTCATGCGCAATATCAGAATCCTGTCGGCACGAATCCTGGCCGCCGCGATCGGCGCGGCGTTGGCTTCCGGAGCCATGGCCCAGGCGAACCGCGCTACCACCAACGTACCGGCCAGTCCCGGCGCGCCGGAATTCCGCGACCCCAAGACGGGGCAGGTCTGGACGCCCGAGACGGTCGGCCGGAACACGGCGCCGGCCTCCGGGCCTCAGGACAAGGCCTTCGATCCGAGCGCCCAGGATGTCCCGGGGAAGGTTGCCGTCCAAAGCGTGCAGGGCCGCCCGCTCGGCACCGTACCCATCACTGCTGGCCCGGCCACGCCGATCCTGGCGATGGATGGTGCCACCCTGCGTGCCGTGCCGAGCCAGCGCTGGCAGATCGTGATGTATCTCGACAACAACAGCGGCAATGCGGTCGACCCGGTGATCGAATGCCGCTTCCTGAACGGCGGCAACCCGGTGATGACGACTCGGGTCCTCGTCGCCCGTACTGCGCCGGGCGTTCGCCAGGGACTGATGATCTACGGGCCGCGGACGGATGTGTTCGTCGACAACTCGTCTTGCAATGTGGTGTCGCCGTAGTGGTCGGTTCAACGAAAGGAAGGACGTCCATGCCCACCCGTCTCTGGGCCGTTGGCCTGCTGGTCCTGGCCGGCGTCGCGCAGTCGGCGCACGCGCAGGATGTCGCCATCGAGTTTCGCGTCACGCCGACCGACCGCAATCCCGCCGCTTGCCAGCGGTGGGATGCCGAACTGTCGCGCGTGAACACATTCACGCGGACCGGCGATGGCGCGACGTTGCGCACGGCCGGCGGCATCACTCGAACCATGACGCAGAGTGCGCCGAACGTGTTCACGACGACGCTCGCCCTCGGCGGCACCAACCTCGATGTCGTCGCCGACGCTTCGAAGACACCAGGCACTCTCGAAGTCTCGGAGCCGCGCACCGGCTGCCGCTGGAGCGCCATCGCCCGTTGAGGAAGCGCAGGAGGCAATGACATGACTCGCGTGAGAATCGCTCTCGCCACGATGCTGACGGTGCTGGCCTCAGGCTGCGCGCAGCAGCAGGCTGCCGCGCCTGGCGCGGCACAGCAACCCAGCCGCGGTGGGTTCAATGTCGGCACCATGAGCTGCAACGTCGCCGGTGGGGTCGGTTTCGTCTTCGGCTCGTCGCGCGCGCTCACGTGCCTGTTCACGCGCACCGACGGCACGGCGGAGCGCTACCAGGGCACGATCAACCGCTACGGCGTCGACATAGGCTTCACTCGGGAGAGCACCATCGTCTGGGCGGTGTTCGCTCCGGGCACCCTGGCGCCGGGCGCGCTTGCCGGTGACTACGCGGGCCCGAGCGCGCAAGGCACGGTCGGCGTGGGTGCCGGCGCCAATGTGCTGCTGAGTGGCAACACCAACCAGGTCACGCTGCAGCCGGTCAGCATCGAAGGCAGCGTCGGCCTGAACGCCGCTGCCGGCGTCGCGGCATTGTCGCTGCGCAAGTCCCCCTGATCAGAATCTGCCGGGCGCCGCGGCGCGGCGCCCGGCGCACGAGAGCGACGCCATGCTAATCTCTGCCGAATCGACATTCGTGACCTTCCTCGCCGACGCTTTCGCGGTGTTCGTGTTCATCCTGTGGTTCTGGCTCTTCATCACGACGGCCAGCGATCTCTTCCGACGCAGCGACATCTCGGGCTTCGGCAAGGTCCTTTGGGTCATCCTGCTCATCGTGCTCCCCTATATCGGGATATTCGCCTATATACTCACCCAGGGGGGCGGCATGGCGGAACGCAATCGTATGCGTGCGAGGCAAGCGAGCGACGAACTGCGCCATATCGTCGGCTTCAGTGCCGCCGACGAGCTCACGAAGCTCGAGCGTCTCAAGTCGGAGAAGGCTATCTCCGACCAGGAATATGCGCGCCTGCGGGCGCGCGTCGTCCAGTAGGATGCGCGACAACGGGGGAGCTCAGGTGGCGACATTCACTCGTGCGCGCGCCGTTGGCGCGCTGGCGCTGGTCGGCCTTCTGCTGGCCGCGTCGCTCGGGCTCGCCGGCTGCACGCCCAAGAGCAAGGAGAAGGCTGCCGCCCCGCGGCCGGTCCGCACGGTCACCGCCAAGCTGGGCGGCGCGGCCGAGACGGTGATGCTCACCGGCCAGATCAGCGCCGAGAACGAGGCGGCGCTCTCGTTTCGCATCGGCGGCCGGATCCTCGAACGGCTGGTCAATGTCGGGGATCGCGTCGAGCCGGACCAGGTGCTGGCCCGGCTCGATCCCCAGAACGAGCTGAACGCGCTGCGCACGGCCCAGGCCGCGCTGTCGGCCGCCGAAGGCCGCGTTATCGAGACGACCAACGCCTTCGAGCGGCAGCGCACGCTGCTGCCCCAGGGTTTCACGACCCAGGCGCTGTTCGACCAGGCGCAGCAGGCGCTGCGCACCGCGCAGTCGCAGCTCGACAAGGCCGAAGCCGACCTGCAGATCGCCAAGGATCGGGTGAGCTACACCGAGCTGAAGGCGGGCGTGGCGGGCTCGATCACTGCGCGCACCGCGGAGGCCGGCGAGGTGGTGCAGCCCGGGCAGACGGTCTATCAGGTCGCGCGCGAGGACGGGCGCGACGCGGTGTTCGACGTTCCGGCGCAAGTGATCAGGGCAACTCCTTCCAATCCCAAGGTGCTGGTGTCGCTGCTCGACGACCCCTCGATCACGGCCGAGGGCCGCGTCCGCCAGGTCGATCCGCAGGCCGATCCCATCACGCGGACCTTTCGCGTGCGTGTCGGGCTGATCAAGCCGCCGCCGGCGATGTTCCTCGGCGCCAGCGTCAGGGGGCGTATGGAGCTGGAGGCGACCGCCGGAATCTCCCTGCCGGCGAGCGCGCTCACGCGCATCGAGGGACAGCCGGCGGTCTGGCTCGTCGACCCCGCCAAGATGACGGTATCCCTGCACCATGTGCAGATCGGCCGCTTCGATCCGGGGACGGTGCTGATTTCACACGGTCTGGCAGGCGGTGAGATCGTCGTCACCGCCGGCGTGCAGGCGCTTCATCCGGGTCAGAAGGTCCGCTTGCTGGGGGCGACGCCATGACCGGCCCCAATCTATCCGAGTGGGTTCTCAGGCACCGGTCCTTCACGGTCTTCCTCATGATCGTGGTGTCGATCGGCGGGCTGTCGTCGTATTTCAGCCTCGGCCGCAACGAGGATCCGGCCTTCACCTTCAGGACCATGGTGGTGCAGGCGGCGTGGCCCGGGGCGACGCTCGACGACACCCTGCAGCAAGTCACCGAGCGCCTCGAGCGCAAGCTGCAGGAAACCAGGGGTCTCGACTTCCTGCGCAGCTACACCACGCCCGGGCGCACGACGATCTTCGTCAATCTCAAGGGGTCGGTCGGCGCGGCCGAGGTTCCCGACGTCTGGTATCAGGTTCGCAAGAACATCGGCGACATCCGACACACCTTGCCGGCCGGCGTGGTCGGGCCGGGCTTCAACGACGATTTCGGCGATACCTTCGGCCTGATCTACGGCTTCACCGCCGACGGCTTCACCCATCGCGAGCTGCGCGACTACGTCGAGCAGATCCGCTCGCGTCTCCTGAACGTGCCGGACGTATCGAAGATCGAGATCATCGGCGCCCAGGACGAGCAGATCTTCGTCGAGTTCTCCGCCCAGAAGCTCGCCGGGCTCGGCATCGACCGCAATGCGCTGATCGCCGCCATCCAGGCGCAGAACAGCGTGGTTCCCGCCGGCTCCCTGCAGACCAGCCAGGAGAACCTGTCTTTGCAGGTTTCCGGAGCCTTCCGCTCCGAGGACGATATCCTGGACGTCAACTTCCTCTCGAACGGGCGGATGATCCGGCTGCGCGACATAGCCGAGGTCCGCCGCAGCTACGCCGATCCGCCGCAACCCCTGTTTCGCGTCAACGGCAAGCCGGCCATCGGCCTCGCCATCGCCATGCGCCCCGGCGGTGACATCCTGGCGCTCGGCCGCAACGTGACGGCCGAGATCGGCGAGATGGTCGACGACCTGCCTCTCGGCATCGAGCCGACCCTGGTGTCCGACCAGCCGGCCGTGGTCGATCATGCGATCGGCGATTTCACCACCTCGCTCTGGCAGGCGATCGTCATCATCATGGGCGTCAGCATCGTCAGCCTGGGCATGAGGCCCGGCGCCATCGTCGCCGCCTCGATCCCGCTGACTCTCGCCATCACCTTTCCGATCATGCAGGCCTTCGGCATCGACCTGCAGCGCATCTCGCTGGGCGCCCTGATCATCGCGCTGGGCCTGCTGGTCGACGACGCGATGACCACCGTCGACGTGATGACGACGCGCATTGCCCAGGGCGACGACAAGGAGGCCGCGGCCTCGTTCGCCTACAAGTCCGTCGCCTTCCCGATGCTGACCGGGTCGTTCGTCACGGCGGCCGGCTTCGTGCCGATCGGCTTCGCGCAAAGCGCGGCGGGCGAGTACACGTTCTCGATCTTCGCCGTGGTCACCATCACGCTGTTCGTATCGTGGTTCGTGGCCGTGCTGTTCGCGCCTCTGCTCGGCGTCCTGCTTCTAAAGCGGCCCGAGACTGCCGCGCCCGCCAAGCCGAACCTCGTCATGCGCACCTTTCGCGTCGTTCTGCTCGCCGCGATGCGCCGGCGCTGGCTCACCATAGGCACGGCGCTGGGCTGCCTGGCCGCCGCCATCCTGGTGTCGCCCTTCGTGCAGCGGCAGTTCTTTCCCGCCTCCGACCGGCCCGAGCTCGTGGTCGACTTGAACTTGCCGCAAAACGCCTCGATCTATGCCAGCGAAGCGATTGCCCATCAGCTCGACGAGTTCCTCGCCAGCGATCCGGACGTGGCGCGCTGGAGCACCTACATCGGGCGTGGAGCCATCCGCTTCTACCTGCCGCTCAACGTCCAGCTGCCGAACGACTTCTTCTCACAAGCCGTCGTGGTGGCGAAGGACGTCGCTGCGCGCGACCGTCTGCAGGCCAGGCTGGAGAAGATGATGGCCGAGCGGATGCCGAACGTCGTCGGCCGGGTGTTTCCCCTCGAGCTCGGTCCGCCGGTTGGCTGGCCCGTGCAGTACCGCGTCAGCGGCCCCGACCTTTCTCAAGTGCGGTCGATTGCCCTGCAGGTTGCCGAGATCCTCGGTGGCGATCGGCACATCTCGGAGGTCGCCTACGACTGGATGGAACCGGCCCGCCAGGTGCGTGTCACGATCGACCAGGACAAGGCGCGGCTGCTGGGGTTGAGCTCGCGGGCGATCGCGGAGGTCGTCAACACCATGATGGCGGGCACGCCATTCACGCAGGTGCGCGACGACATCTACCTGATCCCCGTCATCGCGCGCGCCGTCGACGAGCAGCGCAGCTCGCTCACCACGCTGCGCGGCCTGCAGCTGCCGCTGGCCGACGGTCGCACCGTGCCGCTGAGCCAGATCGCGACCTTCGACTTCAAGCAGGAGTATCCCCTGGTCTGGCGGCGCCAGCGCGTACCGACCCTCACCGTGCTGGCCGACGTGCCGCCGGACGTCGCCCCGGCGACCGCGGTGGCAGCGCTCTCGCCCGCCCTCGACAAGCTCGCCCAGGGCCTGCCTAAAGGCTACCACATCGCTGTCGGCGGCACCGAGGAGGAGAGCGCCAAGTCGCAGGAGTCTGTGTTCGCCAAGGTTCCGTTGATGCTCTTGCTGATGCTGTTCTTCCTGATGGCCCAGCTGCACAGCTTCAGCCGGCTGTTCCTGGTCGTCAGCGTCATCCCCATGGGCCTCATCGGCATCGTCTTCACGCTGCTCGTCGCCGGCAAGCCGCTGGGCTTCGTCGCCATCCTCGGCATCCTCGCCCTGTTCGGGATGATCGCGCGCAATGCCGTCATCCTGATCGAGCAGATCGAGACCGAGCGGGCCGAACGCGCCGAGATATGGGATGCCGTGGTCGAGGCGACGATCTCGCGCTTCAGGCCGATCATGCTGACCGGCATCTCGACCGTCCTGGGTTTCATTCCCATTGCCTCGGACGTGTTCTGGGGGCCGATGGCGCTTGCCATTATGGGCGGCCTGTTCGTGGCCACGGTGCTCACGCTGATCGTCCTGCCGGCACTCTACGTCACCTTCTTCCGCGTCCGCGAACCGGCGGGCGCGCCGGCGATGGCTACGCCATGAGACGGCGCGCCCTGGGTCCGGCGCTGGCGGGCCTCGTCGCCGCCGGCTTTGCGACCGCTCTGTCGCGCGAGCCGCTGGCGCAAGGCGGTCGGGCAGCATCCGACGCTCCCGAGGTGCGCACCGATGCCCTTCTGGGCACGGCCAACCGCGTGACGCCGGTTCCTCAGTCGAATCGCTTATCGACGGCGCCGCGCCTGGAGCAGCAGGCGCCGGAGTCGAGTGGCGGAGCGGCAGTCGGGACCCGCCATTCTGCCGAGCCGGCGGGCGGAGGCAAGCGATGACTCCACACCGGGCTTCGGCGTGGCGTCGAGCCGCGCTTTTCCGCTCCCTGCTGTGCTTCATTCTCTGGCTGATGATCGCGGGCTACAAAGCCGCGGATCTGCCGGTCGGGATCGTTACCGCCGGCATGGCGGCGGCTGCCAGCCTGCGCCTGATGCCGCCGACGGGCGTCCGCCTGCGACCGGCCCCTACGCTGCGTTTCGCGTTGAATTTCCTGAAGCAGACTGCGCAGTCGGGCATCCAGGTTGCTGTCCTGGCGCTGCGGCCGACGCTCGCCCTGCGCCCCGGCTTCGTACGCTACAAGACGGGCCTGCCGGCGGACGACCGGCGGTATGCCTTCAGTGCGCTCGCCAGCCTGCTGCCGGGCACGCTGCCGACCGGCTTCGACGAGGGCGGCGTGATGCTGATTCACGGTCTGGATGTCGAGCGTCCGATCGCCGCCGAGCTCGCTGCCGAGGAAGCCCTGTTCGGCCGGATGCTGGCCGATGAGTGAGTTCCTTCTGGCCACTGCCGGTTTCGTCCTGGTGACCGTGGCGGTCGGTCTATGGCGCATCCTGCGCGGTCCCGACGATGTCGACCGGAATCTGGCCGCGCAATTGCTCGGCACCGGCGGCATTGCGGTGCTGCTGCTGGTCGCCGCCGGCACGGGAGCGGGGGGTGCCGAGGACCTCGCCCTGGGCCTGGCGCTGCTCGCCGCTTTCGTCTCGATGGCCTTCGTCACCGGCCCTACGGCCGGCGGCGGTCAGGACGGCGGGCCGCGAGTCCAGGACCGATGAGCCTCCTCGCCGACATCATCACGGTCGTCGCGGTATGCGCCGGCGCCTTCTTTTTCCTGGCGGGCACGGTCGGATTGTTGCGCTTCCCCGATTCGTTGTGCCGCCTGCATGCCCTCACCAAGGCCGACAACCTCGGACTTGGCCTGGTGGTGCTCGGGCTCTTGCCGCAGGCTGGCAGCCTGCTGGCGGCCCTGAAGCTGGTCGCCGTCTGGGGACTGGTGCAGCTGTCTGGAGCGACGGTGGCCCAGGTCATCGCAACGGCGCTGCGGCGCCGGGGCGGACCTCCGCCATGAGCCTGATCGACATTCTCGATATCGGCCTGGCAATCATCGTTCTCGCCGTCGCCGGATGGACGATTGCTGCCCGAGATTCCTTCGCGGCGGCGATCGGCTACGTGGCGTACGGCCTGCTGCTATCGCTCGTCTGGCTACGGCTGTTCGCCCCGGATGTGGCGCTGACGGAAGCGGCGATCGGCAGCGGCGTGACCGGGGTTCTGCTGATGACCGCTTCCGTGCGGCTGCGCCGCACCAGTCGGTCCGATACGGGTGCGTTCCCCGGCACGGGCACGCGCATCGCCGCCGCGCTCCTCTGCCTGGTCGTTACCGGCGCCCTCGCTGCGGTGATCCTCGCGCCGGTCGACATCGGTACGAGCCTGGCGCCGGCCGCGGCCCTTCATTTGGCGTCGACCGGTCTCGGCAACCCCATTACCGCCGTCCTGATGGCCTATCGCGCCTTCGACACCATGCTCGAGAAGGGGGTCCTGATCATGGCCGTGATTGCGCTGTGGTCGCTGGCCGACGATCGCGCCTGGGGCGGCCGCGCCGGGTCGCCATTGCAAGCGCCGTCCGACGGCGCACTCGGCCTGCTCGCCCGGCTGCTGCCGCCGATCGGCATCGTCGTGGGCATTCACATCGCCTGGGTGGGCGCCAACGAGCCCGGAGGCGCCTTCCAGGGAGGCGCGCTACTCGCCGCCATGGCGCTGCTCGTCGTCATGGCCGGCCTGATCAAGGCGCCTGCCGTCGCCAGCCGCTGGCTGCGCATCGTCATCGTCGCCGGCCCCACGACTTTCCTTCTTGCCGGCGGCCTGGGCTTTGCGATCGCCGCTGGCTTCCTTGCCTGGCCGGTCGGCTGGGCGAAGGTGCTGATCCTCGTCGTCGAGGCTTTCATGGTGCTGTCTATCGCCGCCACGCTGCCTCTGCTGGTCATCGGGCCGCCGCAACGGCCGCCCACCGGTCGCGATACCCAATGACGGCGGGGACGTTGGCCGGCCTGACCGGTGCGATGCTGATCGGCTTCGGGCTGTATGGCCTGCTCGTCCATCCTCATCCCCTGCGCAAGGTCCTCGCCTTCAACCTGCTGGGCAGCGGCATTTTCCTCGTCTTCGGCATCATCGCGCGCAAGGGAGCCGCCGCCGGATTCGCCGCCGACCCGGTGCCCCAGGCGATGGTGATCACGGGCATCGTCGTGGCGTTCGCCGCGACCGCCCTGGCCATCGGCCTGATCCTGCGTCTGGTTGCGACCGGTGGCCGACCGACCCTGGACCCCGACGATCAACCCGCGGACGAGGGCGAAGGGGCCGGCAGATGACGCCGGCATTCGTGACCAGCCCCGCCGGCTATCTGCTGGTGCTCGCCGTCATCGTGCCGGTCGTCGGCATGGTTCTGTCGTTTGTTGCCGGCGGCCGCCATGCCGAGCGCATTGCGCTTGCCGTGATGCCTGTCGGGCTGGGACTGGCGCTCGTCATCGCCCTCGAGGTCTGGCGGCAAGCAGGCCCGCTTGTCTACGTCGTGGGTGCCTGGACGCCGCCGCTCGGCATTGCGCTGCGTGCCGACGGCTTCTCGGCGGTGATGCTGGTCACGACAGCTCTGGTCATCGCCGCGGCCGGCGCCGCTGGCCGAAATCCGTTCGCCACGCCTGCGACGGTCGTCGAGGCTCGCGCGCCGCTTGCCTTCTGGACCCTGCTGCAGGGGCTGTGGGCCGGTCTGGCCGTGGTGTTCCTCGGCGGCGACCTCTTCAACCTCTACGTCGCGCTCGAGATGCTGACCTTTGCCGCGGTGCCCTTGGTGTGCCTCGAAGGCAGCGCCCGCACCTTGCAGGCCGCCTTGCGCTACCTGCTGTTCGCGCTGCTCGGCTCGGTCCT
Organism: Reyranellaceae bacterium; assembly: GCA_046349295.1. Classification (GTDB taxonomy): domain Bacteria; phylum Pseudomonadota; class Alphaproteobacteria; order Reyranellales; family Reyranellaceae; genus Reyranella. Next base: position 157,811 of record JAXMCP010000009.1, read on the forward strand.
CTACCTGCTGGGAGCGGCCCTGCTCTACGGTGCCAGCGGCACGCTCGACATCGTCTTGCTCGCCGAACGGCTGCCGGGCGCGCGGGGGGCAGGGCCGGTCATCGCTGTGGCGGCCGGCCTGATGACCGCCGGCCTGCTCGCCAAGACGGCACTGTTTCCGCTGCATCTCTGGCTTCCACCGGCCCATGCCAACGCGCCGGCGCCGGCCAGTGCCGTGCTGTCTGCGCTGGTGGTCAAGGCGTCGTTCTTCCTGGTCGTGCGTCTGTGGTTCGGTGTCCTGCCGGGACTGGGCGGCGAGGCGGCGATGACGGTGCTCGGAGTCCTGGGCAGCGGCGCGGTTCTGGTCGCAAGCGCGCTGGCCCTGTGCCAGGCCCGGCTGAAGCTGCTCATCGCCTATTCGACCCTGGCCCAGCTCGGTTACCTCTTTCTGATGTTTCCGCTTGCCGTCGGTGTCCACCCGTGGAGCGCCGACGCCTGGACCGCTGGAGTCGTGCAGGCGCTGTCGCACGCACTCGCCAAGGCCGGCATGTTCCTGGCAGCGGGCCTGGTCGCCGAGGCCATCGGGCACGACCGCCTGGCCGGGCTGCGAGGCCTGGGTCAGGCCATGCCCATGACGGCGCTGGCCCTTGGTCTCAGCGGCCTGTCGCTGATGGGCCTGCCGCCAAGCGGCGGCTTCGTGGCCAAGTGGCTGCTGCTGCAGGCTTCGGTGCAAAGCGGACAGTGGGTCTATGCCGTGGTCGTGCTGGCAGGCGGCCTTCTCGCCGGCGGCTACGTCTTTCGCATCGTCGCGCCTGCGCTCGCCGGGGGAAAACTGGTCGTCCGGGGCGGCATCGCCCGCGCCCGGGAGGCGATCGCCCTGGCACTGGCCGCGGCTGCCGTCCTGCTGGGCTTCGCGCCCACGGGCCTTTCGGCCCTGCTGCTGATCGGGCGAGCGGCTCCATGAACGGCGGGCTGGCCGAGGGGCTTCTGGTGGGGGTGGTGGCGGCACCGCTGGCGCTGCTCGCCCTGTGTCTGGCGCGCCCCGCGCGGCCCACCCTCCCGGCGCTCCTGGCCGTGGCACCTCTGCCCGCCGTGGCCGCCGCGGTGCTGGCGCTGTCCGGCCCGGCTCTGGAGGTCGACGTGCCGTCCCTGCGTCTCAGCCTGCGGCTGGACACGCCGGGGGCCCTGTTGCTCTGCCCGGCTGCGCTGCTGTGGAGCGCCGCCGGGCTGTGGGCGGCCGGATGGCTGCGGCAGCAAGGCGCCGCGCGCCTGCGCTTTCTCGGCTGCTGGCTGCTGACGATGACCGGCAGCCTTGGCATTTTCGCCGTCGCCGATCTCCCCGGCTTCTACTTCTTCTTCGCCCTGGTCAGCCTGCCGGCCTACGGTCTGATCGTGCACGCCGATACGGCAGCTGCCCGGCGCGCCGGCGCCGTCTACATCGCCTTTGCCGTGCTGGGCGAGGCGTTGCTGCTGCTGGGCTTCGTGCTGCTGGCCGCCGGCGTGCCGGGCGGAAGCCTGGAGATCCGCGACGTCATGGCGGCCCTGCCGGCGTCGCCCTGGCGTACTTCCGCAATCGTTTTCACCGCTGCGGGCTTCCTGTTCAAGACGGGCGCGGTCCCGGTGCATGTGTGGATGCCGCCGACCTATACGGCGGCGCCCATACCGGCAGCCGCGGCCTTGAGCGGGGCGGCCGTCAAGGCGGGTGTGATCGGGTTGCTGCGTTTCTTGCCGTTCGACGACGTCGGCCTGGCCTCGGCATTGGTGCTGGTGGGGCTGGCCTCGGCCTTCTACGGCGTGACGGTCGGGCTCATGCAAGTCAATCCCCGAACTGTGCTTGCCTATTCGAGCATCAGCCAGATGGGGGTCATCGCGACCCTCCTGGGCATGGGGTGGGCGGCCACCGATGCCACGGTGCGCCTCGACGCCGCTTTCTATGCGGCGAACCATGCGTTGGCCAAAGGCGGCCTTTTCCTGGCCGTCGGCGTGATGGCGGGGAGGGCCGACAGGTACGGACGCGCGACCCTCGCAGCTGCTGCCGTACTGGCCCTCGGTCTCGGCGGGTTGCCCCTGACCGGCGGCGCGTTGGCCAAGCAGGTTGCCAAGTCCACTCTCGGTGATGGCGTGGTGGGTGGACTGGCGCTGGCCTCGACCGTCGGCACGGCCCTTCTGATGTCGCACTTTCTCGCGACACTGGCTCGCAAGGCGAGCCAGCATCCGGAACCCGCTCCCGGTGCGGCTGGCCTGTGGGCATGGCGCGCCACAGCCGCGGCCGCAGTGGGCCTGCCCTGGCTGCTGTACGGCATCGTTGCGGGCGATCCCGCTGCTGCGCTCGCGCCGGCGGTCCTGTTGGCCGCCGCCTGGCCGGTCGCTGCGGGAGTCGGGCTGTGGTTCGTGCTGCGGCCCTGGCTCGACCGCCTGCCGCGCCTCCCTGCGGGAGACGGGCTGGCGATGCTGGAGACGGTCTTTGTCTCAGTGTGCCGCCTCGGCGATGCGGCAATGTGGCTCGACCTGCGCTGGCGTGCCTGGCCGTTGGCCGGCGTGTCGTTGCTGGCGGTTGCCCTCGTGCTGACCATTGCCACGGCCTCGCGCGGCTGATGGATTGTCCTTTCAGTCGCGCGTGGAGGCCCGGATCCGGGGACGCCAGCTTCATACCTGTCGTCTCGAATTGACAACCGACAGGCAGCCTCGCGTCTTCCGCGGGCGTTCGCCGCACCAACTAAAGGATCTAGGCTGTGCGGTCGGACTCGTTCGTGGACTTCAGTTGTGCAGATCGAGAGCGGCGCTCGCCGGAGGCGGCGCCCCGCGCAGGCAGGCCGCGAAGCTGCCTGTCACCATCTCGTGCGCCGAGGCGCCGGCCGGGATGGGCGGCAGACCGCCCCGCGCCGCGTCGCGCACATCGCTCGGGCTGACCCCGAACTCGCGGCGGAAGGCGCGCGCGAAGCTCGAGGAGTCGGCAAAGCACAGCATTTCGGCAATCGCCGCGATGGTCGTGGTTGCCGGCAGGTCGCAGAGTATCGTGAACGCCTTCGACAGGCGCTGCTTCCGAATGTAGTGACCGACGCCACCTTCGCCTTCGAGCAGTCGATAGAGCTGCGAGCGCGACGTGGCGGCTTCCCGGCAGATCAACTCGGGCCCGAGCGCGGACGAGTGCAGGTGCCGTCGGATGGCCTGACGGACCCTTTCCATCAGGGTGACGTTGATGAGCGGCTGGGCCTCGCCAACCCGATGAGCCGACGGCGCGAGGCAGGCTGCTATCATGGCGCGTGTCGCATCGGTCAGCCGCAAGGCATCTTCCTCACCGAGGCCCGGAAGGTTGCGCAGCAGCAGGCGCATGTAGTCGGCCAGCAGGGTGGCGCCACCCGGCTGCAACGGCATCACGCAACAGGCGTCGAGCAGGGCACCGATGCCGTGAAAGGAATCGCGCGACAGGTAGAGCTGGATGCGGTCATCGGCTTCGCGCGTGTTTTTCATGGTCTGGCCCAGCGACAGGACGAAGGGCAGACCTGGCGCTGCCGCCAGGGTCGCATTGCCGGAGTCGAGCCACGTGACGCTGCGCTGGCTGAGCGTGATCGCCCAGTGGTCGACGGGCTCGCGGCGGATGAGCGTCTTCGTGCGGACGACCGACAGGCCCGGTGCCGTGACATGATTGAGGGTGAATCCGTCCAGGGTCCAGGCGCGGGCATGGGCGAGGAAAGCTTCGTCCTCGGCATGCAGCGGCGATGTTTCGAACACGCGGCCGTACCACGCCTGCCAAGCTTGGAACTGGTTCCGCCCGGGCAGGTTGCTGGTGCCGAACTCACTACACTGCATTGGCGTCTCTCGGTTTTCTGAGCCGCCCGGAATGGGCTCAACTGCAATAAATTCGCGCCGATGCCGAGTCCTTCGCCCACGATTCAAACAAAGAGGGAAGCGACATCCGAATAGTAGCATATACGGCGCAGATCATCAACGAATGCATGTGTCCTGGCGATGCGAACCGAACAAGTCCGTTCTCGTCGGAACTCTTCGTCTGCTCGACCGTGCGCTCTAGAGCGTTGTCGTGCATTCGTTGAATTCCCGGAACAAGCAGCTCGCGCCGGCGCTCGCGCACAAGCGCGCGCAACTCACTCCAGACTCCTGCAGGAGCCGGTATGCGGACGCCACTGCGGCAAAAGGTGCGGCAGGGTCGAGAAGTTACGATAGATCGCGCTGTTCCTGTCCTGCTGGTGGTACAGAATGTTGGAATTCCGATCATAGTTGAGGAATTGACAAGGGTGGGCGACGAGGAGACCAGACGATGACCAGCGAGCGCGTACGGAAGATCGAGGAGAAGGCGATCGAGGAGTTTCGCTCCTTCTTCGTGATGGCTCTCTATCTCTGGTTAGTGTTCGGCTTGATGATGCTGAATGAGGCAGTGATTCTGAACAAGCCGAGCTTCAATTTCCTGGCGCAGGGCTTTGCCATCGTCAACGCGCTTGTGCTGGCCAAGGTCATGCTGGTCGCCGACGATCTCGGGTTCGGCCGCGAACTTGATCACCTGCCGCTGATTTGGCCGATCGTCTACAAGGCCGCGGCCTACGGCCTGCTGTTCGTCGTGTTTCATGAGATCGAGCATTTCGTCGTGGGATGGTTCACCGGTAAGTTGCATACCATGACGCTGCCCACCGTCGGCGGCGGCACATGGGCCGGCGCTGCCTGCGTTTGGGCGATCATGTCGGTCTCGCTGGCACCCTTCTTCGCGATCCGTGAGATCAGCGCCTTGGTTGGCGTCGGACGCGTGTGGAACCTCGCGTTCCGGCCCGGCGCGCGCGCCGCTTTCATGGCGGAGGAGGCGGCCAGGAAGCGGATCTGAGCCCATGCAGCCGAGAGGTCGGGGAGCTGATGCTTCGCGCGGCCGGCGAGAACGGGATTAGCGGCTATGACGGTCCGCCTGGTCCAGCGGGCCGTGCCTGGAGCCGCGACGCGGGCCGGCGCCTCGGCCGCCAGTCCCTGGGGCTCATGCCAGACCAGAGGCGAAAAGCGCGGGTGAATGAGCCAGTGCTCGCATAGCCCAAGGTTGCAGCGATCTCGGTGACCGGCAGGGATGTATTCTCCAGCAGATCGCGGGAGATCTGGTAGCGCACCAGCTTCAGAAGCTCGAAGACCGACGTTCTCTCGCGCGCCAATCGTCGGTTGAGGGCCCTGGGATGAAGGCCCGACGCTGCCGCCACTGCCCGGACCGACACGTCGCCGCGGGCGATGCAGGCAAGCAGGGCGCGGCGTGTCGCGGTAGCCGGCGGAAGACGGTTGCGGTCGGCGATCACCGCCAGTTCGCGCTCGAGCAGCGCCAGACTGTCAGGATCTGCGCCGTGGACGCGCCGCCCGAGCCACGGGGCGGGGAAGACAATAGCGTTTCGGTTGCTGCCGAATTGGACCGGCACGCCATAGAACTTGTCGTAGGGCACGCGGCTCCCTCCGGGCTGGTGGACGAGCAGGACGCCCGTCGGGGTCCATGCCGGCCCGCAGATGGCCTGCACGATCGCGAAAGCACCGGCCATGCCGAGATCGACGACAGGCCGCGTCGGCCCCGGTAGGTCGGTTGCCAGCCGTAGCGCGAATTCCGCAGTGTCGGCCGTCACGGTCAAGGACGGCATGAAGGCATGACCGTTGAGATGCAGGTTGAGGGTCAATCCGCGCAAGGCACTGCCGACATCCCGGGCATTCTGCGCAAGCCGGCCCGCGATGCCGATCGTCTCGGGCCGGTGCCGTTGGCCGCACAGGAGGCCGAGGTGCGGGCACCCGGCTCGCGCTGCCGCAAGATCGAGCAACCGCTTGGCTTTGCCGATGTCGACGAGGCTGTCTGGGGACTCGAACAGCGATCGCGGCAGGCCGACCTCGTCGAGTATCGGTTCCAACCCAACGCCCAACCTCTCCAGCACCGCAGGCAGCGCACTGATGCTGCCGACGCGCGTCGTTCCGATCGAAATGATACCGCGTGTCGGCGGCCCCTTGCTGGCTTTGGGAACGGGCATTCGGAAAATCGTTCGCAGGCGTCGCGAATTGATAAACGACCAGCCCCATACTGCAATAGAAGGGGCACCGTGTGGACAGCCGCCGCGGCTATCGGGCTGAGAAGCTGGGCACGGTAACGCATCTCCCCGGCCGCGGCACGTCGAACTATGTATGGGATGGGGCACATGAATGATGATCTTTCCCGACGCGTGGTTGCGGGAGTGCTGGGAATGGCGCCCTTGCTCGGAGTGGCGCGTACCGGCCGAGCTCAAAATACGGAAGCAGGAGGCGCAATGACGCAGGTTCCCGAAACAGTCGAGCGCGACCTCGCGGTCTCGGCCTATATCTTTGGCTATCCCCTGGTCACAATGGAGATGACTCGGCGGGTGATGACCAATGTCGCCGAGCCCGGAGCCAACTTGCGCGGTCCGATGGGGCAGTTCGTAAACGCACGAGCCTACCCGACCGCGGCGTTCAGGGACGTTACGGCTCCCAATGCCGACACCCTGTATTCTCCGGCCTGGCTCGATCTGGCAGGGGAGCCCTGGGTGCTGCACCTGCCGGACGAGCGGGGCCGCTACTATCTCATGCCGATGCTGGACGGCTGGACCAATGTCTTCGCCGATCCGGGGACCCGCACCACTGGCACCGGCGCCGGCGACTTCGCCATTGCCGGGCCGGGCTGGCAGGGGTCCTTGCCGCCGGGCGTCGAGCTGATCCGGTCCAACACCAACATGGTCTGGATTCTCGGGCGCACCTACTGCACCGGCACGCCGGAGGACTATGCCGCCGTCCATGCTCTGCAGGACCAATATCGCGTCGCGCCACTCAGTGCCTGGGGAAAGACGTACACGCCCCCCGTCGCGAGCGTCGATCCGTCCATCGACATGAAGACGGCGCCTCGCGAGCAGGTCGAGCGCATGGACACAATGAGCTTCTTCAAGCTCCTTTCCGAGCTCATGAAGCGCAATCCGCCGGTCGCGGCCGACGCGCCCACGGTCGCGCGCTACAAGGCGATTGGCCTGGTGCCGGGAGAGGATCTGGACGAGGCACGGCTGTCGGCCATTCCGCAGATCGCGGACGTGCCCAAGCTCGCGGTCGATCGGATCATGGGCCACTTCACGGCCGGTGGTGAAAACCTGAACGGCTGGCAGTTCTTCAAGCCGGCCGGGACCTACGGCACGGACTACCTTCAGCGCGCCCTGATCACACGCCTCGGGTTGGGCTGCAACCGGCTGGAGGATGCCGTCTATCCGACGGCGGTGAAGGATGGCTCCGGCGCCACGCTCGATGGCCGGAACAAATATGTGATGCACTTCCCGCAGGGCCATCTCCCACCGGTCCGCGGGTTCTGGTCGTTGACCATGTACGACGCCCAGTATTTCTTCGTCGCCAATTCGCTCGACCGCTACACGTTGAGCGCACGCAGCTCCCTTAAGGCGGAGCCGGACGGATCGGTCCGGCTTTACGTCCAGGCGACGAACCCCGGCCCGGACAAGGAATCCAACTGGCTGCCGGCGCCGAACGGGCCGTTTGTCCTGATGATGAGGATGTACTGGCCTAAGGAGCGACCGCCCTCGATCCTCGACGGGACCTGGAAGCCGCCGGCGGTAACGCGCGCGGCAACCTGAGTCCACGGGCATGCTACCCGTCGAGGCGTTGCTTCAGAACCGGTAGCGCGCGCCCAGGAACGGGCCGTAGAGCACCTCGTTGATGGCGGTAGCGTCGATGCCGCCGCCCGGCGACACGTATTTGACGCCGAGCGCGCGGAAGCCGACGAAGGCAGTGATTGCGCCACCGCCCTCGAGTTGCCAATTGTAGCCGTAGGCGCCGAGCGCCTGCCACGTGAGCTGGCTTCCCAGACCGAATCCGCCGATGTCGCCGCGGATCGAGACCTCGTGTTGCGGTGTGAACTGATGGCGCAACCTAAGTCCGATCACGGGATCGACCCACTGGATGGCGTCGGCGCGCGCAACGGTCAGGCCAAAGCTGCGCTGGAGACCGAGGCGCGAAAAATCGGCGTCGGCGGCCGCGTCGAAGGCGGCGTCGATGCTGTTGTTCCAGTAGCGGAACCCCAAGGTGGCATCGAGGGCGGTCGTCGCCCCGGTCGCGCCCGACCAGCGCCCCAATTCGAAGACGCCGCCCGGCTCCACGATGAACATCCGGTAGGTCAGCGCAGCGTTCGCCGACGTGGAAATCTTCAGGCCGGGTGTGGGGTTGCTGTACGCGGCCTGCCCCGCACCGAAGGCGAGGCTGGTGAAGATGAAGTCGGTGTAGAAGCCGCCCCGACCCTTGCCGGCCTCGAAATAGCCCATCAGGCCCACCAGCGTGTTGCTCTTCTGCAGGAGGTCGATGAAGCTGGCATTGGTGTCGATCGTCTGATTGTGCACAGCGACATTGCCGCCGATGCTCATCAGCCAGGCATAGGCGGCGAAGGTGAAACGCCAGGGATCGGGGTTGGCATTCTCCGCCATTGGCTGATCCTTGCCGCTCATATCGTCGGCCAGGCTCGGGCGGACCTCGAGCGCCAGGAAACAGAGGAGAGCAATGGCTGATGCAAGCGCATCTTTCAGCCGTTGCCTATGCAACGCGTCGCAACGAGGCGTGAACGTGATCTTTATCGATTCCAATGAGCAGAACCCAGCAACCCATAGACTGTATAGGCGGGATGGGGATACGTGATTTCTCTTTTTGCGACAGAGGCGCCACTTTCTCCGCATCGATTTGGTGGGGCCGCCCCTGCTGCGTCGTTGATTTGATCGAACAAGCCTTCATGGCCTCTGCGAGCGTCGAGGCGGCACCCGAGCACTTGCCACAATGCCGCGCCATTACGGCTGCTACCGTTCTCTGACCGTTCGGGCAAAACCGAAGAGGAATAGGTCGGACTATCCATTGGTTCAGGGTCTGGCCGAAGGCGACATCCAAGGTGCTTGGAGAATGCGCGCCAGACGATGTGGTGATCCTCGAGCCGGCCGCATTCGACAGGTCGGCGAAGCGGCTCCGGGCGGAGTAGGGGCCGAGGCGTTGAGCTCGCCGCCCTGTGAAGCACGATGTCCAACCCGATTGTCTCGGATTCCTGTGATTCCGTGCTATCAGGCGTTGTATTTCAAGCTGGCGTCACCTTAGTATCCCATCGGGGAGTGACCGTGGGCAGTGTGACACCGTCGTTTTCGACGGAAGCGCCGCCATCGGCCGCTTGTGTGGGAAACGCGATAAGATGACCGCCTTCGACTTCGGCAGGCGACGCGCGAACGCGCTCGATCGCTTTGAACGTCTTTTATTGGAGCACAGAGCCGACATCGGAATGGACGATGTGGGCGATGCAGAGCTGTTGCAGCAGGCACCCCTGATCTTGCGCTCGCTGGTCAGGCTTTCAATCATGGCACTGCGCGACCCGGACGACGCGGACAATGTCCGTCGCTTGGCAGCGCTCGACTGGTTCGTTGAATGGGCGTCGCGCGATATCGACGGCTATCCCGACGCGGCCCTGTAGAGCAGGGGGCTCGCCGCAAGATCCAGGACCTTGCGGTCCTGGAGTCGTTTGCGGATGAGGCAGTGGTTAGCGGATCACCGTGGCCTTGATGGCTGTCTGCTGGCTCCACACGGTGGTGATCACGTCGCCCACCTTGATCGTGCCGAGCGCGGCCTGACCGGCTGCGGAGCGGATCGGCGGCAGCTGGATGACCTCGCCGCTGTCGGGCGAGGGATCCTCGGGGAAGCCGGCCGAGGCGTTGACGATGTAGATCACCTTGGCGGCCGGATCGATCTTGGTGACCATGCCGTCCATGCCCCACAGCCGGATCGGCTCCTGGGCGCCGGGGATGCCCTCGAGACGGGCACCCTTGGCGATCATGGCCTTGGCCTGGGCCTCGCTCGCCGGGGTCTTCTTGGCGATCAGGAAGTCGAGATAGTCGTACCAATGGACGTCGACAATGTTGCCGACCTTGAGCGACGGATAGTTGGTGACCAGATCGGCGGCCCGCATCTTCACGCGGCCCAGGTCTTCCCACACGATGTTGAAGATGCGCCTCTCGGGATGAAGGCTGTTGATCGTGCCCCGCTTGAAGTTCTGATAGGTGTTCGGGACGACGAGATCCTGGCCTTGGGCCATCGCCGGCAGGACCGGCATGGCCGTCGCCGTGAGCGCGGCGCCTCCCAGCAACTTCAAGGCCGAACGACGGCTTGATTGCATCATGACAATACCCCCTCTTTCATTGCATGAGACGAGTTGTTCCATGCGCGTCCGCGCAAAATCATCCCTAACCTGACAGCGGTCAATTGGCCAGTGTGAAACCGCACGGCCTCGGTAATCGTGACGCTTGACTCAGCGCGAATGAGCCCGCGTGAGCTGGGTGATCTCGTCGATCATCGGTTCGGTCCCCTGGATGATGAACCCGGCGTCACGCAGCACCCCTTCGACGAAGCCCGGGGTCAGGCATTCGGCGTCGAGATTGTCGAGCATGGCGGCCAGCAGGTACCAGGCGGCGAAATCGGGGCCGTCGTGGGCGTCACTGACCATGAAATCGTGAATCAGCACCAGCCCGCCGGGCTTCAGCGCCTGGCGGGCCTGGCGGGCGAGCGCCCTGGTGTCGTTGCCCCCCACCGCGCTCCAGACGTACGACATCAGGATGACATCCTGGTCGGTCGGCCAGGGCGTGTTGAGCGCGTTGCCTCCGATGTGATTCACGCGATCGGCCAGGCCGGCCGCCGCCGCATAGCGCTTGGCTGTATCGACGGTGTCCGGGAAGTCGAGAATGGTGGCGCGAAGCGCCGGATTACGCTGCAGGAAGGCCAGGGTATAGGCGCCGCTGCCGCCGCCGACATCGAGGAAGCGCGTCGCGCCGGACAGGTCGACCCGGCGCGACATCAGGCGGGCCGGACCGAGCGAGCCCGCATGCTGAGCCCGGCTGAACGCCTCGCCGCCCACCCCGCCCTCGGCATAGGCGATGCCCTCGTAGAAGCCCTTGTTCGGAAAGATCCGCTCGCCGCGCATGGTCCTCCCGATGTGGCGCATACCCTCGTAGAGGAAGTCGCCGTTCACGACTTTCACGTAGTCGCGGAAGTCGCCCGGGGCGCCGGCGACCAGGTAGGTCGCGGTGGCCGGAGCGTTGGCGAACGTGCCGTCCATCTCGGTGATCAGCCCGACCGTCTTGAGGGCGGTCAGCAGCGTGCGAAGGCGGTTGGTGGCCGCTCCGGTCGCTTCCGACAGGCCCGGCAAGGTATCGGTGCCGTGGGCGATCCGGGTGAACAGGTCGAGGTCGAGGGCGGCGAACAGCGCCTTGGAGGCGATGAAGCCGTAGGTCAGGGCCGAGATCTGGCGGACGTCGGTCAGCGGCTTCATTCAGAACTCCAACGGGGGCTTACTTCAGGGCGAACTCGGCGATCGTTGCGGCCGTCAGGGGCGCCGAGCTCCAAGTTTGCCGGGCCGCCGGAAGCATTCATGCGCACCGTGATTCTAGCACGCGCCGTAGCGCGAAAAAGCCGGCTTCGGCAGTCATTCGCTCCGGAGTAGGGTGCAGGCCTGCATGGGAGGAGTGAAAGTGCGTTACGCGAAGAAGGCAATGATCGTGGCACCGCAGCCCGAGCCGACGGAGGCGGGGGCGGACATCCTGCGCGAGGGCGGGAATGCGGTCGATGCTGGCATTGCCTGCGCGCTGGTCCAGGGCGTGGTCGACCCGCTGATGTGCGGCATTGCGGGCTTCGGCAGCTGTGGCATCTACATGCCGGGCAAGAAGTTCCACGGCTACATCGATGCCCATGCGCCGGCGCCGCTCGGCGCCCGACCCGACATGTGGGCCAACCTGATCGAGAGCGAGGCGCGCGACGGCTACGGCTTCATCCTCAAAGGCCGGGTGAACGATATCGGCTACAAGTCGATCTGCGCGCCCGCCAACCTCAAGATGTACCACGAGGCGCACAAGGAGCACGGCAGCCTGCCGTGGTCGCGCATCGTCGAGCCGGCGATCGCCTGGGCGGAAAGCGGCTGGAGCGTGCGGCCGCACGTCCACTACTGGTGGAGCGACGACGGTGCCTTCGGCCGCGCTCCCAACCACGAGCGCACGGGATTCACCGAGGCGGCGCGCGCGCTCTATTGCCGGCCGGATGGCACGCCCAAGCGGGTCGGTGACCGCGTCGTCAACCGCGACTACGGCCAGACCCTGCGCGCCATCGCCAAGGGCGGCGCCGATGTCTTCTATTCGGGCGAGATCGCCCAGGCGATCGCCGAGGACATGAAGAAGAACGAGGCGCTGCTCTCGCTCGACGACTTGAAGGCCTGGAAGCCGGTGCGCAATCCGCCGCTCTGGGGCGACTACCGCGGCTATCGCGTCTCGACCAACCAGCCGCCGGGCGGCGGCGTGATGCTGCTCGAGATGCTCAACATCCTGGAGAATTTCGACCTCGCGGCGATGGAGCACAATTCGACGGAGTACCTGCGCGTCGTCAGCGAGGCGATGAAGCGGGCGACGATCGACAAGGACGCCCATGTCGGCGATCCGAAGTTCGTCGACGTGCCGGTCGAGCGGCTGATCTCCAAGACCTACGCCAAGACCATGGCGGGGGAGATCGCGCGCCGCGTGAAGGCCGAGGTTCCGCGCTTCAATTCAGGCGCCGTGTCCAAGGACACCACGCATATCTCGGTGCTCGACAAGGACGGCAACTGCTTCGCGATGACCCATTCGCTCGGCATGCCGTCGGGCGTCGTCTCGCCGGGGTTGGGCTTCATGTACAACGGCTGCATGGGCGTGTTCGACCCGCGGCCAGGCCGCGCCGGCTCGATCGCCCCGGGCAAGGCGCGCTTCAGCTCGGTCGTGCCCTCGATCATCTTCAAGGACGGCAAGCCGCACCTGATCATCGGTGCGCCGGGTGCCACGCAGATCGCCATGGGCGTGCTGCACGTGGTCCTGAACGCGCTCGACTTCGACATGACCATGGTCGAGGCGGTGAGCGCACCGCGCTTCTCCGCGACGTCCGATACGATCGACATCTCCAACCGCATCCAGGGCAGGGTCGAGCGAGAGTTGCAAGCCGACGGCTATCCCGTGGCGCGCAGCCCCTACACGTTCGGCTTCGCCGCCGTGCACGCGATCCGCATCCACGATGACGGCCTCGACGGCGGCGCCGATCCCGGCCACGATGGCGTGGTGATCGCGGTGTAGGTCTTGAGTGTCCTCAACATGAACTCTTGAGTCCTCTCCGCCCGCGCAGCGTAGGGGGGGGCGGACGGATGAGCCCTATACTGGCATCGTGCGTTTCTGATGGGCGCGGCCGACCTTGGCTGCTTCCGGGTTGTGGCCCGAGATGACCCGGACGCCTTCGTCGAGGCTGGCGGCGATCTTGTCGGGCGTCGCGCCTTCGAGGAAGGCGAGGCGATTCCACTTGCAGGCGGAGAACACGCGGGCGCGTGCGTCTTCCATGACGGGCGGGTAGGGGCGGCGCTGCAGGCTCGTATAGCCGAGCGACAGGCCCAGATCGCCGGGGCCAAGCTCGGCGAAACCCAATCCAGGCACCGCCAGAATCTCCTCGCAATTGGCGACGCCGGGCGGGCTCTCGATCTTGACGCCGAGCAGCAACTCACCCTCGGGATTGAGCGGCCAGGGTTCGCACTTCGCGAAATACTCCATCTGATCAATGCCCCAGATCGGTGCAGCCGTGGGTTCCGAGCCGCGGCCACGGCTGCCGATGCCGAGCTTGTCGACACCGGCCTTGTGGTGCGGAAAGCGGCAGGCGCGCACGAACTCGCGCACGGCGTCGGCCGATTCGGCCTGGCACAGCAGGATGCCGTGCACGCCGCGCCCCAGGATCTGACGGAACTGCCAGGCATTGTAGGCGACGTTCGGCCCGTCGATGCCGTTGACCGGGGCCTCGACAATCACGGTGGGTGTGCGATGGCCCGAGTTGGTCGGCCCACCATCGACCAGGCCGCGCATGTAGTCGGACAGCCCCTTCATGTCGAAGTCACCGTGCTCCATGCCGACATTGATGTAGTCGGCCCACGTCTTGGCGTCCTTGAGGCCCTGCTCGTAGGTCAGCACGTGACCGGTGTGCGGGCCGTCGTAGTAGATCGCCTGGTCGGCCTCCAGCAGCTCGATGGCGCGATTGATGCGCTTGGCCATGTGTTTCCTCCTATGTCCCCGCGAGGGTTTGTTTGGGGGCAGCATAGCCGTAGAGTGCCGCGCAAAGGGAGGAAACGATGAGAAACTTCGGCCGCCGCTACGTTCTGGCGGCAGCGGGAGCATGCTTGGTGCCGGCTGCGGTGCAGGCGCAGGCCGACGGCTACCCGGACCACGCGCTGCGATTCGTCGGCGGCTTCCCGCCGGGCGGACCGGCCGACCTCTCCGGGCGCATGCTGGCGCAAAGCCTGAGCGAGATTTTGGGCCAGCAGGTCGTGGTCGAGAACAAGTCGGGTGCGGCTGGCAACATCGCCTCCCAGCTCGTGGCCGAGGCGAAGCCCGACGGTTACACGCTGCTGATCGGCACCTCGATCATGAGCATCGTGCCGTCGGTATATGAAAAGCTGCCTTACGATCCCCTGAACAGCTTCGTCGCCGTCGCGCATTTCACGACCATCCCGATGATCATCGTCGTGCCGACGGGAGGCCCCAAGACGCTGCAGGAGCTGATTGCGCTGCTGAAGAAGGAGCCGGGTAAGCACTCCTACGGCTCGCCGGGCAGCGGCAGCCTGATCCACATGGGCGGTCTGCTGTTCTCTCAGCGCATCGGCGCCGAGACCTTGCACGTGCCCTATCGCGGCTCGGCGCCGGCCATGCAGGACACGCTGGCCGGTCGGCATGCCTTCCAGATCGACACGTTGGGCAGCAGCAAGGGCTTCATCGATGGCGGCCGGCTGCGCGTCCTCGCCGTCTGCGATGAGAACCGGATGGCCGCGCTGCCCGACGTGCCGACGGTCAAGCAGGTCACGGGCTTTCCGCTCGAGATTGTCACCTGGTACTTGATCTTCGCGCCCGCCGGGACGCCGCAGGCGATCGTCGACAAGCTGAATGGTGCGATCAACCAGGCGATCAAGACACCTGCCCTGGTCGACAAGGCAAAGGGGCTCGGCATGGAGATGGTGCAATCGACGCCGGCGTCGTCGAAGAAGTTCTACGAGGACCGCATCGCGCTGTGGGCGCCGATCGCCAAGGCGTCGGGCGCCAAGGTGGAGTAGGGTCCGCGGGTCCTGTCGTTTCCAGGAGGGGAAGTCATGATCAAGTTCTATTTCAACACCGCGCCCAACCCGACCAAGGTGGCGTTGTGCCTCGAGGAGATGGGCCTGCCCTACGAGATCGTGCCGATCGACACGCGCAAGGGCGAGCAGCATACGCCGGCCTTCCTGGCGATCAATCCCAACGCCAAGGTTCCGGCGATCGTCGACGGCGACACCACCGTCTTCGACAGCAATGCCATCCTGCTCTATCTGGCCGAGAAGACCGGGACCTTCCTGCCCGGCCCTGGCCTCAAGGCACGTGGCGAGATGCTGTCCTGGCTGATGTTCGTCGCCTCCGGCATCGGCCCCTATTCGGGCCAGGCCGTGCATTTCAAGACCTACGCGCCCAAGCCCAACGACTATGCCGTCAACCGCTACGCCTTCGAGGCCGAACGCCACTGGGGCATCGTCGATGAACGTCTGGGCAAGAATCGCTACATGTGTGGCGATACCTACACCGTCGTCGACATGGCCCTGTGGGGCTGGTCGCGGCTGACGCCTTTCGTGCTGGGCCAGGAGGCGGCGGCGAAGCTGCCCAACGTCCAGCGTCACCTCGCCGAGATCAGCGCCCGGCCCGCCGCCGTTCGCGCCCTCGCGCTGAAAGACCGCTACACGTTCAAGACCGAGATGGACGAGACGGCGCGAATTTCCATGTTCCCGCACCTCGCGAAGAAGGTGGCGTGACATCATTCTTTTTCTTCCCAGGTCGTACGGGGGAGGTGGCCCGAAGGGGCGGAGGGGAAGGCTGCAGACGAGCTTCCTCCGAGTCCGACGTCGGAACTTCATAAATCTTGACTGAGGCTCTCCCCTCCGGCCCTTCGGGCCACCTCCCCCGATGACGGGGGAGGGAGATGCTTTACGCCCGCGAGTCCCGCGCGGTACTTTCGCCGCCAAAGAGGAGCCCCTAAATGGACCTGACATTCGGCAAGGAAGAGCTGGCCTTCCAGCAGGAAGTGCGCGGCTGGCTGAAGGAAAACCTGACGCCCGAGATCATGGGCGAGATCAAGGTGGGCCGTAACGCCTACATGCCGAAGGAGCGGCTGATCGACTGGCAGAAGCGGCTGGCCAGGAAGGGCTGGCTGTGCACCGGCTGGCCGACCGAGTTCGGCGGGCCGGGATTCACGACGACGCAGAAATACATCTTCGAGATGGAGATGGCGCGGGCCGGGGCGCCCGGCACCTCGCCCTTCGGCCCCAAGATGTGCGCGCCGGTGATCATGAAATACGGCTCGCCCGAGCAGAAGGCGCGCCATCTGCCGCCGATGTTGAACTCCGACCTGATCTGGTGCCAGGGCTACTCGGAGCCGGGATCCGGCTCCGACCTGGCGTCGCTGCGCACCAGGGCGGTGCTCGAGGGCGACCATTACGTCGTCAACGGACAGAAGACCTGGACGACGCTGGCACAGACCGCCGACTGGATCTTCTGCCTGGTGCGCACCTCCACCGCGGGCAAGCCGCAGGAGGGCATCTCCTTCCTGCTGATCGACATGAAGACGCCGGGCATCTCGGTCGAACCGATCATCACCGCCGACGGCAACCGCGCCGGCACCCAGGAGGTGAACTCGGTGTTCTTCACCGACGTCAAGGTGCCGGTCGAGAACCGGGTTGGCGAGGAGAACAAGGGCTGGACCTACGCCAAGTACCTGCTCGAGTTCGAGCGCGGCGGCAATCCCTACAGCCCGCGCCTGCGCTCGGCCTTCGAGCGCCTGAAGCGGCTCTCGCAGGCGATGCCGGACGGCGAGGATTCGATCATGGCCGACGTCTCGTGGCGCGAGAAGCTCGCGCGCATGGATATCGAGATCTCCGGCCTCGAGATGTTCGAGCAGGAGTTCTATTCGCGACTGGCCTCGGGACAGAACCCCGGTCCGCTGTCGTCGATGATCAAGCTGCGCGGCACCGAGGTGATGCAGCAGGTGCAGGAATCCGCCGTCGAGGCGGCCGGCTACTACAGCCAGCCGTTCCCCGAGCAGCGCGCCTGGAATGCCAATGTCGAGCCGATCGGCCCCGAGGGGGTCGACGTGCTGGCGCCGCGCTACTTCAACGGCCGCAAGATGACGATCTACGGCGGCTCGTCCGAAGTGCAGCGCGGGATCATGTCCAAGGTCATGCTGGGCCTCTAGTCTCAGCATGTCCCCGAGCGCAGCCGAGGGGTCTCTCTTCGCTGCCCCACCCAGGATGAACAGCTCTCTCCGCTACGCGCCTGCGGCGCTCCGGTCGAGATGACGGTGAGGTAATCGATGCGCCTGTCCTTCAACGACGAGGAACTCGCCTTTCAGAAGGAAGTGCGGGACTGGATCACGGCCAACATGCCGGTCGAGGTAGCGGAGGAAAGCCGCCGCAGCCGCACCAGCCACGTCTCCAAGGAGCGCTTGCTGCAATGGCAGCGCAAGCTCGCCGAAAAGGGCTGGCTTTGCCCGAACTGGCCGAAGGAACATGGCGGGACGGGCTGGAGCTCGACGCAGAAATTCATCTTCGAGATGGAGATGGCCAGAGCCGATTCGCCCTACCTGTCTTCTTTCAGCATCAAGATGGTGGCGCCCGTCCTGATGAAATATGGCAGCGAAGCGCAGAAGAAGCGCTACCTGCCCAAGATCGCCGCGGCAGAGGAGCTGTGGTGCCAGGGTTATTCCGAGCCGGGGTCGGGCTCCGATCTCGCGAGCCTGCGTACCAAGGCCGAGCGCCAGGGCGACCACTACATCGTCAACGGCCAGAAGATCTGGACGACCAACGCCCATTTCGCGGATTGGATCTTCTGCCTGGTGCGCACCTCGAACGAGGGCAAGCGCCAGGAAGGCATCTCCTTCCTGCTGATCGACATGAAATCGCCTGGCATCAAGATCGATCCGATCTACCTGGTCGACGGTACGCGCACGCCGATGCGGCACGAGGTCAACCAGGTGTTCTTCACCGACGTCAAGGTGCCGGTCGAGAACCGGGTCGGCGAGGAGAACAAGGGCTGGACCTACGCCAAGTACCTGCTCGAGTTCGAGCGCGGCGGCCAGGCGCACGGACCGCGCCTGCGCAAGGCGTTCCGTCATCTGCAGACCCTGTCGGCGAGCCAGATGGATGCTGGCGAGCCGTTGTCGGCGAGCCCGGCGTGGCGCGAGAAGATGGCGGCGCTCGAGATGGAGATCGACGCCATCGAGATGAACGAGATGATGTTCTATTCCAGCCTGAAGACCGGTGACGCGCCGGGCAACATGGCCTCGGTGGTCAAGATGCGCGGCACCGAGGTCGGCCAGAAGGTGACCGAGCTCGCCGTCGAGGCGGTCGGCTGGTACGGTGCGCCTTTCACCGAATTGCGCAACTATGACAGCAACATCGTCCCGGTCGGTGGCGAGTACGTCGACGACGTCTCGCCGCGCTACTTCAACACCCGCAAGACCACGATCTACGGCGGCTCGTCCGAAGTGCAGAGGAACGTGCTGGCCAAGGCGATGCTGGGCCTCTGACCCCCCCCCGCGCAGTGAGGAGGTGGCCTTCGCCGACGGAGAGGGCATGGATCATGATTTCATGCCCCCTCCGTCGCCGTAAGGCGGCGACACCTCCCCATGAAGCTGGGGACGAGAGTGATCATCGAGGGAATTGACATCATGGACTACCGTCGTCTCGGCCGTGCCGGACTGAAAGTCTCGGAGATCTGTCTCGGCACGATGACCTTCGGCAACGGCGCCGACGAGGCAGAGGCGGCACGCATGGTGCATGCCGCGTTCGATGCCGGCGTCAATTTCTTCGATACCGCCAACACCTACGTTGCGGGCGTGTCGGAAACCATGCTCGGCAAGGCGCTGAAGGGCAGGCGGCAGGATGCCGTCGTCGCCACCAAGCTGTTCAATCCGACCGGCGGCAGGGTCAACGACTCGGGGATGTCGCGCTTGCACATCAAGCAGGCGGTGGAAGACAGCCTGCGTCGCCTGCAGACCGACTACATCGACCTCCTCTACATCCATCATGTCGACGTGCAGACGCCGCTGGAAGAGATGCTGCGCGCCTTCGACGATCTCGCGTGCCAGGGCAAGGTGCTCTACACCGGCTGCTCGAACTACGAGACGTGGCGCCTGATGGAGGCGCTGTGGATCAGCGATACCAACGGCTGGATCCGCTTCGACGCCTACCAGCCGCAATACAATCTCGTCGTGCGCGACATCGACGAGGAGCTGGTGCCGGCCTGCGAGGCCAAGGGACTGGGCGTCGTGGTCTGGTCGCCGCTGGCCGGCGGCTATCTCGCCGGCAAGTACAAGCCCGGCAACCTCAAGGCCGACGGCACGAGGTCAACCGAGGGCTGGGGCTCGCAGGGCCGCTTCTTCGCCCACAACCACGCCGAGATCCTGCAGGCGCTGCTCGATACCGCGCGCGAGATCAAGCGTTCGCCGGCCGAGACGGCGCTGCGCTGGGTGATGGACCAGCCGGCCATCACCAGCGCCATCGTCGGCGCGCGCAACGTGCAGCAACTGAGCGAGACCTTGAGTGCCGGCGGCTGGCGCCTGCCGGCCGGGGCGCTGGAACGGCTGAACAAGGTATCGGCCCAGCCCCACCGCTATCCGCGCGCCTTCGAGGAGACGATGGTCGAGCGCCGCAGCTCGGCGGTGAAGATGCCGGGGAAGAAGTAGAATTGATTTGCCTCCCCCGTAATCGGGGGAGGAGAGTTTAGCCCGCCAGCACGGCCTCGCCGACGATCTGGGTGCGGTGCATCAGGCGGTGCAGGCTTTCGTCGAAGGCGTCGCGGCGGTGCATGACGCAGCGGTTGTCCCACATCACGAGATCGCCGATGCGCCACTTCTGGTACCAGGCGAAGCGCTCCTCGGTGGCGTGCTGCCAGACGGCGTCGAGCAGCGCCTCGCTGTCCTCGACCGACAAGCCATGGATGTAGGCGCCCGGTCGCCGACCCAGGAAAAGCGCATTGCGCCCGGTCACAGGATGTCGCCGGACGAGGGGATGGACCGCACCCGGCGTCTGGCGCACATCGAGCGTGCGCTGAAAACCCTTGCGCAGCTCGCCGGCCGAGTTGCGGCTCGAATCGTGGATGCAGGTCTTGCCTTCGATCGCGCGCTTGAGATCATCGGGCAGCGTCTCGTAGGCATCATACATGTTGAGGAAGCCCGTGTTGCCACCATCGGGTGGCACCTCCAATGCGTAGAGTAGGCTCGCGCGCGGCGGCAAGGGGTTGTAGGACATGTCGGTGTGCCAGACGAGCTCGTAGCTTCCCAATCCGCCGACCGGCTTGCCATCGTGCACCATGTTGGAGATCACCGCGACCCAGGCTTCGGCATCCTCCGACAGGCCCGAGTTGCCGCGATCGAGGTTGGCAGCGGCGATCGGCACTCGGTCGAGCTCGCCGAAACGCGCACTGAAGGTCATCAGCATGTCGTCGTCGATCTTCTGTCCCGAGAAGCGCAGCACGAGATGATCGCCCCACGCCCGCAGGATGCGCGCGAAGGCGGCGTCGCCGACCGGCCGGGAAAGATCGACACCGTGAATGTCGGCGCCCAGCGCGCCGCCGGTCGGCTGAACCCACACTTCGCTCATGGCCGTCTCCCTCGATGGCAGCAGTCTGGCATAAACCGGGTACAGCACGCATCCATTCGCGTCGCCAAGCGTTGGTGTTGAGTGACAATGCGTCGTTGCTATGCAATCGGTGCCGTCTGGTATTCGTACACGAGGGATTGGGCTTGGCTGAGCTGCCTCTTGGTGACGACTGCCCTTCTGGTCCTCGGTCCTTGCGGGGTCGCTGAGGCGCGCACGGGTCGCATCACTCTCGTCGTGACGGGAGATGAGACCATGCAGGGCGAGCTCAAAGACCTCGTCGAGGGCTTCGAAAAATCGCAGCCGCTGTCGGGCGACAGCCTCGGCCTGTTGCAGGGCGCCCAGGCGGCGGTGGGGAAGGTCAATACCGCTCTGCGCTCGCGCGGTTTCTACGATGCGACCATCAACGCCACCGTCGACGGCAAGCCGATCGCGGAATTGAGCGCCCTCGATGCGCTCGATGCGAAGCCGGAGAGCGCAGCCGTCGATTTTTCCGTCGAGGTCGCCACCGGGCCGCGCTACCGCATCGCCGACATCGCGATCCGGCCGCCGCAATCGCAGATGTCGCTGCCGGCCATCGATCGTGGACAGCTCGGCCTGGCGCCGGGCGATCCCGCCGATGCCGCCGCGATCCTCAATGCACAGGACAAGCTGCTGGGCGAGATCCGCAAGGAAGGCTATGCGCTGGCGCGGATCGAAAAGCGCGAGGTCGTGGTCGATCATGCCACGCACGAGGCCGAGGTCACCTTCATCGTCGAGACCGGGCCGATCGCCAAGATGGGTCCGGTGCGGTTTTCCGGCACCGACAAGGTCGACACGGTCTGGCTGCAGCGACGGGTCCCATTCAAGGAGGGCGAGCCGTACGATCCCGTGAAGGTCGAGGCGATGCGCGGCAAGCTCACCTCGCTCGGCACGTTCAACGCGGTGCGGATCAAGCCCGCGACCGCGCTCGATGCCAACGGCGAGCTGCCGTTCGATGTCGAGCTGACGGATCGGCTGGCACGGACGATCGGCTTCGGCGTCAGCTACGAGACGCAGCTCGGTTTCGCGATCAGCGGCTTCTGGACCCACCGCAACCTGTTCGGTCAGGCCGAAAGCTTGCGCCTGCAAGCCGAGATCAATCACATCGGCCAAGGCTACGCCATCCTCGACACCGGCTTCGCGTTCCGGACTGCCTTCCGCAAGCCGGACTGGTGGCTCTCCGGCCAGGATGCCCGTCTCGATGCGGCCGGCCTGCGCGAGGTGCTGGACGCGTACACGCGCCGGGCCGTGACTTTCTCCGGCGGCCTGGACCGGGCCTTCTCGCCAAGGCTCACCTTGCGCGGCGGCCTCGCCAACGAGATATCGCGGATCACCCGCAACGGCGTCACCATGGACTACCTGCTGTTCGGCATCCCGATATCTCTGCTGTACAACCGGGCCAACAGCACCACCGATCCGACAAAAGGCTATCGCATCGACCTCGACGTGACGCCGTGGATCAGCGCTGGCCCCTCGGGAGATTTCTTCACGGTGATGCGGGTCACCGGCCGCAGCTACTTCGACCTCGCCGAGCCGGGACGGACGGTGCTGGCGACACGCGCCTCGCTCGGCAGCGAGCCCGCGATCAGCATCGGCGGCATCCCGCCCGACAAGTACTTCTACGCCGGGGGCGGCGGGTCGGTGCGCGGCTTCGTCTATCAGAGCGCGGGCCTGCGCGATGCGTTCAACAACCCACTGGGCGGAGCCAGCATCATCGAGGCGAGCGTCGAGTTGCGCCAGCGCATCGGCAAGTCGTTCGGCGCGGCGGCCTTCGTCGACGCGGGCAGCTCCTACCCCTATTTCTTCCCGGACTTCTCACTGTTCGCGCCGCGCATTGGCGCGGGCCTCGGCGCGCGCTACTACACCGACTTCGGGCCGGTGCGGCTCGATGTCGGCTTCCCGCTCAACCGGCGCGAGGGCGATCCCGCGTTCGGCGTCTATGTCAGCATAGGGCAGGCCTTCTGATGCGCTGGCTCCGTCTCCTCGCCAAGGTGGTTGTCGGCGTCGTAACCGTTCTGGCGCTGGTCTTCGGTGCGCTGCAGACTGCGCCGGCGCAGCGCGCGCTCGCATCGTTCGTTGCCGACATGACGACGACGGCGGACGGCGGCCTGGAGATCGCGGGGCTCAGCGGCTTCTTTCCCACTGACCTCCAGGTCGAGCGGATGGCTTACCGCGATCGGCAAGGACCGTGGTTGACGGTCGAGAACCTGCGGCTGCGCTGGTCCTTCGCCGCTCTTCTTGGCGGGCGGCTGCGCGTTGAACTGCTATCCGCGGATCGCATCACGGTGCTGCGCCTGCCGCTGCCCGGCCAGGAACCGGAAACGAAAGGCGCCGACACACGCCTGGAGCTCCCGCTCGGCGTCGACCTGCAGGACCTTTCGATCGCCGACCTCCATCTGGGCGCTGCTCTGGCCGGCATCGACTCGCGCTGGAAGATCACTGGCAATGCGGTCCTGCCGGCCGACCTGGTGCAGGCCAGGCTGGTGCTCGACGGCAACCGCCTCGATGGACCGACCGGCAAGCTCGCGGCCAACGTCAGGTTCGATGCGCGGCATATGTCGGTCGATGGCGAGGTGAGCCTCAGCGAGCAGCGCGGCGGGGTCGTTGCCGTGCTGCTGGAGCGCCCGGACATCGAGGATCTGTCGATGCGCCTCGTGGCGCGTGGCGAGGCGCGTGCGGGCCAGGCCGATCTGACGGTGTCGGCGGCCGATGCAGTTCGCGTCAGCGGCAAGCTCACTTGGGGACCCAAGGGCGGCGCGACGGGAGTCGTCGCCCACATCGAATCGACGGCGCCGGGCCTGCCGAAGTCCCCCGTGGCCGACGCGCTGCGCGGACCGATCCGGCTCGATGCGCAAGCCACCATCGACGACAAGCTCGTGATCCTGAACGAGGCGAAGCTCGCCACGGCGCCGCTCTCGCTGGATGCCACGGCTCGGTACGACAAGGTCGCCGATCGGCTGGAGGCGACGGCGACTCTGGAGTCTCGCGAGCCGGGCGCTCTCGGCCCGCTCGTGGGCGGCATTGCCTGGCGCGGCCTGCGGTTGCAGGCCAAGGCTGAGCTGGGATCGCTGGCGACGACGCTGCCGAAGGGCACGGTCGCGCTTGCTGGCAATGCCGAGGACATCTCGCTGGCCGCGATCGATGAGAAAGTGCCCGCACCGGGGCCGGTGAAGGTGGAGGCAAACGTCGGCATCGCCGAGGGCAGGATCACGGCTCGGGCGTTCAATCTCGAATCGACGCCCGCGTCGGTGAGAGGCAGCGGCTCCTACGTTCTCGCGACCAAGGCGGCCGATCTCAAGGCCACCATCACGGTGCCCGACCTCGCCGCTTTCTCGAAACTGTCGGGCCAGCCCATTGCGGGGCACGGCACGTGGGACGTGACCGCGGCGTCGGATGGCAAGGGCGTGTCGCTCTCCTGGCAAGGGGTGGTCACCGATCTCGCGACGGCTGGCCTGCCGCCTGACCTCGTGAAGGCCAGGGTCGGATTGTCGGGCGCTGGGACCTGGCGGCTCGATCAATCGTGGACGTTGAGCGGCATGCGAGTCGCGACCGAGGGCGCCGTGCTGGACGTCTCCGGGCGTGGGCAGGCGCAGACTGCCGACCTGGATCTCGCGCTCGACCTGTCGAAGCTCGCATGGCTGCAGCCTGATCTCGCCGGCACGGCCAAGCTCTCGGCCAACATCAAGCTGCGCGATGAAGACGTCGAACTGAAGGTTACCGGCGAGGCGAATGATATCCATCACGGCCCGCTGGCGTCACAGCACCTGTCGCTGACGGCCGTGCTGTCGCGCGACAAGGCGGGCTTGATCAAAGGCAGCCTGACAACCGATGGTGATCTCGCGAATCAGCCGCTGTCACTGGAGGGGCGTTTTCAGTACGACTCCGCGGGGCTGGTCGTGCCGACCTTCCAGGGCCGCTGGGCGAGTGCCGTGCTGGACGTCGCCAATCTTGCCATCACGGAGACCCGTCGATCCGGACATGCCCGTCTGCAGTTCGCCCGGCTGCAGGATGCGGCAGCCCTCGCCGGTACCGACCTTGCCGGATCGCTCGACATGGACATCTTGGCCGAGGACGTCTCGCCCGATGGCCAAGTGGTGGTGAAGGTGCAAGGCAAGGGGCTGCGCAGCGGCACGACGGAGATCGGGTTGCTCGACCTGCGCGGCACCGTCAAGGATCCGCTCGGGTCAGCCACGACGGACGCAACCCTTAAGGCGGACGGGATCAACGGTGTTGCCGAGATCAGCCGGGCGAAGGCGACCGCCAACGGCAACCGCCAGAGCGTGGCCTTCACACTGCAGGCGGCGGGAGCGCGCACCGACGCCAATGTCAGCGGCAAGGTGGAGCTCGCGGGAGAAGGCATCGTCGTCAGCCTGTCGCGCTTCGACGGTCGGCATTCGGGCATACCGGTCGCGCTCACCGCCCCGACGCGCCTGCGGATTGCCGGGCAGCGCATCTCCATCGATCCGACCAACCTGCGCCTGGGCGGTGGCCGGCTGACCGCACGCGGCGTCATCGATCCGACGGCAAGTGATCTACAGCTCGAACTGGCGGCCCTGCCGTTATCGCTGATCGATGCGGTCGCGCCGGGGACCGGCCTGGAGGGAACGGCGCAGGCGAAGGTCCGGGTCAATGGCGCGATGGCGGCGCCGCGGATCGACGCGACCTACGGCGTGACCGGGCTGCGCCTGCGCCGCCCGCAGGCCGCGCTGCTGCCGCCTCTGTCGGTCCAGGGATCGGGAAGCCTGGCGGGCCGCCAGGCCAGCCTCGACGCGCGCCTGTCAGGCGGCGGTGCGACCAATCTCACGCTCAAGGGCAAGGCGGCGATCCCGCCTACGTCGGGTTCGGCCACGATCGGCGGCACGATCGACATCGCGCCGTTCGCGCCACTGCTGGGCAACGATATCAGAGGCATCACCGGCACGCTGCGTCCGAACCTCACGCTCGACCTGTCGGGATCGAAGATCAGCGGCAGCGGCGCGATCGACTTCAGCAACGGCAACATCGCTTTGCCTGAATCGGGGATGCGGCTCAGCGGCGGCGAGGGGCGCCTCGCGCTGCAAGGCGAGACCCTGCAGATCCAGCGACTCAACTTCCAGACCGGACGGAATGGAAGCGTGGCGGTGACCGGCTCGATCCGGCTCGACACCCAGCAGGGCGTCGTGCCCGACATCACCGTGATCGGCCGCAACGCCCTGCTGGTCAACCGGCCCGATCTCGCGGCTACCATCTCGAGCGACCTCAAGGTGACGGGCTCGACAGGGGCCGGCATCGACGTCGCCGGCCCGATCACCATCAACCGGGCGGAAATCTCGATCGGCGGGCAGCAGTCGGCCGATTACCCGACGGTGGCGGTGCGCGAGATCAACAAGCCCGGTGGGGCGCCGGCGACATCGCCGCCGCCGTCCAATCGACCGGCGCCACGACCGAAACCGCCACCGTCGGCGACGCCGATCCGGCTGGCGCTGACGATCCGCGCGCCGCAGGCGGTTTTCGTGCGGGGGCGGGGCCTCGATGCCGAGATGTCGGGCGACCTGAAGGTTGGCGGCACGCCGGCCGCGCCGACGGTCGTCGGCGGGCTCACCATGCGGCGTGGCGAGTTCGATTTGCTCGGCCGGCGGCTCAACTTCAGTCGCGGCGTGGTCACCCTCGACAACCTCGACAGCATCGATCCGCGGCTGGACTTCCTCGCCAGCACCAGCGTCCAGGGGACGACGGTCAATGTCGCGATCACCGGCACCGCGCGGGCCCCGCTCATCTCGGTCGAGGCTGGCTCGCTGCCGCCGGACGAGGCGATGGCGCTGCTGCTGTTCGGCAAGCCTGCATCGGGCCTCAGTCCCTTCGAGCTGGCCCAGGCTGCCCAGGGGCTCGCCGAGCTGACCGGTCGATCGCCGAGCGGCGGCGTGCTCACCCGCCTGCGCAGCGGCCTCGGCCTCGATCGCCTGTCCGTCGGTTCCGGCACCGGCAGCACCGGCAACCAGCAAATGTCGATCGAAGCCGGCCGCTATGTCGCGCCCGGCGTCTATGTCGGCGCGCGCCAGGGGGCGACCGGGAACTCCAGCCGCGGCGTCGTGCAGATCGAGGTGATCGACCACGTCAAGATCGAGGGCGACGTCGGCGCCGATTCCAACGGCCGAGTCGGCGTCAAGATGGAGTGGGATTACTGAGCGTCCGAGAGCGACAATCGTTTCTCCTCTCCCGTAATCGGGGGAGGTGGCCCTGAGGGTTGGAGAGGGAGAGCTACAGGTGAGCTTCGTGAAGTTCCGACGTCGGATCTTCATGGACCTCGTCTGAGGCCCCTCCGCCCCGCATGACGTCGTACGACGGGCCCCCTCCCTCGATTACGGGGAGGAAAATCACAGACGTTCACTCGAAATAGTGGGGCACGAAGCGGCTGTTGTTGTGGGTGATGCGGCGTTCGTCCTCGCGCATGCCGATGCCGGCCGGCTGGCCGTCGATGATCCACGAGCCGACCAGGGCATAATTGCCGTCGAAGCGCGGCAGCGGCTGGTAGGCCTGCCACACGAAGCCCTCGTTGCCGTAGTCACCGCCGGCGGTATCGAACACGCCGGGGCCGACCACGGTGACATTGTGGCCCTCGCGGCCGAAAATGGGCTTCTTGACGAAAGCGCGGCCGAGATCGGCGTGCTCGGTGTCGTAGGCCGGCAACAGGTTGGCGTGGTTGGGGAAGCCCTCCCACAACAGCGGCAGCAACATCTTGTTGGACAGGATCGTCTTCCACGCCGGCTCGATGAAGGCCGTGGTGTCGGTCAGCACGTGCACGCCGAATTTCTCGCGCGCCATCCATTCCCAGGGATAGAGCTTCGACATCACCTGGATCGGCATCTCGTCGAGGTCGGTGAAGCGCTTGCCGTTCCAGCCGATGTCGGTGACGGCGATCGGCTTGCCGGCGAGGCCGGCCTGCAGGGCGGTGTCGCGCAGATACTCCGAGGTCGCGAGGTCCTCGGGATGGTCCTCGAAGCGGGCAAAGTGGACCAGCCCCTCGGGCGGCAGGCGGCGCAGGATGCCGCGCCACGCCTCGATCAGCTTGTCGTGGATCGAGTTGAACTGGTCGGCCCGAGGCTTCGCGTCCTTCAACCAGTACCACTGCACGACCGCGGCTTCGTAAAGCGCGGTCGGCGTGTCGGCGTTGTATTCGAGCAGCTTGGGCGGATCCTTGCCGTCATAGGCGAGATCGAAGCGGCCGCACAGAGTGGGGTCGGTGCGTCGCCATGTGCGCTCTATGTACTCGCCCCAGGCCGGCGGGATGCGCATGCGCTCCCACTGCTTGTTGGCGATGACGTACTCGACGGCCTCGAGGCAGAGTCCGTGCAGCGTCTCGCTGGCCGCCTCGAGCTCATCGATCTCGGCCGATGAGAAGGCGTAGCAGGCCTGCTCGGTCCAATAGGCCTTGCCCTCCATGTTGTAGAAAGTGAAGCCGATCTGCTCGAGCTTGTTCTGCCAGCCGGGGCGGGGCGCGGACGCTTCGCGGCGCATGTCAGCTCGACGAGCTGCTCGACGAGCCGGTCGAGCCGAAGCCGCCACGCGAGCTCGTCGTGGAGGTGGCGCTGCTGCCACCCGATGTCGAGCTACCGGTGGTGGTGCTGCTGCTGCTCGAGCTGCCGCTTCTGAACGACGAGCCGGTTCCCGTGCTGCCGCTACTGCTGCCGTTGGAACTGGTTGCCTGCTGCGGTGGACAGACCTGGCCCGGCGGACAGGGCACGGCGGCCACCGGCGGACGATAGAAGGGATTAGGCAGGAACCACAGGTAAGGCAGTGCGCCCAGGCCGGCGCCGACGCTGGGCGCACACGAATAGAGCAGGGCCGCGCCCGCGACTCCCATCACAGCGAGCTTGATGCCTTGCGACATGCGCGGGCCGCTCGACGGAGAGGGTGGGGGCTTGGCCATGGTCAATACGTGAGGCAGGCCGCGTTGATCAGTCCGAAGCAGGTGGCGAAGCCGCCCGCGGTGATGCCGGCCGACGTTTGATCGGCCTCGATCGCCTGCTTCAGGCCAGGCAGAACCAGGCGCATCGCGATATGGACAATGACCTGGACGACCAGGGCGACCAGCGCCCACAGCACGACGTCGGTCAGGCTCACCGAATGGGCGATCGTGTTGGCGAGCGGGAGGCAGAAGCCCAGCAGCGCGCCGACCAGCGCCGTTGCCGCCGCCGAGTTGCCGGCACGGATCAGCCTGAATTCAGGCCAGGGCGTGATCAGCACGTAGATCCAGAGGAACAGCGCGGCGAGGGCGAAGCCAACGACCACGTAGCGCACGAAGTTGGGAAAGGCTGCGACCAGCCAAGTGAACTCGGGCATGGCGTCGACTTTCGTCGGCTCAGCCGTGCATGGTCAAGCCGCCCGAGACGCTGATCGTCTGTCCGGTGATGAACGAGGCATCGTCGGAGGCAAGGAAGCACACCGCGCCCGGGATGTCCTCGGGCCGGCCGACCCGCTTCATCGGGATGGCGCCGACCAGGGCGGCCTGGAAGCGCTCGGCGCGCTCGCCGACACCGGCGGCAGAGGCGAGCAACGGCGTGTCGGTCGGGCCGGGACAGACCGCGTTCAGCGTTATGCCGCGGCGCGCCACCTCGCGCGCCACCGTCTTGGTGAAGGCGATGATGCCGCCCTTGCAGGCCGAGTAGACCGCCTCCTGGGAGGAGCCGACCCGTCCGGCGTCGGACGCGATATTGACGACGCGGCCGCCTTGCCCGCGCGCCACCATGCTCTTCAGCACGAAGTGGCTCATGTTGAGCGGTCCGCGCAGGTTGATGTCGATCAGCCGGTCCCACAGGTCGGGCGTGGTGTCGATGAAGTTGATGAAGGTGTCCCAGCCCGCATTGTTGACCAGGATGTCGGTCGGGCCGATCTCGCTCTCGAAGGCGGCGATCGCCTTGCCGACGCCGGCATAGTCGGCGATGTCGACGGTCGAGACGAAGGCCCGTGTGCCGGCCTTGCGGACTTCCTCGGCGACGCGGTTGGCGCCCTCCGGATTCTTGTCGAACACGCCGACATTGGCGCCGTAGCCGGCGAAGCGCCGGCAGATCGCGCCGCCGATCGCGCCGCCGCCGCCGGTGACGATGACATTCTTGCCCTGCAATCCGTTCATCGCTGGCTCCGTCACAGGGGCGAGTAGGGGTCGAACCTGGGCTTGCGCTTCTCGAGATGCGAGGCGAGCCCTTCCTTCACCTCGGGGCCGAGGAAGCCCAGCATCTCCATGGCCGTCGAGGCGTCGAACGCCGGCCCCATCATGCGCAGCCAGTTGTTGAGCGCGTACTTGGTGAGCCGGATCGAGGTCTGGGCGCCCTCGGCGAGCTTGGTGGCGACCTCGAGCCCCTTGGCTTCGAGCTCCGAATCCTCGACGCAGAGCGAGACCAGGCCGATCCGTTCGGCCTCCTCGCCGTCGACCGCTTCGCAGAGCAGCAGGTAGTACTTCGCCTTGGCCATGCCGCAGAGCAGCGGCCAGATGATGACGGCATGGTCGCCGGCGGCGACGCCGAGCCTCGTGTGGCCGTCGATGATGCGTGCCTTCTTCGAGGCGATCGAGACATCGGCCAGCATGCCGGCGACCAAGCCGGCGCCGACTGCCGGGCCACGCATGGTGCTGACGATCGGCTTGGAGCAGTTGATCACGTTGTAGACGATGTCGCGCGCTTCCTTCCACGTCCGGAGCAGCGCGTTGTAGTCCTTGATGTTCTTCTCGATGATGTCGAAGTCGCCGCCGGCCGAGAACACCTTGCCGCCGGCACCCTGGATGATCACGCAATTGACCGTGTCATCGCCGTCGATGTCGCGCCACACGTCGACCAGCTCGCGATGCATGATCGCGTCCGTCGCGTTGTACTTCTCCGGGCGATTCATGGTCACCCGCAGCACCTTGGGATGCGGGCGATCGAACAGCAGGCGCTGGTAACGTTTTTGCCAGTCGGACATCAATTCCCTCCGTTGCCGGAGGACCCTAGGGCGGTATTTTCTTTCGTTGAAGCACAAAGATCATCTCCCCTGAGGAGCGGCCGCCCGCCGCGTCTCGAAGGGTGGAAGCAAGTACGCCTGTTGCCCATCCACGCGCGGCGAACCGCGCGCATTCGAGGCGCCACGCTGCGCGTGGCTCATCAGGGTGAGGATTTTTCGTTTTGAAGCAGGTCCTGGCCCGCTTCGTCTGTCGGGCTCAACGTCGCGTGTTGCCCGCGTTCCACTGGCCGGCATTGGCAAACCGTACCGCCTCTTCCGCCGCGCGGACCAGGGCGGCCGCCTTCAGCACGCTCTCCCGGTACTCGGCCTCGAGATCGGAGTCGGCGACCACGCCGACGCCCGCCTGCACGTACATCGTGTTGTCCTTCACCAGTCCTGTGCGCAGCATGATGCAGGTGTCCATCGAACCGTTCGCCGCGAAGTAGCCGGCGCAGCCGGCATAGATGCCGCGGCGCACCGGCTCGACCTCCTCGATGATCTCCATCGCCCGCACCTTGGGCGCGCCCGACAGCGTGCCGGCCGGGAAGCCGGCTTTCAGGGCGTCGATTGCATCCAGCCCGTCCTCCAGCGTGCCCTCGACGTGGCTGCTGATGTGCTGAAGGTGGCTGTACTTCTCGATGGTGAACTGCTCGACGACCCTCACCGAACCGATCTTGGCGACGCGACCGACGTCGTTGCGCGCCAGGTCGAGCAGCATCAGGTGCTCGGCGTGCTCCTTGGGGTCGGCCAGGAGCCGGTCGGCCAGCTGCTTGTCCTCTTCCGGCGTGGCCCCACGCCGGATGGTGCCGGCGAGCGGGCGGATGGTGACGATGTTGTCGCGCAGGCGGACCAGGATCTCGGGGCTGGATCCGACGATGGAGAAGTCGCCGTAGTCGAAGAAGATCAGGAACGGCGAGGGGTTGATGCGGCGCAGCGAGCGGTAGAGCGACAGCGGCGGCAGCTTGAAGGGCAGCGAGAAGCGCTGCGAGGGCACGATCTGGAAGGCGTCGCCGGCGCGGATGTATTCCTTGCAGATCTCGACCATGCGCTTGAAGTCGGCCTTGGACATGTTGGCCTGCGGCTCGGGCAGGCCATCGAGCGCATCGGCGCTCTCGCGGCGGAAGGGCAGGGAGCGCTCGAAGTCGGACACCGCATCGGCCAGCCGCTCTTGCGCCGATTCGTAGGCGGCGCGCGCGCCGATCCCGTCCTGCGGCCACGCCGGCGTCACCAGGGTGACGTTGTCCTCGAGGCGGTCGAAGATGCAGATCAGGGTTGGCCGCACCATGATCGCGTCGGGCAGGCCGATCGGATCGGGATTGGTGTCGGGCAGCCGCTCCATGTCGCGGACCATGTCGTAGCCCAGGAAGCCGAACAGCCCGGAGGCCATCGGCGGCAGGCCGGGCGGCAGGTCCATCTGGCATTCACGGATCAGGTGGCGCAGTGTCTCGAGCGGCCTGCCGTCGAGCGGCACGAAGGCGCGTGCATCGCTGCGCGCCCGCCGGTTGATCTCTGCCTGACCCTTGATGCAGCGCCAGATCACGTCGGGCTTGAACCCGATGATCGAATAGCGGCCGCGCACCGAGCCGCCCTCGACCGATTCCAGCAGGAAGGAATTGGCGCGGCCGTCGGCCAGCTTGAGATAGGCCGAGACCGGCGTTTCGAGGTCGGCGACCAGCTTGGTCGAGACGAGCTGTGGCCTGCCGGCGAGGTAGCAGGCCTCGAAGGCTTCGAAGTCGGGCGAGATCGTCATCGGGTCACTGCTGCGGCTTGAAGGCGGCGAGGAAGGCGGGCTCGTCGACCGAGACGCCGAACTTGGCGCGCAGCGCGCTGACGAGCTGCAGGATGAGGTCGTTGGCCACCATCGTGTCGAGCTGCTTGCCGAACCGGTCGACCGCTTCCTTGTCCTTCGCGAGATCGAGCGGCTCGATCTTCTCCAGTTGGACGATGACGCTGCCCTCGCCGGTGCGCACCGATTGCGTCTTGCCCGGCTCGAGCTTGAACAGGGCCTGCACCGCCTGCTGGTTGAGGTAGTTGCCCTGGTCGGCCTCGAAGCGCGTCACCGCCTTGGCCGTCCTGACCTCCAGGCCGAGCTCCTTGGCGATGGTCGCCAGATCGGTGCCGGCATTGGCCTTCTCGACCGCCGCCTTGACCTTGGCCTCGGCGAGCTTGCGGCGCTCCTCGCCCTGCCAGGCATCGGTCACCTTGCTCTCGACCTCGCTCAAGGCCGGCACGCGCGCCGGCGTTATGCGATCGGTGCGGACGACGAAATACTCGCCGCGTGGCGTTTCCAGCAGCTCGCTCTCGGCGCTCTCGCGGGTCGAGAAGGCGGCCTGCACCAGCTCGGCCGCGGCCGGTCCGATCACAACCTGCTTGCCCGTCGAATCCTGGCCCTTCGAATCGACGTTCTCGTAGGTCTTGACCTTGAGGCCGAGATCGTCGGCCGCCGTCTTGAGCGACTGGGTCTTCGACAGGACGCGCTCGAAATCGGTCACCAGCTTGATCAGCAGGTCGGGCGCCTGCTGGGCCTTGAGCTCCTGCTCGAGCTTGCCCTTGACCTCGTCGAACGGCTGCGACGTGCCGGCCTCGATCTTGTTGACGCGCACCACGTGCCAGCCGAGCGGTGACTGGATGGGTGCCGACGCGACGCCTTCCGGAATGCCGAACACGCCGTCGGCGAGCGGACCAGGTGGCAGATCCTTCTTGGCGACCGATCCCAGCTTGATCACCCCGTCGGTGTTGCCCAGGACCTCCTTGGCGGCATCCTCGAGCGACTTGCCGCCCTTCACGGCGGCAATGATGGCCTTGGCCTTGTCCTCGTTGTCAGTCATCGCCTGGTCGACATCGCGCTTCTCGGGCGTGCCGAACTGGGCCGCCCGGGCCGTATATTCCTGCTTGAGCTGGTCCGGGGTGATCGCGATCTGGGGCAGGATGTCGTCGACCGTCAGCAGCACGTAGGAGAAGGCGCGGTACTCGGGGATCTGGAAGCGGGTCTTGTTGGCCTCGAAATAGGCGTTGAGCTGCTCGGCCGTGGGCTTGGGCACGTCGGTGATCAGCGCGTCCGGCACGTAGATCGTCTGCCCGATGCGCTTCTCGCCTTCCATCTTGAAGACGTCGTCGCGCAACGACTTGGGTGCCAACCCCTCGGGACGCACGACTCCGAAGAGCTGGCTGGCGGCGATCTCGCGGCGCACCTCGATGACGTACTGCGCCTCGCTGATGCGGGCCTGCTGCAGGCGGTTGCGGTACTGCAGGGGATCGAAGGCGCCACCGGTCCCGGCGAAGGCCGGATTGCGCGCAATGGCGGCGCGCACCTCGGCGTCGCTCACCACCAGGCCGAACTGCTGGACGGCATAGTCGAGCACGACGCGCTGGATGACTTCCTCCAGCGCCCTGACATGCAGGCCGTAGCGCATGGCCTGCTCGGGCTCAGGACGCTGGCCGGTCTGGCGCTGGATGCCCTCGAGCTGGCGATTGAACTGCTCGCGCACCTCGCTCATCGTCACCGGCGCGCCGCCCAGCCAGCCGTACAGCGGGATATGCGTGCCGCCGACATGAGCGACCTCCGCAGTGCGTCCGCCCATGCGCAGCATGTCGCCGACACCCCACAGGCCGAAGCTGACGATCAGCATGCCGAAGAGCACGGTCAGGACGATGTATTTGGCGATTTTGCGGAAATTGTTCACGGGCTGCCGGGGCGGGTTCGTTCGGGGCGCATGCCTACCATCCGACCTGCGGACAGGCAACCAACCGGGCTTTGACCGTCGCATCCGCTGCCGCTAGAGACGCCTCGACATCTCCTTCCCGGCTTTGCCGGGGAGGTGTCGCCGTCATACGGCGGCGGAGGAGTCATGGTCTTGTGGACCGCGGGCGTCTTGCCTGCTCATGATCACGATCATGACCCCTCCGTCCGCGATTACGCGCGGACATCTCCCCAACGAAGCTGGGGAGGAGAGTAGAGGGGGAGAACCATGGCGCGTTCGAGGCGAGCTCTCATCGCCGGCAACTGGAAGATGAATGGTCTCGAGGCCGACGGGCTGGCCCTGGCCAAGGGCGTCGCCGACGGCGTGCGCCACGCCGGATGGCAGGATCGGGACGTGCTGGTCTGCCCGCCAGCGACCATTTTGATGGCCGTTGCCGAAGCGGTGAAGTCGAGCGGCGTCATGGTCGGCGGCCAGAACTGCCACGCCAAGGCAAGCGGTGCCCATACCGGAGACGTCTCGGCCGAGATGCTGCGCGACTGTGGCGCCAGCCATGTGATCGTGGGCCACTCCGAGCGGCGCGCCGACTGCGGCGAGACCGACGTCCTGGTGCGCGCCAAGGCGGAGGCGGCGTGGCGGGCCGGGCTGCTGCCGATCGTCTGTATCGGCGAGACGCTGGCTGAGCGCGAGGCGGGCAAGGCGCTTGACGTGCTCGAGGCCCAGCTTCGAGGCAGCGTGCCGCTTGGGGCCAATGCAGCCACGCTGGTGGTCGCCTACGAGCCGGTCTGGGCGATCGGCACCGGCAAGACGCCGACCACCCCGGAAGTTGCCGCAGCCCACGCGCATATTCGCCAGGTCCTGGGCGGGCTGATGGCCGATGCTGCGGCGGTGCGACTCCTTTACGGCGGCTCGGTAAAGGGCAGCAATGCCGCCGAGTTGCTGGCTGCGGGCGACGTCGACGGTGCGCTGGTCGGCGGTGCGAGCCTCAAGGCTGACGAATTTTTGGCTATCGCCAAGGCCGCCTAAAGCGGCTAGAAGCGCCCGCTTGCAGGTATCTTCCCTGCGACTTTGGACGGAAATGGACGCGGTAAAGGGCTTTCTGCACGATTGGCGCCTGGTGCTGCTGATCATCCATGTCGGCGTCACGGCCGCGATGATCGTCGTCATCCTGCTTCAGCGCAGCGAAGGCGGTGGCCTCGGCATGGGCCGCACGGATGCGCTGTTCTCGGTGCGGGGCCAGGCGAACGTCCTGTCGCGCATGACGGCGATCTTTGCATCGGCCTTCTTCTTTCTCAGCCTGCTGATGGCCTGGAGCATGTCCGATTCCGGCCGCTCGGCGCGATCGATCATGGATCGCGCGCCGGCCGCGCCCGCCGCTCCCGCGGCGCCGGCGCAGCCGTCGGCGCCGACCCGCTAGGAACGGCACCATTGTCGGACGGTCCCCCCCGCCGAGGCTTCTCCGGCGGAGCGATATCCCCATGGCTGCGGTCCATCCAGTTTGGTAGGTTGTAAGCCCATGACGCGCTTTATCTTCATAACGGGCGGCGTGGTTTCCTCGCTTGGAAAAGGCCTTTCATCGGCGGCTCTGGGCGCGCTGCTGCAGCGGCGCGGCCATCGCGTACGGCTGCGCAAGCTCGATCCCTATCTCAACGTCGATCCCGGGACGATGAGTCCCTATCAGCACGGCGAAGTCTTCGTCACAGACGACGGGGCGGAGACCGATCTCGATCTCGGCCATTACGAGCGCTTTACCGGCGTCGACGCCCGTCAGAGCGACAACATCACCACCGGCCGGATCTATTCGACCGTGATCCAACGCGAGCGCCGCGGCGACTATCTGGGCGCCACGGTCCAGGTGATCCCGCACGTCACGGACGCGATCAAGGAATTCGTCCTCACCGACACGGCCGAGGAGGATTTCGTCCTGGTCGAGATCGGCGGCACGGTGGGCGACATCGAGAGCCTGCCTTTTCTCGAAGCGATCCGCCAGATCGGCAACGAGCTCGGCCGCGAACGGGTCATGTTCGTGCACCTGACCTTGCTGCCGTGGGTGCCGACTGCCGGCGAGCTCAAGACCAAGCCAACCCAGCATTCGGTCAAGGAGCTGCTGAGCGTCGGCATCCAGCCCGACCTGCTGGTGTGCCGCAGCGGCGACAAGGAGATCCCGGCCAACGAGCGGCGCAAGATCGCGCTGTTCTGCAACGTGCGGACCGAGCGCGTCATCGAGGCGCGCGACGTCGACACGATCTACCAGGTGCCGATCGCCTATCACGAGCAGGGCTTCGACCGCGAGGTCTGCCGGTACTTCGGCCTCGATGCCGACAGCGAGCCCAATCTCGATCGCTGGCGCGGCATCGTGCGCTCGGTCCGCGAACCGGAGGGTAAGGTGACGATCGCGGTGGTCGGCAAGTACACCGTGCTGCTGGACGCCTACAAGTCGCTATCCGAGGCGCTGACCCACGGCGGCTTCGGCAGCAACGTGAAGGTCGCGATGGAATGGATCGATTCGGAGATCTTCGAGCGCGACGACGCGGTCAGCTACCTCGAGCACGTGAACGGGATCCTGGTGCCGGGCGGATTCGGCGAGCGTGGCACCGAGGGCAAGATCCACGCCGTCCAGTTCGCCCGCGAGCGCAACGTGCCGTTCCTCGGCATCTGCTTCGGCATGCAAATGGCGGTGATCGAGGCGGCCCGCAACCTGCTCGGCCTCGAAGGCGCATCCTCGACCGAATTCGGCCCGTGCGAGCACCCTGTGGTCGGCCTTATGACCGAGTGGATGAAGGGCAACGAGCTCGAAAAGCGAATGGCCAACGGCGATCTCGGCGGCACCATGCGGCTCGGCGCCTATCCGGCCCATCTGCGGCCCGGCACCAAGGTGCACGATATTTATGATCAGGACGTGATCAGCGAGCGCCACCGTCATCGCTACGAGGTCAACGTCAACTACAAGGACCGGTTGGAGCAGGTCGGCCTGCGTTTCTCCGGCATGTCGCCTGACGGCATCCTGCCCGAGATCGTCGAGATTCCGGACCATCCCTGGTTCATCGGGGTGCAGTACCATCCCGAGCTGAAATCGCGGCCGTTCGCGCCGCATCCGCTGTTCAGCTCCTTCGTGGGCGCCGCCAAGAAGCAAAGCCGCCTGGTCTGAGGAGTCGTATTTCCGTCAAGTTTGTGGGCTGGAATTGCAGATCATGCCTCGCCTGCTCGCAGCTCTCCTCCTCGCCGTGGCGTCGATCGCGCCGACGGTGGTCTGGGCGCAGCCCGCCGCCCAATCGCCATACGGCAAGGCGGAGCGGCGCGATCCGGTCTTCCTGCGTTTCCCGGAGATGGCGGAGCGCTACTGGGTCAACCCCGAGACCAATGCCGCCAGCCACAAGGTGGTCGCCATCCCGCTGCCGCGTCAATGCGCCTTCGTCTATGCCGATTCCTATTCCAGGGGGCAGATGAGCGAGAGCGAGGTCCAGCAGGTCGCCTTGTCGAACTGCAATCGCAAGCTCGCCGAGCTGGGGCCGCTCGGCGAGAACTACAACGTCGATTGCCGCTGTCAGGTCGTCATCAGCAACGAGACCTATGTCGTGCCGCGCAACGTGATGCCGGATGCATCCTACGGGCCGGTTTCGATCTTCTATCGCGACGATCGCGGCACCGTCGCACGGCTGAACGGCGTCACCAAGTACGGCGCCCTGATCGGGCGTGACCGGTCGGTCACGTTCAGTGTCGAGAACCCGCGCAGCGAGCAGGTCTGCGAGGGTACCTTCACGAACGAAGGGCCGGGCAGCGGACGCTATTCACTGTCGTGCTTCGCCGGCAAATTTTCCGGCCACGGCACCTATCAGACCCGGACGGGCACGCCCAACGACCATATCGTGGCGCGCGGCCAGACCGGTCGCGGCCTGCCGATCGTCATGGTGATCGGCCTGCCGGCCCAGCTTGCCCTCAACACCTATGGCGGCATCTGACATGCGCCGATCCATCGTCCTGCTGGTCTTGGCCGTGATCTTGCCCGCCGCGGCGTTGGCGCAGCCCGCCAGCGAGGTCGAGCGCTGCTTCCAGAATCCGGCTACGTGCCACCCCGGTGGGGGCGGAGCGGCGCCAGCGGGACCGCCGCCCCCGCCGGCCGCCGGCGCCGGTGGCCGTGTGGCCGTTGCCCCTGACTATTCGACGGTGCCGCACGGTCCGGAGGCCGATCGCAAGCGCATCCAGGAATCGCTGCGCACCCTCGACAAATACAACGGACCAGTCGACGGCAATCTCCAGTCCGACGCCACCCAGAAGGCGATCAGCGAGTGGCAGAAGAGCCGGGGGACGCCACAGGTCGGCAAGCTGACCCCCCAGGAAGCGCAG
Organism: Reyranellaceae bacterium; assembly: GCA_046349295.1. GTDB lineage: Bacteria > Pseudomonadota > Alphaproteobacteria > Reyranellales > Reyranellaceae > Reyranella. The sequence goes on from JAXMCP010000009.1 coordinate 196,502, forward strand.
CAGCTCAATGCCGAGGCGAGCCGGGCACCGATCCGCCGCATCGAACCGCCGCCCCAGGTCGTGACACCCACGCCAACACCGGTTCCGCCGACACCCACGCCGCCGTCGAACGCCGACGCCTTGAAATCCCTGCAGGCGAAGCTCGCCGAACGGCGCAAGGCCGCCGAGCCCAAAGCGGAGGCAGCAACCCAGGCGCTGATCCGCGACCTCAAGGCCTATGTCGCTGCCGACGGGAAGGGCGTTGCCGGCGAGCAGTTCGCGGGCTTCGCCAAATGGTATGCCGACAACAAGGCAGCGGGTCGGACGGTCGGCGATATCGCGCCGGTGATCGACGATTACGGAGATGCGAAAGCCGGCGCTGCCGTGTCGAGCGAAGTCAACCTCCAGACCAGGCAAGGCGACGCGACCTTCTCGCAGTGCCTGGTGTTCGCCTGGGTCGAAGGCACCCCGCGCAAGAACACCCAGGTCTTCTCCTGCGACGACGTCGCGGCCGTCGAGAAATGGAAGACGGAGCAGTCGCTGCGAAGCGCTTGGCGCTGATTTCTTCGCCGGGACGGGAGATCGTCCTTATTCGCCTCAGATTTTCCTCCCTCGTAATCGGGGGAGGTGGCCCGAAGGGCCGGGAGGGGGACAGCCACAGGCCAGCTTCCTCCCAGTTTGACGTCGGAACTTCAGATATCTCGACTGAAGCTTTCCCCCTTCGCCCCCTAATGCCCCTAAAGCGGGCACCTCTGCCGACTACGGGGGAGGAAAGGCGGGGGCGGCGCGAGGCGCCCCTACGGCACCCGTTCCAGATAGCTCTGGAACACGCCGACATGGACGAAGGCGGGATCGGCCGAGTTTGGCCATAGCTCCTCGGCGTCGAAGCGCACGTCGAAAGTCGGCTCGTCGGCTGCAGCGACGCCGTGCGCATGGGCGTCGGGGAACGGGTATGCGGGCGATTCGCTCACGACCACGCCCGTCTTTCCCCTGATGTAGCCGGGCATGCGGACATGGCCCTGCACGTAGTCGGAGCGAACGCGGACGCGATCGCCGGGCTTGAAGGGTTCTCGCCCCTCGACATTGGTGCGGCCCGGGGCACTGGGCGACGCGAGCGGGTAGTGTCCCTGGGCGCGACGCTCCAGTTCCTCGCGCGTCACGATGCCCTTCTCGACGCACAATGTCGCGAGACTGGTCAGCGAGCGCTCGTAGTAGCTGGCCGAAAGATAGTGACGCGGCTCCATGCGCTCGATGGCGTGCCGGTACTCGTCCATGTTGAAGATGCCGAGCTTCACCGCGAGCGAGTAGAGCGCGTTGACCCGCTTCTCCCAAGGCTCGTGGAAGGTCTGGGCCTTCAGCGAGTAGCGGATGCGGCCGAAGCCTTGCTTGCCGCCGAGATCGTGCATGCCATCCATGAGTCTCTCCGATCCTACAGGCGGGCAACGCCGATCATGGAATCCTTGGTGACCAGCTTGGCGAGCTTGTCTTCGGGCCAGCCGTCGGTCCCGGCCGGCCGCACCGGCAGCACCATGTAGCGCGTGTCGGCCGTCGTATCCCACACCCGGATCTCCATCTCCGGCGGCAAGTCGAGTCCCATCTCCTTCAGCACGGTGCGCGACTGGCGCACGACGCGGGCGCGATATTCGAGATCCTTGTACCAGTCCGGCGGCAGGCCGATGATCGAGAAGGCCGTGCACGAGCACAGTGTGCAGCAGATCACGTTGTGCACCGTCGGCGTATTCTCGAGCACCACCAGATGGCGATGATGCGCCGGCATGGTAAGGCCGAGCTCAGCCACGGCGTCGCGGCCGTTCGCCATCAGGCGCTGCTTGAAGGCTGGATCGGTCCACGCCTTGGCGACGACGCGGGCACCGTTCTCGGGCACCCACTGCTCTTCGGCCAGATGCTTGAACTCCTCGACGAATGCGCCGGCCTTCAGGCCGCGTTCCTCGAGTGCATCCTGGATGGCGTCGACGCGGCGCTCGACCGAGGCGATGGTCTGCTGGATGTGGGTCTGGTCGGGCATGGGCCTCGCTCCCGTGATGGTCAGAGGATTTCGATAGGGGCCGGACTATAGAAAACTGCTGCAGCCCCGTCACTTGCTCCCCATCCCCCAGGTAGGTAGACAGGCCGCGCGAAAAAGGAGCCCTGTCCCATGAGTGCCATTGCCGAAGTCCGCGCCCGTGAAATCCTCGACAGCCGGGGCAATCCGACCGTCGAGGTCGAGGTCGAGCTGGACAGCGGCGCGATGGGCCGGGCGGCCGTCCCGTCAGGCGCTTCGACCGGCGCGCACGAGGCGGTCGAGCTGCGCGACGGCGACAAGACGCGCTACGGTGGCAAGGGTGTGCTCAAGGCCGTGCAGGCGGTGAACAGCGAGATCATGGATCTGCTGGCCGGCCTCGATGCCCTGGAGCAGATCAAGATCGACCGCGCCCTGATCGAGCTCGACGGCACCGCCAACAAGGGCCGGCTCGGCGCCAACGCCATCCTCGGCGCCTCGCTCGCCGTGGCGAAGGCGGCGGCGATGGAATGCGGCCTGCCGCTCTACCGTTATGTCGGCGGCAGCCAGGCCGCGGTGCTGCCGGTGCCGCTGATGAACATCATCAACGGCGGCGTCCATGCCGACAATCCGATCGACATCCAGGAATTCATGATCATGCCGGTGAACGCCGAGCGCTTCGCCGACGCGCTGCGCATGGGCTCGGAGGTCTTCCATGCCCTGCGCAGCCAGCTCCGCGAGGCCGGCCACAACACCAATGTGGGCGACGAGGGCGGCTTCGCGCCCAACCTCGCGTCGGCCGACGAGGCCCTGTCCTTCATCATGAAGGCAATCGAGCGCGCCGGATACAGGCCGGGTGAGGACATCATGCTTGCGCTCGATCCCGCTTCCACGGAGTTCTACAGCGGCGGCAAGTATAAGCTGGTGGGTGAGAAGAAGACCCTCGATGCCAGCGCCATGGTCGACTACTACGCCGAGCTGGTGCGGCATTATCCGATCGTGTCGATCGAGGACGGCATGGCCGAGGACGACATGGCCGGCTGGAAGACCATCACCGAGCGTCTCGGCGACAAGGTCCAACTCGTCGGCGACGACCTGTTCGTCACCAATCCGGAGCGCCTGGCCAAGGGCATCGAGGATGGCCTGGCCAACGCCATCCTGATCAAGGTCAATCAGATCGGCACGCTCACCGAGACGATGGAAGCCGTCTCGATGGCCCGCCATGCCGCCTACGGCGCGGTGATGTCGCATCGCTCGGGCGAGACCGAGGATTCGACCATCGCCGACCTCGCCGTCGCGACCAATTGCGGTCAGATCAAGACTGGATCGCTGTCCCGTTCCGACCGGCTGGCCAAGTACAACCAGCTCCTGCGCATCGAGGAGCAGCTCGGCACCCAGGCTCGCTACGCTGGCCGCTCGATCCTGCGCGGGCAGTAGAGTTCATATCTTCCGGACCGCGTGAGTCTCGGTGCGCTCATGAATCTGAGCGCACGAGACGCGCGCGGTCCGGAAGAGCATGTCGTCTAAGACGAGAAGGACGTCACGTCGTAGTGAGTGGCGAAATCGTCGAACGCTGCCAGCACAGCGCGCGCTTCAGGCTCGACGATCGACATGGTGATATCGCGGCCGGCAAAGGCCTCGATGGCTCGACACGACTCCCACAGCGTCATCACCTTGAGTTCGATTCGCTCGTCGAGCTGTCGGCGCAGCAGATGGGCACCGCGAAATCCATCGAGGCGTCGTAACGCCGGCACGACGACTTCGCTCAGATGCTCGGCATAGGTGTCGGCGTTCGCAGACCCGAGCGCTTCACCACGCCACACGCGAGCAATCATGACACACCTCCATATTCGGTCTCGCCAGCGAGCGCGTGGGCGATGACCAGTCGCTGGATGTCGGACGTTCCCACGTAGATCGAGCAGACACGCACGTCGCGGTAGATGCGCTCGACGGGGAGATCGTTCAGGTAGCCGTAGCCATCATGGATCTGGTTGGCATCGGAGCGGACCTTCTCGGCCATCGTCGATGCATGGAGCTTGGCCATCGACGCCTCCTTGAGGCAGGGCACGCCATCGCGAACGCGCGGACCATGCCGCGTATTTTGATTGGGCTTCGGAAAGCATGCCGGCAAGCTACTAGGCGCCGGTCGGTCGGAGATATTGGCCAAAATTGAAGACGCGGGCTACCGTCTGACGTGGCTCGCATCGACCCCAGAAACGTGACCCGCTACTGGTGGGACCGGCACCTGCCCGGCCTCAGCCTGCTGCAGGCAGACTTCACCACGCACGAATATCCGCCGCACACGCACGAGGCCCTCGTGGTGGCGGTGACCGAGCAGGGCGGGTCGGTCATCAAGAGCCGCGGCCAGGTCGAGGACGCCGAGACCTCGCGGGTCTTCGTCTTCAACCCAGCCGAGCCGCACGCTGGCTGGATGGGCCGGAGCGAGCGCTGGCGATATCGCTCGCTTTACATGACACAGCTTGCGTTGCACCGGCTGGCCGACGGGCTCGGCATCGAGCACGTGCCGTACTTCACCCGCAACGCCTTCGACGACGCCGACCTGGTCGTGGGCTTCCTGGCCCTTCATCAAGCGATTGAGCTGGGTCGCGACGTCTTCCAGGAGCGCGAATTCTTGATCGGTACGTTCGGGCTGCTGTTCCAGCGCCAGGGCAGTGGCGGCAGCCGGATCCCGCCGGCGCCTCGCGATCGGGTCCTGCTGGAACGGACGATCGAGCGCATGCGCAGCGACTATGCCCAAGACCTCCGCCTCGAGGAGCTTGCCCAGCAAGCGGGCCTCACGACCTTCCAGCTCATCGGCCTGTTCAAGCGCACGGTCGGGCTGACGCCGCACGCCTACCTGACGCAGATCCGCTTGAGTGCGGCGTGTCGGCACCTGCGGCATGGCCAGCCGATCGCCGAGATCGCCGCCGCGGCCGGGTTCTACGATCAGAGCGCGCTCACCAAGCATTTCAAGCGGTGCTACGGGATCACGCCCCGCCAGTTCGCCCGGGCCGCGGCGGCCTGACAATTTTCGCCAATACCGGAATGGCGGGCGAGGGCTATCGGGATGGCATGCACCTTTATTGTCACGAACATTCCGATACGCTTGACGTCGAAACCACCGTCGTCGCAGCCCGGCCTGGCAAGGTCGCCCTCGTCGACACGCCGTTCTATCCTGGCGGTGGCGGCCAGCTGGCGGATCGGGGCGTGCTGCGCTGGAAGGGCGGAGAAGCGAAGGTGATCGGCTTCGAGGTCAGCGCCGGCAAGCTGTGGCATCTGCTCGATACGCAAGCCGAGCTCCACGGCGCAGTGGGAGCCGCGGTCGATCCCGACTTTCGCCGGACCATGCGCCAGCTCCATACCGGCACGCACATCCTGAACGCGTTCGTGTTCCAGAGCTTCGATGGCGCGCTGGTCACCGGTGTGCAGATGGCGGACGACGGCACGGCCCGCATGGATTTCGACGTCCCCGGCGCCGACAATGATCGACTGCGCGCACTGGAGGGGCCGATGAACGACGTCATTCGGCAGGACATCGCGGTGAGCTTTGCCTATGTTCCGGTGGCGGAAGCCCAGGCCGAGCGCGGCTTGATTCGCAGTCGGTCTGTCGCGCCACCGCCGACTCCCGACGGCAAGATCAGGATCATCGAGATCGCCGGCCTCGATCGCCAAGCCTGTGGCGGCACCCATCTCGCCTCGACCGGCGCGTCGCCACCGATCCGCATCCTGAAGGTCGACAACAAGGGCCGTCATAACCGGCGAGTCCGGATCGCGCTGGCGCGATGAGCATCAAGGTAGGGTCGGACACCCCCAACGTCATGCCGCCTACATGAGAACTATGCTGGTCAGCGAGCCTCTGAACGCGGCCAAATCCGCTTGACGAGGCGACACCAGATGTTGCCTTATGGCCTCAGGAAAGCCACATATGTTGTTGCGGCCACGGCAGATTTTGGCCCCGATCATCTTCGCTACGGTGTTCGGGTATTTCGGATATCACCTGGTGAATGGTGATCGCGGACTGTTGGCCATGGCCCATCTGCAGCGCGAGGTCCTGATCGCCGAGCAGAACCTTGCCGAAGCCGAGGCAACGCGGAAGATCTGGGAGCGGCGGGTGGCGGCCCTGCGCAATCAGAGCCTGGATCCCGACATGCTCGACGAGCGCGCGCGCGTCCTTCTGAATTACTCGCGCAAGGACGACATCATCGTCTTCATCCCGACGCGCTGACGGTCGTCGATCCGAGTTCGCGTTGCGGCCGCCCGAAAGAAACTGTCCGGCCTGCCGGGCCGCTCGCAAACAATCTCTCAATTGCTGCAGCGCACGGTCCAACATTCTGGTTTTTCCTGTTGGATCAACCACATCGCCGTGCACGATGCTATAAGCCCGAGCGAGATCAACGTGGGGGAGATCGAATGGCGAAGTCGGCCAGCAAACCGAAGGTCGAGACCGTTTCCGCCGGTTCGAAATCACCCGGCAAGCCACCCGGGACCGGCGACAACAGCGTGAGCGCCGAGCAACTGAAGACGTTCTACCGCGACATGCTGCTGATCCGTCGCTTCGAGGAGCGCGCCGGCCAGCTCTACGGCATGGGACTGATCGGTGGTTTCTGCCACCTCTATATCGGTCAGGAGGCCGTCGTCGTCGGCATGCAATCGACCATCGACGGCAAGGACGCGATCATCACGTCCTATCGCGACCATGGCCACATGCTCGCCGCCGGCATGGACCCCAAGGGTGTGATGGCCGAGCTGACGGGCAGGGGCTCGGGCTATTCCAAGGGCAAGGGCGGCTCGATGCATATGTTCAGCCGCGAGAAGAACTTCTACGGCGGCCACGGCATCGTTGGCGCCCAGGTGCCGATAGGCACCGGCCTCGCCTTCGCCCACAAGTACAATGGCAGCAAGAACGTCTCGCTGACCTACTTTGGCGACGGCAGCGCCAACCAGGGACAGGTCTACGAGGCGATGAACATGGCGGCGCTGTGGAAGCTGCCGGTCATCTACATCATCGAGAACAATCGGTACGGCATGGGCACCTCGGTCGAACGCGCCTCGGCGATCACCGAGCTGTTCCGTCACGGCGAGGCCTTCAACATCCCTGGCGAACGGGTCGACGGCATGGACGTCGTCGCGGTGCGCGCAGCGGGCGAGAAGGCGGTCGAGCATGCGCGCAGCGGGGCCGGCCCGTACATCCTGGAAATGCAGACCTATCGTTATCGCGGCCATTCGATGAGCGATCCGGCGAAGTACCGATCCAAGGAAGAGGTCGACAAGTATCGAAACGAGCGCGATCCGATCGATCACGTGCGCAAGCTGCTGCTCGACGACAAGCTGGCCGACGAAGCCGAGATGAAGACGATCGATGCCGATATCCGCAAGATCGTGAACGACGCAGCGGAGTTTGCCCAACACAGTCCCGAGCCGGATCCGTCGGAGCTCTGGGCCGACGTCCTGGTCGAGGGCTGATCACCATGTCGATTCCGGTACTCATGCCCGCCCTGTCGCCGACCATGACGGAGGGGAAGCTTGCCAAGTGGCACGTCAAGGTCGGCGATGCCGTCAAATCAGGCCAGGTGATCTGCGAGATCGAAACCGACAAGGCGACCATGGAGGTCGAGGCGGTGGACGAGGGCACCGTCGCGCAAATCCTGATCGAGGAAGGCGCCGAAGGCGTGGCCGTGAACACGCCGATCTGCATTCTCGCGGCCGAAGGCGAGAGCGTCACCGATGCGGCCAATGCGGCTCCTTCGGCCGCGGCGCCACCCGCACCCAAGGTCGAAGCGCCCAAGGCAGCGCCGCCGACGTCTCCGGCCGCGGCTCCCGCCGCCCCGCATGTGGCGGCGCTGGCGCCGGAGCCGGAATGGAAGGGCGGCACCTCGCAGATGACGGTGCGCGAGGCCCTGCGCGACGCCATGGCGGAGGAGATGCGCCACGACGACAAGATATTCCTGATGGGCGAGGAGGTGGCGCAGTACCAGGGCGCCTACAAGGTGAGCCAGGGCCTGCTGGAAGAATTCGGTGCCAAGCGCGTCATCGACACGCCGATCACCGAGCACGGCTTCGCTGGCCTTGGCGTCGGCGCCGCCTTCGGCGGCCTGAAGCCGATCGTCGAGTTCATGACCTTCAACTTCGCGATGCAGGCGATGGATCAGATCATCAATTCGGCAGCCAAGACCCATTACATGTCGGGCGGCCAGATGACCTGTCCGATCGTGTTCCGCGGCCCCAACGGCGCGGCGGCGCGTGTCGCCGCCCAGCACTCCCAGTGCTACGCCAGCTGGTACGCCCACGTCCCGGGCCTGCGTGTCCTGGCGCCGTGGAGCGCGGCCGACGCCAAGGGGCTGCTCAAGGCGGCGATCCGCGATCCCAATCCGGTGATCTTCCTGGAGAACGAGATCCTCTACGGCCAGTCGTTCGACGTGCCGCAGGATCCGGAATTTATCCTGCCGATCGGCAAGGCCAAGATCGAGCGGCCCGGCAAGGATGTCACCATCACGGCCTTCTCGATCATGGTCGGCAAGGCGCTCGCTGCCGCGGAGGAACTCGCCAAGCAGGGCATCGACGCCGAGGTGATCAACCTGCGCAGCCTGCGTCCGTTCGACACCGAGACCATCGTCGCGTCCGTCAAGAAGACCAACCGGCTGGTTTCGGTCGAGGAGGGCTGGCCGTTCGCCGGCATCGGCTCGGAGCTCGCCGCTCAGATGATGGAGCAGGCCTTCGACTGGCTCGATGCGCCGGTCAAGCGCGTGCACGGTCTCGACGTGCCATTGCCATACGCCGCCAATCTGGAGCGCATGGCGTTGCCTCAGCCGGAGAACATCGTCGAGGCCGCGCGCGCGGTCTGCAATCGCTGACTCGGGGCCGACCATGTCCATCAACATCCTGATGCCCGCCCTGTCGCCGACGATGACCGAGGGCAAGCTCGCCAAGTGGCATGTGAATGTCGGCGACGCCGTGAAGTCCGGCCAGGTGATCTGCGAGATCGAGACCGACAAGGCCACCATGGAGGTCGAGGCGGTCGACGAAGGCAAGGTCGGCCAGATCGTCGTTGCCGAAGGCGCCGAGGGCGTGAAGGTGAATGCCGTCATCGCCATCCTGCTGGAGGAAGGCGAGACCGAGGTGCCGAAGGGCGCGGCAGCGCCTGCGCCGGCCGCCGCGGCGGCACCGGCAGCCAAGCCCGCACCTGCACCCGCAAGTGCGTCGGCAGCGGCACCGGCTCCCGAGCCCGCGCCGGCACCAGCAGCTGCTTCGGCACCTGGCGGCGGGCGTATCTTCGCGTCGCCGCTTGCCAAGCGCATTGCGGCCGAGAAGGGCCTGGACCTCTCCCGCATCAAGGGCAGCGGCCCGAATGGGCGAATCGTGAAAGCCGACGTCGAATCGGCCCAGCCCGTCGCCGCACCGGCGGCTGCCCCCAAGCCCGCAGCGAAGCCCGCACCGGCTCCGGCCGCTGCGCAACCGGTATTCGCCGCACCGGGAGATACGCGCATTCCGCACACGTCGATTCGCAAGGTCATCGCGCGGCGCATGCTCGAGTCCAAGCAGACAGTGCCGCATTTCTATCTCACGGTTGAGCTCGAGATCGACGCGCTGCTGGCAGCGCGCCAGGCGATCAATGCGGTGGTCGAGAAGAAGGGCACCAAGGTTTCGGTCAACGACATGGTGATCAAGGCCTGTGCCAAGGCCTTGCGCGACCATCCCGAGTGCAACGCCTCGTGGACCGAAGACGAGATGATCCAGTACGGCGCCGTCGACATCTCCGTCGCCGTCGCCACCGATCGCGGCTTGATCACGCCGATCGTGCGCAACGCCGACATGAAGGGCCTGGCGCAGATCGCGAACGAGATGAAGGATCTCGCCGCGCGCGCCAAGACCGGCAAGCTGAAGCTCGACGAGTTCCAGGGCGGCGGCTTCACGATCTCGAACCTCGGCATGTTCGGCATCAACGACTTCGCGGCCATCATCAACCCGCCGCAGGCGATGATTCTCGCGGTCGGCGCGGGCGGGGAGCGGGCGGTCGCGCGTAAGGGCCAGATCGTGGTGCGCAACATGATGAACTGCACGCTCGCGGTCGATCACCGCGTGGTCGACGGCGCGATGGGCGCGCAATGGCTGCAGACGCTGCGCGGCTATATCGAGCAACCCGCGGCGATGTTGGCGTAGGAGCGCACGATGGCCGAAACGAACTTCGACATCATCGTGGTCGGCGGTGGGCCGGGCGGCTATGTAGCCGCCATCCGCGCCGCCCAGCTCGGCATGAAGACCGCTATCGTCGAGCGCGAGCATATGGGCGGCATCTGCCTCAACTGGGGATGCATCCCGACCAAGGCGCTGCTGCGCACCTCCGAGGTCTACGGCCTGATCAAGCACGCCGACGCTTTCGGCCTGTCGGTGAAGGACGTCTCCTTCGATCCCAAGAAGATCGTCGAGCGTTCGCGCAAAGTGGCGAGCCAGCTCAGCAATGGCGTCAAAGGGCTGATGCGCAAGAACAAGATCACCGTGTTCGACGGCAGCGCCAAGCTTGCCGGCGTGGAAGGTGGTCGGCGCAAGCTCGCCGTGGCGATGAACGACAAGAGCAACGTCACACTCACCGCCAAGAACGTGATCCTGGCGACTGGCGCGCGCGCCCGCCAGCTTCCCGGCCTCGAGTCGGATGGCAAGCTGGTATGGAGCTACAAGGAAGCCATGGTGCCGCCGGACTTCCCCAAGTCGTTGCTCGTGATCGGCTCGGGCGCGATCGGCATCGAGTTCGCGAGCTTCTATCGCACCATGGGCGCCGAGGTGACGGTCGTCGAAGTGCTGGATCGCATCCTGCCGGTGGAGGACGAGGAAGTCTCGGCCTTCGCCAAGCGCGCTTTCGAGAAGCAGGGCATGAAGATCCTGACCAGCGCCACGGTCGGCAATCTCAAGAAGGCCAGCGACAAGGTGACGGCCACCATCACGACGGGCGGCAAGAGCCAGGAGATCACCGTCGATCGCGTGATCAGTGCCGTCGGCATCGTCGGCAATGTCGAGAATCTCGGACTCGAAGGCACCAAGGTCAAGGTCGAGAAGACCCACATCGTGATCGATGCCTGGGGCTTCACCGGCGAGCCCAATGTCTACGCCATCGGCGACGTGGCGGGCCCCCCCTGGCTCGCGCACAAGGCGATGCACGAGGGCGTGCTGGTGGTCGAGAAGATCGCTGGCGTCAAAGGCGTTCATCCGATGAACATCAACAACATCCCGGGCTGCACCTATTGCCAGCCGCAGGTGGCGAGCATCGGACTCACCGAGACCGCGGCCAAGGCCAAGGGCCTGCAGGTCAAGGTCGGCAAGTTCCCGTTCATCGGCAACGGCAAGGCGATCGCGCTCGGCGAACCAGAGGGTTTCGTCAAGACCGTGTTCGACGCCAAGAGCGGCGAACTCCTGGGCGCCCACATGATCGGCGCGGAGGTCACCGAGTTGATCCAGGGTTACAGCGTCGCCAAGACGCTGGAGACCACCGAGGCCGAGCTGATGGCCACGGTGTTCCCGCACCCGACACTGTCGGAAATGATGCACGAGTCGGTACTGGCGGCCTACGGCCGGACGCTCCATATCTAGGCGGCGATGGACGGCTCGATCGACAAGGTTCCACTGAGCCGGGCCGAGCGCCATCCCGAGAAGGCGCACCGCCCGGACAATCCCATTCCGCGCAAGCCGCCGTGGATCCGCGTGCGCGCGCCCAATTCGCCCGAATATGCCGAGACGCGGCGCCTGATGCGCCAGTACGGCCTCGCTACCGTGTGCGAGGAGGCGGCCTGCCCGAATATCGGCGAGTGCTGGAAGCAGAAGCACGCCACCTTCATGATCATGGGCGACACCTGCACGCGCGCCTGCGCCTTCTGCAATGTCGCCACCGGCAAGCCCGGCGCCCTCAATCCGCACGAACCCGCGAATATCGCCGAAGCGGTCGGCAAGCTAGGGCTCGGCCACGTCGTCGTGACTTCGGTCGATCGCGACGATCTCGAGGATGGCGGCGCAGCGCATTTTGCCGCGGTCATCACGGCGCTTCGCCGGTCTGCGCCCGGCACGACCATCGAGGTGCTGACGCCCGATTTCCTGCGCAAGGAGGGTGCAGTCGAGGTTGTGGTCGCCGCGCAGCCCGACGTTTTCAACCACAATCTCGAGACGGTGCCGCGCCTCTATCCGACGATCAGGCCGGGCGCGCGCTACTTCACCTCGTTGCGTCTGCTGTCACGCGTGAAGGAGATCGATCCATCGCGCTTCACCAAGTCGGGCCTCATGGTCGGGCTGGGTGAGACGCGCGAGGAGATTCTTCAGGTGATGGACGACCTGCGCGCCGCCGACGTCGATTTCCTCACCGTCGGGCAATACCTGCAGCCGACACCCAAGCACGCGCCGCTCGATCGCTTCTGGACACCCGCTGAGTTCGAGGAGCTTGCCAGGCTGGCTCGGGCGAAGGGCTTCCTGATGGTGTCGGCGTCGCCGCTCACACGGTCGAGCTATCACGCCGGCGATGATTTCGCGCGTCTGAGTCAGGCTCGCGCCGCCCATCAAAAGGGCTGATCGCGACGTGCTGACTCGCCATGCTGAACGCAGGGTGGTGGCGTTTGCGCCGGAGCAGCTCTTCGATCTGGTCGCCGACGTACCGCGCTATCCCGAATTCCTGCCGTGGTGCGTGGCGGCGCGGGTGCGCAGTCGCAAGGAGCAGGTCGAGATCGCCGAGCTTGCCATCGGCTTCGGTCCGTTCCACGAGCGCTTCGTGTCACGGGTCGAGCTTGCGCGTGACCGTACCGGCGGGCCGCGCATCGACACGACCGGCATCGAGGGGCCTTTCCGCCGGCTGGTGAGCCGGTGGACCTTTCATCCACATCCGGACGGCACGGAGATCGAGTTCGAGCTCGAGTTCGAATTCCGCTCGCTGCTGTTGCAGCAGACGGTGAGACTGCTGTTCGCCGAAGCGGTCCGCCGCATGGTCGCGGCCTTCGAGGCGCGCGCCGCGCAGTTGTATGGCAAGCCTAGCGTTCGGCCAGTGCGGCCAGCATCGCAAGCGCCGTAAGGACGGAGACGCGGCGAATCGCATCACGATCGCCCGGAAAGACATGGCGCTCGACGATCGGGTCGTGACCGGCTCGCTCGGCGGCGAAGTGGACCAGGCCGACAGGCTTGTCAGGCGAGCCGCCGCCGGGGCCGGCAACACCGGTCACCGAAACGGAGATGTCGGCTGCCGAGCGGGCGAGGGCGCCAGTCGCCATCGCCCGCGCCACGGGCTCGCTGACCGCGCCATACCCCAGCAGCGCGTCCCATGGCACGCCCAGCATCTCGCGCTTCGCCTCGTTGGCGTAGGTGACGAAGGCGCGTTCGACGACATCGGACGATCCGGCGATCGCCGTCAGAGTCGCTGCGACCAGACCGCCCGTGCACGATTCTGCGGTTACCACCTTCAGCCGTCGCTGGCGGCAGGACTGCAGCACACGATCGGCCGCGTCCCTCATCTCGTGATCGAACATCGTGCTCCCCCCTCATGCTCTGCTGGACCGCGGGCGCCTGAGACCCGGTTTGCAGCGTCGTTCCCGCTCATGAGCTTGATCGGGCGAGACGCCCGAGGTCCAGAAGAACATGAATTCCATTCGATAGTGTCAGGCCTGCGCCTTCGGCATCTCGACGGTAGCGATGGCCTGTGCGGCGATTCCTTCGCGCCGGCCGGTGAAGCCCAGGCCTTCCGTGGTCGTCGCCTTGACGCTTACCCGGCCAGCCTCGACGCCGGCGATGCCGGCGATGCTGTCGGCCATTGCTTGCCTATGGGGACCGATGCGCGGCGCCTCGCAGATCAGCGTGAGATCGAGATGCACGATGCGCCCGCCGGCGGATTTCAGCAATCGAACGGCGTGACGGAGAAATCGATCGGAGGAGGCGCCGCGCCACTGCGGGTCCGACGGTGGGAAATGCTGGCCGATGTCGCCGGCCGCGATCGTTCCCAGCACGGCGTCGGTCAGCGCGTGGAGGGCGACGTCGGCGTCGGAATGGCCGACCAGCCCGCGCGCATGAGCGATCACGACACCGCCCAAGGTGAGCGAATCTCCGTCGCCAAAGGCGTGAACGTCGAAGCCGAAGGCGGTGCGAGTTTCCATGATCGCCGTCTGGTGCAGGTCATCGGCCGTGGTGATCTTGCGATTGTCCTCATGGCCGCGGACCATGACAACCCGCAGACCGGCGCGCTCGACCACGGCAGCATCGTCGGTTAGCGCCGTGGCATCGCTCTCGGCCAGGGACGCGGCCGCGCGGTGCGCGGCGAGAAGTTGCGGAAAGCGGAAAACCTGTGGTGTCTGGGCACGCCACAAGCCGGCGCGCGGCACCGTGCCCGAAATGACTCCCGCGTCATCGGTCCGCTTCAGCGTGTCAGTGAGCGGTATCCCCAGCACGGCACCATCGATCGCCGGATCGGCCAGGGCGGCCAGGCAGGCGGCAATGTCGTTGGCCCTGACGAACGGCCGGGCGGCGTCGTGGACGGCCACCAGGTCGGGCGGCGAGGCCGCCAAGGCCTCGAGGCCATTCAGGACGGAATGCTGGCGGCTGCCGCCGCCTGTGACTGGCGGCGGCAGGTCGAGATCCCCGACGGCGGCCTGGTACTGCGCGGCATCGTCGCGCCCAATCACGACCTGGACCCGATCGACGCCCGACACCCCCCGGAAGGCCGCCACCGATCGGCGCAGGACGGACTCGCCCTCAAAAAGGGCATATTGCTTGGGCAGTGAGCCGCCAAAGCGGGCGCCCCGGCCCCCGGCGACGATCAAGGCGGTACAGGTTGTCACGGTTCCCTAGTTATCACCGGCGCATAGCTGACGCACGGCGAACGCTTGCACCGGGCGGCAGGACCCGCTATTGCTCGACCAATTATTGTGCACTGCACAAGATGCCTACTTGTTGATCAAACGACATGGACTGCACACCTCGCTTACAGCCCGTCGATATCGGCCCGGTCCGCCTGGAGGATCCCGTCATCCTGGCGCCGATGTCGGGCGTCACGGATATGCCGTTCCGCCGCATGGTGAAGCAGGGCGGGGCGGGTCTCGTCGTGTCGGAGATGATCGCCTCGGCAGCCATGGTGCGGGAGAACCGCAAGACCCTGCTGATGGTGAAGAATTCGCCGGAAGAGTTCCCGATGTCGGTCCAACTCGCCGGCTGCGAGCCCCAGGTGATGGCCGAAGCCGCCAAGCTCAACGAGGATCGTGGCGCCGCGCTGATCGACATCAATTTCGGCTGTCCAGTGAAGAAAGTGGTCAACGGCCATGCCGGGTCATCGCTGATGCGCGACGAGGTGCATGCCGCGAAGATCCTGGAGGCGACGGTCAAGGCCGTGAAGCTGCCGGTCACCCTCAAGATGCGGACCGGCTGGGACGACAACAATCGCAATGCACCCAACCTTGCGCGTATCGCCGAGTCGTGCGGCATCAAGATGCTCACCGTGCATGGCCGCACGCGCTGCCAATTTTATGACGGGCGTGCCGATTGGCGCTTCATCGCCAACGTCAAGGCGGTGACCCGCCTGCCGGTGATCGTCAACGGCGACATCGACTCACTGGAGGCGGTCGACGAAGCGCTGGCGCAATCGGGCGCCGATGGCGTGATGGTCGGCCGTGGCGCCTATGGACGTCCGTGGTTCCTCAACCAAGTGATCCAGTATCTGCGGACCGGCGAGCGCCTGCCCGATCCCACGCTCGCCGATCAGTACGCGATCGTGCGCGGGCATTTCGAAGCCATGCTGTCCCACTATGGCGAGGAAACCGGTGTCCGCATGGCCCGCAAGCATCTGAGCTGGTATTCCAAGGGCCTCCCGGCATCGGCCGACTTCCGCGCGACCGTGAACCGCGAAGCCGACGCGAACAAGGTGCGCGCCATGCTGGCCGCCTTCTTCCTGCCTGCTCTCGATCGGCAGGCTGCCTAGGATGGCCGTTCACCCTCTGAAGAGAGTCGCGGCGCTTGGCGGTCAGTTCCCGACGGCGATCCTGGATTCACTGTCGGAAGCCGTGCTGGTCGTCGATGCCAGTGGATTGATCCACTATGCGAACCTCTCGGCGGAGCAGTTCTTTGGTGTCGGTCGCGCGCGTCTGGTCGCTCATCCCCTGAGCGAATTCATGCCGGAGGATGCGCCGCTGTTCTCTCTGCTCGAGCAGGTTTTGGTGAGCGGCGGCGCCGTGGCCGAGAATGGGGTCACGCTCGTGTCGCCGCGCATCGGCAACCGCTTCTGCGCCTTGCGCCTCTCGCCTGTCGTCGACAGTGACGGCTTGGTCGTGGTGTCGCTGGTCGAGCAGACCATCGCGCGCAACATCGATCGCCAGATGTCGCATCGCAGCGCGGCGCGATCGGTCAGCGCACTGGCGGCCATGCTGGCGCACGAGGTCAAGAATCCACTGTCCGGAATTCGCGGTGCTGCCCAGCTCATCGAACAGTCCGTCCCCGACTCCGAGCGAGAGCTGACCCGGCTGATCTGCGAGGAAACCGACCGCATCGTGGCCCTGGTCGATCGCATGGAGGCATTCGCCGACGGCCGGCCGATCGAGCGCGGCCCGATCAACATCCACCAGGTGCTGAACCACGTCCGTCGCATCGCCCAGAACGGCTTCGGCAAGAGCGTCCGGTTCATCGAGACCTATGACCCCTCGCTGCCGGACATCCACGGCGACCGTGACCAGCTCATCCAGGTCTTCCTCAACCTCGTGAAGAATGCCTGCGAAGTTCCGGGTGACGGCGACCGAGAGATCGAGTTGTCCACAGCCTATCGCCACGGCCTGCGCCTGGCGGTGCCGGGCCAGCAGGCCAAGGTGAACCTGCCGCTGGTCGTTTCCGTGCGCGACAACGGGAGGGGCGTAGCGGAGGAGATCCGGGCCCACCTTTTTGACGCTTTTGTTACAAACAAGCCGACCGGAACCGGCCTGGGTCTTGCTTTGGTGGCCAAGATCATCAACGACCACGGCGGGGCCATCGAGTTCGAGAGCGAGCCCGGCCGAACGACATTCAGGGTTATGTTGCCCTTGCAGTTTCCCCAGGCCGCGCCATGAGCAACGCCGCCACCATCCTGGTCGCCGACGACGACCGGGCGATCCGTACCGTCCTGCACCAGGCGCTGGGCCGGCAGGGCCACAACGTGCGCAGCACCGGCGCTGCAGCGACGCTCTGGCAATGGGTCCAGGAGGGCGAGGGGCAGCTCGTCATCACCGACGTGGTCATGCCCGATGAGAACGGGCTGGATCTTGTGCCGCGCATCCGCAAGCTGAGGCCCGACCTGCGCATCATCGTGATGAGCGCCCAGTCGACCCTGCTGACCGCGGTGCGGGCGAACGAGCGCGGCGCATTCGAGTACCTTCCCAAGCCGTTCGACCTCAACGAGCTGATCTCGGTCGTGAACCGGGCGCTCTCGGCACCCGCCTCGTCGATGCCGCGCAGCGTGCAGCCGCCGGAGGAGGGCGAGCGCCTTCCCTTGATCGGCCGCTCGCCGGCCATGCAGGAGATCTATCGGGCGCTGGCCCGCCTGATGTCGACCGATCTCACGGTCATGGTCACGGGCGAGTCAGGGGCCGGCAAGGAGCTGGTGGCGCGTGCGCTGCATGACTACGGCAAGCGCCGCAAGGGCCCGTTCGTTGCGCTCAACATGGCGGCGATCCCGCGCGAGCTGATCGAGAGCGAGCTGTTCGGCCACGAGCGTGGCGCCTTCACCGGTGCGGTCCAGCGCTCGGCCGGCAAGTTCGAGCAGGCCTCCGGTGGAACGCTGTTCCTCGACGAGATCGGCGACATGCCGCCCGAGGCGCAGACCCGCCTGCTGCGCGTGCTGCAGGAGGGCGAGTACATGACGGTCGGCGGCCGCACGCCGATCAAGGCCAACGTCCGCATCGTCGCCGCCACCCACCGCGACCTGCGCCGGCTGATCCATCAGGGCCTGTTTCGCGAGGATCTGTTCTATCGACTGAATGTCGTGCCGATCCGCCTGCCGCCCCTGCGCGAGCGGCTGGACGACATCCCCGAGCTCGCCAACCACTTCCTGCGCGCCGCCAGCGCCGACGGGCTGCCGGTGAAGGTGCTGTCGCCCGAGGCGATGACGCGGCTGAAGCATCACCGCTGGCCGGGTAACGTACGCGAGCTGGTCAACCTCGTGCGGCGCCTTTCGGCTCTCTATTCCGAGGAAGTTATCGGCGTCGAGACGATCGAGGCGGAACTGGCCGACGCCATTGCCGCCGCCGAGCCCGGTGCGGCGCAAAGCGACGCCGCCGCCGCTGATGTCTCTCTGGCCGACGCCGTCGACCGTCATCTGCAGGCGCTGTTCGCTGCGCACGGCGACCGGCTGCCGCCCGATGGCATGTACGATCGTGTCATTTCTGAGGTCGAGCGCCCGCTGCTGTCGCTGGCCCTCGGAGCGACGCGCGGGAATCAGTTGCGCGCAGCCCGTCTCCTGGGGCTCAATCGCAATACGTTGCGCAAGAAGATAAAGGACCTCGACGTCCCGGTGGTACGCACGCCGCAGGTCCGCCGAGGCGGGTGATCCGTTGACAGCTGCGCTGAGCGTTTCGCGCTTGGGCGTCATCACCAATGCGGCCCGCCGCGGGCTGAGCGGCCGGGCTGCGGCCGTGTCTCTGGTCGTGCTGGCGCTCCTGGCCGGTGCGGCGACCTACATGTGGGTCGCCGGCTTCGTCCCGGAGGCGTTCAACACGCCGGGCTGGATCACCGGCCTGCTGGTCGCCGATCTTCTGATCGCGGTTGCTCTGGTTGCCGTCCTGGCGGTGCGTCTCACGCAGCTCTGGCTCGATCGCCGGCGAGGCGCGGCGGGCTCGCGCCTCCATATGCGGCTGGTGCTGGTGTGCAGCATCTTCACCATCATGCCGACCCTGATCATCGCCGTTTTCCTGTCGCTCCTGGTCACCAACCTGACGGACTACGTGGTTGGCCCGGCCAAGGAATCGTACGACGCCGCGCGGAGGATGGGCGAACCGGTTCGGCTTGCCCGCGAAGACGAGATCAATCGCGACATCACGGCCATCTCGCAGCCGTTGCAGGGTGTCGGGGTCGACGGCTTCGGCGATGCCGAGATCGTGAACCCGCTGCTCCAGCGCCTGATCCTCGGCCGGCCCATGATCGAGGCCGTCATCGTTCACGCCGACAAGGGGGTCATTGCCCGCGCCGTCGCCCAGGGAGCGGAGGGCCTCGCCAATCCGGTGCCGTCGCCCCAGACCATCTGGCAGGCGGTCAATCGGGGCGGACCGGTCGAGATGCAGTCGCCGATGGGCGCCTATTTCGTGATGCAGCTGTTCTTCGGCGAGCCTTACTTCCTGGTCACCGGCCACGCCGTCGATCTCAGCCTCGTCGACTACATCAAGAAGATCGAGCTCGCCGGAGCGTTCTATTCCCGGATCGAGCAGACGATCCAGCGCGGTCAGCTGATCATCTTCCTGGTCTGCGGCGTTTTCGCCTTGCTGATGCTGCTGGCCGCCGTCTGGCTGGCGATCCTCTTCGCCTCGCGTCTTACCGAACCGATCGGCGGGCTGATGGCGGCGGCCGAACGGGTGCGGGGCGGCGACCTGAAGGCCCGAGTCGAGGAGGGGCCGCCCGACGACGAGCTGGGCCAGCTCGCGCGATCGTTCAACCGGATGACCAGCCAGATCGAGCAGCAGCGCGGCGAGCTGGTCGATGCCAACAAGGAGCTCGATACGCGGCGCCGTCTCACCGACGCGGTGCTGGCCGGCGTGTCGGCGGGCGTGCTGAGCGTTGACAGTGCCGGCATCGTGACGCGCAGCAACCGCTCGGCGCTCGAGCTCCTCGCCCTCCCCGAGGACGGCGTGATCGGCCGGCCGTTGATCAGCCTGATGCCCGAGCTCGGGCCATTGACCGAGCAGGCGGCCGAACGGCCGGACCGGGTCACCCAGGGCCAGATCGAGATCCTGCAACGCGGTACTCGCCGCATGCTGCTGGTCCGCATCAGCGCCACGTCGGACGCCGGCGCAGTGGTCACGTTCGATGATGTGACCGACCTCATGTCGGCGCAGCGCATGGCGGCGTGGGGCGACGTCGCGCGACGTATCGCTCACGAGATCAAGAATCCCCTGACACCGATCCAGCTTTCCGCCGAGCGGCTGAAGCGCCGGTACCTGAAGCAGATCAAGGAGGATCCCGAGACCTTCTCGATCTGCACCGACACCATCATCCGCCAGGTCGGCGACATCGGCCGCATGGTCGACGAGTTCTCCTCGTTTGCCCGCATGCCGCGGCCGACGGTTCAGGCCGAGGACGCGAAGGAACTGTGCCAGCAGGCGCTGTTCCTACAGCGCAACGGCAACCCCGACGTCCACTACGTGTCGACCCTGCCCGACCGTTCAGTGCCGCTCAATTGCGACCGCCGGCAGATCGCCCAGGTGCTCACCAACATCCTGAAGAATGCCGCCGAAGCGATCGAGGGCAGGGACGCAGCACCTGGACAGGTGCTGCCGCCCGGCGAGATCACGCTCACCCTGCGCGACGACGGCTCCAACGTTCGGGTCATCGTCGAGGACAATGGCAAGGGGCTGCCCAAGCAGGGGCGCGAGCGCCTCACGGAGCCCTACATGACGACGCGCAGCAAGGGCACCGGCCTCGGCCTCGCCATCGTCAAGAAGATCATGGAGGACCACGGCGGCCTCCTCACGCTGGATGATCGCGAGGGTGGCGGGGCGCGCGTAGGTCTGGTATTTCGACGTGACGCGAAGGAAGTCGCGTCGGCACGCTCACACGCGACAGCCGCACAATGATCCGCCTGATGCATCGCGGACAGTCTGAAGAGTCATGGGCCACGATATTCTCATCGTCGACGACGAGCGCGACATCTGCACACTGATCGCCGGCATCCTGGAGGACGAGGGCAATACGGCGCGTCGCGCCCACAACAGCACGGAGGCGATCGACGCGGTGCGTCAGCGACGGCCGTCGCTGGTGATCCTCGACGTCTGGCTGCAGGGCAGCGAGCTCGATGGGCTGCAGCTCCTCGAGATCATCCGCCGCGAGGAGCCCCCGGTGCCGGTGGTGATGATCAGCGGCCACGGCACGATCGACACGGCCGTGTCGGCGATCAAGACCGGTGCCTACGATTTCATCGAAAAGCCGTTCAAAGCCGACCGGCTGCTGCTGGTCGTCGATCGGGCGATCGAGGCCGATCGGTTGCGCCGGGAAAACGCCACCTTGCGGCGCCGCGCCGGCGGCGAGGTCACCTTCGTCGGTTCATCGAGTGCCGCCACCGCCGTGCGCACGCAGATCGAGCGCGTCGCCCAGACCGGCAGCCGGGTGCTGATCACCGGGGCCTCCGGCGCTGGCAAGGAAACGGTTGCTCGCTTGATCCATCAGGGGTCCAAGCGCGCCGACGGGCCCTTTGTCGTGGTCAATTGCTCGGCGATGCCGGCCGAGCGGCTGGAGCTCGAGCTGTTCGGCACCGATGGCGAGGGCGCCAGCGACGCGCTACGTGTCACGGGCGCCTTCGAGATGGCGCACGCTGGAACGCTCATGCTGAAGGAGGTCGCCGACCTGCCCCTGCCGCTGCAGAGCCGGCTGGCCCGCGTGCTGCAGGAGCAGTCGTTCACGCGTGACGGCGGCAAGACCCGGGTCGAGGTCGACGTGCGCGTCCTCGCCTCGACGGCCCATGCCCTGCAGGAAGAGAGCACGGCCGGCACCTTCCGAGAGGAGCTGTTCCATCGCCTGAATGTCGTGGCCTTGCGCGTGCCGTCGCTCAGCGAGCGTCGCGAGGACATCCCCGAGCTGGCCGCCGATCTGCTGCGCCGCGTCGCCGACGCAACCGGTCTGCCGACGCGCATCATCGGCGAGGATACGCTGGCCGCGCTGCAGGGCCACGACTGGCCGGGCAATGTGCGCCAGTTGCGCAACGTCATCGAACGGCTGTTGATCCTGGCGCCGGCCGGTGGCGGGCCGATCCGCGCCGACGCGCTGCCGAGCGACGTCAGCGAGGACGCCCCCTCCGTGCTCCGCTGGGAGAAGGGCGGAGAGATCATGCAGTTGCCGCTGCGCGATGCCCGCGAGGTGTTCGAGCGCGAATACCTGCTCGCCCAGGTCACGCGCTTCGGCGGCAACATCTCACGCACCGCGACCTTCGTCGGAATGGAGCGGTCGGCGCTGCATCGCAAGCTGAAATCACTGGGGCTCCACGGCGGCGGCGGTGACGAGCGCGGCGAGCCAGCCTCTGTGTAATCCCGGGAGTCGATGATGGCGCGCTACGCCTACGTTAACGGACAGTATGTCGATCACCGCCAAGCCCGGGTGCATATAGAGGATCGTGGCTATCAGCTCTCGGACGGTGTCTACGAGGTCGTCGGCGTGCGTGATGGCAAGCTGATCGACGAGACGCTGCATATCGACCGGCTCGATCGGTCGCTGCGCGAGTTGCGCATCGGCTGGCCGGTGTCCCGTGCGATCCTGAGCTTCATCATCCGCGAGCTGATGCGACGCAACCGGCTGCGCGATGGGCTGATCTACATCCAGGTGACGCGCGGCGTGGCCAAGCGCGACCACGCCTTCCCGGCGGCTGCGGTGAAGCCGGCGCTGGTGCTGACGGTCCAGCATCGCAAGCGCGCCGAGGCCGAGCCGGGAGCGGGCGTCGCGGTGAAGAGCATGCCGGACATCCGCTGGGCGCGATGCGATATCAAGACTGTCGCACTGCTGCCCAATGTGCTCGCCAAGCAGGCAGCCCGCGAGAGCGGTGCCTTCGAGGCCTGGATGGTGGACGGCGAGGGCAGGGTCACCGAGGGGGCCTCGACCAATGCCTGGATCGTCACCGGGGACGACGAGCTGGTGACCCGCCAGACCGACAATGGCATCCTGGCCGGGATCACGCGCCACACCCTGAAATCGCTCGCCAGCGCCCTGCAGCTCAAGCTGGTCGAGCGGCCCTTCACCCTGGCTGAAGCCAAGAAGGCGAAGGAAGCGTTCATCACCAGCGCCACGTCGTTCGTGACGCCCGTGGTCAAGATCGACGGCGATCCGGTGGGCGACGGCAAGGTCGGGCCGGCGGCCCGACGCCTGCGCGAGGAGTATGTGCGCTTCGCGGCATCCGGCGAGGCGGTCACTTGAGCGCGGCGCGACCCCGCGCCGTCCTGCTCGATTGGGACAACACGCTGGTCGACACCTGGCCCACGATCGTGGAGTGCTACCACGATACATTCACGACGCTGGGCGTGGCGCCATGGACGGCCGACGAGGTGCGGGCGCGGGCGCACGGCTCGTTGCGCGACGTCTTTCCCACCCTGTTCGGCGAGCATGCCGGCAGGGCCGAGCAGGTCTTCTACGAGACCTTTCATCGCATCCACCTGGAGCGGCTGCAGCCTCTGCCGGGGGCGGATGATCTGCTGGCACGCTGCCGTGAGCTCGGCTGCTACGTCGCGGTCGTGAGCAACAAGGTCGGCGACAATCTCAGGACCGAGCTGGCTCATCTCGGATGGCAGCGCTGGATTTCGCGGGCGGTGGGCGCCCGCGACTGCCTGCGCGACAAACCGGCGCCCGACCCGATCTTCAGGGCGCTCGACGGCACGGGAATTGCCCCGGACGACACGGTATGGATGGTCGGAGATACGCTGGCGGATCTGAAATGCGCCCATGCGGCGGGCTGCCTGCCTGTCCTGGTCGGCGGGCCGGAAGCGCTGTCGGAGTCGTTCCTCGCCCATCCGCCTAGGCTTCGGGCACGCAATTGTCATGAGCTTGCGGCATTGCTTTGAACCGCTCGTCGCCTATATTCGACTGAACTCGGTTGCGGGTCCCGGACCTGCGCCCCTCAAACAGGCACCTTCCCGGTGGCCGACGCCCAACAAGAGGCCAAGAACATGAGCGAGAAGGCACAGAACGTTCAGGACGTCTTCCTGAACCACCTCCGCAAGAACAAGACGCCCGTTACGATCTTCCTGGTTAATGGGGTCAAATTGCAGGGAATCGTCACCTGGTTCGACAATTTCTCCGTCCTGCTTCGTCGCGATGGCCATTCGCAGCTCGTCTACAAGCATGCGATCTCGACCATCATGCCGGTGACGCCGGTGCAGTTGTTCGACGGCGATAAGGCTGATGCAGCGAACTGATCTCGACGAAGAACCAGCAGAAGAGAAGCTCAACGGTCACAGGCGCAAGCCAGTCGAGACGGCGCGGCCGGCCACGGTTGCGGCCGTCGTATGTCCCGTGGCGCAGGGCGGGCGCGGCGAGCAGCGCGACCGCGACGCAAGGCTCGCCGAGGCGGTCGGCTTGGCACGCGCCATCGACCTCGACGTGCGGCTGGCCGAGGCGGTGCCGCTGCGCCGGGTGACGCCCGCCACCCTGATCGGCAAGGGCGTGGTCGAGCGCATCCGGGAGGCGGTCGAGGCCGAGGAAATCGGCTTGGTGATCGTCGACGACAAGCTGACGCCCGTGCAGCAGCGCAACCTGGAGAAGGCCTGGCAGACCAAGGTGATCGATCGCACCGGTCTGATCCTGGAGATCTTCGGCGCGCGGGCCCGCACGCACGAAGGTCGCCTGCAGGTCGAGCTTGCCGCGCTCGACTACCAGCGCGGGCGGCTGGTTCGCTCTTGGACCCATCTCGAGCGTCAGCGCGGCGGCTTCGGCTTCCTGGGCGGTCCGGGCGAATCGCAGATCGAGATCGACCGCCGCTTGATCGGCGAGCGAATCGTGCGGATCAAGCGTGACCTCGAGGGAGTGCGGCGCACGCGCTCCGTCAACCGCGCCGGCCGCCGCAAGGCCCGCCTGCCGACGGTGGCGCTGGTCGGCTACACCAATGCCGGCAAGTCGACGCTGTTCAACCGGCTGTCCGGCGCCGCCGTCATGGCCAAGGACCTGCTGTTCGCGACCCTCGATCCGACGATGCGAGCGATCAAGCTGCCCAACGGCCAGGGCTGCGTGATCTCCGACACGGTGGGCTTCGTCTCCGACCTGCCGACCCATCTGGTGGCGGCCTTCCGGGCGACGCTGGAAGAGGTCATCGAGGCCGACCTGATCGTCCATGTCCGCGACATCTCCCATCCCGACACCGAACGGCAGCGCCTCGACGTCGAGGCCGTGCTGCACGAGCTCGGGCTCGGCGAGGAGGGGGGCTCGGGACGGCCGATGATCGAGGCCTTGAACAAGATCGACGCCCTGAGCGACGAGGCGCGGCAGACGTTGCAGATCCGCGCGGCGACAGGCGCGGAGCGCGCGCGTCAGTATCCCGTGTCGGCGGTCAGCGGCGAGGGTGTCGACCAGTTGCTCGAGGCGATCGGCGACTTCCTCAATCGCACGAGCGAGGCGCGCGAGATCGCGGTGCCGCTGAGCGACGGCGCGACCATCGCCTGGCTGTACCGCCACGGCGAGGTCCGCAGCCGGCATGACGACGGCGAGCTGGCGCGGCTGACGGTGGCCCTCGATCCGGCCGCCTCGGCGCAGCTCGAACGCCGACTGGCGCGTTGACACAAAGCGCCGGCGCTTCCTATAAGCAGCCCGTTCCAGACGAGGAAAACGTCATGAAATTCAAGCCCTTGCACGATCGTTTGCTGCTCAAGCCGATGTCCGCCGAGACCAAGACCAAGTCCGGCATCATCATTCCCGACACCGCCCAGGAAAAGCCCATGCAGGGCGAGGTGATCGCGGTCGGCAAGGGCAAGCGGAGCGAGGACGGCAGCCTGCAGCAGCTCGACGTCAAGGTCGGCGACAAGGTGCTGTACGGCAAGTGGTCGGGCACCGAGGTCAAGCTCGATGGCGTCGACCACGTGATCCTGAAGGAAGAGGACCTGTTCGGTATCCTCGGCTGACGCCATGCTCGACCCGGGCGCTGCCGAGCGGGTCGCCGAGCTGATGCGCAGCACCGCGGCATCCGAGCTGTTGCCGCGGTTTCGCGCCCTCGCCAAGGAAGACATCCGCGAGAAGCGGCCGGGCGACGTCGTCACGGTCGCCGACGTCGCGTCCGAGCAGCGGCTGGCCTCCGGCCTGGCCGCGATCCTGCCCGGCGTGCCTGTGGTCGGCGAGGAGGCGGTCGAGCAGGATCCCGGCCTGATCGACCTGATCGGCCGTCCTGGCGAGGCGTGCTGGATCGTCGATCCCCTGGACGGGACGGCGAACTTCGCCGCCGGCCGTGACACGTTCGCCATGATCGTTTGCCTGGTGCAGGACACCCAGGCGGTGGCCGGTTGGATCCTCGATGTGCCGCGCGGACGGATGGCGGTCGCATTGCGCGGGCAGGGAGTCACCCTGGACGGCGCGCCGGCCAATCGGGGCATCGTCCAGCGTCCGTCGATCGGCTATGTCGGCTACAAGATCCGCAAGGCGTTCGAGCGCAGCCTGCCCACGGCGCAGCGCCGCCAGCTCGGGCGCGTCTCGACGCTGGCCTGCGCCGGGATCGAGTATCTCGACATCCTGGCCGGCCGCGCCGATTTCAGCCTGTATCGCATCACCAAGCCGTGGGACCACGCCGCCGGGACGCTGATGCTGACGGAGGCGGGCGGCGGCGCCGTGCGCTTCGACGGCCAGCCCTACAGCCCGGCGCAGCCGGTCAATGCCGGCCTGATCACGGCGCCGGCACGAGAGACCCTGGCCGAGGCCCAGAGCCTGTTCGAGGCGGTCCGCCAGCCCTTGCTGGCCAACCTGGTCAAGACCTGACGATCGCGACCATCGACTTGGCGAGCGGCGGTATGCGGCCGATCCGCTCGAAGCGGATGTCATCGGCGCCGGCCTCCTGCAGCAGCGTGCCGAGCGTGTGGATCGAGAAGAACTTGACGTGCCCGCCATCCCACAGAGCGGTGAAATGGCCGTCCAACTTCCCGGTCACGGCGAGCGCTAGGTTCTTCAGGTAGCCGTGATAGGGCGTCGACAGGAAGCCGACGCCGCCGGGCGCGATCAGCGCCAGGAAGGTGCGACGCTGCCGTCGATGCCCAACCCTTGGGCAAGGACAGGTTGCCTTGCCAGAACCAGACGGTGTCTCCGCGCTGGTCCGTTCCGGCCATCAAGGTCGCATTCGGGCCCGAACAAGGTCGTGAAGTTGGTCTCGTTGACCTGCACCCAGATCGTGCGCGATTCGATCGATGAGACGTAGCCGCTGGTGGTGCCGGTCGGGGTGAGCTGATCGACCGTCTGGATGCCCAGCGCCCCCAGATCCTTCAGCACCTGGTTGTAGTGGCCGCGATCGGCGCCATAGGTCGACCACATCGTGTCGGTCTTGTTGAGCGTGTCGATCTGCTGCTGGCGCGATGCCCTGTCGGAATTATGAAGGGCGGCCGGATCGTGCGCGCGGTCGAGGACGAGGGCGACATTGATGGTGGTCACTGATACGCGTGGCAGAGAATCATAATCGCAGGCCAAAGTGCATTAACCTTCGCGCTTGGCCTCCTGCCAGAGCTTTTCCATTTCCTCCAATGTTGCGTCGGCAGGACCACGGCCGGTCTCGGCCAGGCGGCGCTCGATGTAGCGGAAGCGCCGCTCGAACTTGTCGTTGGTCCCCCGCAGGGCCGCCTCCGGGTCGACCTTGCAGTGTCGGGCGAGGTTGGCGACGGCGAACAGGACGTCGCCCAGCTCATCGACGAGGCGGTCCTGCGCGACCGTCCCTTGGGCCAGCTCGGCGCGCAGCTCGCCCAGCTCCTCCTCGATCTTGTCGATCACCGGTCCGGTTTCCTGCCAGTCGAAGCCGACCCGTGCCGCCCGCTTCTGGATCTTCTCGGCGCGGAGCAGGGCGGGAAGGGCGAGGGCGACGCCATCCAGCGCGCCGGCGGGCGCGCCGCCGTTGCCCTTGGCCGCCCGTTCGACGGCCTTGCGGGCCTCCCAGGAGACGGTCTGGGCGTCGGCGTTGGCGACGTGGGCGTCGCCGAAGACGTGTGGATGGCGCTCGACCATCTTGTCGGCGACCGCGGCGGCGACGGCGGTGAAGTCGAAGGCGCCGGCTTCGCTCGCCATCTGGGCGTGGTAGACGACCTGCAGCAGCAGGTCGCCCAGTTCCTCCTTGAGCGCCGGCAGGTCGTCACGGGCAATCGCGTCAGCGACCTCGTAGGCTTCCTCGATGGTGTACGGCGCGATGGTGCGGAAGGTCTGCTCGAGGTCCCAGGGGCAGCCGTGCCGGCGATCGCGCAGCCAGGCCATGACCGCCAGCAGGCGCGCCAGCGGTTCGTCGGGCAGCGATTCGACGGTCGGGCGTCCTGCGTCCATGAGCCTGATCCTCACCTCCTAAGATCGTATAATATATATTATGACAAATATATCTTATCTTGATGAAACAATAGATTACCAGGTTATCTGCATGTTTTGCTTCAAGAGTGCCAGCAGACGAAGGCCGCGTTCCGCCTGACTGGCCGGCACGCCCAAAGTGATCAGGATGCCCTCCTTCGGATTGCCGGGCTTCTGCAGCACCAGGTCGTAAACACTGCGCAGCTCGCTGTCGCCCTGCACCTTGGCGACGTTCTCGTAGACGATCAGGAAGGTCCCATCGGCGAGCTTGCGGGCGCGCGCCTGTACCGTCGGTCGGCGCGCCTGGATCGAGCCGGTCTTCATCGCCGTGTAATGCTCGGCGTCCTTGGCGCCCTCGAAGGCGAAATCGACCCGCCAGATGATCAGGCGGAAGCGCTTGTCGGTGCTGTAGGCGACGCCGCGCTCCCAATCCTCGGTCGCCTGCCAGCCCAGCGGCAGGCTCATGTCGATCCGGATCGAGGCGAACTGGACGCGCGCCAGCCCGTTGGCGGCATCGATGCCCAGGATGCGCGAGGACACCTGGTTGGGACCGCCGGCGATCATCGGATCGCCGCGGTTGAAGCTGGCGCCGTTGTCGTTCACCGCGAAGTCGCGGAACGTCATTCCGGCCGGGTCGAGCGCCTCCTGCGCCGCGGCCCGACCGGCCGCCACGAGGACCGCCGCCGCCGCGAACAGGAACAATCGTCGACCGGACTTCGTTTGTCTCGGTTCGTCCAGTACGTTAGGGGTGATCGGTAGACCATTGATAATAATGGATCAATCTCCATCGATCTCGATGACCAACCCGTCATGGCAGGGCCTGACATGGGTGGGCGTCACGCGGTCCAGCTCAGCATAATCCATATCGACGTGGAGATTGGTCAAAAAAGCCCGCTGCGGCCGAATGCGTTCGATCCATTCCAGCGCCAGGTCGAGATGGGCGTGTGTCGGATGCGGGCGGAAGCGCATGGCATCGACGATCAGCACCTCGACGCCCGCCATCACCTCGAAGGCTTCGGGCGACAGGGCGACGACGTCGTTGGCGTAGGCGATCGAGCCGAAGCGGAAGCCGAGCGACTTCGTCGTGCCATGGTCCTGGGCGAACGGCACGACCGGGATGCTGGCCGCCGCCAAGAAGGGGCCGTCGATCGGCCGATGGCGGTAGATCGGATTGTAGAAGCCGCCCTCCTCGGCCTCGAAGCAGTAGCCGAACCGGCGCCGCAGGATGTCGAAGGTCCGCCGGTCGGCCCACGCCTCGATCGGCCCCTGGCGGAGCGCGTAGGGCCTGAGATCGTCGATGCCGTGCACCTGGTCGGCATGCTCATGGGTCCAGACCACCGCATCGACACGCTCGACCTCGGCGGCCAGCAGCTGGTCGCGGACGTCGGGCGAGGTGTCGACCAGCACGGTCCGCTCGCGCGCCTGGACCAGGATCGAGCAGCGCCGGCGCCGGTTGCGCGGGTCGCCCGGGTTGGCGGCGCCCCATTCCCCCTTGCCGCCCTTCCCGCCCGGCCGCGGCACGCCGCCCGACGTGCCGCAGCCCAGGATGGTCACCCGCACCGGACGCGCTCCGCCTTGGCAAACAGTCGGAAGAAATTGTCGGTCGTTGCCGCGGCAAGCGCGTCGACGCTTACGCCCTTGAGCTCGGCGACCCTGGCCGCGGTATGGGCGACGAAGGCGGGCTCGTTGGTCTTGCCGCGCTTCGGCACCGGCGCCAGGTAGGGCGCGTCCGTCTCGACCAGCAGGCGATCGAGCGGGATGTCGCGCACGATGTCCCGGAGCTCGCTGGCTGCCTTGAAGGTGACGATGCCCGAGATCGACACGTAGAGGCCGAGCGCCAGCGCCCGCTCCGCCACCCGCCGACCCGAGCTGAAGCAATGGATCAGGCCAGCGTATGCCCCCTTGGCGAATTCCTGCTCGAGGATGTCGCCGGTCTCGTCGTCGGCGTCGCGCGTATGGACGATCAGCGGCAGGCCGGTCTGGCGCGCCGCAGCGATATGGGCGCGGAAGCTCTCGGCCTGCTCGTCGCGCGGGCTGTGCTCGTAGTAGAAGTCGAGGCCGGTCTCGCCGATGCCCACGACCTTGGGATGATGCGTCGCCGCGATCAGCCGGTCCGGCGTGCGCTGCCCCTCCTCCTTGGCTTCGTGCGGATGGACGCCGACCGAGCACCAGATGTTCGGATGGCGCTCGGCGATGGCGCGCACGCCCTCGAATTTATCGAGTCGCGTGCCGATGGTCAGCATGCCGGCCACGCCGGCTGTGCGGGCGCGCGCCAGCATGCCGCTCTCGTCGCTGGCCAGCTCGGGGAAATCGAGATGGCAGTGGCTGTCGATCAGCATCAGCTCGCCGCCTTGGCCGTCTCGACGAAGCGCGGAAACACGCCCTGCGGCGCCGGCAGTGCCGTGCCCGGCTCGAGCGCGTGATCGAACGAGGCGAACTGCCGCCGCGCGGCCGGCACGCCGAGCTGGTCGAGGATGCGGCCCGCCGCGTCGGGCATGAAGGGCTGCACCAGCAGGGTCACCCGCCGGATCGTCTCGGCCAGCACCCAGAGCACCGTGTCGCGCCGCACCGGGTCTGTCTTGGCGAGCGCCCACGGCGCCTGGGCATCGACATAGCGATTGGCGTCGGCGATCACTTCCCAGATCGTCGTCAGCGCCCGATGGAAGGCCTGATCGGCCAGCTCAGCCCGCACCAGGTCGAGCAGCTTGCCAGCGCGATCGAGCAGGGCGGTATCAGCCTCGACCAGTGCGCCCTTGGCCGGCACCTGGCCGGCGCAGTTGCGCGCCACGATCGACAGCACGCGCTGGCAGAGATTGCCGTAGGCGTTGGCGAGATCGCCGTTCAGGCGGCCGATCAGCGCCCGCTTCTGGAAGTCTCCGTCGTTGCCGAACGGCACCTCGCGCAGGAGAAAGTAGCGCACCGGGTCGAGCCCGTAGGTGTTCACCAGCTCGACCGGATCGATCACGTTGCCCAGCGACTTGGAGATCTTCTGGCCCTCGTTGGTCCACCAGCCGTGCGCGAACACGCGCTGCGGCGGCTCGACGCCGGCGGCCATCAGGAAGGCCGGCCAGAATACGCAATGGAAGCGGATGATGTCCTTGCCCACCATGTGGAGGTCGGCCGGCCAGTACTTCCACAGCGGCGCGCTCGTATCCGGGTAGCCGCACTCGGTGATGTAGTTCGTGAGCGCATCGAGCCAGACATACATGATGTGGCTGGGATCGCCCGGCACCGGCACGCCCCAGCTGAAGCTGGTGCGCGACACCGAGAGATCCTGCAGGCCGCCCTTCACGAAGCTGATCACCTCGTTGCGCCGGCTCTCCGGCGCGATGAAGCGCGGGTTGCGCTCGTAGAAGGCAAGCAGCCGGTCGGCCCACGCCGACAGCTTGAAGAAATAGGATGGCTCCTCGACCCATTCGACTTCGGCGCCGGTCGAGACGGCGCGACGCTTGCTGTCGGGCCCGACCTCGGTCTCGCCTTCGACGAAGTAGGTCTCGTCGCGCACCGAGTACCAGCCGGCATACTTTCCGAGATAGATGTCGCCGGCCGCCGCGAGCTTCTCCCACAGCGCCTGGCAGGCCGCGTAGTGCCGCTTCTCGGTGGTGCGGATGAAATTGTCCGGGCTGTAATTCATCTTGGTGACGAGGTCGCGGAACGACACGCTCACCTTGTCGGCGAAGGCCTGCGGCGCCAGTCCGACGGCGGCGGCGGCCTTCTCGATCTTCTGGCCGTGCTCGTCGGTGCCGGTCAGGAAATGGACGTCGCGACCGTCGAGCCGCATGAAACGCGCCAGCACGTCGCAGGCGAGCGTCGTGTAGGCGTGCCCGATATGAGGCACGTCGTTCACGTAGTAGATCGGCGTGGTGACGTAGTAGGTATTGCGGCCCGACATGATGACTCGACTCCGGACTGTCGCCCCTCCCGGAGCGCCCCCCCCCCCGAGCGCTACGAGTCAGCGCCTCAACGCATCGCCGATTGGAGTGCCAGGAAGCTGCCGAGCACCGTCTGCTTGCGGTCGAGATTCACGGCATCGGCCCGGGACAACAAGTGGGCGACCTTGTCCCATGCCTCCATCCAGCGATCAAGGCTGGCCACGCCCAGCAGACGGGATTGCAATCCTGCTTCCGTCGCCATGATTCCGGCGCCTTGCGACGCCGAGTTGCTGCCCAGCGCGGCATGGCGCGCAAGGCCCTTCAGCCAGCCGTCGAGCAGGTAGCCGAGCGAGCGCCAGTCGGCATTCGCCTCCTCGCCGCGCCGCGCGAAGCGTTCGGCAAAGCCGTGCAGGCGGACCATGTCGAGCTCGGGCATCGTCGCCAGCACGCCGACCATCTCGCGGTAGAGCGCCAGGCTGCCGGCATTGGCGAGCTCCAGCGCGCGGCCGATGCTGCCCTCTGCGAGCCGCGCCAGAAGGGCGCGCTCCTCGGCCGGCACTTGCGGCGCGTACTCGCCGAGCAGGCGGATCACCACGTCGTCGGCGAGTGGCTTGAGCACGAGGCGGCGACAGCGCGAGCGGATGGTGGGCAGCAGGCGGCCCGGCGCGTGCGCCACGATCAGCAGCACTGCCTTGGGCGGTGGCTCCTCCAGGATCTTCAGCACCGCGTTGGCGCTGTTGCGGTTCATCTCGTCGGCGGCATCGACGATGGCGACCCGCCACTCCCCCATTGCCGGCGTCATGTGCATGAAGGCGCCGAGGCCGCGCACATCGTCGACGGAGATCTCCAGGCGCATGCGGCCGCTGTCGCCCAGCGTGCGCCGGAGATGGAACAGGTCGGGATGCGAGCGCGCCTCGACCAGCGAGCGACCGGGCGCATCGGCCGCCACATCGAGCCCCCCGGGCGCCTCGCCGAACAGGCCGCCGCCTCCCTGCCCGCACAGCAGGAAGCGGGCGAAGCGCCAGGCCAGGGTCGCCTTGCCGATGCCGCGCGGCCCGGCCAGCAGCCAGGCATGGTGCAGCCGGCCGCTGCCATGGGCAGCGAGCATGGCCGCCTCTGCGCTCTCGTGGCCGAGCAGCCGCTTGGTGCGCCACGGCGGCGACCACGGGTACGGCCATTCGAGCTTCTCGAGCTCGCTCGCATCGACGGTCGTCCTGCCGCGCGCCATTACTGCTCTCGCCTTCCGGACGATGAGCGTCCTCCGACTCTCCTCCCCAGCGAAGCTGGGGAGGTGTCGGCGTAATCGCCGACGGAGGGGTCATGAGTCACGGTCCCGCTGCTCATGACCCCTCCGTCTCGGATTACCGAGACACCTCCCCAGCAGAGCTGGGGAGGAGAATTGAAGGACGCCCGCGGTCCGGAAGAGCTCATGACAAGCCCAGCCGCTCGCCCACCGTGCGCGCGATCGCGGCGGCGGTCGTCTCGATGTCGCCGGTGGCGTCGATCACGGCGCAGCGCACCGGGTCGTTGCGGGCGATCTCCAGGAAGCCCGCGCGCACGCGGGCATGGAAATCGACCGGCAGGCTTTCGTAGCGCGTTTCGGTGCCGCGCCGCTGCGCCGCCCGCGCCAGGCCGATCTCGATCGGCAGATCGAGGATCAGCGTGAGGTCGGGCCGGAAGGTGCCGACGGCAACCGCGTAGAGCTGCTCGAACATCTGCCGCTCTATGCCGTGCCCATGACCCTGGTAGGCAAGCGTCGAGTCGGCGAAGCGGTCGCTGATCACCCAGGTCCCGCGACCGAGCGTCGGCCACACCGTCGTCCGCAGATGATCGCGACGGGCGGCGAAGTGCAGCAGCGCCTCGGTGACACCATCCCAGCGTTCGGCCGGGCCTTCGACCAGCAGCTTGCGGATCATCTCGGCGCCCGAGGAGCCGCCGGGCTCGCGCGTCGTCACGACGCCGACACCGCGCGCCTCGAGCCAGGCCTTGAGCCGCATCGCCTGGGTCGACTTCCCTGCTCCCTCGCCGCCTTCCAGTGTGATGAAGCGTCCTCGAGACGCTTCGTTCATGACCACCAGCCGAACAGGTAGTGGCCCATCATCGCCATCACGCGGCCGAACACGCCCTTGCGCGGCACGTCGGCGCCGGCTTCGAGCGGATACTCGATGACGCGGCCATCGGGCAGGGTGAGCGCGGCCGTGCCGAGCTTCGTGCCCTTGGCGATCGGCGCCGGCAGCGGCCCGTCGAAGCGCGCGACCACGCGCGGTGATACTGCCTGCCCGGTCGGGCCCGTGACCTGCACCGCCCGCGGCGTCACCAGGGGCACCTTCTCCTGTGTGCCGAGCCACACCGGCGCCTCGACGACGGTGTCGCCGGCGCGGAACACGGTGGTGTTGGTGAACTCGCGGAAACCCCATTCCATGATGCGCCCGGTTTCCTGCGCCCGCTCGGCCATCGAGGTCATGCCGTTCATCACCAGGATCAGCCGCCGCCCGTCGCGGACCGCCGAGGTCGTCTGGCCGTAGCCGCCCTCCTCGGTATGGCCTGTCTTCAGCCCGTCGGTGCCGGCCGTCGTCCTGAGCAGCCGGTTGCGGTTGTCCTGCTTGATGTTGTTGTAGGTCCAGTTGGTCTCCGAATAGTACTTATAGAGCTGCGGAAAATCGTCGATGGTGCGCCACGCCAGCACGGCGAGATCGCGCGCCGTCGTCCATTGCCCTTCCGCCGGCCAGCCCGACGCGTTCTTGAACACCGACCCGGTCATGCCGAGCTCGCGCGCCTTCTTGGTCATGCGCTCGGCGAAGCTGTCCTCGTTGCCCGACAGGCCCTCGGCGATGACCACGCAGGCGTCGTTGCCCGAGAGCACGATCATGCCCTTGATCAGGTCCTCGACGCTGACCTCGCTGCCCAGCTCGACGAACATGCGCGAGCCGCCCATGTTGCGTGCCCGCTCGCTGACCCGGAACTTCGAGTCGAGCTTCAATCGCCCGGCATTGAGCTCCTCGAAGACGATGTAGATCGTCATCATCTTGGCCATCGACGACGGATGCATCGGCTTGTCGGCATCCTTGAACAGCAGCACCGTCGAGGTCTGCGGGTCGACCATGAAGGCCTGCTTGGCCAAGGTGCCGATGCCGATCTGCGACGGCGGCAGCGCCTCGGTCTTGCTGGCCGTCGTCTGGCCCGACGGCTTCGCCGGCCCGCTCTGGCGCGGCGGCTTGGCCGGCGGCTTCTGCTGCGCCGGTTTCTTGGGCGGATCGGCCTGCTGTGCGACTACCTCGAGCGAGGGCGCGGCGAGCGCCGCCACCATCAAGAGCGTTGTCAGCGGGCGTCCGATGAGCCCCGACACGGGGCGAAGTCGATCAGTTAGCCACGACACGAGCATCACCATAGCCTGACCGCTTCAGCCGGTCGGCGACAATGCCGGCGGCATCCGAGGTTGTGTAGGGCCCGAGGCGGACGCGATAGACGTCGCGGCCGCCGGCCGAGCCCGGGGAAACTTCCGTGGTGCCATAGCTGCGCACGGCATCGCGCTGACGTTCGGCGTTCTCGGGCGTCGAGAAGGCGCCGGTCTGGACGTAGAACGCGCCGGCCAGCGGGGGCGCGGGAGCCGCGGCGGCCGAGCTGACCAGAGTGGACACCGTAACGCCGCTGGCCGGCGTCTCGATCACGGTGGCCTGCGGCGCGCCATTCCACACCAGCTGGGGCGACGATGGGGGCGGCGCGGATGCCACCTCGACCTGCGGCGGCGGCTGCGGAGCAGCAGCAGCAGGCGCGCGCCGTCCCGAGGAGAGCTGGGCGACGGCCGCATGCTGCTCGGCAGGACCGCCACCATTCATCGCCACCTCCTTGACCGCCCGGCTCTCGTTCGGGAGCTGCTCGATGCGCACCCGCGCCGTACCGTTGCGCACGACGTCGAGTTCCTCTGCGGCGGTGCGCGACAGGTCGATGACGCGGCTGCGCGCGAACGGGCCGCGGTCGTTGATGCGCACCACGGTCGACTGGCCGTTGTCGAGGTTGGTCACGCGGACGATCGCGGGCATCTGCAGGGTCCGATGGGCAGCCGTACGGTCACTCTGGTCGTATCGCTCGCCGTTGGCGGTCGATTTACCGTGGAAGCCCGGGCCATACCACGAGGCGACGCCGGTTTCGACGCGGTTGAACTCTTCCCTCGGTGTATAGGTCACGCCCTCGACGGTATAGGGCTGTCCGATCTTGTAGCTTCCAGCCTGCGGTGCGCTCGTGGATGCCACGCTTCCCCTGTGCGACGAGCCGCAGGCACCCAGCGAAAGAGCCAACAAGGCGGCCAGCCCGAGACGAAACGCGATCCGAGGTGTCGGGCGGGGGGTAGCTAGGGCTAGAGGCATGCGACAACTATGATACATCATCTTGGGGTTGCCCGGGAGGCTTCTCCTCGATGATCGTCATGCGGCGATCTTGTCGGACAACAGTCCGACGGCGAGGCCGAAGAAATCAGACTGGTTCCAGCGCAGGATGACGCGGAAATTCTCCGACGTGGCGAAGGTCGGCCCGCCCGGCCCGGCCGGTCGCACGATGCGCATGTCCTTGCCGACCGCCGTGCCGGCCGGCACCTCCTGGCCCCAGCTCAGGCCCGGCCGCCAGCCGACCCGGCGCAGGTAGTTCGTGATCGAGGCGAAGACGTCGGCCTTGTTGGTCCAGATATCCATGCGGCCATCGCCGTCGCCATCCGCGGCGTAGGCCTGGAAACTGGTCGGTATGAACTGGCACTGCCCCATGGCGCCAGCCCACGAGCCCTTCATGGCGTGCAGGCCGATATGCCCCTGCGACACGATCTTGAGCGCGGCGATGAGCTGGCTGCGGAAGAACTGGGCGCGGAAATTGTTGTAGACCAGCGTTGCCAGCGCCGACACGACCTCGAAATCGCCCAGCCTGCTGCCGTAGTTGCTCTCGATGCCCCACAGGGCGGTCACGGTCGATGCCGGGATGCCGGCCGGCACGGCGAAGCGGTCGATCAGGGCGCGGTTCTCGCGCAATAGCGCCCGCCCCTTCTGCACGCGCTCATTGGAGACGACGATCTCGAGATAGCGCTCGAACGTCATCTTGAACTCGGGCTGATTGCGCGCCTGCTCCATCACCGCCGGCAGTTCCTTGGCCGAGCCCAGGGCCTGATCGAGCGTGCCGGCATCGACCCCGGCCTTCGCCGCCTCGGCGCGGATGCCCTGCAGAAAGGCAGACCACCGCGCGTCGCCCGATTGGGCCAGCGCCGGCAGCGGCAACAGCGTTACCGCGCACAACCATCGACGAGTGATCATGAAGGCTGCCCGGCTATGTTTGTGTCAGGTATCAGGAAAGATACCCAACTATCTCTAAACCTTGCAATATTTATGGCGGCTTCACGACGCGCCTGGTTCGGCGGGACCGGAAAGATTGGGGCTGCAATCTTGCGTCAGTTGCGTCACAGCGTCATTTCCCTTTCGATTCAATCGGTTGGCCCTGACGGAACCGGAGAGCTTGCGTCCGTGCTGGCCGGGTTGCGTCGGCTCCGATGCCGGCGGGCACAAAGGGACTTCAGTCGATCTGGTCATGGCGCGATCTCCGGGGCTGGGCACCCTGCCGTTGACTATCAGTGAGATTGATTGTCGGACAGGCCCGGCCGCCGCGGTGGCTCGAAAATGCAGCCACTCGATTGCACGAGCGTAAAACGCTGGCCAGGCTGCGATTGCACGCGTGCATACGCGCGATGCGTAGGTGACTGTAGACGGTACGCGTGCCGTGAATCGACCATTGAAATGGAAGGGCCTGCGCCGGAAGAACAGAAAAATGCCGGGCAGCAGACAGGGAGGAATACATGGGCTTGCTTCGTCGGGCGCTCGTCGGC
Organism: Reyranellaceae bacterium; assembly: GCA_046349295.1. Lineage (GTDB taxonomy): Bacteria > Pseudomonadota > Alphaproteobacteria > Reyranellales > Reyranellaceae > Reyranella. Next base: position 234,369 of record JAXMCP010000009.1, read on the forward strand.
GCCGTGTTCGCCGCCGGCTGTTTCCATGCCGTCGCTTCCACGGCGCAGGGGACCGACACCTATCCGTCGCGGCCTGTCACCATCATCGTGCCGTTTCCCGCCGGCGGAAGTGCCGACCTCAATGCCCGTACCGTCGCGGCCCAGCTCAGCGCCGCCTTGGGGCAGACCTTCATCGTCGAGAACAAGGCCGGCGCCGGCGGCAATGTCGGTACGGCGTTCGCTGCCCGAGCACCGGCCGACGGCTACACGCTGCTCATGAGCAACTCCGGTGCCCTCACCGTCAATCCGCATCTGTTCAACCAGGTCGGCTATGACGCGCTCAAGGATTTTGCGCCGATCTCGCTCTCCGTGAAAATTTCCAACCTGCTGCTGGTCCATCCCGATCTGCCCGTACGATCGCTGACCGAGTTGCTGGCTTACGTGAAGGCCAAACCCGGCCTGCTCTACGGCCACAGCAGCGGCTCCAAGCAGCTCTCCGGTGAAGTGTTTCGCGCCAAGGCCGGCATCGACATGCCGCCGGTCGCCTACAAGGGCAGCGCGCCGATGATGGCCGACCTGTTGAGCGGGCATATCAAGATCGGCTTCGACGAGGTGCTGACCTCGATGCCCTACATCCAGGCCGGCAAGCTCTTCCCGATCGCCACCACGGGCTCGGTGCGCTGGCCTGCCCTACCCGACGTGCCGACGATCGCCGAGCAGGGCGGCTCGCTGACCGGCTACGAGGTTACCGGATGGTTCGGGTTGCTGGCGCCCGCCGCGACCCCTCCTGCGATCGTCGATCGCTTGAGCGAGACGCTGCAGAAGGCCTTCGCCGACAAGGCCTTCCGCCAGCGCATCTACGAGCAGGGCTCCGAGCCGATCGGCAGCAGCGCGCCGGAATTCAAGGAGTTCATTGCCTCGGAGTATCAGCGCTGGGGCGAGTTGATCCGCACCGTCGGCATCAAGATCGAATAGGAGCAGTCGCGATGAGTCTGACCATCCAGACCGTCTCGCCCCATATCGGCGCCGAAGTGATCGGCGCCGATCTCAGCCGGCCGGTCGGCGACAATCTGTTCCGCGATCTCCACCAGGCCTGGGTGGACGCCGACGGGCTGCTGATCGTGCGCGACCAGTCACTGACCCCGGACCAGCAGATTGCCTTCAGCCGCCGGTTCGGCGAGCTCGCCTTGTCGAACGACAATCCGGTGATCGCCAAGTACGCCCTGCCCGGTCATCCCGAGATCTTCCGCGTCTCCAACAAGAAGAGCGGCGGCGAACCTCTCGGCCGCGAGGATGCCGGCACCTATTGGCATTCCGACGGAACCTGGCAGGCCTGGCCTTCGAAGGCGTCGATCCTCTATGCCATCGAGATCCCGCGGGTCGGCGGCAACACGATGTTCGCCGACCTCTACCGGGCGTGGGAGACCCTCTCGCCGACAATGCAGCGCCTCTTGGGCGGCTTGCAGGCGGTGCACGCAATGGCCAACGCTGAGACGACGAGCTTCGGCCGCGAGTTCACGGGCAAGACCGACGTGGTCGCCGCAAGGAGCGCAACGCATCCGCTGGTGATCAGCCACCCCGACAGCGGCCGCAAGGCGCTGTTCGTCAATCGCGGCTACACGGCCCACATCGTCGGCATGAATCCTTCCGAGAGCGAAGCGCTGCTCGGCTTCCTGTTCCAGCATTCGACCGCGCCCGAGCTGGTCTATCGCCACAGCTGGCGTCCCAACGATCTGGTGATCTGGGACAATCGCTGCACTGCCCACTACGCCATCCCCGACTACAAGGGGGTCGGCGAGCGATACCTGCACCGCACGTCGGTGAAGGGCGATCGGCCGATGCAATGACGGAGGAACCAATGTCCCAGCGCGTCCTGACCGAGCAGGAGATCGCAGCCTATCGCCGCGACGGCTACGTCGTTCCTCGCTTGCGCCTTGCCGGCGACGACCTGAAGGCATTGCAGCAGGCGGTGGCGCATCTGGTGGCAGACAATCCCACTCTGCTCGATCAGTCGATCGTGGCGCCGCATGTTCCTGGCAGCGGCGTGCAGGGCGTGAAGGTGAGATCGCCGGAATACTGGAAGCGGATCGCCCTGCATCCCGAGATCCTCGACATGGTCGAGCAGGTCGTCGGACCTGACATCGTCCTATGGGGCACGACGTTGTTCTACAAGCGTGCTTTGGCCGGCCCGGAGACCGGTTGGCATCGCGACGGGCAGGTCTGGCCGATCAAGCCGCTCGAGACCACCAGTGTATGGATTGCAGCCACGGAAAGCACGCGCAGCAATGGCTGCCTTCGCGTCATCCCGGGCTCGCATGCTGCGCGGCGGATCGGCGAGCACGTGTTCCAGGATCGCAAGGACATGATCGTCCGCCGCAGTCTCGCCGCAGAGGAATTCGACGAAGCCACCGCCGTCGATATCGAGCTCGAACCAGGCCAGATGGTGATGTTCGACGTCTACACAATCCACGGCGCCACCCACAACCGTGGCACCGTCCCGCGCGCGGGTTACGCACTGCGCTTCATGCCGTCGACCAGCCATTTCGACCACGACGGTGCCGAGCGCCGCGACGAGCCTGGATACGCCCATGACACGCGCCCGCTCCTGCTGGCCCGCGGCGTCGATCGCAGCGGCCTCAACGATTTCGCGCGCGGTCATCCTGTAGCAGTGTAGCTCCTGCCGCCCGGCCTCATGCTGCCCTCCCCTCGCGAGGGGAAATCCGAACATGTCGACAGATCAGAGGGCAAACCCTTGGCCTGTCGTCGCCCTTCGAAGCCGGTAGCGCTCCGAAAGGATCTTGCGATCAATCTCGTCTATGCCGGCGCGAAGAGATCCTCGTGGCCCGTCCGCTTGCGCAGCGCAGGGCCACTCACGCTCGACGGTGCGGCGAAGGCAGGATCGTGCTGCAGGGTCGGCACGACGCGTTCGGCAAACAGGCGCATGCTCTGCTCGGCCTCGTGATGCGGCAAGTTGCCGAAGGCGAACTCGGTCACGAGATGGCCGAGCCCGGTGACCTTCTGCAATTCGCCGATCTGCTGCAGGCAGTCGTCGGGCGTGCCGACGATCTGGATGGATACGTAGAACTCGGTGGACTTCCTGAGATGCTCGGGATCCCGGAGCTTGGCGTAGGTCTTGGCCATCTTGCCGTACGACTCGTATCCCTTCACCGAGCCGAGATGGCCATCGGAGAAGTGGTAGTGGTCATCGATCGATTGCCACTTGCGTCCGAGATAGCGCATGGCTCTTTCGCGCGCCTCGTCACGGCTTTCCGCCACCGAAACGTTGGTCAGGATGATGGGCGGCTTTGGCGGGAACCCCGCGGCAGCGCCCGTCGTGTGGAACTTGACGATATCCTCTCGGCACTTGGCCCATTCGTTCTGCATGATCAGCAGCATGCCGAAGCCGAGCTTGGCGATCATGTCGGCCGATTCCGGACTTACGGAGCTGGCATAGAAGCGGCGCTCGGGATGCGAGATCGGCCGAGGCCGGATCGAGGTGCGGGCAATCTTGTAGAATTCGCCATTGTGCTCGAAGGTCTCGTCGCGCAACGCCTTGACGACGATCTGCGCGGCCTCCGCGAAGCGTGGTCGGGCCTCGCCCATGGGAACGCCGAAGCCCTGGTACTCCGCCGATGCCGCGCCTCGGCCGAAGCCGAACAGGCAGCGCCCGCCGCACATGATGTCCAGAAGTGCGATCTGCTCGGCGACGCGGATCGGGTCGTGCCAAGGCAGCACGATCACCGCGGTGCCCAAGGCAACGCGCCTGGTGCGGCCGGCGAAATAGGCAAGCATCTGCGTCGGCGCGGGCGACATGGCGTAGCCGGTGAAATGATGCTCCAGCGCCCACAGCGAATCGAAACCGAGAGGCTCGGCCAGGTCGCCCAGGGCGAAGTGCTCTTGAACGACGGCGGCGTCCGGCTTGCCGGCTTCGTGCAACATGTTCAGCGCAATGCCGACTTTCATGGCGCTCCTCCTGATGATGCCCGCGAACGCGTTCTTCTCGATCGGCAGCTGGAGCGGACTGTCCGGCTCACGATCCAGTGCTAGCTTGTCCGGCACCGACGGGCCGACTCCTTGATCTGGATCAAGATTTTGCTGCCCCTTGGCCGCGGGATTGCGTTTCGTTCGCAAGCAGACGGCATATCTTACAACCAGGACATCTCCTGGCGCTGCCGTTCCTCGAAGCGGGCGATGTCGGCTTCGTGGCTCAAGGTGAAGTTGACCTCGTCGAGGCCCTTGAGCAGGCAGTCCTTGCGGAAAGGGTCGATGTCGAAGCGGTCGGTGCGACCGTCGGGACCCACGACGGTCTGCCGGGCAAGATCGATGGTCAGGCCTGCGCCGGGCCTGGCGCGCAGCGCCGCGCGGATCTCGGCGACCCGCACCGCGTCGAGCCGGATCGGGAGCGCGCCGTTCTGGAAGCAGTTGTTGTAAAAGATGTCGCCGAAGCTCGGCGCGATGTAGGCGCGCAGGCCGTTGTCGACCATCACCGTCACCGCGGTCTCGCGCGAGGAGCCGCACGCGAAGTTGCGCTCGGCGACGACGATGCGGGCGCCGGCATAGGCCGGGTCGTTGAGCACGAAGTCGGGACGCGGCCGGCCGTCGGGGGCGTAGCGCAGGTCGTTGAACAAGGCGGTCGCCTGCTGCGGGCGCGGCTTGCCGAGGAAGCGCGCCGGGATGATCTGGTCGGTGTCGAGGTTGGGCTGGTCGATCGGGATCGCCGGCGCCGTGAGCGTGGTGAACGGTTCCATGATGCTCCCCTTCCCTAAGGCACATTCCGTGCGGCTGGAACAGCCGAACGGAATGTGCCTGTTGCAACAACGATCACCCGTGCGCCCTAGCCCAGCAGCCGGCGCACATCGGTGAAATGTCCCGATACGGCGGCGGCCGCCGCCATCGCCGGGCTGACCAGGTGGGTGCGCACGCCCGGGCCCTGGCGGCCGATGAAGTTGCGGTTGGAGGTCGAGGCGATGCGCTGGCCGGGCAGGCCGGTGTCGCCGTTCATGCCGACGCACATCGAGCAGCCCGGCTCGCGCCATTCGAAGCCCGCGGCGCGGAAGATGCGGTCGAGGCCTTCGGCCTCGGCCTGGCGCTTGACCAGGCCCGACCCCGCGACCACCCATGACGGGATCACGGCCTTGCGGCCGTCGACCACCTTGGCCGCCATGCGCAGATCCTCGATCCGGCTGTTGGTGCAGGAGCCGATGAAAACGCGGTCGACAGGCACCTGCTCGAGCGGCGTGCCGGGCACCAGCCCCATGTAGTCGAGCGCGCGTCGCATGCTGTCCTTCTTCGCCGCATCGGGCGCGGTCGATGGATCGGGGATGGCCGCAACGATGGGCACGGCGTCCTCGGGGCTGGTACCCCAGGTGACCATCGGGGCGATGCCGGCGGCGTCGAGCGTGACGTCGCGGTCGAAGGTCGCGCCGGGATCGCTCGGCGCGGAGCGCCAGAATTTCACGGCCTTGTCCCACTCGGCGCCGCGGGGGGCGAACGGACGGCCTTCGAGATAGGCGATGGTGGTGTCGTCCGGCGCCACCATGCCGGCGCGGCCGCCCGCCTCGATCGACATGTTGCAGACGGTGAGTCGTCCTTCGATCGACAGGCCGCGGATGGCGCTGCCGGCATATTCGATGACATGTCCGACCGCGCCGGCCGCGCCGATGCGGGCGATGATCGCCAGGATGACGTCCTTGGCGGTGACGCCGGGACCGAGCGTGCCTTCGACGTTGACGCGCATCGCCTTGGGCTTGCGCTGCCACAGGCACTGGGTCGCCATGACATGAGCCACTTCCGACGTGCCGATGCCGAAGGCCAGCGCGCCCAGCGCACCGTGGGTCGAGGTATGCGAATCGCCGCACACCAGGGTGAGGCCTGGCTGTGTCACGCCCTGCTCCGGTCCGACGACGTGGGCGATGCCCTGGCGCTCGTCGCCGAGATCGAACAGCGTGACGCCGCTCGCCGCCGTGTTGTCGCGGATCTGCTCGACCAGCCGGCGATGATGCGGATCGGGGATGTCCGCGGTCGACCGGCTGTTGCTCAACACGTAATGGTCGGGCGTGGCGAAGCCGCGATCGGGTCGCCTGAGCGCGAGGCCGCGATGGCGCAACTGCGCGAAGCCGCCGGCCGAGCCGTCATGCATCAGGTGGCGGTCGATGTAGAGCAGCGTGTAACCGTCATCGCGATCCACGACGATGTGACGGTGCCAGATCTTCTCCAACATGGTTTCGGCGGGCATTGGATCCTCCATTTTCCTCCCCCGTCATCGGGGGAGGTGCCCCAGAGGGGCGGAGGGGGAAGGCCTCATGCGCGATTCATGAGAGTTCGACGTCGGAACTTCATGGACCTCGACTGGGGCCCTCCCCCTCCGGCCTTTCGGGCCACCTCCCCCGCAAGACAGCTACAGAGTGGACACATGTCGTTTCATGCTCCTCTCCCCCGATCGGGGGAGAGGAACGTGAGATGTGTCCACTCCGTAGCCGTAACACAGGGGAGGAAAAGATTATGTCACTCCGCCGCCACTTTCACGGCGTCGCGGAAGGCGGTGCGGCGGGCGTCCCAGTCGGCGGCACCGAAGCGGGCGAAGGTGCGGCCGGGCGAGCCGGAGCCGGTGACCGGCGGCTGCTTGCCCTGGCTCTTCACGTCGGCCAGCAGGCGGTCGCAGGTCGCGATGATGCCGCCCAGCAGCAGGCCGGGCAGGATGGCGATGGCGTAGCCCAGGCGCTCGGCCTCGGCGAGCTCGATCTCCGGCGTCTTGCCGCCGCGCACGACGTTCAGCAGGCACGGGCCCTTGACGCGCTTGGGGACGGCGGCGATCTCCTCCATCGTTTGCGGCGCCTCGACGAAGGCCATGTCGGCGCCGTTGGCCAGGGCGGCATTGGCGCGCTCGATCGCCTCCTCGAAGCCGATCACGGCGCGCGAGTCGGTGCGCGCGATGATGCAGAAATCCTTCGACCGGCGGGCCGCCGACGCGGCGCGGATCTTGGCGACGTAATCGTCGCGGCTCACCAGCTCCTTGTTGTCGAGATGGCCGCACTTCTTGGGGAACACCTGGTCCTCGATATGGATGCCGGCGACCCCTGCCCGCTCGAACTCCTGCACCGTGCGGAAGACGTTGAGCTCGTTGCCGTAGCCGGTGTCGGCATCGCTGATCAGCGGGATCGAGATCGCGTTCACGATGCGCGTCGCATTGGCGACCATCTCGGTCATGGTGATCAGTCCGTAATCGGGATAGCCCAGCGTCGCCGACGTGCCGGCGCCGGTCATGTAGGCGGCACTGAAGCCCGCCTGGTCGATCAGACGGCCGGTGATGCAGTCGATGGCGCCCGGCGCCACGACCATGCGGCCGCTGCCGATCAGCTCGCGAAACTTTGCAGCCTGGGACATGTTCTCCTCCTTCACTTGCGCTTCTTCGTCGATCTCGGCTTGACGGGGGTGGCCAGCGACGCCGTCCGGTCGGGCCGCACCTCGAGGCGCAGCGTCAGCCGGTCGGGGATGGCCAGCATCTCGACATGCTCGACGGCGCGGCCGAGCTGGTCGAGCATCGTGCTGCGCGTCTCGAGCAGTGCCGCACCGACCTTTACCTCGAGCCGCGAGGCGACCAGGGGGTCGGCCAGGGTCGCCGAGATGATCTTCTCGCCGCTCGAGATGTGGGCGCCGGCGCGGCCCAGCAGCCTGAACATCGGGATGCGGTTGAGCTCGTCAGCGGTGAAGGTGCGGCCCAGGGACTCGGGGACGTAGCTGGTGAGATACATCACCGGCAGCCCGTCCTGCCGGCGCACGCGCACGGCGCGCTGGACCGGCTTGGCTTGCGAATCCCACAGCCGGTCGCGCAGGAAGCCCGGCGCCGCCACGTAGTCGAACTCGAGCACGGTCGCCACTGTCTCGGCGCCGTAGGCCGCGATGTTCTCGATTACAGACGTGGCAGGCACGGCGATCGGCTGGCCGAGCTGGCGCCGCACGATGGTACGTCGCCCGGCGCCGCGCTCGATCAGGCCGGCGCTGTTCAAGCTTTCCATGGCCCGGCGCACGGTGATGCGCGACACGCTGAACATCCGTGTCAGCTCTTCCTCGGTCGGCAGGGGATCGCCGATCGCGTAGCGCCCCGTCGCGATGCCGTCGGCCAGCACCAGGTAGATCTGGTGATGCAGCGGCGAGCCGAGGTCGCGATCGACCGCCACCCGGTTCATGGCTCGCCCGCCTGGGCAGCCGACGACCGCCGATGGAGGCGCCGGTCGATGCCCAGCAGGGCGCTGTTCAGCACCACCGCGAACAGCGAGATCAGGATGGCGATGGCCAGGATGGTCTTGACGTCGTGCAGGTCGATCGCCGTCATCAGCAGGAAGCCGAGGCCGCGCTGCGAGGCGAACAGCTCGCCCAGCATCGTGCCCAGCAACGTGAGTGAGAAGCCGACGCGCAGGCCGGAGAAGATCTCCGGCAGGGTCGCCGGCACGAGGATGAACCAGCCGGTCTGGGCCGGCGACAGGCGCATCGCCCGCCCCGCCCGCAGGTAGGTGCGGTTGACGTTGCGTACCGCGTTCATGGTGAACAGGATCACGGGAATGATCCCGTGCAGCGCGCCGAATGCGACCTTGGCCGACATGCCGAGGCCGAACAGCAGCAGGATCACCGGGTAGAGCGTGATCTTGGGGATCGAGTAGAGGCCGACGAGAATCGGCTCGGCGACTTCCCCCGACAGGCGATGACCGCCCAGCAGCACGCCGATGCCGACGCCGCCCAGCCAGGCGATGGCCAGCGCCTGGGCGAAGGCGAGCGCGGTCTCGCCGAGATGGGGCAGGAAGCGCGGCTGCCAGACCATCTCCCACAGATGGGCCAGGGTCGGCGCCGGCGCTGTGAGCGCCGAATCGCCCGCGAGCTGATGCAGCACCTGCCACAGGGCGACCAGCGACAGCACGACCAGCAACGGGTCGCGCAAGGAGCGCAGCGAGATCATGCGCCGCGCCGCCGGGCCAGCCGCCGTTCGTAGGCGTAGACCGTCATGTTGAACAGGCTCACCACCGCCAGCACGAACAGGATCAGGCCGTAGAGCCGCGGATTGTCGAAATTGTCGTAGGCATAGGCGATCTCGTGGCCGATGCCGCCGGTCGACAGGATGAACTCGCCGGCGATGACGCCGATGAAGGAATAGGCCACGGCGAGCTTGATGCCCGAGAACAGATGCGGCGCGGCGGCCGGCAGTCGGATGCGCAGCATCTCGTCGAACGTGGACAGGCGATGCATGCGCGCGGTCTTGAGCAGAACGGCCGGTACGCGGTCCAGACCAGCGAGAGTTGCCACGATCATCGCCACCATGGCGAATAGCGTCGCCAGCAGGATCAGCGGCAATGGCCCCAGCCCGAAGATCACGATCAGCAGCGGATAGAAGGCGAAATGCGGGATGGCGTAGTAGGCCGCCAGGAACGGATCGAAGGCGCGCCGCAGCACCGGGAACCAGTGCAGCCAGAAGCCGATCAGGAACCCGCCGGCGATCGAGACCACCATGGCGATGGCGACCGCGCCGAAGGTCTGGCCCATGTCGGCGGCGATCTCGCCCGAGCCCAGCAGGTGCGCCGCCGAGCTCACCATGCGCGATGGTGCGATCACCATGGTCGCCGGCACGATGCCGGTGCGGCAGGCATATTCGAGCAGGCCGACCGCGCCGGCCAGCACACCGAGCCGGATCCAGGCGACCCTGGTCAAGCGAGGCCTCCCCCTGGACCCCCTTGGCCCATCGCGCGCATCGATTCGCTGCGCAGCAGCGACCACAGGCGTGAGGTGACGGCGCCGAAATCGGGCCGCTCGGCGAGGCGCGAATCGCGATCCTGCGGCCAGCCCGTCTCGACCACGTCGATGAAGCGGCCCGGCCGCGCCGACATCACGCCGATGCGGTCGGACAGGAGGTTGGCCTCGTCGAGCGCGTGGGTGATCAGCAGCACCGTGGCCGAGGTCTCGCGCCACAGCCGCAGCAGCTCGTCGCCCATCAGCAGCCGGGTCTGCTGGTCGAGCGCGCCGAACGGCTCGTCGAGCAGGATCAGCCGCGGCTGCAGGACCAGTGTGCGCGCGATGCACACCCGCTGGCGCATGCCGCCCGAGAGCTGGCTGGGATAGGCACGGCGGAAATCGCCCAGCCCCATGAATCCTACGGCGAAATCGACGCGCCGACGCGTCTCGGCCGCATCGGTGCCGGCGCGCCGCAGGCCGAAGGCGACGTTGTCCTCGACGGTGAGCCAGGGAAAGCTCGCATCCTCCTGGAACACCACGCCGACGCCGTCCGGAACGCTGCCGGCGACGGGCTGGCCCTCGAATTCCACGCTGCCGGCGCTCGGCACGGCGAGCCCCGCCAGCACGTCGAGCAGGGTCGACTTGCCGCAACCCGACGGCCCGACCACGCTGAAGAACTCGCCGGCGCGCAGCTCCATCGACAACGGTCCGAGCGCATGGACCGCGGGATGGCCGGCTCGCGGCGGATAGACCCGCGTGACGTCGACGAGACGGGCATGAATGCGCGGCTCCGGTGTGTGCATGGGCGGCGGGGCGACACCCTGGAGGGTCGTTATCATCTTCCCCTCCCGCGATTACGGTGGAGGCGAGCAAGAGCACCCTTCACTGCGTCTTTGCCTTCAGGTCCTGCGGCAGGAAGCGCTCGTCGACCACCGCCTTCCAGTCGATCGGCAGCTGCAGTGCGCCGACCGAGCCCAGCGCTTCGGCCATGGCGACCATCAGGGGATGCTTGAGCTCGCCCGGGTTCCACCAGGTCGGGTTCTGCTTGAGGATGTTGGCGACGGCGCTCTGCGCCACGTCGGGGGCGAGGTTGTAGGCCTTGCCCATGATGGCGGCCGCTTCCTTCGGGTTGGCGTAGAGGAACTCGACGCCCTTGCGGCGGGCCTCGATGACGGCGCGCAGCTTGTCGCCCTTGCGGGCGATGATCTCGTCGGTGGCGACGCCGACGGTCTGCGTGTAGGCCGGCAGCCTGGCGTCGAGCCACGGGATGATCTTGTACTTGACCCCTGCCTTCTCCTTCATCGAGTAGATCGGCTCGGGAATGATGGCGATGTCGACCTTGTTGTGCTCGAGCGCGGTGAGGCCGGCGCCGAAATCGCCGATCGCCACCATCTTCACCTCGGACGGATCGATGTTGTAGGACTTGAGGACGGCGAGGATGATGCTCTCGCTGACCGACTTGGGCCGGCTGTAGACGAAGCGCTTGCCCTTGAGGTCCTCCGGCTTGTCGATCGCCTCGCCGAGCCGCGTCACCCAGAAGCCGCTGCCGCCGTCGGTGCCGCCGCTGATGATCTTGATCGGGAAGCCTTCCTTCACCGCGCTCAGCGCTGCCGGCAAAGCGACCTCGGCGAACAGCGTGTCGCCCGCCATCATGTTGCGCACGCTGGTGCCGCCGCCCTTGGAGGTCAGGATGCCGGTGACGTCGACGCCGGCCTGCTTGAAATAGCCCTTGTCGAGCGCCACCGCGTAGGGCGTGCCGTAGAGCAGCGAGGCGTAATGCGTGACGACGAGATCCTCGGCCCGCGCGCCGACGGCTGCCGCCATGCCCAAGGCCGAGAGAACGAGCGCGCGCAGCGTCGCTTTCAGTGAACGCATCGACTTCCTCCAGGTGGCGCCCTTCATGGGTACCTTGTTGTCATGACAATATAACATTCGAACTGGTCGTCAATGTTTTCGCCGGGACCGCGACATTCCGGCGGCGCTCATGGGGGGCACTGGAGTGGCGCAGTCCCCGGCGGAGACGAAGACGATGACTCACCTGATCGGTTTCCGAACGAGCATCTCTACGCTGGCGATGCGCGCTTCCTCGGCGTTCTGCGCGCCGTTGATCTGAGCTGCCTCAAGCCGGAGGGGATTCGCGTTCACCGTTATCAGCGAAGGGCGATCGCTTATGCTTTTTACGTCATCCCGAGCGGAGTCGCGCGATGCGCAGTGCAGTCGAGGGACCTTTCTCGACCGACGCCGAAACAGGAAAGATCCCTCGGCTACGCCGCGCTTTCGCGCGGCTCCGGTCGGGATGACGGGGAAAAACGGCACATGCAAATCGCATGGTCACCAGCGCGCAGGCAGGAACGCGCCGCCGCTCCCCTTCCCGCCAAGCCGTGGATCGTCGTGCTTGACCTTGATCACGTCGAGGCGCTTCCCGGCGAAGCCCGGAAGCTCCCGCGTCAGGATGCGCTCGTCTTCGCCGACCGTCCCCAGGTCGGTCTCGCCGCCCTGCGGTAGCATCACGATCACCCGCCGTCCGATCGCGACATAGACGTTGCCGCGCAGGGCGGCGACCTCGGACGACCAGCGCTTGAGGTCCGAGTAGCATGGCTCGTTGCGCCACGCCGACGGCGTGCCGGGATCGACATGGACCGTGATGTGCCGGTCGTCGAAGGAAAGCACCATCTTGGCCCGGGTCGGGCGCCAGTGCTCGGCAAGCTGCGGTCCGATGAGGTAGCCGCAGAAGAAGGTCCGGCATTCGCTCGGGTGCTCGCCGTAGATCGAGCACCCCTTCCCTACCTTGCACTTGGGACACCAGGTGCCCGACGGCTTGGACAATTCGTGGATGACCAGCACCTTGCAGCACAGCGTACAGGTGCCGCAGGCGCGACCTGGAACGATTTTGGGGGTGTCAACTTCCACTGCCATGATGCATCTACGTTGATGGGCCGTCCAAATGCTAGCACGCAGGAACAAGGCAAGTTGGCAATATCATCCCCGCTCCGGGGAACCCCGGAGTGATTCCGTCAGCTTGTGCCGATATTTCGTGGAGATCCACCTGATGCACGTTTTTGTCGTCGACAACTCCCGCCCCGATCTCGGAGGCAACGTCCGTCACGGTGATGCGTTCGGCTGGAATCCGGCGCTTTGGCGCTATCTCGTCGAGCGCTTCGGCATCAACTCGGTGCTCGACGTGGGGTGTGGCGAAGGCCATGCCGTCAAGTTCTTCTCGCGCCTGGGTATGATCTCTCATGGAATCGATGGCTTGCTGACCAACGTGCGCCGTGCCGTGTTCCCGATCGCCCACCACGACCTGCTGTCCGGGCCCTACATCATGCCCGTCGACCTGGTCTGGAGCTGCGAGGTGGCCGAGCACATCCTGCCCGAGAAGGTCGACAATTTCCTCGACACGCTGGCCAACGGCCGCGTCGTCGCGATGACGTTCGCCGGCCCTGGCCAGGACGGCCATCATCATGTGAACTGTCAGCCGGCCGAGTACTGGATCGCCAAGATGGTCGGCCGTGGCTACTCGCTGTCCCCGGACAACGAGCCGATCAAGAGCGTCGCCGCCAACGAGGGCTGGTTCACGCACTACTCGGTGCGCGGCCTGCTGTTTCTTCGCGACTAGACGACCCCCACCCCTGCAGCACTCGGTCCGGATCTTCCCGGCTGTACGGCACGCGGTGGATCGTGCTGCGGCTCGGCCGGCAAGGCTGCAGTGTTGCTCGCGGGCGGCGGCACTATCAGAGGCGATGCCCGGAAGGGCAATCGCGAAAGGATACCGATATTGGAGAAGGAGTTGCGAGAGAATCGGATCTCGATTCGGGCAGAGACTTCAAGCCGCAGGGCCCCGTGCGGCACCGTGGCCACGCCCAGCCCGTTCTGTTTCCGTTGCAGCCGAGACACGACCTAAGCTATTGAATTCATTGCATCGGATGGGTGGCCGAGTGGTTTAAGGCACCGGTCTTGAAAACCGGCGTGGGTTCACGCTCACCGTGGGTTCGAATCCCACCCCATCCGCCAAAACACCATTCGCCGCTGTTCGCCGACCTTCACCAAGCAAGGTCTTGACCCTGATAAAGTCAACAAATCGTGGACATTTTTGGCGTGGGGCGCTGCGGATCGTTCGCCATTGACCGCCACAATCCGGCCACGGATGATGGGTAGAGTGATGGAGCGATGGGTAGTTGGCCGCGCTGGGCTTCCTCCAATCGCGCCACCCATCATCGCGAGGAACGATGCCGAAGAAGGCTGCAGGGCTCACCGCTCGACGGATTCAATCGATCGCAACTCCCGGCATGTTCGCCGATGGCAACGGGCTCTACCTACAGGTTGCGCCGTCCGGCTCGAAATCGTGGGTCTTCCGCTTTCAGATCAACGGCCGGCGCCGTGACATGGGCTTGGGATCACTCGACGTGCTCGGCCTCGCTGACGCTCGCGAGAAGGCCGTCACGGCCCGCCGCCTGGTCGCCAATGGCTTGGACCCCATTGAGCAACGCGCTACGCAGAAGGCCGCCGTTGTAGTCGCCGCTGCCAAGTCCGCGACCTTCCGGCAGGCCGCCGAAGCGTGCATCGAGTCGATGCGCGCGAGCTGGCGCAACGCCAAACATTCCTCGCAGTGGTCGTCTACGCTGGAGTCCTACGTCTATCCGACGTTCGGCCACCTGCCCGTCAGCGCCATCGACACGACGCTGGTCTGCAAGGTGCTCGATCCGATTTGGCACGTGAAGACGGAGACGGCGAGTCGCGTGCGCGGGCGCATCGAAACCGTGCTGCACTTTGCCAAGGTCCGCGGGCAGCGAGACGGTGAGAACCCTGCGCGCTGGCATGGTCATCTGGAGTTCACCTACCCCGCCAAGGGCGAGATCGCTCCTGTCCAGCATCACGCGAGCCTTCCCTACTCCGACATGCCGGCGTTCTGGCCGAAGCTCCAGGTGCAAGATGGGCTGGGCGCGCGGGCGCTGGAATTCACGGTCCTGACCGCGGCGCGCACCGGCGAAGTGCTGGGCGCGCGCTGGAGCGAGTTCGATCTTGATGCCAAGTCGTGGCGGATCCCTGGCGAGCGCATGAAGGCCGGCCGCGAGCATGTTGTCCCGCTGTCGGATCCCGCGCTCGGTTTGCTCCGCAAGCTCGACGCGGTGCGGCTCTGCGGGTTCGTGTTTCCGGGCGGCGCCGATCGGCCGCTATCCAACATGGTCATGCATATGACCCTCAGGCGAATGAAGGTCGATGTCACGCCGCACGGCTTTCGGTCGACGTTCCGCACGTGGGTGGCCGAACAGACCAATTTTCCTGCTGACGTTGCCGAGGTCGCGCTGGCCCACACCCAGGATGACAAAGTGGTAGCAGCCTATCAACGTGGGGACTTTGCGAAGAAGCGCGCCGCGTTGATGACAGCCTGGGCGAACTATGTCGAAGGGCGCAGCGCCAAGGTCACCTCGATCGCGCGCGCGGCCCGGAGGTAGCGCCAGCACGTGGCGCCGGCCTGCAACCTGACCCGCCCTTGCAGGCCCCCGCCCTAGCCCTGAGTGCCCGGCGACCGTAGCCACAAGGAGAACTCCGGCATGCTCCCTTCGATCATCAGGGCGGGCGCCCCGCTCCCGGCGTCACCATCGGCTCAGTCCATCGCAATGAAGATTGCCAGCGACGTTCACGCCGACGCAGGCGAGATGGTCCGCATGAGCCGCAAGCGGTTCGAGTTTCTGCTTGAGCTGGCGGCCAAGACCGGCCAGCGGGCCGCCCAGGACCGATTCGACGCGATCGAGGCGGGCAGAAGCCGGCTGGACGCCAGGGTCCGGCGCGGGCTCTTGCGGCTTTGGGTGGCCCTGTCCGGCGTATGGGTGGCGTTCTGCCTCGCCGTCGTGGCGCGCCAGCCGCACGCGAAGCTTGAGCTGGTCGCTGCGCTGGCCATCGGCCTACCGCTGGGCGTGCTGGTGGCGTCGATTGTTGCCATCACGATGACCATGTGGGTGTGGCGCGGCTTTCGCGGCGGCCCCTGATGCTTCCACCTACTGTAGGCTCTCGATCCCCGGCGCCTGCTGGAGCACCGAAGCCCCGTCAACCGTTACGGGTTCCGGCTGCTCCGGCGCAGGCGCCTGACTGTAGGTGACCGCCCGGCCGGGCGTGATGGGTATCGCCCTGCTCGACAGGTATTGAGCGGCCATACGTTCCAGCTCGTCAGCCGATAGATGGCGCAAGTCCTTTGACCCTATTTCGTCAAGGCGACCGGATTCCTCCTCGGCTGGGATCGCGGCCAAGCCGGCACGGTCGAATGACATCTTCGCCAGCTCGATTCGCGCATTTACCGGCGTCTTGCCGTCGAGCAGCAGCGCGCGGACTTGGCCTAGGGCTATCGACGCGAGTTCTGTGAACGCGCGCCGCTGCTCACGCTGGACGGCCGCCAAGACGTGCGTTTTTTCCAGCAACTGATAAGCGTACTTTCCTGCCGATCGTTCACTGAATCCGGCCTTGCGAGCCGCGTCCGCGCCGTTGCCTCCGTTACTGGCATATTCGCGGCAGAAGATTTTTTGTTGTTCGGTCAGTTCACGCATTTTGTCCTCGCGATTTCGTCCATTTTCTCGGCGAGCCGCCGGCCCGTAATGGCGAGCGTGTCCGCCGACAGCGGCAGTAGCCCGTCCCGCCGCAGGCAGCGAATGACCGAGAACACCTCGTATCGATCCTCTTTAAGCAGCCGCGCCAGATACGCCGCTGCCCTGCGCACTTCGTCGCGAGCCTCCGCCGGCTGGCTATCGTCCCCGGCGACGCGCGCCATTATCTCGGCCAGTTCGAGGAGGCACGCGCCGTCGTGATCGACCTCGCGCATGGTCCGCTCCAGAAACTCCGCGTCCGTCATGTTCGGCGGAGGCGGCGTCAACAGGCTTGATCGGGGGATCTTGGTTGCCGGCTGCCTGGCGCGCATCGTGTTCACGATGGCCGGCACGAGCAGGTCGGCCATCGTCCGCATGGACCGGCGCGTGACCAGCCCCGCCCCTGTTGCGCCACTCATGCCGCCGCCCTCCGGCGCTCGCCACCGCTTCGCCGCGCCCTGGACGGCACCACGTTGAAGTCCCTGACCAGGACGAGCGGACCGCGGCCGTAGTCGCGGTAATGCCGGTCCATTGCCGCTGCGATGTCTTCCCCTTCGAAGACGACGAAAAATGGATTTCGACCCTGAGTCCGGTTTTCATCCTGAATTTGCATGCTCTGATTGCCCTCCGTTGTTGTTGCCGCTTCCAAGATCATTTCCACCGCCGCCGCTGCCATTTCGCCCCTTGCCTTCGAGATGAGAGCGGGGGGGGCCTCCAGGGCACCCACTCTCTCTCAGGGGGAACGGCAACAGGAACACCGCAGAAAAGCTGGCTTTTTTGAATGTCGTTGCCACCGTTACCGCCGCGTGCCGGAAACGCTAACTGATTGAAAATGCTACAAACTCGCGTTGGCCGTTTCCGTTGCCGGAAGCGCTATTGCCGCCTTTGGCAACGGTGGTAACGCCCCCTTCGGGCAATCCCAGCGTGCTGTCATCGCGCAAGATCAGCGCCCCTGACCGCAGCGCGGCGTCGACTGCCGCTTGCGCCGCCCGGCGAGACATATCGCCGGCCAAGCGCTGTTCGTACACGCCTCGCCGACCCGTCTTCGTCACCTTCGTACCGGCCTCGATCGAGGCGCGCACCGCGTCGATCACCGGGCAGGCGTCGACGGGGGCGTCATCCAAAGCGGCAGCCCCACGGCGGTTTGCTTCGTCATCTGGGTTGCGCGCTTCGTCCACCGGCCACAGTCGCAACGTCGACTTGTCGTACCTGAACCGATCGTGCTTCGCTTGCGGGTGTGATGGCGGGATGTTCCACTTGATGACGCCGGCGTCCACCGCTCCACGGCCCTTGAGTAGCGCGATCACCGCTCGCGGCCGATCGATCCACATCTGCGAGCCGCGGATAGCCTCGCGCGCTGCGGCCAGGGACACCGCTCGGGCCGCCTTCTTGAAGTGGTGTGCAACAACCACGGCGCATCTGCCGCGCGAGAACGCCTCCAACTCGTTGAAGAACTCATTGACGGGCCCATCGTCGTTGCCGCTGCCGATCAGGTATTTGAGCGCAGGATCGACGACCAGTAACGTCAGATCCTTGACCCGCTCCAGCGTTTGAAAGATGTCCGTCAGGGTGCGTCCGTCAGACGGGAGCGAAAGGATTCGCCGGGGGTCGAGGCCGGAGGCCAAGATTCGTTGTCTCTCAGCCACAAGGGGGGCGGTGTCTTCGCCAGACAGCAGGATGGCCGTACCGTGCGCGATCTCCGACACGGGAACGCCAAGCCAGGTCCGGTCGGGGTCTCGCTTGTTCGGGGGCGTTGCGACTATCAACGCCAGATCGTGAAGGGCGGTTGACTTGCCCGCCTCGGCCGCCCCGGCAAATAGCGTCGGCATGCCTGCGGGTATGAAGCCGGGCACTACAAACGAGAGATGTTCGCTGCCGGCCACTCCAGGAAGCCCCAGCACGAACGACCAATCGTTCCCACAAAGCGAAAGTGCGCGCGCGGCCTCAAGCAGCGATTCGGTTCGCAACGTGATCCGATCAACAACCGCTTCTGGATCATCGCAGTCCGCTATCTGGCGCAAATGCGCGAGGCGCACCAACCCGAAGCGACCATGTTCGCCGATCTCTTCCAGCGCCGCCAAGATACCCCCATCAGACGAATTCGCCACGATCGGTGTCGAGAGTGCGCCAACGCGGAACATACTGAGGGTGCGCGTCTCTCCGAATTTTCTCTGGCGATAGTAGGGGGAGCGTGTGTGCACGAACCGCGATCCTCCGCCAGCGGCGGCAAACACCAGCGACAACCCCGACGCATCGATCACGCGGTCACAGACCCCAACTCTGGGCACGTACCCATCATCGTCACCGGCCTCGTCTTCGTCTTCATTTAGCCTCGGCGAGAGTATATCCCGCCAAATCTCGCGGCCCTTTTTGTCCCAGCCGTCTACAACTTGGACGCGGCCGTCAAAATAGCGGATGGTCCCCTCGCTTACGCCGAGGGAAAGGAATCGCGACTCACTCACAATGCTATCGAGCGTCAAGAGGGCAGTGCGCCGGCTTCCGTTGTCAGCAAGCATCGCCAACACCGCCCACGCGGTCTCACCCCATGAGGCCTGAGCCGCTTCCCTGGCTTCGTCCAGCTTGCGAAGCAACGTTTGTCTGGCGTTCTCAGACGCATCCTCCAGCCATTCCCTCTCCAGACGGAAGGTGGCCAAAATCAAGGGGCGGCAGCGCTGAAACGTAGGCCGTCACGAGGCCCGCGACGTCGTGCAGGGCTACAGTGGCAGCCGGAGGCCCGTCGGGATCCTCGCCCACACGCCACACACCCACCATATCGCCGTCCTGGGCGCCAGCGCGCCGCTGTACTTCGCGCCACCCTCGCAGCCCGCTCTCGACTCGCAACAGGTCGTCTTCCGACAGGGGCCTATCGGACATTGGCGCCATCCACGCGCCGGTCGACGCGCGTCCCGATCCAAGTGTCCAGATCGACCAGGCGGATCACCCGCCGGCGACCGATACGCGCCGACGCGAGTTCGCCCCTGGAGATGGCTGCATACAAGAACGTCCGCCCGAAGCCCGAGATGCGCCCCGCCTCCTTCATTCCGACAGCGATTGGATTGATGTTCATCGTCACTCTAAATCACCTCCCATGGTTTGACCGCCGCAAGTCGTCAGCGTTCGTTGGCATCATACTCTCCGCCTATGGCCGCGCGGAATGCTTACGTGCGTGTTCTCACGGGGGTGCATTCGGAGTTGGGCGAGAACAAGGCTTTAAATGCCGCGCACAATCTATTTAGTATTGTGCTCTCTGTAGGAATATCAAGCACTTGGAAGGCGCAGATTTCGAGTTTGGCACGATGCATCGCACCAAATATTTTTTGTCCCGTGCGCTTTGGACATTCGGCGCAACTGTGCGCGGCTCACTTTGAGATGTTATGATGCCGCTGTTGTAGACGTTGTCATTGTCATGAGTCTCGCCGCTGCGCCCCTCGGGGCCAGCGGCCTCTTTCTTCCCCGGTATCTCCCTCAGTCGCCTGTCGGGTCGCCCGGCGGCGGCTCGATCGCCGACCCACCCGGCTCCGGGGATGACGGTCTGCTTCCGTCCGTCTCGCTCGGGGTCGCCTGAAAACTCTCCAGGAGCTTTGCGCCCTTCAGGAGCTTGGCCGCCGTCGCTCGCATCCGGTCCGCCTCCTCCGGGTTGCTGCGTGCCTTCACTTCGAGCGCCGCCGCCGTGATCCTTGCGCGTTGCGCCGTGCTCAAACGGGATGTCTTCGCCACTCTCCCCTCCTCACTCCCGCATCGGCCGTCGCATTGAGCTGGACGATCAGCGAGTTCCGCTGCTGCTCGACTTGCCGGCGCTGGTCGCTCGACGACGTATGCGCGTCATTCGCCACCTGGAGATCGCCGCACGGGAAGCCTGCCACCCCTGGGGCGATCGGCCTGTGCGGAGGACCAGGCGCGGGCTCCACCAGCCCTAAAGATGCCCCGTCACGGCAATCGTATGAGCATCGACGATCCCGACCAGCACGCTCTGCGGCGCATCCGTCACCGCGTGGAGCACCGCATTCGTCGCGCCGCTGGCAGCGGGCACGATGGGTCCAGGATCGGCGAGGTAGCTCAGGCTGACGGCGACCTTCGACATCAGGGTGGTGATGTCGTGGCCCTCGGCGGTGTTCTGGGTGCCACTCATGATGTTGATCAGCACCGATCCGACGAACTGGCCGGACGCCAGGGTCTGCTTGATCTGTCCGGTCCAGTAGGCGAGCCCGGCGGTGTCCGGCGCCCGATTGAACAGATTGTCGTAGACGCCGTTCAGGAAGGTGCTGATCTCGGCGTCGCTGGCGCCCGCCGGATGGGCGAGGAACGCGTACAGGTTCTTCGCCTCGTTGCTGACGCCGAACGCGCTGGCCACGTTCGCGAACAGGCTGGCCGGCCCCTGGCTCGCCTGGTTGATGCTGAATTGGTTGACCCAGAACAAGAAGCCGTCGACATCGGGGATGCGCCCGAAGAACGCCGCGTACGTCGCGGCGACCTGCTCCGCTGCCGTCAACGCTGTCAGGTTGAGGGTCGTCGTCGTCCCGACACTGACCGGCGCGACATACAGCATGACGTCCGCGTTGCCGCCGGCACCACTTTCCGTCGACGCATGGTAGGAAAATCTGTCGACGCCGGTGAAACCCGGATCGGGCGTGTAGGCGAAGCCGCCATCGGCGGCGAGGTCGATCGAGCCGTGCGCCGTGCCCGCCACGAGGGCAGCGGTCGTAGCCGCGCCCCCGCCCCCGGGCGCATGGTCGTTAGCTAGCACGCCGTCGTTGGCGCCCATGACGATGGTGTGGCCCGATGTCGCCACGTAGGCATCCGCATGGACATCCGCGGTGGTGTCGAGCGTGAAGCTCGTTGAAACGCTGTAGATGAGTGGACGGTCCTTGAGAAGGTAATGCAACTCTCGAGTGTAGATAGTATGGACACCATCCGCCAGGCCGCTTGGCGTGTAGGTCCAAAAACCTTGCTCGTTGACGGAGGCCGTGGTTTCAAGTTGTTGGTCGATGATGACTTGCAGCTCAAGCAGGTCGCCGCGACTGCCAATCAAGTGGCCGGTGAGCGTCGGATCGGTCGTGATGCCGTCCGTGGACGACGGACCAGTGTCGTTGGCCAAACTGAGTTGCGCAGTCGCGGTATATGTCGTCATGGTTCCCCACGCGATGCAGGCGGGCTTCGCTCTCTGAATTGCTTACGCTTTGAGAGCCGGTACCTTAGCTCGGATTTCTCAAAGTAGCCATTGTGGAAGTCGTTTGTCTGTTGCTACTAGTGGTAGAAATGTGAGACAGTGAGCAACTGTGCGCTGTCTGCTTCGTCATCGCGGCGAGCGTCGCGAGCCCGGCGCTGCCGATTTCAACAGACCGGCATCCCAGCCCGTTGCAGGCCGTCGTAG
Organism: Reyranellaceae bacterium; assembly: GCA_046349295.1. Classification (GTDB taxonomy): domain Bacteria; phylum Pseudomonadota; class Alphaproteobacteria; order Reyranellales; family Reyranellaceae; genus Reyranella. The sequence continues at coordinate 256,011 of JAXMCP010000009.1, forward strand.
ATCCGTTCGCGCAACGCCAGATAGGCTGGATGATGCGAGTAGGCCATGCGCCGCCAGCCTGCGATGGTGACGACCCGGGTCTGCGGCAGCGATAGATAACGCGCCAGTTGGGCGCGGGCCTCGACTGCGTTACCGCTGAGGGCCAGTGCGGCGACGAAATAGCCGGCGGCAGCCGGAAACTCCGGGTTGTTGGCGACGGCCCGCCGCAGGCACGACACGGCGAGTTCGTCCTCGCCGCGCATGAGATGCGCCAGGCCTTGCTGGGTATGGAAGACATACAGGTAGGGATCGGGCGGGCTCAGGCGCGCCACCTTGCGGGCGACCTCTATGGCATCGCCAGATCGCCCGAGCATCAAGCTGGCTTGGCACAGGACGAGGTAGCTCGGAATGAATCCGGGATTGAGGCGCAGGCTGCGCTCGGCCTCGACCAGGGCCTCCTCCGCGTTCTTCTGCGCCACCAGCAGGCGCGCCTTGGCGTGGTGCGAATGGTAAGAATTCGGCTCGGCCGCGAGGGCGCGCAGGACTAGCTCCTCGCTGCGCCGGATGTCGGCCTCGGGATCGAGGCTTTGCATGCCAGTGACTCGCATCGTCGTGCGTTCCGCCAGGACTGCCAGCGCCCGGACGTTGTCGGGATCGATCGCCAGTGCCTCCTCGCACAGCCGGAAGCCCTTCTCGGACTCGCGCCGGCTCGGTCCATAGCGCAGGTAGACGGCTTCGCCCGCCAGGGCCAATTCCTCCGCGCCCGGAAGGTCACCGGCACCGAGTGGGGGCCTGGCGCTCTCCAGCGCCGTCAGCTCGATCTGCAGGGCGCGGGCGAGGCGGGTCACGATCTCGTCCTGCGCCTGCATCGGATCGACGTAGCTGACCTCGAAGCGCTCGCCCCACAGATGCGTGCCGGACTCCACGTCGACCAGGTGGGCGCTGACGCGCACCAGGGAACTGGTGTGCTGCTCGCTGCCTTCGAGGACGTAGCGCACGCCGAGCTCGCGCCCGATGCGGCGGACGTCGACGGCCCGGCTCTTGTAAGCCATGGCGATGCTGCGGGCGATGACGACCGCGCCACGGATGCGTGACAAGTAGGTCGTCAGCCCATCGGTGATTGCGTCGGCGAGCCGATCGTCGGCCCTACCGCTGCCGAGGTCGACGAAGGGCAGCACGACCAGGGAGAAACGGCCGCCCGCCGCACCGGCCGAAGGCCGGGTCGAGACCGGTGCCTCTAAGACCGGTGCCTGGAAGACGTAGCCACGTCGCGCCATCGTCCTGATGATGGCTTGATCGGAATCCTGGAGAGCGAGCCGGACGTCGCTGACGCACCGCGTCAGTGAATCGTCCGTCACGATCACATTAGGCCAGACCGCAGCCATGATCTCGTCCTTCGGCACCAGCCTCCCGGCGTTCTCGACGAGGTAGCGCAGGACCTCGAAGCTCCTGGGCCGCAGCTCGATCTCGCGCCGATCGGCGCGCAGGCATCCGCGCCTGAGGTCGAGGACGAACTTGCCGAAACGGAAAATCTCGTCGCGGGCGGCTGGCATCGACGTACCCGGCTCCTTTCCAAGAAATTTCAGCGCTTTCTCAGGATTGCGGCAGGCTTCGTTCAGGGCGTGTGCAAATCGATCCTATAGGGTCCTGGCATCGATCGCATCCGCGACGAAAACAGGGAGGCACGCATGGCCAAGGCACTGACCTACGACGAGGGCGCGGCGGGCGGCTACGACCGGGCGTTCGGCCGTGTCACGACGCACTTCGTGCCGCACCTGCTGCAGGCGGCCGGGCTGGAGCCCGGCATGCGCGTTCTCGACATCGCCGCCGGCACCGGGTTGGCGTCCGCAGCCGCGTTACACGTCGTCGGGCCGTCAGGCCACGTCACGGCCGCCGACCTCTCCGCCGCCATGGTGGAGATGGCGCGCCGCCGCCTGGCGGGAACGGCGAACGCGTTGGTCGCGGTCGAGGACGGCCAGAGCTTGTCGTTTGCCGACGCGAGCTTCGATGCCGTGATCTGCAGTCTCGGGCTGATGTTCTTCCCCCAGCCGCTGCGCGGCCTCAACGAGTTTCGCCGCGTGCTGCGGCCCGGCGGGCGCGCGGCCGTCTCGGTCAACACCGTTCCCGAGCGGTCGTTCAATACCCGCATCAACCTTGCCATCGCACGGTACGCGCCGACGCTGGCGGACGCGGCAGCTCGCGTCTTTTCCCTGGGCGGGGAAGACAAACTCCGATCGCTGTTCGAGGCGGCCGGCTTCCGGGACGTGCGGATCGAGACAGTGGCCCATCGCTTCGTGCTGCCGTCCTTCGAAGCCTACTTCGCGCCCTTCGAGCAGGGGGCAGGCTCACCCGGCCAAGCCTTCTTGGCGCTTCCCGAGGACGCCCGGCGCGCCGTCCGCGAGGAGGTGCGACGCTCCCTCGCCGACACCGGCGGGTCGATCGAGGTGGAAGTCGAGTACCGGTTGGGCAGTGGCGGACGTTAGTGCGCTCTCCACGGTCATTCCAGCAGGCCCGCCAGTCGCAGGCCTTACTCGTATTGTAGGGCTCCCGTTCTGTTCGTGCTACCTGTACCGGATGTCTGCAACCGTTGATGATGATGCGTTAGTTGCGTTTCTAGCGCATCTAGAGAAGTGCTGGCGGAAGCTGGGCGAGACACAGCCTCATTGGTCGGTGCTTTCCGCCCCGATCTTTCGGCCCGACCGCATAGGAGAGACGGTCGAACAGTTCTATGGATCTGGCGAACACGATGTCGCCAGCTTGATTGAAAAGGGCGAGCGCTTTGGTTTGACCTTCCCGCGCCGCGGCAAGTGTCTGGAATTGGGCTGCGGCGTAGGCCGGATGACAATGTGGTTCGCTCGGCGGTTTGATCGAGTGGTCGCCCTTGACGTGTCCCCAAGTCACCTGGCAATCGCCCGGCGAGCCGTACTCAAGGCGCGCTGTTTGAATGTCGAGTTGCGGCTGGTGAGTCGCCCGGACGCTTTCGATCGCCTGCCGGAGATCGACTGCTTTTTTAGCGTGATTGTCTTGCAGCACAACCCGCCGCCCGTAATTAGGTGGATGCTGCGCAAGATCCTGTCGAGGTTGAAGCCGGGCGGCGTCGGTGTGTTCCAGTTGCCGACCAGGATACCGGGCTACACCTTCAACGCGGCCGACTATCTCGCCAATCTTCCGACGCATGGCGAGATGGAGATGCACGCTCTCTCTCGTGCGGATGTGGTAGGCGTCGTTCATGAGGCGGGTTGTGAGCTGGTCGCGACCGTCGAGCATGACGTGATCGGGATCGAAGGAGCTGAATCTCTCGACTTTTTCGTGAGGAGGTTGCATACCTAGCGCCCCTCCCTCGCCCGCTCCTGATTCAGCTCGAACAAGCGCCGCAGGACCTCGTCCTCGGCCGCCTTGCGATCGACAGCGTCCTGATTCTCAGGTTGCGCACGATCGGCCAGGGCTTCGGGCCAGCCGTAGGCCGCCGCCACGGCGCGGTCCAAGTCGCGATGCGCGAGCGCCAGCCAGGTCGGTCGCTCGTTGTAGAGATTGGTCAACGTGCGCTTCTTGAGCAGCCCCGCCGACGCTTCATTGCGTGGCAGGATGCGGTCAGGGTATCCGGGCACGACTTCCGGTTCGCGCTTCACGAGGTCGGGCGGATTGAGCCAAGCCTCGCGAAGTTCGTTGAGCTTGGCTGCCGCCTCGGCGATGCGTTTTGCATGCGGCGCGCTCGCGTAGCTCGACACAGGAATGTTCGGCGTTAGGCCTTGTGGAAACGGAAACGTCTCGAACGTGGTCGACGGCGTGTAGCGCAGATCATTGCCGACCCCTAGCCACGTTCCCAACCCCAAGGCCCACAGCTCATGGACGCGTGACTGACCAATGCCGAAGTACACGTCGTCATCTCGTGCGATCACTACCAGTTGGTGATCTGCCTGGACCGCGGAATCCTGCCACGCGAGGACCCTGTGCTTGGTCGTAACGGGGGTTGTGATGTACTTCCCCAAATGACGGATCGCGTTGCGCATCCCTTCGCAGGGTTCCGCTTGGAGCCACCAAAGGTCTCTGTACCGTTGGCGCCGGACCTTCGCTCGTTTGGGCTTAACAAGCTTTCGCACGTATTCGAATGGGGCTTCGAACGCCGCAGCCTCTACTTCCGGCATGTCCACGCCAAAATCCACGATCCACATATCTCGTGGCCTTCGAACGACGTCCAGGCCGTTAATCCATGGTCTTAAGACATCTGCATTTCGATGGCCGTTTGGATTTCTAGGCAGAAGCAACCATTGCCGCGCCATTGTGCCGGGGATGTCAAACTTGCCCGCCTTGACGGTTCCAACGAAGGCAACGCCCGCATTCTCCAAAAGCTTGCGCGCTTTCGTTAGGTCCGCAGTCGCCGCCGTAAGGTCGGCGTTGATCCGATCCACAGGCCGACCGTCGAGTGTGAGTCGATCCTTGACATCGCTTGGACTGAAGCAGACCAACGACACGCGGACGGCGGCGCCGTCAAGGATCCAGGGCTCATCGGCCCACGCGTCATAGATTCGGCAGTCAGCCGCCACGGCATCGAGCACGAGTCGGTTCTTACCTCCTCGGATGGAGTTGGTTGTAACGAATCCCGCGCGTTCAAGACCTCCCTTTATCATCTTCTCACGAGCCTTTGCGAACCAAAAGCACACGAGATCGGCAAAGCGCGACACTCGTCCCTCGTACATCGCGCGAAGTTTTTCCGCATATTCCTCGCCCAAGGCGCCAATTATCTTTTTCGTTCCCAGGAAGGGCGGATTGCCGATAATGACCGTTGCCTTCGGCCAGTTCGCCTCCGAGCCATTCGGGTTCAGCAGCGCGTCCCGGTTTTCGATGCCATCGAGCTTGCCGAGGATCGGCTGCCGTGTGACGCCGTAGCCATTGACCAGCTGCCATTGCAGCTCGCCGATCCACACTGTCACCCGCGCCAGCTCGGCCGCGTAGGGATTGATCTCTATTCCCAGCACCGTCTTGGGCGTGATGCGCTGGCCGGTAGGGTCGGCCGTCACGCCAAGCGCCTTGGCTTCTTGCTCGACTTGGCGATCGAAATCCTTGAGGTGCCGCAGTGCCAGATACAGGAAGTTGCCCGAGCCGCACGCGGGATCAAGCACGCGAAAGGCGCCCAGCCGCTCCCGGAACGCCAGGTACAGCGAGTCTTTCTTCGCGACGCCCTTCGCCTTGCCGATCGCCTCCTTCAAGTTGGCCCATTCCGCCGCCAGCGGCCGCAAAACAACGGGTTCGACGATCTTCATGATCGTCGCCTGATCGGTGTAGTGGATGCCCACGCCCTTCCCGAGCGACCGTTGTGCGGCCGTCGCGCCGCCCGGCAGGGGTAACGCTGGCATGGCGCTCGCGGTCGTGGCATCCTTGCGTGCGCGGCCCTTCTTGGCCGGCGCCGGCTTGGCCGCATCGAATAGGCCGGCCATCTCCTTCCGTCGCGCCGGATCGAGGCCGCGCTCGAACAGCGTGCCGAAGATCACCGGCTCGATGCTGGCCCAATCGAGCCGCATCGCCTCACCCAGCGTCTGCACCTCCGGAAACAGCAGCTCGAGCACGTCGTCGTCGTCAAACAGCCCGCCGTTGAACCACGGGATCCGAACTGCACCGAAGAACCCCTTGCCCGTGCGCATCTTGTCGAACAGGTCGCGCAGCATGTCGGACAGGCCCGACTTGTCGCGCAGCGCTTCCTCGACGATGGCGCTGAACACGTTGCCCGGCAGGAGACCGGCATCCTCGGCGAACAGACAGAACACGATCTTGTTGAGGAAGTGGGCAACGCGCCGGGCGTCGTGAAGCTGGCCGATCCGATCGCGGCGCTCACGCAGGTTCTGCGCCAGAGTGGCGAACTTCCGAGCCGCCTCCTCCGTGACCGCCTGTGGCGTCAGATCGGGTCGAAGGGACGCCGGATCGAGAAAGCAGCGCCGGAGGAGCTGGCGCTTGTCCACGTCGTTCAGGTCGGGAAGCCGGATCGAGTGCGTGACCGACACGCTACCGGTGAACAGCGTGCGCACCTGGATTTCGTCAATGTCGCATGCGATGGCGAGCGGAGGATTGTCTAGCTGACTGGCGTAGTCTCGCGCCTGGGCGATGGCGGCCGCGAGCGTGTTGAAGCGGCCCTTGCGCTTGTACTCCCATACGAAGCAGCCCTTGCGCCAGACGTCGGCAAAGCCCGGCCCGCCACCCTTGCCACCCTTGGGCACAGGCTTCTCGAAAGCGAACCTCTCACCCGTGGGGTCGTCGTCAGTCGGCTTGACGATCTCCAGCAGCTCGCAAAGCTCGTTGAAGTGATCGTGTGAGGCGGCGACTTCCGACAGCTCTACACCGCGCCATTTGGCTATGAACTGCTCAGGGGTCATTCCGCCTCGATTTGCCCTCCTCCCGGGCGAGACGCAACCATACCCCGCCGGTACTTCATGTCGAGCGGCGCCCGGCGCTCTAGGGGATGCGCGCTTGTCCTCTGTGATCGGAGAGACAACAGTTCGTTGACAAAGTTTCGACGGACCGGCCGATTTGTCGGAGGGGGCACGTCGACCGCGCGCGCTCGCGACTGAGGGGTACCCAGGGGGTGGATGTCGGGGCGTGCCGCGCCGTCGCGGTACTCCGCTCGGCCAAGCCGCAGTCCGCCTCGCCACCCCTCCTCTTCGAAGGCGAACCGCTGGCCCGCGGCAGCCAACGCCAGACGCGACGCAGCCCGGCAGCGCCTGCCGCGCGCCCTCCTCCGGTACGATCAGGCAGGCTCGCCAGCCAGCGTTGTTCGCGCCCGGCGCCGACGACTAAGGGCCAGGTCGCCCGCCCTATCCTGCGCCCATCTCCCCCTTCATCGTCGGGACAGCCCGACCAAGTGGCCGCCCTCGGAAACAATCTGCAGTGGTGACAATGGTGACCATTCTACCTATGCACGAATTGCAATTGTGATTGAGCATCGCCCGACAGATGCTCCGGGGGCGCCAAATATGGCGCAGACAACAGGGAGCCAGCGATGCAACTCAAGATCACGGTTATCAAGGGCAAGCAGCAGCGGACCTTCAAGAAGGTCGCCAGTGCAAGGAAGTTTGCCGGTCGCTCGCGGCGAGTGACGGTTATCGTCACCAATTAGCGGGTGCTGCACTCCCACCGTTCGTGCGCTCAGTCCCTCCGGCCGGCCCTGTCGGCCGGGGCGTGGGCACGCTTTGACGTTGATGATGGAGACGATGATGGATAGGCGGGCCCACACGACCCTAGCCCGCTGAAAACGCTACAGGTTCAGCGGACACCCCATCCGCCACTTCAGAACAAAACTGGGCACGCCCCACGTAGCCGATTTTACGCCCGCAGTGGCGGTCACGATGTGAAGCGGATTGGTCATTCGCCCCTATGATGCGGACCTCGCGGTCTGCGACCTCGACGCGCTGGGCGAGCGCGCTGAGATGGTCGCGGCGGTAGCCGCCGCCTGATCCGCTCGCGTGCCGTCCCGACGAACCGCTGGGCCACCTGCGGCGTGATGGATTGCCGGGCCGAAGACTCCAGCGTCGCGGCCGCACGCGTGGAGTCGGCTTGGGCCTGATCGCGGATCGCCTTGAGGCTTGCGACGCGCTCCTGCAGCGCTGGATAGTCGAGATCGGCAACGCCGGCATCGATGGCGTCATAGAGCCGCTTCAGGCGCAGGTCGGCTCCAGCCGCCCTCTTGTTCAGTTGGGCGATGTGTTCGCGTCGGCGCCCGACGCATTGATACCATTGGGCTTTCAGCCAAGGGGGCGAGCAAGGGATGACGTCGCGCATTTCCGATGCTAGCCGGGCTTCTTCCTCACGCCGCTCACCCGGCGGCCGGTTCGTGGCGTGAGCCGAGCCGAACCCGCTTTCCCAAGTCGCACCGTCTCGAAGCGCTACACGCTCCGGCCGCTTTCCATAGAGACTATTGGCGGCGCCACCCTCTGGACGAGCGACGGCAAAACCGCTCGAATGGCAACTTCGTGCGAGCAGAGGCCATGAAAGTCTTTTTGTCGGTCTTCTCTTCCTTGGCCCTCTTCTTGTCCGCCACGGCAGTGTCGGCAGTTGAGCCGATTCCTTTGCCCAAGCCTGTTTATTTCGCCACAGGCTCGTCGAGTGGCACCGAAGGGGGCCATGTGCTGCGGGGCGAGCGCAAGCTCTATTCGGTGAAGATCCCGCCCGGCGGCGCCACGCTCACCGTTACTCTCACCGCGCCCGACGACAATGCGGTGTTCCAGATCTACGAGCCCGGCACGACAATCGGCCGCGACAATGACGGGTTGCTCGAGTTGCAGGGCAAGGCGCTGCACGGCGCCAAAGAGGGCGAGGACGCTACGCGATGGAAGGGCCGGCTGACGCGTCCCGGCGTTTACCTGATCGTGATTGGCTCGACGCGCGGCAATGCGAAATTCAGCATGGACGTGAAGGTGGAGTAAGCGAGCGCCAGCCGCGGAAGCTGACGATGCCTCGATTTCTTCCGTGGCGAGCGGCAGCACGCCTATCGGATGAGCGTGAGCCGCTGCCGGTGGCGAGCCGGCTGTCAGGCGGCCTGATCAATAGCGGGGGCACACTCACGGGCCGCGTGTAGACGATGTGCCGGACCATCGACGAGGAGATGATGGGGGGCGATCTCGAGATCCCGTCCGCCTCCAGTCGGCGAAGACGCACGCGAGCCGTTGATATGTATCAAGGGGCGCTGACGGCGAAGAGCTACATCTGTGCTTCAAGAATGGCTTTGGGTTCCTGGCCCGTGACGTCGGGATTGTCACAGCTTGGTCCAAGGCGAAGCGTCACCACTCGCAGGCAGCGCCATGCGCGGCATCCATGGGAGGGCCGTCGCCATCACGACATTGGACACCGCTACGCCGCCAGTCGGGCAGTTCTGGCAACGGCGCTCCGAGCTCCGGCGCGCAGGACTGCCGTTGTTCCTCGGCTCGGCGTTGCTTGGCGCTGTGTGCCTGGTCGCTTTGCTGCTGACGTTCCTCGTGGCCCTTCCGGCTGAGCAGTTCGAGCGCAGCCACGCGATCAGAACAAAGGTCTCCGCTTTCGAGAAGGTCAACCATCGATTGATGAAGACCGTCGTGGGGCAGGCGAACGACTATCGTCCGATCGATGCCTTCGGGAGCGTGGAGGAAGCGTGGAGCAGCTTCCAGGCGGCCCTGACCAAGATATGTGCCGAACTGCCGCCGGCCCCTGGCATCGAAACGCTTCGCTCGGCTTGCGAGCCCGACTCCGCCGTTCTCGCGGTTATGGCGCAAGGCCTTCGGTCCCTCGACCCGAAGTCCCGGCCGCTCGATCCGGCCGTGCTTCGACAGTTGATGGCGATGCGCGACGACGTGGTCGTGCTGCGGGACTGGGTGTCGCAGCTCGCGGATGAAATCGGGGACGTCCTGCTGCGTGACTACGAGCGGGGCCTGTTCGCCGTTGCGACGGGCGCAATCGGCTTCGCCTTGTCGGGATTTGCGCTCGTGTTCTTGGGGGGCCGCGCCTCGATACGACAGGTGGTGAAGACACGAGAGGCCGAAGTAGCACACGAGCTGTTGCTTGAGACGATCGAATCGCTGCCCGCTGGCGTCGTGGTCTACGACAGGCAAGAGCGTCTCGTGCTGGCCAACGCCATGGCCGCAGCAGTCAGTCCTGTGCTGGGTCGGCCCGAAAGCAAGGGGATGACGTTCGAGCAGATCCTGGCGGCAACAGCCGAGCTAAACGCGCCGGTTGGCGTGAAGCTGGACGTGGCGGATATCCCCAAGTGGCTCGACCGCTTCCGTCGCGGGATCCGCTACGTTCAGCCGCTTCAGGATGGCCGGTGGATCGAGTGGTCGAGCAGAAAGACGCCGTCGGGGTGCGTGGTCGGCCTGAGGACGGACGTCACGGCAGCGAAGGACCAGGAGGCCGAGCTCATTCGTGCCCGTGGACGCTATCAGGCTCTGGTGGAATCATTGAGCGATACCGTCTATGCGCTCGACGTCGAGGGCCGCTTTCTCTACGCAACCCCTACGGTTCTAACCTTGCTGGGCGTACCGGCGGGGCAGCTGCTCGGCAGGCGTCTCGTCGACTTCATCGTACCCGAGGATGTCGAGCGGGTGCGAGCGGATGGCCGCGCCTTCTATCGGTCGAACAGCCAGGAAGTGCACCAGCGCCTGCTGCGCATGAAGACGGTCGACGGTGAGGTCCGACACGTCGAGGTGCGCTATCGGAAGCCTTTCCGTGCGGCATCCGACTCCGCCGTGCAAATCGGCGTCATGCGCGACGTCACGGTGAGCATCAGGATGGTGCAGCGCCTCGAGGATGAGCGCAGCCGTCTGAAATCCATTGTCGAATCGAGCGGCGCCATGCTGCTGCTGACCGACCGCAATCTGAAGATCGAGATGGCGAATCACGAATTCTGGACGGTGCATGGACTCGACCCGAGCGAGGCGATCGGTCGACCGATGACCAGTTTTGTCGGCTGCGTTCTCGATCCAGGCTTGCTGCTGCACTGGCAGAACGAGTCCCTGACGGCGACGGACGCCCGGCCCGTGCAGTACGCAAAGACGGTTACCGACAGTGAAGGACGCCGACGCACGTTCGTCATCACCGCCAAGCCGGTCGTCGGAGACGACCGCAGGTTGCAGCAGATCGTGTTTCTTGCGGTGGATGACACGGAGCGGCTGGAGACGGAGAAAGCGCTCTTCGATAGTGACCGCATGGCGACCCTGGGGGAAATGGCGGCGACGGTGGCACACGATCTGCGCCAGCCTCTGCAGGTCATCAATCTCGCCTGTGAGTCCGCGCGCGACGAAGTGCACGACAAGATGTTTGTCCTGAGCAAGCTCGATCTAATAGACTCCCAGATATTCCGCGCGCGCGACATCATCGAGGATCTGCGCCTCTATGCACGAGGCGCCGGCGCCGACACGGCTGAGCCCTTCGCTGTCGAGCCGGCCGTACGCTCGGCGATCGCCTTGACGAGTCACGTCGGGCCCTCGCCGCGATTTCAGATTACCTGCTCTCTGACCGGCAACTTGCCGCCGATCATGGGGCATCGTGCGAGGTTCGAGCAGGTGGTCGTGAATCTCATCACCAATGCCCGTGATGCCGGGGCATCGACGATCGAGATCTCTGGCGCACTGCAGCCCGGTGCGGGCCGACCCTTGCTGAGGATCGCCGTGAGCGACGATGGGCCCGGCATCCCTGCCGAGATGCTGCCGCGCCTCTTCAAATCATTCGTCACCACCAAGCCCAGCGGAAAGGGCACCGGCCTCGGCCTCCGCATCTGCCGACGGTTGATCGAGGAGATGGGCGGAACGATCGCTGCCGCCAACCGCGATGGATGCGGTGCGGAATTCGTCATCGTGCTTCCAGTGGCTCCTGGCGACCAGCTTTAGGATGCTCCATCCGTGCGGCGGGCCGGGAGACCGTCTCGCGCCCCCTCTGACAATCGAGCACCCACTTCAGCTCGTCGCCGTGCACGGCCTTCTGGGCCCGATCGAGTCGTTACTCTGGTGACACTGCGGCATCGCGTGGGCGAAATCTGGACACCCCCTTCGCGAGATATGCAAAATGCGTAGACGCACGGTCACTTTACATTTCTTATGCTCGCCACGTGGCGGAAGCGACCGCCGCGTGGCCGCCTGTCGCGGCAAATCCTCTGACGGGGAACTGCACCATGCCCATCCAAGTCGTGAACACCGCGCAACTGGCCTGCAGCTTCGGCGCTGCCCCCTCCGCGCTCACCGTGCTGCCGGTCAACCGGGTCAATTGCGGCAATCAGCCCGCGGCCAACATCATGGACCATGTCCCGATGGTCAACATCATGCCCTTCGGCCTGTGCTCGGCCCCGACCAACCCGGTCGTCATCTCGGCCACCGCGGCCAAGGCCGGCGTCTTCACCCCCGCGCCCTGCACGCCGGCCACGCCCGCGCCCTGGGTGCCGGGCGCGGTGACGGTCAAGATCGCCAACATGCCGGCGCTCGACAACGTCTCGAAATGCAACTGCACCTGGCTCGGCATCATCTCGGTCGTGAGCCCCGGACAGGCGCAGACGAGCATCCCGTGAGCTGGATGCATTCAATGACGTGGGCGACGGCGGCGGGAGACATCTATGGCGGATGATGCGGAAACTGCGCAGAGAGAGGCCCAAAAGGATGCGCTGATCCAGTTGGATATCCAAAACCTGGATCTGTCGACGTTCCAGAACCAGGCTCTGCTGGTGACCGGGGTCGTCGGGCAAGAGGCCATTTCCCGGCCCATTGTCTATACGCTATCGATGGTGTCGAAGAGCTTCGGTATCGAGCCCAAGGCGATGCTGGGCAGGTTCATCGGCTTTCGCATCAGGACGCGCGAGACCGCGACGGGAAAGGAAAAGGAGACGCGCGGCTTCAGCGGCGTCATCACCTCCTTCTCGGGAGGGGAGCTGCTGCCGCCGCGTCGCGAATTCCGCACCTATTCGATGCGCGTCGTGACGCCATTCGCCTTGCTGGATCAAGGTTCGAACTATCGCATCTTCCAGGACAAGGATGTCCTGCAGATCATCGACGCGGTGTTGAAGGATGCCAAGCAGGAGCGCTTCGGCAGCTCCTCGGTGTTCGACTTCACGATCAGCGTCCTGTCCAGCGAGAAATTCCCGCCGCTGCAGTTCTGCGTTCAATACAACGAGACCGATTTCAACTTCGTTTCCCGGCTGATGGAGCAACACGGCCTGCATTACTTCTTCGAGCAGACCGACTCGACCCACAAGATGATCATCGTCGACGGTCCGCCCTACAAGGTGAACCCGGTCTCGCCGGTATCGTTCGTGGCATCGAAGGACGCCCGCGGCGTGATCGAGGAGAAGTTCAAGCACAACTTCGATCCCCAGCTGGAGAACTGGGTCTATCGCGACCGCGAGTACCGCAACGTCCCGGCGCTGTCCGAAGAAAGCCATAAGACCACCATTCCCGAGGTGCTGGGGGCCCACCATGGCGAGCACTACGAGTATCCCGGCGACTACGCGACGCTCAGCACGCCAGGGCAGACCCAAAGCTACGCAAAAGGCCTGGTGCGCACCCGCATCGAGGAAGAGGAAACGCGATACGAGACGTTCTCCGGCACCTCGATCAACGTGCGGTTCGCGGCGGGCACGCGCATCAAGATCATCCGGCCGAGGCCCGACGAGCAGCTCGACAAGGAGCGCATCCCCAACGAGCTGGAGAAGGAATACCTGCTGACCACGGTGTCGTTCTCGGCGACCGAGGGAGCCTTCACCAAGGAAACGACGGGCGAAATACTCCTGAGGACCCTGAAGAGCGCGGCCGAGGCCGGCGGTGAGGCCGGCGTCGGATTGCTGACGCAGGCGGCGAAATCAAACCTGCCCGATGTGAACAAGACGATCAACGAGCTTCCCAGATTGGGCAGCCTGCTCGGCGCGTTCTTCGGTGGCTTCGCGGGCATTGCAGTTCCCATCATAGCGGAGCTGATATTGCCGCATCTGCCCAAGATACCGATCCTCCAGCCGCTCATCGATCTTCTTTCCAAGAAGCCGCCACCGCCGCAGACCTATACCAACTCGTTCAGCGCAACGCCGATCATCGCCGGTCGGCAGTACCGCTCGCCGAGCATCAGCCTGAAGCCGCGTGTGCCGGGACCGCAGACGGCGACCGTGTTCGGCGCCACCGACGAGGACGTGTCGACCGACGAGCTGGGGCGGGTGAAGGTGAAGTTCGACTGGGACCGCACCGGCACCGGCGGCCCGAAAACGCCCGTGACCAACTCCTGCTTCCTGCGCGTGGCGCAGCCCTGGGCCGGCCCCAAATGGGGCATGCAGTTCCTGCCGCGCGTCGGCGAGGAGGTCCTGGTCGACTTCCTCGACGGCGATCCGGACCGGCCCTTGATCACGGGACGGGTCTACAACGCCGCGCACAACTACCCGCTCGACCTGCCCAAGTTCCGGCTGCGCTCCGGCATCAAGACCCGGATCGTGCCGCTCGCCACCGGCGACAAGGCCAAGTTCCACATGATGCGGTTCGACGACACGGCCGGCAAGGAGCAGCTCCTGCTGCGCAGCCAGGGCCGCACCGACGTCACGTCGTTCGGCACCTACTACGAAACCGTGCATGCGGACCTGCATTCGGCAATCGGCGGCAAGAACCCCGACACCGGCAAGTCGGGCGGCTCGATGTTCGTGACCGTGGGCGGCGAGCACGACCAGCACATCATGAAGGACATGTACGAGGGCATCGACGCGAAGTTCGAGCTCACCGTCAAGGCGGACACGGCCCAGGATCTGCAGGCCAAGTACAGCACCGTCGTCGGCACCAAGGCCACCTTGAACGCGCAGGAGGTGGTCATCGAGGCGTCGCAGAAAGTCACGTTGAAGGTCGGCGCCAGCTTTGTCGTGGTCGATCCGGCCGGTGTATTCATCAATGGTGCGATGGTGAACATCAACTCGGGCGGCTCGCCCGGCAGCACGATCGACGTACCCATGACCGACCCGTTGGACGCCGCCCAGGCCGATCCGGGCGACCCGCAGGACTTCATCGAGAAGCATCCGCCGTGGAAGGGCGGCGGCGGGCGCAGGACCCATACGGCCAAAGCCCATCACGGCTTGACGGTCACCGCCAACAAGGATGGGACATTGCAGGTCGGAAGGGGCATCAAGGTGGCGGGTGATCAGAAATACCAGGATACGGTGGTGTCGCAGCTCGCGCTGATGAACGACACTGCCAAGGGCAATGCGCTGATCACCGACTACCAGTCCACGACCAAGACGATGACCATCCAGCCGGAGGTCCCGCCGTCCAATCCGCCGAATTCCGGCGCGACCGCGGCCAACCCGACGAACGCCAGCAACGGCACGGGTTCGAATTCGACCATCGACTACAATCCCGGACAATGGCCCAATCCGGTGAATGCTCCCGACGTGCCGGGCGACGTCATCCTTTTCCACGAGATGACCCATGCGGACCACCACGCTCACGGCACACGGGATCCGACGCCGCGCACCGACGGTTTCGACACCAACGAGGAATTCAATACCATCGGGCCGGAAAATGACTATCGCGACGAGCGCGGTGTGCGTCGCCGCGTTAATCATCAAGCTCTGTAGTGCTGCCCTCGGCGCGCCCGGGCCAACCACGCCGCGACAGGAGACCCTTCCAATGACCAACGTAACCGACGCCGAGCCCGGCGTGACCCTGAACTGTCAGCCCACGCGCGACGGCGACGCGCTGGTATTCCCCTACACGCTCACCAACAACACGGGCGGTGACATCTACGTTCTGGATGCCTTGCCCGAGTTCGACGCGGCGACCGGCCAGGCGCGTGTCAACCTCAACAGCGCGGTGATCGCCCGTGGCGAGGACGGCTTCGCCCATATCCTGAGGGGCATCGCCCCCTTGCCGACCGACAAGGACGTGGCGGTGCGAATCATTCCGTTGGCGACCAAGCTACCACAAGGTGGGACGCTGCAACGGCGTTTCACGGCCACCGAACCGCTGCACGAGACCGGCCCATATCATCCCGATCTGCCGCTCTCGAAATATCGCCTGCGCGAAATCAAGGGCGTCGTCCTGACGGTGCATTACCTCGCCGCCTCGGCTGAAGGCTTCGGCGCGGCGCCGGTAGATTACGCGCCCGACCTGTTCCGCGTCTTCGCCAAGAACACGGTCGGCTCGACTCGCGCCGTCTCCTGCCAGCTGCCCGCTCGCGGCCTGTCCATTCTCGTTCGAACGGACGCTTTTCCGCGGCCGTGATGCGAGGTCAGGGAGAGCGGTGCCCCTGCCCCGGACTCACGATGCGACGGGCCGATGCTCCAAGCCGTGAAGAGCTTCCATTTCCTCGAAAGCCTTCAGCAGCTTGCGCGCCGTCGCTGCGTCGTGACCGTCACGCGAGAGCGCCTCGATATAGGCGGCCTGCCGGGCGGTGCAGTCACGGCCCAGCGCGGCATGAGCGTCCGCACGCAGGAGGTCTTCATGGAGCTTCGCGGGGATCATGGCATGAAAACGCGCGTGCGGGCCTTCGAGTTGCAGAGAGTTCGAAAGATCGAGGGTTGGTGGCGCCGTGTCATGGGTCTTCAGGTCCGGCCACGGAATGGTCACGATCCCGGTGCCCCGATGGCCGAGTCTGGTTGCCAGAGCCGGCAAAGAAAAAGGCGGGTCTTGAGTAGCGACCCGCCTGGAGTTGAGGGGAGAAGAAGAGGCCTGATGCCCCTGCGGCCCCGGAATGACCGCCTGCGAACTCTAGTACAGTGACTTATTAACTCAAGCGCTTTTTCGGTTTTTTCTGTCGATTTGTGCAGATTTTGGGGGGCTCGCCCGCCTTCGAAGCCTCTTTTTTCGTTGGATCAACGAGTTGGTGGGTCGAGCTCTCTTGGAAGATGACCATGTCACTGTAGTCGACTGCACCAGGAACAGGATCCGTCGTCGTCACCATCTCGCCAGCAAATTCCCGACGGGGCTGCTAACATGCCACGTCATGAAGTCACCGAACGTCGCCAAGAAGACCACCGCCGTTTTCCATCAGACCGGCGCCATGGAAGTCGGCAAGGGCAAGATCACCGGGGTCATTGCCTTCGCCCTGGGCGGCATGGCCGTCCTGTCGGTCCTGGCCTTTCATTTCCCGCAGTATCTCACCACCCCGGACCTTCGGAGGAAGTACGACGTCGAGCTGCTGCGCGAGATCCTCCTGGTCGGCATGGTGATCGCGGGCGGTCTCGCCCTGGCCAACCTGATCCGGTTGCGCAATCGCTGGCTGAACGGCTCGGCGCTCGCCCTGATCCTGCTGGCCGCCGCCATGGGCGGGCATCGCGTGCCGGTCGGCGACTTTCCCGATAACACGCCCTACATCGGCCTCGACTGGTTCCTGCTCGACCTGCTGGGCTCCAGCATGGTGTTCATCCTGATCGAGAAGATGTTCCCGCTGCACCGCGACCAGCCGGTGTTCCGGCCGGGCTGGCAGACCGACTTCACGCACTTCATCGTCAACCACCTGATGGTCGGCCTGGCGCTGATCATCGTCAATTTCGCCATCCACCGCCTGTTCGGCTGGCTGGTCTGGGCGCCTTTGCAGAAATGGATCGGTGGCCTGCCCTTCTTCGCCGAGCTCTTCCTCGTGCTGCTGGTCGCCGACCTGGTGCAGTACTGGACGCATCGCGCCTATCACGAGATCCCGTTCCTGTGGCGCTTCCACGCCGTGCACCACAGCGCCGAGTATATGGATTGGATGGCGGGCTCGCGGCTGCACATGTTCGAGCTGCTCGCCACCCGCGTCTCGATCCTGGGCGTGCTCTACGTGCTGGGCTTCACCGAAGCCTCGATGAATGTCTACATCATCATCGTGGGTTTCCAGGCGGTGTTCAATCACGCCAACGTCCGGCTGCCCGAGGCGTTCGCCCGGGCGCCGCTCAAGTGGCTGATCGTGACGCCCGATTTCCACCATTGGCACCACAGCTCGGAGCGCGAGGCGATCGACCGCAACTACGCCGCCCACTTCGCCTTCATCGACTACATCTTCGGCACCGCGGTGAAATCCGACCGCCGCTTCCCCGGCAAGTATGGCGTGCTGGGCGATTACATGCCGCCGGGATTCGTCCGCCAGCAGCTCTTCCCCTTCACCTGGAAGGGCTGAGCCTAGTCTAGCGCATCGGCGGCGCGTACTGCATGCCGCCCTGGGTCGCCAGCGCGTTCAGGCTGCGCGGGATTCTCAAGTTGGATCTGGCGCCGACGTTGCGATCGTAGACTTCGCCGTAATTGCCGACCTGCTTGATGATGGTGTAGGCCCACTTTTCGTCGACGCCGAGCGCCTTGCCCATGCCGGGGGTCGTGCCGAGCAGGCGTTTGACCTTGCTGCTGTCGCTGTTCAGCATCTCGTCGACATTGCCCGACCTGATGCCGTTCTCCTCGGCCTCGACCATGGCGTACAGCGACCAGCGCACGACCTCGCGGAACGCCGGGTCACCCGGCTTGACGATCAGGCCGAGCGGCTCGCGCGACGGGCTTTCTGGCAGGACGAGGAAGTCGCTGGGATTGCCGGCGTAGGAGACGCGCGACGCATAGACCGCCGAGCGGTCGGCCGTCAGGGCGTCACAGCGGCCGGCGAGGAAGGCGGTGCGCATGTCGTCGAGCTTGTCGAAGCTCACCGGGCTGTAGGTCATCTTGTTCTGGCGGAAATAGTCTTCGGCGTTCTCCGCCGATGTCGTGCCTGACTGCACGCAGATCGTGTTGCCGCTGAGATCCTTCAGGCTTTTCTTGCCGAGCTTGCGCGGCACCATGAAGGCCTGGCTGTCGTAGTAGTAGACGGCGACGAAATCGAGCCCGCCGGTCAGCGCGCGGCTCATCGTGTATGTCGTGCCCGACACCAGCACGTCGACCTGGCCGTTCTGCAGGGCCGGGAATCGCCTGGCCACTTCGAGCGGGAAGAACTTCACCTTGTCGGCATTGCCGAGGATCGCCGCCGCGATGGCCCGGCAGATGTCGACCTCGAAGCCGGTGAACTTGCCCTTGTCGTCCTTCCGCGCGAAGCCGTCCGTATCGCCGCGCACCCCGCAATTCAGCTCGCCCCGCACCTTGATGGTGTCGAGCACGGCGCCCGCCGCTGCCTCCTGCGGCGCAGCAGCCAACGCGATCCCAATTGCCGCCAGCACGGCCCCCAAGCGCAGCATGCCCCCTCCTCTGTCCTTCCCCGACGTCTATCTCACGCCATAGTTGGCGAACTCTTCGGCGACGTTCGGCAGCATCGCCTTGGCGACGGCGATGTCGGCATCGCCGGCCGACTTGTCCCCGAGCTTGAGCTTGGCCAGGCCGCGGCCGTAGTAGGCGCGCGCCCGGCGCGAATCGATGGCGAGCACGCTGTCGTACTGGGCGATCGCCCTGGCGAACTGGCCGCGCTTCAGCTCGATCAGGCCGCGATTGAGGGTCGTGAACGGGTCGCGCGCGTTGAGCGCCTGCGCGGCGTCGCAGTCCGCCGCCGCACTGTCGAGGTCCTTGCCCAGCACCGCCTTGGTCATGCAGCGGTTGTTGAGCGCCTGGATCATGCCAGGGTCGATCTTCAGCGCCTCGCCGTAGTCGGTGATGGCGTTCGCCCATTCACCCCTGCCGAAATAGGCGATGCCGCGATTGAGGAACTGGGTCGCATCCTTGGGCCGGAGCTTGATCGCCTGGTTGAGATCGTCGATCGCGCTTTCGTAGTCGCCGAGCTCGAGATAGACCGTGGCCCGCGCCGCGTAAGTGCGCGGATTGTCGGGCTGGATTCTCTGCGCGGCGTTGTAGTCCGCCAGCGCGCGCTCGGTGTTGCCGCGCAGTGCCTCGATCTGGGCGCGGTAGAACAAGGCGGTCGGATTGTCCGGCGTGATGTCGAGCGCCTTGTTGACGTCGGCGAAGGCCGTGCCGAAATCCTTTTTCAGGCCGTAGGCGAAGCCGCGCTGGATCAGCGCGTTGACGTCGTCCGGGCTGATGGTGAGCGCGGAGTCGAAATCCTCGATGGCGTCGTCGACCTTGCCGACGAAGATCTCGGCCATGCCGCGATTGATGTAGGCGAGCGGCTCCTTGGGATCGAGCCGGATCGACTCGGTGTAGTCCGCGATCGCGCGCTTGTAGTCCTCGACGCGATGGAATGCCGAGCCGCGCTCGAAATAGACGTTGGCGCGGCCGGGCGCCAGCCGGATCGCCTTGTCGAAGTCGGCGAGCGCCTCCTTGGGCTTGCCGTCCCTGAGGTAGGCCGCGCCGCGCCCGAGATAGGGCCGCGCCTCGTCGGGCGTGATCTCGACCGCCCGATTGAAGTCGTCGAGGGCGCCCGTGTAGTCCTGCTTGTCGATCAGCGCCATGCCGCGCTGGTAGTAGGCATGGGCGACCTGCTCGGCCAGCGCCGCCGTCTTGCGGTCGCGGTTCTTGGGCAGGACGGTCAGCAGATTGGCGGTGCGCAGGCCGAGCGAGATCGCCCGCCGGAAATCGGCGATGGCGCGGTCGGGCTCGTTCTTCTGGCGGTAGGTGACGCCGCGATTGATGAGGGCGTTGATCTCTTCCGGGTTGAGCTTCAGCGCCTCGTCGAAATCGGCGATCGCGGCGTCGAACTTGCCCTTCTTGGCGTACAGCACGATGCCGCGATTGACGTAGGGCAGCGGATCCTTGGGCGTGATCTCGATCGCGGCGGTGTAGTCGGCGATGGCGTTGTCGGGATCGCCGGTGAGCTGATAGGCGATGCCGCGCTGCATGAGAGCGAAAGCCTGCTTCGGTGCGAGCCGCAGGCCTTCGGTGAAGTCGGCGATCGCCTTCTTCGGGTCGTCCTTGTACATGTAGGCGGCACCACGACCGACGAACGACGCCGCGTCTTCGGGGTTGTAGTAGATCGCCTGGGTGAAGTCGGCGATCGCCTTGTCGTAGAGCTGCTTGTCGTAATAGACGAGACCGCGCTGGTAATAGGAGAAGTTGGCCAGCAGCGCCCAGTGATTGTCCTTGTCGCGCTGCTTCAGCAGCACCTTGGTGACGTTGTCGGGCAGCTCCTTGGTGTTGACCGGCAGGATGCCCGGCGGCAGGCACTTGATGCCGTCGGTGAAATCCTTGATCGACTGGTCGAGATCGGCCTTGCGCTTGTAGGCGATGCCGCGATTGATCCAGGCCGAGACCTCGCAATTCTTGAGGGCGAGCGCGGCGGTCAGGTCGGCGATGGCGCCATCGCTGTTGTCCTTGCGGATGTAGAGGATGATGCCGCGATGGATCAGCGGCGAGGTCTCCTTGGGCGCCAGCCGGATGGCATCGCTGAAATCGATGATCGCGCGGTCGGCCTCGCCGATCTGCTGATGAACCACGCCGCGCTGGATGTAGAGATAGGGATTGAGCGGCTGCGCCAGGATCAGGTCGCTCAGGATGCGGATCGACTGGCGGTAATCGGCCTTCGAACGCGTGTCGCTGCCCGGCCCGCTCTCCGACAGGCCGCGATGGAGGTAGGCGACGGCGAGCTCCGGCATGCTGAGGCCACCCTGGGCGATCGCCTCGCTGCACGCCTCGACTTTCTTGGGCGCCTTGGCGCCGGTCAACCCGGTGCAGACGTCGAAGGAGGTCGGCTGATCCTTGGTGTTGGGTTGCGCCGCCGGTGCCGGCGGCTTGGCCTGGGCGGGTGTCTGCGCCGGGGCGGCCGGTTGCGGTGGCTTGGGTTGCGCCGCCGCCGGTGCGGCGCCGCCCGAGACGGCGAGGCACGCCGCGACGATCCACGCGACGACACTCGCGACCCTGGTCCCGCTGCCCGACATCCCCAACCCCTTTCTCATCTCGCCCTGCGGCTTGTCACCCACCAAACCGCAGTGTAGCGGCAAAATTGACGAGATTTTGCGCGTTTTCAAGCTATTGAAAGGCGTCGCTGGACAATTGCACACAGCCTGTCGACGGCGATCCTGCGGTTTGGCACCTTCGTGCGGGCTCAGAGGGAATATCAGGGAGGAAACCAAGATGAAGCTATCGAAGCGTCGGTATGTGTTGGGTGGCATGGGAGGAGCGCTGCTGGCGCCGGCGATCCTGAGGGGATCTGCGAACGCGCAGGGCACCTATCCCAATAAGCCGGTCCGTTACATCAACCCCTTCCCCGCCGGCGGCGCCACCGACACCTTGTCGCGCCTGTTCTGCGCCAAGATGGCCGAGCTTTCGGGCCAGCAATGGATCGTCGAGAACAAGGGCGGCTCGGGCGGCAATGTCGGCATGGATGCGCTCGCCCAGTCGGCGCCCGATGGCTACACGCTGGGCTTGGGCGGCATCGCCAGCCACGCCATCGCACCGACGCTCTACGCCAAGCTGCCGTTCAATCCGCGCACCGACTTCACCTTCGTCAGCACCATCTGGTTCCTGCCCAACATGCTGGTGGTGAACCTCGACCTGCCGGTCAAGGATGTGCCCGAGCTGATCGCGTTCCTGAAGAAGAACCCGGGCAAGTACTCCTACGCCTCGGCCGGCCCGGGCACGACGCTCCATCTGTCGGGCGAGCTGTTCAAGATCAAGGCCGGCGTCGACATCCTGCACGTGCCCTATCGTGGCGCCGCGCCGGCGATGCAGGACATCCTGGCGGGCCAGGTCCACATGATCTTCGACAACATCCCGGGCGCCCTCGCCGTCGCGCGGCCGGGCAAGGTGCGGGCGCTCGCCGTCACCTCGGCCAAGCGCACGCCGGCGGCGCCCGACGTGCCGGCGGTCGCCGAATTCATCGAAGGCTTCGACATCGTGTCATGGACCACGCTGACCGGCCCGGCCAAGCTGCCGGCCGACGTCGTCGCGCGCCTGTCGGAGCTCTCCAAGAAGGCGCTCGAGAGCGACGACCTCAAGGCCAAGTTCGCCGACCTCGGCGCCACGGCATGGTGGAACACGCCGGCCGCCACCCTGGCCTATCGCGACGCCGAGGAAGCGCGGCTCGCTCCGATTATCAAAGCATCGGGCGCCCGTGTAGACTGAGCCGATGCAAACCTTGACCACCGCCCAAGCCGTCGTGTCGATGCTGGAAGTGAACGGCATCGACACGATCTTCTGCCTGCCCGGCGTCCAGAACGACGCATTCTTCGATGCCCTCTACGATCGCACCAACGCGATCCGTCCGATCCATGCCCGCCACGAGCAGGCCTGCGCCTACATGGCGCTGGGCTACGCCATGGCGAGCGGCAGTCCCTCGGCCTACGTGGTCGTGCCCGGGCCAGGCTTCCTCAACACCACGGCGGCGCTGTCGACCGCCTATGCCGTGAACGCGCCGGTGCTGGCGCTCTCCGGCCAGATCGCGCAAGCCATGATCGGCCGCAATGTCGGCCTGCTGCACGAGCTGCCCGACCAGCTCTCGATCATGCGCGGCCTCACCAAGTGGGCCGACCGCATCAATGCGCCGGCCGAGGCGCCCGGCCTCGTCAACGAGGCGTTCCGGCGGATGCTGTCGGGTCGCCGACGCCCGGTCGGCCTGGAATGCGCCATGGATACCTGGGCGCGGCGCGCCCCGGTCGAGCTGATCGAGTCGCCGGCCGTGGCCGACCCCTGCCCGGTCGACGAGGACGCGGTCGAGCGCGCGGCCAAGCTGCTGGGCGGCGCGAAGCGGCCGCTGATCGTGGTCGGCGGCGGCGCGCAGGGCGCCGGCGCGTCGGTCCAGACGATCGCCGAGACGCTCGAGGCGCCGGTGATGATCGGCCGCATGGGCCAGGGCGTGATCGACGGCCGGCATCGGCTGGCGGTCACCATGCCGGCCGGCTACCGCCTGTGGGGCGAGGCCGACGTGGTGCTGGCGGTCGGCACGCGCCTGTCGGCGCAGCAGCAGAACTGGGGTCTCGACGACGATCTGAAGATCATCCGAGTCGACGCCGACAGCGCCGAGCTCGACCGCTTCCGCCGGCCCGAGATCGGCATCGTCGGCGATGCGGCGGCGACGATGGCGGCGCTGGCCGGCAGGATCGGCAAGCATGCCGGCAAGCCGAACGGTCGTGCCGACCAGGTGGCCGAGACCAAGGCGGCCGCGACCAAGATGCTGCGTGAGAAGCTCGGCCCGCAGATCACGTATCTCGAAGCCATTCGCGCGGCACTGCCGGAGGACGGCATCCTGGTCGATGAGCTGACCCAGATGGGCTACGCCGCCCGCCTCGCCTACCCGACCTACAAGCCTCGCACGTTCATCTCGCCGGGCTACCAGGGCACGCTGGGCTGGGGCTATGCCACCTCGCTCGGCGTCAAGGTCGCCAAGCCCGACACGCCGGTCGTGTCGATCAGCGGCGACGGCGGCTTCCTGTTCACGGCGATGGAAATGGCGACGGCGGCACAGCACGGCATCGGCGTGGTCGCCATCGTGTTCAGCGACGGCGCCTACGGCAACGTGCGGCGCATCCAGCAGCAATCCTTCAACAACCGCACCATCGCCAGCGACCTGCGCAATCCGGATTTCGTCAAGCTGGCCGAGAGCTTCGGCCTGGCGAGCGAACGCGTGAAGTCGCCGGACGAGCTGCGCGCGGCGATCACGCGCGGCATCGGGCGCGGTGGCCCGACCCTGATCGACTGCCCGGTCGGCCAGCTGCCCGACCCATGGCCGATCGTCCAGGTCCCGCGCATCCGGCCGCGCAAAATTTGAGGCTCATGCTCTTCCGGACTGCGGGCGGGATGCCCGCGGCCGGCATGAATTATTCTTCAGGCCTGCCCGAAGCACTCCTGAAAGCGCTGAAGCATGGCGTTCCATGAACGCCTGTCCGCGGCCTCGTTGTAGGCAAGGGCGGGGCTCTTCAACTAGTCGGGCGTCCTCGCAGTCATGCGCCGCTAGCTGCCGTAGGTCTTGAGAACATCGGGATCGGGATCGCACCCCAGGCCAGGGCCTGTGGGCACGACGAAGCCGCCATCCACGGGGTTCACCAGCTCGCCGTAGAGGCTGGCCTCCAGATCCATATGATAGCGCTCGATCATGCCGCCTGGGCCGCCGCGCGCCGCCAGCAGATGCAAGGTGGCGAGGAAGCCCGGGCCGAAATAGGGCGAGTGCGGCATCAGCGTCACGCCGGCGGCATCGGCGAGAGTCGCCACTTTCAGGAACTCGCTGACGCCACCCACCTTGGTGACGCTGGGCTGGGCGTAGTCGACGGCGCCGGCGGCGAACATGTCACGGAACTGGAACGACGTGCAGTTGTTCTCGCCTGCCGCCATGGCGACGCCGGTGCCGGCGCGCAGCCGCGCGATGGCGGCGAAATCCTCGGGCGGGAAGATCGGCTCCTCGAGCCAGTGCAGGTTATAGGGGCGCAGCTTCAGCGTCATGAGGCGCGCCTGCTCGGGTGTCCACGGGCAGTTCGTGTCGACCATGATGGCGACGTCGTTGCCTGCAGCCTCGCGCGCCGCCCGCACCTCGGGCTCCTCGGTCTCGTGCAGCTTGACGTGGCGATAGCCCTGCTGCACGGCGAGCTTGGTGCGCGCCGCCACCTTCTCGCGATCGCGGTACTTCAGCAGGCTGGCGTAGGCCGGCAGCTTGGCTCTGCCGCTGCCGCCCAACAGCTGGACGAGCGGCAGGCCGGCCGCCTTGCCGGCGATGTCCCACAGCGCGATGTCGAGCCCGGACAAGGCGAAGATCGTGAGGCCGTAACGGCCGAACAGATGGAGCTTCTGCTGCAGCTCGTAGGACAGGCGCGCGATGTCGGATGCGTCCTCGCCCACCGCCACGGGGGCCACCATGTTGTGCAGGGCGGCGCGGACGGCGTCGGTGCAGCCGTAGCAGAACGCCTCGCCCCAGCCGACCAGCCCGTTGTCGGTCTCGACCCGCACCAGCAGGATGTTGTTGGTCGTCCAGTTGCGCCCGCCGTAGCCGGTCGGGTTGCCGCCGAAGGTGAAAGGCACCTTGATCGAATGGCTGTCGATGCGGGCGATCTTCATTCAATTCTCCCCTTGAGACGGATATCGGCCAGCAGCCGCGCGGCATGCGCCTGGTCGGTCAGGTATTTCGATGCGAAGCGTGAATCGCCGGCCGGCACCGTCGCCAGCAGGTGGCCGGCGAGCAGCGGGGGCAAGGGCGGCGGCTCGATCTCGCCCTCCGGCATCTCGACCTCGGCCTGAGCAAAGTAGGTGCGGCCGGTGTCGGTCTTGAAGAAATCGACGTCCCAGTGGTAGGCGCCGTCGGGCCACGAGTAGCGCACCTTGGTGAGACTCTGCTGGCGCCGCGTCCACAGGCGTTCGAAGTCGTGCGCGCTGATGGCGGTCTCGATCTCGACCACCTGGCCCTCGACCGTGCATTTGTAGGTGAAGACATAGCGCTTGCCGTCCGCTCCCTCGAGCGAGCGGATGCGGACACCCGCGGCATCTAGATAGGCTTGGTGAAGCAGGCTGCGATCGACGCCGGATGCCGCGCCAATGCGCGCCTCGAGCTCTCCGTCATCGTTCAGGACAAACTTGCGCTCGTTTTCGATCGGCATGCTCGATTTGACCGTCGGCAGGTTGCTGGAAAGAATGGAACGACCATGAAAGACAAGACAATGGCCAGCCAGACCCTCGACGACCTGCCGACACCCGCCCTCATTCTCGACCGTGCCATCCTGCGCCGCAACCTCGCGCGCATGAGCGAGCGGTTGCGCCGCGCCGGCGTCATGCTGCGACCGCACGTCAAGACGGCGAAGTCGCTCCAGGTCGGCCGCATGGCGGTCGAAGGCCATGACGGCCGCATCACGGTCTCGACCCTCGCCGAGGCGCGCTACTTCGCCAAGGGCGGCTTCACCGACATTCTCTACGGCGTCGGCGTGGTGCCCTCCAAGCTCGCGGCCGTGAGCGCGCTACGTCGCCAGGGCATCGACCTGCGCGTCGTGACCGACAACATCGCCGTCGCGCGGGCGATCGCCGCAGCGGCACACGACGGCGACACCTTCTCCGTCCTGATCGAGATCGACAGCGGCGCCGGCCGCGCCGGCCTACCCTTCCCCGACCTGCCCGGTCTTCTCGACATCGCCCGCGTGCTTCACCAGGCGTCCGGCGTCGAGCTGGCGGGCGTGATGACCCATGCCGGCCATTCCTATCACCAGAGCACGTCGGACGGAGTCGCCGCCGTCGCCGAGCAGGAACGCCGCGCCATCGTCGGCGCCGCCGACCGGCTGCGCGCCGCCGGCATCCCCTGCCCGATCGTTTCGGCCGGCTCGACGCCGACCGCGGTGCATTCGCGCAACTTCACCGGCATCACCGAGATGCGGCCGGGTGTCTACGTCTTCAATGACCTCGACCAGGAGTACATCGGCGCGTGCGGTGCCGGCGACCTCGCGCTCTCGGTGCTGGCCTCAGTGATCGGCCATTACCCGCACCGCAACCAGATGCTGGTCGATGCCGGCGCGCTGGCGCTCTCCAAGGACATCAGCGCCCAGGAGTTCAAGCCCCACGTCGGCTACGGCACGATCGTCGAGGCGCCGGCCCGGGAGATGGCGGTGGTCGAATGCTCGCAGGAGCACGGCTTTGTCGGCGCCGCCGAGCCGATCCCGTTCGGCAATCTGCCGGTCGGCGCGCGCGTGCGCATCCTGCCCAACCACGCCTGCATCACCGCGGCGGCCTACGACCGCTACTACGTGGTCGACAGCGACCTCGACGGCGGCCGCTCGGTGGTCGACACCTACGACCGCATCAACGGCTGGTGAATCATTTCTCCTCCCAGCCGAGCTGGGGAGGAGAGTCAGAGCGAGCTCACCGTGTGGCCGCCGTCGACCGTGATCACGCTGCCGGTCATGAAGGCGCCGGCCTCCGAGGCCAGCAGCAGCAGCGCGCCGTCGAGCTCCTCCGGCTTGCCGATGCGGCGCTGCGGGATGCGCTCGATCAGGCGCCGGCCGCCATCGGTCTTCCAGAAGTCGCTGTTCATCTCGGTCTCGATGTAGCCCGGGCAGATCGCGTTGACGCGGATGCCGTAGCGCGCCCATTCCATGGCGAGCGCGCGCGTCAGATGGATGAGCCCCGCCTTCGAGGCGTTGTAGGGGGCCACATGGCCGATGGTGCGCAGCCCCAGGATCGAGGCGATGTTGACGATGCTGCCCGGCCGCTTCGCCGCCACCCAGCGCTGACCCGCGGCCTGAGCCACCAGCCAGGCGCCGCGCAGGTTGGTGTCGACGACGGCATCCCAATCTCCTTCAGGCATGGCGAGCGCCGGCTTGACGATCGAGATGCCGGCATTGTTGACGACGATGTCGAGGGCGCCCAGTGCCGTCTCGGCCGCGTCGAAGGCGGCGCGCACGGCGTCGCCCGATTGCACATCGAGCGTCACCGCGACCGCCTTGGTGCCCCCGTTCTCCAATTCCGCCTGCAGGGCCGCCAGGCGGTCGGCGCGCCGCGCGGCCAGGGCGATCGCCGCGCCGGCCGATGCCAACGTGCGCGCGAAATGCACGCCCAATCCTGACGATGCGCCGGTGACCAGCGCGGCCTTGCCTTCGAGGTCGAATCGCTTGGACATCACGGTCGCTCCTTGTTTCATGCCCGCTGCACGGGCCAACGATCCTTCGGGAGATACCATGGACCTCGGTCTTGCAGGCAAACGTGTTCTGATCACCGGCGGCACCGAGAGCATCGGCGGCGCCATCGTCGATGGAGCCATGACGGCGCGGGTGAAGCACTGACCATCTTCCGGGAGCGCCGGGAAAGGCGTAGGCTTTCCTCTATGATCTACGTAGACATCGTTTCCGACACGATCTGCCCGTGGTGCTACATCGGCAAGCGGCGCTTCGAGCGCGCGCTGGCGCAGGCTGGACGCAACGACATCGCCGTGGCCTGGCGGCCCTTCCAGCTCAATCCGGACATGCCGCCCGAAGGCATGACGCGCGACGACTATGTGCGCGC
The DNA here is from genome assembly GCA_046349295.1 of Reyranellaceae bacterium. Classification (GTDB taxonomy): domain Bacteria; phylum Pseudomonadota; class Alphaproteobacteria; order Reyranellales; family Reyranellaceae; genus Reyranella. The sequence goes on from JAXMCP010000009.1 coordinate 284,192, forward strand.
CAAGTTCGGCGGCGGCGACCGGCCGCGCCAGATCTACCAGGCGATCGCCGAGAGCGGCCGAGAGGCCGGCATCGAGTTCCAGTTCTCGCGCATCCGCCATACGCCCAACACGGTGCTGTCGCACCGCCTGGTCTACTGGGGCGCCAAGCGCGAGGCCCAGGACGAGGTGGTCGACGAGTTGTTCAAGGCCTATTTCGAGCAGGGGCTCGACATCGGCGATCTCGACACACTGGTCGAGTGCGCCGTGCGCGCCGGCGTCGACGCCGAGAGCACGCGCAGCTTCCTGCAGAGCGACGAAGGCCGCCAGGAGGTCGTCGCCTCCGACGTCTACGCCCGCCGGCTCGGCATCAACGGCGTGCCCTGCTTCATCGTCAACCGCAAGTACGCCGTCTCGGGCGCCCAGCCACCCTCCGCCTTCGTCGAGGTCTTCAATCTCGCCGAACGCGACGCCGCGACCAGCGCGGCGCAATCGGTGGCCTGAGGGTTCGGACAACGACGAGCAAAGGTCCCTCGCTGCGCTCGGGATCACAATGAGACTGTCATCCCGAGTGTGGCGAGGGATCCTTCATCTCGCGCGTAGGCAACACTCCCAAACCTCATGCTGAGGAGCGCCCACAGGGCGCGTCTCGAAGCATGGGCACCCCGCATCTCGCCTGATCACCATCCACGCGCGGTGAACCGCGCGCATTCGAGACGCCGCGCCATGCGCGGCTCCCCAGGATGAGATTGGGGATTTAGTTCAATATGTTGATTACCCTATGATATGATACATATCATACTGTAGGTGCCCATGCCGCCATCGCCTGGCCAGAAAGCCCGATCCCGCAGCGAGATCCTGCAGCATGCCGCCCGGCTGTTCCGCCTGCGTGGCTATCATGCGACGACGATCGACGATGTCATGCTGGCGGCCGGGCTGACGCGCGGTGCCTTCTATGCCCATTTTGCTTCCAAGGACGCGCTGTTCGCCGAGATCGTGCGGTCGGGGCCCGGACTGTTGACCCAGCTCCGTGCGGGCGAACCGGCGGCCGCGCTTCGCGCCTATCTCGACAAGGCCAATCTGGGTGAAACCGCGCAGGGCTGCACGCTGGCCGCGCTGCCCGGCGACGTCGCCCGGGCACCGTTGGCCGCCCGACTCGCCTATGCGAACATGCTGCACGCCAGCATCGCCGAGCTGGCGCGAACGAAGGCGCGCAAGCTCGATTCGCATGCCACTGTGGCGGCAATCCTCGCCGTCGGCGCGGTAACCTTGGCCCGGGCGTCGGGCGATACCAGGCTCAGCGACTGGCTGCTGCGCTGCGCGCTTCGCGCTGCGCTGCCGCTGCTCAAGCCGCGAGCTTCGCCAAAGCGGAAACGATCGAGGTCACGCCGGAAAGGCGCTGGCGCTCGTCGTTCCAGACCCGCTGCACCATCACGCGGTGGTCGGGGCGCAAGCGGACCAAAGGCGCGTTCTTCTGCAGCCAGGCGATGAGCTTGTCGGGATTGGCGAACTTGTTGTCGTGCAGGGAGAGCACGACTGCCTTCTCGCCGGCATCGATGCGCTCCACGCCGGCCGCCCGACACAAGAGCTTCAACGCCACGGTGTTCAGCAGGAACTCGGCTTCTGCTGGCATCTTGCCGAAGCGGTCGACCATCTCGGCGGCGAAGCTGTCGATCTCACCCCGGTCGGCCAGCGCGCCGATGCGGCGATAGAGGCCCATGCGCACCGACAAGTCGGAGACGTATTCCTCTGGGATCAGCACCGGGATCCCGAGGTTGAGCTGCGGCGACCAATCGGCCCGCTCGGCCTCGCGCGCCTGGCCGCGTGCCGCCTCGACGGCCTCCTCGAGGAGCTGCTGGTAGAGCTCGATGCCGACCTCGCGAATATGGCCCGACTGCTCCTCGCCGAGCAGATTGCCGGCGCCGCGGATATCGAGGTCGTGGCTGGCGAGCTGGAAGCCGGCGCCCAGCGTGTCGAGCGTCTGCATCACCTCGAGCCGCTTGGCCGCCGCCTCGTTCAGCGCTCGCCCGGGAGGCACGGTGAGATAGGCATAGGCCCGCGTCTTGCCGCGGCCGATGCGGCCGCGGAGCTGGTAGAGCTGGGCCAGGCCGAACATGTCGGCGCGATGGATCACCATGGTGTTGGCGTTGCGGATGTCGAGCCCGCTCTCGACGATGTTGGTCGACAGCAGCACGTCGAACTTGCCGTCGACGAACTCCTGCATGGTGTTCTCGATGGCGGTCGGCGGCAGCCGACCGTGCGCCATGGCGAGGCGAATCTCGGGCACCAGCTCGCGCAGGTCGTTCGCCACCTGCGCCATGTCCTCGATGCGCGGGCAGACATAGAAACTCTGGCCGCCGCGATACTGCTCGCGCAACAGGGCTTCGCGGATCGTGACGCCGTCGAACGGCGTGACGAAGGTCCTCACCGCCAGCCGGTCGACCGGCGGCGTGGCGATCACGCTCATGTCGCGCACGCCGGTGAGCGCCAGCTGCAGGGTGCGCGGGATCGGCGTCGCCGTCAGCGTCAGCACGTGGACGTCGGCGCGCAGCTCCTTCAGCCGCTCCTTGTGGGCGACGCCGAAATGCTGCTCCTCGTCGACGATCAGCAGGCCGAGATCCTTGAACTCGATGCTCTTGGCCAGCAGCGCGTGGGTGCCGACCACGATGTCGAGCGTGCCCTCCTTCATCGCCTCCTTGGTGGCCTTGACCTCCTTGGCGCCGACCAGCCGCGACAGCCGGCCGATGCGAACCGGCAGGCCTTCGAAGCGCTCGACGAAGGTGCGATGGTGCTGGCGGGCGAGCAGCGTCGTCGGGCCGATCACCGCCACCTGCTTGCCCGACAGGGCGGCGGCGAAGGCGGCGCGCAGCGCAACCTCGGTCTTGCCGAAGCCGACATCGCCGCAGATCAGACGGTCCATCGGCTTGCCGGAAGACAGATCCTCCATGACGTCGGCAATGGCCTGGAGCTGATCGTCGGTCTCGGCATAGGGGAAGCGGGCGCAGAATTCCTCGTAGAGGCCGTCGGGCGGGCTCATCGTCTCGCCGCGGCGCACGGCCCGTTCGGCGGCGATCCTGATCAGCCGGTCCGCCATGTCGGCGATGCGCTGCTTCAGCCGTGCCTTGCGCGACTGCCAGGCGACGCCGCCCAGCCGGTCGAGCACGGCGCCCTCCTCTGCCGAGCCGTAGCGGCTCAACACGTCGATGTTCTCGACCGGCACGAAGAGCTTGTCGCCGCCGTCGTAGGTGAGCCGCAGGCAGTCGTGCCGCGCGTTCTGGATCTCCAGCGTGACGAGGCCTTCGTAGCGGCCGACGCCGTGCTCGCGATGGACGACCAGGTCGCCCTCGCTCAGCGCCGAGGCCTCGGCGATGAAGCGTTCCGACGGCCGTCGCTTCTTGGCCGGGCGCGACAGCCGGTCGCCGAGGATGTCCTCCTCGCCGATGACCTCGAGCGCTTCGAGCACGAAGCCATGGTCGACCGGCCAGACGGCGATGCCGACCACGCCCGGCGGCAGGCCGAGAACGGTCGTGTAATCGGCCACTGGCACCGGGGTCGTGGCCCCGTGCTCCTGCAGCAGATGCTGCAGTCGGGACGCCGAGCCCTCGGTGTAGCCGGCGATCACCACGCGCCGGCCGGACTCGTTCGCCGCCTTGACGTGCTCCCCCACCTTGTCGAACAGATTGACGCCCTGCGCTGTGCGCGCCTTGGCGAAGCCTTCGTGCCGGCGGCCGTGCAGGTCGACGACATTGGCCATATCCGGCGTCGCATCGAAGCTCGTGAGCTGCGCCACGGTGTGGCCGTCGAGCAGGCGCTCCCATTCCGACGGCTTGAGGTAGAGCCGCTCCGGGGGAACCGGGTGGTAATCGGCCGCGCCACTCATGCCGCCCTTGGCGCCGGTCTTCAGGCGGGCGTCGTAGTAGTCGACAATCAGCTCGTGGCGCGCCTGGAACGCCTCGGCGATCTGGTGATCCGCCGTGACGATCGCCTGGTCGCAGTAGTCGAGCAGGGTCTCGAGCCGCTCGTGGAACAATGGCAGCCAGTGCTCCATGCCGACATGGCGCTGGCCGGCGGATACCGCCTCGTAGAGGGGATCATCGGCGGCATTGCCGAACAGCTCACGATAGCCGCCGCGGAAACGGGTGATCGAGGATTCCGTAAGCAGCACCTCGCTCACCGGCAGCAGCACGACCTCCTCGCGCATGCCGGTCGAACGCTGGCTCATCGGATCGAAGGAGCGGACGGTCTCCAGCGTGTCGCCGAACAGGTCGAGGCGCAGCGGCTCGGGCGTGCCCGGCGGGAAGAGATCGATCAGGCCGCCCCGCACGGCGAACTCGCCGGGCTCCATCACCGTCTCGGCGCGGCCATAGCCGTTCTCGCCCAGAAAGCGGGTCAGCCAAGCGACGTCGAGGGTCTGGCCGCGCCGCAGCACGACCGCCGCCTCGGCATAGAGGCTGCGCGGCGGCACCTTCTGCAGCGCCGCGCCGACCGAGGCCAGGATGATGCGGGCCGGCGCGCCGGGCTTCGGCCGGGCGGCCAGGCGGACCAGGGTCTCCAGCCGCTCGGCCACGATATCGGGATGCGGCGACATCCGGTCGTAGGGCAGGCAGTCCCAGGCCGGGAAGACCAGCACCTCGCGTTCCGACGCGAAGAAGCGAAGGCCGTCCTGCAGTCGCTCCAGCCGCTGGCCGTCGCGCGCCACGTGCAGAATGTCGCGCCCGCCCGTCGTACGCGCCAGCTCCGCCAGCACCAGCGCATCGGCGCCCTCGGGCAGCCCGGCGACCGTCCAGCGCCCGGTCCGGCGCGCGATTGGCGCGAGGGTGTCGGAAAGCGGGGTCATGGCATCACGTCCCTCCCCCGTCTTACGGCGGAGGTGGCCCGGAGGGCCGGAGGGGGAAAGCCGCACCAGAGATGAGTCCGACTTTGACGTCGGAATTTCATGGACCTCGACTGAGGCCTTCGCTCTCCGCCCCCTGACGGGGGCACCTCCCCCATATGACGGGGGAGGAAAATGAATTGCGCGTCCATCACCCTAAAACCTCACGCGGAACGCCATAAGCTTGCGCAGGACAGGCGTGTCGGCTTCCGGCGGCACGTCTGCCTGGCCGGAAACCCAGTCGAAGATGTCGTTGTCCGGGGCTGCCAGGAGCTGCTCGTACTGATCGAGCTCGGCGGCATCCAGGGTGGCGATATGGGCGCGCGCGAACTGGCCGAGGAGGATGTCGTTCTCCTTGTTGCCGCGATAGATGCTGCGGTAGAGCAGCCGCTTGCGCCGCGTTTCGAGGTCCGCCCCGCCCGTCATGTTTTCCCCAGGTCCGGCCCAAAAGGGGCGTAGCATATAGGCGGCGGCGATGGCCAAGTCACGTGGCCTCGAAGCTTGGCAACCATGCGTCCGCAAAGCCTGACACCCCTGTTCGCCCAGACGTTCTCGCTGCCCGGCATCGGGCCGCGCCTGGGCAAGCTCTTGGAAAAGCTGGTGGGCTCCCAGCTCGTCGATCTCCTATGGCACCTGCCTTTTGCCGTGGTCGACCGCCGCTACGCGCCGGAGATCGCGCAGGCGCGCGGCGGCGAGATCGCCACCTTGACCGTCACCGTCGACGAGCACGTCGTGCCGCGTAGCCCGCGCCAGCCCTATCGCATATGGTGCAGCGACGAGAGCGGCCGGATCTGCCTCACCTACTTCAACGGCCGTGAAGACTACCTCAAGAAGCTGCTGCCGATCGGCCAGCAGCGCGTGGTGAGCGGCAAGGTCGAGCTCTACCAGGGTGAGGTTCAGATGACGCACCCCGATCACGTCGTGCCGATCGACCAGCGCGACACGGTCCTTCGCGTCGAGCCGGTCTACGGCCTCACCGCCGGGCTGACCCAGAAGGTCGTGCAGAAAGCGGTCGCCGGGGCCCTCGAACGCGCGCCCGAGCTTGCCGAATGGCAGGACGCCGCCTTCCTGGCCCGCAACCGCTGGAAGGGCTGGCGGTCAGCGCTGGCCGAGGCCCATGCTCCGGGCGAGCCGAGCGACCTCGCGGCGGGTCATCCGGCCCGCGCGCGCCTCGCCTTCGACGAGCTGCTGGCGAGCCAGCTCGCCATCGCCCTGGTTCGCCATCACAACCGCACGATCGCCGGCCGCTCGACCCAGGGCACCGGTCGGCTGCGCCAGGCGGCGCTCGCCGAGCTGCCGTTCAGCTTGACGGCGAGCCAGCGCAGCGCGGTCGACGAGATCGCCGCCGACATGGCCAGGTCCGAGCGCATGGTGCGGCTGCTGCAAGGCGATGTCGGCAGCGGCAAGACCCTGGTCGCCTTCCTCGCCATGCTGATCGGCGTCGAAGCGGGCGCCCAAGCCGCCCTCATGGCGCCCACCGAGCTGCTGGCCCGCCAGCACTACGCCACCATCGCACCGCTGGCCGAGGCGATCGGCGTGCGCTTGGCCCTGCTCACCGGGCGCGACGGCCAGAAGCAGAAGAAGGCGACGTTGCAGGGGCTGGCCGACGGCTCGATCGCCCTCGTCGTCGGTACGCATGCCCTGGTGCAGGAGGATGTCGAGTTCGCCGACCTGGCGCTGGCCGTGGTCGACGAGCAGCATCGATTCGGCGTGCATCAGCGCATGGCGCTGTCGTCGAAGGGCCATGCGGTCGACCTGCTGGTGATGACGGCGACGCCCATTCCGCGCACCCTGATGCTGGCGGCTTACGGCGATCTCGACGTCTCCAAGCTCACCGAGAAGCCAGCCGGCCGTCAGCCGATCGACACGCGCGCCGTGCCGCTGGAGCGCATCGGCGAGGTAGCCGACGGCGTCGGCAGGCAGATCGCCAGCGGTGGGCGCGTCTACTGGGTCTGCCCGCTGATCGAGGAGTCGGAGGAAGTCGACCTCGCCAACGTTCAGGAGCGGTTCGCGCTGCTCCAGGCGCGCTTCCCGGGCAAGGTTGGCCTGCTGCACGGCCGGCTCAAGAGCGCCGAGCGCGAAGCGACGATGATGGCCTTCGCCGAGGGGCAGTTGTCGCTGCTTGTCGCAACGACGGTGATCGAGGTTGGGGTCGACGTGCCGGCGGCGACGGTGATGGTGATCGAGCATGCCGAGCGCTTCGGCCTGGCCCAGCTTCACCAGTTGCGCGGCCGTGTCGGCCGCGGCAGTGCCAGGTCGACCTGCCTGCTGCTCTACGCCCAGCCGCTCGGCGAGACCGCCCGAGCCCGTCTCGCCATCATGCGCGAGACCGAGGATGGCTTCCGCATCGCCGAGGAGGATCTGCGCCTGCGCGGCGCCGGCGAGCTTCTGGGCACACGCCAGAGCGGCCTGCCCGACATGCGCCTGGCCGACCTCGCCGCGCACGCCGAGCTGCTGCAGGCGGCGCGCGACGACGCTCGCCTCATCGTCGACCGCGACCCCGATCTCGAGTCCGAGCGCGGCGCGGCCCTGCGCGCCCTCCTCTACCTGTTCCGCCGTGATGACGCGGTGAGGACGCTGCGGGCGGGGTAGAGAGTGACGGCGCGCGAGCGAATGCGCGCGCCGAGCGTCCTGCCGTCCTTGCTATCCCAGCTGAGCCACGTAATTGCGCAGGGCGTCGCGCGCCGCTTCGACGGCCTTCTCTCCTTCGGCGCGGCGCTTGGCGATGGCTTCGAGCTCGGTCTCCTGCTTGTCGAGCGTGGCGAGGTAGCGGCGCTGCAGGTCGCTGTTCGACGGCACGCGCGAGAGGTTGTCGCGCAGGCGCGACTGCTCCTGGACGATCTGCTGGCGCTCCTGGTCGGCCTGCGTCACCCGGCGCTGGGCGTCGGCGACGTTGGCCTGAAGCTGCAGCACTCGCGCCAGTGCTTCGCGCGTCTTGGCGTCGAACTCGCGGGCCTCGGCGAAGACGCGGATCTGGTCGGCCGACGCATCGAGAAGGCGCAGCTCCTGGTGCTGGGTCTGCTCCTGCACCACCTCGAAGACCTGGGTCTGATCGCCGCCCGGCAGCTGGAACGGGATGCGATAATTGCCCTCGCTCAGGTCGACGCCCTTCGCCTCCGGCTTGACCAGGGTCCAGCCCGGCAGGCGGCGCTGCACGACGATCAACTGGCGCGGCTCCTTGGCCGGTCCCTTGACGCGGTAGGTCGTGGTCTGACGGGCGATGCGCGAGATCTGCAGCGCCCCCTTGGCGATCGTGCCGGTGGCCAGTCGATCCGACTGGGCAGCCTCGCGCTCGATGACGATCTTCTCGTCGAGCGCATAGGCCAGCAGCCGAGTTTCGCCGATCGGGAAGGCTGACAGCCGGGCGTCGCCGACATAGGCCACCGCCCCCGCCTTGTCGCGCTCGTAGAGCGTGATGATGCCGGCCGGCAAACCGGTATCGCCGTCGTTGGTCATGCGGATGGCAGCCAGCGGATTGCGCGCCGCGGTCTCGGCTTGGTAGAGCGCCAATCGCATCGCAGGCACTTGGCGATCGATGATCGGGATCGACAGCGTCCGGCCGTTGTCGACGCTGACCGGGCGCGGAAACTTGAACACGACCTGGGTCGCGGCGTCGGTCGCTTCGACCTGATCGGCAGCAGCCGCGATCTCCGATGGCGCGCGGCCCGCCGCCGTCTCGACCTGCTCGGCCTTGTAGCGCCGGTTCTGCATCGGCGCCGTGGCCGGCGCGGGCGGCGGTGGCGGAGCCTGCGGCTTGAGGCTGTTCTGGGCATTGACGCCGCCGCGATCGACATTGGGCATCAGCTTGCCGGCGACCTCGATCGGCACCTCGGGGCGCGCTACGTAGTAGGCATTGTAGAGGGCTTGGCGGAACGCCACGGGTCGGCCCGACACCAGGGTGAGCTCGACATTCTTCCAGTCCTGGCCGCTCATGTTCTCGACCGTGGCCCAGCCCTGCAGGGCCGCGCGTGGGGCCGCCACATCGGCCGGCAGCGTCAGGCGGTAGGACGCCTTCCACACCGGTACCTCGACGATGTAGGCAACCCGCACGGTGCGCCGGCCGTCGCCGCGCATCGACAGGTCGAGCGTGCGGGCTTCCTTGGCGCGGTTGGTCTGGATGGCGAGCAGCGCCTGCCCCACCTTCTCGCGCAGCACAGGATCGACGAATTGCAGGTTCTCGGCGTCCTCGAGGATGAACTGCTGCAGACCACGATCGGTCAGCAAGGTCACGCGTGTGCGCGTGGTCGTGGCCTTGCCGTCACCGAGGGTGACGGTTTCCTCCTGCACCGAGACGATGCGCCCGCTGATCGCCCGTCCGCCGCCGACAGTGACCTGGGCGCCCTTGAGCGTCGACAGGAGCCCGGCCGGAGAGTTCAGCGACTCCTGGTCGAACGGCAGGTCCTTGAAAGCCTGGGCGAGCGGCTCCCGCCCCGGCAGGCTCAATCCGCCGACACCCCCCTTGTCGTCGTACACGACAAGGCTCTTCAGCACATCGTCGACCTGCTCCAGCGATACCGTGAGCTTCAGCGTCGCATCACCCTCGACGGTGGCTTCGTACTCGAAATATCCCAGGCCGCCGGACGACAGCATGACGCGCTTCAGCGCGAGCTCTTGGGCGGCAACGAGGGTCGGAAACGCAAACAAGCCCACGAGGGCCATGACGGAAAGAAGATAGTGCATGAGCTCTCCCGGGCGATGCTTGCCTACCGTGAGCGCCGAGTGTGACGCCACCGCGGCGAGAGCGCGACGAAACTGGGCTTCGAGTTTCCGTTCACGACCGATCCGGCCGAGGGCCGAGCCGTCGATCTTGCCCGGCATGATCATGTCACTCACCACCAGATCGAACTCGCCGGCGCTCTCCTCGAGCAGCTTCAAAGGATGACGCCTTGGCAACGCTAAGAGAGCGCCTCGCCCAGTGCCTCGAAGGGCAGAAGAACGCATTCCTGGCGGGACTTGTGGGATCGCACGGGGGTGAAGGCGGCGAATGGCTCTGGAGGCTCGCCCTGCTCGCGGCCGACAGCGCGTTCGGCGTCGTGACGGAGGGCGGCGATGCCGGCCTTGTCGCGCCCGACGGCGACCGAAGCCAGGGCGGAAGCCGACGCCTGGCACAAGAGGCAGCCGCGCACCTGGTGGGCGATCTCGGCGATGCGGCCGTCGTCGCCCAGGCGAACGTCGATGGTGACGCGATCGCCGCAGAGCGGATTGTCGCGCCGAGCCGACCTGGCAGGCGGCGCGAGCTTGCCTGCGCCCGTCTTGGCCTTGGCCAGGGCGACGATGCGATCCTGGTAGAGTTGCTCGGTCATCGGAGCGTGCGGGCCGCGTGCTTCACACCGGTGAGCAGCGCGTCGATGTCGGTGTTGTCGTTGTAGGGCGCCATCGAGACGCGGGTCGTGCCGTCGAGGTCGAAGCGATCCATCAAAGGCTGAGCGCAATGATGCCCTGCCCGCACCGCGACGCCAAACGAGTCGAGCGTCTGGGCGACATCGTGCGGGTGAACCCCGTCGAGCATGAAGGACACCACGGGGTAGCGATTCTGCAGGCTGGCCGGCCCGAGGATGTGGGTGCCGTCGATCTCCTGCAGGCCATCCATCAGACGCTGCACCAGCGCCATCTCATGAGCGTGCGCGCCGGGCCAGTCGAGCCGGCGCATCCAGGCACAGGCGGCCCCCAGGCCGATCGCCGGACCGATCGGCGGCGTGCCGGCCTCGAAGCGGCGTGGTGGTGGCGCCCATGTCGTCTCGGCGAAGGTGACACGGCCGATCATCGAGCCGCCGCCATGGAACGGCGGCATCGCCTCGAGCAGCTCGGGCCGCGCCCACAGGACACCGATGCCGTTCGGCCCGTAGGCCTTGTGACCGGCGAAGACGTAGAAATCGATGCCGAGCCCCGGGATATCGACCGGCCCATGCGGCGCATATTGCGCGCCGTCGAGCATCACCTTTGCGCCGACCGTCTTCGCCGCGGCGACGACGGCGCGCACGTCGAGCAGCGCGCCGGTGACGTTGGAGACGTGGGCGAGCGAGATCAACCTGGTGCGGGGCGTCAGCAGGTGCGGCAGGGCGGCGAGATCGATGCGCCCGTCGAGCGTCACCGGGATCATGTCGATCTCGACGCCGCTGCGCGATCGCAGGAGCTGCCAGGGCACGATGTTGGAATGGTGCTCGAGCTCGGAGAGAATGATGCGATCGCCGGGCTTCAGCAGTGAGCCGAAAGAATAGGACACCAGGTTGATGGCCGCGGTGCAGCCGCCGGTGAACACGATCTCCATCGGCGCCACGGAGAGAAAGGAGGCGACCTCGGCGCGCGCGTTCTCGTAGGCCTCGGTCGCCCGCTCGGCCAGCCGGTGCACGCCGCGCAGGACATTGGCGCGGCCGGTCGTCTCGTAGGTGCGGACCGCCTCGAGCACGATGTCGGGCGTCTGTGCCGAGGCGCCGTTGTCGAGATAGTGGACGGGCTGGCCGTCGATGATCTGGGACAGGATCGGGAATTGCTTACGGATGTCGGCGACGTCAAAGCTCATGTCGTGCTCCGCGCCCGCCAGGCGGCGAGAGCCTCCGGCGTGTCGATATCGGTGATTGCCGCTTCGCCGCTCATCTCGACCTCGCAGACCAGGTCGGCATGCTCGCCAATCAGGTGCTTGGCGCCGCTGTCGCCGGACAGCTTGGCGATCTCCGGGAAAAAGCGCCGCGCCCACAGGACCGGGTTGCCGCGCTTGCCGCCGGCCGTCGGCACGCAGATCGAGCGTCCCTCGACCGGGCTGAACGCCGCCATCAGGCGATCGAGCAACTGCGCGCCGACCCCCGGCATGTCCCCGAGCTGGACGACCGCCGCGTCGATCGTCGGCCCGAGCGCGGCAATGCCGGCACGGACTGACGTGCTCAGGCCGTCGGCAAAATCCAGATTGACCACGAAGCGCAGGCGAGCGCCCGGCGGAACACCCTTCTCGATGACCGCGCGCACGTCGTCGCCCATGTGTCCCAGCACGACCACGACCTCGACGGCCTGCGAGGCAAGCGCCGCCTTCACGGCATGAACGACCAGGGGCTCGCCATCGGCCTCGGCCAACATCTTGTTCGGCCCACCCATGCGCGTCGAGCGGCCGGCCGCCAGCACGAGCACGGCCACCCGCGGCGCCTGCTGCGGTCTCTCGCCTTCCGCTTCGCTGTCGTCGCGCGGCTGGGGACGGCTCGCGATCTCGGCCAGCAGGCCCCCTGCCCCCATGCGCACGATCTCGGCGCGGCCGACCGGCAGACCGGCCGCCAGCCGCTCCAGCACCATGTCGAAGCCGTTGTACTTCGGTGACTTGGCGCAGCCCGGCAGGCCGAGCACCGGCTTGCCGTCGAGCTTGGCGGTGAGCAGCAGGTTGCCGGGATCGACCGGCATGCCGAAATGGACGACCTCGCCGCCCGCCTCCTCGATGCCGGCCGGCACGACGTCATGGCGGTCGACGATCGCCGAGGCGCCGGCGATCAGGAAGATGTCGCAGCCTTCGTTCCTCAGCTCCTTGAGAGCACCGGCGATCGCCTCGGCTTCGTGCGCCACGCGGCGCTCGCCGACCAGCGAGCTGCCGAGCGAGGTGAGCCGCTTGGTTGTCGTGCCGACAGCCTTGTCGAGCACCTTGTCGCGCGTCCCGGGCAAACGGGTCTGCACCAGCCCCGCGCGCATCGCCTTGAACGGCGCGACCGAGACCAGCGGCCGGTTGGCTTCTTTCGCCACGTCGAGGGCGCGCTGCACCGCCGTGCGAGGTGCGGCATAGGGAATGATCTTGATGGTCGCCACCATCTGGCGCGGCTCGACCCGCGCGAACGGCGGCAAGGTCGCCACGGTGACCGACTCGTCCAATTCGTTCAGCTCGTCGATCCGCGCGTGATCGACCACGGCGAGGCCGGCCTCGATGGCGAAGTGGTTGCAGCGCCCAGTGAAGGGCGCGGTGACCTCGATGCCCTCGCCGGCGAGTGCCCGCGCGAGGGTCGCCGCCGCCTCGTCCTCGTGCACGTCGTCGGCATCGAGGCGGGCGGCGATGACGGACGCGGCGCCGGCCGCCTTGAGCTTGGCGACGTCGTCGCCCGACAACACGCGTCCTTTGGCGAAGTTGACGCCGTTGGCACGCCAACTGTGCGCAAGGATCGCGCCCGTGGCCTCGTCGATCGGGGTCTCGCCGAATCTCACGCCGCGACGACCTTCGGCCCGGCAAGCTGCTCGAGACGGCGCGCCCGGACCTCGACGATCTGGCCCATGATCGAGACGGCGATCTCGGCCGGCGACTTGGCGCCTATGTTGAGCCCGACGGGGCCGTGGATGCGGGCGAACTGCTCGTCGGTGATGCCAGCTTCGGTGAGCCGCTCCTTGCGCTTGGCATGGGTGCGCCGGCTGCCCAGCGCGCCGATATAGAAGACGTCGGATTTCAGCGCCGCTTCGAGCGCGGGATCGTCGAGCTTGGGATCGTGCGTCAGGGTGACGACGGCTGTCGAAACGTCGAGGCCCATCGTCTCGAAAGCCTCGTCGGCCCATTCCTGCATCACCTTGACGCCGGGGAATCGGCTGTCGGTGGCGAAGGCGCGGCGCGGGTCGACCACGGTGACGTCGAAGTCGAGCAGCGACGCCATCGGCGCCAGCGACTGCGCGATGTGCACCGCGCCGACGATGATGAGACGCGGCGGCGGTACATAGACGTTGAGGAAGATGCGCTGGCCACCCACCTCGACGGTCTCGCTGCGGCCGATGCCGAGGGCACGCCGTGCCGCGGCGACCACGCCCGCATCGCTCGCCAGCGGGCCTTCGGCCCGGTCGGTGTAGATCAGTGCCTCGGCGGCGTCGCTCAGGCGCGTGGCGAGCGCCAGCGCCGCGCGGCGCGTGCGCGCGTCCTGCAGGGCGGCCAGGGTTTCGCTCTTCATCTCAGTTCACCTTCTCGACGAAGACCTGGACCTTGCCGCCGCACGCCAGCCCGACATCCCAGGCCTGCTCGTCGGTGACGCCGAAATCGAGCAGCCGCGGCTGGCCGTCGGCGATCGAGGCGAGCGCCTCCTTGACCACCGCACCTTCGATGCAGCCGCCCGATACCGAGCCCACCATGGCGCCTGTCTCGTCGACGCCGAGCTGGCTGCCGACGGGGCGCGGCGAGGAGCCCCAGGTGGTGATCACGGTTGCGATCGCAACGCCCTTGCCGCTCGCCTTCCACTTGCCGACCTGGTCCAGGACATCGAGTGCGTCGCTCATGGTCTAGTTCCTCTCCTTGCGCAGTTCCGTCTGCCAGCCCGCCAGTCGCCGGTCGCCGCCAGTGGTCGGCGCGGCACCCAGCGCCGCGATCAGCCCCGCAAGACTATCGAGATTGTGCACCGGGCGGAATTCATCAACGTGAGGCAGCATCGCCTTGTTGCCCTGGGACTTGGGTTCGTAGGCCCCGTACCGCAAGAGCGGGTTGAGCCAGATCAGGCGCGAGCAGGATTTGTGCAGCCGCTCCATTTCCTCGGCCAGGCCGGCCGCGCCCTCGCGGTCGAGCCCGTCGGTGATCAGCAGGACCACGGCGCCCTGCCCCAACACGCGGCGCGACCATTTGTTGTTGAACTCGTGCAGGGTCTGGCCGATGCGCGTGCCGCCCGACCAGTCCTCGACCTGGGCCGCCGCCTTGTGCAAGGCGACATCGACGTCCTTGCTGCGCAGCGCCCGGCTGACGTTGCTGAGCCGCGTGCCGAAGGTGAAGCAATGGACGCGGTCGCGGTCGTTGGTGATGGCGTGCATGAAATGCAGGAACATGCGCGTGTAGCGAGCCATCGAGCCGGAGATGTCGCACAGGATGACGAGCGGCGGCGGCCGGCGTCGCGGCTCGCGCTTGCGCAGCTCGGTCAGCCCTTCCGGCCGCAAGGCCCGGCGCAACGAGGCGCGGAAATCGACGCGTGGTCCGCGGCGCGCCGCCCGGTAGCGCCGCGTCCGCCGCTCCGGCACGGGGAGCCGCAGGCGCGCGATGGCGCGCAGGGCCTCGTCGATCTCGGCCTGTGACATCTGCTCGAAGTCGCGGTGCTGCAGCACCTCGCGATCGGATACCGTGAAGGTGGCCTCGATCTCGACCTCGGGCGGCTCGTTGTCGTCCTTGGGGGATTCACCACGACCGGGCTGCAGCGCCTCTTGCAGCCGGCGGCTGAGCTGCTTGCCTTTCTCCTGCTGCCCTGGCACCTCGACCTGAGGCAGCAGCATCTCCATCATCTTCTCGAGCAGTCGCGGATTGCGCCAGTAGACGTGGAACGCCTGGTCGAAGATCTCGCGCTGGTCGCGCCGGTTCACGAACACCGAATGCAGCGTCCAGTAAAAGTCGTCGCGCTTGCGCAGGCCCGCTGCCTCGACCGCCTCGATGGCGCGCAACACCTGGCCCGGCCCGACGCGCAGACCCGCCGTGCGCAGGGTCCGCGCGAAGTGCACGATGTTGGTGGCGAGCTTGCCGGGAGGTTCCGGTGCTCCGGAAGGTATGGGAGCGTTCATGGTCTTCCGGACCGCGGGCCATCTTCTCCTCCCCACGCTTTGCGTTGGGAGGTGTCTCGGTAATCCGAGACGGCGGGGTCATGAGCAACCGGGCTAGGGCCTCTGACCCCTTGGTCGGCGATTACGCCGACACCTCCCCAGCGAAGCTGCGGAGGAGAATGATGCGGCCCGGAAGAAGAAAGCTCTGACACGTCGCCTCACCCAAGCGGCTCGGCGGCTATGTCGGACTTGACCTTGCGCAGGATCTCGGCCGCTTCGGTACCTTGCAGGCGCTGGATATCGTCCTGGTACTTGAGCAGGATTCCCAGCGTATCGTTGATGGTGCGGGGGTCGAGATCGAGCTTGTTCAGCTCCGACAGTGCCGTGGCCCAGTCGATCGATTCGGCGACGCCGGGCGACTTGAACAGGTCGAGCTTGCGCAGCTCCTGGACGAAGCCCACGACCTGGCGCGACAGCCGCGTGCCCGCATCTGGAGCCTTGACCCCGAGGATCTGCAGCTCGCGCTTCAGATCCGGGTAGTCGACCCAGTGATAGAAGCAGCGCCGCTTCAGCGCATCGTGGATCTCGCGCGTGCGGTTCGAGGTGATGATGACGATCGGCGTCTGCGCCGCCTTGATCGTGCCGAGCTCGGGGATGGTGACCTGGAAGTCGGATAGCAGCTCGAGCAGATAGGCCTCGAACGGCTCGTCGGTGCGGTCGAGCTCGTCGATCAGCAGGATGGGGGCGCCCTCGGTGTGAGGCTGCAGCGCCTCGAGCAGCGGGCGGCGAATGAGAAAGCGCTCGTCGAAGATGTCGGCGGCGAGCTGGCCGCGGTCATGCACGCCCTGCGCCTCCGCCAGGCGGATCTCGATCATCTGGCGGGCGTAGTTCCATTCGTAGACCGCCGAGGCGACGTCGAGGCCCTCGTAGCATTGCAGGCGGATCAACGGCCGCCCCAGCGTCTCGGCCAGCACCTTGGCGATCTCGGTCTTGCCGACGCCGGCCTCGCCTTCGCAGAACAGCGGGCGGCCGAGCTTGAGGGCGAGATAGAGAACGGTCGCGAGGCTGCGGTCGGCGATGTAGTTGCCGCCCTTCAGGAGATCGAGGGTGGCGTCGATGGACGCCGGCGTGGCGGAGGACATGAAACTCCCGGGGAATGCAGGCGGCGGCACCGTAGCGCGCCGAGGCTCAGTGTAGCCGAAGGATCGGCATGCCGATATGGTAGGATTCGACAGTGAATTCAAGGATTTGGGAGGCAGCCATGCAGGCCGAGATGTTCAAGGGCCGGACCGCCATCGTGACCGGCGGCGCGCGCGGCATCGGACTCGCCTGCGCTGCCCGAATCACCGCCGGCGGCGGCCGGGTTGCCCTGTGGGACCGCGACATCACGCGCGCCCGGCACTCGGCCGCCTCGCTCGCCGGTGCTATCGCCGTCGAGGTCGACGTAACCAACGAAGAATCGATCAACCGGGCCCTGTCGGAGACCGAGGCCGATCTCGCCCCGCCCGACATCCTGGTGGCGAGTGCCGGCATCACCGGGCCGAACACGACGGTGGTGAGCTATCCGGTCGACGCCTGGAAACAGGTCATCGATATCAACCTCACGGGCGTTTTCCTGTGCAACCGCGCGATCGCGGGCGGCATGGTGCTGCGCGGACGCGGACGCATCGTCAACATTGCCTCGATCGCCGGCAAGGAAGGCAACCCGAACGCGTCGGCCTACTCGGCCTCGAAGGCGGGCGTGATCGGCCTCACCAAGTCGCTCGGCAAGGAACTTGCCACCACCGGCGTGCTGGTGAATTGTGTCGCCCCCGCCGTCGTCAAGACCGAGCTGTTCAGCCAGATGACCGAGCAGCACATCGAGTACATGCTTTCCAAGATCCCGATGAACCGCTTCGGCGAGGTCGGCGAGGTGGCCGAGATGGTGGCGTGGCTCGCCTCCGACCTCTGCACCTTCGCGACCGGCGCGACCTTCGACCTGTCGGGAGGGCGAGCGACGTATTAGCCTCCCCCTCAGTCTCCTCGCCCGTAGTCGGGGGAAGTGCTCCGTCCTACGGGGCGGAGGGGGAGAGCCTCAGTCGAGCCTCGAGAAGTTCCGACGTCGGAATCTTCTGCATCTCGCCTGGGACTTTCCCCCTCCGCCCCCTAACGGGCGCACCTCCCCCGACTACGACCGACTACGGGGAAGGCGAACCAGTAGAAGGACCATCCCCCGCCATGAACCTGCACGATCTCACCCTGATCGAGCTCGCCGACGGGCTCGCCGCCAAGCGTTTCTCCTCGCGCGAGGTCGTCGATGGACTGCTGGCGCGCATCGAGAAGGCCGACGGCAAGCTGCATGCCTTCACCGAGGTCTATGCGAGCGAGGCGCGCGCGCTGGCCGATGCCGCCGACGCCGCGCGCCGCTCGGGCTTTCCCCTCGGGCCCCTGCACGGCTTGCCCGTGGCCTACAAGGACCTGTGCGACATCGCCGGTCGGATCGGCACCGGCGGCTCGAAGATGTACCAACGGCGCATCGCGACCGAGACATCGACCACGGTCGAGCGGCTCACCGCCGCCGGCATGGTGCCGCTCGGCAAGCTTCACATGGTCGAGTTCGCCTTCGGCGGCTGGGGCACCAACCCGCTGATGGGCGCGCCGTGGAATCCCTGGGATCTCGCCACGCATCGCGTGCCCGGCGGCTCGTCGAGCGGCACCGGCGTGGCCGTCGCGGCGCGCTTGGCGCCGGCCGGCATCGGCAGCGATACCGGCGGCTCGGTTCGCATCCCGTCGGCGTTCAACGGGCTGGTCGGGCTCAAGGTCACGTTCGGCCGCATCGGGCTCCATGGCACCATCATGCTGAGCTGGACCTTCGATTCGATCGGGCCGATGGCGCGCTGCGTGGAGGACTGCGCGTTGATGCTGAACGCGCTCGCCGCGCCCGATGCGCGCGACGCCACGACGCTCGGTCAGCCGCTCGAGGATTTCGCAGCGGCGGCCAGGGCAGGCTCGATCGAAGGCATGCGCGTGGTCCTGCCCGACACCGACCAGCTTCCGGGCTTCATGCATCCCGACGTGGTCAAGGCCTGGCAGGCAGCTGGCCGCACATTCGAGAGCTTGGGCGCCACGGTCGAGGCGGTGCGCGTCCCGGGCTGGTTCTTCGACCTGTCGCGGCCAGCCGGAACGCTGATCGCGTCGGAGGCCTACTCCCTGCATCGCGACTACATCGAGGATCAGAGCAAGCCGATCGGTCCCGGCGTGCGCAGCCGCGCCCTCGCCGCCAAGGGACTGCCCACCGCGGCCTATGCCGAGGAACTGCGCGCCGTCGCCGACCGACGGCGCGAGTTCGCCGCCTGGATGGCGCCCTACGATGCCTTGCTGCTGCCGACAGTCGCGGTTCCCGCGATCCCGCTGGCCGAGGTCGACGAGGCCTCGCCGATTCCGGGCTATCTTACCCGCCCGGCCAACTATCTGGGGCTGTGCGGCCTCGCCATGCCCTCGGGCCAGTCCGGCGGCCTGCCGCTCGGCATCCAGATCGTCGGCAAGCCGTTCGCCGAAAGCACCGTGCTGCGCCTCGGCAAGGCCTTCCAGGACGCAACCGAGGAACACAAGCGGTCGCCGGACCTGTCGGCGCTCGGGTTGTAGGGCGCGAGGTCAAGGTCCCTCGCTGCGCTCGGGATGACAGCGTTGCTGTTGGCGCACGCACTCTGTCATCCCGAGCGTAGCGAGGGACCTTTGCTTTTGCGGCCATTGCCACCGCGTGCCCAAAATGCTGTCATCCCGAGCAAAGCGAGGGATCTTTATCTTGTACACTTATTACGTGTACGTGCTCACGAACGTGAAGCGGAACGTGATGTATGTCGGTGTCACGAACGACCTTGGCAGACGCGTGGAGGAACATCGTCGAGGCATCGGAGGTGTCTTCACACGGCGCTATAAAGTGAATGCGCTCGTCTATGCCGAGGAGCACGAGTTGATCGACGACGCGATTGCGCGCGAGAAAGAGATCAAAGGCTGGCGCCGCTCCAAGAAGAATGCCTTGGTCGAGGCGTCCAACCCGACATGGGCGGACCTCGCGGATACGACCATCGCCAAAGGTCCCTCGCTATGCTCGGGATGACACTATTGGTGTCATCCCGAGCATAGCGAGGGAACTATTGCTGCCTCTGCGGCATGCCCTGCGGCACGACGGTCTCGATGATCGTCGAATCGAGCGCCTCGAAGTCGTGGTAGCCGATCGTCTGGTAGAGCTCGGCACGTGTCTGCATGCGGTCGAGCATGTTCTGCGTGCCGCCGTCGCGCCGGATCGCCGCGTAGAGGTCGTGCTGCGCCTTGTTGGCGACCCGGAGCGAGGAGACCGGCCAGATCACCATCTTGTATCCCATCGCCTCGAACTCGCTGGCGGTGAAGAACGGCGTGCGACCGAACTCCGTCATGTTGGCGAGCAGAGGTACGTTCGGCATGGCGCGGGCGAAGGCACGGAACATCTCGGCGTCGTACAATGCCTCGGGAAAGATCGCGTCGGCGCCGGCCGAGATGTACTGGCGCGCTCGTGCCACGGCGCCGTCGAGGCCCTCGCTCGCCGCGGCGTCGGTGCGGGCGATGATGAACAGATGACGCCGCGCCTTCGCGGCCGCCGCGACCTTGGCCGCCATGTCGTGTGGCGAGGCGAGCTTCTTGTCGTTCAGATGGCCGCACTTCTTGGGCAGGATCTGATCCTCGATGTGCACCGCGCCAGCGCCGGCATCCTCGAACGCCCGCACCATGTGCATCACGTTCAGGGCCTCCCCGTAGCCCGTGTCGCCATCGACCAGCAGCGGCAGGCCGCTGGCGCGGCTGATCTGGCGGATGAAGAACGACACGTCCTCCACCGTGATGACGCCGAGATCGGGCAGCCCCATCGACGCCGACATCGCCGCGCCGGACAGATAGAGGGCGTCGAAGCCCGCGGCGCGCGCTTGCAGTGCCGCCATGCCGTTGTGCACGCCGGGGAGCTGAAGGATGTCGGGCCCGGACAGCCGCTCGCGGAAGCGCTGTCCGGCGGGTGTGCTCGGCAGGTCGGCAGCGACGAGGTACGGCATGGTCATCTCCCCTTGCGAGCTCAGGCCTTGCGAGACTGCCATCCGACCAGGAGGCCCGCACCAACGATCAACGCGCTGCCGAGCCAGACGAACAAGTCGGGCACCTCCGAGAACATCAGGTAGCCCACGATCACCGAGCCGATCATCTGGGTGTAGTTGAACGGCGCCAGGAAATTGGCCGAGGCGTACGTCATGGCGCGGGCGATGCAGTAGTGACCGAGCCCGCCCAGCGCGCCGAGCGAGCACAGCAATGCCCAGTCGACGAGGCTCGCCGGCGTCTTCCAGACGAACGGCACAGCGATCGACATCAGCATGGTTCCCAGCAGCACGCTGTAGAAGATCGAGGTCGCCGGATGATCGGTTCCGGCGACGCGCCGGATGATGATCTGGTAGGTCGCATAGCAGAGCGCGCTGCCGACGAGCAGCACGGACGACCATTGGAAGACGGCGATGCCTGGCCGGATCACCACCAGCACGCCGGCAAAACCCAGCAGCACCGCCCCGAGGCGCACCACGGTGATGCGTTCGCCGAGCAGCGGCCAGGCCAGGAACACCACCGCGAGCGGCGCCACGAAGCTGATCGCGATCGCCTCCGCCACCGGCACGTTCTTGACAGCGAAGAAGAAAAACAGCGTCGACAGCAGCATCATGATCGAGCTGGCTGCCTGCAGACCGATACGCCGCGTGCGGAACAGCCCGAGACCGAGTTGCGGCACGAAGATCGCCGCCACCAGCACGAGGTGAACGACAATGCGGAACCAGACGATCTGCGCCGGGTCGTAGGTCGCGGCCAGCAGCTTCACGAAGCCGTTCATGATCGGAAACAGGGCGCAGGCCGCGCACATCAGCAGCAGGCCGACCATCGGCCGTGACGCCCGCGCCGGCGCCTGGACAACCGCCATGGCGCTTCAGCGCAGGAAACGTTCGAGGGAGCCCAGCAGCAGGGTGCCGGCGGTGGCGATCACGATCAGCGACGCGGCGATCGCCGTGTAGCGGCCGATCTCGCGCGCGCTGCCGTCACCGATGATCAGCCGGTGCGCCAGCATCGAGGCCATGCCGATCCCGGCCAGGGTGAGGGCCATGCCGAGCGCGATCGCGAGCACGCCGACCACCCCGGCCCAGATCACGCCCAGCGCAATCGACAACAAAACCACCACCAGGGCGCCGGCACAGGGCGCGATGCCGGCCGCGGTCAGCAGCAGCCAGCCCGCGACGGTGCGCTGGCGCTGGCCGTCGTCGCGGTGGTGATGGTCATCGTCATCGTCGTGATCATGGTGGTGATGGTCATGATCATGATCGCCATGGGCATGCTCGTGCACGCGACCGGTGAGACCGGCCCACAGACGCCAGAAGCCGATCGCAAGGATCAAGGCATAGGAGACGATCTCGACATTGCGCACTTCGCGCAGCGCCCCGAACAGTCCCACCACGGAGAAGACCTTCAGCGCGGCGGCGAGCAGCAGGGCGGCAAGCGTATGGGTGATGGCGATCCAGGCCCCCGCAAAGACGCCTTCGATCCAGGCGCGCGGCCGGCTGCTGTCGAGAAAGTAGGCCACGACGACAGCCTTGCCGTGGCCCGGTCCCAGCGTATGCACCACGCCGTAGCCGAAGCAGACGACGACCAGGGTCCACATCGCCGCTGATCCGGAGCCCGACTGGACGTCGCGCAGCGCCGTCGACAGCGTGCGCTGGATGCGCCGCTGGTAGTCGGCCGAGAAGCGCGCCAGCTCGGCGACGCTGTCGCTGAAGATCAGCGCTCCGATCAAGGCAAGGAACAGCAACACGCCGATCCACAGGAACGGCGAGCGGAGCGCGCTCGACTTCAAGGCAGGCGAGCTCATGGCAATCGGCACGTCACGATATCGGCGAACACCGGGTAGCCGCGGACGAACTCGGCCTTGTAGCTCGGATGCTTGGCCAGCGTGCAGCCGGCGGGCAAGGATTTATTGTCGACCTCGACCCGCATGAAATCGTCGGGGTCGTAGGTCGTGATCGACACCGTCTTGGACGGCTCGGGCAACGCGAAACGCATGACGTAGACGAGATTGCGCGGTCCCTTCTTGTGCGGCGGCGGCGGTTCGTTCGCCCGCTTGTTGGTTGGCATCGCCATGCCGTTGTCGCCGGCCGAGCGATCCCAGTCGGGCAAGGTGAAGCTCGCCGGATCGTCGATGCGGGCGGAGAAGTGCGGCAGCTTGGCCGGGCGGAAATCCTTGGCCCCCGTGCTGACCCAGGTGAGGTAGCCGACCTTGGCCAGCTCCGGCAGCATCTCGTCGCCCAGCACCTTCACTTCGCGGGCCGAGAACCTGCCGTCCTTGTCCTCGTCGATCAGCGGGATCTCGATCTCGCTGGAGAACGGATCGAAGCGCCATTCGATCTCGACATGGGTGTACTTGCCGTCCTTGGCGACGACGCGCACGAGTTGCTGCAGCCAGATGTGGGGATGGGCCTCCGCCGCCGCGGCGACCAGCCAGGCGGCGAGCAGCGCCGCGAGCCCGGGAAGGCGCCTCATGCCGGGTCGCCTGCCGGCACGGCGCGCGGCCGACCTTCCTCGTCGATGGCGACGAACACGAACGTGCCGTGCGTGACCTGGATATCGGTGTCCTCGTGGCGGCGCTGAACCATGGTTTCGAGGCCGATGGTGATCGAGGTCCGGCCGACCTTCTTCACCTCGCCGTAGATCGACACCATGTCGCCGACCTTGATCGGCTGGACGAAGGTCATGGCCGCGATCGCGACCGTGGCCACCCTGCCCTTGGCCACCCGGGCCGCCAGCACGCCGCCGGCCACGTCCATCTGCGACAGCACCCAGCCGCCGAATATATCGCCATTGCCGTTCATGTCGGCGGGCTGCGGCACCGTCCTTATGATCGGGTCGCGGCTCCTGTCAGCCATCAAACCATCCCCGGATTTGGTTGATTTTGCGCGGTTTTCCTACCATACCCATCACTGACCGGCCATCAAGCGATCCCCTCGCGCGGCCGTGGAAAGACAAGAAGCAAATCATGGCGAAAGAAGGCGATCTGTTCGATCGGACGGCTGGGGGCAGGCGCTCGGCGGCCAAGGATAGTTCCTACACGGCGCGCGACATCGAGGTCCTGGAAGGCCTGGAACCTGTCCGCAAGCGCCCTGGCATGTATATCGGCGGCACCGACGAGCGCGCCATGCATCATCTCGTCGCCGAGGTGCTGGACAATTCCATGGACGAGGCGGTCGCCGGCCACGCCGACACGATCCATGTCGAGCTGCTCGACGGCAATCGCGTGCTCATCCGCGACAACGGCCGGGGCATGCCGATCGATCCACACCCGAAGTTCAAGACGAAGTCGGCGCTCGAAGTCATCCTTACGATGCTGCACTCGGGCGGCAAGTTCAACAACAAGCTCTACGCCACGTCGGGTGGTCTGCACGGCGTCGGCGTGTCGGTGGTCAACGCGCTGTCCGACGATCTGGTGGTCGAGGTGGCGCGCGACAGGCAGGCGTGGATCCAAAGCTATTCGCGCGGCAAGCCTGTCACCAAGCTCAAGTCGGCCGGCGCGGCTCCCAATCGGCGCGGCACGACGGTGACCTTCCATCCCGATCCGGAGATCTTCGGCACGCAGCTCTTCGTGCCCGAGCGGCTCTACCGCATGGCGCGCTCGAAGGCCTACCTGTTCCGCGGCGTCGAGATCCGCTGGCGCTGCGACAAGGCGATGCTGCCCAAGGGCGGCGGCGTGCCCGAGGAAGAATCGTTCCACTTCCCCGGCGGCCTGAAAGACTACCTGATGTCGGAAGTCGGCGAGCGGTCGACCGTGGTGCCGCAGCCGTTTGCCGGCGAGGCCAAGAGCGAGACCAACGGCACGGCGGGCGGCAAGGTCGAATGGGCGGTGTGGTGGCCGAGCGACGAGGAAGGGTTCATCCGCTCCTACTGCAACACGGTGCCGACGGCCGAGGGCGGCACGCACGAGTCCGGCTTCCGCAGCGCGCTGGTGCGCGGCCTCAAGCGCTATGCCGAGCTGACCGGCAACCGAAAGGGCTCGATCGTCACCGCCGACGACGTCCTCGACGGCTCGGCCGGGCTGGTCTCGGTGTTCATCGAGCAGCCGCAATTCCAGGGCCAGACCAAGGAGAAGCTGGTCAGTGTCGAGGCGACCAAGCTGGTCGAGACGATCGTCGGCGACAATTTCGAGCACTGGCTGACCGGCGACAAGGAAGCCGGCAACGTGCTGCTCGAGCATGTCATCGGCAAGGCCGAGGAGCGTTTGCGCCGCAGGCAGGACCGCGAGCAGCAGCGCAAGACGGCGACGCGCAAGCTCAGGCTGCCCGGCAAGCTCGCCGACTGCAGCAACAGCTCGGCGGAAGGCACCGAGATCTTCCTGGTCGAGGGCGATTCGGCCGGCGGCTCGGCCAAGGCGGCGCGCAACCGCGAGACCCAGGCCATCCTGCCGCTGCGCGGCAAGATCCTGAACGTGGCCAGCGCCAGCGCCGAACGGCTGCGCGAGAACCAGGAAATCCAGGACCTGATCCAGGCTCTGGGCTGCAACACCGGCGCCCACTACAACGACGACCGCCTGCGCTACGAGCGCGTCATCATCATGACCGACGCCGACGTCGACGGCGCTCACATCGCCTCGCTGCTGATGACGTTCTTCTATCGCGAGATGCCCAAGCTGATCGAGAACGGCCATCTCTTCCTCGCCCAGCCGCCGCTGTTCCGGCTGAGCCGAGGCGATCGCATCGAGTACGCCCGCGACGAGGCGCACAAGGACGAGCTGATCCGCGATGTGTTCAACGGCGCCAAGGTCGATATCACGCGTTTCAAGGGGCTGGGCGAGATGCAGTCCGTGCACCTGCGCGAGACGACCATGGACCCGACCCGGCGCATCCTGCTCAAGGTCGACGTGCCGACCGCACCCGATGTCGAAGCCCGGACGGACGCCATGCATACCAGGTCTCTGGTCGAGGACCTGATGGGGCGCAAGCCGGAGAAGCGCTACGCCTTCATCCAGGAACACGCCAAGTTCGCGCGCGACCTCGATGTCTGAGGTGTCTTACACGAGGCTGACGAACTGCACGCGACAATTTGACATGAATTCGCCGTCCCGCCTGCCTATCATCGACAGGTTGGTTCGCACGAACGGAATGTGCCCTAGGGAGGACGTCTGAATGCGCCTCAAGAACAGGCTTGCCGCCGCCTTGCTCGGCTTGGCGGCAATCCCCGCAGCGGCGATGGCCGGTATCATCGGCGGCACGTACTACGCCCCGCAGTACGACTATCGCGAGTTCTTCGCCGCGACCGACGGGCGCAACTTCCAGGTCGTCCTGGCGGGCAACCCCTTCCCGGGCCAGGACCCGGCCACGGTGGCGCGCGACCTGCTGCCGGCGATGCAGGCGGCCAAGCCGCGCCCTGCCCTCACCTTCACCTACGATGCGCCGGTCGAGCGGCCGCGGCCCGACTACCGGCTGATCCTGGTCGCCGACCCTGCGCTCGATCTCGGCGCCGATGCCGTCTGTCAGGGCGTCACGCGTTTCCGGCCCGGCACGCCCGGCCGCTTCTACGTCTATGCCGTATACTGCCGTAACGATCAGAGAATGTCGGAGACGACGGCCTGGACGGAGGCTACGGGACCGGCCGATCCCCGCATCCAGCAGCTCTTCCGTGAGCTGTTCCAGGTCGTGTTCAGTGATTCGCCGGCGCTCCGGCCGCAGTTGGGCGGCAAGGATCGCATGTGATCGGCAAGCGCCCCACAGGGCAGCCCTGGTAACCAGACGGCATGGCTGTCTGGTACGCCCTCGCCAATCTCTACCTCTCGCGCATCGACGCAGAGAAAGCCCACGGCCTTGCCCTGAAGGCGCTGGAGAAGCGTCGATTCTCGAGCGAGCCCGAGCCTGACCCGCCGTCGCTCGAGGTCACGATCTGGGGACGCACCCTTCCCAATCCGATCGGCATGGCCGCCGGCTTCGACAAGAATGCCGAAGTGCCCGGCGCCCTGTTCGGGTTGGGATTCGGAGCGGTCGAGATCGGCACCGTGACGCCGCAGCCGCAAGCGGGCAACCAGCGGCCCCGCCTGTTCCGCCTGGCCGCGGACCGCGGCGTCATCAACCGCATGGGATTTCCCGGTGACGGACTTACGGCGGTACGCGCCCGTCTGATGGGCCGCCCACGCGATGTCTTCCTCGGCATCAATATCGGCGCAAACAAGGACAGTGCGGACCGCGTGAACGACTATGTCACCTGCGCCGCCGTCCTGGTGCCCTACGCCGACTACCTGGTGTGCAACGTCTCCTCGCCCAACACGCCGGGCCTGCGAGATCTGCAGGGCCGAGCCGCCCTCTCCGATCTCTTGAAGCGGGTGCGCGAGGTCATCGGCGTCATGGCCCCGCCGCTCCTGGTCAAGATCTCCCCCGATGCCACGGACGACGATCTCGACGACATCGTGTCGGTCTGCCGCGAGCAGCAGATCAGCGGCATCATCGTCGGCAACACGACGCTGTCGCGGCCACCGTCGCTGCGCAGCCCGCGTCGCGGTGAAGCCGGCGGCTTGTCCGGC
This sequence comes from Reyranellaceae bacterium, assembly GCA_046349295.1. Lineage (GTDB taxonomy): Bacteria > Pseudomonadota > Alphaproteobacteria > Reyranellales > Reyranellaceae > Reyranella. The sequence continues at coordinate 311,081 of JAXMCP010000009.1, forward strand.
GCCCCCCTGATGGAACTCTCCACCGAGGTGCTGCGGCGCACCGCCCGCCGGGTCGAGCGGCAGTTTCCCTTGATCGGCTGCGGCGGCGTCCAGTCGGGCGCCGACGCCTATGCCAAGATCCGCGCCGGCGCCAGCCTGGTCCAGCTGTACTCGGCGCTGGTGTTCGAAGGTCCCTCCCTCGTCCGCCGCATCAAGAAGGAGCTCGCCAACCTGCTGGCGCGCGACGGATTCACCACTGTCAGCGACGCTGTGGGAGCAGACCTGTAACGTCGTCTTCGCGGGCCCAGCGAGGACGCTTCACTCCACCCTCGCTCCGGATTGGCGGATCAGGTCGGCCCAAATCGGCGTCTCGCGGGCCAGCATGTCGGCAAGCTCCTTCGGCGTCGAGCCGACCGGTGTCTGGCCCTGGGCGATCAGCTTCTCGGTGACGTCGGGCTGGTCGATCACGGCTTTGAGCGCGCGCTGCATGCGATCGACGATGTCGGCCGGGGTGCCGGCGGGTGCGTAGGCCGCCACGAACAGGTTGAGGTCGAAGCCGGGAACGAGCTGCTCGGCGAAGGTCCTGAGCTCGGGCATCGATGCCGAGCGCTTGGAGCCTGCGACGGCGAGCGGTCTCACGCGGCCGGCGGCGATCTGGGTCTTGGCGCTGGTCGGGCTCGCCCAGGTGATGTCGAGCGTGCCATTGGCGACGTCCTGCAAGGCCGGCACGTCGCCGCGATAGGGCACGTGGTCGTATTTCCCGCCCAGCGCGCTCGCGAACATCAGGCCGTAGAGATGGCCGCTCGAGCCGATGCCCCAACTGCCATAGGTTGCCGGCCGGCCGAGGCCCTTGACCCACGAGGCCATGCCGCGCAGGTCGTCGAAGGCGGCATCGGCCTTCACCACGACGAGGATCGTGCCGAGCGAGATCAGCGAGACCGGCAGCAGGTCCTTGGCCGGATCGAACGGCAGCTTGGCGTAGAGGCTCGGGTTGTTGGTGTGGGTCGAGTTGGTCGTGATCAGGAACGTGTAGCCGTCGGGCGCCGCCCGGGCGACGATCTCCGACCCGACGATCGTGTTGGCGCCGGGCTTGGGATCGACCAGGACCTGTTGGCCGAGCCGCGGCGTCAGCCCGTCGGCGATGACCCGCACCAGGGCATCGATCGCTCCACCCGGATTGAACGGCACGACGATGCGGATGGGCTTGGTCGGCCAGTTGCTTTCGGCGCGCGCGACCAGCGGCATCGCCATCGTCGCGGCGATGACTGTGCGCCGCCCGATTGCTCGTCTCATGTCACTCCTCCCACTCCCCGACTTCCCTGCTATCACACCTTTCTCGCCCAGAAGTCATCAATGCCGAGGTCAGATCGCCAGCCGGCCGTCGCCGCGGCCTTTTCCGGTTCGAGGGGAATGCCCGAGCCGTCGGCGACGCGGGTGATGGCGTCGAAGCCGGCGATGACGGCGGCGGCATCGACCATCGCCGCCTCGCCGAGTCGATCGACGACCGCGTCGCGCGCGGTGTCAGGCGAGAGCGTGTCGTCGATGACGGCGTCGACGAAGGCGAGCAACGCATTCTCCGCGACGACGCCGCTGGCAGGGCCGCCCTGGACGATGCCGGTGAATTCGTAATCCTCGCCCTTGTGCCTGCCGCTCGCCCGGAGCAGGGCCAGATGGCTGGTGGTTCAATAGACGCACTGGTTGCGCACCGCCACGCGCGCCGCCAGCATCTCGATCTGGGCGTGCTCGATGGCGCGGTACTCGTGCGCGAAATCGCGCATCGCGTCCTGCGGCAGGTACATGGTCTCGAACAGGTCCCAGAACTGCATCATCGCCTGCGGAACCAGGCTCAGCGCGCGATGCACGTTGCCGCCGATGCGCCCGGCAGAGGTGTAGAGCGGCGGATCCTCCGCCGTGACGGCTTCCGGTGCGAGCATCGGCATCCAGCCCAGTCCGGGCTTCGCTCCTTTCGGGCGACGTCGTGCCGGTGCGCCCGGCTGGGCGTCGGGGAGCGCACGCAGCGCGGCGCCGCGGCCGCGATCGAACGTATCGACCGCCGTCGTTATCGCCACGACCGACAGCAGCTCGACATAGGCCTCCTCGCTCAATCCGCCGTCGACGAGCTGGCGGAACCACGCCTCCGACAAGCGACCGGGATCCGAAACGATGCGATGGATCGCCTCGACCGCAACGGCTGGCAGATCGCTCGACGTTGCATGCTCGCCCGCTATCGCACGCGGAAGCAACGCTGCCTTGCGCGCGCTGCACAAGGCGCAGGTGCGCGCCGCCCGCGCCTCCTGCACGATCGCCGTACGCTCGGCCCCGCTCCACCATTCGCCGGGTGTGCCGAGGGCCCGCCACGCTACGCCAAGGGCGTCCTGCAGTTCTTGTCGCATGGTGAAAATCAATCTAGCAGACGTCGCAACACCGACGCCATAGACTGGCCCGCGGAGGAACCGTGCCGCTCTGGATACCAATAACCGTCTTCGCTGCGCTCTGTCAGAACATCCGCACCACCATGCAGCAGAAGATTCGCGGCGTGCTGAGCGTCGACGGCGCGAACTTCGTCCGATACCTCTATGGCGCACCGCTGGCGCTGGGTGCGCTGGCCTTCCTGGTCCTGGGGACCGGCCGGCACGTGCCGAGCCTGTCGGGGTTTTTCCTGCTATTGGTCACGATCGCCGGGATCGCCCAGATCGTGGCGACATCGCTGATGATCCACGCCTTCTCGCTGCGCAACTTCGCGGTCGGCACCGTCTACTCGAAGACCGAGACGGTGTTCGTGGCGCTGTTCGCCACCTTCATCGCCCATGAGCCGCTGAAGCTCGGTGCCTGGACCGGAATCCTGATCTGCCTCGGCGGCGTGGCCATCCTGAGCGTGCGCGGCTCGTTCGCCAACGTCCGCTCGGTCCTCGCCGACCTCACTCACAAGGGTGCGCTCTACGGCATCCTGTCGGGCGCCATCTTCGCCATCGCCGCCGGCACCATCCGCGAAGCGTCCAAGCTCCTGCCCGACGGCGACTTCATGATACGCGGCATCACCGTGCTGGCCTGCATGAACACCATCCAGGTCGTGCTGATGGCGGCCTATCTGTCGCGCCGTGACCGGCCGCAGCTCGGCAAGGTCTGGGTCAACTGGCGGTCCTCGGTGTGGGTCGGCATCTTCAGCGTGCTCGGGTCGGCCGGCTGGGCGCTCGCCATGACCCTCGAGAATGCTGCCCTGGTACGCGCGGTCGGCCAGATCGAGCTTGTCTTCACCTTCATCTCCTCGCATGTCGTGCTGAAGGAGCGGCCGTCTGCCGGCGAGTGGATCGGCAGCATCCTCATCATAGGTGGCGTCGTCCTCATCCTGATTTTCCGGTGACCGAATGAGCGAAACCAATCCGCGGCCCCTGCACGGCGTCCGCGTTCTCGATTTCTCGACCACGATCGCGGGCCCGCATTGCAGCCGCCTGCTGGCCGACATGGGCGCCGACGTCATGAAGATCGAGGCGCCGGAGGGCGAGCTGATGCGCAGCCGTCCTGTGCAGCGCAACGGCGCCGGCACGATGTACGGCCAGCTCAATGCCGGCAAGCGCTCGCTGGTGCTCGATCTCAAGCGGCCCGAGGCGATCGCGGCGGTGAAGAAGCTGGTCGCCGGCGTCGATATCGTGGTCGAGAACTACCGGCCCGGGGTGATGAAGCGGCTCGGCCTCGACTATCCCGTGCTGGAGAAGATCAATCCGAAGCTCGTCTATTGCGCCATCTCGGGCTACGGCCAGACCGGGCCGGGCGCGGGACGGCCGGCCTACGCGCCGGTGATCCATGCCGCCACCGGCTTCGACCGCGCGCATCTGTTCTACCAGCAGGGCCGCGAGCGGCCGGACAATTGCGGCATCTTCGTCGCGGACTATGCGAGCGGGGCCTATGCGCTGGGCGGCATCCTGGCGGCGCTGCATCAGCGGCATGTCACCGGCAAGGGCCAGATGGTCGACGTCTCGATGTTCGAGGCGCTGGTCGGCATGCTGCTGGGCGAGGTCAATCGCGCCCAGTTCGACTTCGAGATGCCGTCGCGGCCGATGTACGGCCCGGTCGAGGCCAAGGACGGTTACGTCATGCTGGCGACGGCGAGCGAGCGCACCTTCCAGGACATGGCGACAGCGGCCGGCCGGCGCGACTGGCTGACCGACCCGCGCTTCGAGAAATACGCAGACCGGCGCATGAACTGGGACCAGTTCGTCGACGAGTTCGAGGCGTGGTCCAAGACGCTCACGGTCGAGGAATGCGTCGCCGCGCTCGACAAGCACGGCGTGCCTTGCTCTCCCTACTGCACCGTCACCGAGGCCCTGCAGGACCCGCAGGTCGCCCATCGCGGCACGCTCTGCACCATCGAGGACAGTGCCGGTGCGTACAAATCGCCCGCGCCGCCGTTCCGCTTCTCCGGCTCGCCCCTGCAGAGCGGGCCCAAGGTGTCGGCCCTCGGCGAGCATACCCGTGAGATCCTTGCCGAAGCCGGCCTCTCGCCGGCCGAGATCGCGGCGCTCGTCAAATGATCGATCCTCGTACCCCCATCCTGGTCGGCTGCGGCCAGATCACGGACGTCGACGGCAAGCCGTCGAGCGCCCGGTCCAACGTCGCCTTCTCCGCCGAGGCAGCCCGCCTCGCCCTTGCCGACGCCAAGGCCTCGATCGGCGCCGAGGCGCTGGGCCGCAAGATCGATGCGGTCGCGGTCCTGGAATTCTTTCCCGACATCAGCCCGCGCTTCGCCTCGCCCTTCGGCCGCTGCTCCAACCCACCCAAGGCCGTCGCCAACCGCCTGAACGCGGCGCCGCGCCAGCTCATCTACACCCATCAGGGCGGCAACACGCCCCAGTACATGGTCAACCGCTTCGCCGAGGAGATCGCTGGCGGTGAGACCGAGCTGGCGCTGATCTGCGGCGCCGAGCTGTTGCGCTCGACCCAGAATGCCCGCAAGGCGGGGCTCGAGATCGACCATAACGAGGATCCGGGCGGCGAGCCGACGCGGGTCGGCGACAAGCGCATGGGCTTCTCCGACGAGGAGGGCCGCCATGACCTCAAGGCGGCGATCCATTTCTATCCCTTGCTGGAGAACGCCATCCGCGGCGGGCTCGGGCGCGATGTCCCGAGCCACATGACGGCGATGGGCCGCCTGTTCGAGCGCCTCGCCAAGGTCGCCAAGGACAATCCGCTGGCGACCCGGAGAGAGGGCTACAGCGCGGAGAGGCTCGCCACGATCGCCGCCGACAACCGCTGGATCTGCTTTCCCTACCCGCGGCTGATGAACGCCAATGCGATCATCGACCAGGCGGCGGCAATCCTCGTCACATCGGTCGAGAAGGCGCGCGAATGGGGCATTCCGCAGGAACGCTGGGTGTTCCTGCACGGCTGCGCCGACGGCACCGACACCTGGGTGGTCTCCGAGCGCCCACGGCTCGACGCCTCGCCGGCGATCCGCGGTTGCGCCCGCACCGCCCTCGACATGGCCGGCAAGTCGGTCGCCGACGTCGCGGCCTTCGATCTCTACAGCTGCTTCCCGTCGGCGGTCGAGGTGGCGATGAAGGAGATCGGCCTTGCCGAGGACGATCCCCGCCCGGTCAGCGTGACCGGCGGCCTGCCCTTTTTCGGCGGCCCGGGCAACAACTACGTCACCCATTCGATCGCCGAGATGATGAACGTCGTGCGCAGGACGCCCGGCTCCTTCGGCATGGTGACGGCCAACGGCAATTACCTCACCAAGCACTCCGCCGGCCTCTACTCGACCACCCCGGTCGAAGGTCCGTGGCATCGCGAGGACCCGAAGAAGCTCCAGGCCGAGCTCGATGCCGGGCCGAGAGAGCGCGTCGACACCAAGCCGACCGGGACCGGCACGATCGAGACCTACTGCGTCGCCTACGGCAAGGACGCCCCCGAGCGCGCCTACATCTTCGGCCGGCTGGATGCCACGGGGGACCGCTTCGTTGCGATGGCCAGCCACGATCCGGCGCTGCTGTCCGACATGCTGACGCGGGAACAGCTCGGCCGTAAAGTGACCGTATCGGAGAAGGACGGTCGCAACCTCTTCCGTCCGGTGTAGAGTCTCCTGTGTAGTCCTTTTCGGTCGTCCTGAGCGTAGCCGTTCCGGAGATTGCCATGGCGCAAGCCATTGTCGGGCGATGGGGTAAGAACCTCGCCATTCGTGTTCCTCACGACGTTGTCGAGCAAACCGGACTGGTCGACGGTGAGCGGGTGGAGATCGAGGCGCAGCATGGCGACATCGTCATTCGCCGAGCTGTTTCTCCGGCACGCAAGAGAGACGCGATCGCGGCGGCTGAAGACATCATCAATGAGCGGCAGCGCTACCGGCTCGACCGGAAAACGATCCTGAGGCCGATTGACGAAGGCCGGACCGGACGATCAAGCTGACAAGCAGCGAGGGAACATGCCGAACCAGCTAAGTCAGCCGCAGATGGCCGAATTCAAGGAGAAGGGCTTCACCTACGCGCGTGGCCTTTTCGCTCCTGACGAGATCGACCTGCTGACGCGCGCCATGGAGGAGGATCCCGCGGTGCGCGGCAGCATCCTCGACCGGCGCGATGGCGAAGGCCGCTCGACGCGCATCGCGCTGTGGAACCGGGCCGGCGACAGCGTCTACGGGCTGGCGGCGCGTTGCCGGCGCATGGTCGACACCTCGGCGGAACTGCTGGGCGGGCCGGTCTATCACTACCAATCGAAGCTCACGGCCAAGGAACCCGAGGTCGGCGGCGCCTGGGAATGGCACCAGGATTACGGCTACTGGTACTACAACGGCTGCCTGCGTCCCGACCTGCTCTCGGTCATGATCGCGCTCGACAAGACGACGCGCGAGAACGGCTGCCTGCAGATCGCCACCGGTTCGCACAAGCTCGGCCGCATCGATCACACGCCGCTGTCGCCCACCCAGAACGAGGTCGATCCCAAGCGCATGCCCCACATCCTGGAGCAGTGCCCGATCGAGTATTGCGAGCTCGACAAGGGCGATGCGCTGATCTTCCACTGCAATGCCATCCACCGCTCCGATGCCAACCGCTCTGCCAACCGGCGCTGGACCCTGCTGATCTGCTACAATCGGGTCGACAACGACACCATCATCAAGTCCGACGACCGCTACTTCGTGCCGCTCGAGGCGGTCGATGACGCTGCGCTGCGCCGCGCCGGCCTGCGGTTTGCCCGCGGCGACAACCAGGAGCACTTCGCCAGTCGCCCCTACGTCCCCGACCTGCGCAAGGCATCATAGCCGGCGGCGGCTGCCTTGGACGTCCGCAAAGCCGAGACGGCTGACATCAAGGCGGCCGTCGAGCTGGCGGAACGAAGCCGCCGGCAGCTGCACAAGTTCCAGCCGACCCTCTGGAGAAAGGCGGCGCACTCGGCGGCGGCCACGGAGGAATTCTTTGTCGGACTTCTGGGCGAGCCCGGCACGTATTTCCTGGTCGCGACGGAAGGTGCTCGGCTGCAAGGGTTCCTGATTGCTCGAAAGTTCCCCGCTCCGCGAGCCTTCGATCCAGGCGGTGACACTTATCTGATCGACGACTTCTTCGTGCGCGAGCCACGTCTGTGGCTAACCCTCGGCGAGGCGTTGCTTTCCCATGTCTCGACGCTGATCCACGAACATGGCGGCGTGCAGATCGTGGTGGTCTCGCCCGACCGCGATCTCGCCAAGACCGAGATGCTGCGCCGCTCGGGCCTCACGATTGCTTCGAGCTGGTGGACCCGGCCACTGGACTGACGACGTGGCCCGTCATCCTCTCAGGATATCCGCGGCCGCGTCGATCAGCCGTCGGGTATCGTCATCGGTCCCGACCGTGATGCGCAGGTAGGGCGCCGTGCGCGGCTTGTTGAAATGGCGCACCAGCACCGCGCGCTCGCGCAGACCTGCCGCCAGCTCCAGCCCGCCCTTTGCCGGATGCCTGGCATAGACGAAGTTTGCGCTCGACGGCAGGACGACGAAGCCCAGCCGGACCAACTCGTGCGTCATCGCCTCGCGGGCCGCGATGACCCTGGCGCAAGACCCGCGGAAGTAGGCGTCGTCGCAAACCGAAGCCGTCGCGCCGGCCTGGGCGACCCGTCCGAGCGGGTATGAATTGAAGCTGTCCTTCACGCGGCACAGCGCCTCGATCAGCCCCGCGTCGCCCAGCGCATAGCCGACCCGCAGGCCGGCAAGGGCGCGCGATTTCGACATGGTCTGCACGACCAGCAGGTTGGGATGGTTGGCGATCAGCGGCGCCGCGCTCTCGCCGCCGAAATCGACGTAGGCCTCGTCGATCAGCACCGGGATGTCGCGATGCTCTTCGACCAGTCGGCCGATTTCCGTGCGCGGCAGCGCGATGCCGGTCGGCGCGTTGGGATTGGCGATCACGATCGACCCCGCGTCGCGCCGATAATCCTCGACCCGCAAACGCATGTCGCCGTCGAGCGGCACGGTCTCGCAGGTGATGCCGAACAACTGCGCCCAGACGGGATAGAAGCTGTAGGTCACGTCCGGATAGAGCAACGGCCTGGGCTGCTTCAGGAGGGCCACGAAAGCGTGCGCGAGCACCTCGTCTGAACCGTTGCCGACGAACACCTGCTCGGGCTTCACGTCGTGATGGGCAGCCAGCGCCTCGCGCAGCTCGGTCGCCTCGGGATCGGGATAGAGGCGCTGGGTATCGGCTGCAGCGGCGCGCATCGCCTCGAGCGCGCACGGCGATGGCCCGAACGGGCTTTCGTTAGTGTTGAGCTTCACCAGATTGGCGATGCGCGGCTGCTCGCCCGGCACATAGGGCGAAAGCTCGCGCGCGATCTGGCTCCAGAACGGGTTCATCGGGACGTCCGGTTGGATGGAGCGGCGGCTTATGCCACCGCGGAGCGGCTTTTACCAGCGGGCCTGACCAGAGGCTCCCTTGCGCAATCGAATGCCCACTGGCCATGGGCCGCCGCTGCCGACGTAGACGCCCATCGAGATCAGAGCCACCGCGGCCCAGTCGATTGTCGAGGGCCATTCATCGAGAATTGGGATGGCCAGGACCGCGGTCATCACCGGGGTCAGGGCGACGAACGCCGCCCCGCTGGAGGCGCCAAGGATGCCAACCACACGCCCATAGAGCAGCAGCGCAACGATTGCCGTCAGAAGCCCTTGAACGACCGCTTGCAGCATGATGTCGATCAGCGGAGCCCTGAAGATGCCGATTCCAGCGAGACTCGCATATGCCGGCAGGTAGACCACCAGCGAGCCGACGGCCGCAATCGCCGCGGCGTGCAGGCCGTCGAGCCGCGCGCGCCGCATGGCCACGGTGTACCCGGCCCACGCCAGACCGGCGGCAAGAAAGAGCAGGTGCCCGATATTCTGCGCTGTTCCGACCATGCCCCCGGTACCCCAGACGATGCCGATGGCTCCGAGCACGACAAGACCCAGACCAAGCTGCTTCCTGGCGCTGAAAGTCTCTTTCAGGATGACGGCCGCAAGGATCGCGACCATCAAGGGCATGACCCCGGGAAATAGCGCTCCGGCATGAACGGCAGGCGCGAACAGCAGGCCGACATTCACCAGCAGGACCATGGGCGCACCGCAGCCGACTACGACGGCCAGGATGCCGATCCAACCCAGGCGATCGAGAGCGAGGCCCTTGCGTACGATGAATGGCAGCAGGAGAGGCCCGGCCACGCCAAACCGGATTGCCGCGATGTCCCACGGCGTGAGACTCGTCCGGACGCCAAGCCGGGAGACCACGATGAAGCCGCCCCAGATGGCCACGGCAGAAACCCCATAGAGAGCGCCACGGAGATAGACGGATGTCGGCGCGCGCTGCATGCGCATGGTCTAGGCGTGTGCGACGCCGCGGTCTGGCGATTTCCGGACGCGAAAGGCTGGGCCCAAACCAGCTTCAAAGATTCGTCCGCTCCACCGCGGCAATACCGCCTCTGCCCGATCGATTGGAGCGCGTCAGTTGGTACTTCCTGGCCCGATGCTTCGGTCCATCGCCCTCGCCGCTCACCACGAATCCCAATCGGTTCATGAGGCGGTGCGAGCGCTCGTTCGGTAGATCGACCGTTGCCAGGATGCCATCGAGCTTCAAGACATCGAAGCCGTGGTGCAGGGCCGATCGGGCTGCTTCGAACGCCACGCCCCTGCCCCAGCAGCGGCCGCTGACGACGATCATCAGCTCGCGATCGGCACCGGTCGGACGCAGCGACACGAGGCTGACGATCGCGCCGTCGAGGCAGATCACCCATCCGCCCTCATTGCGCGCTGCTTCGACGTGCGCCTGCGACCCTGCGCGGCTGAGCAGGATGTCGTCGAACAGGTATTGCTTCACGCCGGGCTCGGTGAAGATGGCGTGCAGGGCATCGCCATCACCGAGCTCGACGGCCCGCAGGGCCAGGCTCAAGCGCCGCCTTTACGCCTTCAACCGCTCCAGCGCCACGCTGAGGCGGGCGCGGGTCTGCTCGGCCGTCTGGCGGCGTTCGCGCTGCTCCTCGACGACTTCCTCGGGCGCGCGCGAGACGAAGGCCTTGTTGCCGAGCTTGGCGTCGATCTTGCCGACCTCGTCGCCGAGCTTCTGGATCTCCTTTTGCAAGCGGGCGCTCTCGGCCTTGAGGTCGATGACCTCGCCAACCGGCAAGGCGTAGGTCGCCTCGCCGACGACGATCTGCAGGGCAGCCTTGGGGGCTGCCGCAGCGGCCTCGATGCCGTCGATGCGGGCCAGCTGCTCGATCGCGGCGCGGTGTGTCTCGAGGCGCTGATGCGTCATCTCCGACGCGCCCACGACCAGCAGCTCGAGCTTGGCGCGAGGCGGTACGTTCAGCTCGGCGCGCGCCGAGCGGATTTCGGAGATCAGTTTCACCAGCCAGCCGATCTCGGCATCGGCCGCCGTGTCGATCGGCGCCGGCGTGGGCCACGGCTGGCCGATCAGCATGCCATGCTGGCTGCGATGGCCGAGCTTGTCCCACAGCTCCTCGGTGATGAAGGGCATGACCGGGTGCAGGAGCTTGGCGGTCTCGCGGATCACGAAGGCGGTGACGGCGCGCGTCTCGTCCTTGGCCGGCCCGTCCTCGCCTCCCAGGACGGGCTTGCTGAGCTCGACATACCAGTCGCAAACGATGCCCCAGATGAACTCGTAGAGCGCGTTGGCCGCCTCGTTCAAGCGGAACTCGGCGATCGCCTTGTCGATGGCGGCGTTGGCTCGCGCCAGCTCACCCAGCACCCATTTATTGATGGTGAGCTCGACGCTCGCCGGATCGAAGCCTTTCGGTAGCGCGGCGCCGTTCATCTCGGAAAAGCGCGTGGCATTCCAGAACTTGGTGGCGAAGTTGCGCGAGCTTTCGACGCGCGCCGGCGCGAGCCGCAAGCGACCGGCATTGTTGGCGGCCAGCGCCGTCATGGTGAAGCGCAGCGCATCCGCGCCGTACTTGTCGATCAGCTCCAAGGGGTCCATGGCGTTGCCCTTGGACTTGGACATCTTCTGGCCCTTCTCGTCCGTCACCAGGCCGTGCAGGTAGACAGTGCCGAACGGCACGTCCTCCATGAAATGCATCCCCATCATCATCATGCGCGCGACCCAGAAGAACAGGATGTCCCAGCCGGTCACCAGCACGTCGGTCGGGTAGTACTTTTTCAGCGCGGCGGTCTCGTCGGGCCAGCCCAAGGTCGAGAACGGCCACAGCGCCGAGCTGAACCACGTGTCGAGCACGTCGGGGTCGCGCTCCAAGGCGACATCCTTGCCGTAATGCGCGCGCGCCTCGGCCGTGGCCTCGGCCTCCGACATCGCCACGAAGACCTTGCGGTCCGGTCCGTACCAGGCCGGGATCTGATGGCCCCACCAGAGCTGGCGCGAGATGCACCACGGCTCGATGTTCTCCATCCAGCGGAAGAACTCCTCGCGCCCGCGCTCCGGCACGAAGGTCACGCGACCGTCGCGTGCCGCCGCGATCGGCCCCTGGGCGAGCTTCTTGGCGTCGGCGTACCATTGCTCGGTCAGGAACGGCTCGACCGGCACGCCGCCACGATCGCCGTAGGGCACCGAATGGCTGTGCGGCTCGATCTTGTCGACCAGCCCGGCAGCCTCCATGTCGGCCACGACCTGCTTGCGCGCGTCGAAGCGGTCGAGGCCGCGATACTTCTCGGGCGCCTTGTCGTTCAGCCGGGCGAACTTGTCGAAGATGCTGATGGCTTCGAGGCTGTGCCGGCGGCCGACCTCGAAGTCGTTGAAGTCGTGCGCCGGCGTGATCTTGACCGCGCCCGAGCCCTTCTCCGGGTCGGAGTATTCGTCGCCGACGATCGGGATGCGGCGGCCGACCAGCGGCAGGATGGCGTGCTTGCCGATCAGGTGCTTCCACTTGGGATCGTCAGGATGGACCGCGACGGCAGTGTCGCCCAGCATCGTCTCGGGCCGCGTCGTCGCCACCACGATGTGCTCGTCGCTGCCCTCGATCGGGTACTTGAAGTACCACAGGTGTCCCTTGACCTCGCGCGATTCGACCTCCAGATCGGAAATCGCGGTCAGCATCTTGGGGTCCCAGTTGACCAGCCTGTTGTCCTTGTAGATCAGGCCGGCCTTGTAGAGATCGACGAACACCTTCAGCACCGCGACCGACAGGCCCTCATCCATGGTGAAGCGCTCGCGGCTCCAGTCGCACGAGGCGCCGAGGCGGCGGAGCTGGCCGGTGATGGTGCCGCCGGAAAACGCCTTCCACTCCCAGACCTTGGCCAGGAATTCCTCGCGCGTCAGGAGCCTCGTGTTGCCGTCGGCCGGGGCCGCGCCCTCGACCGCCAGGCCGATGCCCTCCTGGGCGAGATTGCGCACCACCACCATCTGGGTGGCGATTCCGGCGTGGTCGGTGCCGGGTTGCCACAGCACGTCATCGCCCTTCATGCGGCGCCAGCGGATCAGCACGTCCTGCAGCGTATTGTCGAGCGCGTGGCCCATATGCAGGCTGCCGGTGACGTTGGGCGGCGGGATGACGATGCAATAGGCCGGCTTGGTGGAATCGGGATGGGCGCGGAACGCACCGGCCAGCTCCCACTCCGGGTAGAGGCGGGCTTCGATTTCCTTGGGATCGTACGTCTTGTCGAGCATCGCAAAGGCCTCAAAACAAAAACGCCACGGTCCTGGCGCCGTGGCGTTCAATTCGGGTGGCGCCTGGGGTCAGCGGCGTGTCAGCCTGACAATCTCGCGTTCAACATAGCGCTCGACGACGCCGGGCAGGTTGCGATCGAGCCAGTCCTTGAGCATCGGCCGCAGCATCTCCTTGACCAGGTCCTCGATGGTCTGGGGCGTCCCGCCAACCAGCATTCCCGGGTCGGTGGCCGTCGGCGGCGCCACGCTTTCCTGGACAGCCAGGCTGAGGCGGGCGAACGCGTCCGCCGCCGCTCCGGCGGCCGAACCGTCGATCAGCGGGCGATCAGGCGCAACGGCGGCAGGCGGCGCCGAAGCGGCTTGAGTTGGCATTGGGGTGATCTCTGACACGCGAACCTCCTCGGAACGTGACGCCTCGATCGGGCGCGCGGGCTCGCTCCGAGGCTGCGGGCTGGGCGTTGGCGCCCCATCGATTGGGCGCATCGGCGCCGTGGGGTCTTCCATCAGATCTTCAGTCAGCAGCAGGACGTCGTCATGCCCGCCGGCCCGCGGTTTCGGCTCCGGTCTGAGCGGCTCGGGCGGCGGCACGACCGATAGCCGGGCAGCGTGGCCGGGCGCCTGCGGGCCGCTTGCCTTTTGATTGGTCATCTGCGCTCGCGCCTCGTCGTCAGAAATAATCTTGCGGATCGAAGCTAAAATATCATCCATTGATGGGTCGTTGCCGGGGCTCTTCGGATCGCTCATCACCTGCTCCCGAAGGGCGGGCTGGTCGTCGTGGTCGGCGCGGGCACCGGCGGCTTGCCCGAGTCGTTCGTTCCCCACCCGATCCACTTGGACCCGACCTCGTTGTAGTACCTTTCTTCATCATAATACTCGACGGGCAGGGTCAGTGCACGGGCCGTCAACCGCCCGACGCCGGCCAGGACGCCATAGTAGGCAACCTGGACGGCGCGGCGTGCCTGCACCAGGCTGACTTGGGCGTTGAGCAGCTCCTGCTCGGCGTTGAGCACGTCCAGGGTGGTGCGCGAACCCACGAGCGCTTCCTGGCGCACGCCGTTCAGCGCCACTTCGTTGGCGCGCACCTGCGCCTCGAAGGAGGTCACCTGCGAGCGTGATGAATCGAGCTGGCGCCAGGCACGGATGACGTTCTCGGCGACGGCGCGGCGGGCGCTGTCGAGCTCGTTGCGGCGCTGGGCGACCAGCTCCTTGGCCTGGCGCACCTTCGACCACTCGCTGCCGTTCTGATAGATCGGCACGACGGCCTGCACGCGGATGCCGTAGGTGTAGTACTGGTCCGTCGGCACCGACAGGTCGAACTGCTGCTGGATGACACCCACCAAGTTGACCTGGGGCAGCAGGTCGCCGATGGCGCTGTTAACGCCGTACTGGGCCGACGAGATACGGTACTGTGCCGTCACGGCACGCGGCCCCATGTCCATGGCAAGCCCGATCGCCTCGTCCTCGCTGGCCGGCAACCCACCGATCAGGGGAATCTCTCCGAGCCTGCCGGGCTTCTGGCCGATCGTGCGCTGGTAGGCGGCCTCGGCGATCCGGATGTCGGTTTCGGCCTGCACCAGGCTGGCCCGGGCGCCTTCGAGGCGGGCTTCGGCCTGGGCGACGTCGGTGATGGTGAGCTCGCCTACCCGGAAGCGCTCGCGCGTGGCGTCCAATTGCTGGATCAGCACCCGCACGTTGTTGCGCCTGGCATCGGCGATGGCGATGTTTTGGATCAGGTCGGCGTAGGACGTCAGAGCCGCCAGAAGGACGTTCTGCTCGGTGTCGGCCAGGGCAGCGCGTTGTGCCTGGATGTTGGCTTGGGCCGCCTTGGTGTCGGCGACCGTCTTGCCGCCGCGGAACAACGGCTGGATGGCCTGCAGGGTCGTGAAGCGGCCGTTCAGGATGTAATAGGTCGGCGTCGAGCGGACCGGGATCGAATCCTGCTCGACCTTGTTGAATTCCACCGTGAGGGTGATACGGGGTCGCCAGTTGGCCACGGCCTGCGCGAGACCTTCGTCGGTCTGACGCAGCAAGGCGCGGCTTGCCAGCAGATCGGGGTTGCTGTTGTAGGTCGTCGACAACGCCTCGATCAGGCTCTGCGACCAAGCATCCGAGACGGACCCCAATCCGACGGCGAGGGCGCACACAGCCAGTGTGCGCGCGACCCTCAAGCTGGGTCGGATACGCATTCAAATACCCTCATCTGTTGATCGTAACCTACCACTGGTCGGAACAGCATGGGTAGCCCCGCAACTGACCGGTCATCGGCCTCAGAAGGTGAACCGCGGCGGTGGCGCAAATCCCGGCAGCAGCGGTGTGCCGGCATCGAACAACGGCCGCGCCGACGCCGCATCGCCCTCCCTCACGAAGAGCTGGGCGACCCCCAATGCCCCCGAGGGATTGGCGACCACGGTGGTCAACCGCCCACCCTTCGCCAACTGGCCGAGCAGCGCCGCGGGAACCTCGCGCACCGCCCCCTCGATCAGGATCGCGTCGAACGGACCGGACCCGTCGCCCTCTTCCAGAGGGCCGATCGTGTGCCGGATGCCGGTGAGCGACAGTTCCTTCGCCGTCCGCTCGGCCACCGCTGCGAGGCTCGGATCGCTCTCGAGCGCCACGACCGACTTCACCAGCCGGGACAGCAACGCCGCCCCGTAGCCACGTCCGGAGGCGACGACCAGCGCGCTGTCCTCGGGCTGCACCTGCAGCGCCTGGATCAGCCGTGCCAGGACCATCGGTTCCATGAGGTAGCGTCCGCCGCCCAGCGGCACATCGTCGTCGGCATAGGCGACCGACTGCAGGCCGTCGGGCAGGAAGCGCTCCCGTGGCAGTGTGGCGACCGCGGCAAGGAGCTGGGCATTGGTCACGCGGTTCGGCCTCAACTGACCATCGATCATGTTGCGGCGCGCGAGTGCAAAATCCGTCATGCCTGCCCCAAGTTACTGTACGAACTTATAGTCATCAGTCGGCAACAGCGTCAAAGGTCGTGCGGTCGCGGCCGGTCTCGTTCCCGTACGCAGTGCCTGTGTACCGATTCGCCCCCGGCCCGGCGGACTGTTCGCCAGGACATCGCCCTTCCCTTGCGACAGCACTTGTGACAGAACGTGCCGCCTCGTGACCGACGGACCAGGGCTAAGCCTCTGATTCCGTTCAAGAGGCCTGGTGGCAGAGTGGTGATGCAGCGGACTGCAAATCCGCGAATGCCGGTTCGATTCCGGCCCAGGCCTCCAGCACGAGGGCAGATGATCGCAGGCCTTGCGTGGTCAGGTCCGCTCTGTCAAAACATCGCGCCTTCGCAGCTGGCCTTCCGCGCCGGCGCGGGGCTCTTGATCCGGGGTAGCTCAGCGGTAGAGCAATCGGCTGTTAACCGATCGGTCGCCGGTTCGAATCCGGCCCCCGGAGCCAATTTCGGGCCGCTCTCGCAAGAGAGCGGCCCTTCTTGCATCCAGGGTCCTGTCATGAAGTCTCGTCCCTTGCCCAGCGAAACCGTCGAATTGGTCGATCATGTCGTGGCGTTCCAGGGTTACTTCCGGGTCGGCCGCTACTTCTTTCGCCACGGTCTCTACCAGGGTGGGCAAAGCGGCGTGGTACGTCGCGAGGTCTTCGAGCGAGGCCAGGCCGCCGCCGTGCTGCCCTACGACCCACGGCGCGACGAGGTGGTGTTGATCCGTCAGTTCAGGGCGGGCGCCTATGTCGCCGGCCGCCATCCATGGTCCTGGGAGGTCGTGGCCGGCATCGTCGAGGAAGGCGAGTCGCCCGAGCAACTCGTTCGCCGTGAGGCCGTCGAGGAGGCGGCACTCGAGATTCGCGATGTCATCCCCCTGCACGACGTAATCCTGAGTCCGGGCGCCTGCTCCGAAGGCTGCGCGATTTTCCTGGGTCATGTCGACACGACCAATGCCGGCGGGGTCTTCGGCCTCGAGTCCGAGGGCGAGAACATCCTGGTCAAGGTCCTGTCGTTCGCCGAGGCCCGGTCGATGTTGGAGCACGGCGAGATCAGCAACGCGATCGGCGTCATCGCCCTGCAATGGCTCGCATTGCACCGCGACCAGGTGCGGGCGCGCTGGAGCTGACCCGGGCGCAATCACTGCCGGGGTGGATGCACTCCTCTGTCATCCTGAGCGCAGCCAAGGATCTCTCATTGCCCGAAGTTTCAGAGCACACTCTGGCATGCGGCGAAGGACGACAAGGAACGTCCTGCCCGATCGGATAAGTCACCACCCTACGAACGGAAGTGCTGCTCGTACTGCTCTACGGCGGGGCTCAGATCTGACCAGTCACGTCGGGACCGCAGGTAGACATGACGGTATTTGTAGCGGTCGGCGCGAATCCAGGACGGATCATCGAAGGCCCCGGCCGGCAAGGTTCTCACGCTCGGCACGGCTTCGAGGGTGAAGCCCAGATTGCTGCCGCACCGGCCGCAGAACTCGATATCGAGCCATCGACCCGATTCGTCTGAGACATGCCGGTAGCGCGTCGTCTCGCCCTTGATGAATTCGACCTGGCCGGTCGCGTACACGGCCTCGACCCCGAACGCCGTTCCCGTCCGGCGCTGGCACCACCTGCAATGGCAGATCGTTATCCGCGACGGCTCGCCGATCGCCCTGAAGCGCACCGAGCCGCAGACACAGCCACCGAGCGTTTCGCCAGTCATCTCCCCTCTCCTCTCGTGGTTGCCTTCGAGGCGGCTCCCTGTCTACCGTCCGGCAGGGAAGCACAATGCCTAGCAGAGCGAGCACTCCATGAACGTCCGATCGGGTTTCATCGACAGTATCGGCAACACCCCCCTGATCAAGCTGCGCGCCGCCTCGGCGGCGACGGGGTGTGACATCTACGGCAAGGCGGAATTCCTCAATCCCGGCGGATCGGTGAAGGATCGCGCGGCGCTGGCCATCATCGAGGACGCCGAGAAGCAGGGCAAGCTGCGCCCCGGCGGCGTCATCGTCGAGGGCACCGCCGGCAACACCGGCATCGGCATCGCGCTGGTCGCCAATGCCCGCGGCTATCGTTCGGTCATCGTGATGCCCGAGACGCAGAGCCAGGAGAAGAAGGACATGCTGCGTCTGTGCGGCGCCGATCTGCGGCTGGTGCCGGCTGTTCCCTACGCCAATCCGGGCAACTACGTCCGCTATTCGGGCCGGCTCGCTGAGGAGCTCGCGGCGACCGAGGCCAATGGCGCGATCTGGGCGAACCAGTTCGACAACACCGCCAATCGCGACGGCCATTACCGTACAACCGGGCCCGAGATCTGGGACCAGACGGAAGGCAAGGTGGACGGCTTCACCTGCTCGGTCGGCACCGGCGGCACCCTGGGCGGCATCGCGCGTGCGCTCAAGGAGCGCAACCCCAACATCAAGATCGCGGTCAGCGACCCGATGGGCTCGGCGATCTACAACTGGTTCGCCAAAGGCGAGCTCAAGGCCGAGGGGAATTCGGTGACTGAAGGCATCGGCAACGGCCGTGTCACCGCCAACCTCGAAGGCACGCCGATCGACTTGGGCTATCAGATCACCGACGAAGAGGCCCTGCCCGTGCTGTTCGACCTGATCGAGCACGAAGGCCTGGTGCTGGGCGGGTCGACGGCCATCAACGTCGTCGGCGCCATGCGGCTGGCGCGCGATCTCGGGCCGGGCAAGACAGTCGTCACGATCCTCGCCGACGGTGGGCAGCGCTACCAGTCCAAGCTGTTCAATCCGGAATTCCTACGCGAGAAGAAGCTGCCGCTGCCGCCGTGGATGAAGTGATCGCCCCGTCATGAGCCGAGTTGTCGTCTGTGGCAGCCTGAACATGGATGTCGTCGTTCAGAGTGCGCGGCGGCCGGCGACCGGCGAGACGCTGCTGGGCGCCACCGTTTCGTTCCTGCCCGGCGGCAAGGGGCTGAACCAGGCCGTCGCCGCTGCGCGCCTCGGCGCGCCGACGGCGATGGTGGGTGCCGTGGGCAATGATGCCTTCGGCAACAGCCTGCGCAGCTTCCTGGCGAGCGAGGATGTCGACGGCACCGGTGTTCGCGAGATCAACGGGCCGGCAACCGGTGTCGCGCTGATCCAGGTTGCCGGCAAGGACAACGCCATCACTGTCGCCTCGGGCGCCAATCTTCGCGTCACGCGGCGCATGATCCGTCACGCGCCGCGGCGCGACGAAGTCTGGGTGGCGCAATTCGAGATACCAGTCGACGAGACCGAGGCCATTCTCAAGCGCGCGCGAGCGGCCAAGGCTTGCACGGTGCTGAACCTCGCGCCCTTCCTGCGACACTCCGAGCGACTGCTGAGCTGCGTCGACGTCGCCGTCCTGAACGAGGTCGAGCTGGCGCAGGCCACCGGAAGCCGGCTGCGCGCGACCAGCCCTCTGCGCGAGGTCGCCGCGGCCGGCCACAAGCTTTGCGCCATGGGCGCCCGCGCGGTCGTGGCGACCCTGGGTGCCCGCGGCGCCATCGTCGTCGCGGCCGAGGGCGCCACCGCGATCCCGCCCTTCAAGGCCGAGGTCGTCGACACCACCGGTGCCGGCGATTGCTTCGTCGGCGCGCTGGCTACGCGCCTGCTGGCCCGTGCGACACCCGTCGAAGCGGCCCGCTACGCCAGTGCCGCCGCATCGTGTTCCGTCGAACGGCTGGGCGCCGCCCCCTCGATGCCGACGGCGCGGGACGTTGCGGCGCGGCTGGCGAGGGCCTAAATCCTTGCCATGCTCGAAGAACTCTTCCGCCAGGACGCCTATCTCAAGGAAGCCGATGCGACGGTGACCGCGCTCGAGGAGCGCGGCGTGCGGCTCGATCGGTCGATCTTCTATCCGACCGGCGGCGGCCAGCCGGGTGACACCGGGGTGCTGCGCTGGGAGGGCGGCGAGGCACGGGTCGTCGATGCGGTGAAGGCCGACGGTGGCGACGTGCTGCACGTACTTGCCCCGGACTCGGCGCGGCCGCCCGTCGGCGCGACCGTCCATGCCGTGCTCGACTGGGAGCGGCGGCTGCGCCATATGCGCATGCACACCGCTTTGCACGTCATGTCGGCGGTGATCCGCGGCAACGTCACCGGCGGCCAGGTCGGAGCCGACAAGAGCCGCCTGGACTTCAACCTCGAGGGCGAGGTGCCGGCCAAGGAATGGGTGACGACGGAAGTCAACAAGCTGATCGCGCTCGATCGCCCGGTGACGCCGCAATGGATCACCGACGAGGAGCTGAACGCGCGGCCCGAGCTGGTGAAGACCATGAGCGTCCGCCCGCCGATGGGCGCCGGCCGCGTCCGGCTGCTGTCGATCGAAGGCATCGATCTGCAGGCCTGCGGCGGCACGCATGTGGCGCGCACCGGCGAGATCGGCCCGATCGAGTGCGTCAAGATCGAGAACAAGGGCAAGATGAACCGCCGCTTCATCATCGCCCTGACCTGACCATTTTGTCATCCAGAGCGCAGCGAAGGATATCACCGCCAGAGGTTCCATAGCACTCGAATGGCCTGGGGTGACGAGGTCCTTTCCTTCGGCTTCGCTCAGGACAAGCGCTGCGTTCAGAACGACAAGAAGCAAGAGGAACGAAGAATGGATTACGCAAGACCCGACGCTCTCGTCAGCACGGCATGGCTCGCCGCCCGCCTCGATGCGCCCGACGTGCGCGTGGTCGATGGTTCGTTCTACCTGCCGGCGCAGAAGCGCAATCCCAAGGCCGAGTACGCCAATCAGCATATTCCCGGCGCCGTCTTCTTCGACATCGACGAAATCGCCGATACCGCGAGCACGCTGCCGCACATGCTGCCCTCGCCGGAGAAATTCTCCGCCCGTGTCCGCAAGCTTGGCTTGGGCGACGGCAGCAAGATCGTCGTCTACGACACGACACCGATGATGGGAGCCACGCGCGTCTGGTGGATGTTCCGCGCCATGGGCCACAAGGACGTGTCGGTGCTCGATGGCGGCATGACCAAATGGATGGCCGAAGGTCATCCCGTCACCGACGATCCGACGCCGCCGCGCGATCGGCACTTCACCGCGCGGCTGGACAATACGCTGGTGCGCTCGATCGACGACGTGCGCGGCTTGATCGACAGCAAGCGCGAGCAGATCATCGATGCGCGGGCGGCGAATCGCTTTCGCGGCGAGGCGCCCGAGCCGCGGCCCGGCCTGCGCTCGGGCCACATGCCCGGTGCTTTCAACCTGCCCTACAACGAGCTGATCGATCCGGCGAGCGGCACCATGCTGCCGGCCGACAAGCTCGCCGCCCGCATCGCCGCGTCGGGCATCGACCCGACCAAGAAGGTCACCGCGAGCTGCGGCTCCGGGGTCAGCGCCTGCGTCGTGGCCCTCGGGCTCTACCTGACCGGCGCACCGGAAGCGGCAATCTACGACGGCTCTTGGGCCGAATGGGGCGGCCAGGCCGACACACCCATTGTCACCGGATCCTGAACTCTTCCGACACCAGCCGGCGCCGCGGGCCGACGGCTGGCTGCCCATCACCATCACCCATCTCGAGATGGAGCCGGCGGCGTGGGCGCGACGCGGTCAGCCGCCGGAGCTCGCGATCCGGATCGAGCACGTCGCGGCGCCGAAGGTCGCGACGTATCGCGAGCTTTACGACAGGGTCGGCCGGCCGTGGCTGTGGTATGAACGTCGGCTGTGGACCGACGAAGCGCTGCAGGCGTTGCTGCTGAAGCCCGGACATGAGCTGCACGTGGCGCACCACGGCCCGGCACTCGTCGGCTTCTTCGAATTGGGTGACGACGAACTAGTTTTCTTCGGCCTGACCCTAGATTACATTGGCCAGCGCATCGGGCCCTGGCTGCTCGATCGTGCGATCGAACGTGCCTTCGCGTGCGGCGCGACGCGGCTTCGCCTCAACACCAACACCGTCGATCATCCGCGCGCTCTCGACACCTATCGCAAGGCGGGCTTTCATTCCACGGGCAGCGAACGCGTCGAATTGCGCGACCCGCGCGTCATGTGGCCGGACCTCTACCGCTGGCCGCCGGTCTGAACGCTGTGCCATAGTGGTCTTCATGACTTCCAAGAAGACCTACACTCGCCCTGACACCGTCCTTGCCGTCGCGGGCCGTGATCCCGCCAACAATTTCGGCATCGTCAATCCACCCGTCTATCACGCCTCGACAATCCTTTCTCCGACCATGGAGAAGTTCGAGAATCGCGTGCCCTTCGAAGGCTTCGGCTACGGCCGCAACGGCACGCCGACCCAGAAGGCGCTCGAGGACGCGGTCGCCGCCATTGAAGGCGCCCATCGTTCGATCGCCGTGCAGTCGGGTCTCGGCGCCGTGACCGGCGCGATCGTCGGGTTCCTCAAGGCCGGCGATCACATGCTGCTCACCGACAACGCCTACGGGCCGGCGCGTCGCTTCTCGAACACGACGCTCAAGAATTTCGGCGTCGAGACGACGTTCTTCGATCCCATGATCGGCGCCGGCATCGAGCGCCTGATGCGGCCCAACACCAAGGTCGTCTATCTCGAGGCGCCCGGTTCGCAGACCTTCGAGGTGCAGGACGTCGACGCCATAGCCGGCGTCGCCAAGAAGCACGGCGCGGCGGTGCTGATCGACAACACCTGGGCGACGCCGCTCTACTTCAAGCCGTTCGACCATGGCTGCGATCTCTCGATCCACGCCGGCACCAAGTACATCGTCGGCCACTCCGACGCGATGATGGGCATCATCTCCTGCGCCACTCGGCAGATGTTCGAGATCGCCAAGACGGCCTGCCAGAATTTCGGCTTCCACGCCGCGCCCGACGACTGCTACCTGGCCCTGCGCGGGCTGCGCACCATGGGCGTCCGGCTGCGTCATCACGAGAAGAGCGGCATCGAGATCGCCCATTGGCTGAAGGCGCGGCCCGAGGTCGACAAGGTGCTGCATCCCGCGCTGCCCGACTGCCCGGGCCACGACAACTGGAAGCGCATGTTCAAGGGCTCGTCCGGCCTGTTCTCCTTCACCCTGCGCGACGGCTACAGCCGCAACGCGCTGGCGGCAATGCTCGACGGCATGGACATCTTCGGCATGGGCGCGAGCTGGGGCGGCTACGAGAGCCTGATGATCCCGGCCCATCCCGACAATTATCGCAGCGCCGTGCCATGGCCCAAGGAAAAGCACCTGGTGCGCGTGCATATCGGGCTCGAGGACGTCGAGGACCTGAAGACCGATCTTGCCGAAGGCTTCGACCGGCTCAACCGCGCGCACAACGCCTGAGGGCCGGCGCGGTCTGGATGAGCTATCGTGTCCCCCGGCTTGGGGACACCGATCATGGACCAAGCGGCAAGCGGCACTCCTGCCGCTCTGCTTCGCGAGCGCGAAGCGCGCAGCCTGACATTGCTGACCGCCGTTGTGCTCGTGGGCTTCCTTGCCGTGGGCGCACACATCGCGACGCAAACCCTGGGCACGGGTCGCGAGGACGTGCGCGAGCCCGGCGTCGCCCACCACTTCGGCTTCAGCATCACCGTCTGTGTGGTCGTGCTCCTTTTCCTGCGCCGGCGAAACTGGCTGGCAGGCGTGGGTACCGGATCAGGCAGACGACGTCTCAGTCCACGTCCTCTGGAAAGATATGGCTGCCATCTGCCGCGAGAGGCAGCGGCCGCACCGACTGAACCGCTGCCATCGGCAGAGGTCCATGGAGATGCGGAAACAGATCGCCACCGCGCGAAGGTTCGTATTTCAGCGCTTCGCCGAGGCTGGCTTCGTCGACCGCCACAAGGACGAGGTCGCCCCGTCCTTCAAAATGCAGCTGGGCCGTTCGTCTGGCCTGCCGCCCTGTGGAGAGATGGATGAAGCCGTCGCTCAGGTCTATCCCGGCGCCCGTGAATATTCCGTCGCCTTCCGCCGCGCGCCACGGATCAGCGGCAACGATCTTGTAGACTGTCATCGCGAAAATCCATTTGCATGAGGCTGCGCCCTTCATTCTCTTTCGCCGCAATCGGCTACGGAGCGGACGCATCTCGAATTCATGCTCCTCTCCTCCGCTAGAGGGAGAGGAGCATGAGATGAATCCACTCCGGAGCCAACTACGGGAGAGCAAGCGCGAAGGCCACCGCTACGCCTTGCGGCAGTCGACACAGGTGCCCGTGACTTCCAAGGTCATGTCGCGGGCGGCGAAGCCGAGGCGGTTGGCGCTGGCGGCGATCGTCTCGGCGAGGCCACTGCTGTGCAGCTCCTCGGCATTGCCGCAGTCGCCGCAGATCAGGAAGAAGCCACGATGCGACTCGCCGGGATGGCTGCAGCCGATGAAGGCGTTCATGCGCTCGATGCGGTGGATCAGCCCGTGCTCGATCAGGAAGTCGAGCGCCCGGTAGACGGTCGGCGGAGCCGATCCCAGCTCCTCGTTGCGCAGCCGGTCGAGCAGCGCATAGGCGCCGACCGGCTTGTGGCTCGACCAGACGAGCTCGAGCACGCGCCGGCGCAGCGGCGTGAAGCGCAGATCCTTGTCGGCGCACAATTTCTCGGCTGCTGCGAGTGCATCCTCGACGCAGTGCTCGTGATCGTGGGTGGGCTCGGTGGCCTTGGCCGTCTTCTTCACAGGCTTACCGATTTGCCAAGCAGAAGTGCGGCGACTATACGCCCCGTTCCCCAGCGAGGCCAAGCCATGCCCATTGCCCCCGCCGCCCCTTCATCCACAGCGATCGACACTTTCCTGGCGTCGGTGAAATTCGATGCCCAGGGCCTCGTCCCCGCGATCGCCCAGCAGCACGATTCGGGCGAGGTGCTGATGATGGCTTGGATGGACCGCGACGCCGTCGTCGAGACGCTGCGCACGGGTCGCGTGTGCTACTGGTCGCGCTCGCGCAAGGCGCCGTGGCGCAAGGGCGATACCTCGGGCCACATCCAGACCCTGGTCGATCTGCGCGTCGACTGCGACGGCGACACGCTGCTCGCCGTGGTCGACCAGACCGGCGTCGCGTGTCACACCGGTCGCCACAACTGCTTCTTCCGCGCCCTGCGCGGCGAGGTGCTGGAGGAAATCGCACCGATCGTGATCGATATGTCGGAGGTCAAGGCTTGAGCTCATCCGTGCCGTCACGGCGCACCCTGCTCTCCGTCCTCTCGATCCTGGCCGTCCCGCTTGCGACCGGCGCCTGCTCGGGCGGCCTGTTCGGCAAGAAGCAGGCGGCAGTGTCACCGCGCGGTGACCGGCTGGTGCGCCTGATCCAGACCGACGGCCGGGACAACATGATGGCGCCCGAAGCGCTCGCCTTCATGAACATCACCAACGAGGGCCGCGATATCCCGGTGCGTCAGCTCGCCGAGGACGGCTCCGACGGCCGCTATGTCGTGAGCCTGATCAACATCCGCAAGATCCACGAGTTCGTGTTCCATCGCCGCCAGGGCGACGTGCTGATCCTGCATCACAGCGATACGCGGTTCGCGCGGCTGGAGAGCGTGCGCTATCCGCGCAACGGCAAGCCCACGCTGATCACCGACACCGCCTCTGCCGAGAGCGATTTCCAGCAGCAGGTCGCTTTCTGGTTCAATCGAATCCCGGGCAGGTAGTATTGTGACAGGGAGATGACAATCGCCGTCTCCCCCTCCTACTCGGCCCGCCGGACGCTCACCGTCTGCGGCGGCGCGCACGCGCTGCACGACGGCTTCACCGACCTTCTGAACGTTCTGTACCCACTGCTGCAGGCACAGTTCGGCCTGAGCTACGCTGCCATCGGTGCGCTGAAGACCGTCTATTCGGGCGCCATGGCAAGTGGACAGATCCCGTCCGGCATGCTGGCCGTGCGCCTTGGGCCGGTCCGCGTGCTGGCGGTCGGAACGGCCTTGATTGCGGTCGGTTATGGCCTGGCGGGCTTCAGCGGGTCGCTCTACGGCGTGATCGCCGGCCTGCTGCTCGCTGGCCTGGGCGGCAGCACGCAGCATCCGATCGGCTCGAGCCTGGTATCAGCGGCATTCCCCGGCCTGCGCTCGCGCACCGCGCTGGGCACCTACAATTTCACCGGTGACGTCGGCAAGGTGCTGCTGCCGGCGCTGTTCGCCGTCATCGCCGCGGCGCTGGGCTGGCAGCAGGCGCTTATCGTCATCGCGGCGCTCGCCGTGCTAGGCGCCGGGATCATCGTGGGCTCGCTGAAGCCGGTTCCCTTGCACGACAAGGCAGGGGCCGGAAAATCGAAGGCGATGGCGGGCCAGGATCGGCCGTGGGCCTATTGGCTGCTGTTCAGCATCCACATCGCCGACGACCTGGTACGGACCGGCTTCATGATCTTCCTGCCCTTCCTGCTACGCGATAAAGGCGCCGACCTGCCGACGATCGGCCTCGGCCTGTCGCTGCTGTTCGCCGGCGGCGCGGCGGGCAAGCTGGTGATGGGCTGGGTCGGCGAGCGGCTGGGCGTCGTTGTCTCGGTGATCCTGACCGAGGTGGCAACGACGGCCCTGATCCTGGCGCTGCTGCCGATGTCGCTGTCGTTGACGCTGGTGCTGCTGCCGGCCGTCGGGCTGATGCTGAACGGGACGTCTTCCGTGCTCTACGGCACCATTCCAGAGTTCGTCAGTCCCGAGCGGCGGACCCACGCGTTTGCGCTCTTCTACACTGGCGGCTCGGTGGCCGGGGCGACGGGCCCCCTGCTGTCGGGCCTGCTGGGCGACGCCGTCGGCCTGCCGATCGCGCTCGGCGCGGTAGCCTGCATCGCCCTCACCACAGTGCCGATGGTGTGGGCTCTCCGACCTGCTTTTCGTTCCACGACTGCTCATGGTTGATCCCGCCGCCGCGCGATAGGATCGCGGGCAACGAAACGGGGGAGACCGCCTTGAGATATCTGTCGTCCTTGGTCGCCGGCATGGTCGTGCTGGCGACGTGCGCCGTTGCTCAAGCGCGGGTGACGCGCATCGTGATCGACGAGACCGTGCCGCTGCCCGCTGCCGCGGGCGGCTCGTCGAACGACATCGCGTTCGAGCAAATCGCCGGACGGGCCTTCGGCGAGCTCGATCCATCGCTGCCGCAGAACGCCATCATCCAGGACATCGAGCTGGCAAAGGATGGCGACGGCAAGGTGCGCTACGTCGCTTCCTTCGTGATCATCAAACCTGTCGACATGAAGCGCGCCAGCGGGCTGATGTGGCACGACGTGCCCAATCGAGGGCGTGTCTACCCGTTTGCCGTGGCCGAGCGCAGTGCCGGCGACATCCTGCTCGCCAGTGCCTGGCAGGGCGACAACAGCGGCGCCACGACGGTGCGGCCGACGGCAACGGCGGCGGGTTTGCAATTCCTGCAGGTGCCTGTCGCCCGCGGACCGGGTGGCGCGCCCATCACCGGCGAGGTCCTTGGCCGGATCGTGAACCGTTCCGGCAAGGGCTCGCAGCCGCTTCTCGTGCAGACCAACCCCGTGCCCTACAAGCCCGTGAGCCTCGACACGACGCGATCGCGGCTGGTGTCGCGCGGCGGCGAGACCATGCAGGGGGTGGCCGTCGAGGAGATCGCCATTGCGCCGTCGGACTGGGCCTGGGCGCGCTGCGATGACAAAGCTCCGTTTCCCGGAACGCCCGATCCGACCCAGATCTGCCTGAAGGATGGCTTCGATCCGGCGCGGCTGTATCAGGTGGTGTTCACGGCAGCCGATCCCTGGGTCCTGGGCATCGGCTTCGCCGCCTGGCGCGACGTCGGCAGCTTCTTCAAGACGGCGCTGGCGGACGACACCGGCACGGCCAATCCGGTGGCGCGCGCGGTGACCCACAGCATCGCCCGCGGCGTCTCGCAGTCGGGCAACTTCCTGCGCGGCTGGCTGCATCTCGGCTTCAACCGCGACGAAAGCGGCGTCAAGGTGCATGATGGAATGTGGCCGATCATCGCCGGCCGGCGCATTGCGCTGAACTTCCGTTGGGCACAGCCCGACGGCGTGCTCGAGCTCTACCAGGCCGGCAGCGAAGGGCCGCAATGGTGGCTGCCCCATCCCGACTCCGTTCGTGGATTGCCAGCCGCCGGCATTCTCGACCGCTGCCTCGCAACGGTCACATGCCCGAAGATCATCGAGCATTTCGGCTCAGCCGAAGTTTGGGCGCTGAAGCTCACGCCGGAATGGGTCGGGACGGACGGCAAGGCCGACCTTCCGTTGCCGGATCTCGTGCGCCGCTACTACATCGCGAGCTCCACGCACGGCGGTGGCGTGGGCGGGTTCGACACCAGCCTCCCCGGCGTTGGCTTGCCCGCTGAGGGACCGGTGTGTCCGGGCAACAATTTTGGCGTCGGCGTTCTGCCGGCCAACCCGATGCCCCATCTTCAGACTGTGAACGCGCTGCGCACCCATTTCCGCAACTGGGTCGTGAAGGGCGTGGCGCCGCCGCCCAGCCGCTTCCCGACGCTGACGCCCCGACCCGAAGAGGCATCGGGGACGCTGGCCGCTGCGAGCAAGGACGCGATCGGCATGCCCTCGCTGCCGGGGCTGCGGCCCACCGTGCCCGAGCCGGACTTCATCATGCCGGTCTACGATTATGACTGGGGGCCGCAGTTCAACGCGGTCGATGGCTCGGGCGTCGCGGCCAACGCGCCGCCGCCGATTCGGCGGATCCTGCCGATGCTGGCGCCCAAGGTGAATTCCGACGGCAACGAGCTGGGCGGCGTGCCTGTCGTGCTCCTCGATGCGCCGCTCGGCACCTATCTCGGCTGGAACATCACGGCCGCCGGTTTTCACAAGGGGCAGATCTGCAACTATGTCGGCGGTATGATCCCGTTTGCACGCACGGCCGAGGAACGTCGCTCCCGAAACGATCCCCGACCGTCGCTCGAGGAACGCTACGGCTCGCACGACGGCTATGTCGCGGCAGTGACACGGGCATCGGCGCGGGCTGTCGCAGAAGGCTTCCTGCTCGAAGGTGATGCCGCCGCGTTGATCGCCGCGGCCCGAGCCAGCGCGGTGTTGAAGTGACGAATCGAATGGGATCTCGCGGTCTTTCGGACCGAGCGCGCCTGGCCTGAGCCAGCCGAAGGGCAGGCACGCGCGGTCCGGAAGAAGATCATTCAGCGCCGTTCCACACCGGTCCCATCGGCTTCAGCCTGACGCCCTTGCGCAGGTGCTTG
Organism: Reyranellaceae bacterium; assembly: GCA_046349295.1. Lineage (GTDB taxonomy): Bacteria > Pseudomonadota > Alphaproteobacteria > Reyranellales > Reyranellaceae > Reyranella. Next base: position 340,102 of record JAXMCP010000009.1, read on the forward strand.
TAGGGCATTTCGACCGGGTCTGTGATGTGAGCGCCGGGCGATTGCACGACCAGGATCGTCTCGGCGATCGGCTGGAAGTCGGCGCGGAAATGAACCGTCGACTTCAGGCCGAGGATCGGCACGTCGGACGGCTCGACACCGACATGGCGGAACATCTCCTGGTCGGCGGCCTGGATTCGCTTGCTGGCGAGAACAGCGGAGACGCCGCTCGCCTCGTCGGTGACCAGCGCCATGGGGCCGATCTGGAACTTGGCGCCACCGTAGAACGGGCCGGTGCCGGTGAACTTGCCGTCGCCAATCTTGACCACGCGCCACTCGGCCTCGACCGGCTTCTCGCCGGCATAGCCCACGACCGCGCCGATGCCGCGGCGCATGATGTTGCCCTCGCCCGTGGCCACTGCTTCGTGCGCTGCGCCTTCGTCGACGATCATGCCGATCACCGCGCCCTTGGCCTTGTTGCGCATCAGCGCGGCCAGCAGGCCGACCGTGTCCGACGTGCCGCCGGCGCCCGGATTGTCCTGCACGTCGGCGAGAACGATCGGTTTTTTGGCCTTGGCGGACAGCGCGATGGCGCGCAGCGCCGCTGCGTCGGGGTCGAGCAGCTCGCCATCGAACGCCTTCTCCTGGGCGCGCACTGCCTGGACGAGCTTGTCGGCGGCCGCCTCGACTGCCTCCTTGTCGTGGCCGTAGACCACAAGCGCGGGTCCGCATTGGGCGATGTCGGCCGGCGGAAAGCCTGGTGTGTGGGTAACGCTGACGATGCCCTGGTTGTGGCTCTTCTCACCGGCTTCGAGCTCGCCCACCAGATCGAAGATGCTCTTGGCCGGCTCGATGAAGGTGCACTGCCAGACCAGCGGGATCAGGAAATCGAGCTGGCGATAGGCGCGATAGACCGGCCGCTGCTCGGCCAGCAGGCGATCGAGCAGCTCGACCGCGCGCTTGCCGGTCACCGCCATGTCGATATGCGGATAGGTGCGGTAGCCGACCAGCGCCGTGGCGAGCCTGGCCATCTCAGGCGTGAGATTGGCGTGATAGTCGAGGCTCGCCACGATCGGCAGCGTGTCGCCCACCACGCCGCGGAAGCGGCGCAGCAGCTCGCCTTCGCCGTCCTGGGTGTTCTCCGCGACCATGGCGCCGTGCAGGTCGAGATAGATCGCATCGAAAGGCCCGAGCTTCTTCAGATCCTCGTCGAACAGCGCCCACATCCGCTCATAGGCGTCGGCCGTCACGTAGGAGGCGGGCGGTGCGGAGGCCCAGGCGAGCGGCACGATCTCGTGGCCGAGCTCGGCGAGACGCTTCACCGCGCCGGCGATCGGAATGTTGAAGCCTTCGACGGCTGGGACCATCTCCGGCCCGCGCAGCAGCGGCGGCCAGGCGTCGGCGCGCAGGAACTCCTCCCATGTCGCCTGCTGCGGCGCGAAGGTGTTGGTCTCGTGCTGGAATCCTCCCACAGCGATACGCGCCATTGATCGACCTCTCTGTGCCTGTGATTTCACGATCATGCTCTCATCGGACCGCGGGCGTCTCGTCCGCGGTCCGATGAGAGAATGCGCGCGTTCAGCTCTTGTTCGTGCCGTCCTCGATGGCGCGCACCAGCACCGGCCAGTATTCCTTGCCGTGGCCGAGCTCGGCGGCGCGTTCCATCAGCTCGCGCGCGACGTCGGCGCCGAGCGCTGGCACGCCACACTCCTCGGCCATCTCGATGGCGTAGGCCAGGTCCTTGAGCGCGTACTCGGTCGAGAAGGCGCGCTCGGGGAACACGCCGGGCAGCATCGCCTTCATGCCGTGATTGCGCAGCGCAAAGGAATCGGCCGAGCCCTTGGTGAGGGTCTCGAACAGCACCTTGCCGTCGACGCCATGGGCGCGCGCGATCGACAGCGCCTCGGCGAGCGCCACGCCGGTCTGGAACAGGATCATGTTGTTCAGAATCTTGACCGCCTGGCCGCTGCCCGCCTCGCCGCAGTAGGTGACCTCGCTCGCCATGTGGCGCAGCAGCGGCTCGATGCGCTCGAAGCACGACGGCGTGCCGCCGACCATGATGGACAGCGTGCCGTCGATCGCGGCCTGGCGCGTGCGCGCCACCGGTGCGTCGGCGAAAGCGGTCGCCCTTCCCTCGAACTCGGCATAGAGCCGGCGCGCCAGGCTGACCGGCGCCGTGCTGAGATCGATCACCGTCCAGCCGAGCTTGGCCTTGCTCACCAGGCCACCCTCGCCCAGGCAGACTTCCTCGACCTGCTTGCCGCCGGGCAGCGACAGCAGGATGGTCCGGCAGCTCTCGGCGATCTCGTCGATCGACGCGCTCTTCACGCCGTCGGCGGCGAGCCGCTTCAGCGGTGCATCGTCGCGGTCGGCCGCCAGCACCTCGAGGCCGCTCTTGCGCGCCAAGTTGCGGCACATCGGCTCACCCATGGTGCCGACGCCGATGAATCCGATCCTGTCTGCCATGTCAGTCCACGATGAAGAGTTTGGCGCCGCCCTCGGTGCGCGAACGATGGGCCAGGTCGCCGTCCGCCACCTGGTAGCTCTGGCCGGGCTTCAGCACGACTGTCCGGCCGTCGGCCAGCTCGGTATGCAACTCGCCGTCCAGCACCAGGAGGACATGGCCCTTCTGGCACCAATGGTCGGCCAGATAGCCCGGCGTGTACTCGACCATGCGCACACGGATGTTGTTGAAGTTCCGGGTCCGCCAATAGGCCTTGCCGGTCTCGCCCGGATGCTCCGTGCGCTCCACGTCGCTCCAGTCGGTCGTGCCAAACGGTATGTCGAACATCAGCATGGCCGGGCTTTTAGCACAGTTTGCGCCTGCCGGTAGGCGGCCCGACACAGCTCCTGCGCCAGATCAGGATCGGCGACGCCGCAGGCCGACGGTTCACCCCCCCCGCTCGCCCGCCCGCGGCCCCGCATGTCGGCGAGCAGCAGGACCAGGAGCGGCGAGCGGACTCGGCGCATTTCTCGTGTCGTTGGGTCCTACCCCCAGCTCTGGAGGGCGCGTTCGAGGGTCTCCGGTCCGCGATAGAGCATCGCCCGCCAACCGGCCATCCGCGCGCCGTCGACGTTGGCCGCCGAATCGTCGACGAACAGGATCGATTGCGCGACCGTGACGCCCATGCGCGCCTGGGCGTTGGTGAAGAACACCCGCTCGGGCTTGCAGACCCCGAGCGAGGCCGAATAGATGATGTCGTCGAAGTGGTCGGCGATTCTCGCATGCTCCTTCAGCCAGGCCACCCTATGATGCTCCTGGTTGGTGCCGGCAAAGCAGCGGCCACCGGTGCGCCTGCGCCACGCGTCGGCCTGCTCGAGCACAGAGCGATCCAGCACGGCGTCCTTGGCGAACCAGTAGCCGACGAACTCCTCCATCCGGTGCGCGAGGCCGCGCGGCTCGAAATAGGCGTGGAGGGCGACGTAGAGATCGAGCCGCCCGCGCAGCACTTCGAGGAATTCGGCTGTCCGGAAGAAATCGCGCTCGATGTCCTCGTAGTCGAGGCCGAGGTCGGTCTTCAACGTCGCATACCAGGGCGCGTCCGAGCCCGGATAGGCGAGCGAGACAACGCCGTCGAGATCGAGGACGAGGACAGGGCTGGCACTCATGGGGCGTCATGCTATAGCAGCCGGCCGCGCGAGGACATGCTCTTGGAACTGGTCAAGCCCGCCCTGATCCACCTCGACGGTTACACCGACGCGCTGCGCCGCGGCTGGTCGCCCGACAATGTCCGGCTCGAGATCGCGGCGCGCGAGGAACTGGCGGCGAGCGAGCAGGACGCCGCCCGGTTCGTCGCCTCGCTCGACGACCGCGAGGCCAAGGGCGCGCCGATCACGCTGCCTGACGGCAGCAAGGTGCCCCGCCTCCCCGGCTATCGGCGCTGGATGTGGGACGGCGAGTTCTGCGGCTCGATCGGCTTTCGCTGGCAGCCCGGCACGACGGCCCTGCCGCCGCATTGCCTGGGCCATATCGGCTATGCCGTGGTGCCGTGGAAGCGCGAACGCGGCTACGCCACGCAGGCGCTCGCGCTGCTGCTGCCGGAAGCGCGTCGCGAAGGCCTGGAGTATGTCGAGCTGACGACCGACATCGACAATCTGTCATCGCAGAAGGTCATCACCAACAACGGCGGGGTGCTCGTGAAGCGCTTTCACAAGGACGCTGCCTACGGCGACGTCGAGGCGTTCCTCTACCGCATCCCGCTCTAGAGCGGGATCGGTTCATGGGGAACCGGAGCGGCGCATTTCCTGTCATCCTGAGCGCAGCGAAGGATCTCATCGCCAGCAGTTGCGAAGCACTCCCATGCCAGCGGCGATGAGTTCCTTTCCTTCGGCTTCTCTCAGGACAGGCGCTGCGCTCGGACGGAATTGCGGCCGACTAACTAGTTTCTGTCTCGAAACGCACGTTTTGTGGGCTGTGTGGTGGATTTCGCCCGCGTTTGCGGGCGACGAACTGTCAATCTTGGCGCTCGATCGGGCAGCGATGGGACAATTTTCGACGATTGGAGCATGCGGGTGCGTCACGGGGATCGTCTCTCCCGCGATTGTGGAGCAGGCTTTGTCAAGCTGCGCGGCGGTGGCCGCGTGCTATTCGCCTTTCGAGCCAAGCGGCGATGTTCATCAGATTGTTGGCGAGCACGGCGGCACCGACCAACAGCTCGAAGCGTTCGCGGCCGCCGGCGAGACAGCGCTTCATGCCGCGGCCACGGAACAGCACGGAGATGCGGCCCTCGATTCCAGCCCTGAAGCGCTGCCCCTGCTTGAAGGCCGGCGCCTTCTCATAGGCTTCGCGCGCCGGGGCTCTCTTGCCACCGGATTGAGGAATGCAGACCACGTTGACGCCGCTGTGCTGGCACAGCGTCAGGTTCCGCTCGCTGAAGAAGCCGCGATCGGCACTGTACAGCTCGGGAACACCGCCGAAGACCTTCTTGTGGCGCTCCAATGACAGGCCGACATACTGCGCGTCCGATGGATTGCCGCTGAGCACCTTGTACTGGGTAATCAGGCCTCGAGCACTTTCGGCGAGAAGAACCTTGTGGCCGAACTCCACGGGTGTGCGCACCTTGCCGCGTTTGATCAGGTCGGTGTGCGCCTCGAAGATCGAGTACAGTTTCTCGGCATTGGGGACCTGCTCGCCGTCGAGCACGCGGCGGCGTGCCTGATCGATTACGCGATCTGCCAGCCCACAGTAGTGGCTGATCTCATCGAGTAGCCCTGTGATCGCCAGATCCCGGAATGAGGCTTCGCCACGCATGCGCAACTTCTTGGGCACCGATCGGGCGCAAGCCACGACTTGCTCGGCGATGCCGATGAGCTCGCGGTACTCGATGGTCTGCTGCCCGAGCCGCTGCGTGGCGCTCATTCTCTGGAGAGCTTGCATGCGCCGGCGCGCTGCGCGCGTGCGGTTCCGGAAGCCCTCGAAGCGCCGTCCCAGCAGCTTCCCGAGACGCTTCTGCAAGCGCGACAGCACGCGTACGGCATCCCACAGCAACGTGGCATCGGTCGGATAATGGATGTCGGTCTGCACCACCGTCGTGTCGACACGCAGCTTCGTGCCGTCTTCCAATCCGAGATCGACCGCCGCCCGCACAACCAGATCATTGACCACTCGTAGCGTCGCTGGCGTCAGGCGCACGAAGGCGCGATGAAAGGCGTTGTGCTTGGGCACCGGCCGGCAGCCGAACCCCGTGAACAGGCGCAGCGTGTAGCCGTCGGCGATCCGTTCGCGCAGTTCGCGGTAATCCCAGTTCTTGACCCGCATCAGAACCAGCGAGCGCAGCACCTCGTGCGCCATCAGCCCGCTGCGTCCCGTGTCCGGCTTCTTCAATCCCCGTCGCAGATCGCCACGTATCTTGCCGACCAGTTCCTCGTGGTCGTCCAGGAAGTCGGAGATCGTCTGGAGCAGCGGCTCCAGCACCACCCCTGCCGCATCAGCTCCCAATCGGCAAAGCTCAGCTGAGAGAGGGTGGCCCGTGACACGTCGGACTCGGACTACGGCCTGGCCGCCTTTGCTCGCTCGCGCTTCAAGGCCTTGATGTAGCGCGGCGCCGCCTCGTACAGCAGCTCTTGAACAGCACGGCCCTTGTCCAGGCAGCGTTGCACTTGCGGCACCAGATCCTCCGGCACGTACACCGAAACGCGCCGACCTTTGAGGCGGCCATACAGCACGTAGCTGGGATGCTGCTCTCCGGATCGGCACGCCGGACAGTTCTCCCGGATGCATGGACTGCGCCGCAGGCTCAACGAGCCAAGCAGTGCCGGCAAGGCAGTCGTCGTTTGATCCGCCAGCCAGCGTTCGACATCGGAGGGGGTCTCGTTCTTCATTCTATATGTGTGCCATATCGCACACATACGGATCAATCAAAATCATCGCAGGAAACTTCGATTTAGCCCCAATTCTGTGTGACTCTCCGCGTTTCGAGACAGAAACTAACTAAAGGGGAACCTGATCAGGCGGCACGGCATGGCTGCCGAGGATGCCGCTCCAGACGACTTCATCCCACAGACGGATGCCGCCCGTGATGCCGGCATCGTTGGAGGCGATGCGGACATTGTCCGGCAGGGCAACATTGAGATTGGCGGAATTCCCGCCGCCGAGAAACAGAGCATCGTAGTGCAGCAGCGCGTAGACGGTCTCGATGGTCTTGAGGACTCGCTTGCTCCATCTCTTGCGGCCAAGTGCGCGGCGTGCAGCATTGCCGACATAGTCGTTGTAGGTTTCGCCCTTGTGAATCGGATGGTGCGCCAGCTCGAGATGAGGGGTGAGCGCGCCGTTGCTGAACACCGCGCTTCCAACGCCCGTGCCGAGGGTCAGCACGACCTCGAGCCCTCGTCCCTCGACGATCCCGAGCCCTTGCACCTCGGCATCGTTGAGCAAGCGGGCCGGCTTGCCGAAACGGCGTCCCAGAGTTGCCGCCAGCGGAAAGTCCCGCCAGGCCTTGCCTTTGAAATGGGGGGCGGTGATGACCCGGCCGTCCCGCACAACGCCGGGGAAGCCGATCGAAATCCGGTCATAGGCTTCGAGAGAGGCCGCCAGCCCGGTCAGCGCCTCCACCATTATGTCCGGCGTACAGGGATTGGGCGTCGCCACCCGAGCACGCTTTTCCAGCATCTTCCCCGATGCGTCGAGGACCGAGGCTTTCAGCCCCGTGCCACCGATGTCGATCGCCAGGGTCTTGAGTTCGTGTGCTGTCCGCTCGCCTGCTGATTTCTCTGCCATGAGATCGTCCTCGGATGGCGTCACCTGGACGCAACGGCTTCCACCGAAAAGATGCTGTTGACGCTAGACCCTCAGTCGAAGGCCGGCGCATCAGATTAACCGCCGCCGGCGCGGACGACCGTCTCGACCATCACCGACAGCACGGCGAGGCCGCGCGCCTTGAGCGCGCGCGGCGAATCCTTCTCGCCGATCTGGCCCTCGAGGACGAGCGTGATGAAGCCGTGCACCGACGCCCAGGCGAAATCGACCATGCGCTCCTTCACGTCGCCCGATGCGTCGGGAATGACCGCCTCGACCGCCTCGCGATGGAGGTGGTAAGCGGCCTTGGCGGCGGCCGCCAGCGCCGGCGTCTCGAACTGGTTGGCCTCGAGACTGAACATCAGTTGGAAGAGCACGGGGTTAGCCGCGGCAAAGGCCATGTAGCCCACGCCCTGGCTGACCAGGCGGCCGGCTGTCGTCCCATTCGAGCGGCGAGCCTCGGCCGCCATGGCCGCCGCAAGCTCGCCGTAGCCGCGGGTGGCGATCTCGGCCAGCAGCGCGTCGATCGACGCGAAATGGTGTGCTGGCGCGGCATGCGAGACCTCGGCGCGGCGCGCGCATTCGCGCAGGGTGAAGCCGCGAATACCCTTTTCTTCCATCAACTTCCGCCCTGCCACGATCAACGTCTCGCGCAGCTCACCGTGATGATAGGGCTTTGCAGTCTTTACCTTGGCCATTTTGCCATCCCGACCATGCGGCTCACCCGGTGTCAAGAATCCCGGCTGGATTTGTCGTTGACAACATATGACCCGCGTTAAATAGGCGGCGATAAGATTGGGTCTGGCGGTGACCTCGGACGACCATTCGTTCATGACCGGTGCGCAGATCGTGACCGACGGCGGCAAGAGGGCAAAGGCCGGCTGACGCCGGCCGCCGACTGTGTCTTTAGTCGGCGTCTTCTTGACAAGTGGAGGACGCGATCATGATGTTCGAGAGCTGGCTCGCCTTCACCGCGGCGTCGGCGGTTCTGCTGATCATCCCGGGGCCGACCGTGCTGCTGGTCGTCTCCTACGCGCTCGGTCAGGGCTGGCGCACGGCGCTGCCGATGGCGGTGGGCGTGGCGCTGGGCGACTTCACCGCCATGACGCTCTCGATGCTGGGGCTGGGCGCCCTGCTCGCGGCCTCGGCGACGCTGTTCACGATCCTGAAATGGGCCGGCGCCGCCTATCTCGTCTACCTCGGCGTGAAACTCTGGCGCGCGGGCGGGACGCTCGACGCGGCGCCGCGCACCGACACGGTGTCGGCGCTGCGCATGCTCGGCCATGCCTGGCTGGTGACGGCGCTCAACCCCAAGAGCATCACCTTCTTCGTCGCCTTCCTGCCGGCCTTCCTCGATCCTCACGGCGACTTCCTCATCCAGATGGTGGTGTTCGAGACGACGTTCCTGGTCCTGGCCTTCGCCAATGCCTTCGGCTACGCCGTGATCGCCTCGCGCGCCCGCGGCTTCGTCTCCAATCCGCGCGCCATCGGCGTCGTCAACAAGGTGGGCGGCGGCCTGCTGATCGGTGCCGGCGCGGTGACCGTCACCCTGGCCGGCGCGCGGAGCTGAATGGCCGCGTCGTTCTCCACGTCAAAGATGGCCTGGACCGCGCCCCTCCAGGCTCGCCTTCTTCTCGTTCCGAGCTTCGCTGGGGAGGCGAAAAGAGGCGCCCCTGGAACGAACGGTGCTGCCCCAGCGAAGGCGGGCTACCGCCAGCCAATCCTCCGCCTGAGAAAGGCGAGTCCCAGCGCGCTGAAGGCGGCGCGCTCCCTGTTGTCCTTGCCGTAGCCGTGGCCGCCGGCGGCGGGTTCGTAGAAGTAGACCTGGTCGTAGCCCATCGCCCGAAGCTTGGCCGTCATCTTGCGCGCGTGGCCGGGGTGCACGCGGTCGTCGCGGCGCGTGGTGGCGAACAGGATCGGCGGGTAGGCCTGCCCGGGTATTGCCTGGTGATAGGCCGAGTATGTTTTCAGCCACGCCCACTCCTCCGGCTTGTCGGGATCGCCGTACTCGGCGATCCAGCTCGCGCCGGCGAGCAGCTTGGAATAGCGCCGCATGTCGATCAGCGGGATGGTGCAGAACAGGGCACCGAAGCGCTCGGGATAGCGCACCAGCATGTTGGAGATCAGGATGCCGCCGTTGGAGCCGCCCTCGGCGGCGATGCGGCCCGGGCGTGTCACGCCGCGCCGCACCAGGTCGGCGGCGACGGCGGCGAAATCGTCGTGCGACAGGCGCTTGCCGGCAAAGCGGCCGGCATCGTGCCAGACCGTGCCGAACTCGCCGCCGCCTCTGATGTTGGCGACGACGCTGGTGCCGCCACGTTCGAGCCACAGCTTGCCGATGGTGGCGTTGTAGTAAGGCAGGCTCGAGATGCCGAAGCCGCCATAGGCCGTGAGATGGACCGGCGCGTCGCCGGTCTCGCCGGCCGGGCCGGTCTGCACATAAGGGATGCGCTCGCCATCAGCGGAGACGGCTTCGTGACGCGTGACCACGAGGCCTTCCGACGAGAAGGTGGGCGGCGACCGCTTCAGCATCATGGGGGCGCCCCGGCTCCCGGCGATCAACATCAGGGAGGGCGGCGTGATCGGATCCTGCACGCTGGCCAGCAGGTCGCCGTTGCTCTCGGAGATTTCGCTGTCCAAAGGCCACACGCTGGCGACGCCGACCTGCGGCAAGCCGCTGAGGGTGGAGCGCGTCCACGCGCCCTGAGACGGCGTCAGCACCTCGAACACCGGCTGCAGGTTGTCGAGGATCGACAGCACCAGCCGGCCCGCGACCCAGGTGAAGTCCTGCAGCGCGCGCCGCGCCGCGGGCTCGAACAGCACGACGAACTCGCGGCTGCCGGCCAGAAAGGCGTCGAGCCTGACGCCGAGCACCGTGTCCCCTGGATAGGACCTGCCGGCGATCGTCCAGTCCGTGCGGCGCTTCAGCGCCATCCAGCCGTCGCGCACATCGACCTGGATATCGGTCGGCAGATCGAGGGCAACGCGCGCGCCGTCAGGCGCCCGGCCAAACCAGAGATTCACGTCGAAGAAGCCGATCTGGTCGTAGAACAAGACGGCGCCCTCGGCGTCCGTGCGATCGACGAAGGCCGAGCTCGCCATGCTCTCGCGCGGCACCTCGAAGATGACCGGCGCGGCGCCGGCATCGGTGCCGCGCCGCCAAAGCCGGACGGTCCGCGCATAGCCTGAAGTCGTCACGTCGCCGCCCCAGGCGCTGGCGAGCAGCAGCGAGTCGGCATCGACCCAGCTCACCTGGCCCTTGGCCTCCTCCAGCCGGAAGCCATCGCTCGCGAAGGTCCTGGCGGGAAGATCGAACTCGCGCAGCACGACCGCATCGCTGCCGCCGCGCGAGAGGCGCACGATCGCCCGGTCGTGCGTCCCCGGCCGGGTCGTGGCGCCACCCCAGATCCAGTCTTCCTTTTCTGCGACCGACAGCGCGTCGAGATCGATCAGGATATCCCACGACGGCCGATCGAGGCGGAAGCTCTCGGGCGTGCAGCGCCGCCACAGGCCGCGCGGGTTTTGCGCGGCGGTCCAGAAATTGTAGAGCCAGGGCCCGCGCCGCGCGACGAGCGGAATCTTGTCCGGCCGATCGAGGATCGCCGCGAGGACGTCGCGATCGGCTGCCCATTGCGCGGTGCCGAACGTGTCGAGCGTCCGCCTGGTCTCGGCATCGACCCAGGCCAGCGCCCGCGCGCCCTCTACGTCCTCGAGCCAGAGATAGGGATCATCGTCCGGTGCCGCCGCCGTCGGCCGCGCATCGCTCGCCACCCTGCCCGCTCCGCTAGCGCTTCGGCTCGCTGACGAACGCGACCTTGCTGAGCCCGGCCTTGGAGGCGTCGGCCAGCATCTCGGCGACATGGCGGTAGGGCACGTTCTGGTCGGCCCGCAGATAGATCTCGGGTTGCGGGCGCTTGGCGCCGGCCTCGGCGAAGCGCTTGATCGCCTCGTCGCGGTCGATGCGCTCGCCGTTCCAGAACAGCGAGCCGGTGGGGTCGATGGCGAACTCGACCTTCTCCGGCTTCTGAAGGTCCGCGTTCGACGTCGCCTTGGGCAAGTCGAGCTTCACCGCATTGGTGAGCAGCGGCGCTGTCACGATGAAAATGACCAGCAGCACCAGCACGACGTCGATCAACGGCACCATGTTGATCTCGGCCATCGGCTGGGACGAGTTCTTGCGATCGAAGCTTCCGAACGCCATTGTCGCGCTCCTGCTCAGTAGTTGACGGCGGCGAGCGGCACGCCGGTCGGACGGCCGGTGCGGCCGGTCGTCTGCAGCGCACGGCCCATCGACAGGAAGGTCAGCAGCTCGAAGGCGAAGGCGTCGAGCTTGGCGGTCAGCACGCGGTTGGCGCGGGTCAACCAATTGTAGCCCATGACGGCAGGCAGGGCGACGGCGAGGCCGATGCCGGTCATGATCAGCGCCTCGCCGACCGGTCCGGCGACCTTGTCGAGCATGCCCGAGCCGCTCATGCCGATCGCCACCAGTGCGTGGTAGACCCCCCACACCGTGCCGAACAGGCCGACGAAGGGCGCCGTGGCACCGATCGTCGCCAGCATGGTGAGGCCGTTCTCGAGCGAGGTCGTCTCCTCGTCGAGCACCTTCTTGATGGTGCGCGTCAGGAACTCCTGCTCGCTGCCCGTCTCCTCGAGCTTGGCCGCGCCGAACTTGGCGTGATGGGCCTGGGCATGCAGCGAATGGGCGGTCAGATGGCCGAACGGCTCGTGAACGCCGTGCACGCTGAGCTCGTTCTGGACCTCCTCGAGCGAGGTCGCCGACCAGAAGAAGGCGAGGAACCTCTGGCTACGCCTCTGGCGCATGACCTGGCTGATGCCCTTGGAGACGATCAGGTACCACGAGATCGCCGACATCGCCGCGAGGACGACGAGCAGGACCTTGGCGACGATGTCGGCCTGCTCGAGAAAATGCCCGAAGCCGAGGGCTGAAGTGTCACCCATGGCGTACTCTCCTACCGCAAAACAAAATCGATCGGAACGACGACCCACACCGCCTGGGCCACGCCGCCTTCGCTATAGGGCCGGAATTGCGCCGAGCGCACGGCGTTGACTGCGGCCTCGTCGAGCGCTGGGAAGCCAGAAGACGTCTGCAGATTGACCTGCGCCGGCCGGCCGGCGATGTCGACCAGCACCATCAGCTTGACGCGGCCCTGCTCGCCGGCCCGGCGCGAGCGGGCCGGATAGGCGGTCGACGGCGGCACGATGTAGGCGACCTGCGAGGCCGATACCGTCTTGGGGGCGGCGGAGGCGGCGGGCCGTGCCGCCGCCTCCGCCGGCTGCGCCTGAGGCGGGGGGGCCTGCGCGGGTTTGGGCGGCGCCGCCACCTTGGGGCGTTCCGGCGGTCGCGGCGGAGGCGGCGGCGTGGGCTTCGCCTCCTTCTTCTCCTCGGGCGGCTTGGGCGGCGGCGTGTCGATCGGGAACACCGGCGGCGGCAGGTCGGGCGGAGGCGGCTCGACCACCGTTGCGAGCTCTGGCGGCGGCGGGAAGACCGGCATGTCCGGCTCCTTGGGCACCGCCAACTCGGGCGGCTTGGGGAACTCGGGCGGCGGCGGCTCGGGCGCCGATTCGATCTGCGGATCGGCTTGCGGCGCGGCATCGGCCTGCACCATGCGGATCTCCATCGCCGCGACGTCGCCGACGATGAGCTTGTGCGGGCTGATCGCCACCAGGGCCCAGCCGACGCCGGCATGGAACAGGATCACCACCAGGGCCACGGCCCGCTTGGCGGTCGGCGTGAGGGGCTCCCGATAGGACGGAAACACGTTCATGACCGCCGCTTTACGGCTGCAGCGGCGTCAATGCCAGTGCGACGACAGTGAGCACCGATACGCCGAAGATCGCCAAGCCCAGCCCGCGCCGCCGGTTGGTCTCCCACCACAGGATGACGCCGCTGATCGCCAGGAAGATCAGGCTGCCCGCCATAGTGTCGATCAGCAGGATCCATGGCACCGGCATGGTCGTGCCCTTGTGCAGGTTGGTCAGCGTCGCCACGAAGCCGTTTTCGGTGGTGCGCACCGAGGCGGCCTTGTTGCCCACCCAGTGGTCGACCTGGATCACCTTGTTGGGGCCGCCGAAATTGAGCAGCCAGCGTTCGGGTTGCATCTGCGGCCGCCCCTCCCCTCCGCGCTCGGCCCACGGCACCGGCCGCGCCCGCTCGACCCGCATATTGTTGGCCGGGCGGTCCACCTTCAAGGCGCCCTGCAGCCAGGTCGCCATGGCGTCGATGGTGGCAGGGCTCGGATCGGGCAAGACGAGCTGCGCGGTCCGCTGCTGCTGGTCGGGCAGCTCGAGCTTCATGACGGCGCGATGATTGAGCCACACGCCGCTGAAGCCCGTCATAAGCCCGAGCAGCGCGCCCCACAGGCCGAACCAGCCGTGCGTCTTGCGGACCCAGCGCACGAAGGTGATCCGCCGATTGACGGCCGGCTGGCTGAAGGCCGCGGCCTCGCTTGTCGTCACGTATCGCTCCACTGCCGAACGAGGTTGTGGTAGCAGCCGATCAGTTGCCGTCGCGCGACCTCGTCGGCGTTGGTCTGATTGAGGCGCTGGATGGCGCTGTCCATGTCGTACAGGATCAGGCGCTGAGAATCGTCGCGGATCAGGCTCTGTGCCCAGAAGAAGCACGCCGTGCGCACGCCCCTGGTGATCGGCATCACCTGGTGCAGGCTGGTCGCCGGATAGACGACCATGCTGCCGGCCGGCAGCTTGATGGTGTGCTCGCCGTAATTGTCCTCGATGACCAGCTCGCCGCCGTCGTAGTCGCCGGGGTTGGTCAGGAACAGCGTCGCCGACACGTCGGTCCTGAGCTTGCGCCCGTCACGCGGGCTGATGCGGACGCTGCCGTCGACGTGCGGGCCGAACTTCATGCCCTCGCCGTAGCGATTGAACATCGGCGGATAGATGACGTTGGGCAGCACGGCGCTGATGAACATCGGATGGCATTCGAGTGCCGACACGATGATGCGCTGGCACGCCTGCGCGACGTCCGACTGCTCGTCGATCTGCTGGTTGAACTTCACCGGCGCGCCCTGATAGCCCGCCGTGACCCGACCATCGACCCACGCGTTGGCGCGATCCAGGCGCTCGCGCAAGCTCACGATCTGAGCAGAATCGAGCACGTTTGGAATGCAGACCAGCATGACGCCCCAACCACCATCACATGCGATAGGTCAGGGTGAGGATGCCGGTCGTGCCGTTGCCCGGCACGGCGCGGCCGCCGTCCGACGCCATCAGTGAATCGTAGTACATCGTGTTGAAGATGTTCTGGACGTTCAGCCTGATCTCGTAGCGCGGCTGCAACCAGGCGGCCGTCGCATCGAAGCGCGTGTAGGCAGGCACCGACACCGAGTTCTGGTTGTTGGCATAGCGCGAGCCGACATAGAAGGCGCCGCCGCCAATCTGCCAGGTGTCGTTCCAGGTGTAGGTGGTCCACAGGTTGGCAGAATCGGTCGGCGTGTTCAGCGGGACGTTTCCGGTGGTGTTGCCGAGACCGTTGATGTTGGTGATGCCCTGGATGATGCGGGCGTTCAGATAGGTGTAGCCACCGAACACCTGCCAGCCTGGCAGGATCTGGCCGGCGACGCCGGCGCGCCAGCCCTGGACGCGCACATTGCCGGTCGGCGAGAAGGTGCCGTCGGCGTTGGCCGTGCGGGCGTTGAACTTGGTGATCTGGAACAGCGCGCCGGTCAGCAGCAGGTTGCCGTTGAAGAAGTCATACTTGGCGCCGAGCTCGAAGGCTTCGTTCGATTCCGGCGGCAGATTCTGCGTCCCGGTTGTCGAGGTGAGCTGCTCGAGCGACGGGTTGAACGAGGTGCTGTAGGAGAAATAGTAGGACTGGTGACGGTCCGGCTCGAAGATCGGGCCGGCGCGGACGCTGGTGAAGTAGTCGGTCTGGAACGAATAAGGCGCCACCGTGCTGCCCGCCGTGTTGGCCGAGTTGATCGAGTTGCCGATCTGCGCCGAGTAGACGTCCCAGCGCAGGCCGCCGACCAGCTTCAGCCAGGGCGTCGCCTGCATCGTGTCGTTGAAGTAGAAGCCCGCGCCCCAGGCCTGCGACGAAGCGTAGTTGCCAGGTGTCTCGCCCAGATTGCCCGGTGTCCCGACGCCCAGCGTATAGCCGGCGGGCACACAGCTGACCGAGCCCGCAACCATCGGAATGTTGTTGCAGGAGCCGTTACGGGTGAAGGTCTTGTTGGTGTAGGCCTCGTACTCCAGGTCGGCGCCCATCAGCAGATTGTGGGAAATCGGGCCGGTGTCGAACTTCGCCGTCAGCTCGCTCTGGTTCTGCAGCGTGTAGTCGTTGATGTTGCGATCACGGCTGATCGTCCTGACGTAGAGATTGCTGATCGGGGCGGCGGTGGAGATGGTGCCGGTCGGGCCGTTCGTCGCCTGCACAAAGCCGAAATTGGGTCCGAGCGTGCCGATGAAGGCGCCCGACGTCTGACGCACGTCGGTGTTCACCCAGGTGAAGGCGGTCTGGTTGCGGAGCATGAGGTTCGGCGCGACCGTGTGCTGGATCGTGCTCTGCAGCTGGATCACATCCTGCTCGGTATAGTCGTCGCTGAGGCCGAAATTGACGTTGCGCGGCACGTTCAGCGGGAAGCCGTTCATCGGCGGCACGCCGTAGGGGACCTGGTCCTTGCGATGCTGCAGGATGGCCATCAGCGTGATCTCGGTCGGCTTGCCGATGCCGAGCTTGACCGACGGCGCGAAGCCGAAATCGAGCACGTTGGTGTTGTCGATCGACGTCGCCTTGCCGTACTGGAACATGGCGTTGACGCGCGCCGCATTGGTCTCCTCGAACGGCACGTTGACGTCGGCCGTCGTGCGCACCAGGCCGTTGGTCGTGACCTGGGCCTGCAGCTCGGTCGCCGACTTGGCGAACGGCTTCTTGGTCACCTGATTGATCACGCCGCCGGTCGAGCCGCGGCCGAACAGCATCGACGAGGGCCCCATCAGCACCTCGATCTGCTCGAGGGCGAAGACGTCGCGGTAGTACTGGCCGCGATCGCGCATGGCATCGAGGTAGATGTCGGTGCGCGCCGAGAAGCCGTTGAGGTTGATGTTGTTGCCGATCGTGCCGCCTTCGGCCGAGCCGATGGTGACGCCGGGCACGTTGCGCAGCGCGTCCTGCAGCGTGGTGGCGCTTTGGGACTGCATCAGCGCCTTGTTGATGATCACCACGGTCTGCGGCACGTCCATGACGTTGTCCGCACCGATCCGGTTGATGGTGCTCCTGGTGGTCAGGAAGTCCTCGGTCGGCCGAGAGCCGGTCACGGTGACCGGCTGCATCGTCGCCGGCGCCGCGTTGGGGTCGGCGGGATTGGGCTGGGCCGGCGGCGTCGGATCAGGCGGCGGGGCGCTCGGTGCAGGCTGCTGCTGCGCCATCGCCGATGGCGCGACGAGCAGACCGATCAAGGCCGTCGTGACGGGTAAGCGACTCGACATTCCAACTCCCCAAGACAGGGTCACTGAGGATCTCTCGTTCAGCGAATGCGAGTCATTATCACATGATATGTCGAAATGCGAATTAATTGCAGATCAAATTGGGCGTCATGCTGCACAGCAAAAACGTGCCCGCAAGCTCAACAGGGTCAATGACCGGCCTCCGAGCCACGGAGCGCCTGAGGGTTGTTCATGACACGACAAGTTACGCTGTCTTGAATTGCGCCGACGCTTCTGGCCGAGTGCCGCCCTGCTCGAAGGGGGTCCAATGCAGGTAAACGGCGTCGCTCACACGTTCATCACCGCCGGAGACTTCGCCGCAGCCAAGGCCTTCTACGGCAAGCTGCTGCCGTTCCTCGGCATGACCATCGTGGCGGACACCCAGAACACCCTGTACGGCGTTGGCGGGCGGACCGGGTTCGGCATCCACGCCCCAAGCCCGGAGTTCGCCGGCCAGCGCTTTCGCCAGGGCGCCGTCGGCCTGCACCACCATTGCTGGCGAGCCCGCGAACGCGCCGACGTCGATGAAGCCCATGCGTTCCTGAAGTCGATCGGCGCGCACATCGTGCATGCCCCGCAGGACGACAGCTATGCGCCGGGATACTATTCGGTCCTGTTCGAAGACCCTGACGGCACCCGTCTCGAGATCAATTATGTCCCCGGTCAGGGCCTTCTCGCACCGGGCCAGCGGATCGGCGGAGGCTATGCCGACGGCACGCAGAACGGCTGATCAGGGGGCCGTGATATGGTCAGGTCGCGGGTGGCGTCGAACGGCGCGCTCATTCTCGCGGTCCCCTCTTCTGGTCGCTGGTGACGAATTGCTCGAGCCGGTCGCCCGGGAACGGCGGGAATTTGGGTCACGGCTTGGTCACTGGCAAATGCTTGCCGCTGACGCCAGATTCCCGCCACCCACACGCGGGGCACCCACACCCCAAACTGCCCCGCACCGAAGGGCCGCCGGCACCCACGGCGGCCCTTCATCATTTTGACGGAAAATTGAAGGGGCGGGTGCGGACCTGCGCCCTCGAGAATATGCAGCTCGCTGCGGTTGAAGCCTGGCTGAGTCCCCAGCGCGCCTTATGGGAGGCGCGCAGCGTGGTGACCTGCGGTAGCTGGTCAATCGTCGGCGACCTGGCGGATAGGCTCGGCACGCCGACACGGAAGGCGAGACCCCACCGCGACAACGACGACCAGCCAGACCCACCAGTGAGTCGACTCCGCCTCCGCCATGGCGGCCGTGCGGACGTGACCCGGCGCGACATTCGGCAGCGCTGACAGAGGTTCCCAGCAAGAGTACGGGCGCGTCGCATGAACGTCGCCACGATCGCCCTCATCATCGTCACATCGATCGCCAGCTCGATCATCGCTGTTCCCTATCTCTGGTGGACTGCGATCTTTTCCGGCAGCGGCGTCTTTTCCCTCGAGGCCGGGCTCGCGCTGATCGGCACAGCCGCCTTCTGGGTCGGCAGCCTGCTGGCCATCAATCGGCACGACGTGCACTGGCTGTGGCGCGGTGCCGGCGTCATCGCGGCGGCCGTCGTCGTCTCCAGCGTGGTCCAGCGGGTGAGGCACCGGAACAGCAAGTAGACCCGCGCTTCTGCTATCGGGCTTGATGCCGTTATCCAGCAGGAGCTCGCACATCCAGGTACCGGTTCGCCCCCTATGATCTTTGTGCTTTTATACTGCAATATGATCTGAGACACTCTGTCTGCAATATGCAGCAGGGGTGACAATGCTCAATCGGATCTCGGTGGTGGCGTCAGTGTGTGGTGCCGTTGTGGCGTGGAGTGCCGGCGCCCAGGCCGACTATGCCTCGCGGCTGACCGTCGGCAACTGGAACGGCGGTGTCTGGGTCGACGCCACCAGCAAGGAGTTCCGCAACTGCGGTCTTTCCGTCAAATTCTCGGCCGGCAGCGAGATCACCGTCATCGTGCCGGCGAACCTCATCCCGGTCATCGTGATCATCGATCCCCGGATCAAGGCCACGCCACAGCAACGGTTCACCGTGCCGTCCAAGTGGGACCAGGGATCCGAGCTGCAGGCACCGGCCTTGGCTCTGGGCCCGACCATGGTGCAGGTCGCGCTTCCGGCTTTGCCGGACGGTTACGACACGACGCGCAAGGCGACCAAGTTCGCGGCTGCGCTTCCGGGCCTCAATTCGAGCTTCGATATCACCGGCATGTCTGGCGTGCTGCCGAGGCTGCTGGAATGTGCGATCACCGAACGCGCCAAGATGACTCTGCCGCCGTCGGCCGCGCAGGAGACGCCGGCCGACCGTCAGGAGGCAGCAATGGCCGGCCTGGCGCTGGCCGAGAAGGCGGGCGTCGGAAACTACATCGTGTTTCCCGACAAGGAGCGGCCGCCGGGCTTCCAGGGCGCACCGGCGGTGTGGGGCCATGTCGGGGTGCCGGGCCCGAACGGGCCGGCCAATGTTCTGATGAGCGCCTACTGGCAGACGCCGGCCGCAGGTCCGTCCATTGCCGAGGCGAAGGAGACGCTGCTGCAGCGCGTGAAATCGCTGATGAAAGATCCCAAGCCGCAGTACGGCGACCTTCCGCCGATCCCGGGCAAGCCCGACTCGGTCGGCATCTTCGCGATCGGCAACAACGTCTACGAAGAGCTCTATCTGGTGAAGCGCCGCAATGGCGGCTTTTTCCAGTTCACCAGCTCGACACCCCTGCCGGGTCGCGCGGCTGCTGAAGCCGTCGGCGCGCGTTACCGGGCGGCGATTGCGGCGATGTTTCCGTAGCGCGTCGGCAGCTCGCCGCCGATCAGACGCGGCTCTGGCCCAAATCCTCATCGATGGCGGCACGCACTCGCTCGAGCAGCACGTCCCTGCCCTCCTTCGAGGTCGCCATCGGGACGTTGCGCATCCACAGAGCGCCCGATGGACGGAAGACCTGCACCGTCCACTCGCCGGAACGCCTGAATCGAATGCGATAGCCTTGATATTCTGTCGCTTCGAGTTCACGTCGCCCTTCGATCTGAGCCTGGCTGGCGTCGACCGTACGCAAATCGGCACCTGAGCCCTCGATGCCGTGACGATTCACCCAATCCATTGCGATCGCTGCCAGAGCAACACCATGAAGCGCGGCCGCTGTGGCGATCCACCCGGAAGGCCACGAAGCGGCGAGGACCATCGTCGCCAGCATGAGGCTGAAGAGGTAAAGCGTCGCCAGCGCGCTGTAGGCAAAGAGCGCCCGACGGAGCGGAGCGTTCGGTGCCAGCAGGCCAACCCCCGCGGAGACGATGCCGATGCCTGCCAATCCAATGACCACAAGGCCGCCGGTATCACGCGCCCTGGGGCTCGCGAGCATGGTGCCGATCGGGCCATCGAACCCAATGGCAACGATCCCGCAAACGATCAGCCCGACGGCAAGGCCCGCCGTTCGCGGTCCGCCCTTTGACGCGCCTGATCGTAAGGAAAGCGTGTGCGCATCGAGCGCACGATGTTCCTCATACATGGAATTCTGTCCCACACACTGTCGAGCGACTCCCCAGCCGCTCGGCGTCCCAAACCCGCTCCTACTAGAGTTGAAAAACGTCGCTCTTGCAAGCACGTCAAAGTCGTGACGAGCGGCCGCCGCGTCCCCAGAGCTTTAGCCTGGGTTATCCACAGGAACCGGATTTGAGATCGTGGCGTCAAACGCGGCGTCAAAACTGTGAATTTGCCCGGTTCTCTTCCGGGGCGAGGTCTGCCCCAAGCCTCGGCCCTTGCCCCACCACGGGCCGTTTCGGCCCGTTGGCACGGCGTTGCAACGAAGAAGCCCCGATAAAGGGTACATTTCTCGTTTCGACTCAGTCGCAGATCGCCGCCGCAGTCTTGCAGTTGACGCCGCCTTTGTTGCGGCAGTTGAACCATGCGGCCTGCTCGGCAACGGAGGTGGTGGTGCCGTAGCCGACCGCCCAGATCGAGCCGCCCGTGGTCAGGGTTTCGGCGATGGCGGCACAGGTCTTCTTGCCGGTGGCGACGATCTGACAGCTCCGGCTGTTGCACCCCGACAACGCCTCGCGCTGGTTGCGGGCCGCGTCGGTGGTGCCGGCGAAGGCCACCGCCTTGCCGGTGACAGTGTCGAACGCGATCGCGAGCTGCGCCTGCACGGGGCTCGCCGGCATGAAGCCGGCAAACGCTGCCGCCGCGATCACGATGAACAGAATGCGCATGATCCCTCGAGGGTCGGTCTCCGACCAGACTGTCGCACCGCCAAAGCGATCCGGCCAGCCCGAGTCGCCTGCTCGGTCATCGACGAGGCGGTCCAGATTTGAGGCGGCAACGGTGTCCTTCGAGGTGCGGTGGTCGAGCGTCTGTACCGCCATGCCAGGGCGTTCCGCATCTTCGACGGCACCAGTGAGCTCCGGCAACTCATCATCGCGCGCCACCTGCTTCGCTGAAGACCTCTACCGAACGCGATCGTGCCGCTTTTCGAAGTAGTAGCCGTGCGACACCCACTCACTGTGGTGGTCGTCGCATTGGAGCAGGCGCATCCCTGACGCCGAGGCGATCTCTTCGACTCGACGACGGAGCACGCCATGCATCTCGAAGGGTGGCGCAGGGACATAGACAGGGTCGATGTTGGCGGTGATTGCCTGTGGCAAGTGCGCTCCGAACTCTTCGCGCGCACCCGTTTCCACGCTGATCGATACCGAAGCGGTGGCGCTGCCGACATCGGCAAACCATCGTATCCCCTCTTGTACGACGTCGACCTCCAGCTGGTACCTTCCAGGCTGGGCCGGGGCAGACACCGGAAGGGCGATCTCCACGACATCACCCTTCTTCAAGCTCGGCACGACGGCGCGCCCATCGTCGAAGGTCACGACGGTGCCATCGGGATCGCGCCAATGATTGCCGACGCAGAGCGGCACCTGCCAATCGGCAGTGCTTACATTGCGGACCTGCACGTTGATTTTGCAAGCCAAGCCGGCCGCCAACCTCTCTGGCGCCGACCGAACGAGCAGTTCGGCTCGACAATCATTCGCCGATAGCTGCGCAACCGTATGCTCGGCTCCAATCAGATGCGACGGGACTTGGAGGAAGACCAGGCCACCCGGTCGCGCGACGCGAATCGGCAATCCTGATCATCGTCTCTGAAATGTCGATACCGGCCACCTTGTCAAATCGATATGACAAGGCACGACTGAGACGACCGACGCCGCAGCCGAAATCCACCGCCATTCCATGATGAACCCGTGCGCCCACTGCCGCGGCGCGGCGCAGGGTCTTGTCGATGAATTCTTCACCGGTCTCGAGAAAGGCGTCGACGTCCCACTTTCGCCCGCGCTTGCCGGGTTCACTGAACACAGCCCAAAGAGGATCGCTGCGTGCGTGGGCTTCCCAGGTGCGGGCGACCGGGCGCCAGTCGTCGGTGGAGTCGGCGGGCAAGGACTCGCCGGCAAAGATGCCCGGGTCGAGGTGACGGTTCCGCCAGTGCCGCTTCACGCCTTTGACGGCTCGGTGGTACGGTGGACCACAGGGGGACAAGCTTCGTGTACAGTCGGACGACCTTGCGGCGCCTGAGCTGGCTCCGTCACCATCGCTGCGGCGCTCTGCTGGCGGCGTTGTTTCTATTCATCCTTGCCGATCCTGCCTTTGCCAGGTCGACGATCAGTGTCGCCTTCCTGCTGCTGGGCGTTGTGGCCATTGTCGCGCTGGCGCTCCTTCCGTTCCGGCCAATCCTGTTCACGACCTGGACCGGATTGCTGCTTCTCATGATTGCGGCTGAAACCCTTGTGAGCATGCACATGGGCGGACGCTGGCTTGGTGCAATTGCCCTGGCATCAACGGCAGTCTTCACGGCCATCGTCATCGTCGAGCTCCTGCGATACGTCATGGATGCTCACCCGATCTCCGCGGACAAGGTCTTCGCCGCCGTGTCGGCATACGTACTGCTCGCCGTGATGTTCGCGACCCTGTTTTCGCTGTTGCAGCTCAACCAGACGCAGGCATTCCATGTCAATACGGTCAATGAACCCGACGGCAAATTGGGTTGGTCGGCCCTGATGTACTTTTCGTTTACCGTGCTGACCTCGACCGGCTTCGGCGAGATCACGCCGACCACCCATCAGGCACGAAGCCTGATCGTCATCGAACAGGTGCTCGGCGTCATGTACGTCGCCTTCCTGATCGCCCGCCTCGCCAATCTGTATGGGGAGCGGCGCCGGACGTGACCGGAGTTCGCACGCCAAGCGTTCACCAATGCTGGTAGCCCCTGCTCAAAGGCGCAGAGCTCATGCCACGTCCGGCTGGCTTCGCACCAGCGACCTCGTCACCCGCGCGGGCAACGGCGTGCTGGAAGACGCAACAGGCGGAGTCGAATGGGTGGTGGCGGGCGCGAATAAGCGGGTCCGTCTCTGACCCGCCTGCCGTCGACAGGCTCGCAGCCTGAGATGCTTTATTCAATCCCCGCCGGCGGGCTGACGCCGCTCGCCCGCAGCGTCGCCATTGTGCTGCCGCCCCTCGTCGCCGAGTCGCGCATCCATTGGTTCAGGAAGGGGCGATGGCCCAGGTCAATGCTTTGTCGGCTTATGACACGCACTGCCTTCTTCCATCACCAACTCCGCCGCTGAGGTTGTGGCGAGTACGACGAACTTTCCGTTTGCCTGGCCGATCACCGCCATCGAGTAGTCGCCGATCTGTTGCTGCGGACTAAGCGAATCGAGGTAGGCTTTCAGCACCAGAAACGGGCTATGCGCCAAGCTATCGACCTCTATCACGTCGAACGCCCGGCCCTTCACCTTGAGTGCATTGGCCTGCCATGTGCTGGTGAGCTGTAACTTGTCGATGGCCGCGCGAGCGTCGGCCGTTACACAGCCGAGATGTATGTGGAACTGGTCTTGCGTGCGGACCGTCTTGTTGTTGATCGCCATCGCCAGTTCCGACGGGTGCCGTTTGATCTCGCCCACCAACGCATCCCATCCGAACGAGAAAAACTCCCGCACCGGCTTGTCGAGCACCGCGGAATCCTCGATCCCCGTCACCCGGATTGTTGCCAGGAGCATGTACACGCCCAGCTTCCCGACCTCTGTGTCGTGGACGATGGCATATTCCTCGCTCTGACTGACCCTCACGCAAGGATATTTGATAGCCTTATGCTTGGCCTGCTCGACACAGGCCTCGGCCCGTTCCCAAAGTCTGAGGCGCGGGTTGGGCGCCGCAGGCGCATCAACAGTCAGTGTTGGCAGAATGGCGGCGGCACCCAGCGTGACTGCAACGACCACCCGAAATGACAAGGCATTCCAACCCCGGATCGTCAGGTTCCAACTCATGACCAACCACGCCCCCAAAGTGCTAATTCTCGTAACGGCAATGTCACGCGACTGGCAAGTTGGTAATGGCACCAGTCCGAATCGTAAAGGGGGGCTTCGCAGCCGACCTTCATACGGCAAGGGGCAAGGGGACCGCTGTCAGCGCCTTCTCCGCCATCCGCCGCGGCTCCAGGAAGCTCGGGAAGTAGCTCCCCTTGCGCAGCCGCGGGATGCGCAGCTCGACCGTGCCCGCCCGCGTCTCCCAGTCACGATCGCGGTAGCCATTGCGCTGCGCCAGTCGGCTCGCGCTCTTCTCGCCGTGCGCCGCGCCAGTCAGCGCCCCGATCTGGCAAAAGCCGCAAGCGGTTGGAGGATTGCCGCTCGCCGGCTCGATCGGCAAGGCTGCCGGGATCGAGGATCCCTCCCTGCTTGCACAGGCCGTACATCCGCCCTTCGCCAACGCGTGGCGATAAGCATCGCCAATCGGATGGTTCCGGAAACGATTCTTGGTATCCACCAATCGCCAAATCGCCCACGTGTCCGGTCTTTGCTCTCGAGATACCTCGTTCGATGCGCCGCCTGATCGCGCCAACGCCGTGGCGATGCTGGTGGCACGCCGCAAGGTGGTTCTCTAAACGCAAACGCCGAGTTGCTCTGACTTGGCTGGTCGTGTCAGGTTTCTTTCCTATTCGTTAGGGAGCATCGCGTGATTCAACGTCTCCAGTTGGCTTGTCTTGTCGCGCTATCCACCTGGGCGGGGACGGCAAGCGCTCAATCCTTCGACATGAAGGGTACTTGGACCGGCACTAGCAAGTCCATCGTCAGTGGTCTGGCCGGGCACCATCCCGGCACAGTCGCCGCCAAACCGGCTGGAAATAATCGCCTAACTGAGCTGCCGGTTACAACCAAGATCGAGGGGCAGGACGGCAATCGCGTCTGGGGCACTCTTTCATCACCCAGCGCCACCGATCCGCTCATCGGCGTCATCTCACCGGATGGCAAGCAGCTCCGGATCGTCTTGAAAGGCCGGGGAGTCATCGAAGGAACCATCGTCAATCCTGATACGATCGAGGTCTTTTACACAGAAGACCACAATGGCGTCGCCGTTGCGGCAACAAACACCTTGAAGCGGCAAAAATAATGGCAGCCGGACCCTTCTCGACGACACTCCTCAGTCAGTGACACGAGCTGGGGTCATGCGGGCATGAAGGGGATGGCCTTAGTCTTGGGGCGAGAGCGCCGCACGCGTGCATCCCCAAGCGCTGCGAACCGGGGTGGCCTTGGGCCCGCCCGGAGCTTGTTTTCCCGCCATGAAGTATGAAATCACAGGAGCAAACGGCTTCAAGGCCTCGGCGCCTGATGCTGCTACCGCTCTCATCCAAGTCAAGGCCGCGATCCTCAAGTTCAGCCCGATCGAGATCGATGGACCGGGCGGCCGGTTGTCGCTGGCCATTCTGGAGCGACGTGCGTGGGCGGAGAGGCACTTCGCCGTGCGACCCTAGGGTGCCAGAAGCGAGGTTCTGCAGCCGCTGATGGCTCCTCCGCTGACCGGCGCGCCGCTGTCGCAAGGAATGGATCGCTTTTGGCGCTGAAATGGCACATAGAGGCGCCCATGACACAGCAAGCTTTCGGCAAGCATATGGTTTGGACGGTCGCGCCTGGCGCTACGACCGAGGTCGGCCTCGGCTATTCAAGTCTCGCGGAGGCAGAAGCAGAGGCCGTGAAGCTTGGTCAACGTGGATACAAGGTGCTGCGGATCACCCCGACGGCACTGCCGAAGCCAAACTCCTAAAGCCACGCGGGCCAGCAGGCCGCGGCGCAGGCTTTTGTCGCTGCCTTGCACAACGCCGCAAGCGGGCGGCAGGCAAGGCGCTCGGCGGGCTCGATCGGCAAAGCCGCTGGGATCGAGGATTCCCGCCTAACGCGCGACCTTGCTGGTAGCGCTCTGCCGCGACACTGTCGCCCGCGGGATGTGGGATGATGCTTCGCTCGAAATGACGGCGCGCTTGGTGGCGGCCCTGTACGTCGCGACCCGTGGACGGACGGGCGTGTTCGTCACGGTCGCCGACGTTGCCGAGCGGGCCGCCATACCCGAGGGCGACGTCGAGCGGATCGTCGAGCTGGCCGAGCGTGCCGGCTTCGTCGGACGCTACATCGGCGAGCCGCGAGTCATGCTGACGGAACGGGGTGCCGTAGCGGCGCGCCCGGCCCGCGGATGATGATCTCTGCCGAGCGACTCAATGCGCCGATTTCAACGCGACGCCAACCAAGCCCCTGCCCCTTCCATGGTGGCGAACAGCTCGACGGGACGACGGGCGCCACCCAAGGCCCGAAATCGCTCGATCGCCGCTCGGGCGGCAGGTGCTGTCGCAACGGCTGCGATGGCGCCGCGTGGATCGAATGCCGCATTGGCCCGAACGCGAGCGCCGAGAGCCTGCATATCATCCTCGCTCAGCTGGCTGTCGAGCTCGCGCGCGTCGAACAGCTTCGCGTACGGCATCGTGCCCGCCGCTGCCAAGGCGTCAAAGTAGTCGAGCATATCCTGCAAACGGATGACGCCGCGCGTCTTCGCGATCACAATGCGCTTTGTGTGATCGATCTCGATCTCGATCGGCAAGACTGTTTCCCGCTTCCCGCGCCCTTCTCGGGCGGCCCGGTCAACAACGTAGGAGCCTTTGAAAAGTTCCTCACGAGGCGCATCCCCGGCTTCGAATGCCGTCGGCTGTGCGCTCACGAACTTTGAACTCATTGGCGCGCCCGGCTGGATTCGAACCAGCGACCTACCGCTTAGAAGGCGGTTGCTCTAATCCCCTGAGCTACGGGCGCCCGAGCTGAAGATACCACGCGACCGCCCCGGAGGGAGGCCGGTGCACTGTCGTCAGTGCGTCCAGCGGCCGATCCGGTTGAAGGCGAAATTGTCGGCGTAGGCCTTGGGTCTGACGTGGCGGGCGTGCGGCAGCTCGACCGTGTACGTCCAGCCGTTCTTGTCGGCGTGCGCCTTGGCTTCCTGCAGGGTGGCGAAGCGCAGCTTGACCTGCTGCATGGTGTCGCGCGAGCTCGTCCAGCCCATCAGGGGGTCGATCTCCTTCGGCCGGGGCTCGCTTTCGAGCAGCCATTCCTTGGTGTTGCCCTGGCCGGATTGCATGGCCGTCTTGGCCGGCTTGTAGATACGAACCTGCATCAGCTCAGACACTCCGTCGGCGGGGTCTCATGGTCGGGGCGGCCGGATTCGAACCGACGACCTTCTGCGCCCAAGGCAGACGCGCTACCAGACTGCGCTACGCCCCGCCGCAAGACTATTGGACGGGGGCTTTCTACCAGCGACCCGGCCGGCTCGAAAGCGCAATTTCCCGGTGGTAGAGTGGTTCATGTTCGATCAAACGCCCGAACAGGGCCGGCCCGGCCGCGCGCCAGCGATCAACGTGCTGGGCGGTCCCCTGCTGCCCTGCTCGCACGAGCCCATGACCGGCTTCTATCGCGACGGCTGCTGCAACACCGGCCGCGACGACGTCGGCCTGCATACGGTCTGTGCGGTGATGACGGCCGAATTCCTGGCCTTCTCCAAGGCGTCCGGCAACGATCTCAGCACGCCGATGCCGCAATACGGCTTCGCCGGCCTGAAGCCGGGCGATCGCTGGTGCCTGTGCGCCGCCCGCTGGAAGGAGGCACTCGACGCTGGCGCCCCGCCCCAGGTCGTGCTCGAGGCCACGCATGCCGTGACCCTGCACATCGTGGCGCTCGAGGAGTTGAAGAAGCACGCCGTCAGGCTTCAATGAACCGACAGCCGGTGCGGATGCGACCAATCTCACCCTGTTCGCTGTCGACGAGGGCGTGACTTGGGCGCTGAAGCGCTAGATCCATAAACAAAAAGGGCCCGGTGAACCGGGCCCTCTCCGTGGAAGCGCGTGGCGCCTACTTCTTCGTCGGCGTCGATTTGCCGTCCTTCCAGATGTAGATGTCGTACACGGGATCCTTGATGTCGCCCTTCTGGTCGTAGGTCAGCGGGCCCACGGCGGACTGGAACGTGCCGGACCGCAGGACCTTGGCGATGGCGGCGGCGTCGGTCGACTTCGCCTTGTTCGCGGCATCGGCCCACACCTTGACGGCGGCGTAGGTGAACAGCGTGTAGCCGGTCGGGTCGTAGCCCGAATCCTTGAACTTCTTCACCAGCGCGGCGTTGAACGGGAAGTCCTCTGCCTTGGGCGGGAAGGACATCAGGACGCCATTGGTGGCGGCGCCACCCAGCTTGGCGAACTCCGGATCCTCGAGCGCATCGAAGCCGACCAGCTGAGCGCCGAAGCCCTGCTCGCGCGACTGCTTGACCAGCATGGCCGCCGCGGTGTGGTAGCCGCCGAGCACGATCATGTCGATCTTCGCCTGCTTCATCTTGTTGATCAGCGCGGTGAAGTCCTTGTCGGTGTCGTTATAGGCCTCGTACATCGCCGGCTTGATGTTGCCCTTGGCCAGCGCCTTGACGGTCTCGTCGGCGACGCCCTTGCCGTAGGGCGACTTGTCGTGCAGCACCGCGATCTTGGCGTTCTTGTTGTTCTTGATGATGTAGGCCCCGACCGTCGCGCCCTGCACGTCGTCGCGGCCGCAGGTACGGAACACCGTGGTGTTGCCCTTGGTGAAGGCGTCGTCGGTCAGCTTGATGTTGGTCGATGCCGGGGTGATCTGCAGGATCTTGGCTTCCTTGTAGATGTCCGACGCCGGGATCGAGCTGCCCGAGCAATAGTGGCCGGCCACGAAGACGACCTTGTCGGAAACCAGCTTGTTGGCGACGGCCGTGGCCTGCTTGGGATCGCAGGCATCGTCGCCGACCTGCAACACCAGCTGCTGGCCGTTGACGCCGCCGGCGGCGTTGATGTCCTTGACCGCCATCTCCGCGCCGCGCTTCATCTGCTCGCCGAAGGCGGCATACTGGCCGGTCATCGGCCCGACCGTCGCAATCTTGATCTGTGCGAAGGCCGGTGCGGCCGCGAACGCGGCAGCCGCGGCAAGCATGCCCAAAAGCCTCTTCATGTCCGGTCTCCCATGGTTGACCCTCCACGCTCGTGGAGATGTGTGTCGAGCTTAATGCCGCTCCTCCCAGCCCAGCAAGCCTTTGCGCTCGTAGAGCCAGGGATATTGGCGGACCATCTGATGCGCTCTGGTCAATCGGTAGGCGAAGGCGGCGATCGCGAGCTGCGCGACCCAGCCCAGGACAAATCCACCGGTCGACCACAGCTCGCCGCCCGCCAGCGCATAATCGAAGAATCTCAGCCCCATCGAGAGCAATGCCGAGTAGAGCACGAGCTGCCACAGCGGACGCCAGGTGGCCGCCACGCCCTGTCCGGCGGCAAACGATGCCGGCCCGACCAGCACGACATTGAACAGCAGCACCATGCCCAGCGTGTTGCCGAGCCAGTCCGTCATGAAGACGTCGAAGTCGCTCATTCGTGGCCACCCTCGAGGTAGGCGGCGCGGATCTCCGGATTGGCCAGCAGTTCCCGCCCCGTCCCGCTCAGCCGTACGCGGCCGTTGACCAGCACGTAGCCGCGATCGGCGAGACGGAGAGCGTGAAACGCATTCTGCTCGACCAGGAAGATCGTCACCTTCTCGTCGCGCGCGATCCGGCCGATCGCCTCGAAGATCTGCCGCACGATCAGGGGGGCGAGCCCAAGTGACGGCTCGTCGAGCAGCAGCAGCCGCGGCCGGCTCATCAGGGCTCGACCGATCGCCAGCATCTGCTGCTCGCCGCCCGACAAGGTGCCGCCACGCTGCTCGCGCCGCTCGGCCAACCGCGGAAACATCTCGAACACCCGGTCGAGGTCTCGGCGGAAATGGGCCTGATCGGCGACGATGGCGCCCATCTGGAGGTTCTCGAAGACACTCATGCGCGGAAAGATGCGCCTGCCCTCCGGCACCTGGGCGACGCCGCGCAGCACGATCTCGTGGGTCGGCAGGCCCGTGATGTCCTGTCCTTCCAGCCGGATCGTGCCGGCCCGCGCCCGCGGGCTGCCGCAGATCGTCATCAGCAAGGTCGACTTGCCGGCGCCGTTGGCGCCGATCAGGGTGACGATCTCGCCCGCGGCGACGTCGAGGTCGACTCCATGCAGCGCCTGGATGGCGCCATAGAACGTCGCCACCCCCCTCACCTCGAGCATAGGGGCCTCGAGCATGGGACCTCGAGCATCGCGCTCTCAGGCATCGGTGGTTCCCTCGTCGGTGCCGAGGTAGGCGCGGATGACGGCCGGATCCCGCTGGATTTCGGCCGGTGCACCCTCCGCGATCTTCCGCCCGTAGTCGAGCACGACGACATGGTCGGAGATCTTCATCACCACGCTCATGTCGTGCTCGATCAGCAGCACCCCGACGCCGTCGCTGTCCCGAATCGAGATCAGCAGGTCATTGAGGTCGGCCGACTCGCGCGGGTTGAGCCCGGCCGCCGGCTCGTCGAGGCAGAGCAGCCGCGGCTCGGTGCACATGGCACGCGCGATCTCGAGCCGCCGTTGGGCGCCGTAGGGCAGCTCGCCGGAGGGACGGTCGGCGTCGGCCACGAGGTCGATGCGCTCCAGCCAGGTCCGTGCGACATCGATCGCTGCCCTCTCGGCATCGCGGAAACCCTTCCAGCCGAACAGGCCGAGCACGCTCATGCCCGACGCGCGCATCAGCTTGTTGTGCTGGGCGACCATCAGGTTCTCCAGCACCGACATGCCGGGAAACAGGCGGATGTTCTGAAAGGTCCGCGCGACCTTGGCCTGCTGGCCGATCTCGTGGCCCATCATGCGTTCCAGCAGGTAGTCGCGCTCCGCTCGCAGCGTCAGCCGTCCGACTGTCGGCTTGTAGAAGCCGGTGATGCAGTTGAAGACCGTGGTCTTGCCGGCGCCGTTGGGGCCGATGATGGCGGTGATCTCGCGCGGCCGGGCGCTGAAGCTCACGTCGTCGACCGCGACAAGGCCGCCGAAGCGCATCGTGAGGTGCTCGACCTCGATCAGCGGCGTGCCGTTCATCCCGTTCCTCGTCGCTGAACGGGGTGCAGGCGTACCGACGGCTCGCGATGGGCGATCAGCCCACGCGGCCGGAACACCATGATCAGCACCATGGCGAGGCCGAAGGCCACCATGCGGTAGGCGCCGAGGTCGCGGAACCACTCCGGCAGCCCGATCAGCAGAACCGCGGCGAGCACGACGCCGATCTGGCTGCCCATCCCGCCCAGCACGACGATGGCGAGAATGATCGCCGATTCGATGAAGGTGAAGCTCTCCGGACTGATGAATCGCTGCTTGGCGGCGAAGAACGAGCCGGCGAACCCGGCGAACATCGCGCCGATCGCGAAGGCCGTGAGCTTGGTGTTGGTGGGATTGATGCCCAGCGCCTTGCAGGCCGTCTCGTCCTCACGGAGCGCCTCCCAGGCGCGACCGACGGGAAGACGCCGGATGCGCTGCGTGAACAGGTTGGTCACCAGGGCCAGCGCCAGGATGATGTAGTACAGGAAGATGAGGCGCTGGTTGCCGGAGAATGGGATGCCCATCATCTCGGCGAAGGTCCGCTTTCCTTCAGGTGCGGTCTCCGCGAACACCGCGCCGAACAGCGTTGGCCCGGGAATGCTGCCGATTCCGGCCGGGCCATTGCTGAGATCGACCCAGTTCAGCAACACCAGCCGGATGATCTCGCCGAAACCCAAGGTGACGATGGCGAGATAGTCGCCGCGCAGGCGAAGGACCGGAAATCCCAGCAGCAGCCCGAAGGTCGCCGCCATCATTCCGGCGAGCGGCAGCACCGACCAGAAGCCCAGCCCGTGCTGCGTGCTCAGCAGGGCATAGGAGTATGCGCCGACGGCATAGAAGGCGACATAACCGAGATCGAGAAGGCCGGCGAGGCCGACCACGATGTTCAAGCCCCAGCCGAGCATGACGTAGGTCAGGATCAGGACGGCGAGGTCCATCGTCTTCTGATCGGCGAGCGGCGTCATCGGCAGGACGAAAGCGAACGCCAGCAGGACGGCGCCGATCCACCTGGCCATGGCCTGACCGACCGGAACCCCGCGCGGCGAATGGCGCGCGACGGCGAGCGCGTGGTTCGCCCACGGCCAGATCGTGCGCAGCACGATCAGCAGGCCTCCCAGGGTCACGAACGTGTGCAGGAATGTCGACGGCAACTGGAGCGGCGACAGGCCGATCAGCCCCATGGCCGCGCCCAGCACGAGCGCGGGCCAGGATAGGCCGTCGGCCGCCAGCGACAGGCCGAGGCGTCCGAAGAAGATCGTGACGACGGCAACGCCGAGATCGACGAACTGGTAGTCGAAGGTGAGGCCCTTGCCGATGTCGTAGGTGCGGAAGCCGACGATGAAGAAGCCGAGCCCGGCCGCCACCAGAGCTGTCAGGCCCGCGTCCTTGAGATGATGTTGCAGGCGCGGCCCCATGTCCTCAGACCTTCTCGATCTCCGGTTTGCCGAGCAGTCCGGTCGGTCGGAAGATCAACACCAGGACCAGAATCGCGAAGACCGCGACGTCCTTGTACTCGCTCGAGAAATAACCAGCCCAGAACACCTCGATCAGGCCGATCAGCAGGCCGCCCAGCATCGCGCCCGGCAACGAGCCGATGCCACCCAGCACCGCTGCCGTGAAGGCCTTGATGCCTGCGAGGAAGCCGATGAAGAAATCGACGATGCCGTAGTACATCAGGAACATCATGCCGGCGACGGCGGCCAGCGCGGCACCCATGACGAAGGTGAGAGAGATCGTGCGATCGACATTGACGCCGAGCAGCGACGCCATCTTCATGTCCTGCTCGCAGGCGCGCTGCTGGCGGCCGAGCGACGTTGCCGCGATCAGCCAGGAAAAGCCCGCCATCAACGCTACGGTGACGACCACGATGATGATCTGCAGCCAAGCCACGCGCACGTCGAAGCCGTCGGAGCTGAACAGGTTGAACCCGCCTTCGACGATCTGTCCCGCCGGCTTGGGTCGTGCTCCCTGGGCCAGCTGAACATAGTTCTGCAGCAGGATGGATACGCCGATCGCCGAGATCAGCGGCGCCAGCTTGAACGACCCGCGCAGCGGTCGATAGGCGGTGCGCTCGATCGCCCAGCCGTAGATGGCGGTGAACGCCATGGCGACCAGCAGCACCAGGACGATCGCGACCACGCCCGAACCGATGCCGAGCAGGCTGCAGATCATGAACCCGATCAGGGAAATGAATGCACCAATCATGAAGACTTCGCCGTGGGCGAAGTTGATCATGCCGATGATGCCGTAGACCATCGTGTAGCCGATAGCGATCAGCCCGTAGATGGCTCCCAGCGTGATGGCGTTTATCAACTGCTGTGAAAAATACGCCATACCCCTTCTTTCTCCCCTGTCAGCGACCTTCGACGCTTCCGGCGATTCATGCAAGCGAACTATTCACCGGCCCGGGGGAGGAATTGAATGGACCATCTCGAGGGCCCGCGTGCAAATCGCGGACCAGATCCGACAGAGGTGCTTCTTCTCGCGGAAGGGGAGGGACTCTACGGCAGGTGATGAATGCAGACCTAGTTGTGCAGGGCGAGTGCCGCCTCGATTGCGCGCTCGAGCTTTGCGCCAGTGCCGCTGACGGCCGAGAACCATTCGATGACGCGACCGTCGCGGCCGATCAGAATCTTGTGGAAGTTCCAGCTCGGTGTGCCGATTGGCCCGGTCTGTTGCGCGGCCCACTTGTAGAGAGGGTGCGCGCCGGAGCCTGAGACGACCTGCTTGTCCGCGAGCGGGAAGGTAACGTCGAAATTGGCCTCGCAGAAGCGCTTGATCTCGGCGTTGGTGCCGGGCTCCTGACTACCGAAATCGTTCGACGGAACACCCAGCACGACGAGGCCCCGATCCTTGTAGCGCCGCCACAACGCCTCGAGCCCGCGGTATTGGTCGGTGAAGCCGCACAGGGACGCCGTGTTGACCAGCAGGACGACGTGGCCCCGATAGTCGCCGGTCGGCAACGGCGCACCGCCGATCGAGTCGAGGGCGACGGCAGACCAGTCGATCGGCTCGCGGCCGGTCTGCGCCCACGCGCCGCCCACCGCCGACGCCAAAGCGCCCAAAACCGCAAATGCCAGCATTCGGATGATCATCATGCCCTGCTCCAGACGTCGGCGCTTATCCTGTGGTCCTTCAACCTCTCGGCGATGTCGCCATCCAGTTGCAGGAGTGGTGTTTCCGCCTTGGCGGCTTCACTCATCTTGCGCGCAGCTTAACGAACGTGATGCCGATCCGGGAGAGGAGTTGATGGGATCCCCTGAATATTGTCTGCCCCCAAATCGGAGGCCAGATCGGGCGAAGGCACGCCTTCAAGCGGGCTGAGAAAGGACCGCCGTGCGGTGCCCGCTTCAAGTCAATGTATCGTCACATTGCTCGGTACCCAGCCGCCGGGGCTCCGGGGCCGGCCTTGGGTCCGGACGCGCGAATCCGCGGCGTCCAGCCCTTCGTGGTCATTTATGTCTATGTCAACGACGCGGCGACGGTCCTGCGCGTCGTCGATGGTCGCCAGGAGATCACGCGGGAACTTTTTGAGCGCCAACGGTCGCTTGCCGGCGACTGCGCCGGGTCATTGCGATGAGGCGGATGGCGGCCGCTGCCAGCACGAGGGCGGCCATCGGCCAGTAGAAGCGATCCAGCGGCACGCGCTTGCCGACGGCGACGGCGAAGCTGATCCAGATGTACCAGCCGCCGATCAGGTGCAGGCGGCGCCAGTTGCGCGGGCCCAGCCAGGCGGCGGTCCGGTCGAACGACGTCACGGCCATCGCCGCGATGAACAGGTAAGCCGCGCCGGCCAGCACGATGGTGGTGAGGTTGGTGAGCTTCCAGAACAGCGCGCGGTCGAGCGTGGCGAGGGCCACGATGGCGGCGAGGTGGATGAGGTGCGATGCGGCGAAGGATACGCCCAGATAACGCCGGTTGCGGCGTTGCCAGCGGGTGAGATCGCTCGGCGCCAGCTCGACCAATGCGCCGGCGGTGAAGGCGAGCACGAAGAGGAGCAGAGAGGTGCGCGCGGTTGCCCGGATGACAAGGCGGAGACCTTCGATGTCCCAGGCGTTCATCGCCAACAGCACGACCGACATGGCGCATAGCGCCGCGGTCAGCAGCCCAAACAGACGCCATCCGGTCATCGAGCGACTCCCCTGAGCGCTGCGGTACGATGCAATCGCCGGCCGAATCCAACGACCTGGGCGAGCAACAGGCCAAGGAGTGCGAGCTCTCCGGCGGCCGCGAGCAGCACGAGCAGCGGCACGCCCTGATCGAACAGGCGCGCGCGCACGATGCCGGCGGCAATCGAGGCGGCCAGCCCGACAAGGCAGAGCGTTGGTGCGAGCAGCGAACGACGGAAGGCGAACCAGCCGACGGCGCTCACGGCGATGGCAGCCAGGAAGGCATAGCGATCGATCAGAGGCGCGAGTGCGGGTGCGGCGCTGTCGTCCAGCCACATGGTGCGCAGGCGCATGGCGACGAAGGTGACGACGACAGCCACCAGGAGGGTCAGCCAGGTTCGGCGTGCCTGGCGATCAACGGAATCGGCGGCGAACTGAACGGCGATTTCACGCGCCACGCCGAAACGCTCGACCGCGCGGCGTTCGGCCTCGATCGAAGGACCGGCGGCGTCGGCATCGGCGGCGTCGCGCAGATGGTCCTCGACCTCGCTGACCAGCCGACGCGCCAGCGTGGGATCGAAATCGAGCTCGCGGCGCAGGGCAGCGACGTATTGGTCGATCGCGCCGGGCCCTTCTAAGCTGGCCATGTGCGCCCTCCTCCCAGCAGCGTGTCGACCGCATGCGAGAAGCGGCCCCACGCTCTGCGACGATCAGCCAGTGCCGTCGATCCCGCCTTGGTCAGGGCATAGATGCGCCGTCGCCGGCCACCTGCCGGCGTCGTCCACGCGCTCGACAAGAGCCCGGCCTGCTCGAGCCGGTGCAGCGCCGGATAGACAGTGCCCTCCGGCAGGTCGAACGTGCTTGCGCTCTTCGTCTTGATCGCTTCGATGATGGCGTAGCCGTGCGCCGGTCCCGCTTCGAGCGCGGCCAGGACGATGGCGTCGAGATGCCCTTTGAGCATTTCAGCTTCCATACCTAGCTATACTAGGTATCAAGCCTGCGAAGTCAAGACGCTTGCACTTCGCGTCCGAAAGCCGATTAGTGGGTCGATGGAAAATCCCACCTTCGACGTCATCGTCATCGGCGCGGGGCCGGCCGGGCTCACCGCCGCCACCGACGCCGCCAGCGCCGGCTTGAAAGTGCTTTGCCTCGACAAGCTCGCGCCCGGCGGCGCGTTGATCAATCTCGGCATCCTGGTCGACTACGACGAGGGCTCCGATGGCCCGCAGGTCGCCTCGCAATTGACCGACGAGGCGACCGTCGCCGGAGTCGAGATCGGTTTTGGCGAAGTGGTCAAGCTTTCAGGGTCCGGCCCCTGGACCATCGAGACAACCGACGGCGAACGCCATACCGGCCGCGTCGTCATCATCGCTACCGGACTCGACAAGGGTAAGCTCGGCCTGCCCGGGGAAGAACGGTTCGAGGGCCGCGGCCTCTCCCACTGCGCATCCTGCGACGGCCCGCTCTATGCCGGCCTACCAGTGATCGTCGCCGGCGCCTCCCGCTGGGCCGCGCACGAGGCCGAGGAATTGCGGGGCATCGCCAGCGAAGTCGCCATCATCGACACCACCGCTGCCGAGCTGCCAGACGGTGTGGCCCACATCGACGGCCACATCGTCGCGCTCGAGGGCAGCGACGGCCTGCAGTCGATCGTGGTCGAGAGCGCTGGTACGCGAAAGACCATTCCGACCAGCGCGGTCTTCGTCTATGTCGGCCAGGCCCCGGCAACGAAATTCCTGCCGGATTCACTTGCACGTGACGCCACTGGCCATATCGTGGTCGACGATGGGGGTCGCACCTCGTCGCCGACGCTGTTTGCCGTGGGCGACGTCCGGGCTGGGACGCGTTACACTCTGACGGACGCCGTTGCCGACGGCCAGCGAGCAGCACGAGCCGTCGTGGCGACCCTTTCGAAAGTGAGTTGAGGAGGAACGAGATGCGTATCGTCAATCCCACGTTCGGGCTGGCCGCGGCCGGCGGTCCGAAGGTGGAACTGAAACCGGTCGATTGGGCGAAGGACGCAATTGCCCTGGTTTCCAACTCGAAGCCGAATGCGCGCGAGTTGCTGGCCGGCATCCGCGAGAAGCTGGGCGCGTTCCGGCCGATCGACAACATCGAGTTCCTGGCCAAGAACAGCGCCAGCCAGCCCGCCCCCGCCGACGTGATCGAGAAGGTCGCGGCCAACTACCGGGGCGCGCTCCTGGCCATAGCGGATTGAGGAAGCTGTTCATCGTGGAGTTTCCACGACAGCATCGAGCTCGAGAAACGCGGCATCACGGCCTACGTGATCGCCACTGAGACGTTCAAGCCGCTGGTTCTGGCCCAGGCCAAGGCCCGCAAGGTCGAACCCAAGCTGATCGTCGTGAAGCATCCAATCGGCGGCCTGAACGCCGACGAGCTGCGTGAACGTATCGAAGCGGCAACCAAGGGACTGTCCGAGGCGACGACGAAATGAAAGACATTGCCGATCAGGAAGTGATCGACATCGGCGACATGGATGTCGAGGCCTTCAACGAGCTTGCCGTCGAGCAGGGCTGGAGCGACGGCATGCCGCTCTACCTGCCGACGGAAGAGAAGGTCGCGAAGTTCGTCGAGACGGTGCGTGGCGACAACCGGCCTTATGCACCGGTGCCGCCGCGGCAGATCGTGCCGACGCTGCAGAGCATCGCTGCCAACGCGGTGATGGCGGGTTGCAAGCCCGAGTATTTCCCCGTGGTGACCGCCGCCCTGCGCGGCGTGCTCGATCCCGAGTACAATCTCCACGGTTCGCTGGCGACCACGCATTCGTGCGCGCCGATGCTCATGGTGAGTGGGCCGATCCGCCATCAGCTCGGCATCAATTGCGGCTCCAACTGCTTCGGCCAGGGCTGGCGTCCCAATGCCACGATCGGCCGGGCGTTGGGCCTGATGCTGCTCAACATCGCCGGCGCCAAGCCGGGCGAGATGGACCGCTCGACCCAGGGCAATCCCGCCAAGTACACGTTCTGCTTCGGCGAGAACGAGGAGGAGAACCCGTGGACGCCCTACCACGTGCAGCGCGGCTTCGCAGCCAGCGACAGCGTGGTGACGGTGATGTCGGGTGAAGGCCCGCACAATCTCAACGACCACGGCAGCACGACCGGCAACGGCCTGCTGACGACCTTCGCCGGCGGCATGTCGAACCCCGGCGCCAACACGGTCTACGGCAAGGGCCCGATGTTCGTCATCATCGGCCCCGAGCACGCCGCCACGCTGAAGCGCGACGGCTTCACCATCGAGACCATTCGCGAGGAGCTCTTCAAGCGCTCGCGCGTGCACGTCTCGCGCATCTCGCCCGAGAACCAGGACACCTACATCAGCACCGGCCACAAGCCGGACGGCGACTGGTTCACCATCGGGCGCTCGCCGCAGGACATCCACATCACCGTGGCCGGCGGACCGGGCAAGCACTCCGCCTTCATCCCCTCGTTCGGCGGCACGACTGTCGCCTGTGTGCGCATCAACGCATGACGAATGAATGGTGCGGTTGGCCGGTCGTCGACGAGGCGACCGGCTGGGAGACCGCCCAGCAGATCCTGACCGAGGCCGAGCTGTCGGACGGCCTGCCCCTGGTGCCGCCGACCTGGCGGCGCCTCGAGGCAATGGTGGCCGGCATCGCCGACCGCAGCGCCTCGCACGGCGCGATGCCACCGCTGTTCGGCGACCTCACGCCCGAATCAGTTGCCTATCAATGCGTGATCGCCGGCTGCCTGCCGGCCGAGCTGCCGATCGTGCTGGCGGCGGCAGCGGCGACGCTCGAGCCCGATTTCAACCTTCTGGGTGTCGCCACCACGACCGGCACGGCCTGCGTCGCGCTGTGCGTGCACGGCCCGATCGCCAGGAAGCTCGGCATGAATGCCGGCACCAATTGCCTCGGTCCCGGCAATCGCGCCAATGCCAGCATCGGTCGCGCCCTGCAGCTCGTCCTTCGCAACATCGGCGGCGCGCGCCCCGAGGTCGGCGACATGGCGACCATGGGTCAGCCCGGCAAGTACACGCTTTGCTTCGCCGAACGCAATGACGGCCCCTTCCCCGGCCTGACCGCGCGACGCGGCCTCGGCGCGGACGCCAGCGCCGTCACTGTGATGGGCATCTCCGGCACCGCCGAGATATTGCCCGGTGACGGCGAAGGCGCCACGCCGGAAGCCATCCTCTCGCCCATCGTCACCGCGATGCGGGCCGCCATCGTGATGTCGAGCATGCATCGCAGGAACGAGCGCGGCGAGCAGGTCGTCCTGCTGCCGCTCGAGATGGCCGAGAAGATCGCCCGCCACGACGGGTGGGACCTCGCGCGCGTGCAGCGCTACATGTTCGAGGAGGGCCAGGGTGTCGCCCGCTCGGCTGACGCCATCCATCCGATCCTGACTGGCGGCGCGGGCTACAAGATGAGCTACCTGCCAATCTGGGGCGGCGGTTCAGAGACGGTGACGCGGCGGATTTGATCTCCGCCTGAGAAGCGTGCTGGGACCGCGCCACTCCAGTGGCGCATTTATCGTCGGCATCAGGCGAAGCGGCGCCACTGGAGTGCCGCGGTCCCAGCGATGAGTCGGGTATCTACTGAAGCTCAGCTCTCGGAGAACCGGCCCTTGCGCCTGGCCTCCTGCTGGAGGCGGCTGCGCGCCCGCACGGTGACGAGCGCGGGCGCGGCAATCATGCCCTTGCCGCCGAGCTGGCGCAGCGACGCGAGCGCACGTTCGAGAGAGAGCAGCGGACGCTTGGCCCGCCAGAAAGAGATCGTCCGCTTGCTTCCAAGCACTACATCCTCCATCCGATCCACTCGCAGATGCCGCGGCCCATGACCCAGTCCAGGTCATCGCCTTTCAGCCAGGGCATCTCCTCGGTGAACATGGTGACGCCCTGGCGATAGCTGCAAGGGAGCCGCGACCAATCGGTTCCCCAGAACGTGCGTCGTGGCCCGAACGCGTCGAAAACACGGCGGATATGGGGATGGACCGAGCGGAAGGGATAGGTCTTGTCGTCGGCATAACACGGCATGGCCGAGACCTTGGCGGCCACGTTGGGGCGCCTGGCGAGTGCCAGGACCTTGTCGAGGGTGGCGAAGTTCACCGCCTCCGGCGTTCCCTTGGTGCT
The DNA here is from genome assembly GCA_046349295.1 of Reyranellaceae bacterium. Lineage (GTDB taxonomy): Bacteria > Pseudomonadota > Alphaproteobacteria > Reyranellales > Reyranellaceae > Reyranella. The sequence continues at coordinate 380,226 of JAXMCP010000009.1, forward strand.
CTTGAGGCCGAGATGGTCGAGCACCAGCCGCAGGCCGGGATAGCGCTCGGCGATCTGGTCGGCGAGGTGCATGTACTCGTGGTGGAACAGGACCATCGCGGGAATACCCGCCTTCTCCATCTCGCCCCACGCCCAGTCGAAGCGGCCGTCGAGCAGCGGCTGGCGCAGGATCTCGGTGTGGAAGGTGAGGCGCATGCCGAGCATGCCCTTCTGCTTCTTCCAGCCGGCAATCTGCTCGCGTGCCCCGGGCGCATCGGGATCGAAGCGGCCCATGATGCAGAAGCGGTCGGGATGGCTCGCCGCGGCATCGAGGGCGACGTCGTTGCGATCGCCTTCCCACGATGGCGGGACGATGACGACACCGTCGACGCCCGACTTGTCCATCTCGGCCAGCAGCTCTTCCTTGCCGAGGGGCGCGCGGTGCGGCTCGGCGCGCGCAGGCCACGGACGCTCAGGCGTGTTGGCCGCCCAGATGTGGACCTGGGCATCGACGATCTTCATGATTCCTCCCTAACGCCAGTTCAGGGCCGTACGCAGCAGTCTGGCGATCAGCCACATGCCGAAGCCCCAGAATCCATAGACCACCGGCACGACGGCGACGCCAGGCGGGCGGAAGCCGTTGCCCATGGGTGCGCCCTTGATCGGCAGCACGACGAACCAGTTGACCAGGGTGACGATGATCACCGCAAACAGGATCCAGCCCAGCGCGCCGCCCAGGGCGCCGGGCAATCGCGGCACGAGGAAGGCTGCGGCGATGCCCCAGAGGCCGCCCCAGAACGCCAAGGACACGATGGTCGGCACGCCCCACGGCGGCACGGGGCGCATATTGTAGAGCACGAACGACGTGTTGAGGAGCTTGCTCGCCGACCAGAACCCGAGCTGATGGAAGGTGAGCACGCTCAGCGCACCTGCCAGGAAGCCGATGACGACCGTGCGAAGGGTGGTACTCATGATTAGCCTCCCCTTGTTGGGCGCCTGTCGCGCCAGGGCCGGGCTCGCTCGAGTTCTGCCGCGAGCGAGAACAGCATCTCTTCCGAGCCGAAACGGCCGACGAACTGCAGGCCGATCGGCAAGCCGTCGTCCGTCCAGGCGAGCGGCACCGACATGGCCGGCACGCCGGCGACGTTGCAGACGGAGGTGAAAGCCACCATCGGCGCCATCGCCTGCTGGAACTGTTCGACACTGTCGTTCATGCGAACGACGCCGAGCGGCAGCGACGGCCGGGCGATCGTCGGCGACAGCAGCACGTCGAACCGCTCGAAGAAGGCACCGAGCTGACGGCCGGTGCGATGGAAGGTCTGCACGGCGCGGATGTAGTCATGGGCGCTGATGCTGCGGCCATGCTCCGCGGTGAGGCGGGTCACCGGCTCGAGATCGTCAGGGCCCGGCACGCGTCCACTGGCGCGGATCTGGATGTTGGTGAAAGTGTTGGCCGCCATGACGGTGCCGAGCGCGGCGCCGCTCGCTGCCGCGTCGTAGTCGGGTGCGGCTTCCTCGACATGATGCCCGAGCTCCTCCAGGAGCTTTGCCGTCCGTTCGACGGCGGAAACCAACGCCGGATCGAGCGCATCGCCGCCGACGGGTCGGCGCAGGAAGGCCACACGCAGCCTGCCCGGGGGTCGCTCGGTCGCTGCGAGAAAGGAACCGGCCGGCGGCGCTCGGTACGGATCGCCCGGCTCGCCGCCGGCGATGGCATCGAGCAGCGCGGCGCTGTCGCGCACCGAGATCGAGACGCAAAGCTGCGCGCCGGCGCCGGCCAGCGTCTCGCCGATCGGCGCCAGGCTCACCCTGCCGCGTGAGGGTTTCAGGCCGAACAGGCCGCACAGCGCCGCCGGGATGCGGATCGAGCCGCCGCCGTCGGTCGCATGCGCCATCGGCAGGCCGCGCGCCGCGACGATAGCCGCCGAGCCGCCCGACGATCCGCCGGGCGAGAGATCCTTGCGCCAGGGATTGACCGTGGCGCCGCCGAAGGCCGGTTCGGTGGTCGGCGCCAGGCCGAACTCGCTGGTGTTGGTCCGGCCCACGATCACCAGGCCGGCGCGACGCATCGCGGCGATGGCGGCGCTGTCCGCTGCGGCGACCGGTGCACGGGCGAAAAAGCGCGAGCCCAGCGTCGTCGGCGTACCGGCACACTCGGCCATGAGCTGCTTGACCACAAAGGGCACGCCGTGCAACGACCCCTCGCCTGCTGCGGCGACCGACCTTACGATCAGCGCGTCGTCGTAGAAATCGGTGATGGCATTCAGCGAGCCATTGAGCGTGCGCAGGCGCGCGAGCGTGCCGGCGAGCAGCTCGCGGGCGCCGAGCTTGCGCGCCTTGACCAGCTGTGCAACGCCGAGCGCATCGTGGCTCGCGAAGAGATCGTCCACCTCAGTTGCGCCAACGCTCGAGGTTGGCCGCGACGAAGGCGTCGTCGTTCAGCTCGGGATAGGTCGCGTACAGGCGATCGATGCCGGCGCCCTGGCCCGGGCTCAGGGTCTCATGAGGATCGAGACATTCGATCGAGGTCATCAGGCCCTGGCGGCGCAGGATCTCGTGGCAGCCGGCAATGCAGCCGGCGAAGTCGTGATCGACGTCGAACACGACCGAATTGCAGTCGGTGACGAACGAGTCGAGCGCCAGGATCTCCGGCGGGATCGACCCGCCCGACACGGCGAGCTTGAGGCGCCGCAGCATGTCGACCGCGCCGCGCGTCCAGACGCTCCAGTGGCCCAGCAGACCGCCCTGGAAGCGCATGATGACCTCGCGGTTGCCGGCGCGCACGACGAGCGGCGTCACGAGATCGGCGACGATGTGATCGTCGTTGCCGGTATAGAGCGTGATGCGGTCCTCGGCCTGCGCCTGGACGACGCCCATGGCGACGTCGAGCGTGCGATAGCGGTTGAACGGCGCCACCTTGATCGCAACGACATTGTCGATCGCGGCAAAGCGCGCCCAGAAGGCGCGCGACAGGGCGATGCCGCCGACTGCCGTCTGCAGGTAGAAGCCGACCAGCGGCATCTCGCGAGCCACTGCCGCGCAATGCTCGATCAACTCGTCCTCGCTGGCGCCCTTCAGTGCCGCCAGCGACAGCAGCACCGCGTGATAGCCGAGTGACCGCGCCGTGCGCGCCTCCTCCACGGCCTGGGCCGTCTTTCCGACGGCGCCGGCGATCATCACCAGCGGCCGGTCCGTCCAGTCGCGCGCGGTCTCGATGGCGAGCTCCAGCACCGGGCGATGCAGGCCGACCTCGCGGATGGCGAATTGCGTGGTGTGCACGCCGACCGCCAAGCCGCCCGAGCCGGCATCGAGATAGTAGCGGCTGATCGCCCGTTGAGACTCGCGATCGAACGTGCGGTCGGGGCCGAGCGCCAATGGATGCGCCGGGATGACGGTGCCCTGCCGCAGCAGGGCGAGGACCGGTGGCGGCAGGTCCCGCCAGTGGAGCGCCTTGTCAGGGGTCATGGCCTCATCCTAGCCGAGTTCGGGACCGGCGAGGGCAAAGAGATGGCGAGGATCGTCGAGCCCCTTGGCCTCGCCGAGGGTCATTCGCATGTAGCCGCGCGGCGAGACGGCGCCCTGCCCCTCCAGCCATTGCCGGACGGCGCGGTGCGCGGCCGGCACGTCGATGATGAAGGGGCCCGGCGCCTCCGCGGCGGCCTTGGCGATCAGGCCGATCGCGATCGACGCGTCGTCGGCCATCACGGGGCCGAGCGAGGTCGCGGTCCTGCCCTCGCGTCCCAGCACGAAGCCGGTGATCTTGCCGCTGGCATCCTCGGCCAGCCAGGCGCGCGCGGGCTGGCGCAGGGCGAGATGGGCCAGCAGCGCTGGCCGTTCCATGCCGGTCAGCGGCCGGTCGTAGAGCGCAAGGCGCGGCAGATCGGCAACCGCGACGGGCCGCGCCGGTAAGGAAGGTGCCTCCTTCACGCCGTCGAAGTGCCAGCGCGCAATCGGATAGAGATCGCGAAACCCGAGCGGCAGGTAGATGGGGCGGCCCTGCTCCGTGGCATCGAGACCGGCGACCGCGCCGGCCGCCTGAACCTCGCCGATGCAGTGCTTCAAAAGCATCGTGCCCAGCCCGCCACGCCGCCGCTCGCGCGTCACCAGCACCATGCTGATCCACGCCAGCCGCTGGCCGAGCGGCAGGACGAGCGAGCTCGCCTGCCACCTGCCCTCTGCATCGGTGCAGCCGAAGCCGCGTCCGGCGCCCAGCATGAAGCGCCAGTCCGCCAGATTCTGGTTCCAGCCGGACTCGATCGACAGCGGCCAGACGCCCTCGCAATCCTCGGGGCCGATCGGCCTAATACTTGCCATCGCGCACCTCGTAGCGTGTCGGCTTGTCGAGGGTCGCCATGCCGCGGGCGAGCCAATCGGCGGTCCATTCGATCATGGCGGCGAGCGGCACGTCGGGCGGGCCGAACTCCTGCACCATGCGGCGCGCATTGTTCAGCCAGCCCATCGGCGCCTCCTTGCCGGCGAGCACCGGCTTCTTGCCCAGCAGCCTGCCGAGCTCGCCGGCCAGCCAGCGCACCTCGATCGTCTCCGGCCCGGTGACGTTCAGCGGCGTCGTCGGCGTCGTCACGCGCGACAGGCTGCGCAAGGCGACCGCGTTCGCATCGCCCTGCCAGATCACGTTGACGTGCCCCATCGAGAGATCGATCGTCTCGCCGTCGCGCACCTTGCGGCCGATGTCGTGCAGCACGCCGTAGCGCATATCGATGGCATAGTTCAGGCGGAACAGCCGTCCGGGTGTGCCGTGCTGCGCCGAGAAATACTCGAACATGCGCTCTCGGCCGACGCAGGAGTTCGCATAGTCGCCGGACGGCGGCGCCGGCGCGACATCCTCGGTGGCGCCGCCGCTCTCCACAGGGACGAACGGATAGACGTTGCCGGTCGAGAAGGCGACGATGCGCGAGGCCTTGAAGGTCTCCGCCACCATGGCCGGCACCTGGACGTTCATGGCCCAGGTCAGCGGCACGTTGCCCGAGGCGCCGAACTTGCGGCCGGCCATGAACATCACGTTCTCCGCCCTGGGCAGTTTCTCGAGCGCGTTGCGGTCGAGCAGGTCGGCGGCGATCGGCTCGACCCCGGCTGCCATCAGGGTCTCGCGCACGCCGGGCTCGCTGAAGCGGGCCACGCCAATCACCCGCTTCGACGGTGCCGCGCGCTTGGCGAGCCGCGCCAGGGTCGGGCCCATCTTGCCGCCGACGCCCAGCACCAGGATGTCGCCCGGCACCTTCGCCAGATCGTCGATCAAGGCCCGCGACGGCGTCGTCATGAAGTCTTCCATGGCGTCGACCGTCTCGAAACGGGACGGCAGCTTTGTCTCGGTCATGACATCGGTCTCATCGAGGTGAAATCCATCTCCGCGCCCACGGCGAAGCCCGGGACATCGAGCGAGCCCAGCGCCAGTCGCCCGCCGACGGCCTTCAGCCGCGCCGGCTTGCCGGGCTGCTTTTCGTAGAGATCGGGATGGGCGGCAACGAAGGCGCGCTGCTCGGCCTCGGGTGCGAAGCACATGCCGTCGATGAAATGATGCGCGTTGCGCTCGACATGCGTCATGCCGAGCAGGGACACGAGGGCGAGATCCTGTTGCACGCTGACGCCGGGCCAGGTCGTCAGATCCTCGGCCGACATGAAATGGCCGGCGCCCAGCCGGGCGACCCGATTGGCGTTCAGGATCGACTTGTAGAACCCCTTGCAGTTCTTGCTCGAGACGCCGGCATAGCCGAGCTTCAGGGCCTGCGGAAAGGCCGACAGCTGGCCATCCGATTCGTCGATGATCACGGCGCGATGCCGCGCCAGCGGTTCGACCGAGCGCGCCAAGGCGACCGCCCGCTTGATCGGCTGCTCGATGAACAAGGTCGACCTTGCGAGCCGGGCGAGGGCCGGTGTCGCCTCGACCTTGCGCCACAGCTCGACGATGCCCTCGACATCGTCGTACTGCTCGTTGCCGTCGAGGGTGACGCGATAGTCGCCCGCGCCGGCGTCGAGCACGGCGGCGATGCGGCCGAGCCGTTCGAGATCGGCCGCGATGTCGCCGCCCACTTTCAGCTTGTAGTAGCGACCACGGTAGTGCGCGACGACCTCCTCCAGGGTCTCCGGCAAGCCGTCGTTCACGCGCTCCGACGGCGGACGATCGGCCGCGGTCAGGGGATCGACCAGACCCACCGTGTGGCGAACATCGATGGCCGGTTGCGACGTGAGCCCGGCCAGGAACGCCGCAAGTGATGCATCATCGTCGATGTCGGGCGTCAACGACGTCGTTCGGATGCTGGGCACGTTGGCCCTGATCATGGTGGCGAAGGACTGCCCGGTGGCGCGCCCTACGGCATCGAGGATCGCGCGATCGAGCAGGGCCGGGCCGTAGCCCGCCGCCAATGGATTGAGGCCGAGCTGCGCGCCGCGCCGCTGCTGCTCGGCATAGGTGTTGGCGAACAGATCGAACGGCGTGTCGAAGCCGTGCGCGCGATAGAGCTCGATGGCGAGGGCCAGGGCCTGCCGCAACTGCTCGAGGTTCTGCGCATCGGTGAAGGCAGGGCTCTTCTCGAACCATTTTGCCGCCAATGCCTCGGCGGCGACGCCCTGGCTGGATCGGCCGTCCGGCAGCGAGACATGCACCTTGATCACCGCCTGCGTGGCGTCGGTGACGGTGATGACGCCGAAGCGGAAGGCGAGCCGCATCGTCACATGCCGCTCGTAGCGCTCCACTTCCTCCAGCTTGACCTTCATGCGGGCGACTCCAGCAGGCCTGCGACATAGCCGATCATGCGGGCGGCGCAGGTCGGTCCGTCGGGCTCATACACGAACGGCTCCATGGCGATCCAGCCGCCATAGCCGGTTTCGCGCAGCGCCCGCACGATCGGCGCGAACCGGTCGTCGCCCTGGCCGGGGCCGCGCCGGTTCCGATCGTTGAACTGGATATGCGCCACGAGGTTGCTCGGCATCCAGCGGCGAATGGCATCGGCCACCGGCTCGGGCTCCATCAGGCCGGCGGCCAGCGTATCGACCATGATGCGCAGCGCCGGGTTGCCGAGACGGCGCACGAGCGCGGCGGCCTCGGCCAGCGTATTGACGAAGTTGCAATCCGGCGCCGCCAGCGGCTCGATGCAATAGGCCACGCGCGCCGAGGCCGCCTGCTCGGCCGCGAGCAGCCACGCCTCCTCCGCGCGCGAACGCTCGTCGGCGGTCGAGGCACGGCGTTGCGCCGGCGAGCCATGGACCAGGTAGCTGCCGCCCAACTCGGCGCAGAGCTCGACCGAGGCGCACAGGACATCGACGCTTTTCCGCCAGACCGTACGGTCCGCGGTCGTTATCGAGAGTCCGGCCGGTGCGGCGAGCAGCCAGTGCAGGCCGCTCACCTCGAGACCTGCGTCGCTGCATATCAGACGGATATCGGCGCGCTTCGCGGCCGGCATGCGCCACGCATCATCGCCGAACGTGAACGGCGCCAGCTCGAGCCCGCGATAGCCGAGGCCCGCCGCGAGCGCGCATTGGCGCTCGAAGGCGAGATCGCGAATCACCTCGTTGCACAAAGAAAGCTTCACCGGTCCTCGCCTCGACGAGCAAATCCGCCTTCAGTCCCGGCGATTGCTGGGGCATGATATCAGCGACATGAAAGCAATGAACAGCTTCGTCGATTTGCGCGGATGAGCAAATTCGCCGTCCTGAGCCGCCAATACGTGCCGACCATGGTGCTGTTCGCTATCCTGCTGGGGAGCTGGCAGATCGCGGTGAGCTTCGGCGGCATTCGCGAGTATCTCCTGCCCTCGCCGCTTGCCGTGTGGAATGCGCTGTGGTTCGGCGACACCAATTGGACGCAGCATCTGTGGATCACGACATTCGAGATCATCGGCGCCTTCCTGCTGGCCGCAATCGCCGGCATCGCGCTCGGCCTCGCCATCGCCTGGTCGCCCTTGATCGCCAATGCGCTCGTGCCCTTCCTGGTGTTCGTCAACACCCTGCCCAAGGTCGCGGTCGCGCCGCTGTTCCTGATCTGGATGGGCTACGGCATCTTCCCCAACATGCTGATGGGGGCGCTGATCGGCTTCTTCCCGGTGGTCATCAACACCGCCGTGGGCCTGACCCAGATCGAGCCCGACATGCTCGATCTCGGCCGCGTCTTCAGCGCGCCGAAATGGAAGATCTTCATCAAGATCCGTCTGCCCAATGCCCTGCCCTATATCCTGAGCGCGCTCAAGATCACCGCGACAGCGGCGGTGGTCGGCGCCATCGTCGGCGAGTTCGTCGCCTCCCAGCGCGGCCTGGGCTACGTCATCGTCACCACCCAGAGCAGCATGAACACCTCGGTGGCGTTCGCCGCCCTGATCTGGATCTCGGTCGTTGGGCTGGTGCTGTACGGCGCCGTCGTACTGGCAGCCCGCCTGTGGGCGCCCTGGGCCGAGGGCACGGAATGAGCTTGAATCGGGGAGTGGGGCAAGGGAGCAAGCAATGATACGCATCGCATCACTGTCGCTGGCCGCCGTATTGGTGGCCGGCAGCGCTTCGGCGCAGGAAAAGTTCAATTTCGCGCTGAACTGGTTCGCGGTCGGCGATCACGCCGCCTACTGGGTTGCGCTCGACAAGGGTTACTACAAGGCCAAGGGCCTCGACGTGACCCTGGAGAACTCCAAGGGCTCGGGCGATTCGATCGCCAAGGTCGATACCGGCCGCGCCGACGCCGGCCTCGCCGATGCTGCCGTGGTGATCGCCTCGGTCGGCCGCGGCACCACGATCAAGACCGTCGGCATGGTGTTCGACAAGACGCCGCTCAACATCTTCAGCCTCAAGAGCGCTCCGCTCGCCAAGCCCAAGGACCTCGAGGGCAAGAGCCTGGGCGCGCCTCCGGGCGACAGCCAGCGCCAGATGTTCCCGGCCTTCGCCAAGGTGAACGGCATCGATCCTTCCAAGGTCACCTGGGTCAACATCGAGCCGGCCGCCAAGATCGCCGCCGTGGCCGAGAGGCGCATGGACGGCGTCGGCGACTACTCGACCGGCCTGCCCCTCTACGAGAAGGCCGCCGGCAAGGGCAATGTCGTGATGATGCCGTGGGCCGATTTCGGCTTCGACATGTATTCCATGTCGATCATCGCCAGCGCCAAGACGATGAAGGAGCGCCCGGCCGTCCTCAAGGCGTTCCTCGAAGCCTCCTACATGGGCTGGCGCGACGTCATGGCCGATCCCAAGGCCGCCATGGAGATCTTCAAGAAGCGCGTGCCCGAGCTCGATGTCGATGTGATGACGCCCAACATGATGATCGGCCTCGGCCTGATGAAGACCGACCGCTACGCCAAGAACGGCATCGGCTGGATCGACAAGGCGAAGATGTGCGAGTCGGTCGACCTGGTGAACACCTACATGGGCCTGCCGAAGAAGGTCGAGTGCGCCGATGTCTACTCGACCGACTTCCTCACCAAGGTCGAGATGCCGAAGTAAGAGCAGAAGCAGCGTGGACAAGTCCCTGATCGGCCTCGACGGGATCGAGATGACCTATGCGACGGCGAGCGGCCCGGTCGAGGCCCTCGCCAGCATCTCGCTCACCGTCGGGGCCGGCGAATTCGTGTCGCTGGTCGGACCGAGCGGCTGCGGCAAGTCTACCCTGCTGCGCATCGTGGCCGGGCTGCGGCCGGCCAGCATGGGCAGCGTGATGGTCGCCGGCCGGCCGGTACGCGACCCCGTTCCTGACGTCGGCATGGTCTTCCAGGCGCCCAACCTGCTGCGCTGGCGCACCATCATGCAGAATGTCCTGCTGCCCGCCGAGCTGGCTGGCAAGGATGTTCGCGCGCTGCGGACTCGGGCGCGCGACCTGCTCGCCATGGCCGGGCTGAGCGGCTTCGGCAACAAGCTGCCGCGCGAGCTGTCCGGCGGGATGCAGCAGCGCGCCGCGCTGTGCCGCGCCCTGCTGCTCGACCCGCCGCTCCTGCTGATGGACGAGCCGTTCGGCGCGCTCGATGCCATGACCCGCGACGACATGGGGCTCGAGCTGCTGCGCATCTGGGGCGAGAGCGACCTGGCGAAAGAGGCGCGCAAGACCGTCCTGTTCGTCACCCATTCGATCGCCGAGGCGGTGTTCCTGTCCGATCGCGTGGTGGTCATGACCCCCCGCCCCGGCCGAATCGCGGCCGACGTCGAGATCGACCTGCCGCGCCCGCGCACCGTCGAGCTGCGCGCCTCGGAGGCCTTCGGCCGCCTCAACCTCGACATCTCGCGCACCTTGACGGGACGGGCGACGGTGGCTTTGTAGTTTCCCTCCCCCGTCATACGGGGAGGTGCCCCCGAAGGGGGCGGAGAGGGAAGGCCTCAGGCAGGCTTCATGAAGTTCCGACGTCGGAGATTCAGAAGTCTCCACTGAGGCTTTGCCCCTCCGCCTCGTATGACGGGGCACCTCCCCCGATTACGGGGGAGGAACATGGCTTTGCGCTCGCTCCCGACCCTGTTAAGACGCCGCGCAGACAGTCAGGAGAGCCCATGTCCCTCGCCGCCACCCCGATCAAGAGCGCCGCCAAGGGCGTCAGCGCCGACGCCAAGCCGTTCGACTGGGAGGACCCCTTCTTCCTCGATGACCAGCTCACCGAGGAGGAGATCGCGATCCGCGACGCCGCGCGCGACTACTGCCAGGAAAAGCTGATGACCCGCGTGCTCGAGGCCAACCGCCACGAGGTGTTCCACCGCGAGATCATGAACGAGATGGGCGCCCTCGGCCTGCTGGGCTCGACCCTGCCCGAGAAGTACGGCTGCGCCGGCGCCAACTACACGACCTACGGCCTGGTGGCGCGCGAGGTCGAGCGCGTCGATTCGGGCTATCGCTCGGCGATGAGCGTGCAGTCCTCCCTGGTCATGCATCCGATCTACGCCTACGGCACCGAAGAGCAGCGCATGAAGTACCTGCCCAAGCTCGCGACCGGCGAGTGGGTCGGCTGCTTCGGCCTCACCGAGCCCGACCACGGCTCCGATCCGGGCGGCATGAAGACGCGCGCCGTCACCGTGCCCGGCGGCTTCAAGCTTTCGGGCTCGAAAATGTGGATCACCAACTCGCCGATCGCCGACGTGCTGGTGGTGTGGGCCAAGCTCGACGGCGGCGCGATCCGCGGCTTCATCCTCGAGCGCGGCTGGAAGGGCATCGAGACGCCCAAGATCGAGGGCAAGTTCAGCCTGCGCGCCTCGGTCACCGGCGCCATCATGCTCGACGAGGTGTTCGTCCCGGTCGAGAACCTGATGCCCAATGTCGCCGGCCTCGGCGGACCGTTCGGCTGCCTCAACAACGCCCGCTACGGCATCGCCTGGGGCGCCATGGGCGCGGCCGAGTTCTGCTGGAAGCAGGCGCGCAACTACACGCTCGACCGCAAGCAGTTCGGCCGGCCGCTCGCCGCCAACCAGCTCATCCAGAAGAAGCTCGCCGATATGCAGACCGAGATCGCGCTCGGCCTGCAGGCCTGCCTGCGCGTCGGCCGGCTCAAGGACGAGGGCCATGCCCAGCCCGAGATGATCTCCCTGATCAAGCGCAACAATTGCGGCAAGGCGCTCGACATTGCCCGCGTCGCCCGCGACATGCACGGCGGCAACGGCGTGTCGGACGAGTATCACGTGATCCGCCATGTCATGAACCTCGAGGCCGTGAACACCTACGAAGGCACGCACGACGTGCACGCCCTGATCCTCGGCCGTGCCATGACGGGCATCCAGGCCTTCTCGGCCGGCGCCTAGGAAACGACCCTGCCGCCGGCCGGCGACATCGCGATCGTCGTCGCCGGGGCGTTGGTCGGAGGCTTCGTCAACGGCCTCACCGGCACCGGCTATGCGCTGATCTCGCTCGGCTTCTGGCTGCAGGCCATGGCGCCGGCGACGGCGGCGCCGCTGGTGGCGTTGTGCTCGGTGTGCGGCCATGCGCAGGCCCTGCCGTCGATCTGGCGCGGCGTGCGCTGGCCGCGCCTGTGGCCCTTCCTGGTGGCCGGATTGGCCGGCATTCCACTCGGCACCCTGATGCTGAAGCATGTCCACGTGCAGCCGCTGAAGCTCGGCGTCGGCCTGTTCCTGATCCTCTACAGCGCCTGGATGGCGTTCGTGCGCTACCCGCCGCGCGTGCGCTGCGGCGGCGCCATGGCCGATGCGGCGATCGGCTTCGTCGGCGGCGTGATGGGCGGCACGGCGAGCCTCAGCGGCCCGGCGCCGATCATCTGGGTGCAGTTGCGCGGCTGGGGCAAGGACGAGCAGCGCGGCGTCCTGCAGCCCTACAACATGGCGATCCTGCTCGCCGCCCTGCTGTCGTCCGCGGTCGCCGGCTTCCTCGATCGCACCTACCTGATCTGGGCAGTGATCTGCGTGCCTGTCAGCCTGGCCGGCACGCGGCTCGGCCTGATGCTCTACCGGCGGGTGAACGATGCCGGCTTCCGCCGTCTCGTGCTAGTAATGCTGGCGGCTTCCGGAGCGATGCTGATGGTGTCCGCACTGCAATGAACTCGGCTCGAACACCCTTCGCGTTCGTCTTTCTGGCGATCTGCGCCGTCATCGCCGCGACCGGCATCGCGCTGCACCACGCTCCCCGGTCTGGCGGTCTGGCCAACGCACCCCGCACGCCGCCGTCGGCCTGGCCCGATTACAGCGCTCCCGAAGGGTTCGTCGCCCCCGCCCTGCCCGACGGCGACTTGATCACCTATGGTTTCCGCCTCATCGCCGAGACCTACGCCGTGATCGGCCCCGAGGTCGGCGACCCTGCTCTGCGCCTGGCCGGCAACAACCTCGCCTGCAGGAACTGCCATCTCGACGTCGGCACCAGTCGCGCCGGCCTGCCGCTGGTCGGCGTGTTCAAGACCTTTCCGAAATACTCCGAGCGCGACAAGCGCGTCATCTCCCTGGCCGAGCGGATCAACGAGTGCATGACACGTTCGATGAACGGCCGTGAACTGTCAGAAGGTTCGCGTGAGCTGAACGGGTTCCTCGCCTATCTGCGCTTCATCGGCGAGCCGGCGCCGCTCTTCGCCCCGTCTGCGCCGGCGGCTGCGCTGCCGCCCGACGCCAACCGCGGCGCCGAGGTTTATGCGACGGTGTGTGCCGCCTGTCACGGTCCCGACGGCCTCGGCAAGCGCAAGGGCCCGGTTGGCGACGCGCGCGGCTATGAGTTCCCGCCACTGTGGGGTCCCGACTCGTACAACGATGGCGCAGGCATGGATCGTTACCCTCGGATCGTCGGGTTCGTTCAGCGCAACATGCCGCGCGGCACCGACCCGCAGCATCCAGTCCTGAGCCTGCAGCAGGCCTGGGACGTCTCGGCGTACGTGATATCGAAGCCCCGCCCTCACTACGACGCGGCGAGGTAACCTCGGCACTTGCCTCCCCCGTCATCGGCCGTCATCGGGGGAGGTGGCCCGGAGGGCCGGAGGGGGACGGCCTCACGCGAAATTCATGAAATTGCGACGTCAGAATTTCACGAATCTCGACTGAGGCTCCCCCCTCCGCCCCGTATAAGCGGGCACCTCCCCCGATCACGGTCGATTACGGGGGAGACGAAATGAAAGCTGTCGGCCGCGCCACGAACATCGTCGCGAACTCGCTGACTGGGTGGTGGACCTTCTCAATCGAAAAGCCCGCCCGCCTCGCCGCTTCCCGGAAGTAGGTTTCCGTGAATCCCAGTTCGAGCCAGCCGGCGACTCGGGTCGACCACACGCTTCCGCCGTCCAGCCGCAAGCCCCAGGGCATGGGCAGCGTCTCGTCGATCGGCTCGGCGGCAAACAGCACCTTGCCGCCGGGCGCAAGCCTGTCGACCAGCGCGGCCAGCAAGGCGCGATGATCGCTGCAGTGATGGAAGGAGGCGTCGAACAGGATCGCATCGAACTTGTCGTCCATCTGCGCACCGGCCGCGAAATCGCGACACAGCAGACGCGGCGGATTGGCCAGGTCCTTGCAGCGATACGCGACCATGTCGAGAAACCGCTGCTCGATGTCGATCGCGGTGACCTGGTAGCCCATCTGGGCAAGCGCCAGGGTCGTGTTGCCCCAGCCCGAGCCGAATTCGAGGACGGAAGCCTTCGATGGCAATTCGAGGGTTCTGATGATCAACCCGGTCAGCAGGAGCTGGTCGGAGACCGTCTTCCAGCTCTGCGAAGTATAGGGAAACGGCAGCGAGCTGGGGTCGCCGCTCAGGAAGCCGCTCCGCTCGTTCTCGATCCGGTAAGGGCGGCCGGCAATTCGCTCGTAGAGCTCGAGCTGGTACTTCGCGTACTCCGGCGAAAAGGGATCGGGCGGCAGATCAGCGAGGTCCACCACGTACTTGAACGACCGCAGCAGCGCGCGGACCGCGTCGTCGGAAATCGCATGCGCCGCCTCCACCTCCTGCAGCACGGCGTCGAGCTCGGCGATCGTCGCGATCTCCCGTATGCCCGGTTCGGGGACCGCCGGCGCCGGTCGCTCCGGCGGCGAGGCGACGGGCACTTCGACGATGCCCGTCGCGGCGGCAGGTTGTGCTGGCGCAAGCGAGCTATCGCCAAACCAGCGTCGCCAAATGCTCCGAGGCGCCATTCATGCCGCCAGATATCTCAGGCAGCCCGTCTGCTCGAGGATCGCCGCCAGCCTGGGCGCCGCGCCAACCGCCTTGTACTTGTGGCGGATCTCGGCCAGCGAGCGCGCGTGATACTTCTGCGGCGTCTGCGACCACGGCGTGCCGGCCAGGCTCGTCTCGAAGGTCTTGTCGTCCCGCTTGACCGCCGCTTCGTTCGCGGCCGACCAAGGCAGGAACAGGCCGGCGACCTCTTGCGTCAACAAGGGCAGCAAGGTCGGCGCCAGCGCATCCCAGGTTTCGTACGATCCTTCCGCGGCCGGTGACAGCATGCGCCGCACCCACGCCATCACATTCGGCGAGGAGGCACGCATGACGGCGCCGGGTGTCGGGTCGGTGGCGGCCTCGTAGAGCTGGCCCCAGAGGCCGAAATCGGCCATGGCCGGACGACCGCCGAGAACGTACGGCCGCTGCGCCAGATGCGCCTCGAGCAAGGCGAGCACGCGCTTGAACGAAGCCTCGATCGTCGGCCGGGTCTGCTCGCTCGAGCCGACGAAGCCCAGCCGCCCGGTCATGCGTTCGGCGACGGCGCTGCGCGCCTCGGCCACCGCGAGGGTGCCACTCGCCCCCATCATCTGCAGCGCGATGCGTTCGGCCGTCGCCCACACATCGGGCTGGTAGAACCAGCGATAGTGGAACATCCATTTATTGCCCCACTCGTCGCCGTATTCCTCGAGCAGGGCCGACAGGAAGGCCAGGGTAGGATCTGCCGGCACGATCGACGGCTCGGGATGGCGCGCCTCGAGCTGCTCCATGATTGGTGTCGAATCCTGGATGCCGGCGCCGTCCGGTGTCACCACCAGCGGCACCAGTGGAAGCTTGGCGTATTTCTGGAACTCCGCCTGCACCGCGGGCGAGCGCGGGATCCACTCGTGCGGCAGCCCCTTGTAGCGAAAGTAGGACCGCACCTTCACCGAATAGGGCGACAGCTCCGAGCCGAAGATGCTGAAGGCGGACGACATGGGCAGTTCCTTCAAATCCAGCGCTTGCGCTTCAGCCAGACGAACAGGCTGATGACGATCAGCACCACCATCACCCAGAAGAATTCGTAGCCATAGCTCCAATTGAGCTCGGGCATATTGCCCTTCTCGGTCGCGAAGTTCATGCCGTAGATGCCGGCCAGGAAGCTCAACGGCATGAAGAAGACGGTGATGATGGCCATCGTCTTCATCACCTCGTTCATGCGGTTCGACGCATGCATGAGGTAGACTTCCATCAGGCCGTTGGTCATTTCGCGGTAGCTCTCGACCAGCTCGAGCACGGCCAGCGCGTGGTCGAAGCAATCGCGCAGATAGGTCCGCGTCTCGGGCATGATGAACGGCACTTCGGGGCGCATGATGGCGAGCACGGTCTCGCGCTCGGCCCATTGCAGTCGATGGAACGCCACCAGGGCGCGCCGGGCCTGGTGGATGCGGGCCAAGGTGTCGTTGGTCGGATGCTCCAGTGCCTCGTCCTCGAGCTCCTCGAGATGGCTCGACAGGACTTCGATCAGCGGGAACTTGCGATCGACCACGAGATCGATCAGCGCATAGACGAGATAGTCGATGCCGAACATGCGCAGGCGCGAGCCCGCGGTCTGCACGCGATCGCGCACCGGCTTGAAGATGTCCAATTTGTGATCGTGGAAGGAGATCACGTAGTTCTCACCGAAGAAGATGCTGACCTGGCGCGGCAGGAACTCGCCATTCTCGTAAGCCGGATCGTTAAGCACGATGAAGCCCTGCCCCTCGTAGAGGTCGAGCTTGCTCCTCTGATGGGCGTGGAAGACGTCCTCGAGCGCCAGCGGATGCAGGTTGAAGGCCATGCCGAGGTCGCGCAACATGTCGGAGCTCGGCCGCCCCGCGACGTCGATCCAGGTCCGCCCCGGCGTGCCGAGATGGAAGCGGCATTCGTCGACTTCGACGCCATGCAGCACCTGCACATCGTCGGCCGTGTACTCCACCAGGGTGAAGTCGAGCGCCTCGTCGGGAACCGGCGCGCGGCCGGCCAAGGTGCCGGGTGCGGTGCCGGGCTTGGTATGACGATGGAAGAAGCCGTCCATGTTCCCGACCACCGTGGCGGATGTCAGACTTCGGTCATCACCTGGACGTCGGGCCGTCCCGCCAGATAGTCCCCCAGCTTGCGACCGAGCTCCTTGAAATGCGGCGCGGCGCGATGCGCGTCGAGGGCCGCCTGGTCGTCGTAGCGCTCCAGCATGACGTAGACATTGGCGTCGGACGTCCTGTGCAGAGCGTAGAGCTTGTTGCCGGGCTCGTCGGCCTGCACCTTGGCCTGCAAGGCCTTCATGGTCGCTTCGAAGTCGGCGTTGGTGCCCGGCTTGATGGTGAGCTTGGCGATCACTCCCAGCATGTCTTCCTCATATCGTTGCTAGCCGTTTGTTGTGACACCTCTGTCACGCCGGGCGCCGCCTGAGCAAGTATTTGTGCTCGCCGTCGCTCACCAGCTCGCCTTTCTGGTTATGGATCGTGAGCTTCATGACCACGACACCGGTGGTGCGTCCGGGCTTGAGCTCGCTCACCTCCAGCATCGGATAGAGCGTGTCGCCGCAATAGACCGGCTTCAGGAAGCGCGAGGACTGTTCGAGGAACCCGATCAGCGCGTCGCCGATGACGTGCGGGAATATGCCGCCGCCGGCCGCACCCTGGATGGCGACTTGCAGACCGTGCGCAAGCAGGTCGCTATGGCCTCTCGCGCGGCAGTATTCCCGGTCGTAGTGGATGGGATGGTTGTCACCGCTGGCAAGCTGGAAGGCAGCGAACAGCGCCTCCGTCTGGGTGCGCGAGTTGATATAGAATTTGTCGCCGACCTTGATGTCCTCGAACCAATGGGTCGGCCCGAATCGATGATCGGCGGGCTTGAATTCGGTCGCTTCGGCCACGCGCTCCCCCTACTTTCGACTTCCTCCCCCGATGACGGGGGAGGAAAAGCTTCCCTACGCCTAAGGGAACAGGTCGCCAAGCTTGTCCAGGGTCGGCTCGAGATACTCGGGCCGAGCGTCGCCTTGCGGCGGCAAGCCGATCCGATTGTGCCAATAGACCGCCATGCCGACGCCCTTGGCGCCCGGCACGTCCGACGCCGAGCCGGCGACGAAGAGCGTCCGGTCCGGCGCAGTGCCGAGCGCCGCCAGCACGGCGCGATAGGGCTCGGGCCGCGGCTTGTAGAAGCCCACGCTTTCTGCCGTTGCCACCACCGCGAAGGGCACTCCGACGCGGGCCGCCGCTTGATGGCCGAGCCGGATCGAGCAGTTGGTGGCGACCGCCAGCGGCACGCCGAGCCGGCTCAGCACGCCACTGGCCTCCGGCCATGGCGCAAGCTCCCGCCATCGCGATTCGAGCTGCCCGCCCAGGGTCTCGGGCAGGCCGGCATCGTGCGCCGCCTCGCGCACCAGGGTCTCATACGGCCGGTAGGGGCCGCAGCCGTAGGTGATCTCGAGGTAGCGGCGCCGCCATCGAAGGCCGTCCTCGGCCGACCCGGCGACGTCGTTCCACAGCGTCCAGGAATCGAGCAGAGCCGTCAGCAGGTCGAAGACGACGGCGTCATACCTCACGCGGCCTTCGCCTCGCGGCCCATGCCATCGAACAGGTCCAGCATGCGCTCGCGCCAGGCATACAGCGGATCGTCCCCCTCCAGCAGGACCAGCGGACTGGCGATATGAGCCCACAGGAACGAGCCGGCCAAGGCATAGTCCGGATAGGCCGCACACGCCCCGGCAAGGAACTTCTGCTCCTTCAGGACACGGCGTGCCGGCTCGAGAACGGCACGGAATGCAGCGACGCCCTTCTCGCGCGCCGTCTTCTGGAAGCCCGCGAAGTCCGTCGTCCCGATCCGCTTGCCGCGCGACTCCCTGAAGTAGGCCTGATCCGCCGGCCGCACCCGCGCGTAGAGATCCCCGACAAGGATCGGAAACAGCGCCGGCTGGACGGCGGTGTCGACCCAACCGGCGACGAAGTGGGCTAGGGACAGAGCGGCCTCGTCCTGGAACAACGGGTTGGTCGGATAGGCCTTGTCGAGATGCCGGGCGATCGCCCAGCTGTCCTTCACCACCGTCGCGCCGTCATGGATCACAGGGACGGTTTGCGAGTGGGCGAAGGCGATTTTCTCCTTCTCGGTGAAGCCCATCGGCTCGTCGCGCCAAGTGAGACCCTTGTGCTTCAGGACGAACTTGGTTCGCCAGCAATATGGGCTGGGCCGGCGATCGCCATCGACCGCCAGGTCGTACAACGTGATCATGTCGGTCTCACTTCCCGTCGAGCATGCGGATGATGCCGGAGAAATCCTTGGCCGCATGGCCGCTGTTGACGAACAGGTTGAAGAGCTGGGCGGCCCCTGCCCCCATCGGCGTGCTGGCGCCGACGGCGTTCGCCGCCTGCTGGGCCAGCAGCAGGTCCTTCAGCATCATCGCCGCGGTGAAGCCGGCCTGGTAGTCGCGGTTGGCCGGCGAGGTCGGAACGGGTCCCGGCACCGGGCAGTAGTTGGTCAGCGACCAGCATTGGCCGGACGACGTCGACGCCACGTCGAACAGCTTCTGGGCGTCGAGACCGAGCCGCTTGGCCAGCATGAACCCTTCGCTGACGGCGATCATCGAGACGCCGAGGATCATGTTGTTGCAGATCTTGGCCGCCTGCCCGTTGCCGCTGGCGCCGGCATGCACGATGTTGCGGCCCATTTTCTCCAGGATCGGCTTGGCCTTGGCAAAAGCCTGATCGCCGCCACCGACCATGAAGGTGAGCGTGCCCGCCGTCGCGCCGCCGACACCGCCCGAGACCGGCGCATCGATCATCTCGAAACCGGCCTTCTCGGCCAGCGCTCCGACATGTCGGGCGCTGTCGACATCGATGGTCGAGCAATCGATCAGCAACGCCCCCTTGGCGACGTTCGGCAGCACGTCCTTCTCATAGACCTCGCGCACGTGCTTGCCGGCCGGCAGCATGGTGACCACGACCTCGGCCTCCTTGACCGCATCGGCTGCCGACGCGGCCTTGCGGGCGCCATGTCCGACCGCCGCCTCGACCGCCGCTGCCGACAGGTCGAACGCCGTCACCTGATGCTGCGCCTTGACCAGATTGGCGGCCATCGGACCACCCATGTTGCCGAGCCCGATGAATGCAATCTTCGCCATGGGGTCCTCCCGCTCCTGTCGTTTCGCTACTCATTCACCTCCCCCGCAATCGGGGGAGGTGGCCCGAAGGGCCGGAGGGGGAAACCCCAGTCGGGTTCCACCCAGTTCCGACGCCGGAATCATACAGACCTTGATTGGGGCTTTCCCCTCCGCCCCCTGGCGGGGGCACCTCCCCCGGTTACGGGGGAGGAAAACAAGTCCTCACTCAAAGAACAAATCGTTTACGACCGGCTTGAAATGCGCCTCGACCATTGCCGCGGTCACCGCGTCGATGGTCGGCGGATTCCAATTCGGCTTCTGGTCCTTGTCGATCAGCAGCGCACGGACGCCTTCGAAGAAATCGTGATCGGGCCGCATGCAGGCCTGGGCCATGCGATACTCGATCGTCATCGCATCCTCGAACGAGCGATTGGCGCAGCGCTTGAGCTGCTCGAGGGTGATGGCCATCGACAGCGGCGACAGCTTCAGGAGTGCGGCAAGCTGCTTCTGCGCCCACTCGCTCGAGTCCTTCTTGAGCTTGGTCTCGATCTCGCCCACTGACTCGGCGGAAAAACAACGGTCGATCTCGGGCATGAGGGCCGGCAGGGTCGGCATGCCGGCATCCGTGACAAAGCCCGCGATCACTTTGTCGACCTTGCGGTTGGCATCCGCACCCGACAGGTCCGCCGCTCCCAGGGCCGCCAGCAGCTCGCCCATCCTGGCGCTCGGAACGTGCGCGTCGACGATGCCCGCCCACACCGCGTCGGCCGCTTTCAGCCGGTAGCTGGTGAGCGCGAGGAAAGTGCCCAGTGCACCCGCCAGGCGCGTGAGGAAGTAGCCACCGCCGACATCGGGAAACAGGCCGATGGTGGTCTCCGGCATGGCGAACAGGAACTTCTCGCTCGCCACCGAGTGCGAGCCGTGCACCGACAGGCCGACGCCGCCGCCCATGTCGATGCCGTCGATCAGCGAGATCCACGGCTTGGCGAAGCGATAGATGCGGCGGTTGACGATGTACTCGTCGCGGAAGAAGTCACGGCGCAACGTGCCTGACGGATTGTCCCGCATCTCGCGGTAGAGCCCGATGACGTCGCCGCCGGCACAGAACGCGCGGTCGCCGGCGCCGCGCAGCACCACGGCCTTGATCGCAGGGTCCGCCTCCCAACCCGGCAGGACCTTCTCCAGCTCCAGGATCATGCCGTGCGTCAGCGCATTCAGCGCCTTGGGCCGGTTGAGCGTGATCAGGCCCAGCCCGTCCTTCACTTCGAACAGAATCTCCGACTCAGACATTCACTCTCCGTCACGATCACCACCCGGGGCCGCAGGCCTCTTTTGGACCGCGGGCATCCCGCCTGCTCATGCTCATCAATCACGAGGGGGCGGGACGCCCGCGGTCCGGAAGAGGCCTCCTCACGACGACAGCCTTTACCCCATCAGCAGCCGCCGCGAGATTATCACGCGCATGATCTCGTTGGTGCCTTCGAGGATCTGATGCACGCGAAGGTCGCGGAGATAGCGCTCGATGGGAAAGTCCTTCAAGTAGCCGTATCCGCCATGCAGTTGCAGCGCCTCGTTGACGACGCGGAAGCCGACATCGGTGGCGAAGCGCTTGCCCATCGCG
Source organism: Reyranellaceae bacterium (assembly GCA_046349295.1). Lineage (GTDB taxonomy): Bacteria > Pseudomonadota > Alphaproteobacteria > Reyranellales > Reyranellaceae > Reyranella. Next base: position 401,472 of record JAXMCP010000009.1, read on the forward strand.
GCGGCCTGGGTCGCCTCCGGCGACTTGGCATCGAGCAGGCTCGCCGCCCGCCAGATCAGCAGGCGCGCCGCGTCCAGCTCGGTGACCATGTCGGCGAGCTTGAACTGGGTCGCCTGGAAGTCGGCGATCGGCTTGCCGAATTGCTTGCGCTCGACGACGTAGCGCGACGCCGTCTCCAGGCAGGCGCGCGCGCCGCCGAGCGAGCAGGCGCCGATATTGATGCGCCCGCCGTCGAGGCCGGCCATGGCGATCTTGAAGCCATGCCCTTCCGGGCCGAGCCGGTTGGCGACCGGCACCTTGCAATTCTCGAAGATCACCGCGGACGTCGGCTGGCTGTTCCAGCCCAGCTTCTGCTCCTGCTTCCCGAAGGAAAGGCCGGGCGTGCCCTTCTCGACCACCAGCGTCGAGATGCCCCCTGCCCCCTTCCCGCCGGTGCGCAGCATGACGACGTAGACGTCGCTGCGCCCGCCGCCGGAGATGAAGGCTTTGGTGCCGTTCACGACATAGTGGTCGCCCGCCAACTCGGCCTTGGTCGCCAGGCCCGCCGCATCCGACCCGGCGCCGGGCTCGGTGAGGCAGTAGCTCGCGAAATGCTCCATCGAGCAGAGCCTGGGCAGGAAGCGCCGGCGCTGCTCGTCGTCGCCGAAACCGTCGATCATCCACGCAGCCATGTTGTGGATCGAGATGTAGGCCGCCGTGCTCGGACAGGCTGAGGCCAGTTCCTCCATGATCAGCGCCGCATCGAGGCGCGACAGCGCGCTGCCGCCGACATCGTCGCGGACGTAGATGCCGCCGAAGCCCAGCGCCGCCGCTTCGCGCAACGCTGCCTCGGGAAAGATCTTCTCGGCGTCCCATTTGGCTGCTTCGGGCAGCATGCGCTCGGTCGCGAATTGCCGCGCCGTATCACGGAACGCGCGCTGATCCTCGGAAAGCTCGAAATCCATGCGCGGCGGATCATATCGGGGGGCCCCGGGCAGTCAAACAAGTCGCATTGCCGCGTTGCGCACTTGGCGTGATAGAGTCGTCCCATGTCGAGCCGTTTCACCACCCTGGGTCGCTATCCTGGGACCCGCCTCCGCCGCAACCGCCGGGAGGATTGGTCGCGCCGCCTCGTGGCCGAGACCAAGCTGTCGGTCGACGACCTGATCTGGCCGGTGTTCGTCCAGGAAGGGCACAACTCGAAGACGCCCGTCTCGTCCATGCCGGGCGTCGATCGCTTGTCGATCGACCTGTTCGTCGAGGCGGCCAAGCAGGCCCGCGACCTCGGCATCCCTGCCGTGGCGATCTTTCCCGAGACCGACCCAGCGGCGAAGACCCCGGACGCGCGCGAGGCCTACAACCCGGACAACCTGGTGTGCCGCGCCATCCGCGCGGTCAAGAAGGACGTCTCGGGCATCGGCATCGTGTGCGACGTGGCGCTCGACCCGTTCAACAGCGACGGCCATGACGGCATCGTGCGGGACGGCTATGTGCAGAACGACGAGTCGCTCGACGCCCTGGTCAAGCAGGCGATCGTGCAGACCGAGGCAGGTGCCGACGTCCAGGCGCCGTCGGATATGATGGATGGCCGCATCGGCGCCATCCGCAAGGCGCTCGACGACAAGGGCTTCATCCACGCCCAGATCATGTCCTACGCCGCCAAGTACGCCTCGGCTTTCTACAATCCGTTCCGCGACGCCATCGGCAGCTCGGGCGCCCTGAAAGGTGACAAGAAGACCTACCAGATGAACCCGGCGAACTCCGACGAGGCCTTGCGCGAGGTCGGCTTCGACATCGAGGAAGGCGCCGACATGGTGATGGTAAAGCCGGGACTGCCCTATCTCGACATCGTGCGCCGTGTGAAGGATGCCTTCGGTGTGCCGACCTATGCCTACCAGGTGAGTGGCGAGTACGCGATGCTGCGCGGCGCCGCCGACCGTGGCTGGCTCGACTGGGACAAGGTTCTGATCGAGACGCTCTCGGGCTTCAAGCGTGCGGGCTGCGACGGTATCCTGACCTACGGTGCGGTCGAGGCCGCCCGGTTGCTGAACGCCCGGAAATAGCCGAACGCCCCTCGCCATGATCGAACGCCCCTCGGCGCGGCTGATCCTGCTCGACCCGCAGGACCGCCTCTTCCTGTTCAACGTCCACGACCCCGGCGTCTACGATCCGGCCAAACCGCATTTCGACCCCTTCTGGGTGATGATCGGCGGCTTCGTCGATCCCGGCGAGGAATTCGCCGACGCCGCGGTCCGGGAGGCGCACGAGGAGACCCGGTTGCCGGTCATTGGCACGCCGCACTGGGTATGGGTGCGCGAGCGCCGCATGAGCTGGCGCGGCAAGGACGTGCTGCACAAGGAGCGCTTCTTCCTGGCCCGCACCGACCGCACCGAGGTCGACACCTCGGGCCTCGACGAGCGCGAACGAAGCTGGACGCGCGGCCATCGCTGGTGGCGCCCCGAGGAGATCGCCGAGTCGGTGGATCGCTTCGAGCCGATCGATCTCGGCGCGCGGCTGCAAGCGCTGTTGCGCGATGGCGCACCGGCAGAGCCGATCGTTCTCAAATAGGATCTTCCGCTGGGACCGTGCCACTCAAGTGGCGCATTCTTCGTCCGGATTGGACAGCGAAGAATCGTGTCAACGCCCATCGCGCTTCTCGCGTTTGCGCACCTCGTGCTCGGCCGCGGCGCTGCGATAGGCCCGCCAAGCCAGCACGAGTGCCACCAGGGATGCCGCCACACCGAGAATCTTGACGAGGGATGGAAGTTCGTCAGCCATGTTCAAAGAACCTCGCTACGGCGAGATCGCTCCAAGGCTGGCGGCTGTCCCGGCCATGGAAGCCGACATGGCCTCCTCGGTTGGGCAGCAGCGGCACGAGCGATCGATTGCTCGCCCAATCGTACTCGCGATAGAGCGTGCCGGGAATCCAGGGATCGTCTGACGCCGCGAGGACCAGGGTCGGGATCCCGATGCCGGACATGAAGCGGGTCGGCCGGCAGCGCTCGTAGTAATCTTCGGCGCTGGCGAAGCCGTAGCGCGGCGCGATGAAGACGTGGTCGTAGTCCCATACCGAGCGGGCGCCGAAGATCGCCGCTCGCTCGGCGGCCGAGACATTGGCGCCCTCGCCCGTGGCCTCGACCTTCATCGTGTCGAGAATGTAGCGATGGTAGATGTGGTTACGCGGCCGCAGCATGTTGCGGCAGGTGACCGCGAGATCGATCGGCGCGCAGATGCTGGCCGCCGCGCGCAGCGGTGTGGCGCCCCCCTCCTCGCCGAGATATTTCAGCAGCATGGCGCCGCCCAGGGAGTAGCCGACGGCCAACAGGCCGTCGTGCGTGAGATCGTCCGGCAGCACCGACAGCAAGGTGCGAAAATCCTGGCTGCGGCCGGCATAGTAGTGCTGACTGCACAAGGCTCGTGACGGACCCGCGCCGCGGAGGTTGAGACGCAGGACGCGCATCCCACGATCGAGCAGCAGCTTCGCGAGGGTGAACAGGTAGAGGCTATCCTGGTCGCCGGTCAGGCCATGGATGAGAATGACCAAGGGGGCGCCGGGCCTGGGCGTCGCTGGCCGGTCGAGGCTGGCGAGCAGCGTGTCGCCAGTGCCATCGGGCAGCGGAAAGCGGAGCCGCCCGCTGGTGTGCGGCGCGAGCGACGTGGGAACGCGCCGCAGCCGGTTGGCGATGGTCTGTAGATCGCCACCCCACCAGGGAAAGCGCGGCCGAAAGGGAGGGAGGTCGAGGGTCACCGAGGACAAGGTCCCTCGCTCCGCTTGGAATGACAAGCCAGCATCCAAGATGAGGTCATTCCTCTCCGCCCACGAACCGGCTGTCTTTTTTCGCACATCTTCTTGGCCTCCCTGCGCGAAGCGCGGGGAGGACACAAGGTGGGTTCCCCATAAGAATTTCTCGGGAGCATCCCCGTTGCTTCCCGGCTCGTGCGCGCAGCAATGCTTCGTCGAATGAACCAGGCAACCAGCTCCATTATGGGCGTCGTCTATGCCGTCGTCGCCGCGACCATCTTCAGCACGGCGGGCGTGATCGTGCGGCACATCGATCTGCCGGCATGGGACATCTCGTTCTGGCGGTCGGCCTTCCTGGTGACGGCGATGCTGCCGCTGCTGGTGTGGCAGCGGCGCGGCGTGCTGATCGACGTCCGCAACGCCGGCCTGGCGCTGGTCATGAGCGCGGTCCTGCTGGCCGGCAGCTTTGTCTCCTTCATCCTGGCCCTCGGCCTGGCGCCGGTCGCCAACGTGCTGCTGATGTTCGGGGCCACGCCCTTCATCACCGCCCTGCTCGCCCGCCTGGCGCTCGGCGAGCCGGTGCATGGTCACACGATCGTCACCATGGCGGTCGCGGTCCTGGGACTGGCGCTCAGCGTCGCCGGCTCCCTCAAGGGCGGGGCGCTCGCCGGCATGGCGGTGGCCTTCATCGTCGTGCTGTGCATGAGCGGCAACTATGTCGTGGTGCGCCATCGCCGCGACGTCGGCATGGCACCGGCCATCTGGCTGGCCGGCGTGATCTCCGGCCTGGTGGCACTGCCGTTCGCCCAGCCGGGCAACGTCACCTGGGGACAGCTTCCCCTGCTCCTGACGCTGAGCCCCGGCCAGCTCGCCGGCGGGCTGCTGCTCTATATGGCTGCCCTGAAGCGCATCCCGGCCGGGCGGGCAGCCCTGCTCGGCCTGCTCGAGCTGGTGCTCGGGCCGGTCTGGGTGTGGCTGTTCGATGGCGAAAAGCCGGACGATCTCACATTGCTGGGCGGCAGCATCGTGATCGGGGCGGCTGCCGCGAACGTCTGGCTGGATTCGCGGCGACCCACTGGATAAGAAATTCACCCATGACCCAAGCAGCCAAAGCCGCCGGCCCGCTCGCCGGCATCACCGTCGTCGACCTGTCCCGCATCCTGGCCGGCCCCTACTGCACCCTGCTGATGGCCGAGATGGGCGCCCGCGTCATCAAGGTCGAGCCGCCCAAGGGCGGCGACGATGCCCGCGCCTACGGGCCGTTCGTCAACGGCAAGTCGACCTACTTCGCCTCGGTCAACCGCGGCAAGGAGAGCATCGCCCTCGACCTCAAGGCCGACGCCGACCGCGCGATCTTCGAGAAGCTCCTGGAGAAGGCCGACGTCGTCGTCGAGAACTTCCGCCCCGGCACGATGGAGAAGCTGGGCTACGGCTGGGAGACCCTGCACAAGAAGTACCCACGGCTGATCTACGCCTCGGCATCCGGCTTCGGTCACACCGGTCCCAACTCCAAGGATCCCGCCTACGACATGGTCATGCAGGGCATGGGCGGCATCATGAGCATCACCGGCAACGAGGGCCAACCGCCGTCGCGTGTCGGCATGTCGATCGGCGATATCGGCGCCGGCCTCTACACCGCCGTCGCAGTCAATGCCGCCCTGGTCCATCGCCTCAAGACCGGCGAATCGACCAAGGTCGATATCGGCATGTTCGACTGCCAGCTGGCCCTGCTCGAGAACGCCATCATGCGCTACACGGTCGAGGGCGAAATCCCCGGTCCGCTTGGCGCGCGCCATCCAACGATCACGCCGTTTCAGGCCTTCCGCACCTCCGATGGCGCCATCATCATTGCCGCCGGCAACGACAGCCTGTTCATCAAGACCTGCGAAGCGCTCGGCCGCCCTGATATGGCCACCGATCCCAACTACAAGTCCAACGCACTGCGCCAGAAGCATCACGGCAAGCTCGAGCACGAGATGGAATCGATCCTGAAGCACCACAGCACGGCACATTGGATCGCCGTCGTCTCCAAGGCCGGCGTGCCGTGCGGGCCGATCAACAACATCAAGCAGGCGATCGAGCACCCGCAGGTTGCCGCACGCAACATGCTGATCGACGTGCCTGACGGCAGCGGCGGCACGCTGAAGCTGGCCGGCAATCCGCTGAAGATGTCGGCGTTCGACGATCCCAAGACGAGACGGCCCGCGCCCGACCTCGATCACGATCGCGCGGCCATCCTCGCCTTCATCGGCGGCTAGGGAGAGCCTTGGTGCTTGCCCGCCTGGGCATCGGCCTGGCCAAGGGCCTGGCCGGCAGCGTACTGGCGATCCTGGTCTTCCTGGTGGGCGCCTTCTTTCAGGTGCGCGGCGCGCTGCCCGCCTATGACGGGCATGTCGAGGTCCGTGGCCTGAAGGCGCCGGTCGAGATCCTGCGCGACAAGAACGCGGTGCCGCACATCATCGCGGGCTCGATCGAGGATGCGGCCTTCGGACTGGGCTATGCTCACGCCCAGGACCGCTTCTGGCAGATGGAGCTGATGCGCCGGCTCGGCCAAGGCCGCCTGTCCGAGATCGTGCCCGCCCAGCTCGTCGGTTCCGCCCTGATCGAGACCGACAGCACGATGCGCGGGCTGGGCATCTACCGCAAGGCGTCCGAGAGCCTGAATGCCCTGTCGCCCGCCATGCGCGGCATCACCGAGGCCTACGCCGCCGGCGTGAATGCCTGGCTGGCCGACGACGACCAGCAATTCGGCCTCGAGCTCACCATCATCAAGCTGTTGTCGGGCGGGAGCTACCGGCCCGAGCCCTGGCAGCCTGCCGACTCCCTGGTATGGGCCAAGCTGATGGCGCTGGGCCTCGACGGCAACTGGCGGGCCGAGCTCTTGCGCCTGCGCCTGGCGCGGCGCATCGGCGAGGACGGCGTCAAGTTCCTGATCGAGGCGCCGGGCGACAATCGCGACGCCACGCTTTCGATGGTGAGCCAGGCGGTGAAGTCGCTCGATCTCGACCGGCTCTACCGCGAGACCGACAACGTCGCCACGCGCAAGCGCATGGCCTCCAACGAATGGGTGCTGTCGGGCGGCCACTCGGTATCCGGCAAGCCGCTGCTGGCCAACGACCCGCATCTCGGCCTCACCTTTCCGGGAACCTGGTATCTTGCGCGCCTGCTCGGGCCGGGCTTCGATATCCGCGGCGCCACCTCGCCTGGCTCGCCGGCCGTCGTGCTCGGCCACAACGGCACGATCGGCTGGGGCTTCACGACGACCAATCTCGACAGCCAGGACATCTTTGTCGAGCGCATCGACCCGACGGATCCCAACCGCTACATCACACCCGACGGCCCGCGCCCCTTCGGGGTGCGAGAGGAGACCATCAAGGTCGCCTGGGGCGAGCCGGTCACCTTGCGCGTCCGCGAGACCCGACACGGCCCGGTGATCGACGATTTCATCCGCCGCGACGCCCAGCGCGACAATCAGATCTCGCCGCCGGGTCACGTGCTCGCCCTCCAGGCCACCGCGCTCGATGGCGCCGACACATCGGCCGAAGGGTTCGGCCGTCTCGGGCTGGCGCAGAACTGGGAGGAGTTCCTGGCGGCGGCCCGCCGCATCGTCTCGCCCATGCAGAACATCGTCTATGCCGACACGGCCGGGAACATCGGGCTGGTCGCGCCGGCGCGCGTGCCGATCCGCCGCAAAGGCGACGGCTCGATGCCGGTGCCAGGCTGGACCTCGGAATACGACTGGGCAGGCTTCGTGCCGTTCGACGAGCTGCCGCGTGTCTACAATCCGTCCGGAGGCATCATCGTCAATGCCAATGCCCGGCTGGTGCCCGACGACTACCGCCATTTCATCACGCGCGACTGGGCCGACCCCTACCGTCAGCGCCGCGCCCATCAGCTCCTGCGCGAGGTCGAGCGCCATCCGGTTTACGGCATGATCGCCATACAGGCCGACAATCTCACGGCCGAGGCAGCCGACATCCTGCCGATGCTCCTGAAGGGCGCTCCACGCAACCCGCGCGCCGCCCGCGTGCACGACATGATGAAGAACTGGAACCAGTTCATGCTCGCCGGCCGGCCCGAGCCGCTGATCTACACGGCGTGGCTGTGGGAGCTGCAGCGCGGCCTGCTGGCCGATGAGCTGGGCGACGAGCTCTTCCCGGCGCTCGCCTCGCCCGATGTTCCCCTGATGATGCGCATCTTCCGCGACAAGCCGGGCTGGTGCGACGACGGCGGCACGCGGGAGACCGAGACCTGCGAGGATGCGATTGCGTTGGCCCTCGACCGCGCGCTGAATTGGATCGCCCAGCGGCAAGGCCCTGACATGAGCAAGTGGCAATGGGGCCAGGAGCATGTCGCGGCCCACCGCCATCCCCTGTTCGATGCCGTCCCCGTGCTGCGCGATCTCGCCTCCGTGCGCTTTCCCTCCGACGGCGGCCCCAACACCTTGAACCGCGCCCAGCCGTCGTTCCGCGGCGCCAGGCCGTTCGACTCCGTGCACGGCGCCGGTTACCGCGGCGTCTACGATTTCAGCGACCTCGACAACAGCCGTTTCGCCATGCCGCTCGGCCAATCGGGCAACATGCTCTCGCCATGGGCACGCAACTTCGTCAGCCGCTGGCAGACCTTGTCCTATATCGAAATCGCCGGCACCCGCGCCGAGGTCGGCCACACCGGTGTCGGCCGCCTCAACCTGTCACCGGTGCCGGCGAAGCCGTGATCCGCATAACCTCCCCCGTGATCCGGCCGTGATCCGGGGGAGATGCCCCGTCATGCGGGGCGGAGGGGGACGGCCCCCGTCGCGGTTCATGAGATTCCGACGTCGGAACTTCATGAATCTCGCGTGAGGCTTTCCCCCTCCGGCCCTTCGGGCCACCTCCCCCGATCACGGTGGAGGAATATGAAGGATTGACGACCGCTCACGGAGCAACGATACAGCCCCCATGTTCATCGCCACTCGCGCCATCCTCTCGCGAATGCGCCCGGCCCTTCGTTGGAACGGGGCGGAAGGATGATGCGCGGGCGCTGACGGCCCGGTCGATCGGTCTCTCCGGCCCTTCCTTGCGAAGGGCTTTTTCATGTCCGACTGCGACACGAAGGAGAGCTTCATGACCAAGTTTCTGATCACCAGCGCCCTGCCCTACGTCAACGGCGTCAAACATCTCGGCAATCTTGCCGGCTCGCTCCTGCCGGCCGACATCCACGCGCGTTTTCGCCGCCAGACTGGACACGAGGTCCTGTTCCTCTGCGGTACGGACGAGCATGGCACACCGGCCGAGCTGGCGGCGCAGGAAGCGGGATTGCCGGTCGCCGACTACTGCGCCCGCCAGCACGCGATCCAGGCCCAAATCTATCGTCGCTTCGCCTTGTCGTTCGACCATTTCTCGCGCACCTCGCAAGCGGCCAACCACAAGCTCACCCAGGAGATATTCCTGCGGCTCGATGCGGCAGGACACATCGAGGCGCGTACCATCCGGCAGGCCTATTCGCCGACCGACGCACGCTTCCTGCCGGATCGCTACGTCGCCGGCACCTGCCCGCATTGCGGCGACGCCAATGCGCGCGGCGACCAGTGCGAGGCCTGCACGCACCTGCTCGACCCGGAAGAGCTGATCGCACCCCGTTCGACCGTGTCCGGAGCAACCGACGTCGAATTCCGCGAGACTCGTCACTTGTTCCTGAAATTGGCCGCCTTCGCGCCGGCGCTGCGACATTGGCTCGATACACGGCAGGACTGGCCCCTGCTCGTCCGCTCGATCGCCCACAAGTGGCTCGACGAAGGGCTGCGCGACCGTTGCATCACCCGCGATCTCTCTTGGGGCGTGCCGGTGCCGAAGGACGGGTTCGCCGACAAGGTTTTCTACGTCTGGTTCGACGCGCCGATCGGCTACATCGCGGCCGCGGTCGAATGGGCCGAGGCCGCGCCGGGCCGAGACTGGTGCAGTTGGTGGCAGGGCGGCGACGACGTGCGCTACCTGCAGTTCCTCGCCAAGGACAATGTGCCTTTCCACACGGTCAGCTTCCCGGCGACGCTCCTGGGCTCGGGCCTGCCGCTGAAGCTTGCGGACGTCATCAAGGGCTTCAATTGGCTGACGTTCGAGGGCGGCAAATTCTCGACCAGCCGGCGCCGCGGCATCTTCATGGACGCCGCCCTCGACCTGCTGCCGGCCGACACCTGGCGATGGTGGCTCGCCGCCAACGCGCCGGAGGGCGGCGACAGCGATTTCACGGCCGAACGGTTCGTCGAAGGCGTGAACAAGGACCTGGCCGACACGTTCGGCAATCTGGTCAATCGATGCCTCACCTTCGCGGCGTCGAGCTTCGGCCCGGTGATTCCCGCTGGTGGAGAGAACGGGTCGATCGAGCGCGACCTTGCGAACCGGCTGGATGCAGCCTTGGCCGCGCTTCGCCGTCAACACGAAGCGCTGGAATTGCGCAAGGCTGCTTCAGAAGTGCGGTCGATCTGGAAGATCACCAACGCCTATGTCGCCGGCGCCGCCCCCTGGTTCGTCATAAAGCACGATCGAGAGCGGGCCGCTGTCGTTACGAGGACGGCCGTGAACCTTGTCCGGCTGTGTGCGGCCACGGCCTGGCCTTTCATTCCCGACGCTGCGAGCCTCGTCCTGCGCAGCCTTGGAGAGGATGCCGAACCGCCGACCTGGATCGATGATGGTGCGACAGCACTTTCCGTCCTGCCCGTAGGCCGGGCATTCAGTGTGCCGCCGCTGCTGTTCCGTAAGATCACGCACACGAGCCTCGCCGCGACGGCATATGCGCCATAGACAGGCCATGAATGGCTGCGTGCCCTGACCGCCGGCCTGTGCGGGACCTGATGATACAGACGACACAATTCTCCCAGGCCACAACACGGCCGGAACACGGTGAATGGGTATAAAACGCTCTGTCCGAAGACTGTTTCTTCGGTTAACGCGAGTTTCAGGGCCATCCCCGTGTCCGACACAATCATTCGTCCAAACCTTTCCCGGCGGCTCAAGCTGTGGGGGCACCGGGGAATGGCGATCGAGTGCATCGTTGTCGCATTCCTTGTCGCCTTCGCGTCGTTGCAGGTGCTGCTGGTCGTGGGCTCTTCGGCGGCGTCTCATTGAGATCTGATCCGCGAACGACACGGGTCGAAGGCGCTGGACCTGGCCGAGTGCAGCAGGGCTAGACGCGCGAAATGTGCGATCGCCAATGCTAGACTTCCGTCCGTTGCGGAGGAAGCTGCATGGGAACAGAGCCTGAATTGGAAGGGGGCCGCTCCGGAACGCTCGCCGGGATCACTCGACGGAGTGGAACCGTGATCCTGCACGAAATGCTGGAAGCATTGCCGCCGACCATCTTCTTCTTTGTCGGCTTCAACCTGATCGTGCTCACGACCAACCTTCTCGTCGCCCAGTACCTGGTCGCCGTGAGCAATTTCATGCTGGCCACGCTGGCCGCCCTCGTCGTGGGCAAGGCCGTGCTCGTCGCCAACAAGATCCCGTTCTTGAGACACTATGATCGAGCGCCGCTGATCCAACCGATCCTGTTCAAGACCGCCTTCTATTGGGTCATCGTGTTCTTTGCCCGCTTGCTCGAGCGTCTTGCGCACTTCCTGCTCGAGGGCAATTCGCCGGCTGATTTCATTCCCTATCTGGTTACGACCTTCTCCTGGCACCGCTTCCTGGCGATATCCCTGTGGATTCTCGTCCTCTTCCTGATCTACGTGACCGCATCGGAGTTCGGCCGTCTCTTTGGTTTCGGCGAGATAAGGCGGCTTTTGTTCACGAGCCGGCCATCCGAGCTGCGCTTGAATCGGAAACAACGCGCGCGCGAGTTGTTGCGCCTGAGCGATCTTGCCGACGCGCACTCGAGCGATGAGTTCCGTGATCCGACCAGCGCCGCACACCAGGAACTGGTGGGAATCCTGGGGCGGCTCGCCCGCTGAGCCAAGGGACCCAGGAGGCACGCCACGAGGGCTGGTAGGACGCCGGGGGCATCCAGTCGGGCAAGGATACCTTGCTGCGTGCCAACCGGACCCGATTGGGTCGACGACCCACGAAGCTTGGCTATGGTGTTCGCAGGCCGCTCCGGCAACCGTTGCCCTTCCCAACCGCCCCGCTCGAAGGAGTTGGTTACTGGCGTGCCTATCCCGAGCGCGTGGGCATCGGAGTTCCGCCGAGAGACGCTTAGAGCAGGATGAGCCGGCCGTTACCCCCAGAACCCGGCTGTCGCCTAGCGCGGCCTGTCGCCGGCCAGGGTGATGCGGTGCATGACGCGGCGATGGCCGTGATAATCGTTGATCGGGTTGTGCATGGTGCAGCGATTGTCCCAGAAGGCGAGCGAGCCGACCTGCCAGCTGAAGCGGCAGGTGAACTCCGGCCTGACCTGGTGCTCCCACAGGAACCTGAGCAGCGGCAGGCTTTCCTTCTCGGTCCAGCCCTTGATGTGCGCGGTGTGAGCGTCGGACGTGTAGAGCGCCTTGCGCCCGGTCTCGGGATGGGTGCGCACGATCGGGTGCCCGGCGCTCAGTGCCTTCTGCTCGACGCCGGCCGCCTTCAGGCGGTCCTCGCGGGTCCTCGTCACGTCGGCCTTGGTCGACGAGCTGACCCCGACCAGCCCTTCCAGCGCCTGCTTGAGCCCGTCCGACAACGCATCGTAGGCGAGGTACTGGTTGGCGAACATCGTGTCGCCGCCGTACGGCGGCACCTCGCGGGCCAGCAGCATGCTGGCCATGGGCGGTATCTCCAGGTAGGTCGTATCCGAGTGCCAGATGCCGCCGAAATTGTTGCGCTCGTGCTCGAGCTTGACCACCGGCGTGATCATCGGCGCCTCGGGCAGGCCCTTGAGCTGCGGGTACTCGATCGGCTCGCCGAAGCGGCGGGCGAAGACGAGCTGCTGCTGCGGCGTCACCGTCTGATTGCGCAGGAAGATCACCAGGTGGTCGAGGAAGGCCTGGCGGACCTCGCTCACGACCTCGTCGTCGAGCTCGCGCGACATGTCGATGCCACGGACCTCCGCCCCCAGCGCCCCGGCGATGGGCCGCACCTCGATATGGCGGTAGTTCCTCATGTCCTTCTATCCTTTCGCCCAGGGCGGGGTCGTCTTGGCCATGAAGGCCTTGATGCCGATCGAGGCATGCGGCCGGCGCAGCAGGCCGACCAGCCGCTCCGCCGCGTCATCCAGCACGGCGCGATCGTCCTTGGTGGCGCAGTCCAACACCAGGTGCTTCACCGTCGCCAGGGCCTGCGGTTCCAGCCGCAGGACGTCCTCGATCACGGCATCCAGGGTCCGGTCGATCTCGGCAGGGGTTGCGCAGAGATGACGGCCGACGCCCAACCGATAGGCTTCTATCGCGTCGATGACACGACCGGTGACCGCAAGATCGCGGATCGCGCCCTCACCCATCCGGCGCACCAGGAACGGAATGATCTGCGAGGGAATGAAGCCCACCTTGGGTTCCGGCACGCCGAAGCGGGCGCTCTCGTGCAGGATCACCACGTCGGAACAGCAGGCCATGCCGAACCCGCCGCCGACCGCCGAGCCCTCGACGATCGCGATGGTGGCCTGCGGCAATGTGTTGAGGGCGAGCAGCGCATCGCCGAACTGGCGATAGGCCGGCACCAGCGGATCGCCGGCGCCATTGGCCGGTTCCGGCGGCATGTCGGCCATGGCGTCGAGGTCGCCGCCCGCGCAGAAATGCCCGCCGGCGCCACGCAGGACCAGCACCCGGCAGCCCGCATCGTCACGCAGTGCGCCGAACGCGTGCTCGAGCTCCAGCATCATGGCGTGAGTCAAGGCATTGCGCCGCGCCGGCCGGTTCAGCGTAAGCCGCGCCACCGGGCCGTCGCGGGTCAATTTGATCGAGGCATAGGCCGCCATGGCCCCTTTTTAGCATCGCCGCCTGCGAAATTCATGGCCGGGACCGGGGGAATGCTCATTGCCGGGAGCCCGCCACTCCGTAGCGCATTCTTCCTTGGAGGCAGGCAAAGATGGCGCCATACAGTGGCGCGCTCCCGGCAATGAGTCCGATCTCCACAGCAATGCTGGAGCCGACTGCCATCAGCGCGTACCCTCATGAAAATGAAGTCTCTACTGGCCGCCGCGTTCTTGAGCCTGCTAGCCGCTGGCACCGCCTCGGCACAGGAATGGGGGCAGGTCGGCACCCCGACGGCGGGGCCGGCGCAGTCGATCGGGTTCTACACGGCAGGCTGCCTGCAGGGCGCTCAGGCCTTGCCCCTGGACGGCCCGGGCTACGAGGCGATCCGGGTCAGCCGCAATCGCTACTGGGGACAGCCGGTTACCATCGACTTCATCAAGACCCTGTCGGAGAAGGTTCGCGCCGCCGGTCAGGCGCCGCTCTATATCGGCGACATCGGCCAGCCGCGCGGCGGACCGGCGCCGTCGGGCCATGCGAGCCACCAGACCGGGCTCGACGCCGACATCTGGTTCGAACGCCAGCCCGGGCCGCGGCTCGCGCCGGCGCAGCGCGAAAATCCCCGGCTGCGCTCGCTGGTGCGGGCCGACGATGGCGGCATCGATGACGGCGTGTTCACCCAGCAGCACGCCACCCTGCTGCGGTTGGCGTCCGAGATGCCGCAGCTCGACCGCATCTTCGTGAATAAATGGATCAAGCAGCGGCTCTGCCAGACCATCACCGGCAATCGAGCCTGGCTGCGCAAGCTCGTGGTCTGGGCCGGTCACGACGAGCATTTCCACGTCAGGCTCTACTGCCCGCCCGGCAATCCGCAGTGCCAGCCTCAGTCCGGCTACTACGAGGACGATGGCTGCGGCGAGCCGCTGGACATCTGGTTCACCCGCCCGCCGGTGACGCTGCCGCCGCCCGGCACGCCACAGAAGCCCTACCGGCCGAAGCTGCCCGCCGCTTGCACCGCAGTGCTGCAGGCGCCGTAGTCTTTTCAGACGTCGATATCGACCGACACCGGTACATGGTCACTGAGGCCTCCGCCGCACCACGTCTCGAACAGGAGGGAGGCCCTTCGACATGCACCGGCGCGATGTAGCGCAACGACGGATGATTGACTTCCGCCAGGCGGGCGGCGTAGCCATTGAAGGCGAACACGGCGAGGCCCTTGTGCGGGTTGCGGCCCACCCAGACCGGCTCGCCCTGCATCCAGGGCGACCTGGAACGCTCGCGCAGGCGCTGCGGCTCGGCGCATTCCCCGATGATGGCGATGTCCGGCGCCAGGCCGAGAAGCGCTTCGACCTTGCGCTCGAGGGCCATGTTGCAGTTCCAGGCGACGATCCTCATGGACCGCAGTCTAGCGCGCCATTCGGACACTCCCTGGCATGAGGAAAATCGCGCTTGTCCTGGTCGCCGGCCTGGCCGGCCTCGCGATCATCTGGGCTCTGGTGATGACCTTGCCGATCGCCGCCCTCTTCCTGCGGGTCACCCTGGAGTCGCTGATGCCGTCGACCATCGGCTGGGATGCCAAGAACGCCTGGGCCAAATGCGATGGGGCGATCGCCGGCTCTGTCGACTGGCCGTCGGCGCCGGCGGCCGCTTGCACCGCGATGCATCTTTGCGCCAACGAGGCGACGCTGACCCCGGATCAGCAGGCCGCCTTGCTCGGGGCGATCCGTCGCCTGCCGAGCTGCGGCAATCCCTGAGGTCCCTACTCGCCTTGGCCCAGCAGCGTGCCGGCACGGCGCGACAGGCGGAAGAACCATTGGAAGATCTGGAAGCCGATGACGAGGTACACCACCGACAGGCCGAAGGCGAAGGCCAGCAGGTCCCAATGCACGGTCTTCTCGGCCAGGATGGCGCGCATGCCCTCGAAGACATAGGCCGGCGGCAGGCCCAGCGAGATCACCTGCATCCAGTGGGGCAGGACCGACACGGGATAGTAGACCCCGCTCACTGGCAGGAGGATGAACACGGCAGCCCAGGCGAAGCTTTCGGCGCTCTGGCCGACGCGCATGATCATGCCCGACATGGCGAGCCCGATCGACCAGGAGAACATCTGCAGGATGGCAAAGAAGGCGACCAGCGGCAGGCCAAGCGAATAGATCGAGTAGCCGAAGAACGCCCAGGCGAGCAGCGACACCGGGACCAGGCCGAGCAGCGTGCGCAAGAGGGCTGCGATGATGATGCCGGTCGCCATCTCCCAGGAGCGGATCGGACTCACGAAGAGATGGCCGAGATTGCGCGACCACACCTCCTCGAGGAAGGCGATCGACAGCGAGAGGTTGCCGCGCACCACGACCTCCCACAGCAGCAGGCCGGACAGCAGCACGCCCGCGGCCTGGGCCACGAACGAGGCCTGAGGCAGCAGGTACTGGGTCATGAAGCCCCACATCACCATCTGCACGGCCGGCCAGTAGATCGAATCGATCATCCGCATCACCGAGCTGCGCCAGATGTAGATATGGCGCATGACCAGCGCCCAGATCCGCCCCGCAGAGCCGGTCACGACACGACCTCCTTCTTGCCCAGCGAATCGAGGCTGCGGCCACGACCGCGCGCCATGTCGAGGAACACCTCCTCCATGTCCTCGCGGCCAAACCGTTCGATCAGCTCGCGCGGGCTGCCGCGCTCGAACACGCGGCCGGTCTGCAGCAGGATGACGTCGTCGCACAGCCGCTCGACCTCGCCCATGTTGTGCGAGGCGAGCAGGATCGTGGCGCCCGTCTCGCGCTGATACGTCTCGAGGTAACTGCGCACCCAGTCGGCGGTGTCGGGATCGAGCGAGGCCGTGGGCTCGTCGAGCAGCAGCACTTCGGGGCTGTTGATCAGCGCCTTGGCGAGCGCCACCCGGGTCTTCTGGCCGGCCGACAGCTTGCCCGACTGCCGGTCGAGGAACGGCGCCACTTGCATGTGCTCGGCGATCTCGTCGATTCGCCGGACGAGATTCCGCACGCCGTAGAGCCGGCCGTAGAACAGCAGATTCTGGCGCACCGTGAGGCGGTGCGGCAGGTCGACATAGGGCGACGAGAAGTTCATGCGCGGCAGGGCGGCGTAGCGACGATGGCGCATGTCGACGCCGAGCACGTTGATCTCGCCCGCCGTCGGCTCGAGCAGGCCCAGCAGCATGGCGATGGTCGTGGTCTTGCCCGCGCCGTTGCCGCCCAGCAGGCCCAGGACGGCGCCGCGCGGAACGGAGAAGCTCAGATCATCGACCGCGACGATCTCGCCGTAGACCTTGCGCAGGTGACGGACGTCTATGGAGGGAAACGACATCGCCCATTCTTCTCTTCTCTTCTCTTCTCTCCCCCGCTAGGGGGAGAGGCTGGGTGAGGGGGTACACTCGCCGTCATCCCCTCACCTCACCGCACCTCTCCCCCTAGCGGGGGAGCGGAACATGACTACAGCGCCTTGATCGCCGCCTCGATGCGGTCGAGACCCTTGCTCAGGCGCTCGGCGCTCGAGGCGAAGCAGAGGCGGACGTTGCCCTGCCCGCCTGGCCCGAAGGCCTCGCCGGGCGCCAGGCCGACCTTGTGGTCCTTGGCCAGCGTCTTGCAGAAGGCCAGCGTGTCGGTGACACCCTCGATCGAGAAGAAGGCGTAGAAGGCGGCCTCGGGCCGCGCGATGGTGATGCGCGGCTGGGCCGACAGGCGCTGGAACACCAACTCGTTGCCGGCCCGGCAACGCTCGACCATCTCGGCCACGAAGCCGTCCCCTCTCTCGAGGGCCACGACCGCACCGCGCTGCAGGAACGGCGGCACGCCCGACGTGTTGATCTGCACCAGCTTGGCGAACTGGTCGCCCAGCGCCGACGGATGGGTAAGCCAGCCGACCCGCCAGCCGGTCATCGCCCACGGCTTGGAAAACGAGTTGAGCACGATCAGCGGATCGTCCGGCTGGGCGAGCTCGAGGAACGACGGGGCGACCGGACGGCTGTAGATCAGCCGCGCATAGACCTCGTCGGCCATCACCCACAAGCCTCGCTTGCGCGCGAAATCGAGCACGGCACGCTGCTCGTCGGCCGACATCGTCCAGCCCGTCGGATTGCCGGGCGAGTTGACGAAGATGGCCCGCGTCCGCTCGTTGACCGTATCGAACAGCTTCTGCAGGTCGAGCCTCCAGCTTCCATCCGGCTTGCGGTCGAGGGCGACATAGCGCGGCTCGCCGCGGGCCAGCTGGACGGCGGAGGTGATGTTCGGCCAGATCGGCGAGACGATCACCACATTGTCACCGGGGTCGAGCAGGAGCTGGCAGCACAGCACGATCGCCTGCATGCCGCCGGTGGTGACCGTGATCCGGTTGGTCGGGCAATCGATGCCGTACAGGCGCTCGGTATAGGCCGACAGGGCGGCACGCAGCTCCGGGACGCCGCGCTGCCACGTGTAGAAAGTATCGCCGCTCTGCAGGGCTTTCGACGCCGCGTCGCGCACGAAGTCGGGCGTCACCACGTCGCTTTCGCCGAACCACAGCGGCACCACGTCCGGATCGCCGAACACGGTCATCGAGACCTCGACGATCGGGGTCTCCGACAGGCCGTCGGCGATCGGGCCGCTCAGCGAGGCACCCAGGCCGGGCGGATGGAAACGCGTCTCTTGTTGCATGATTTCGAGGTACCCCATCGGCCGGCCTTCCGCCAGACGCCCGCCTGCCCGACAATTGTTGGTGATCAGGGTTACCCTGCCTTATCCCCGGCGCGTTTAAGATGCCGAGCCAGGAGCGTACCGATGAAGCGCCTTGTCCTTGCATTGCCCGTCGTCTTGTCGATTGCCGCCTGCGCTGCGCCAGCCAGGACGCTGGGCCAGATCCAGCCCGGCATGAGCCGCGAGCAGGTCCAATCGTTGATCGGACCGCCGCAGACCGTCGCCCATTCGCCGGGCAAGGAATGCGCCTATTACACGCTGCTCAAGGATTTCTGGAGCCGCGTCCCGTGGTCGGTCTCGGACCGGTACTATGTCTGCTACGACCAGGGCCGGGTCGAAGCCTTCGGCAAGGTCGACGGCCCGCCATCGGACCTCTGACGCGATCGGGCTTGGGACGCCATCGCAGTGACACGGAAAGCATCCCAAGTTAGCGTGTCGCACGGGGAGACAGGATGGCGGTCGACGAAAAGATAACGACGCTGCAGACCTGGTTGGCGGAGCGCTATCCGGGCACCTATGCCGACGGCAGGCGCCGAGACGAGCTGGGATACCTGCAGTGCAAGCTGATCCTCAAGCCCGACCGCATCACCACGGCCCACGTCTTCAAGGAGTTCGCCCGGCTGGTGGGCCGCGCCGCCGAGGCGACCGGTGTCGGCTACCGCAGCGCGCCGAAATCCGAGCGGCGGCCCGACGTGCGCGAGGTGCTGTTTCTCGATACCGGCGGCTTTCACCTCTACAATAATGGCTTCATCGTCCGGCGCCGCATCGCCTACGAGGACGGCTTCCCGATCGGCGATCCCGAGATCGTCTTCAAGTTCCGCACACCCGACATGAGGGTGGCGCAGGAGCTCGATGTCCGCCCGAAGATCGACGGCAAGTACAAGGTCAAGTTCAAGCTCGAGGTTGTGCCGCTGAGAGACCGGATCGACGGCATGCGGCGGCTGATCGCGCACAATGTCGAGTTCGGCTTGAGCCAGGCGCCTCAGGCCGAGCGCATCGTCATGGCCTCGCTGGGCCACATGTCGCTGCACGAGCTCGCCACCATCTTCCCGCCGCTCGCGACCATAGCCTGCGACGGCTCCGACGACGTGTCGCTGGTCAACCAGACGATCGTCGAGGAGCTGATGCAGGATATCTGCCTGCTCGATTTCGGCCACCACGCCGCAGCGACCGCCAATCTCGCCCTGTGGCGCTCGCGCGGCGACCACCACTCCTTCGTCGGCGAATTCGCCTTCCAGCTCCGCTTCGATGGGCCGGACGGCATCGGGCACAAGGCGCTGCGGGCTTGCGATCGGTTCTTCCTGGAGCTGCAGCAGATCTGCGCCGACTGGCTGGCGCTCACGACCACCAAGACGGGCGCCGTCTATCGACTGAAGGGCAATCCGCCCCAGGCTCACGAATGAGCGATCCCGCCCCGTCCCCCGATCCGCCTCCCAATCCGCCTATCGTCTCGCTGGCGAGGCTCTTCTGGGTGTTCTTCGTGATGGGGGCGACCAGCCTGGGGGGCGGGGTCGTCGGCTACCTGCGCACCGGCCTGGTCGTGCGCAACCGCTGGGTCGACGACATCACTTTCGTCGAGCTCCTGGCGATCAGCCAGACCCTGCCCGGGCTCAATGCGACCAACATGTCGATCCTGGTCGGCGACCGCCTGCGCGGCGGCTGGGGCGCGCTCGTCGCCACCCTGGGGATGTGCCTGCCCGGTGCCTCATTGATGATCGCCGCGGCCTATGCGGTTGGAATCGGCGGCGACGACCCGGTGTCGAAGGCCTTTCTGCACGGCATCGCCGCCGGTGCGGTCGGGTTGATCGTGGTGGTGATGGTCCAGCTCGGCGCCAAGGTGCTCAAAGGCGTGGCCGACTACGTCTTCGTGCTGGCCACGGCGGCCGCCGTCGCGGGCTTCGGCGTGCAGGTTCCCTATGCCCTGATCGTGGGCGGCATCGTCGCCATCTGGTGGCACCGTCCGAGGGATCGGATCCGCAAGTGAAGCAGCTCGGCGACATCGCGGGCGTCTTCGCCTATCTCTCGTTGCTGACCGTTGGCGGCGGGATGGCGGCCTTCCCCGAGCTCAAGACGCTCACCGTCGACGTCCACCACTGGGTGACCTTTCCCGAGCTGCTGCACTTCTACAGCCTGGGCCAGCTGGCGCCCGGGCCCAACATGATGATGGTCGCCTCGATCGGCACGGTCGTCGCCGGACTGCCCGGTGCGGCGGTAGCGCTGATCGCGTTCTTCCTGCCGACCGGCCTGTTGACCTTGATCATTGGCCGGGTGTGGACGCATCTGCACACTTGGCGCTGGCGGGCGCCGATCCAGACCGCGCTGGGCTCGGTATCGGTTGGCCTGGTGCTGGCAGGCGCCATCATCATGGGCAGAGGCGCGATCGTCGACGCCCTTCACGCGGCCATTGCGGTCGTCGTCTTCCTGCTGCTGCTGAAGACCAGGGTCAATCCAGCCTACCCGATCGTGGGGTCCGGTCTGGTCGGGATTCTCGCCCAGTACTGGTTCTAACGTTCGGCGACCTTCTTCCTCTGGCCGGCCCCGTCGGACGGCTGGCACGTCGAGCGTGGCACTCCGATCGCCACGACCCGCCCGTCGTCCCGGGTAAAGCAGCCATCCTTCCAGTCGCCCGCGTACGTCTCGCCATCGAGTTGGAACACACCCCGGCCATTCGGCACGTCGTCGGCATAGGTGCCTTCGTAGCGCGCATTCTCGTTCCAGACGTACTGGCCTTCGCCGGTCTTCTTGCCGTTGCGGTACATGCCGATGAAGCGGTCGATCGGCCGGCCATGCTCGTACCACTGCACCTTGCCGCGACCCTCCGGCAGGCCGGCGCGGCAGCTGCCGTTCCACTCGGTCTTGTCTTCAGGGGCCGGGTGCCAGTCCCACATGCGGCAACCGACCTGGGTGTCGAGCAGCCACGTTCCGCGCTCGCACGGTTCGGTCCAGCTTATTTGAACGGAGTCGGGTTCGCCGGGCGGACAGTCCAGACGGGCCGACGAAGAAGGCAGGGCCTGGGCAAATGCGGTGTTGCTTGCCAGCAGGAGAGCCGAAGTCAGAAGGACGCCAAGAACACGCATTGCTGTTCCCATTCGCCGCATGTGGCGATATGGGATCGATGGATACTAACACAACAGGTTAGCCGGACTCAGATATTAGTAACCCTCGAATATGAGAATCACTAAGACGTGCGATAAATTAGAGACAGGCCTGATGTGCTAGGCTGACATGCATGAAAATCCTGATCCTCGGCCTGCTCCTCTTCATTGGCATCCACGCCCTCACCACCCTGCGCCCGACCCGCGCGGCGATCATCGGCCGCTTGGGCGAAGGTCCCTACAAGGGCCTTTATTCGATCATCGCTGCCGTCGGCTTGTTCCTGATCATCTGGGGCTTCAGCCGCTACCGCGGCGCCGGTTACATCCAGGTCTGGGACCCCCCGGTCCGGCTGCTCCATCCCATAGCGCTCGCGCTGCTCTGGTTCGCTCTCGTCGCTCTGGTCGCCGCCTACGCACCGCCGAGCCGGATCAAGGCCGTGCTGCGCCATCCCATGCTGGTCGGCATCAAGGCATGGGCGTTGTCGCACCTGTTGGTGAACGGCGATCTCGGCTCGATGTTGCTTTTCGGAGGATTGCTGGCATGGGCGATCTATGATCGCATCGCCGTCAAGCGCCGCGGCGATCCGGGCGCGCCCGCCGTGGCAAGTTTCGGTCGCAACGATGCAATCGTCGTCGTGATCGGCACGCTCGCGTACTTCGTCATGATGTGGCTGCACCAATCCTTGATCGGCGTGGCGGCGGTCTAGAATCGCAGCACGGTTGATGCAGAGGGACAGATCGGCGCAGCCGGCTGTCACAAAGCAGCCGCAATGCTCCGCAGGATCGCGCGCGTCCCCAGGGACACCTGTAAAGGAGTAGTCAAAATGCTGAAACGTCCCCTCTTCGCCGCTACCCTGTTGATCGTTGCCGCTGCCGGGCCGGCCCACGCCCAGTCGCGCTCACCCTACGGCGGAGCGACCATGCCGCGCCCGGCCACTCAGGCCGACGTGCTGGGCCCGCGCAGCGAGCCTACCGTGACGGTCGCCACGGCGGTCGCGCGTAGCCAGATCGAGAAGAGTGGCTACACCGGCGTCCGCGGCGTCAGCCGCGGTTCGGATGGCGCCTGGCATGCCGTGGCGCGCAACACCCAGAACGTGCCTGTCGCCGTCGTGCTCGACGACCAAGGCCGGGTGAGCGAGGCGCGCTAGGCCAGCCGCCCCCGACCATCGAACGGGCCCGCCCTGTCACCGACAGGGCGGGCTTTTCCTTGCTATACAGGGGTGTCCCGACCAGGAAGGAAAGGCGGCATGACAGACGACTATGCGCGGCGCAGCTATGGTGAAATCGCTGTCGGCACCGGGGAGAAGCCCGGCATCGTCGTGGTCGACTTCCAGGTCGGCTTCACCGACCCTCAATATCCCCTGGGCGGCGCGCCGCTGGTCCTGCGGGCGGTCGAGAACACCGCCAAGCTGCTGAAGGTGGCAAGGCGGGTCGGCGTCCCCGTGGCGGTCTGCAATACCGCCTACATGAACGAGCGTGAGATGCCGTACTGGAAGATCACCGCGGTCAAGGAGACCTTCCTGCACGACCACCCCAGCACGGTCCTGGACCCGCGCATCTACGAGCCCTCCTACGACCTCAAGGTCACCAAGAAAGGTCCCTCGATCTTCTTCGAGACCGGGGTCGCCAACTACTTCATGAAGGAGCGGGTCGACACCATGATCGTGACCGGCTGCAACACGTCGGGCTGCATCCGCGGCAGCGCGCTCGACAGCTTCAGCCACCGCTTCCGCACCCTGGTGCCGGAGGACTGCGTCGGTGACATCGAGGAAGGCCCGCATCGCGACAATCTGCGCGACATAGGCCGACGCTATGTCGATGTCACCGACTTGGCCTTCTGCGTCGACTTCCTGGAGCGCTGGGGCAAGCGGAACGCGGCCTGAATCGGACAGGCCAGGCTAGGCGCAGACATCCACCCATTCGGCCCCAACCAGCTCGGCCAGGCGCAGCGGGCTGATGCGGAGCGCGCTGCTGATCGAGCCCGCCGCCGGCAGCACTTCGTCGAAGCCCTTGAGCGAGATGTCGCAATAGATCGGCAGCGGCGCCGCCAGGCCGAACGGGCAGACGCCGCCAACCGGATGACCGGTGATCGCCATGACCTCGTCGGTCGTCAGCAGGCGCGGCTTGCCGCCGAACACCGCCTTGGCCTTCTTGTTGTCGAGCCGCGCCGCGCCGCCGGTGACCAGCAGCAGGTTGCGATCCTTGACCCGAAGCGACAAGGTCTTGGCGATCTGCGCCTGGGTGACGCCCAGCCCGGCGGCGGCCAGCGCCACCGTGGCGGTGCTGCCGTCGAGCTCGACGATGGCGATGTCGGGGGCATGCTGGGCAAGGAAGGCGCGGACGGACTCGAGGCTCATGGTTAGCTTCATAGTCGACAATCGACCCCAAGGAGACGATCATGGTTCGTAGAGTTGCCGTCAGCGCGCTGACGTTCCTGCTGGCGAGCGCCGCCTGGGCCCAGGGCGCCAGCCCGGTGAGCACCGTCCGCTACGACTGCGCCCAGGGAAAGACCCTGGCAGCCGACTACTTCACCGGCCCCACACGCACGGCGCCCAGCGGCGCGCCGATCCCAGGCGGCCATGTCGTGCTGACCCTCGCTGATGGCCGCAAGCTCACCCTGCCCCAGACGCTGTCGGGATCCGGCATCCGCTACGCCAATGCCGACGAGTCGTTGGTGTTCTGGAGCAAGGGCGACACGGCCTTCATCGAGGAAGGCGCCAGCCGGACGGTGACCTATGCCGATTGCGTCGGCAGGAAGTGAGGGGCTCGCTCGGCTAGAGCTGGTAGAGCCAGAAACCCAGGAAGCCGATCACGGTCAGGGCCATGCCGAGGTGCTTGAAGAAGCGCACCGAGCGCGCCTCGAGCGACTGCTGGTCACGATGGGCGGCACGCTCGGCCGGTGACATCTCGGCCCGCGTCCTGACCTGGCGGGCGAAGAAGCTCGGTGATCCGCCGATGCCGACCGCACTGTCCCGCTCGAGATCGAGGCGGGCACACACGGACCAGATCATGAGGCCGATCACGCCGATGCCCAGGAAGCTCGCATAGGCCACGATCATGAAGGCGATGGCCGAGCCAAACACCCAGCAGCCCAGGGCGATCGCATTGAGAAAGGCTTTGCCGGACATTGGCGCCAGGATAGCACCGTTTCGCCCCCGCCTTCACGTCTGCGGGAGGCCCGCCGACTTCCCTTGTGATGGCCCGGTGACTAGCCCATATGGCGATCATGCGTACGCTTCCTCTCGCCGTCGCGGCGCTGCTCCTCTTGGGCAGCCCCGCAATGGCACAGTTGGCCCCTGGCTCGGTCGGCAATGGAGGGCGCATCCCGGACACCATGTCGCCCGGCGCGTTGCCGCCGCCACCGACCTTGCCGGCGCCCAGCCCCAGCCCGCCCCCGTCGATCGCCCCGCCGACGTCCTACGGCAGCCGCTATCCCAACACGGAATCGCTGTCGCGCGACCGCATCGAATCCCAGGGCTATCGGGTGAAGAAGATCACGCCGGAGATCAACGGCTCCTGGAAGGCCGACACAAGCCGCAGCGGCGTGCCGAGCCGGGTCATCATCTACCCCGACGGGCGGATGGTCGAGGAGCGCTAACCCGCCGCCTCCGCGACAATGCGATCGAGGATGGGCAGGAGATAACGGCGGAACTCGGCCGGACTCTCCGACATCGGGAAATGGCCCATCCCCTGCATCACCTCGAAATGCCTGGCCTTGGTAAGGCGCGCCACCTCGGCCGTCAGTTCTGGCGTCGCCGAGAGATCGTACTCGCCGGTCAGCAGATAAAGCGGGCACTTGTGGGTATCGAGCGCGTCGAGCGGCGCGTTGCGCAGATCACCGTCGGTGAAATAGTAGTGCAGGTCACCGAGGAAGACCGACGGTCCGCCTTGCATGTAGTGCCAAAGCGTCTCCCAGCGGTCGGCAGCCGGTGCCGTCGGAGCGATCAGGCAGGCGACCGAGCCGGCCGCCGCCTCCTGGCCGTGCACGTCGGGCCGGAACATGAAGCCGAGGTCGCGCAGCCTCGTGTCGGCGCCGGCATCGGCATGGGTCGCGGACTGCAGGCCGATCGCCGCCCGGAAATGCTCGCCATGCCGCAGCGCCAGGTGCAGCACGGCGCGGCCGCCGATCGAGCAGCCCATCACGACCGGTAGGTCGAGCCCGAGCGCGCGCGACACGGCCATGACGATGTCGACATAACCGTCGGTCGTCAGCCGGTAAGCCTCGTGCTCGAAGCCGGGCGGAGGTGACGACTTGCCGTGCCACGGCAGGTCGAAGGCGATGACGCGAAAGCGGCGCGTGATGTCGTCGTCGTTCAGCAAGGCGCGATACTGCCGGCCATCAGAGCCCGCGGTGTGCAGGCAGAGCAAGGGAATGCCCTGCCCGGCCTCCTCGAAATAGAGCCGATGCGGCTTGCCCTGGAAGTCGAGCCGCAGGTAGCGGCCGACGATCGGCTCGATGACCGGCGCACCGACCGGGGCTGCCGGATGCGGCGACGACGGCGGGCGCACTGTCGCGAACACCTGCTCGAGGAACAGCAGGTTTCGTCCCCAGGCCAGCACATCGCCCTCTACCGTCATGTGCCCCAGCCGCTGCATGCCGACCAGGCTTTGGAAGCCGACCGGCGGAATGGCCTTGGCGAACTCGGCCCAGACGCCCGGCGCGGCGGCCAGGCTGAACGAGGCTCCCGGCGCGGCGCCGGCGCTCACGCCGATGCGCTCGCCGATCTGCACACCGGTCGCCTCCTCCCCGCTTCTGACCGTCAGGGCCAGGTTAGCGAGCCTGGCTCGCCGTAGCAGGGCCGGATTGTCGGCGAGTGCCGTGGCAAGGCGCGTGAAGTCGACCATGCTCAGTTACCCGGCTTGATGTTGGCGTCCTTGATCACCTTCGCCCATTTCGGGATGTCGTTGGCAATGGCGGCCCGTGTCTCTTCCGCCGTGCTGCCAACGACTTCCAGGCCGATCGCCAGGAACTTTTTCTGGGCATCGGGATCGGCCAGCACCTTGAGCGCATCGGCGCGGACCTTGTCGAGGATCGGCTTGGGTGTGCCGGCCGGCGCCATCAGGGCGAACCATGAGATCGCCTCGAAGCCGGGGAAGCCCTGCTCGGCCACTGTCGGCAGGTCGGGCGCGCCAGCGGCGCGCTTCTGCGATGTGATGGCGAGGCCTCGCACCCTGCCGTCATTCACGAACGGCATTGCGGCCCCGGCGTTCTGGATGCCGACGGGCACCACGCCGCTCATGACGTCCGTGAGGTTGGCGCCACGATAGGGGATGTGCTCCATCTTGATGCCGGCCAGGCTGCCGAGCAATTCGCCGGCGACGTGCTGTGGCGTGCCGACGCCGGGAGAGCCGTAGCTCAGCTTGCCGGGATTGGCCTTGGCGTAGGCGATCAGCTCGGCCAGCGACTTCGCCGGCAGGTCGTTGTTGACCAGGACGACACTCGCCGTGACCAGCGTGGTGGTGATCGGCGCCAGGTCCTTCAACGGATCGAACGGCAGGGTCTGCAGGCTGGGCAGGATGGTGATGGCGGCGTTGCCCGACCACAGCAGGGTGTAGCCGTCGGGCGCCGCCTTGGCTACGCGATCGGTGCCGATGGCGCCGGAATTGCCCGGCACGTTCTCGACCACCACGGGCTGGCCCCACATCTCGGAAAACTTCTGGGCGAACATGCGCCCGCTGACGTCGGTGGCGCTGCCGGGGGTAAAGCCGACCACCAGCTTGACCGGCTTGTCCGGCCAGTTGGTTTGTGCGGCGAGCGGTGTTGCGATGACGGCCAAGGCAAGCGCAGCGACGAGGCGGCCGAACTGACGCATGGAAATTCCTCCCGTGTGGCGATCTCGATCGGATCGCATCCTTGGTTTACATCTTGGCATGTCACGCTTCGCTCGCGCGAGCGTTTGCCAGTACCTCAGCGTCGCCCAGCGAGCGCGCGGTTCTCCAGGCGGCTCAGCAGGCGGACCAGCGGCCACAGCAGCAAGAAGTAGATGATGGCTGCAAGGACGATCGGCGTCGGGCTGTAGGTCACGCTCTGCGCCTGGCGCGCCTGGAAGAGGAGCTCGGGAACGGCGACGACGCTGCCGAGTGACGTGAGCTTCACCACCTCGAGCGTGTTGGACAGGAGATCGGGCAGGACGTTGCGCACGGCCTGGGGCAGCACGATGTAGGTCATCGCCTGCAGGCCGCTCAGCCCGGTCGAGCGGCCGGCCTCGATCTGGCCCGTCGGCACCGAATCGATGCCGGCGCGGAAGATCTCGCCGTAGTAGGCGCCGGTGTTGAGGAAGAAGGCAATGGCGACGCAGGCGAAACCGCCGAGCTCCAGGCCGGCGAATGGCAGACCGGCAAACAGCAAGACCAGCAGCACCAGCGGCGGGAAGGCGCGGAAGAAATCGACCCACGCCATCAGAGGCCAGCGCACCAGCGGATGACGCGCCCTGGCGAGCAACGCCAGGATCAGGCCGCCCAGCAGGCCGAGCGGCACCACGAGCAGCGACAACAGCACGGTGTTCCACAGGCCGGCCAGCACGATCGGCCAGATCGCGGCGATGATCTCGGGATTGAGAAAGGTCTCGATCATCGCTTCCACGCGAACTTCGTTTCGATCCAGCGCGCAGCGACCACCACGGGCAGGAACAGCACGATGTAGGCAGCCGCCCCCATCATCAGGGGCGAGGGATTGTAGGAATTGGAGACAGCCGAGCTCGCCTGGCCCAGGATCTCGGTGACGGCCACGACCGTGCCCAGCGCCGTGCCCTTGGTGATGGCGATGGTGCGGTTGGTGAGCGGCGGAATGGTGAGTCGCAAGGCCTGCGGCAGGACCACGTTGATCAACGTCTGGCCGAACGATAACCCGGTCGAACGCGACGCTTCCCACTGGCCGCGCGGGATCGAGGTGATGCCGGCCCAGAAGATCTCCTCGGAGAAGGCCATCAGCACGAAGGCGAGCGACAGCCAGGTCGACACGAAGCCCGACGGCGAGATGTCCGCGGCCGGCAGGCCGAAATAGATCAGCACGATGATGACCAGCGGTGGCAGCGAGCGGAACAGGTCGACGACGAAGATGATCAGCCAGTTGAGCGGCCGGATGGCGAGCGCGCGCAGCAGCGCCAGCGTCAGGCCGGCGAACAGGCCGCTCACGATGATCAGCACCGCCAGCTCGATGGTGACGACCATGCCCGACAGGATGTCGGGATAATATTTCAACATCACCTTCGCGTTGAAGAAGGTCTCGACGAAGCGGTCCCAGGTGCTCATGGCACGCCGTCGCCAAGCAGACCCCTCCCCCGCCTTACGGGGGAGGTGCCCCCGCAGGGGGCGGAGGGGGAAAGCCCCAATGGCGATAATTGACGTTCCGACGTCGGGATCAGATGCACCCCGACTGTTGCCTTCCCCCACCGGCCCTTCGGGCCACCTCTCCCGCCAGACGGGGGAGGTGAATGAAGCGTCGCCCGTATCATCCTAGTGCCGCTGGATCTGGCCGATGAAGGCGCGAGTGCGGTCCTGGATCGGGTTCTCGAAAATGGCGGAGGGCGGCCCCTGCTCGACGATCAGGCCGTGGTCCATGAACACTACGCGGTCGGCGGCGTTGCGTGCGAAGCCCATCTCGTGGCTGACGACGATCATCGTCATGCCGGTCCGGCGCAGGTCGCGCATGACCTCGAGCACCGAGCCGACCAGCTCCGGATCGAGGGCGGAGGTCGGCTCGTCGAACAGCATGACCCGAGGCTCGAGGGCGATTGCGCGGGCGATGGCGACGCGCTGCTGCTGGCCGCCCGAAAGCTGGCCCGGCGTGTGGCCGGCGCGGTCGGCCAGGCCGACGCGCTCGAGGGCTGCGTGGCCAAGCTCGTCGGCCTCGGCGCGCGACTTGCCGGCGACCTTGCGCAGCGCCAGCGTCACGTTGCCCAGTGCCGTCATGTGCGGATAGAGGTTGAACGATTGGAACACCATGCCGATGCGCTGGCGGGCGTGGTTGATGTCGGTCCGCGGGCTCAGCATGTCGATGCCGTCGACCACGACCGAGCCGGAGGAAGGCTCCTCCAGCCGGTTCAGGCAGCGCAACAGGGTCGACTTGCCCGAGCCCGACGGCCCGATGACGAACACCAGCTCGCGCTCGGCGACCGCAAGGTCGACACCCTTCAGGACATGAAGGGCGCCGAAATGCTTGTGGATCGCGCGAGCGTCGACAATCGGCTCAGCCACATTTCAGCTCGTGCGGTGTCGGATCGTAACCCGGCATGCCCGGTGGGCCGTAGCCCGGCGTTATCACCACGGCGAGGTCGTCGGCGTCCGGCTTCTTGTTGAACCACTTCTCGTAGAGCTTCGCCATGGTGCCATCCTTCTTCATGCAGTCGAGCGCATCCTGCAGCTCGGCGCGCAGCTTGGGATTGTTCTTCGGCACCGGCGCGGCCCAATGGGCTCTGGTATCCTTGAGCTCGAGGTCGGCGATGAATTGCGGGTTCTTCGACGCCGCATAGACGATGGTGGTGTTGCCGCCCAGGGTGGCGTAGGCGCGGCCCGAGAGCACGGCCTGCGTGGCATCGGGTTGGGTGTCGTAGACCTGCACGGTGAAGCCGTGCTTCTCGCCCATCGCCTTGCTGAGCGTTTCGTAGGGCGTGCCTTTGTTGACGGCCACCGACTTGCCCTTGAGGTCCTCCCAGCTCTTGATCGGCGGCGTGCCCTTCTTGATGCCGAACTGGAAGGCGGTCCACAGATAGCCCGCGGTGAACAGCATGTTCTCCGCCCGCTCCTTGGTCACTGTCGTCGGCGCGGCGATGAAATCGTAGCGGCCGGCCTGCATGCCGGGAATCAAGGTCGAGAAGCTCACCGAGTCGATCACGATGTCGCGTTTCATGCGGCGCGCCGCCTCGGTGAAGACGTCGATCTGGAAGCCCTCTGTTCCGCCCCCAAGCTTGGGCATGGCGTGCGGCGCAAACGTGCCATCGACCCCCGTGCGCAGCGGCGGCTGCTTGTCCTGCGCGAGCAGCGGCGTCGCTCCAAGCAGCGTCGCGATCGCGACTGCCGCCAAACGGCGTTTCAACATCTCAAGTGCCTCCCTTCCTGAAAATCCCCAGGGAACGACCGTAGAACAACCGTTGTTGAATCGCAATTTAGACGCCATGGTAAGAGCCATGTCCGACCGCATCCTCGTCATCAATCCGAACTCCACCGAAGCCGTTACCCGGGGCATCGATGCCGCGATGGAGCCGCTGCGCATGGCCGGCGGCCCGGCGATCGAATGCGTCACGCTCCCGGAGGGACCGCCCGGCATCGAAAGCCAGGCCCATGTCGAGCAGGTCGTGGCGCCGATCGGCGAAATGGTGAAGAAGCGCGACAACGATTGCTCGGCCTTCGTCATCGCTTGCTATTCCGACCCCGGCCTTCATGCCGCGCGCGAGCTCACCACCAAGCCGGTGCTGGGCATCGCCGAGTGCGGCATCCTGACCGCAATGACCCTGGGCCAGCGCTTCGGCGTCATTTCCATCCTGCGCAAATCCATTCCGCGGCACCTGCGCTATGTCGGCCAGATGGGCGTGAGCGATCGCATGGCAGGCGATCGGGCGATCGGCCTGGGCGTTGTCGAGCTCGCCAACGAGGCCACGACCTTCGCCCGCATGGCCGAGGTCGCGGCCGAGCTGCGCGACGAGGACGGCGCCGATGTGCTGGTCATGGGGTGTGCCGGCATGGCGCGCTACCGCGACCGCTTGCAGCGCCATGTCGGCCTGCCGGTCGTCGAGCCGAGCCAGGCGGCGGTGTCGATGGCGATCGGCCGATCGCGCCTCGGGTGGTCGGCCTGAACCCTACTCGCGGCGGAATTCATACTCGAAGTTCAGCCGGTCGCGACAGAGCGCCAGCGTATCACTCACCCGCCGGCATGTCAGGCTGTTCGGCGGGCCGTTCCAGCTGGCACTGGACGGCCTGCACGGCACCTGGGGTTGAGTCGTCCCCAGCGTGTTGTCGTTGCCGAAACGCGCGGTGATCGGCGCGCTGCACGAGACCATGCCGGTGCTCGGGCAGCTGGCCGTCGTCTGCCGCTCGCCGCCGCCGTTGTTGCCGAAGCAGATGCGGCCGGCCCTGACGGCGCAGCGCTCGGTGCGGTTTCCGAGCGCGATGTTGGCCTCGGTGTCGCGCCCGAGCCGCCAGCAGCCCTGCAGCATCCCCAGATCCTTCCGATCCCATCGCTCCGCAGGCAGCGGCGGTGGCGCGGCAGCGACCGGCGGCGGTTTGGGGGGCTCGATGGGCTTGGGCGGCGCAACCGGCTTGGGTGGTTCGATCGGCTTGCACTGCGCCAGCTTCGCCTTGATCTCGCCCTCCAGCGCCGCGAGCTCGGCCCGCAGCTTGCGGCCGTCGCCCTCGACGTCATCCAGCGACGCCTTGAGGGCCGGCGTCGGATCAGGCGGTGGCGGCGGTGCGGGCGGCGCCGGCGTCTCGAGCGTGGAGACAGTCGTGCTCGGATCGACCGGCGCACAGGCGCGCAGGAACCACGACGCGATCAGCAGGGCCAGGATGAACACCAAGCCCATCAGCAGCGCGGCCAACCAATGTTGCCGCCCTTCGCGGGAAAGCGCCGTCATTGCTCGTATGCGGGTTGCTTCCGCCGAGCTTACACCTTCCCCTCTTCAAGCATCAGTGATCAATCTGCGGCGGCGGCCTTCTTCGGCCCTTCGGCGGCCGGAAAAACGACGCGATCGTCGGTGCGGCAATAGCGATCGGCGAACATGCGGCCGATCGGGTGATACTTCTCCATGAGCACGCGCATTGCCTTGGGATCCCACAGCTCGTCCCGGACGTGGAAGCGCAATCCCTCGCCGATGATGAGCTGGCGGTCGTCCTTGACGTTCAGAATCTGCCAAGTCTTGCACTCCATGGCCCACGGCGCATCGGCGAGCCGCGGCGGCGCGATGTCGACCGAGGGTGCGAGCTTCAGCCCGAGATAGTCCGGCTCGCCGATGTCGGGCGGGAAGTCGCCGCTCGAATCGTGCATGGCGCGCGCCAGCGGCTCGTCGGTGAGGTTCACGACGAACTCGCCGGTGCGCTGGATGTTGGCCCAGGTATCCTTGAGGCGCCCGTCCGGCCGCTTGTTGACGGCGACCATGATCAGTGGCGGATCCTCGGCGAACACGTTGAAGAAGCTGAACGGTGCGGCGTTGACCGTTCCGGTCGGACCGATCGTCGTGAGCCAGGCGATCGGCCGCGGCAGCACGAAGGAGATCAGGAGCTTGTAGCGTTCGTGCTGGCTCAGCTCGGAAGCGGCGTACTGCATTTTCTCGGATCCCCCTAGTTGCTCGGTTCGACTTTCACGCCCGTGCGCTCGACGATCAGCTTGTAGTGCTCGGGCCGCCGGTGCTTGGCGAAGTTGAAGGTTGTGTTGCGGATGTACTCGCCGAGCTCCATGTCGCAATCGTAGGACACGACCTCGTCCTCCTCGGTCGTCGACTTGGAGACGATCTCGCCGGTCGGCGCGACGATGGCTGAGCCGCCATGCAGGCTGAAGCCGTCCTCCTTGCCCGCCTTGGCCGTCGCCACGACCCAGATGCCGTTCTGGTAGGCGGCCGCCTGGATCGAGAGATTGTGGTGGAACACGCGCAGGTACGGCGGCTCCTTGGGGGCGTAGACGTTGTCGGTCGGCGTGTTGTAGCCCAACACAACCATCTCGGCGCCCTTCAGGCCCATGACGCGGAAGGTCTCGGGCCAGCGCCGGTCGTTGCAGATGCATTGGCCGACGATGATGTCGTCCTTGAACATCTTCCACACATTGAAGCCCAGATTGCCGACCTCGAAGTACTTCTTCTCGAGATGCTGATAGGGCGCGGCCGGCCGATGCTCGGCGTGGCCCGGCAGATGGACCTTGCGGTACTTGCCGACGAGCCGGCCATCGGGGCCGACCAGGATAGAGGTGTTGAAGCGGTGCTCCCCGCCATCCTCCTCCGTGCGCTCGGCGTAGCCCAGATAGAAGCCGATGCCCTTGGACCGCGCCAGCTCGAACAGCGGCAACGTCTCGGGGCTCGGCATCTGCGCCTCGAAGTACTTGTCGATCTCGGCCTGTTCTTCCATCCACCAGCGCGGGAAGAAGGTGGTGAGCGCGAGCTCGGGAAACACGATGAACTTCGTGCCGCGCGAATCGGCCTCCTTCAGCATCTCGATCAGCCGGTTGACCACACTCTTGCGGCTGTCGGCGCGATTGATGGGCCCGAGCTGGGCGGCGGAGACTTTCAGACGACGGGACACAGCATCACTCCTCTTCCCCTGTCATCCTGAGCATAGCGAAGGATCTCATCGCCAGATGCTTCGAAACGCTCCCGCAGCGAGCGGCGGTGAGATCCTTCGCTACGCTCAGGACGACAATAAACTCAAAATAGCGGCTTGGCGCCGAACCGGCTCATCGCCTGCAGTTCTGGCGCGGTCGGGCCCTGCGGTTTGGCCGAGTCGGGCGAAGCGCAGGGCAGGAACTGCCCCGTACCACGTCCGGCGTTGAGCTTGCCATCCTCGACCACGACCCGCCCGCGACTCACCACGGTGACCGGCCAGCCCCTGATCTCGCGACCCTCGTAGGGGCTGTAGCCGACATTGTCATGCAGGTCCTTCCAGCGGATGGTCACGTCCTTGTCGGCGTCCCAGATCGCGAAGTCGGCGTCGGAGCCGACGGCGATCGTGCCCTTGCGCGGATAGAGGCCGTAGAGCTTGGCGTGGTTGGCCGAGGTCAGGGCGACGAACTGCTGCAGCGTGATACGCCCCTTCTGGACGCCTTCCGAGAACAGCAGCGGCAGGCGGATCTCCAGGCCGGGCACGCCGTTGGCCATCTCCTTGAAGGTCGTCTTGTCGCCCTTGGGGATCTTGCCCTTCTCGTTGAACTGGTACGGCGCATGATCGGACGAGAAGGTCTGGAATGTGCCGTCCTTGAGCGCGGCCCATACGGCCTCCTGCGCTGCCGAATCGCGCGGCGGCGGGCTGCAGCACCACATCGCACCCTCGACGCCGGGCTTGTCCATATCCTCGGCCGTGAGTCCGATATACTGCGGGCAGGTCTCGCCGAAGATCTTCAGCCCCTTCTTCTGGGCCTGCCGCAGGGTCTCGATCGCTTCGATCTCCGACATGTGGACCAGCAGCAGCGGCGCATCGACCAGCCGTGCCAGCGAAATCGCCCGGTTGGTCGCCTCGGCCTCGGCGACGCGGGCATGAGCGATGGCATGGAACTTGGGCGCGACGTGGCCCTGATCGACCAGGTGGTGCGCAAGCCACTGGATCATGTCGTGGTTCTCGGCGTGCACCATGACCAATGCACCCTCGCGCCGGGCCAGCGCCAGGATATCGAGCATCTGGTAGTCGCTGACCTTGAGGGCGTCGTAAGTCATGTAGATCTTGAACGAGGTGTAGCCGTCCTTGATCAGCGCCGGCAGCTCCTGCCCCAGCACCTGCTCCGTCGGATCGGAGATGATGAGATGGAAGGCGTAGTCGATCACCGCCTTGGGCGTCGCCGCCTCGTGATAATCCTTGACCACTTGGCGCAGCGACATGCCGCGATGCTGGGCGGCGAAGGGAATGACCGTCGTGGTCCCACCGAAGGCGGCCGAGACGGTGCCGCTATAGAAATCGTCGGCGCACATCACGCCCATGCCGGAGCGCTGCTCGATGTGGCAATGGCTGTCGACGCCGCCCGGCAGAACGAACTTGCCGGCTGCATCGATCTCGCGCGCACCATTCCCCTTCACGTCGCTGCCCAGAGCGGCAATCCTGCCGTCCTTGACGGCGATATCGCCCTCCGTCTGATGCTCGGCGGTGACGATGCGTGCGTTGCGCACGATCAGCTCGAAGTCGGCCATGGTCCTACTCCGCCGCCATGCGGCTCGGCCGCCCGGTTGCCGCCAGCCGGCGCTCCAGGCGTGCGATCAGGTTGTCGAGCTCGGCGCGATCGGCCTTCGTGAGGGACGATCCGGGTGCGCGCTGCTTCGGACTGCGGATCGCACCGCGCCGGAACAGCACTTCCTTGCGCAAGGCGAGGCCGACCGACGGTTGCTGCTCATGGCGCACCAGCGGCAAATAGAGGTCGAAGAGATCCTCTGCCTCCTCGGCCTTGCCGGCGGCGAACAGGTCGTAGACCTGGACCAGCATCTCCGGCCAGGCGAAGCCCGTCATGGCGCCGTCGGCGCCGCGACGCATCTCCTGCGGATAGTAGAGGCCGCCATTGCCGACGAGGATCGACACGCGCCGGCGCCCCGGCCGCTGCTCGCCCTCGCGGATGCGCGTCAGCTTGGCGAGGCCCGGCGCATCCTCGTGCTTCAACATGACGAGCTGCTTGAAATCGTCGACCAGCCGTTCGAACACGGCCGGCGCGAGATAGACTCCCGTGGTCTGCGGATAATCCTGGTAGACGACCGGAATGTCCGGTCCGACCTGCTCGAAGAGCTGCGCGTAGTAATTATAGACGCCGTCGTCGCCCTTGAGGCCCGACGGCGGCGCGACCATGACGCCGGCGGCGCCGGCCACCATGGCCTCGTGCGCGAGGCGGCGAACATTCTCCAGCCCGGCGTGGCTCACGCCGACGATCACCTGCCTGCCCTGGGCGCGGGCGATCACGCGATTGACGACGGCGAGCGATTCCTCGGCGGTGAGCTTGTGGGCCTCACCCATCATGCCGAGCAGCGTGAATCCACGTACGCCGCACCCCAAATAAAAATCGGTCAGCGTGTCGAGGCTGTAGTAGTCGAGGGCGCCATCGTCGGTGAAAGGCGTCGCGGCAATGATGAACACGCCCTTCGCCTGCTCGTTCAATTTTCCTTCAGTCATCGGTCATGCTCCCCGGCGCATTTCTTGCAGCGATCATGCCAGCCGTGCAGCCCTTGTCGAGCATCGCGGCGTCGGTCAGTGTCGATTTCGGAAGGGAGTAATAGCAAATCTCATGGCGCGACATATCGCCCATCGATTGATGATTTCGTTGCCGGTCCTGCTGGGTGTGCTGCTGATCGGCTTCCTGTTGCTGCAGGTCGTGCCGACTGATCCGGCGACGGTCGTCGCCGGCCCGACGGCCACGGCCGCGGAGGTCACGGCGATCCGCCAGCAGTTGGGACTCGATCAGCCGCTTTGGGTGCAGTTCGCCCGTTATCTCGGCCGCGTGCTGCAGCTCGATCTCGGCCGTTCGATGATCTCCAACCGGCCGGTTTCGGAGGAGATCGCCCTCACCTTCTGGCCGACTGTCGAGCTGATGCTGGCTTGCCTGGTCTGGGCCGTGCCGCTCGGCATTGCGCTCGGCACCCTGGCCGCTCGGCGGCGTGGAACCCTGGTCGATCGCGCCATCATGGCGCTCTCGGTGATGGGCGTATCGGTGCCCGTGTTCTGGGTCGGCCTGCTGCTGATCCAGTATGTCGGCGGCGCCGGCCTGCTGCCCTTCCAGGGACGCAACGGCCCGATCTGGAGTGGCACCGGCCTGCTCAGCCTGATCCTGCCCGCCGTGACGCTCGGCGCCGTCTTTGTCGGTCCGGTGGCGCGCATGACGCGCACCTCCCTGCTGGAAACCCTGGGCGCCGATTATGTGCGCACGGCGCGCGCCAAAGGCGCGTCGGATTGGCGAGTCACGATCCACCATGCCCTGCGCAACGCCATGATCCCGGTGGTCACGCTGGTCGGCTTGCAAATCGGCTTCCTGCTCGGCGGCTCGATCGTCACCGAGACCATGTTCGCCTGGCCGGGAGTCGGCCGGATGGCCGTCGGCGCCATCACCTCGAGCGATTTCCCGCTGGCGCAAGGAGCGATCCTGGTGCTCGCCGTCGGCTTCATGATCGTCAATCTCGCGGTCGACGTCCTCTACGCCTACCTCGATCCACGGATAGCACGGTCATGAAGCGTAGACTCATGCTCTTCCGGACCGGGGGCATCTTGCCCGCTCTTCCGCATGAGCGGGCAAGATGCCCGCGGTCCGGAGGACAATGACCGACGCAGCGCTCTCCCTGCAGAGCGAGGCCGATCAACGGGCAATCGCCGCGTTGCGCCGGAAGAACGCCGTCTGGCGCCGCATCCTGCGTGATCCGCCGGCGGCGGCCGCCGCGTTGTTCCTGCTTGTCGTCGTGCTGGCGGCGATCTTTGCGCCGCTGGTCGCACCATTCGATCCCTACGCCAACAACATGCGCCTGCGCCTCTGCCCGCCCGGCGGCGAGCGTTGCGCGGGGTATCTCCTGGGGGCAGACAACCAGGGCCGCGACATGCTGAGCCGCATTGTGTTCGGCCTGCGCGCAACGCTCGGCATGGGCATTATCGCAGTCGCCGTCGGCGGCGGGTTGGGTGCACTCATCGGCCTGAGCGCTGCTTATTTCAGGCGCCTCGACACGCCGCTCATGCGGCTGGTCGACGTGCTGCTGTCCTTTCCCTCGATCCTGTTCGGGTTGGCCATCGCCGCCGTGCTGGGAACCGGCCTCTTTTCCCTGGTGATCGCCTTGAGTGTCGCGGCGGTGCCGTCGATCGCCCGCATCGCGCGTGGCGCTGCCCAATCGATCATGCAGCAGGAATACATGGAAGCCGGTCGCGCCGTCGGACTGGGCGACGGCGCCCTGCTGCGGCGCTACCTCGCTCTCAATTGCTGGCCGACCATCCTGATCTACATGACCCTGCAGCTCGGCCAGGCGATCCTGCTCGGCGCCGCCCTGTCCTTTCTCGGGCTCGGCGCGCAGCCGCCGACGGCGGAGCTCGGCAGCATGGCCGCCGACGGCCGCAAGTTCCTGCAGATCGCGCCCTGGGTCTCGACCCTGCCTTGTGCCGCGATCTTCCTGGTTGTTCTCGCATTCAATGTCCTGGGTGACGCCTTGCGCGACGCCCTGGACCCCAAGCTCAGGCAATAGGAGGTGTGTGCATGACCAACCGGATAACATGGGCGGTGTTGCTCGCTGCGTCGGCGATCGCCGCTACGGCTTCGCCAGCCATGGCGCAGAAGACCGTGACCGTGGTGCGCGAGATCGATACCGACCGCTACGATCCGCACAAGTCGACGTCACGATCGGGCGCCGAGGTCATGTACATGATCGGTGACACGATGGTGAATCTCGACTTCGACATGAAGACCTTGAAGCCCGGCCTGGCAACGAGCTGGATGGTGTCGCCCGACGGTCTCACCTACGTCTTCAAGTTGCGCGACGACGTCACCTTCTGCAGCGGCAAGAAGATGACCGCCAAGGATGTCGTGGCGACCTACGAGCGCTGGGCCGACCCCGAGACCAAGGGCCTGGTGAAGTGGCGCATGGGCGACGTCGACAAGATCAGCGCCCTCGACGACTACACGGTCGAATACAAGCTCAAGAAGCCGTTCTCCGAGCTGCTCTACCAGATGACGCAGTACTTCCACACGATCCTCAATGTCGAGCAGGTGAAGCAGCTCGGCGCCGATTTTGGCATCAAGGGGGTCGACGGCACTGGGCCGTTCTGTTTCGAAAGCTGGACGCCGCGCGATTCGACAGTGCTGAGCAAGCACAAGGGCTATAAGTGGGGGCCACCGATCTACGACGCGACCGAAGCGCAGGTCGACAAGGTGATCTGGAAGGTCGTCCCCGAGGAAAACACGCGCGTAACCGCGTTGGAGGCCGGCCAGGCGGATGCCAGCCAGTACGTCCCCTACTGGTCGATCAAGCAGTTGATGGCCAACAAGGCGCTGTCGGTCACCAAGGCCGAGAACTACTTCTGGACCTACTTCATCGGCTTCAAGGTCGACAAGGAGTTGATGAACGACGTCCGAGTCCGCCGGGCGATGAACCTCGCCGTCGACCAGAAGGCGATCGCCGAGGCCGTGACCTTCGGCTTCGCCGAACCGGCGTCGACGATGCTGATGCCAGGCGTGCTCGACTTCAATGCGAACGTCGATCGGGCGATCTATGGCGAGAACATCAAGGAGGCCGAACGGCTGCTCGACGAAGCCGGCTGGAAGAAGGGTCCGGACGGCTTCCGCTACAAGGACGGCAAGAAGCTGGCGCCGATCGTCTACGGCATCAACGGCGCCTTCAAGGAGATCGCCGAGGCGGTGCAGGGTGACCTGCGCAAGGTCGGGATCGACCTGCAGATCCAGCTCTTCGACTCGACCGTCGCCTGGGGCAAGCTCGCCACGCAGGAATTCGACGCCTTCGGCATGAGCTTCCCCTATGTCAGCGCTGGCGATGCGCTCAACCTCTACTTCCGCTCGGCCAATACGCCGACGCCCAATCGCATGAACTGGAAGGACAAGGAGACCGACGAGCTGCTCGACAAGGGCTCGACGGCGACCGATCCAGCCGTGCGCAGCGAGGCCTACGCGGCCGTTCAGAAGAAGGTACACGACGCCGCTGTCTGGATTCCGCTGTTCCACGAGCCGCTGTTCGTCGTCGCCGGCTCCAAGCTGAAGCCCATCAAGGCGCACGGCAACTACGGCTGCGGCCTCTACAAGGGGCTGGGGATTGCCTTCAAGTAAGCGTCATCCTCCTCCCCAGCTTTGCTGGGGAGGAGGATGATCGCGCGCGACCAAGGAAACGCCTCATCAACACGGGACCATCACAATGACCAAGACAACCAGAATCGCCGGCCTCGACCACGTCGTCGCCTGGGACGAGGCCGAGCAGCGTCACGTCTATCTCGACGACGCCGATCTCGTGTTCAAAGGCAACGAGGTCGTCCATGTCGGGCCCGCTTATGCCGGCCCCGTCGATGTCACGATCGAGGGCAAGGGCTTCATGGCGATCCCGGGCTTCGTCAACGTCCACAGCCATCCGTTCTCGGAGCCTGCCAACAAGGGCCTCACCGAGGAGTATGGCAGCGACAAGCTGGGCCAGAGCTCGCTCTACGAGTACCTGCCGGTGTTCGGCCTCGATCCCGAGGATGCCGGCCCGTCGACCATGGTGGCGATGTCGGAGCTGTTGAAGAGCGGCGTCACCACGATCTCCGACCTGTCGATGAGCCGCGATGGGTGGATCGACGATCTTGCGGCGACGGGCATTCGCGCGGTGGTCTGCCCGATGATGCGGCAGGGCTACTGGTACACCAAGAACGGCCATAC
This sequence comes from Reyranellaceae bacterium, assembly GCA_046349295.1. Classification (GTDB taxonomy): domain Bacteria; phylum Pseudomonadota; class Alphaproteobacteria; order Reyranellales; family Reyranellaceae; genus Reyranella. The sequence goes on from JAXMCP010000009.1 coordinate 441,823, forward strand.
GGTGGAATACGCGTGGGACGAGAAGGCGGGTGAGCGCGCCTTCGAAGCGGCGATGGAGACCATCGATGCGGCGATGAAGCATCCCAGCGGTCGCATCTCCGCCATGGTCGGACCGTCCCAGATCGATACGTGCCGCGAAGGCTACTTCAAGGAGGCCCATCAGGAGGCCAAGCGGCGCAACATCCCAATGCAGACGCACGCCTGCCAAGCCGTCGTCGAGTTCTATGAAATGGTGCATCGCCACGGCAAGACGCCCATCGAATGGCTCGATTCGATTGGCGTGCTGGGCCCGGACCTGGTGATCGGGCATGGCATCTTCCTGAACGATCATCCGCAGATCCACTATCCGCACACCAACGACTTCGAGAGGCTGCGGGACTCAGGTGCCTCCGTGGCGCACTGTCCGACCGTGTTCGCCCGCCGCGGCATGGTGCTGAATTCGATCGGCCGTTACATGAATGCCGGCATCACGGTCGGTATCGGCACCGACACCTTCCCGCACAACATGGTCGATGAGATCAGGCTGGCCTGCTACGTCGCCCGCGTGTTCACCAGCAACTACAAGATGGGAACGACGCGGCATGCCTTCGAGGCCGCGACCATCGGCGGCGCCAAGATCCTGCGCCGGCCCGACCTCGGCCGTCTCGCGCCGGGCAGCAAGGCCGACTTCTCGCTGGTCGATCTCAGCCATCCCTACATGCAGCCGGCCCACGAGCCGGTGCGCAGCCTGATCTATTCGGCGAGCGAGCGCGCCATCCGCCATGTCTATGTCGACGGCGTCCAGGTCGTGAAGGATGGCAAGGTGCTGACGGTCGATGTCGAGTCGGCAACCGCCGGCCTGGTCGAAGGCCAGCGCAAGCGCCTGGCGACCGTGAGCAAGCGCGACTGGGCCGGCCGTACCGCCGAGCAGCTCGCGCCTCCGGTCTACAGCACCAAGGATCGCCTGCCGCAATCGCGGCCGGTGACGTGATGATCCTCATGCTCTTCCCGACCGCGGGCATCTTGCCCGCTCATGATCATGAGCGGGCAAGATGCCCGCAATCCGGAAGACGATGACTCCCCTTCTCGAGGTGCGTGACCTGCGCACGGAGTTCCGCTCCGGCGGCAGCGTGTTCGCGGCCGTCGACGGTGTGAGCTTTTCGCTGGCAGAGGGCGAGACGCTGGGCATCGTCGGCGAATCGGGTTGCGGCAAGTCGGTGACGTCTCTGTCGATCATGCGGCTGGTGCCGACGCCACCGGGCCGGATCGCCGCCGGCGAGATCAGGTTCGAGGGCCGCGACCTGCTCGGCCTGCCGGAGAGCGACATGCGCGCCGTGCGTGGCGATGCCGTGTCGATGATTTTCCAGGAGCCGATGACCAGCCTCAACCCCGTGCAGACCGTCGGCGAGCAGATCGGCGAGGCGATCCGCCTGCATCGCGCCTTGAGCGCGGCCGAGGTGCGGGCGCGGGCGTTGGAGATGTTGAAACTGGTCCGCATCCCGTCACCTGAAACCCGCCTCGACGAGTATCCGCACCAGCTCTCCGGCGGCATGCGCCAGAGGGTCATGATCGCCATGGCACTCGCCTGCGATCCCAAGATCCTGATCGCCGACGAGCCGACCACGGCGCTCGACGTCACCATCCAGGCCCAGATCCTCGATCTGCTGCGCGACCTGCGCGAGCGCACCGGAACGGCCATCATGCTGATCACCCATGATCTCGGCGTGGTGGCCGAGCTCGCCCACCGGGTGATCGTCATGTATGCCGGCCGCATCGTCGAGGAGGCGCCGGTCGCCGCTCTGTTCGCCGACCCCCAGCACCCCTATACGCTCGGCCTGCTGGGTTCGATCCCCCGACTCGGCAGCGACGGCGACGAACGCCTGACCGCCATCGAAGGCGTGGTTCCCAATCCCTTCGCCCTGCCCGCCGGGTGCCGCTTCAGCCCGCGCTGTTCCTTGGCCGATGCGCGCTGTCGGAACGAGGCGCCCGCGCTGCGCGAGCTCGGCTCTGGTCATCGCGTCGCCTGCTGGCGGGCGCCGATCGACGACGCGCTGGCGACCATTCCATGACCGCCCTCCTCTCCGTTACCGACTTGGCCAAGCACTTCCCGGCCAAGCGCGGCGTCATCTTCGAGAGCACGGTCGGCAGCGTTCGCGCCGTCGACGGCCTCACCTTCGACGTCGCCCCCGGCGAGACCTTGGCCTTGGTCGGCGAATCGGGCTGCGGCAAGTCGACGACTGGGCGGCTGGTGCTGCGCCTCATCGAGGCGACGGCAGGCACGATCCGTTTCGACGGCCGTGACGTGCGTGCTCTCAATCGCGGTGCGTTGCGTGTGCTGCGGCGAGACATGCAGATCATCTTCCAGGACCCATTCGCCTCGCTCAATCCGCGCCTGACGGTGGGCGACACCCTGGGTGAGCCGCTGCGCCTGCATGGCTTGGCGTCGGGCACAGCGCTGCGCCCGCGCATCGACGAGCTGCTCGGCGAAGTTGGCCTCTCGCCCTGGCACGCACTGCGCTACCCGCACGAGTTCTCCGGCGGACAGCGCCAGCGCATCGGCATCGCCCGTGCCCTGGCCTCGCGCCCGCGCCTGATCGTTTGCGACGAGCCCGTTTCGGCCCTCGACGTTTCGATCCAGGCGCAAGTGATCAACCTGTTGCAGGATCTGAAGCGCCGCCTGGGCCTCGCCTATATCTTCATCGCCCACGATCTCGCCGTGGTGCGCCACATCAGCGACCGGGTCGCGGTGATGTATCTCGGCAAGATCGTCGAGCTCGGACCCAAGCGATCGCTGTTCGCAATGCCGCGCCACCCCTATACCCAGGCGTTGTTGTCGGCGGTTCCCGTCCCCGATCCGACCGCGCAGCGTGCCCGAATCCGATTGGCCGGTGATGTGCCGAGTCCGCTCAATCCTCCATCGGGTTGCCGCTTCCACACGCGCTGCAGCCATGCCCAGGCGCGCTGCCGCACCGAGGAGCCGACGCTTCGTCCGGTTGGTACAATGGGCCAGATCGTGGCCTGCCACTTCGCGGAAAGCATCACGGCGCCGGCCCTCGTGGCCGAAGCCGAACCGCCCTATGCGCGCCGGCTGGCTGCCTTGCGCAGACTCGCGGCGGCCTGACTCCTCTGCATTCGCTGGGACACTTTCTCAAATCGGCCGCGGGTCTTGCCAAAAACCTCCTCTCGCCTGCAAAGTGCGTCGCTTCGCGTCGCCGACCAATGAAAGAGCACCAAGGCAATCGATGACTTCCGACCTGCTTCCGATCGAACGTTTCGATCCACCCCACGATGCTGCACTTCTAGATCATATCGGCCAGCTCCGTGTCGAAGCCTGGAGCGAGGAGAGTGGAGTCAGCCAGAAGATCAAGGAGACCGGGCGGTGGCTCGACGCCAAGGACGCGGCCGCATACCAGTATACGTTGAGAACGACGTCATCGAAGCTGGTGGCCGCAGCTCGCCTGAGCATATTGGATACGGCCGACAAAGCCGACTACTTCTCCCATTTCTCGTTCCGTCGACCGATAACAGGCCGCGTTGGCGTCATTTCTCGGCTGGTGATTTTGCGTGACTATCACCACCGTGGATTGTGGCATGATTTCGACGAGGTCCGGATCAGAGACGCAAAGCTGATGAACATCGATGCGATGTTGCTGATTTGCGGTACTTATCGCCTGGAGAAGCTGAAGAGCGAGGGCTTTGAACCGGCCGGCGAGCCGTTTGAGGAACAGGAACTGCCCAACCATCAGGCATTTCCACTCTGCCATTATCTGGATCATTGAGGAAACAGCCAGTGCGCGAATCGGCAGCTTACGACGTGGTCGTTGTCGGTGGCGGCAACGCCGGCTATTCGGCAGCTCACGCCGCGGCTGAGGCTGACGCGAAGGTGCTTTTGCTCGAAAAGGCGCCCGCCGAATGGGCAGGAGGCAACAGCCGATTCATAGCCGGCTTTCTGTTTTCCTACGATTCGGCGGACGACCTGAGGGCGATCGCCGACTTCACGTCGGAAGATGATCGGTCCGTCATATCGCCCTACCCGAATGACCTCTTTCGCAAGGACATGATGGCGGCAAGCAGCGGGCGGAGCGATCCGAGGCTGGTGGACCTCCTGGTCGAGCAATCGCGCGACGCCATCACCTGGCTCAGATCCCGCGGATTGACGTTCCGCCTGAACCGCGAGCGCATGGCCCACAAGATCGACGGCAGATACGTCTATTGGGGCGGGGCACTCGTTGGACCGACGGAGGGCGGGATCAGCCTGATGCAGCAGCACGCGAAGGCGGCAGAGCGCGAAGGCGTTACCGTCCTCAATGCAACTGCAGCGACCGGGTTGCGCGTCGTCGATGGCCGAGTGTGCGGGGTGGTTGCCGAGCAGAATGGCCGCACGATGGAGATCAACGCCGGCGGTGTGGTCCTCGCTTGCGGCGGATTTGAAGCAAGCAGTGCGCTGCGCGCGAAATACCTCGGGGAAACCTGGCGTCACGTGAAGGTGCGCGGCACGCCGTTCAACACCGGCGACGGATTTGCCATGGCCGAGGGCGTGCACGCCGCCCACGCCGGAGACTGGGTCGGTTGTCATGCGACCGGCTGGGCTTGTGAGGCGCCAGACGCGGGAGACCTCGTCCTGACCAACCGTCACAGCCGGAACTTTTATCTCTACGGCATCGTGGTCAACCAGGACGGAGCCCGGTTTTTCGACGAGGGCAAGGACATCAGAACGCACACCTATGTCGAGATGGGCCACAGCATTGCGGAGCAACCTGGCCGGCTCGCCTACCAGGTCTTTGACGCCAAATCGATCGCGCTCCTCAATCCCCTGGAATACAGTGCGCCGGCCCAGTTCCTGGAAGGCGACTCGCTGGAAGCGTTAGCGCGCGAAGCCGGGCTTCCCGTGGCGCCATTCCTCGAGACCGTCGCGAAGTACAACGCCGCGGTGCGACCGGGTACATTCAACCCGTCGAAGCTGGATGATTGTGCGACCGCCGGCATCGTTCCGCCGAAGAGCCATTGGGCCCGCGTGATCGATACTCCACCCTACCGCATCTACAAGCTGACAGCCGGCATAACCTTCACCTTCGGCGGCCTGGCAGTCGACACGAATATGCGCGTCATGGCGGAGGCCGGAGTGCCAATCGAGGGTCTTTACGCCGTCGGCGAGATGGTCGGTGGCCTGCACTACGGCAAATATGCAGGCGGCAGTGGCATCACGTTTGGCGTCGTGTCAGGGCGCTGCGCAGGCCGCCATGCTGCTCTCCGTGCGTCCGGCCGAGGCTGACCGACGGTCGGAATGACCTGGATGCCCATTTTCATTGACCGGCGCGCGGCGCAGAAGAAGGGGCGCTTGCGACGCTCGACGGCGTAAAAGTGTGCGGCAGGCGACTGCCAATGAACAGGACGACCATCCCGACCAGGGTGGCGACCAGATAAACGTCCTTGAGGCCCGCAGCCATCGCTTCGGTCAATGCCACGAGCTCGTTGGCAGCAAGGCCACGGCGCAGCACGGGGTCCATCAGGCTGGAGGCTGCTTCCGACGTCCGTGGAGCGACGTGCACGAGGCTCAGGTTCACCAGGGCGCCGAACAGAGCAGCGCCTACCGACTGGCCAACCAGCCGGGAGAACATGTGGGCCGAGGTGGTAGCGCCGCGCTGCCTGAGCTCCACGGCGGCCTGTATCGCGACGAGGTAGGTCGTGTTGCAAAAGCCCATGCCGATTCCGACCAGCATGGTGCCGGCCCCGACCCACGGAAGCCCCTGCGCCGGGTTGAGCGCCACGAGCACGACACTGCCTGCGGCGAGAGCCGCCCCGCCGATCATTGCGGTCATGCGGTAGCCGGTGTGGACCATGATGCGCCCCGCGACGACGCTGGAGAGGGCCCAGCTTATGGACATGGTGCCAAGAATCGCGCCGGTGGCTGTCGCGCTGCGACCCATAACGCCTTGGACGTACAACGGCACGAACGCCGTGATGCTCAGCATGACGATACCGATGGCGCCATTGCCGCTGCCACCCAAGGCGACAATACGGTTGCGCCACAGGCGGGTTGGCAGCATTGGCGCTTCAGCGTTGCGTTCGCGGTAGATGAGTGCCGTCAGAGCCGCTACCGCGAGAGCCACGCAGCCAAGAAGAACCGGCAGGATGAGCCTGCCCCCCTGAATCAGAGCCATGAATAAGGCACCACCGCCCAGCATCAGCAGCAGCGGGGCGAGATAATCGATCCGGGGCGGCGGCGGATGGGGCGCCTCGCGATAGAACATTGCCAGCATGGCGATCGCCACCGCGCCGATCGGCAGATTGATCCAAAACACGATCGACCAGTCGACATGCTCGACCAGGAAGGCGCCAAGGCTCGGTCCGACAATGGCTGAGAAGCCGAATACGCCCGACAGATAGCCCTGGACGCGCGCCCGCTCAGCCGGCGTGTAGATGTCTCCGACGATGGTGTAGGCAATCGGCTGGACGGCGCCCGCGCCGATACCTTGCAGGGCACGAAAGCCGATCAGCGCGAGCATGCCGGGAGCGAACCCGCACAGGGCTGAGCCGATCAGGAAGATGCTCGCGCCCGTGAAAAAGACGCGCCTGCGTCCATAGAGGTCGGCAAGCCGTCCATAAATCGGCACCGTTACCGCCTGAGTCAGCAGATAGGCGGCGAACACCCAGCTGAACAGATGGAAGTCGCCAAGATCGGCAACGATCGTCGGCATCGCCGTCGACACGATGGTGGTTTCCACCGCCGTCATGAAGGTGGCGACCATGCACGATGCGAGGATCAGCCTCCGCCGTCCTGTGTCGCTGCTCGTTGCTGCTGCCTGGTGACTCTCTGCTGCTGTCATGCGGGCGGCAGGTTAGACCAATGAAATGGATCAATGCCATAGCGCTTGGCGGTGCAGGTCGTCTGGGGGACGACATGCTCCGGACCAACTCGACCAAGCGGGAACCGACGATGAGGAGAACCCGCACCTCGACCGGGATTTCAAGCTGTCGGCACGCCAGAGGTCGTCGAATACTCGAAGTGCAGCGGCATCTCGGGATGAACCAGCGCATAGGCTGAGCGCGCCGCGATCGCTGCCTCGGCGAAGCCGGTGAGGATGAGCTTGAGCTTGCCGGGATAGGTCGCCACATCGCCGATGGCGAAGATGCCGGGCTTGCTGGTCGCGGTCGTCGAGGCGTCGATGGCGATCTGGTTGTGCCGTAGCGCCAGCTCCCAGTCGGCGATCGGACCGAGCGACATCGACAGGCCGAAGAACGGCAACAGCACATCGGCCTCGATGCCCCGTTGTGCGCCGTCGAGCGTCGACACGATCACCCGCTGCAGCCTGCCGTCGTCGCCTTCGAGGCCGTGGAGCTGATAGGGCACGACCAGGTCGATCTTGCCGGCCTTGGACAAGGCCTTGAGGCGAGCCTCGCTCTCAGGCGCCGCGCGGAACTTGTCGCGGCGATGGATCACGGAGACCCGTGCCGCGATCTCGGCCAGGGAGAGCGCCCAGTCGACGGCCGTATCACCGCCGCCGGCAATGACGATTCGCTTGCCGCGGAAGCTCTCCCGATGGGTGACGTAGTAGAAGACGCTCTTGCCCTCGTATGTCTCGATGTCGGGCAGAGGAGGCCGGTTCGGGCCGAAGGCGCCGACGCCTGCGGCGATGATCACCACCCTGGCCTGCAGCACCGTGCCCTTCGATGTCGTAACCCGCCAGTCGCCGCCGCTCAGCGGCTCGAGCGACTGGACCTGCTCGCCGAGATGGTAGGCCGGACGGAACGGCGAGGCCTGCGCCTTTAGCCGAAGCACCAGCTCGGCCGCCTCGATGCGCGGGAAGCCTGGGATGTCGAAGATTGGCTTCTCGGGATAGAGCGCCGTGCACTGGCCGCCGGCGTCGTCGAGAATGTCGACGACGTGGCAGTGCAGCCGCACCATGCCACATTCGAACACCGCAAAAAGGCCGACTGGCCCGGCGCCTACGATCACCACATCGGTTTGGTGCTGATGTCCGCCGGTCATCGTAGCCACGGGCTGGCGCAATCCACAAAATAGAGGCCCCCGGCCGCGAGGACCGGGGGCAATATGGTAGCTGGGGGCGGACTTGAACCGCCGACCCCGGCATTATGAGTGCCGTGCTCTAACCAGCTGAGCTACCCAGCCATGAGTGGGCGCTTTTAGTCGTACGGTCGTCCGGGGTCAAGGAAGCGGGGCCGCTACTTCTCCTGCATCGTGCGGGGGGCATCACACAGGCACACGAGGTAGCCGTCGTAGTCGGCCAGTTCCGCGCCATCGCCCCGAATAATCTGCGCGGGCCGTGGGCGGAAGCCACGCCGCGTGCCTTCCAGGCCTCGAATGTCGCGTCGACATTGTCGACCTGGAACCACGGAGCTTCATCATCGGAAGCGCTTGATGAAGCCGCCGCCCAGCACGCGGCTGCCTTGCTCCGCGTCATAGACGACGCAAGCCTGGCCGGGCGACACACCGACCTCGGGCTCGGCGAAGCGGACGACGGCGCCCGCCTCCGCCGGCTCGATCGTGGCAGGCCGCAGCGCCTGGCTCGACCGCACCCTGACCTGGACCGGCAATGGCGCCTGGAGCGTCGGCCCAAGCCAATTGAAGTCGTGGATGGTGATGTCCCCTCGCCCAAGCGCTGCGCGCGGGCCGACGACGACACGGCGCGCTTCGGGCTCCAGCCGCACGACGTAGAGCGGCTCGTTGTCGGTCCCGGCGCGGTCGCCGAGCGCGAGGCCGCGGCGCTGGCCCACCGTGAAGCGCACGATGCCGTCATGGCGGCCAACGACCCTGCCGTCGAGGTCGACGATCTCGCCCGGCTCGACCGCCTCGGGCCGGAGCTTCTGCACCACGGTGGCGTAGTCGCCGTTGGGGACGAAGCAGATGTCCTGGCTATCGGGCTTGTCCGCGACCAGGAGGGCGAAGCGCTGGGCAAGTGCGCGGGTCTCGGTCTTGGGCAGATCGCCCAGGGGAAAGCGCAGGAAGTCGAGCTGCTCGCGTGTCGTGCCGAACAGGAAGTAGCTCTGGTCGCGCGCAGGGTCGGCACCGCGATGCAGCTCGGCACCATCGGCTCCCCGGACGCGCCGCACATAGTGGCCGGTCGCCAGAGCCTCGGCGCCAAGCTCGCGGGCGGTTCGCAGAAGGTCGCGGAACTTGACGGTCCGGTTGCAGGCGATGCAGGGCACCGGCGTCTCGCCGCGCGCGTAGGAATCGGCGAAAGCCTCCATCACCTCGCTGCGGAAGCGGCTTTCGTAGTCCAGCACATAATGGGGAATCGACAGCCGCTCGGCCACCTGCCGGGCATCGGCGATGTCCTGGCCGGCGCAGCATGCCCCGGCCTTGCCGACGGCGACGCCATGGTCATAGAGCTGCAAGGTGACGCCGACGACGTCGTAGCCCTGCTCCTTCAGGAGCGCCGCCGTGACCGACGAATCGACGCCGCCCGACATCGCCACCACGACCCGGGTGTCGGCGGGCGACTTGTCGATATCGAGGGAATTCCTGGCCATGGCCGCGCCTATATAGGCTCCGGCAGCCGCTTCTGCACCCCACACGACCATTCCTCCCCCGTCATTGGGGGAGGTGGCGCGGAGGGCCGGAGGGGGAAGGCCTCATGCGAGGTTTATGAAGTTCCGACGTCGGGATTCATGAACCTCGACTGGGGTTTTCCCCCTCCGCCCCGTATGACGGGGCACCTCCGACGGGGGAGGCAATACCTAGTCCCGCCGATAGCCCGTGTCGCGGACGGCCTTGGCGACGCCGTTGCGGTCGTAGACGATGGCGACCCGGTCTCCAACCTGGATGTCGCCGTCGTCGGCTTGGGCGACGGTGACGCGCTGGCCGTCGTCGCGCTGGATCGTCACTTCGATGCCCCGGCGGGTCGAATTCTGGTCGATCGCCGTGCCGGCGATGGCGCCGCCGACGGCCCCCAGCAAGCCACCTACGACTGCGCCGCCCACCGAATTGGTGGTGGCGGCGCCGATCGCTGCGCCGCCTGCCATGCCGACGCCGCCGCCGATCAGCGTGCCATCGCTGACGCCGGTATTGCCGCTGCGCACCGCCACTTCGCGGATGCCGATGACCCGGCCGGTCTCGCCGCGGTAGCCGCCCTGGGACGTCGTGGTGACGACGCCGGGCTGGACCGCACCGCTACTGCCGTTGCACGCCCCGAGCCCCGTGGCCAGGACTAGGGGGATCAACAGGGTCAAAAGCCATTTGCCCAGCATGAGGTCGTCTCTTTGCTTGAGGAAGGACAGTCGTCAGTCGGCACGTTGCGAGGGATCACGCACCGCCTGGGCTACACCTTGACGGTTCTGGATGATCTGCACCCGGTCGCCCAGTTGGATATCACCGTCATCCTGCTGCGCGATTGTGACCCTCTGCCCGTCGTCCCGCTGAACGACGACCTCGATGCCGCGCCCGGGCCCGCGCTGGCCGTCCGCAATGGTGCCGGCGATGGCCCCGCCCACGGCGCCCAGCAAGGCGCCAACCAGCGCCCCACCGAGGCTGTTGGCGGTGATCGCGCCGATGGTGGCGCCGCCGCCCGCACCAAGCAGCCCGCCCCAGACCGCGCCATTGCCGCCGCCGCCCCCGCCTGCGCCCTGGAGGGCGATCTCGCGGATCGACACGACGCGCCCCACCTCGCCGGTCCCTGGCGTGGCGTAGACGCTGCCCTGGGCAGGCCCATTGGCGCCCCGCGGCCCACCATAAGACCCGCCGGCCTGTGGATAGGATGCGGAGGGCCCGCTCGCGGTGCTGACGATGCCCGGCTGGACGGCGTTGGAAGCACAGGCGCCCAGCCCGAAGGCCAGCGCCAGCGGCAGTAGCAGAAGTCGGAACCAGTCGCCCCTCATGACACCCTCCCAGGCATCACACTGTACGAGTTGATTTTCGCCCAAATTGCGGCATCCCGCTAGCTGCGCTCCTCGATCCACGCAGATTGAATCGCTTCGAGTATCTTTTCGTTCGAACGGTTCGGATCGTCGGTGAAATCAGGCAGCTCCATGACCCAGCGGTGCAGGTCGGTGAAGCGCAGGTTGACGTTGTCGGCCTCGGGGTGATGCTCCTCGAGCTCGATGGCGATATCGTGGACGTCGGTCCAGCGCAGCTTGCGGGCCATCGCCCCTCCTCCCTACTTGTCGACCATCATGTTGCGCGTCGCCGCGGGCAGGCGCACCACCAGCCCATCGAGCGCGTCAGACATGCGGATCTGGCAGCCCAGACGCGAGGTGTGGGTGAGTCCGAAGGCGAGATCGAGCATGTCTTCCTCGTCCTCGCTGGCCGGCGCGAGCTTGTCGAACCATTCCTTGTCGACGACCACGTGACAGGTCGAGCAGGCGAGAGAGCCCTCGCAGGCGCCCTCGATGTCGACATGGTTGCGATGGGCGATCTCCAGCACGCTGAGGCCGATCGGCGCCTCCACTTCCTTGCGCGACCCGTCCTTGAGGATGAACGTCATCTTCGGCATTCAAATCGACCCCGTCATTCGCCCACCCGGTTTTCGAGCTCGCTCACCGACATCCCCGACAGCGCGCTGCGGATGCCGCGGTCCATCCGCCGCTCGGCGAACGGCTTGGTCAGCGTTTCGAGCGCTTCTGCGGCGGCATTGATCTCGTCACGATCGTCGCCGGCCAGTGCCGCTTCGAGCCGCTTCAGGCCGGCATCGAGGGTGCCGCGCTCGTCGGCGGAGAGCAGATCGCCATCGCGCTCGAGGGCGCCTTCCAGCGCCAGCTTGTTGCGCTTCGCCTCGACCCTGGCTTCCGTCAGCAACCGCTGAGCCATGTCGGTCTCGGCATTCTCCAGGCTGTCGTAGAGCATGTCGGCCATGTCGTCGTGGCTCAGCCCATAGGACGGCTTGACCTCGATGCGTTGCGCGATTCCCGTCGTCCGCTCCTCGGCCGACACGGTGAGGAGCCCGTCGGCATCGACCGCGAAGGTCACCCTGATGCGCGCCGCACCCGCTGTCATGGGCGGGATCCCCAGGAGCTCGAAGCGAGCCAGGCTCCGGCAATCTGCAACCATTTCGCGCTCACCCTGCACGACGTGAATCGCCATCGCCGTCTGGCCGTCCTGATAGGTCGTGAATTCCTGGGCAAGCTGCACGGGGATCGGCGTGTTGCGCGGCACGATCTTCTCGACGATGCCGCCCATCGTCTCGAGACCGAGCGACAGGGGCGTGACGTCGAGCAGTAGCGTATCGCTGCCGCCGGTCAATGCCTCGGCTTGCAGCGCCGCGCCCAAGGCCACGACCTCGTCGGGGTCGATGTCGCTCAGCGGCGGCTTGCCGATCAGCCCGGCGACGCCGGCGCGGACCAGCGGCACGCGGGTCGAGCCGCCGACCAGCACGATCCCGGCGATATCGCCCGCCGCCATCCCGGCATCGGCCAGCACGTGACGCGCGATATCCAGGGTGCGTGCGATATAGCCCTTGATCATGGCCTCGAAGTCGGTTCGGGCCAGCGTGTGGAAGGACGGCACGCCAGCAATCTCGAGCCGGCCCGAGGCCTGATCGCGATCGGAAAGCTGTTCCTTGATCTGCCGGCCGAGCGCCAGCGCCGCCTTGACCGCCGTCTCTTCGATGTGATCGCCCAGGCCGTCGGTGCGCCGCTCGCCCAGCATGCGTTCGGCGATGGCCCGGTCGAAATCATCGCCGCCCAGCGCCGTGTCGCCGCCGGTCGCGAGCACCTGGAAGACGCCTCGCTCGAGCCGCAGCAGCGAGAAGTCGAACGTGCCCCCGCCCAGGTCGTAGACGGCGTAAAGTCCTTCGGAGCCCTTGTCCAAGCCGTAGGCCAGCGCTGCCGCCGTGGGCTCGTTGACCAGGCGCAGAACCTCGAGCCCGGCGACTCGCGCGGCGTCGCGCGTGGCGGTGCGCGCGGCATCGTCGAAATAGGCGGGCACGGTGATGACGGCGCGCTCGACCGGCTTGTCCAGCGCGGCCTCCGCGCGACTGCGCAAGGCCTTCAGGATCTCGGCCGAGATCTCGACTGGTGAGCGCGCCCTGCCGCCGATCATCAGCTTGACCATGTCGGTCGGACCGCCGCCGGGGGCGATCTCGTAGGGCAGCACGCCCGCCACGGCGTGAAGATCCTCGGCGCCTCGGCCCATCAGGCGCTTTACCGACGCGACGACGTTGCGAGCTTCCTGCGTCGCGAGAAGACGCGCCGCGTCGCCCGCCAGGACGCCACCGGAGGCTGGATAGGCTACCACCGAGGGCACCAGCGATCGGCCGGTCTCGTCGTGCAGAGCCGCCGGCTTGCCCTCGCGCGCGATCGCCACCACCGAGTTGGTCGTGCCGAGATCGATGCCGACCGCGAGCGAGCCCTCGCCGGCATGCGGCAAGGGCGTTTCGCCGGGTTCGTGGATCTCGAGCAGTGTCATGGCCTCGGCCGTTCAAGATTCATCCGTCGTGCGCGCGCCTCCTCGGCGAACTTGTCGAGGTAGCGCAGGCGAAGGAGCGCCTTTCTGATGGCGGGCTTGTCGTCCTGCAACAACAAACTCCCGAGCGCCGTCAGGGCCGCTCCGGCGTCCTTTCGGGCCTGTTCTGCCAAGACCTCGACCTCGCCGACCGTGGCCGCCTCGTGCAGCGCCTCGCGGGCTTCCAGCGCCTCCATGAGCAGGTCCGGATCGTCGATGGTCTTGCCATCGCCCGGCAGCTCGATGCCCTTCAAGGTCGCCAGGTAGACCGCGCGATCGACCGGGTCCTTCAAAGTCCGATAGGCGTCGTTCAGGGCCGCCGCTTCGCCCGATGCCCGCGCCCGCTCATCGGCCGGGCGGCCGACAAACCGATCGGGATGCCACTGCCGCTGGCGAGCGAAATAGGCCCGGTCGAGATCGGCGAGCGCCAGGTCGAGCGCCGCCGGCAGTCCCAGCCGCGCGAAATGATCCATGAGAAGCGCCGTAGCCGGGTTGATCAGACGTGGAAGGATTCGCCGCAGCCGCAGCGGCCCTTCTCGTTCGGGTTCTTGAACACGAAACCCGACTTCAGCTTCTCCTCGGCGTAGTCCATCTCGGTGCCGATCAGGAACAGCGATGCCTTGGGATCGATCAGCAGCTTGATGCCGCCGGTGTCGACCACCTCGTCCATCGGCTGCTGGCTGTCGGCGAATTCCAGCGTGTAGGACATGCCTGAGCATCCCTTGCTGCGCACGCCGATGCGAATGCCGACCGTCGGCTTGCCGCGGCCGTCGATCAGCGCCTTGACGCGCTCCGCCGCCGCCTGCGTTACGGTCATCACCTGCGGCCGCGGCCGACGCGGGCGCGGCGCTGCGGTCTTCGGCGTCTGGACAGTCGTGCTCATCAACCCTCCTCCGCCGCTTCGTCCTTCTTGGCCATCTTGGCGCGATAGTCGGCGATCGCCGCCTTGATCGCGTCCTCGGCCAGCACCGAGCAGTGGATCTTCACCGGCGGCAGCGCCAGATGACGTGCAATGTCGGTGTTCTTGATCGTCTCGGCCTCGTCGATCGTCTTGCCCTTCACCCACTCGGTGACAAGCGAGGACGACGCAATCGCCGAGCCACAGCCAAAGGTCTTGAACTTGGCATCCTCGATCAGGCCATCGGCGCCGACCTTGATCTGCAGCTTCATGACGTCGCCGCACGCCGGTGCACCGACCAGACCAGTGCCGACATCCTCGGAGCTCTTGTCGAGCGAGCCGATGTTGCGCGGGTTCTCGTAGTGATCGATCAGCTTGGCGCTGTAGGTCATGACACTCTCCTGGAATTTCCCGTGAGCCTCAGTGGGCGGCCCACTCGATTGACTTGATGTCGATGCCTTCCTGGGCCATTTCCCAGAGCGGGCTCATGGCCCGGAGCTTTTCGACGTGGCGCACCAGCTCGTCGACCGCGGTATCGACCTCGTGCTCCGTCGTGAAGCGGCCGAGCCCGATACGCAGGGAAGTGTGCGCCAGCTCCTCGTCGACGCCGAGCGCGCGCAGGACATAGCTCGGCTCCAGCGAGGCCGACGTGCAGGCCGAGCCGGACGACACCGACAGGTTCTTGATGCCCATCATCAGCGATTCGCCCTCGACATAGGCGAAGCTGATGTTGAGGTTGCCGGGGATGCGGTGTTCGAGGTCCCCGTTGACGAAGATTTCAGGCAGACGGTCCTGCAATCCCTTGAGCATGCGAGCCTGCAGCTTGGTCAGGCGCTTGGCCTCGGCGTCCATCTCCTTCATCGCGATCTCGGCGGCTTCGCCCAGCCCGACACAGAGCGGCGTCGGCAGCGTGCCCGAGCGGAAGCCGCGCTCCTGGCCACCACCGACGATCAGCGGGACCAGGCGGACGCGGGGCTTGCGGCGGACATAGAGCGCGCCGATGCCCTTCGGGCCGTAGATCTTGTGACCGGAGATGCTCATCATATCGATGTTCATCGCCTCGACATCGAGCGGGATCTTGCCCGCCGCCTGAGCCGCGTCGGTGTGGAAAAACGTCTTCTTCTCGCGGCAGATCTTGCCGATCTCGGCCAGCGGCTGGATCACGCCAATCTCGTTGTTAACCGCCATCACCGACACCACCACCGTCTTGTCGGTGATGGCGGCTCGCAGAACGTCGAGGTCGACCAAGCCATTCTTCTGGACCGGCAGATATGTCACCTCGAAGCCCTGCTGCTCGAGATGGCGGCATGTATCGAGCACACATTTGTGCTCGGTCACCGTGGTGACGACGTGGTTCTTGCGTTCCTTGTAGAACTCGGCGACGCCGCGGATAGCGAGATTGTTCGACTCGGTGGCGCCCGAGGTGAAGATCACTTCCTTCTCATCGGCGCCGATCAGCTTGGCGACCTGGGCACGCGCCTTCTCGACGCCCTCCTCGGCTTCCCAGCCGTAGGAGTGGCTGCGGGAGTGAGGGTTGCCAAACTTGTAGGTGAAGTACGGCATCATCGCTTCCAGGACGCGCGGATCCATCGGCGTCGTGGCCTGGTAGTCGAGGTAGATCGGCTGGTCGTTGCGCCGGATCTGGCTAAGGACGTTCATGCTTACCCCATGGATTCCTAGGCTGCCCGGGCATCGTCAATGTCCGACTTACCCGCTCGGATATATAGGTCTCGCCAAGCTGCGATCAAGCGATCGATGTCACTCGACTGGGTGTTCCAGCCCAGGCTGATTCGGATCGCGCTCCCCGCTTCCGCCGGCGCCACGCCCATGGCGTCGAGCACCGCGGAACGCTGGACCTTTCCGGAGGAGCACGCTGCGCCGGCACTCACGCAGACACCGGCCAGATCGAGCGCCATCACCTGCGTCTCGGCCTTCACGCCGGGCATGGAGATGCAGCTCGTGTTGTCGAGCCGCGGGGCGCCGACCCCGAGCACACGTGCCTCGGGAGCGATGCGGAGCAAGGAGGTTTCGAGCCGATCACGCAATGCGCCCAGTGGCAGCGTGTTGCCTGCAGTCTCGGCTGCGGCGCCAAAGCCTGCAATGCCGGCAACGTTCTCCGTCCCCGCCCGGCGATTGGCTTCCTGTCCGCCGCCGCACCGGTCCGGCATCAGCGGCGCCTCACTGCGTGCAAACAACGCGCCGACGCCCGTCGGCCCGCCAAGCTTGTGCGCCGACACGGAGAGATAGTCGACGCCGAGCCCATGGACGTCGAACGCCAGCTTGCCGGCCGCCTGGACCGCATCGCAATGAATCAGGGCACCAGCCCGCCGTGCCAGCCGAACAACGTCTCGGACCGGCTGAATTACGCCGGTCTCGTTGTTGGCCAGCATCACCGAAACCAAGCTGGGTTCCGTCGCGCGCGCGAGCATCTCCTGCAACGCCTGAAGATCGACCACACCATCCCCGTCGACCGGAATGATTTCCGCCCCCGGTGACGCCTTGAGAACACTGTCGTGCTCGACAGCGGAGACCAGCACCCGACGACGCCGGCTGCCGCGCAGTGCCATGCTGTTGGCTTCCGTGCCGCCCGACGTGAAGATGATCTCGATCGGCAGGCAGCCGACCAGCGCTGCCACCCGGCGGCGGGCCGCGTCGACCAAGCTGCGCGCCTTGCGCCCGGAACTGTGCACAGCCGACGGGTTGCCACCCACCTGCAAGGCCTCGACCATGACGTCGAAAGCCGCGGGCCGGAGCGGGCTCGTCGCGTTGTGGTCCAGGTACGCCGGCGTACGCATCCCCTCGCCTTCAGCTTGCGGCGGCCACCGAGTCCGGCTTGGTCGCCACCGGTGCTTCGATGATATGCGTGGTCAGCTTGCGCTCCAGGACGTCACGCAGGGTGACCGAGCTCAGGAACATGTGGATCTGGTTGCCCAGTTCCTCCCACAGATCGTGGGTCAGGCACTTGCTGCGGTCCGCCCGGCAGCCGGAGGCGCCCATCTCGGTGCAGCGCGTGGCGGTGATCGGCTCGTCGACCGCCAGAATGATCTCGGAAACCCGCGTCTCGGCCGAGCCGCGTGCCAGCCGATAGCCGCCGCCCGGTCCGCGCACGCTCCTGACCAGCCCGGCGCGGCGCAGACGGGCAAAAAGCTGCTCCAGATAGGACAGCGAAATTTCCTGACGGGTCGCGATATCCGACAATGACACCGGCTTCGCCTGGGCGTGTCGCGCCAGATCGACCATTGCCATGACGGCGTAACGCCCCTTGGTGCTGAGCTTCACAGCATCCTCCTGGTGCCGGACATTGCCGGCGGTCGCTTGCAAACGCCTAAAGGTCTTGAAAACCAAGGCGTTACTACGATATTTCAGCCCCCTGACAGGGATTTGGCCTAAAAACCAACCTCGTCAGTGGGATTTAATAAGTCTGAGTAAGGCAGTCAAGTATCAAAGTTCTGCGGCTCGCGTTGCCCGCCCGCTACCCCGACGGCCAAGAATGAGGGAATTCCGGAGTATCCATGCCTGATGTGATGTTTACTGGCCCCGAGGGTCGTCTCGAGGGTCGCTATCACCAGAGCAAGGAAGAGCACGCGCCCATCGCTTTGATCCTGCATCCGCATCCGCAATATGGCGGAACGATGAACCACAAGGTGGTGTTCGCGCTGTTCCACGTGTTCGTCAATCGCGGCTTCTCGGTCCTGCGCTTCAATACCCGAGGCGTCGGCCGCAGCCAGGGCCGCTTCGACAACGGCATGGGCGAATTGAGCGATGCCGCGGCGGCGCTGGATTGGCTGCAGACCATGAACGCCGATGCCAAGTCGTGCTGGATCGCCGGCTACTCGTTCGGCGCCTGGATCGGCATGCAGCTCCTGATGCGTCGCCCGGAGATCGACTGCTTCATCTCGGTCGCGCCGCCGGCGAATTCGTATGACTTCGCCTTCCTGGCGCCCTGCCCGTCTTCCGGCCTGATCGTCGGCGCCGAGCGAGACGAAGTGGTGCCGCTCGCCGACATCCAGAAGCTGGTGGCCCGGCTGTCGCTGCAGAAGGGCATCACGGTCGAGCCGCGCACCATCAAGGGCGCCAATCACTTCTTCCACGATTCGCTCGACAAGCTTGCGATCGAGGTCGATCGCTACGTCGCCAAGTGCCTGCTCAATCCGCCGGGCCGCGCCACGAGCAACAAGGAACCCTAGCTCGGAATGTGCAACCTGCCGCCGGTCATCGGCCGCGGCGCACCGGTCGTTCCGGGGAATGTCAGCGGCAAGCCGTGCAACGAGCGCACGGCGAGGTAGGCGAACGCCTGAGCCTCCAGCGCATCGCCGTCCCAGCCCAGATCGGATGCGACAACGACCTTGCTGCGCGTCTCTGCAGCGATCGCCTGCACGAGCACCGGGTTGCGCGCGCCGCCGCCACACACAACCCACTGTGTCACGGGCTGCGGAAAGTGCCGGGCGGCGAGAGCAACCGCTCGGGCCGTGCCGCGGGTCAGCGTCGCGGCTCCATCGACAACACTCAATCCCTCGGCCCAGGCATCGGTGAAGTCGCCGCGATCGAGCGACTTCGGCGGCGTGCGGCCGAAGTAGCGGTGCTCCCCGAAGCGTTCGAGCCGCGTTCGATCGATCTTGCCCGCCGCGGCCAGCGAACCGTTCCTGTCGAAGCGTTGCCCGGCGCGGCGGACACACCAATCGTCGATCGGCGCGTTGCCCGGCCCGGTATCGAAGGCGAGCAGCGATCCGTCGCCGCCGATCCAGGTCACGTTGGCGACGCCGCCGACATTGAGCACGGCCAGTGGCCGCGGCAGATCGCGCACCAGCGCGGCATGGTAGACCGGCACCAGCGGCGCGCCCTGCCCGCCTGCCGCGACGTCGGCGCCGCGCAGGTCGTTCACCACCCGCACGCCCAGCGACCGCGCGAGCGCTGCGCCATCGCCGATCTGCCAAGTGAAGCGCCTCTCCGGCCGATGGCTGATCGTCTGGCCGTGGAAGCCGACGATATCGATCGATCTCAGCGATATCGCGTGCTCGCGCGACCATCGCTGGACGGCGTCAGCATGAGCCTCGGTCACGGCTTGCTCGGCGGCCATAGTCTCGGCCGTGGCCTGCTCGGCGCCGAACACTCCGCGGATCAGCCGTCGGACCTTGTCGTCATAGGCGACCGTGAGGGACGGCCCGAAAGAGGAAACGCCCTCGCCGTCGGTTTCGATCAAGGCGACGTCGACGCCGTCGACGGAAGTGCCGCTCATCAGACCGAGCGCGCGAAGCGTGGTTCCGGCCATTAGCTACTTCGCGGCGAAGTGCTGGCGCAGGCGCTCGACGAGCGCGCCTTCCTGCTGCGGAGCGAACTTGCGTGAGGTTCGGCCAGTCGTAGCCGACCCAGGCTGGCTTTCGCTGCTTCTCGACGACCGGATCCGCCAACGCCAGGCAGTAACCGGCAGCGGCTGGACATCGCCGATGACCAGCCATCCGGACGTCGGACGACTGATCACAAAGGGACTTTCGCCGCGCCAAGCGAGCGCCACGCGCTCTTCGATCAGGTTGGGCAAGTGCCGTTCACTCCGTCTGGGTCGACCTACCGCCAGGGGACGCCCCGTTGAGGGGCAACGCCGCTCATGTTACACCCCGCGGCTTCACGGACAATCCGTTGGTCGGAGAGATGGCGGGCTTCAAGTCGGATTTCATGCGGATCGTGCACGAGCGCGGCATGGTGCATCAGTGCAGCGATCAGGCGCGTCTCGACGAGTTGCTGGCGACTGGAACGCGCGCCGCCTATATCGGCTTCGACTGCACGGCCGACTCGCTCCACGTCGGCCATCTGCTGCAGATCATGCTGCTGCGCTGGTGGCAGAAGACGGGCCACAGGCCAATCGCCCTGATGGGCGCCGGCACGACCAAGGTCGGCGATCCGTCGGGCCGCGACGAGACGCGCCAGCTGCTGACGCCGCAGCAGATCGACGCCAACATGGCCAGCATCCGCAAGTGCTTCGCCAACTACCTGCAGTTCGGCAGCGGCCCGACCGAAGCGGTGATGGCCAACAACGCCGACTGGCTGGACACGCTGCTCTACATCCCCCTGCTGCGCGATGTCGGCCGGCATTTCTCGGTCAATCGCATGCTGACCATGGATTCGGTGAAGCTCCGGCTCGAACGCGACCAGCCGCTGAGCTTCCTCGAATTCAACTACATGATCCTGCAGTCCTACGATTTCGTGGAGCTGCACAAGCGCTACGACTGCATCCTGCAGATGGGCGGCTCGGACCAGTGGGGCAACATCATCATGGGCGCCGATCTCGGCCGCCGCATGGAGGGCGCAGAGCTCTTCGCGCTCACCTCGCCGCTGCTCGCCACCAGCTCGGGCGCCAAGATGGGCAAGACCGCCGCTGGCGCGGTGTGGCTCAATCCCGATCGTCTCAGCCCGTATGATTTCTGGCAATATTGGCGCAACGCGGAAGATGCCGATGTCGGCCGCTTCCTGAAGACCTTCACGGATCTGCCGCTCGACGAGATCGCCCGGCTCGAGGCGCTCAAGGGCCAGGAGATCAACGAGGCCAAGAAGATTCTGGCGACGGAGATCACCACGTTGGCGCATGGCAGGGCGGCGGCCGAGCTTGCGGCCGAGACGGCGCGCCGGACCTTCGAGGAAGGCGTCAAGGCCGACGCACTGCCGACCATCGACCTGCCGCGCGCCCGGCTCGCCGCCGGCATTGCCGCCTTCGAGCTCCTGCACGAGGCCGGCCTGGCGGAGAGCCGCAACGAGGCGCGAAAGCTGATCAAGGGTGGCGGCGGACGGCTGAACGACCAGCCGATCGACGCCGACACGGCGACGGTTGGCGAACGCGATCTCGACGCGTCGGGCACGCTGAAGCTGTCGGCCGGCCGCAAGCGCCACGTCCTCGTGCGCGCGATCTAGCCGCCCCGGCTCAGGGTGCGCGCCGGATTTCCGGCGGCAGCGGGGGCTGCACGGCGTCGGGCTGGGCGTTGAACAGGTCGCGCAGGCCGCCCGGCGTCATCGCCGACATCATGTTGACGTCGGTCTTGAGATTGGCGAACGGGCCGTAGAGTTGATAGGAAACCGCGAACAGGCCGCCATCCTTGCCGCCGGTCAACAGCGGTCCCAACAGCGGCACGTTCGACAGAAGATTGTTCAAGGCAAAGGCCGGCACCACGATTCCCGCGAGTTGAGCGGTATCACTGCCCAGATCGACGTGACCTTGGGTCGTCAGCCCGATCGACTGGCCGCTGGTGTGGCCGTTCTTGATTTGGATGCGGTCGCCGAACTTCGACACACTGGCCTCTAGACTGTCGAATTGCTGCAGACCGTTGCCGGCGCGATTCAACCCATCGATCGCCGCATTGAGCGTGCCGATATTGCCGCGCGGCGCCACCCGCTGCAGGCGGTAGGGTCCCATCTTGAGCTTTCCGTCGAATACGGCGGTCGGCGAGTAGTCACGGAAGCGCCCTTCGATGTGGAGGTAGCCGTCGACCAGCCCGTCGATCCAACCAGCATCGCGCAGCATCGCACCGAAATCGGCGACATAAAGGAACAACGATCGTCCCGGCGCTCCCGGCGTGACCCGGAACGTCGAGCCCTTGCCGCCGCCGATCGTGATGTCGGCGGACACGATGTTCTCGCCCGCCAGTTCCAGCCGGCCATTGGCATAGCCCAGAGTCCCCAACTCGGTGAGAACCTGTTGAAGCTGCAGGGTGAGCCTCGTGTGAGCATGCGACGCCGCAGCGGTTCCAGTGGGATCGTTGACGGCATACTCGTGCCGCGCCTTCAGGGCATGGCGCACGCGTGGCAGCTCGAGCGACGAACCGCGCAACGTCACCTCGGTGCCGCCTGGACCGATCCGCCAATCTCCGGCGATATCGGTCCGTCCGATCTTGAACTGCTGCAGCACGACCTGCTGCAGCGCGTTGTCGCCTGCGAAACGCGCCTGGCCGATCGCCAGCAGGCCATTGCTTCGCGCGTCATAGTCGATCGTCTGGACCTTGCCGCCGGGCGCCAGCCTCAGCGTGAGCAGGACCTGGCCGTCTATGCCGGGCTCCTTCGCCCAGCCGAGCGGCGGCGCGCTCACATGCGCCCCTCGGAGCTCGAAGCGCCCCACGACCTCTCCGGCGCCATTCGGCGCCACCTGATAGCTCAACGTGGTTGCGATCGGCCCCTTTACCCAGGGCTCGGGAGATGGAAAGCCCGCCTTGGCTACCAGGGCCGCCGGGATCGTGCCCTTGAGTTCGTAGCGCTGGCGAAACGGCACCTTGGCACCGAACAGGCTGCGCCAACCGATCTCGACCGGGCTGCCCCCGAGCTTGCCGGTGCCCGATATGTTGAGCTCGGAGTTGCCATACTTGACGCGCGCCGTCGCCTCGCCGAGATCGACATCGCCGATCGCGTCCCTCAACGAGAATTTCGACAGCGCCGCTTCGGCCTTGATGTCCAGCTCGTTGACGGTCAGCGCATTCAGCAAGGGGAACGCCAGCGACAGATCCACCGTTACGTCGCCGCCAACCCGCCGATAGTCGTAGAGGACGTCCTTGGGCAGGCCGAGCTTGGGCCGCGCCAGGAAGCGGATGACATCGGGCGCCGATCCCGTGATCGGCATGCGGATCGTGGCGTAATGCGGTTCCGGTCCGGCGAGGCCCGTGAGAACGATCGTCGTGCCGGCGGTGCGCAATCCGACCGCCGTCCCGTTGGCCACATCGAACCGCAAGGTCCCGTCTTCGTAGCGCGCCGTGCCCGACACACCCTCCAGCTCGGGCATATGCGGCATGTAGCGCACGCTCATGCCGCGATAGTCGATCAGGCCCACCATGCGATCGACCTTGAGTCGCGCCAGGTCGTGGTCGGGCGTGCTCAACCCGAATTCCGCGGCGACATTGATCTCGCCGCTGCTGAGGTTGGCGTTCGCCCAGGCGCGGCCGCCGGGCGCGAATTCGAGCGGCCAGTAGTCGCCGAGACGACCGACCGGAATGTGCATCACCTCTGCACGGCCTGAGAAAGACTGGCCCTCGGCGGTCTTTCTGCCCGCGCCGGCGACCATGATCTTGGCGGCGCCAAAATCGAGCGCAATACGCTCGATCTGCGCGGTGTGCCTGATGGCGTCCACCGTCGCACGGGCATTGATCGACTTGACGCGATGGGTCACCGGCAGCACGCCGGGCAGGGTCACCGTCCCGTTGCCGCCCGTGACCTCGACGACCACGCTGCGGATGTCGCCGTGGCCATCCGCCTCGATCTGCAGCTGACCGGTCAGGGCAAGGTCGACACCGCGCAGCAGGGCGACGTCGGGTGACAGGTCGGCGAACAGCGAGGGCCTGACGTCGCTGACCAGGGCCATCGCGGAAACCCGGCTGCGGTCGCGCGCATAGATGCCCGACACCGATATGCTGACCGGCCGGCCACCATCCGGGCTGAAATGCGCCGACGCCGAGATGATGACCCCGGCAGCACCGCGGGTCAGCTGGGCCCGGGCAGCGGGCGCCACCCATTCGATGCCGGTCCTCTCATCGCGCAGGGTCAGGCGCGCCTGCTCGACCGAGACGGTGTCGAGCTGGCCGAGGAGCGAATGGTAGTTGGGCTTGGCGAGCAGCTGCTCGAACAGCAACTCCACCACCTCGTTCTGCGAATCAGCGTCCGAGCGCGCGAAGACCCGCTGCAGCATGCCGCCTTCGCGGGTGATCTCGGCTTCGATCGATGGCCGCTCGACGACGACGGATGTCGGCAGAAACCGGCCGCTCACCACGTCGCGCGGCGCGAAAGACAGCGCCAGCCGCGGCACGGTCGCGACAACGCGGTCCTGCAGGTTGGTGATGCGCACACCGTCGAACACCAGCCTGACCGGCTGGCTTAGTCCCCCCCACTCGACGAAGATGCGGTCGGCGTCCGGCTTGAATTCATTGCCCGGCACGTCAGCCGCTTCGGCAATCCGGTGCTTCAGAAAATCGAGGTCGATCGGGCCAGCCATCAGGCGGATCGCCACCACCACGACCAGCGCTATCGCGGAAAGAACGGTAGCGGCCAGAATACGCACGGCCACGCGATAGGTTCTCTTGACCAAAGACCCACTTCCAGGTTCTTGACGGTGGCGCCGCCCGCAGGCCAGCGTGCCGTCGAACGTTCCCTAATGTAACCGACCCGCGCCTCGCATGTCTTGGCTTTCGACTGCCCAACTGCCGCAGCCACACGATCGTGAGCGCCGCGACGTCGCGTGGACACGCTGGCGCGAGACGGCGCCGATGCCCGACGACCCTGAAGCCGTCGTGCTGCTCGACGCGCTGTTCGGCAACAGCCCCTACCTGAGCGAGACGGCCATACAAAACCCGAGTTTTATGACCGATCTGTGGCGCCTCGGCCCTGATGCGTCCAGCCGCGGGCTGCGGGCGGAGCTCGATGCCGCAGGCGCCGCCGCGCGCGATGGCGCGCCGCCCGCGGCCGTCGCCACGGGCCTGCGCCGGCTGAAGCGCCGCGCATCGCTGGCCGTGGCTGTCGCCGACATTGCCGGCTACTGGTCGCTCGATCGGATCACGGGCGAGCTCAGCACCTTCGCGTCGGGCTGCCTGGCTGCCCTCACCGATTCGATCCTGCTGCAGCTCGCCCGCGACGGGCAGCTCGCCATCGGTAGCGATCCACAGGCCGCCGCATTCACCGTGCTCGGCATGGGAAAACTGGGCGCCGGGGAGCTCAACTACTCGAGCGACATCGATCTCATCCTGCTCTACGACCGCGACGCCCCGGCGCTCGCCGGCAACGAACAGATATCCCGGCATTTCGTGCGGGTCGCCCGCATGCTCGTCCAGCTCATGTCGGAGACTTCGGCCGACGGCTATATCTTTCGCACGGATCTCAGGCTGCGCCCCGATCCAGGATCGACACCGCTTGCCATGTCGGTCCAGGCGGCCGAGCTCTACTACGAGAGCGTCGGCCAGAACTGGGAACGGGCTGCCATGATCAAGGCCCATCCGGTCGCCGGCAACCCGGCCGTCGGCGAGGACTTCCTCGCCAGCCTGAAGCCCTATATCTGGCGCCGGCATCTCGACTTCGCCGCGATCCACGACATCCATTCGATCAAACGGCAGATCGACGCCTACCGCGGTGGCGGTGCGGTCAAGGTGCTTGGGCACAACGTCAAGCTGGGGCGTGGCGGCATCCGCGAGATCGAGTTCTTCGCCCAGACCCAGCAACTGATCTTCGGCGGCCGGAACCCCAACCTGCGCCACCGCGCGACCTGCCAGAGCCTGCGCGCGCTCGCCGCCGCGGGTCACGTGGCGCCGGCCGCGGCGGAGGACCTGATCGAGGCCTACGGCTTTCTGCGCCGCGTCGAGCACCGCCTGCAGATGGTCGACGACCAACAGACCCATAGCCTGCCATCGGACGAACCCGGTCTCGCCGCGATCGCGACATTTCTGGGTTATGCCGACGTCCGATCGTTCCGCGACGCCCTCCTCGACCGCCTTTATCGCGTCGAGAGTCACTATGCCCGGCTGTTCGAGGAAGCGCCGAGCCTCGCCGGACCTGGCGGCAACCTGGTGTTCACCGGGGCCGACGACGATCCGGGCACGCTGGAGACGTTGCGCACGCTCGGCTTTCGCGATCCCTCCGCGGCCGCCGCCATCGTGCGCCGCTGGCATCACGGTCGTTACCGCGCCACGGCAACGGCACGTGCCCGCGAGCTGCTGACCGAGCTGATGCCCGGCCTGCTCAAGGCCTTGGCAGCGACCGCGGCGCCCGACCAGGCCCTGCTCAATCTCGACCGGTTCCTCAACAACCTGCCGGCCGGGGTGCAGCTCTTCTCACTGTTCAAGGCCAACCCCGCCCTGCTCGAGCTGATGGCCGCAATCATGGGCAGCGCCCCCGGCCTCGCCGCCCACCTGGCCCGCCGTACCCTGCTGCTCGACTCGGTGTTGTCGCCGGCGTTCTACAACCCACTGCCGTCGGCACCGGACATGGCGGCCGACCTGGCGCGCGGTCTGGCCGAGCTCGACCACGAGCAGGACATTCTCGATCAGGCGCGGCGATGGGCCAACGACCGGCGCTTCCAGGTCGGCGTCCAGCAGCTTCAGGCGATCGTGCGTCCGGCCCAGGCCGGGATGGCCTATGCCGACATCGCCGCCGCTACCATCTCAGCCCTGTGCGATCGCGTCGAGCAGCGCTTCGCCGAGGCGCATGGCGGATTTCGCGGCCAGCGCCTCGCCGTCCTGGGCATGGGCAAGCTCGGCAGCCGCGAGATGTCGGCGACCTCCGATCTCGACCTGATCTTCGTCTACGACATTCCGCCCGGCCTCGAAACCTCGGACGGCAGCCGGCCACTGCCGCCGATCCAGTACTACACGCGGCTCAGCGCCAAGATCGTGACCGCGCTCACCGCCCACACCAACGAAGGTGCGCTCTACGAAGTCGACATGCGGCTGCGTCCCTCCGGACGCGCCGGGCCGCTCGCCAATTCCCTCGAAGCGTTCGAGAGCTATCACGCCCAGTCGGCCTGGACGTGGGAGCACATGGCGCTGAGCCGCGCCCGTGTAATTCACGGACCGGCGGGGCTGGTCGAGCGGCTGGCCGACATCATCACGACGACCTTGTGTCGGCCGCGCGATCCGATCGCGCTGGTGCGCGACGTCGCCGATATGCGCGACCGCATTGCGCGCCACGCGCCGCCCAAGAGCCGCTGGGACTTCAAGCACCTGCCCGGAGGGCTGTTCGATATCGATTTCGTGGCCCAGTACCTCGCATTGCTGCACGCCGCGGAAAGGCCGGACCTGCTCGATCCTCACCCGGCGGAGATGCTGCGCCGCGCTGCCAATGCAGGCCTGCTCGACCGGGCGGATGGCGAAGCGCTACGCACCACGCGCACCCTGCTGAGCGACGTGCAAAGCCTGCTGCGGCTCACGCTCGACGGCGACGAAGCGACGTTCGACGAGGCCGCTGCGCCGGAAGGCCAGCGCCGCCTGATCGCCGCTACCGAGGGCGCAACCGATCTCGCCGCACTGCAGGCGCGCATTGCAGAGGAGACTGCCGTGGTGCGTGATATATATCGGCGCATTGTCGAGGAGCCGGCGCGCGCCGCCGGCTGGAAAGCGCGAACCGACGACAGGGGGACTGACTCATGAGTGTCGAAGCAGGCAAGAAGGCGCCCGATTTCACCGCCCCGACCGACGGCGGCAAGAAGCTGAAACTGTCCGACCTGCGCGGCAAGCCGGTCGTGCTCTATTTCTATCCCAAGGACGACACGTCGGGCTGCACTGCGGAGGCCTGCGGCTTTCGCGATTCGCTGCCGGACTTCTCCAGGGTCAAGGCGCAGGTGATCGGCGTCTCCAAGGACAGTGTCGAGCGCCATGACAAGTTCAAGAAGAAGTACGACCTCACTTTCCCTCTGGTGTCCGACGAGGACGGCAAGATCTGCGAGAAGTACGGCACCTGGGTCGAAAAAAGCCTCTATGGCCGCAAGTACATGGGCATCGAGCGCGCGACCTTCCTGATCGACAAGACCGGCACCGTCGCCAAGGTCTGGCACAAGGTGAAAGTGCCGGGCCATGTGGCCGAGGTGCTGGAGGCAGTGAAAGCGCTGTAGGGCGCGGGCGCGGGCGCGGTGCCTTTACTTGACTCCCCCGTCATCGGGGGAGGTGCCCCCGCCAGGGGGCGGAGGGGGAAAGCCTCAATCGAGATTCCTGAAATTCCGACGTCGGAACTTCATGAACCTCGACTGCGGCTTTCCCCCTCCGGCCCTCCGGGCTACCTCCCCCGATGACGGGGGAGGAAAGCGCGAATCGGGCGAGAATCTCTCCCAACTCACCGCTTGCCGGGCGACCAACCGTAGATCTTCTCGAGCGAGCCGCCCATCAGCTGGGCGCGATCGCTGTCGGACAGGCGGTCGGTGACGCGAAACGCGTCGACGCCTTCCTTGTAGGTCAGCAGGGCGATGGCGCGAGTCCAGTCGGTCCCCCACATGCAGCGCTGCAGGCCGAAGGTATCGAAGATGCGGCCGAGCGGATCCCAAATGTCCTTGTAGGGGAACTTCTCGTGGCTCAGCGTGCAGGCGCCGCTGATCTTGACGACGACGTTCTTGTGCGGCGCGAGCGCCAGCAGATGGGGCAGC
The DNA here is from genome assembly GCA_046349295.1 of Reyranellaceae bacterium. GTDB lineage: Bacteria > Pseudomonadota > Alphaproteobacteria > Reyranellales > Reyranellaceae > Reyranella. The sequence goes on from JAXMCP010000009.1 coordinate 470,176, forward strand.
TCGATCCAGGGTTGCTTCGGCGCCGGCGGCGCCATGGGCTGCTCGAGGCCGAGATGATCGATCACCAAAGTCGTGTCGGGATGGCGTCTCGCCATCTGGCCGACCTGCTCGAGTCGCCCGCGACACATCAGGTTGACCGGCAGATCGTGCTTGGCGGCGGCCGACAGGACGCGCCCGATGCCCGGATCGGCCGCATCGGTCGAAACATCCGGCCCCATCATGATGCGGATGGCGACGGTGCCGTCCATGGCGGCCCATTCGGCGATCGTGTCGGCGACCTTGGGATCGTTCGGGTCGACTGGCTTGATGACGGCAAAGCGATCCGGGTGGGCTTTTTGCACGGCGACGGCGTAGCTCGCATCCCAGCGATACATGGTCCACACCGAGACCAGCAGCCCGCCATCGACGCCGACCTCGTCCATCGCCTTGATCATATCCTGCGCTGTGACTTCCGGCGGTCCCGCCAGCACAGCGGTCCACGGACGGCCCGGATGATTGCGCTCGTAGCAGTGGACTTGCACGTCGATCGTCGGCATCGGTCGATCCTCCCCTCGAACTTTCCCGAAGGCTAGGGTGCGCTGACGCAGCGTTCAAGCGTGACCGGCCTTCGTCGGGCGACGCGCGCGCAAGGCACCATTGTGTTCGAAGCGAGCGCCTTTAGAATGCCGCCGCTATCAAGCTTTGATTGGGGGAACTACGTGCGCTCAACGATTCTCGGATTGGCGCTGGCGGTCGGCATCGCCGGTGCAGCGGCGGCGCAAAGCGTCGGCGGGAACTATACGGTCGCCGGCACCAATCCCAACGGCTCGACCTACACCGGTACCGCCCGCATCACCCCCAGCGGCTCGACTTGCAACATCACCTGGCAGACCGGGTCGACGAGCTCGACGGGCATCTGCATGCTCGCCAACAAGGCCTTTGCCGCTTTCTACAAGCTCGGTTCGGACTTCGGCCTCGTCGTCTACGAGCTGCAGCCCGACGGTTCGCTCAAGGGATACTGGACGATCGCCGACAAGGAAGGTGTCGGCGGCGAGATCCTGACGCCGAAGAAGTAGCATCAGGCACTGCTTCGAGAGATCTGGCTAGGCCGCTTCCTTCTCGTTACCCTCGCCGACCCGCGCGGCGAGGGACGCCGCCATGAACTCGTCGAGATCGCCGTCGAGCACCTTCTGGGGATCGGACCTCTCCACGTTCGTGCGCAGGTCTTTCACCATCTGGTAGGGCTGCAGCACGTAGGAACGGATCTGGTGACCCCAGCCGATGTCGGTCTTGCTTGCTTCGGCCGCCAGCCGCTCGGTCTCGCGCTTCTGCAATTCGACCTCGTACAGTCGGGCCTTCAGCATCTGCATCGCCTTGGCACGGTTCTGATGCTGGCTGCGCTCCTGCTGCACCGCGACGGCGATGCCGCTCGGGATATGGGTGATGCGTACCGCCGAGTCGGTCTTGTTGACGTGCTGGCCGCCCGCTCCTGACGCACGGTAGGTGTCGACGCGGAGATCCTTGTCGAGAATCTCGATCTCGATGTCGTCGTCGACCTCGGGGTAGACCCACACCGAGGCGAAGCTGGTTTGGCGCCGCGCGTTGCCGTCGAACGGCGAGATGCGGACCAGGCGATGCACGCCACTTTCGGTCTTGAGCCAGCCATAGGCATTCGGCCCCTCGACCTTGAAGGCACACGACTTGATGCCGGCCTCTTCGCCGGCGCTCTCTTCCAGCCAGCTCACCTTGTAGCCGCGCCGCTCGGCCCAGCGCGTATACATACGCGCCAGCATCTCCGCCCAATCCTGCGCCTCGGTGCCTCCGGCGCCGGCATTGAGCTCGACATAGGCATTGTTAGCGTCGGCCTCGCCCGACAGAAGCGTCTCGAGCCTGGCCTTGGCGGCCTCGGCGCGCGCCTCGCCCAGCGCCCTCTCGGCCTCCGCGATCATCGTCTCGTCGCCTTCGGCCTCGGCGAGCTCGATCAGCCCGACATTGGTATCGACGGCATCACGCAGGCGACGGATCGTGGCAATCGCGCTGTCGAGCCGCGTGCGCTCGCGCATCACCGACTGCGCCTGCTTGGGGTCGTTCCACAGCGCCGAATCCTCGGCGCGCGCGTTCAGCTCGTCGAGACGTACGACCGCATGGTCGTAGTCAAAGACGCCTCCTGAGGAGCAACAGCGACTCCTCGATCTGATTGACCATGGCTTGAGCTTCGGCGCGCATCGGTCTCGACTCTTTGAGGGGCTAGTAGGTTTCGCCAGTCCCAGACAGCCCGGGGCGACGTGCGCCACCGGCCTGCTGGGGACCGGAGCCGTCCATACCCGAACCAACCCCCGTTCCGTCAAGTGCGTTCGCATTGTAGCCGGACCCGGGCTCGGTCCCGGGCTTGAAGACCTCGTCGATCGTGCCGCCCTCGTATGACCATTTGACCAGACGCAGGCCGGCGGGAATGCGAAACGGCGTCGGCGGCTTGCCCTTGAAAATCTCCTTGGCGATGCGTTCGTAGATCGGCGCGGCGTTACCGCTGCCGGTCTCCATGTTGCCGGGGCCCAGGGTGCGGGGCTCGTCGAAGCCGACATAGATCCCGATCGTGATGTCGGGCGTCGACCCCATGAACCAGTTGTCGCGGGCGTCGTTGGTCGTCCCGGTCTTGCCGGCGATCGGCCTTCCCAACGCGGCGAGCTGAGCCGCCGTGCCACGCGTCGTCACGCCCTGCAGCATGTGAACGATCTGATAGACTGACGCTGGATCGTGGAACGGCTTGCGTGAATCGACGATTTCCGGCGGCGCCGGCGACACGGCAGCCTGCTCGCCACAGCCCCGGCAGGCGCGCGGCTCATGGCGATAGACGGTCTTGCCGTTGCGGTCCTGCACGCGGTCGACCAGGGAGGGCGTGATCTCCAGCGCGCCGTTGGCCAGCATGGCGTAGGCCATGGTCATGCGCAGGAGGGTCGTTTCGCCGGCGCCCAGCGCCATCGGAAGATAGGCGTGCATGTTGTCGGTCACGCCGAATTCCTTGGCGACCTCCACCACCTTCTTCATGCCGACCTGCTGGGCGACGCGCACGGTCACCAGGTTGCGCGACAATTCGAGCGCCCGCTGCAGGCTCATCGCGCCCTGATAGTCGCCGCCGTAGTTCTTGGGCGACCAAACGGGCTGGCCGCCGCCCGGATCGTAGCTGAAGGGCTCATCGAGCCCGATCGAAGCCGGAGTCATGCCGGCATCCATCGCCGCCAGATACACGAAGGGTTTGAAGGACGAGCCCGGCTGGCGCGCCGCCTGGACCGCGCGGTTGAACTGGCTGCGCCCATAGGACCAGCCGCCGGACAAGGCAAGCACACGCCCGGTCTGGGTATCCATCACCACCACGCCACCCTCGACGTTGGGCACTTGGCGCAGCGCATAGGTCTTCGGTGGATAAGGCTTGGCATTGGCGCCCTCCGGCTTCTCCACCTTCTCGACCACGACCACGTCGCCCACGCTCACCACGTTGGCGGGGCGTGCCGGCGTGCCACCGACCGTCTGGTTCGCCAGAGTGGGCCGTGCCCAGGTCATTTCGGCGAATGGGATTGTGCCGGTCCCCTCGTCGGGCAGCCCGACGATCTGAACCGTTTGCGCTTCGACCTTGGCGACGACGGCGAGCTGCCAGGCCGGTGGACCGGACAGTGGCCGGCGCTGGACGATACGGGCGAACTCCTCCTCCCACTGGTTCATGTCCGGGATGCGCGCGTATGGGCCGCGCCAGCCGTGGCGCCGGTCGTAGGCGATGAGTCCTTCGCGCAGGGCATTGTCGGATGCCGCCTGGACGGCGGGATCGAGCGTCGTGCTGACGGTCAAGCCGCCTTCGTACAGCCCCTTCTCGCCATAAGCGGCAAGAAGGTTGCGCCGCACTTCCTCGGCAAAGAAGTCGGCCTGCACGACCTCGGTGGCGCCACGCCGGCGCAGCTGCAGCTTCTCGGTCTTCGCTGCCTGCGCCTCGGCGGCCGTGATGTAGCCGTCATCCTGCATGCGGCCCAGCACGTAGTCGCGGCGGGCGTACGCCTCCTTCTCGTTGCGCAGGATGTTGTAGCGGTTGGGCGCTTTGGGCAGCGCCGCGAGGTAGGCGATTTCCGACAGGCTGAGCTCGTCGAGCGAACGGTCGAAATAGTTCATCGCCGCCTGGGCGACCCCGTAGTTGCCCGAGCCGAGATAGATCTCGTTCAGATAGAGCTCGAGGATGCGCTCCTTCGAGTAGGTCTCCTCGATGCGGAATGCCAGAATGGCCTCGCGGATCTTGCGGGCGAGCGTCGCCTGGTTGGTCAGCAGGAAGTTCTTGGCCACCTGCTGGGTGATGCCGGACGCCCCTTCCGGCCGTTTGCCGGGATTGGTGATGTTGGCGATCACGGCGCGCACGACGCCGATGAAATCGATGCCGGGATGGGTGAAGAAGCGCTGGTCCTCGGCGGCGACGAATGCCTCCAGCACCCGGCGCGGCATCGCCGCCACCGGCACGAACACCCGCTTTTCGCGTGCGTATTCGGCCAGCAGGCGGCCATCGGCGGCATAGAGACGGGATACTGTGGCCGGCTGGTAGTCGGCGAGCTGCTTGTGATCGGGCAGGCCGTGGCTGAAATGCCAGAACAGGCCTGCAACGATGCCAGCGCCGACGATCACGGCGGCCGTGGCGAATGCCAGCAAGACTTTGATGAAGTTCAACACGGTCGCTTTCTACGCGGTGCCCGAAGGTGCGGCAACGGAGGAGGATGGTCCGGACTTACGCCTTTCTTGTGGCGAGTCCGAAATGGGCGTCTACCGATACCCGCAGGGCCCGTGCAAGCGCGAGCTGGTGCTGCGGAACGGTCAGAAGCCTCTCATCCTGAGGATTGGACAAGTAGCCCAGCTCGACCAGGGCGGCCGGGATGTCCGGCGACGTCAGCACCGCAAAGCCGGCCTGACGATGGGTGCGCGGCAGCAGGCGGACGCCGTTGCGGGCGAAGGATTGCACGATCGTGTCGGCCAGGCGGCGTGAATCGTTCACGGTCCCACGCTGGCTCATGGCGACCAGGGTCTGCGCTACGCTATCGGGCTGATCGGCCAGGCGCACGCCGGACACCACCGCATCGGCGCGGTTCTCGCGCGCCGCCAGCATCGCCGCCTCGCGGTCGGTAGCCTCCTCCGAAAGCGTATAGACCGACGCACCGCGGACCTCCGAATCCGGGTGTGAATCGGCGTGCAGCGACAAGAACAGCTCCGCCTTGGCAGCCTGCGCCCGCGCCACCCGCTCGCGCAACGGCACGTAGCTGTCGCCGCTGCGGGTCATGATCACACGGTAGAGGCCACCCGACTGCAGCTCGGCCTGCAGTTGCCGGGCGATCGCCATGACGACACCCTTTTCCTGGGTACCCCGAACACCGAGCGCCCCCGGATCCCTGCCGCCGTGCCCGGGATCGAGGGCAACGAGCCGAACCCGAGCCGGTGGCTTGGCCGGCGTGGCGGGCTTGATGGCGGGAGCGGCCTTGGCCTTATTGGGCGCCGCGCTTGCCTCTGTGAGGGCAGTGCCCGAACCGATGCCCAAAGCGGCCAGGGCAGCGCAGACATCCCGACGGCGTAACGGCAACATTGTATCGGCAGTTTATGAATGAATAACCGACAATTAACTCAATATCTTTAACTGATTATAGAGATTTCGCGATAATTTCAAGAAAAATCAATCCGTTAGGGTATGATGTGGCATGTGCTCAATCTTTTGATTGTCGCTGCCTCTCGAACCCCGTATGTTGCGACTTGCGAGCAGTCGCCGTCGTTCGTAGCGTCCTCCTCCTAGAGGCTGGTGTGCTCCGACGGCAGTCTCCGAGCCGGGTCGAGCTTGCGCTTCGCTGAAGTTGAGTGCGGCGGACCTGCGGAGGGATTGTCAGGCAGGCGGTGGCTATGGAAAACCCGAGGTCGGCAGGACCCTGTTGTGGTCCGGCGGCGCGATGCTTCCCCGTCTTGGCTGGAGTTGGCCGTTCGACGGGTTGATGGCGCACCGCCCCCCTCGCCCCACAGAGGCGGCTTGGCCGCTGGTCGCTCGCGCCGGCTGGAACTGGGAGCCTCAGGAGCGAGCCCATGGCGCGGCGCATGCTCATCGATGCGAGTCATCCCGAGGAAACACGGGTAGTCGTTGTCGATGGAACACGATTGGAAGAGTTCGATTTCGAGACGGCGACCCGTAAGCCCCTGAAGGGCAATATCTATCTTGCAAAGGTCATTCGCATCGAGCCGTCGCTGCAGGCGGCGTTCGTGGAGTACGGCGGCAACCGCCATGGCTTCCTGGCCTTCGCCGAAATCCACCCCGACTACTATCAAATCCCGGTTGCCGACCGCGAACGGCTGATCGCCGAGCAGCAACGCCTGCATGCTGAGGCTGACGACGAGCCGGAGCCCGACGACGAGCGTGACGACGACGATATCCCCTTGGGCGATACGGATACGGATCCTGGCGACGATCCCTCGGCCGAGCCTGTCGCCGAGCAGGCTACGCCGCTCGAGACCAGCGATGCGGTCGTAAGCGAGGCCCCGGCTTCGTCCAGTGAGGACGCGCCACCAACCGAGCCGGTTGTTGCGATCCACGAGACGCCGGCCGAGCCGCCAGCGACCATCGACGTCTCGCCCGCACCCGAAGCTCGCCACGAATCCACGGTCACCGAGACATCAGCCTATCAGCCGGCCGAGCCCGAACCGCAGGCGCAGCCAGCGGCGATCCTCAGGGAGCGGCTCGACGGACCGGGAATGGAGGCGTCGGAGGCGATGGAAACGCCTGCTCCGACCGACACGCCGAGCGATATCCCCGAGGGTGATCCGGCAGCTGAGCAAGGTGATGCGCCGCCCGTGGAGGCCAACCTCGAGACCCTGGGCGGCGACGACGCTACCGAGACACGCGAAAGACGCGAACGGCGCCGCCGCCATTCAGTCCGCCAGTACAAGATCCAGGAAGTCATCAAGCGCCGGCAAATCCTGCTGGTCCAGGTCGTCAAGGAGGAGCGCGGCAACAAGGGCGCGGCGCTGACCACCTACCTGTCGCTGGCCGGCCGCTACTGCGTGCTGATGCCAAACGCCGGGCGGGGCGGCGGCATTTCCCGGAAGATCTCCAATCCGGCCGACCGCAAGCGCATGAAGGAGGTGCTGAGCGAGCTCGATGTCCCGCAAGGCATGGGCGTCATCCTGCGCACCGCCGGCCTCGAGCGCAGCCCGATCGACATCAGGCGTGACTACGAATACCTGTCGCGGCTGTGGGATTCGATCCGCGAGCTCACCATGCGCTCGACGGCCCCGGCCCTAATCTACGAGGAAGGCGATCTGATCAAGCGCTCGCTGCGCGACGTCTACGACACCGACATCGCCCAGGTGCTGGTCGAAGGCGAAGAGGGCTTCACCGCGGCCTCCGAATTCATGCGGCAACTGGTGCCGCACCAGGCGGGCAAGGTCGAGCTCTATGATGAGCCGATCCCGCTGTTCCACCGATACCAGGTGGAGAACCAGTTCGATGCGATGCACTCGCCCACCGTGCAGTTGCGCAGCGGCGGCTACATCGTCATCAACCCGACCGAAGCCCTGGTCGCCATCGATGTCAACTCGGGCCGCTCGACGCGCGAGCGCAATATCGAAGAGACGGCGCTGCGCACCAATCTGGAGGCGGCCGAGGAGATCGCCCGCCAGGTCCGCTTGCGCGACCTCGCCGGCCTGATCGTGATCGACTTCATCGACATGGAGGAGACGCGTCATCAGCGGCAGGTCGAGCACAAGGTGAAGGACGCGATGCGCAGCGATCGCGCGCGCATCCAGATCGGCCGCATATCGGCCTTCGGGCTGCTCGAAATGTCGCGGCAGCGGCTGCGCCCCAGCCTGCTCGAGCATTCGACCGAGATCTGTCCCCATTGCGCCGGCACCGGCCGCATCCGTTCGATCGAGTCGGCGGCGCTGCATGCGCTGCGCGCCATCGAGGAGGAAGGCGTGCGCCGGCGTGCCAGCGAGATTGCCGTCAGCGTGCCGCCCACGGTCGCGCTCTACCTGCTCAACCAGAAGCGCCGCACGCTCTCGGAGATCGAACAGCGCTACAATTTCACCGTCACCGTCGAGGCCGACGACGAGCTGCATGCCGCCGACTGCGAGATCGAGCGCATTCGTGGCCGCCGCGACGAGCGCGAACGGCCAACCCAGGAACTGGCGCGGGCGAGCTATGAAGAGGCCGGACGCGAACCTGCCGGCGAGGAACCCGACTTTGCCGAAGAGGGCGACGGCGCCGTGGCGGAAGCGCAGCCGGCCGAGCACGAGGAAGGTGGCGAGGAAGACGGCGAGGCGCGCGACAGCAATCGACGCCGGCGTCGCCGCCGCCGTCGGCGCGGCCGGCGTGACGGCGATGGTGAGGCCTCCGATCAGCCGCAGGCTGCTGGCGAATTCCAGGGCGATCACGATCGCGGTGAATTCGGGCCGAACGGCGACGGCGGAGCCGAGCATGCGGAAGCCGACGGCCAGGCGGCCGACTCCGAAGATGGCGATACCATCGACGAGCGCGGCGAGGAGCGCTCCCAGGACGGACAGAGCGACCGGCGCATTGGTGAAGGCTCAGACGAGGCGCAAGCCGACGAGGCCCAAGGCGATGACGACCGCGGTGACCGCCGCCGCCGCCGTGGGCGTCGCGGCGGACGTCGGCGTCGACGCGAAAATGGTGACGGTGCTGAACAGGCCCCGATCGGCCTGCTGCCGGACGAAGCGGCGCCGGAAGACCAACCGCGCGACGAGCCGGACGCCGCTGCTCCCGCGCCGGTCGAGCATGCTGCCGTCGATCCTGGTCCGCCGGTGAATATCGAAGCAGCGCCAACTGCCGTGTCGCCGGCAGCGACGCCTGAATTCGAAGTGTCGGCAACACCGGCTATGGATCCGCCCCCCGCTCTCGAGCCAGCCCCGGTGCACCATGAACCGCCACCCGCTGCCGAGCCCGTGGCGAGCGCGGTCGCGCCTGAACCACCGTCGCTACCGCCCGTCTTCGAACCGGCGGCGCCGGTAGCGCCGTCCCCCGAGCCGCCGCCTGCGCCGATTCCTGTCATAACGGAGCCGCCCGCGAAGCCGCGGCGTGGCTGGTGGCGGCGCTAGTCCGCGCGCCGAATATGCTTCGTCGACAGGTGCTGAGCGGCGCGGCTGCGCTCGCCCTTGGTGGCACGGCCAAGGCGGACACGTTCCCCAACGGGCCGTTCCGGATCATCGTGCCGTTCGGCGCGGGTTCGGCGACCGACCAGGCCGCGCGCAACGTCGCCGATGGTCTCAATCGGCTCTTCAAGGTGCCGGCGGTGGTCGAGAACAAGTCGGGTGCCAACGGCGCGATCGCGGCCGAGGTCGCCGCCAAGTCGAAACCTGACGGCCAGACGATCTTCGTCTGCTCCAACACGGCAGCGGCGTCGAACGTCGCGATGATGAAGAACCTGACCTATGACCCGCTGAAGGACTTCGATCCGCTGACCATCATCGGCCGGGCCCCGGTTTTCATGATGGTGAATCCCAAGGTCGAAGCGGCCACGGCAGGCGAGTTCGTGGCCCTGTGCAAGAGCCGGCCGGGCAAGATCAATTTCGGCTCGGGCAGCGCTTCCACCCGCATCTCCGGCGAGCTGCTGAAGGCCAAGGCAGGCATCGACCTCGTGCACGTGCCGTACAAGAGCACGCCGGCGGCTCTGCAGGACGCGATGGCCGGCCACGTCCAGATGTGCTTCACGGATCCGGTCACCGGCCTGCCCCAGGTCAAAGCCGGCACCGTGCGCTGCCTCGGCGTGGGCAACCGCGGCCGCTACAAGCTCACGCCGGACATCCCGACCCTGATCGAGCAAGGCATCCCGGACTTCGAGCTGATGACATGGACCGGCGTGTTGATGCCGCGCGGCGTGCCGCAGCCGATCCTGAAGGCGCTGCACGAAGCGATCGTCGCCACCATCACAGAATCAGCCTACGTCGAGCGCCAGGCGCAAGGCGGCTCCGAGATCACCCCCTGCTCTCCCGAGGAGATGCGCCGCATCCAGGTTGCCGAGATCAACCTCTATCGCGAGATGATGGCGATCGCCGGCATCGAGCCGGAATAGCCGCGAGGTTTACTGATCCGCTCTTTGTTCCCATCCCAGCGCGGAGCGCAGGGATGGCAAGATACGACAGCTCCCAATTGCGGGGAGGTGCATGAGCCTTACGACCTTTCGCTGCGGTACACCGCAAGCTCGGCGCGCGTGTCGGCGATCGAGAACCAGCGATGCTGCTCGGTGCGGAACTGGCGCCAGTTCGCCAGAATACGCTTGAATTGGTCGTTCTGCGCTGCCTCCTCGTCGAGCACCGTCTCGAGCGCGCCACGCAAGGCCTTGATCACCTCTTCGGGCAGCACCGACAACTGCGTACCGGCAGCCACCAGTCGGGCGATCGCGGTGGCGTTCTTCGCGTCGTACGAGGCGAGCATCTCGGTCATGCTATAGTTGCAGGCGTAACGGAGAATCGCCTGATAGCGTGGCGGCAGCGAGTTCCAGGCCGCCTTGTTGATCATGAGCTGGTTGACCGCTTCCAGCTCCATGACGCCCGGCGTGTAGTAGTACTTGGCCACCTTGTTGAAGCCGAGCTTCTCGTCGTCGTAGGGGCCGACCCACTCGCAGGCGTCGATGGTGCCGCGCTCGAGCGCCGGATAGATGTCACCGCCGGCGATCTGCTGTGGCACCACGCCGAGCTTGGCCATGACCTTGCCGCCGAACCCGGCAGTCCGCATCTTGAGGCCGACGAAGTCGGCCGGCGTCTTCAGCTCCTTGCGGAACCAGCCGAACATCTGGCCGCCGGTCTGGCCGGCCGGCAAGGCGACGACGCCGAAGCTGTCGTAGATCTCGTCCATCAGCTTGCGGCCATCGCCAAACAGCATCCACGCATTGTGCTGTCGCGGAGTGAAGCCGAAGGGCAGCGAACCATCGAAGATGAAGGACGGATTCTTCCCGATGTAATAGCCGGTATAGGTATGGCCGCATTCAACGGTGGCATTGGCGACGGCATCCAATACCTGCAGGCCGGGCACGATCTCACCGGCACCGAACGGCGTTAGCGCAAACTTGCCGTCGGTCATTTCGCCGGTGATGCGGGCGATCGTCTGGGCAGCCCCGAACAGGGTGTCCAGGCTCTTCGGAAAGCTCGACGTCAGGCGCCACTTCACCGTCTCATTGGTCTGCTGACCAAAGGCTGGCGAGGTGGCCGCCAGCGCCGCAAACGATGCGGCCGCCGGGGCGAGCTTTCGACGGGTCACTCTCATTAGGCGTTCCTCCTGCACATATCCTAGGCCGGCTAAGCATACCTGCTGGCGGTCAACGACGCCCACAGCACCTGCGGCCCGGCCTTGGCATAGGCGGAGCCGATCTTCTCGCCCCAGAAAGTCTCGCTGCCGAAATCGCGCCGCCAGACCCACAGTCTTCGCGTGTAGTGGTGAAGGACATGCTCGTGAGTGAAACCCATCGCACCCATGGATTGATGCGAAATCGCCGCGATACGCTGGGCGAAGTCGGAGGCTTGGCTCTTGGCGGCCGCGATCGAGAAGCTGCCGCCGTCCGCGAGACCGCCCTCGTCGGCATCCCGCGCGGCCGCTTCGGCCGAGGCGATGGTGGCGGCGACGCAACTCGCCAATTCGGCCAGCATGTGCTGGATCGCCTGGAAGGTCGAGATCGAGCGGCCGAACTGAACGCGCTGCTTCGAATATTCGACGGCGATCGCAAGCACCCGGTCGGCGGCACCCGCCATCTGCATGGCGCGCATGCCGGCCGCCAGCTCCAGGGCGCGTTCTGCACTGATCGGCGACGCGCCGGAGAACTCCGGAGCGGCATTCTCGAACGCAACGGTGCCGTAGGGCTCGCCGGCGTGGCTGGGCCTGGCCTCGCACCTGGCGGCGGTCTTTGGCACCACGGCCAGCGTGCCACCGACCACGACGACGAACCGATCGGCGACCGTCGCGAAGGGCACGCGCTCGACACGACCGGACACCCGGCCGCCATTCAGTGAAAGAGTGCCGAGCACGAGCGTCGCGGACCCGGGCTTGGGCTCCCCGCCGGCGACCGCGATCAACAGATTGGCAAGCGCGGTCTCGGCAAGCGGCACGGGCACGGCGTGCGAGCCGGCCAGACGAAGCAGCGCCAGCATGTCGGCCAAGGTGCCGCCGACGCCGCCCTTCTCCTCCGGCACGGCGATCTGCGGTAGACCCATCTCCTCGATCGCCTGCCACAGCTCGGCTGGCCAGACGCCCTTCTCGACACTGTTGACGACCTCGCGGCCGCACCTTTCGGTGAAGAAGCGGTCGGCGGTCTCCAGCAGCATATCGCGGGTTTCGCGGTCCATCGGTCCCTCCTTCAGCGCAGACCGAGGCCGCGCGCGACGATGCCGCGCAACACCTGGGTTGTACCGCCCTGAATGGTGTAGGACGGCGCGATCATGGTGGCGTACTGGGCGACGTCGAGGAAATCGGCCATGTCCTCTTCCGTGGTGGCGTCGGACTCGGCAATCGCCCGGGCGACTTCGGGCAGATCCTGCTGGTAGATCGTGCCTAGGTCCTTGACCAAGGCCGCCTCGATCGCCGGCGACTTGCCGCCCTGCATCATGCCGGCGACGGCGACCGACATCTGGCGCAAGGTCCATAGCCGCGCGATCAGGCGACCCAGGATCGCGCTGGCGCGCTTGGCCGGCTGCCGGCCGAGCACACGCACCAGCTCGCGCAGAATGTAGAAATTCTGCATGAAGCGCTCGGGGCCGCTGCGCTCGAAGGCGAGCTCGCTGGTGACCTGCAGCCAGCCATCGCCCTCGTTGCCGATCAGGCAGCTCTCGGGAATGAACGCGTCGCTGAAGGTGACCTCGTTCCAGTCGTGGCGGCCGGCGAGGTTGATGATCGGGCGGATGGTAATGCCGGGCGACTTCAAATCGACCAGGAGCTGGCTCAGACCCTTGTGCCGGTCGCCATGCTGCCCCGAGGTCCGCACCAGGGTGATGCAGTAGTGATTGTGATGGGCGCCAGAGGTCCACACCTTGGTGCCGTTGACGCGGAAGCCTCCGGGCACGGGCTCGGCGCGGGTACGCACGGATGCGAGGTCGGAGCCGGAGTCGGGCTCGCTCATGCCGATGCTGAAGTAGCACTCCCCGGCCGTGATGCGCGGCAGGATCGCCTGGCGCTGCTCCTCGCTGCCGAAGCGCAGCAAAAGAGGGCCCGACTGACGATCGGCGACCCAGTGCGCGCCCGCCGGCGCGCCGTTGCCCAAAAGCTCCTCGGTGATGACGTAGCGATCGAGGAAGCTCCGCTCACTGCCGCCGTACTGTTTCGGCCACGTGATGCCGATCCAGCCCTTCCTGCCCATGGCCTTGCTGAATTCCGCCGAGCGCGTGTTCCAACTCGGAAAGCGATCTTCCGTCTTGAGCTTCGGCAAAGTCTCGCCGAGGAACGCACGGACCTCGCCGCGCAGCGCCTCCGCTTCGGCGGGTAGATGGAACGGCGGGAATTCGAGCTTGGGGATCGACATCGTCTTCTCGGCGGTTGGAGGCCTCTTCTCTGTCGGCTTATGCTTGGCAGCGCAACCACTGAGTTTCGAGGGTCGAATGCCCCGCCGTCCTCCACGCCTGCCGCCACTCCTGGCGGAATTCGACGACGAGGAGCGTGACGCCGTTCTCGCTGCCAACCGCGCTTTCTATCACGCCTTCAGCGACCGCGACTACGAGGCCATGGACAGGATCTGGGCGCCGAGCGGCGCGATGATCTGCCTCCATCCCGGCCAATCGCCGCTGATCGACCGGGCCGAGATCATGGCGAGCTGGCGTGCCATCATGCGCCATCCCGAAGCGCCCCGCGTCCGCTGCATCGGGGAGTGGGTCGTGGGTCGGCCGGGGCTGGCCCTCGTGGTCTGTCGCGAGATCCTGCCGCAAGGTCAGCTCATGGCGACCAACAGCTTCTCCCGCCAAACCGACGGCTGGCGCATGATCGGTCACCATTCCGGCCCGGTACCCGCCATCGAGACCGTTCAGCCGACTTCAGCGCCGACGCCCACTGTGGGACGTGATCGCCGCAAGCTGCATTGACGACCATTCTGGCGTTCCTCCCCCTATGACGGTCGTATGACAGGGGGGAAGGGGAATCTGAATCGCTTTACCGCGTGATCGGTCCGCCGGGTCGCAGTTGGGCTCTCAAGCGGTCGTACGGGACAACGACTTCGTACGGGCCTGCGGCGTAGGGGCCGACCTCGTAGGCGTTGAAGATCAGCTCGAGCTGGTTGGTCTTCCAGCAATAGTGGCGCGCCTCGCGCAGCAGCTTGGCGAGGTTCTTGGACTCCAGCGCGTCCTCGAAACCCGGCTTCTCGACAAACTGCTTCTTGAGGTCAGCGCCGACCAGTTCGACCATCATCTTCAGCCATCCGTCACCGCCGGCAAACACGCCGTCCGGGCCGGCGCTGCGCCCGCTGCGCAGATCGACCAGGACGCAGTCGGTGCCGCCATTGGGATGGGCACCACCCTGGTAGCTGTCGTAGATTTCGCCGATGGTCACCGCGTCGGCGCTCGGCCGATAGATCTCGAAGGTTTGCTCGAAGGTCCAGCCCGGCCCGTTATCGCTGTCCTTCGGAATCGACTGGTCGGCGGCTTTGCGGGCGGCGGCGGCGAAGCTGGCATTGAGCCCCGAGAAAGTCGCTGTTGTGCCGTCGAACTGGGGATATTCGATCCGATAGGAATAGCGAATCTCGCCGAGCTTGCCCTTGCGGGCGAGCGTCTGGGTGCTGATGAAGGGATAAGCCCCGTCACCGAATGCCTTCAACGTCGCCGTCCGCGCCGTATAGCGGTTGCGCAGGCACACTGCGACGTCGTCGGGCTCGGCGGCGCAGTCGCGGTTGCGGTCTGTGATCCAGCGCACCTGGTCCTTGGCCAGGTGCTCCTTCGCCGGCGCGGCGAGCCGGCCGGCGAGCGCGCCGTAGATGGCCGCCAGGTCGCGGTCGGCGGTGGCGAGCTCGGGCTCCTTGCAGATCGTCCGCTCGATGATATTTGACGCCTTGCTGCAATCGAAGCTCGGTCCGCGCTGCGCGATCGCCGGCGATGCGAGGGCGATGACCAGCCCGAAGACAAGTGACCTCACAGTCGCCTCCATGCTTTCAAGCGCCGCACTGCCTCCTCCATCTCGGCCGTGGAGCCTGCAAAGGAAATGCGCAATGTGCCGGCGCCGCGCGCACGGTCGAAATCGACGCCCGGTGTCGTCGCGACGCCAGCCTCGCGCAGCATCTGCCGGCAGAACTCGCGGCTGTCGTTGGTGAGATGGGCGACGTCGCAATAGAGATAGAATGCGCCCTCCGCCGGCGCAAAGCGGTCGAAGCCCGCCGTCGGCAGGCCGGCCAGCAACAGATCGCGATTGGCGCGATAGCGGCGGACATGGCCGTCGAGCTCTTCTCGACATTCGAACGCCGCGAGCGCGGCGTGCTGGCTGAGCGTCGGCACCGAGATGAAGAAGTTCTGGGCGAGGCGCTCGATCGGTCGCACCAGGTCGGGCGGCACGACCAGCCAGCCGACCCGCCAGCCGGTCATCGAGAAATACTTGGAGAAGCTGTTCACCACGATGGCGCTGTCGGAGACCTCGATCGCCGACACGGTGTCTCCTTCGTAGACGATTCCGTGATAGATCTCATCGGAGATCAGGCGCACGCCCCGGCGATCGCACCATTCGGCCAATGCCTTCATCTCGCCATGGCCGACCATCGTGCCGGTCGGATTGGACGGGCTCGCCACGATCAGGCCGTCGATGCGGCCAGCCTTCTCCAAAGCGTCGACCGTCGGCTGAAAGCGGTCGGCCGCCGAGGTCGGCAGATCGACCGCCTCGAGATCGAGCGCCGTCAGGATATTGCGGTAGGCAGGATAGCCGGGTGCCGCGAGCGCGATCCGATCGCCGGCATCGAAGCTGGCGAGGAAGGCCAATGGAAAACCGCCGGACGATCCCGTGGTCACGACCACCCGGTCTGGCGAGATGTCGACGCCGTAGGCCTCGCGGTAATGGCGGGCGATGCGCTCGCGCAGCGGCGGAATGCCGAGGGCGGCGACATAGCCGATGCGATCGCTGTCGAGCGCCGCATGGGCGGCGGCCAGCGCGGCCCTGGGCGCGGGCGTGCTGGGCTGCCCCACCTCGAGGTGAATGACGGTGTCGCCTGCGGCTTCCTTCTCGGCGGCCGCCGCCATGACGTCCATGACGATGAACGGATCGACCGCGCCGCCGCGGCGCGAAAGCTTGCCGGCCATGCGCCGCGCCTAACGTGTCGTGGCGAGCAGAGCGAGCCCGGCGCTCGCCGGGTCGATACCGGCTTGGCAGGTCGCCGGACTGCTGCGCAGACCGGACGGGCAGGCGATCGCGTTGACCCAGCCGCCCTGCCCGCGTTGCGCGCTCAGCGCCGCGACCATCTTCTGATCCCGCTCGATCACCGAGTAGGCGATCATCCCGGTGGCCTGCGCCGCCGTCGCTGCGCCCCCCCCGGCGCCGGCGAAGCCGAACTCGCCGTTGTTCGGGTTGGCAACGATCAGCGGGCTGACCGATCCGCCGACTGGCGTCATTGCGCCGAGCATGACGCCGGTGCCCGGAACGACCACGCGCGCACCGAACAGCTGGCCCATCGACAAGGTGCACGCGGCGGCGCCGGCTTTGCTGTCGACCGCCACGAAACCGGAGAATCCGTTCGAGTCGGTCGGCACCGGCCCGCCCGGAGCCTGGCCCTTCCACCCGGCCAGCGCCAGCGTCCCGGCGGCCGGTGACGGCGCAACGTAGACTCGCCGTCGGCCATAGCCTTCGGTGACCGGTTCTCCGGCCTGAGGCACGGCGCCCCGCAAGGCGTCGAGCGGCAGGCTGCCGCCGATCTGGGAAATCTGCTCCGACAGCGTGCGCGCGAGCGCGCCCTGGAAGAATTCACCGCCTCCGCGCTGGCGAATCGCGCCAAGCGTTCCGGCAAGGTCGAACTGCGTCCAGGTGTCGCCCTCGGTGATCATGCCACCGCCCTTGCCGAAGATCCGTCGCGCCTCGCGGTCGGCACTCAGCAGCGAACCGCCGGCTTGCAGATCACGCGACAAGGCGCGCGACACCGGTACGCCGAAGCGGGCCATGCGCTCGGCCGGCGCGACAGTCTGCTCCCAGCGCAGCGATCCGTGACGGATGTGCATCAGGGCGATGCCGCGCACGCTGGACGGGACGGTGAAAGTCTGGCCGGCGATCGCCCCAGGCGCTGCCACCGGCGGGAAGACGAAGGATTCTGCGGTCTTGGTCTTGTCGTCATGGACGACGCAGGCGCCCGTGGAACCCAGTCCGGCAGCCGAAGGCAAGGTGACAGCGAGCGCGAAATACATCGCGACTGCGGCATCGGTCGCATTGCCGCCGTTCTGCAGGATGTCCCGGCCGATCTCGGCCGCGCGGCTCTCGTCGGCCGACACGCCGGCGAAGGATCCTGCCCGGGTGGTCGCCGCCAACCCGCCCTTCCCGGGCGACAGACCGGCCGGATTGGCGGCGTTGCCGGACCGATCAGACTCGCGGTCCGCCTCACTACAGCCACAAGCGCCCAGCACAAACGTTGCGACCAGCGCCAGGTTGCGCAATTGACGTGGCCACCGCGCGTTCCTAGCCTGCCAGGATCCCGTGCCGCCCGTGTATCGACGCATCATCACCCTCTTCTGTCTCGCGCTGTTCGCGCTGGCGCCGTTTCGTGCCGCGAGCGCCCAGCAAAATCAACGTCTCAATCTCATCCGCGACGCCGAGATCGAGAACACGATCCGGACGCTCGTCACGCCGATCTGGCGGGCGGCTGGCCTCGACCCCAATGCGGTCGAGATCATGATCGTCCAGGACCACTCGCTCAACGCCTTCGTCGCCGGCGGTCAGCGGATCTTCATCAATACCGGCTTGATCATGCGCACCGAGACGCCCAATCAGCTGATCGGCGTGCTGGCCCATGAAAGCGGCCACATTGCCGGGGGCCATCTCGCCCGCATGCAGGAAGAGCTGCGCAGCCTGACCACCTTGCAGATCCTCGAGGCCATCCTGGGCGGCGGCGCGCTCGCCGCAGGGGCCCTGTCGGGCAGCGGGGGCCGCGGCGGACCGACCACCGGCGTCGGCGGCCCGCAGGCGCCCGGCTCTCTCCTGTCCTTCCTGAAATATTCACAGACTCAGGAGAACGCGGCCGACCAGGCGGCGATCACCTACATGCAGAGGACGGGGCAGTCGCTCAAAGGAACAATCGAGTTCCTGCGCGTCCTGCAGCGCGAGGAGCGCCTGCAGATCAATCGCCGCGACCCCTACCTGACAACCCATCCGCTGACGCCGGAGCGCATCACGACCTTCGAGGAGGCGGCGGCTCGCTCGCCCTACACCAACACGCCTGATACGGCGCAGGCCCTGTCGATGCACCATCGCGTGGTCGCCAAGCTGATGGGCTTCATCACGCCTGATGTGGCGTTGCAGCGCTTCAGCGAGGCCGACCGCGCGGTCCATGCGCGCTATGCCCGCGCTATCGCCTGGTATCGCAAGGGGGCGCTCGGCTCGGCGCTGCTGACGATCGACGGCCTGATCAAGGAATATCCCAACGATCCGTACTTCCACGAGGTGCGCGGCCAGATGCTGTATGAAAACGGCAAGGCCACGGAAGCCATCGCTTCATACCGCCGGGCCGTCCAGCTTCTGCCGAGCTCGGCCATCATCAAGATCGACTACGCCCGCGCCTTGCTCGACACCAACTCGCCCGACAATGATCGCGAAGCGGTCCGCAACCTCGAGCAGGCCGCCCAGCAGGAGCCGGGCAGCTTCGACCTTTGGCGCCTGATGGCGTCGGGCTATTCCAAGCTCAACAATCCCGGCATGACGTCGCTCGCCCGCGCCGAGATGGCCGTGCTACGTGGTCAGCGCAGCGAGGCTCAGGCCCACGCCGATACCGCGCTGCGCCAATTGCAGGCGGGGACACCAGCCTGGCAGCGGGCCCAGGACATCAAGGCTTACATCAAGACACGCCCGGCGGGACGCTAGCAGGGTGCGGAGATCGACAATGCGGACCATTCTTCTCGTCATCTCCGGCGCCCTGGTGGCCGTTGGCGCTGTCGTCGCCGCGGTGACCACGGCACCGGGTCGCTATGCCAGCGCCGGCCAGGCCTCCTCGCCCGACCGGACCGCCCTCGGCAAGAGCATACGCGAGTATCTCCTGGCCAATCCGGAAGTGCTGGTCGAAGCCATGACCGAACTGGAGCGCCGGCAGGACAACCAGCGCGATGCCGTCGCGCAGAAGGGCGTCCAGGAGAACCAGGCCGAGTTGTTCCGCGATCCCGACAGCCCGATCGGCGGCAACGTCAACGGCAACGTCGTTGTCGTCGACTTCAACGACTATCAATGCCCCTATTGCAAGCGCGCCCACCAGGCCCTGAAATCGGTGATCGGCGCCGACGGCAACGTGAAGGTCGTCTACAAGGATCTGCCGATCCTGGGAGAAGCTTCGAAGATCGCGGCCCTGGCCGCCCTCGCCTCGACCAAGCAGGGCAAGCACCAGGCGCTGCACGATGCGCTGATGGAACACAGCGGCAAGCTGGACCGCGAGCGCATCTTCGAGATTGCCGGCTCGGTCGGCCTCGACCTCGCGCAGCTCGAGAAGGACATGCAGGATCCGAGGCTGAAACAGATCATCGACCGCAATCTCGCCCTCGCCTCCGCTCTCGGCGTGCGCGGCACCCCGGCGTTCGTGATCGGCAAGCAGTTCGTGCCCGGCGCAGTCGACGCCGCGACCCTGAAGCAGCTCATCGCCGACGCCCGCAAGGCGGGGTGAGCGAATTTGCCTCCCCCGATTACGGGGAGGCAATAATCATTTCGACAGTGTCGCCGTCAGGCCGAGGCCGGTCACGAGGTCGGCGTCCGGGCGCATCAGATACTTGAAACGGTCGAGGTTGACCGGCGGCTCGGGTTTCGCCTCGACCGTCAGCGTGCCGCCGCGTTCGATGAAGTGCGATACCGTGTTGAACAGCTTGGTCATGCTCTCCGAGATCAGGACGCCGGGCGGTTGATAACGGCGTATCTCGTTGGCCAGGTTGGCGCGCGTCGTGGCCACCGATTGTCCGGTCATCGTCGAAAGCGCCTTGAGGCTGCGCTCCAGCAGGCTCTTGTCGGCCACCACGAGACGCGCTGACGCAAGCGCGGCCGATGTCATCTGCAAGCCCATCAGGTCGCCATCGTCGATTGCCTGCCAGAACGCGGAGTCGGCATTGACGAGACGCGCCGAGAAATCGATCTCACCCAGGCCAGGTCCGACCAGCGCGCATTGATCGATGGCCAGCGTTCCCTTGGCGCGATCCTCGATGCCCAGGCAATCGAGATCGAGCTTGATTTCCTTGAGGCCCATCGACTGCAAGGCGATGCGCAGCTGCAGCGCTTCGAGGCTGCGCAGAGGTGGCGCCAGAACGAAGCCCTCGATGCGCGTCCGCGTGCGGCTCACCTCCGTGCTGTCGTGCACCGTTTCCATGCCGACGCTGCCGAGGGAAATTCCGTAGCGGGCAAAGGCGTTGCCACTGAAGCCCGAGATGCGACCGCTGGCGATGTTGACGCGTCCCATGGGCTGACCCGGCTCCCAATGGTCCGAACCGAGGGTCGCGAGCACGCGACCCAGGTCGAGCCCGTTGACGTCTGTGTCACCGATCTTGACCTCGGCCCCCGTCTTTCCTTTTGCCGTCGCCTCCATGTCGTTGATCGTCAGCCGCGCGACGCGGCCGCGGTCGTAGCCGTCGACCATGAAGGACGCGAGGCCAAACATGTCGCCGGATTTCGCCTGCACGATCGCGAGATTGCGCTGCTCGAGGCGGCGCACCTTGAGCGCCGCCAGGGCTTGCGCCACGCGCTGGCGCTCGCGATGAGGGCCAGCGTCGCGCGGCTCGAAGCGGTCGAGGTCGAAGCCTTCGACGACCATCGAGCCCAAGCTCACCTGCGTGACCTGGTCGACGACGCGAAAATCCTGCACCTCGAGGCGGTTGGCCTGCAGTGGATCGCCCCAACGGGTACCCTGAAGCGGCGTGCGGCCGCGCAGGAACTCCTTGATCGGCCAGTCGAGCCCTGAGGCGTCGATACGCCCGATGCTCATTTCGCCGTTTGGCCGCGTCGTCTTGACGTCGAGCAGGATGATCTGCCGATCGAACAGGGCGACCTCGACACTGCCGACCTTGGTGGCGCCGTCGCGCTCGATCTCCGCCTTGAGCAGGTCCGCGACGTGGATCTGGATGAGCGGAATGGCGGCGAGGCAGGCCCCGATCAGCGCGAGCACAACCAGCCCGGCCGCTATGCCCTTCTTCATGGCTCGGCATCCGGCTGCTTGGCGGGCTGGGCGGCGTCGAAGGCGGGCAGCTTCATGCTCGCCTCGAAAATGCGCTGGATCGTCGGGTACTTCTTCATGTCCACCTTGAAGCGTCCGGCATTGAATACCTGGGGAATGAGGCAAAGATCGGCCATCGTCGGCCGATCGCCGTGGCTGAAGGTGCCGGTCCGGCGGTCGTCCGCAACGGACGCCTCGTAGGCCTCGAAGCCGGTGTCGATCCAATGACGAGACCAAGCGAAGGCGCTTTCCTCGCTCTGCCCGAATCTGTCGCGCAGATAGGCCATTACCCGGAGGTTCTGGATCGGATGAATGTCGGCGGTGCAGATCAGCGCCAGCGCCCGGACACGGGCGCGGTCGACCGGATCCCTGGGCAGCAGCGGCGGCTGCGGATGGTTCTCCTCGAGATATTCGAGGATCGCGAGCGACTGGGTCAACACCTCGCCCGAATCGAGCACCATCGCCGGCACCAGCTTCTGCGGATTGAGTGCGGCATAATCAGGCGCCGCCTGCTCACCCCGGCGCAGATGGCGCGACGCGTGCTCGACCGGGATGCCCTTGAGGTTCAAGGCAATCCGCACACGAAACGCCGCAGACGAGCGAAAATAGCCGATCAGCTTCATGGCCGCCTCCGCGGCCACCTTAGCATGGCTTACGAGGCTGCCACGTAGCGCACGACCTTCTGGTCGATGGCACCGAAGATCGATTGGCCGGCCCGGTCTATCATCTCGATCCGGATGCGGTCGCCGAACGCCATGAAGGGCGTGACGGGCTTCCCGCCTTCAATCGTCTCGCGCACTCGGCGCTCGGCGATGCACGAGCAGCCGACACCGGCATCACGGTTGGCGACGGTGCCCGAGCCGACGACCGTGCCCGCCTCGAGATGCCGCGTCCGGGCGGCGTGGGCGATCAGCTGCCCGAAATCGAAGGTGAGATCGGTCGCCGCGTTGGGGTGGCCGAATTCCTTGCCATTCAGGGTCGAGATCAAGGGCAGATTGATCTTTCCGCCGTCCCAGGCATGACCCAGGTCGTCCGGCGTCACGGCGACCGGCGCGAAGGCCGTCGCCGGCTTGCCGTGGAAGAAGCCGAACCCCTTGGCGAGCTCGGTGACGATAAGGTTGCGCAACGAGACGTCGTTCAGGATCGTCACCAGCTTGATGTGCCCGCGCGCCGCCTCGGGAGACACGCCCATCGGCACGTCGTCGACGATGACGCCGATCTCACCCTCGAAATCGATGCCCCAGGCTTCGTCGCCGGCCTCGATGTCGTCATTGGGGCCGATGAAGGAGTCCGATCCGCCCTGGTACATCAGCGGATCGGTCCAGAAGGAGGGCGGCATCTCGACACCGCGCGCCCTGCGCACCAGCTCGACATGCACGACGTAAGCCGACCCGTCGGCCCACTGGAAGGCGCGCGGCAGGGGCGCCGCCAGCGCCGACGTGTCGAGGGGGAAGGCGCCGGTTGCCTTCCCCTCCGCCAGTTGCCTGGCGAGCTCGGCCAGTCGTGGCGAAACGGCTGCCCAGTCGTCGAGCGCCTTCTGCAGCGTGGCCGCGATCCCTGACGCTCGCACCGCGCGCTGCAGCGCGCGGTCGACGACGATCAAGGTGCCGTCGCGTCCACCTTCCTTCAAGGACCCCAGTTTCATGCTGTCTCCCCTGTCATGCTCCTGCGGACCGCGGGCAAGATGCCCGCGGTCCCCAAAGAGCCCTACTCTGCCGCCTGCTCGAGGTCGGCCGGGCGCCACGACTTCACGTAGCCTTCGAACTCGACGCCGGCCGGCATGGCCGCCACATCGACGGCGTCGCGCGTGTCGATCATGACGGCGACCTCGTCGGTCTGGGTCCGGCCGCCCTTGGTGGCGGCGTCGAAGGCCTTGGGATGCGGGCCATGCGTGAAGCCCGAGGGATGGATCGTCATCATCCCGGGATGAATGTTGTCGCGGCTGAAGAAGCTGCCCTTGTGGTAGAAGATGATCTCTTCGTAGTCGTCGTTGTTGTGGAAGAACGGCAGCTTGAGCGCCTCGGGGTCGCTCTCGAACGGCCGCGGTACGAAGGTGCAGACGACGAAGCGGCCGGCCATGAAGGTGGTGTGGGCCGACGGCGGCAGATGGGCGCGATGGCTCATCAGCGGCCGTAGGTCGCGCCAGTTGATGCGGACCACGCTGAGATCGCCGTGCCAGCCCACCGCATCCAGCGGGTTGAACGGGAAGGTCACGGTCGAAAGCTGGTTGCGCCGCTTCACCGACACCCGCCAGGTGCGCTCGTCCTGCTGGGCCCGGAAGGCGTCGTCGAGCGTGGGTGTGTCGAGCATTGCCGTATCGAATATCGCGTGGCGGCCGACCAGACCCTTCTCCGGCAGGGTGAAATGCTCGTTGGTCGCCTCGACCATCAGCGACAGCGTAGGCTCGGTGGGCGATAGCCGCCACATCGTGCCACGCGGGATGACGATGTAGTCGCCCTCGCGATAGTCGAGATGGCCGTAATCGCAGAACAATGCCCCCTCGCCTTCATGGATGAACAGCATCTGGTCGCCATCGCTGTTGCGTGCCAGTTCGCTCATCGGCCGATCGAGACGCCACATGCGCATCTGCAGATGCGGATTGTACATAACCAGCTGCGCCTGCCAGGGGCTCGTCGCACCGGCGGCCAGCTTGTCGAGGTCGAAGGCGCGCGGCCGGATGGCGCCGTCGAACTCGATCCAGTCGGTCGGCTTGTGCCGGTGATGGAATTGCGCCGACGGCCCGAAGAAGCCTTCCTTGCTGATCTCGCGCTCGTAGGTTCCCTCCGGAAGGCGAACATGGGCCTGGCGCGAGGCGACGCCTTCGACCTGGCGCAGCGGAATCCAGTTCTTGGTCATGGTTTCCTCCGTTCGATCTATGCCTTCAGGACGCCACGGCGGATCTGGTCGAGCTCGATCGACTCGAACAGCGCGCGGAAATTGCCTTCACCGAAGCCTTCGTTGCCGCGACGCTGGATGATCTCGAAAAAGATCGGCCCGATCACGGTCTGGGTGAAGATCTGCAGCAGGAGCCCGCCGCCCTTGGTCGGCGCGCCGTCGATCAGGATGCGGTCGGCCGCGAGCCGGCGGACATCCTCGCCATGGCCCGGCAGGCGGCTGTCGACCTGCTCGTAGTAGGTCTCGGGAACGGTCTGGAACGGCACGCCGCGACCGCGCAGCGCCTCGACGGTGTCGTAGATGTCGCCGGTGCCCATCGCGATGTGCTGGATACCCTCACCGTGATAGGCCGAGAGATATTCCTGGATCTGCGACTTGTCGTCGGTGCTCTCGTTGATCGGGATGCGGATCTTGCCGCACGGGCTGGTCATTGCCTTGCTCTTGAGCCCGGTGAGCTTGCCCTCGATGTCGAAGTAGCGGATCTCGCGGAAATTGAAGAGCCGCTCGTAGAAGTCGGCCCATTCGGCCATGCGGCCGCGATGCACGTTGTGTGTCAGATGGTCGATGTAGGTGAGGCCGACGCCCTTGGGCGAATGCTCGACTCTGGGCAGGAACTCGAAATCGACGTCGTAGATCGTGCCGCGCTCGCCGTAGCGATCGACCAGGTAGATCAGCGAATCGCCGATGCCCTTGATCGCCGGGATGTTGAGCTCCATCGGCCCGACCTTGTTCTCGACGCCCCACGCGCCGAGCGAGAGGGCGCGCTTGTAGGCGAAGGCCGCGTTCTTCACGCGGAAGGCGATGGCGCAGACGCTGGGTCCGTGCACGCGGGCAAAGCCCTGGGCAAAGCTTTCCGCCTCGCCGTTTACGATGAAGTTGACGTCGCCCTGGCGGTACAGCGAGACGTCCTTGGATCGATGCCGGGCAACCCGCACGAACCCCATGGTCTCGAACAGCGCACCGAGGGCCGCGGGGTCCGGCGCGGTGTACTCGACGAATTCGAAGCCGTCGGTGCCCATCGGGTTGATCTCGTCGACGCCGACGGGGGACTCCTCGACGCCTGCATCCTTGCTGTTGGCCATGCTCGACCTCCGGATTGACCTCGATCGCAAATTAGTTTCAAATGTAACTATTATGGCGACCGCTTTGCAAGCCCTCGAACTCGAGAATTTTCTGCCCTACCGGCTGTCGGTGCTGGCCCAGCTCGTGAGTGAGTCGCTGCACGACCTCTACGCCGAGCCGTTCGGGCTGACTGTCACGCAATGGCGGGTGATGGCGGCTCTGGGCCGGTTCGCCCCGCTTACCGCCTCCGAGGTTGGGCAGCGCATCGTGATGGACAAGGTCGCTGTCAGCCGGGCCGTCGCGGGCCTGCTGGAGCGTGGCCTGATCGAGCGCGCCACGGATCGGAAGGACCGCCGTCGCGCCTCGTTGCGGCTGAGCGGACGCGGTCGCGCCATCCATGCCCGCATCGTGCCGCTGGCGTTGGGATACCAGGAGCGCCTCTACAAGGTGCTCAACGCCGACGAACGGCGCAGTTTCGATGCACTGACCGACCGCCTGGTCGCGCACGCCAAGTCCCTCCGGGAGACCGGCTAACCCCGCCCCTGACCTCACCTTGTCGCTCGGACTCGCCATGCTATAACCCCCGCGCTTTTTGCGAGATGGGGAGGCAGTTTTGGCCACACAGGCCGCCAAGCCGGTCCTGGTGATCAATGGGCCGAATCTCAACATGCTCGGCAAGCGCCAGCCGGAGATTTACGGCCGCGAAACCTTGGCGGACGTCGAGCAGGCATGCCGCAAGGAAGCCGACCGCCTGGGGATAAGTATCGAGTTTGCCCAAAGCAACCATGAAGGGACCCTGGTCGATCGGATTCAG
Source organism: Reyranellaceae bacterium (assembly GCA_046349295.1). GTDB lineage: Bacteria > Pseudomonadota > Alphaproteobacteria > Reyranellales > Reyranellaceae > Reyranella. The sequence goes on from JAXMCP010000009.1 coordinate 496,261, forward strand.
GAGGCACGCGAGAAGAATGCCGGCATCGTCATCAATGCTGGCGCCTATACCCACACCTCGGTGGCCCTGCTCGATGCCTTGAACGCCGCCGAGCTGCCGGTGATCGAGGTCCACCTGTCCAACATCTACAAGCGTGAAAGCTTCCGCCATCATTCCTATATCAGTCCGGTTGCGGTTGGCGTGATCGCGGGGCTCGGCAGTCACGGCTACCTTCTCGCCCTGCAGGCGCTGGCGCGCCTGCTGGCACGCTGACCTTCACTGCGGAGCATCCGTCCCATGGCAAAGTTCGAGATGGATACCGAGTTCGTGCGCAAGCTGGCGCAGATCCTTCACGAAACCGACCTTGGCGAGATCGAGCTGGCCGACGGTGAGCGCCGCATCCGTGTCGCGCGACCGACTGTGACGGTGGCCGCCGCCCCCGTGATGGCAGGGGCACCCGCTCCGGCAGCGCCTGCCGCGGCGTCGACCGCCAGCGGGGTCGCCAGCGACTTTGCCAAGCATCCGGGCGTCGTGAAGTCGCCGATGGTCGGCACCGCCTATCTCGCGCCCGAGCCCGGAAAGCCGAACTTCGTCGGCGTCGGGGACGAGGTTGCGGCCGGGCAGACCCTGCTGATCATCGAAGCGATGAAGACCTTCAACCCCATCAAGGCGCGCAAGGCCGGCAAGGTCACACGCATCCTGATCGAGAACGCACAGCCCGTGGAATACGACGAACCGTTGCTGGTCGTCGAATAGGGACGCTGCGGCCGACATGTTCGACAAGGTCCTGATCGCCAATCGCGGGGAAATCGCGCTGCGCATCCACCGCGCCTGCCGCGAGATGGGCATACAGACCGTGGCCGTGCATTCAACCGCCGACAGTGACGCCATGCATGTGCGGCTGGCCGACGAATCGGTCTGCATCGGGCCGCCGCCGGCGCGCGACAGCTACCTCAACATTCCCGCGATCCTGTCGGCCGCGACGATCGCCGGCGCCGATGCCATCCATCCGGGCTACGGCTTCCTGTCGGAGAATGCCCGCTTCGCCGAGGCGGTGGAGGCGCACGGATTCACGTTCATCGGCCCGACGCCCGAGCACATCAGGATGATGGGCGACAAGATCGTGGCCAAGCAGACTGCCGCCGAGCTCGGCCTGCCGCTGGTGCCCGGCTCGCCGGGGCCGGTCGAGTCGCGCGACGAGGTCGTGGCGCTCGGAGACCGGTTTGGCTGGCCGGTGCTGGTCAAAGCGGTGGCGGGCGGTGGCGGTCGCGGCATGAAGGTGGTGGCGGATGCGGCAGCGGCGGCCGAAGCGTTCTCGCTCGCCCGTGCCGAGGCCAAGGCCGCTTTCGGCAACGACGCGGTCTACGTCGAAAAATACCTCGGGCATCCGCGTCACATCGAGATCCAGGTGCTGGGAGACGGCAAAGGTGCCGGCGTCCATCTCGGCGAGCGCGACTGCTCGCTGCAGCGTCGCCATCAGAAGGCGCTCGAGGAGGCGCCCTCGCCAGCGCTCAATTCCGAACAGCGCCAGCGCATCGGCGAACTGGCGGCGGCGGCCGTGCGCAAGCTGAACTATCGCGGCGCCGGCACGCTGGAATTCCTCTTCCAGGATGGCGAGTTCTACTTCATCGAGATGAACACGCGCCTGCAGGTCGAGCACCCGATCACCGAAGCCGTGACCGGCATCGATTTGGTGCGCGAGCAGATCCGCATCGCCAACGGCGCGCCACTCGGCATGACCCAGGACGACATCGTGATTCAGGGCCATGCCATCGAATGCCGCATCAATGCCGAGCATCCCGAAACTTTCGTGCCCTGCCCCGGCCGGGTCGTCGACTACCATCCGCCGGGAGGGCTGGGTGTGCGCGTCGATTCGGGGCTCTACACCGGCTACGTCATGCCACCGTTCTACGATTCCATGGTGGCCAAGCTGATCGTCAACGGCGCGACGCGCAACGAATGCCTGATGCGCCTGCGCCGCTCGCTGGAGGAGTTCGTCATCGGGGGCATCGACACGACGATCCCGCTGCATCTGCGCATCGTCGGCGAACCGGCCTTCATCGATGGCGACTACGACATCCACTGGCTGGAGAAGCTGGTCGGCCTGAAGAAGTAGCATCGACCCGATGGAGATCACGCCCGACCTCCTGCTGCAGGCCTATCGGATCGGCGTCTTCCCGATGGGCGAGCGGCGCGACGACCCGAAGCTCTACTGGCTCGATCCCCGGCGGCGCGCTGTGCTGCCACTCGACCGCTTCCATCTGCCGCAGCGCCTGGGGCGCACCGTCCGCGCCGGTCGCTTCGAGGTCACCGCCGACACCGCCTTCACGACGACCTTGCAGGCCTGCGCCGAGCCGCGGCCGGGCCATCCCGAGAGCTGGATCAACGGACCGATCGTCGAGCTCTATACCGAGCTCCATCGCCGCGGCCATGCCCACAGCGTCGAGTGTTGGCGCCAGGGCAAGCTGGTCGGCGGCCTGTACGGCGTCTCGGTCGGCGCCGCTTTCTTCGGCGAAAGCATGTTCAGCCGCGAACGCGATTCATCGAAGGTGGCGCTGGTCCATCTGGTGGCGCGCCTGATCGTCGGCAAGTTCCGCCTGCTCGATTGCCAGTTCATGACCGAGCATCTGCGCAGTTTCGGCGCAGTCGAAATCTCGCGCGAGGAGTTCCGCCCGCTGCTGGTGGCGGCGATCGACCAGCCGGCCGTCTTTCAGCGCGAGCTTGGCGGAGCCGACCCCTGCGCCATCGTGCAGGCGAGCACACGGACGTCGTAGACGCCGTGATCGAGCGCCGAGAGGGACGGCGTCGAGGCGAACATCCAGCCGGCGAACAGCTTCTCCTCGGGCTGGCCCGGCTTGTGATCGACGATGGTCAGGTAGGCGACCGACTCGGGTGGCGCTTCCGGCACGTTGACCAGGCAGTCGCCGACAGTGATCTCCAGCGTGCCGAAGCGGGTCGATTGACCGACCGGCGCGACGAAACGCTGCGTGCGTGCGGTGACCTTGTCGAGGCCTTGCAGCTCGGCGACCCGCTTGCCAGGCCCACTGGGAATCGGCCGCAGGTTGATGTTGCCCGGTCGCGGCGCCGCCGCCGGCTGAGGCTGTTGTTGCGGTTGCTGCTGTGCCTGAACGGGGGCGATGCCAAAGGCGGCGACCGATGCGGCGAGCGCCAGGAGCGTTCGCATGCTCACCGTTTGCCGGCGTGGGGCACCTCGAGCGCTTCGACCAGCTCGTGCAGGGCAGCCTTGATCTGGTCCGCGTCGCATCCCATCAGGACTCCGTCCTCCAACGCATCGGCGCAGAGGGACTCGATTTCCTGGATGTTCTGATTGAGGACTTTGATCTTTTCGAGGCATGAGACCGGCTTGCCATCGGGCTGGCGCCAGGTCGTCTGACTCTTTGCAGGACGAGTGTTCATCACTTGGACCCTGTACTTCCGAACATGAATTTGGCGATCAGCTCCGACAAGGGGATGGCGCCTTGGGTCTTCTCGATCTCACCGCCCGGCTTGAGCATGGTCTTGTCGGCGCCCGGCTCGAGAATGATGACCATGCCGCCCAGCAGCGATTCGCTCACGATCTTGGCGTGGGTGTCGATCGGGAGATCGAGATTTGCCCCTACCATCATGTGCACGATCGCCTGGTAGGTCTTGCGATCGAGCTCGAACCCGGTGACCGCCCCCACCTTGACGCCGCTCACTGTCACGTCCGCGCCGCGCTTCAGACCGTCGATCCGGTCGAAACGTGCGACGATCTCATATCCGTTGGGCGTTCCCCTGTCCGATTTGGCGAACGCATAGAAGACGAACACGCCGGCCACCAGCAGCACCAGTGCACCGACGATCGTCTCGACGATATTGCGACCCACACCCTTCCCCAGCGTTGCCGACGATCAGCCCGGACGCCACGCCTCGTAGGGCGGCTTGGGCTTCTCGCCCGTGGCAAGCGTGTGGCCGGGCGGACGGTAGGCACCATCGGTGCCACTGAGATTGGGCACGTGATCCTTCTGCCAGGTCTGGCGCGGCAGGCCGCCCGGTGGCGGTGGTACATCCGTCGTGTAATGCAGCCAGCCATGCCAATCCGGCGGGACGCGCGACGCTTCGGCAACGCCGTTGTACATGACCCAGCGCTTGCGCCGTTGCCCCGCAATCAGGCGCTTGTCCTGGAAGTAGCGATTGCCTTCGGCATCGGTGCCGACCAGCTCGCCGCGTCTCTTGGTGAACAACCACGTGCCGATCGTCATGAGCAGACCATGCCTCGAATGTGACCGCGCCGCTTGTACGCGGCCGCTTGGAAACGCGCAACGCGACCATCCTGACCGATCGGTTCACATCGATCGACGACGATCGATTTGATCGATTTTGATGCCCTGTTGCGCACTTGCATCATCTAGTACCATCAACACCTTGCTCTACAAAATGTAGTTGCGCACACAAGATTTTGTAATTTACTATCTCTCAGTGCCCACATGTGCGTGCTCGAGAACGACAGAGCACCTCCCGCAAAGGACTTCAAGAGACGGGAAAGGGGTACGGGGGACCGTCGATGCGCTTTGAGCGTCGGTATACGCAAGCAGGAACATCGCCATTCGCGGGAGTGGCGTTTCGTGCTGGCGATTCCGAAATCCGCAATCCCGACGGATCGATCGTCTTCCAGCTCAAGGGGATCGACGTGCCGGCCGACTGGTCGGCCGTGGCGGTCGACATCCTCGCACAGAAGTATTTCCGCCGGTCCGGCATCCCGGCACGCACGACGCGCGTCGCTGAGGCCGACGTTCCGCAGTGGCTCTGGCGCTCGATCCCCGACGAGGCGGCGCTCGCACAACTTCCCGAGCCCGACCGCTTCACGGGCGAGACGAGCGCCCGCCAGGTGTTCCATCGCCTGGCCGGCGCCTGGACCTACTGGGGCTGGCGCGGCGGCTACTTCGACAGCGAGGCCGATGCCCGGTCGTTCTACGACGAGCATTGCCACATGCTGGCGGCCCAGGTCTGCGCACCCAATTCGCCGCAGTGGTTCAACACCGGCCTGCATTGGGCCTACGGCATCGACGGCCCTGGGCAAGGCCACTGGTTCGTTGACCATCGCGACGCGGTCGCCTACCCGTCCACATCGGCTTACGAGCGGCCGCAGCCGCATGCCTGCTTCATCCAGGGAGTCACTGACGAACTGGTGAACGAAGGCGGCATCATGGATCTCTGGGTGCGCGAAGCGCGCCTCTTCAAGTACGGCTCGGGCAGCGGCTCGAACTTCTCGCGCATTCGGGGCGAAGGCGAGCGACTGAGCGGCGGAGGACGGTCGTCGGGATTGATGTCGTTCCTCAGGATCGGCGACCGGTCGGCCGGCGCCATCAAGTCGGGCGGCACGACGCGTCGCGCCGCCAAGATGGTATGCGTCGATATCGACCATCCCGACATCGAGGACTTCATCAACTGGAAGGCGGTCGAGGAGCAGAAGGTCGCGGCCCTCGTCGCCGGCTCGCGGCTCGCCAATCGCCATCTGAACGCGGTGATGCGCGCCTGCATTGACAGCGGCATCGCCGGCGATCAGGCGTTCGACCCCAAGCGCAACCCGGCGCTGCGGCGCGAGATCGTCGCCGCGCGCAAGGTGATGCTGCCCGAGAGCTACATCCAGCGGGTCATCCATTTCGCTCGCCAGGGTTATCGCGCGATCGAGTTCCCGACCTACGACACCAACTGGGAGTCTGACGCCTACGTGACCGTGGCTGGCCAGAACGCCAACAACTCCGTGCGCGTCACCGACGACTTCCTGCGCGCGGTGCAAGCCGATGCACCGTGGACCCTGACCGAGCGCACGACCGGCAAGGTCGCCAGGACGGTCAGTGCGAGCAAGCTATGGCAGACCATCGCCGAGGCGGCGTGGCAGTCGGCCGACCCCGGCCTCCAGTACGACACCACGATCAACGATTGGCACACCTGCCCCGCTTCGGGACGGATCAACGCGTCCAATCCGTGCTCGGAGTACATGTTCCTCGACGACACGGCGTGTAATCTGGCGTCGCTCAACCTGATGCGCTTCCGCCGCGCCGACGGGTCGTTCGACACTGAGGCGTTCGAGCATGCGGTGCGGCTGTGGACGGTCGTGCTCGAGATCTCGGTGATGATGGCGCAGTACCCGTCGCGCCGGATCGCCGAGCTGTCCTATCGCTATCGGACACTCGGTTTGGGCTACGCCAATCTCGGTGCGCTCCTCATGGCGTCGGGCCTGAGCTACGACAGCGTCGGCGGCCGGGCGATCGCCGCCGCGGTGACGGCCGTGATGACGGGCGTCGCCTACGCCACCTCGGCCGAGATGGCGCGGCTGCTCGGTGCCTTCGCGGGCTTCGCCGACAACCGCGAAGCCATGCTGCGGGTCGTGCGCAACCATCGACGCGCGGCGCGCGGCGAGTCGGGCGGCTATGAGGGCCTGTCGACGATACCGGTTGCCTTCGACGCCAAGCAATGTCCCGACGCGGCCCTCGCGACAGCCGCCCGGCGCGCCTGGGACGATGCCTTGACCTCGGGCGAACGCCACGGCTATCGCAATGCCCAGGTCTCCGTGATCGCTCCCACCGGCACGATCGGCCTGGTGATGGATTGCGACACGACCGGCATCGAGCCCGACTTCGCCCTGGTCAAGTTCAAGAAGCTCGCCGGCGGCGGCTACTTCAAGATCATCAACCGGACCGTTCCGCTGGCCCTGCGCAGCCTGGGCTACGACGAGGCCGTGATCGCGCGCATCTCTGCCCATGCCGTGGGTCACGGCTCGCTCGCCAAGGCGCCCGCGATCAATCACGCGATGCTGGCCGAGCGCGGCTTCGACAAGGCGACGATCGACAAGGTCGAGAAGGCAATCGCCACCGCCTTCGACATCCGGTTCGCCTTCTCGCGGCACGTGCTGGGGGACGCCTTCTGCCGCGACGTGCTCGGTCTCGACGAGGCGGCGCTCGCCGATCCGAAGCTCGACGTGCTGGCGCGCCTCGGCTTCTCCAAGAGCGACATCGCCGCCGCCAACCTGCATGCCTGCGGGACGATGGCCCTCGAGGGGGCAGCCGATCTCGCCCCCGAGCATCTGCCGGTGTTCGATTGCGCCAATATCTGCGGCCGCGACGGCACGCGCAGCCTGTCGGCCGAAAGCCACATCCGCATGATGGCAGCGGCGCAGCCCTTTGTGTCGGGCGCGATCTCCAAGACCATCAACATGCCCAACGCGGCGACGATCGAGGATTGTCGTGAGGCCTATGAGCTGTCGTGGCGGCTCGGTCTCAAGGCCAACGCGCTCTATCGCGACGGCTCGAAGCTTTCGCAGCCGCTGTCGGCGATCGCGCTGGGCGATGACATGGCGGCCAACGACGATGAGATCGACCTGCCGCCGGTGGCACGGGTGCCGATCGTTGCCGAGCGGATCGTCGAGCGCATCGTCGAACGCGAGGTGCGTGCCGGTCGCGAGCGCCTGCCGCAGCGCCGCAAGGGCTACACACAGAAGGCGATCGTCGGCGGCCACAAGGTCTATCTGCGCACCGGCGAATACGAGGACGGCCGGGCCGGCGAGATCTTCATCGACATGCACAAGGAAGGTGCGGCCTTCCGCAGCCTGATGAACAATTTCGCCATCGCGATCTCGATCGGCCTGCAATACGGCGTGCCGCTCGAGGAGTTCGTCGAGGCTTACACTTTCACGCGCTTCGAGCCATCGGGCATCGTCGAAGGCAACGACGCGATCAAGATGTCGACGTCGCTTCTCGACTACATCTTCCGCGAGCTGGCGATCTCCTATCTCGGGCGCAGCGACCTGGCGCACGTCGAGCAGGCCGACCTGCGGCCGGACGGCGTCGGCCGCGGCGAGATCCAGGGCGAGCTCCCGGCGCCGGCCACGGAGGCAGCCAAGGCTGCGGCGGCCGCGGTGAAGCGCATCGCCAGCGCCGGCTTTGCGCGCAGCAATCTCTACATCTTGAACGGCCGGACGGCCGGCAATGTCGCGATCGCCGAGGATGCGATCGCGGCCGGCGTCCCGCCCACGGAACTGACGAACGGCCCAGCCGTCGCTACGGCGTCAAACGCCCAGGCGGCCGTCGTCGGAGTCGCGCTCGGAGAGGCATCCTCTTCGGCTCTCGGTTTCGCTCTCGAAGCGAAGCTCAGGGGGTTCGAAGGCGATGCCTGCCCGGAATGCGGCAACTTCACCATGGTCCGCAACGGGACGTGCCTCAAATGCACGACCTGCGGCGGCACCACCGGTTGCAGTTGAGCATGTGCGACACGCGTACCTGCGTAAACCGGGGCCCTCGCGGTTGGGTGCCCCAAAGCTAACCATAGGAGACAGTCATGGCTGCTAAGAAGAAGGCTGCGAAGAAGAAAGCTGCGAAGAAGAAGAAGCAGTAAAATAAGAAAGGGCGAATAGGCCAAAGTTAGACTTTGGCCCCCTCTAATCAAACGCCTTTCGGCTTCCGCGTGGGACCTTCCTGGTCCCACCGGAAGCCACATCTAGTGTCTTTTCTGTAATACGACACCCCGCCTGCGGGGGTGGAAAGGCGTAACTGTCTACGAGTCCGGCGACCCTGGTCTGCCGGACTTTTTTTTTGCTCCCCCAGTCACTTCGGGCCCCTCCCGTCATGGGCCGTCATCGGGGGAGGAATACAGAGGGGACGAATTGGAGAGGGAGAAGAGAAACCACTTGATGCTTCACCCTGCTCCGCTTACATAGCGGAATGTGAATACTGACCATTCAGTCATTATGGACTCGATCGAAACGCCGAGCCGTACCCGGCGTCCCGAGGATCGCGCGCCCGCGATCATCCGTGCCGCCCTCGATCTGTTCGTCACCAAGGGGTTCACCGCCACCAAGCTCGAGGACGTCGCACGCGCCGCAGGAGTCAGCAAGGGCCTCCCCTACCTCTACTTCAAGAGCAAGGAAGAGCTGTTTCAGGCAGTCATCGTCGAGGCGATCGCCGAGCCGCTCATCCGGGCCAACGACATGGTCGACGCTCACCAGGGGCCGACCGACCTTCTCCTGCGCGAACTGGTGGCCAAGTTCCGCGAGTTCGCCGAGAGCCCCCTCGGCGGCGTGATCAAGCTCATCCTGGCGGAAGCCGGCAATTTTCCCGACGTCGCGCGCTTCTACTGTTCGAACTTCGATCTGCGCGGCCGCGAGCTGTTCGCCAAGGTGCTGCGCCGGGGCATTGCGCGTGGCGAGTTCCGCGCCGTCCCCGACGTCGAGATGTCGGCCATCATTCTGGCACAGCCGCTCGCGATGCATTCCGTCTGGCTGCGCTCGCTGGCGCCATACGACGACTCCGTGCCTACCGACAGCGACCGGTTCTACGAGGCCTATCTCGATTTCATCCTGGAGGGATTGCGTCCATGACTCGAACCCTCAAAGTCGTGCTGGTCGCTGCCGCCATCGGCGTCGTCGTTGCCGTCGGCGCCTTCGCCTGGAAATCCGGCAAGAGCTCGGCGGGCAATGTTGCCGGAAGCGCCCCCTCGCCCCCAGAGCGGAGCCTGGAGCTGATCGGTGCGGAGCTTCACACCATCAAGCCACGCGGGCTGGTCGACGTCGTCCGGTTCACCGGCACGACCCAGCCGGTCGATCAGACCATCGTCAAGGCGCGCGTGGCCGGCCGCCTCGCCGAAGTGCTGGTGCGGGAAGGTGACCGGGTCACGAAGGACCAGGTCCTGGCACGCTTCGAGACCAACGAGTTGCAGGCAAAGGTCAACGAGCGCCAATCGGCGGTCGACGCGGCGCGCGCCGAAGCGCGCTGGACGGCGCGCGACCGCTCCGACAAGGAGACCCTGGCAACCCGCAACATCGTCTCGCAAGCCGCCGTCGACCAGGCACGCTCCACGGCCGACAACCGCGCATCGATGGTCGCGGTGTCGGAGGCGCAGCTCGAGGTTGCGAAGAAGAACCTGGCCGATGCCGAGGTGCGCGCACCGTTCGACGGCGTGGTCGGCGAGCGCCTCGCCAACCAGGGCGAATCGCTGCCGATCGACGGCAAGATCCTGGCCCTGCTCGACACCAGCCATGTCGAGGTCACGGCGCAGATGCCGGCCGCCGACGTGGTGCGCCTGAAGGTCGGTCAGCCAGCTGGCGTCACGCTCGAGGGCTTCGGCGATCGCATCTTCGAAGGCCGCGTCACCCGCATCAGTCCGACCACCCAGGCGGGCTCGCGCTCGATCCCGGTCTATGTCGAGATCGTCGACCGCCACGACGCGCTGCGCGGCGGCCTGTTCGCCACCGGCACCGTCGTCGTGCAGGAAAAGAGCCACGCCCTCGCCGTCCCCGCCTCGGCGATGCGCAAGGACGATGCCGGTGACTACGTCCTCTCGGTCGAGAACGGCGTGCTGGTGCGCAAGCCTGTCGGCGCGGTGCGCACCTGGTCGCGCGGCGAGCTGGTCGAGGTGAAGGGATTGGAGTCTGGCATGACCATCGTGTCGGCGCCCTTGCCCGGGCTCAAGGCGGGCCAGCCGGTCAAGATCCCCGAGACGCGATAGGCGTCGGCCATGAAGCTCACGCGGATCGCCGTCGACAATCCGGTGTTCGCCACCATGATGATGGTGGCGCTGCTGGTGCTGGGACTGTTCTCCTACCGGCAGCTCGGCGTCGATCAGTTCCCCAACGTCGATTTCCCCGTGGTCGTGGTCACCACGATGTATCCCGGCGCCGCCCCCGAGACGGTGGAAACCGAGATCAGCCGCAAGATCGAGGAGTCCGTCAACGCCATCGCCGGCCTGAAGACCCTGACGTCGCGTTCGCTCGAAGGGCAATCGATCGTCATTGCCGAGTTCGAGCTGTCGGTGACCTCGCCGGCGGCCTTGCAGGACGTGCGGGAGAAGGTCCAGCAGGTCCGTTCCCTCTTCAAGCCGGAGGTCAAGGAGCCGCTGATCCAGCGCTTCAACCCCGACGATCAGCCGATCGTGTCGATCGCCGTACGCTCGACCATCCGGTCCGTGCGCGATCTGACCACTCTGGCCGATCAGGTCATCGTCAAGCGCCTGCAGACCGTGCGCGACGTGGGTCGCGTCACCATCGCCGGCGGCGTCAAGCGCCAGATCAATATCGAGCTCGACCCCGGCCGCATGCACTCATTGCGCGTCGGCGTGAACGACATCATGACGGCGATCCGGGAGGAAAATCAGAATTTCCCGGCCGGCAATGTCTCGCGCGGCAACGACGATCGCGTGATCGAGGTCACCGGCCGCATCGCCGAGCCCGGCAGCTTCGCCGACCTGATCGTGGCGCGCCGCGGCCCCGCCCCGGTCTACCTGCGCCAGGTCGCCACCGTGGTCGACGGCCAGCAGGAGCGCGAAAACGTCGCCATCCTGAACGGCGAGCGCGCCGTCGCCCTCGACATCGTCAAGACCCAGGGTTCCAACACGATCGAGGTGGCGCGCGGCGTGCGCAAGGCAGTGACCGACCTGCAAGCCTCCCTGCCCTCCGACGTCAAGCTGGAGATCGTCCGTGACAGCTCGCGCGGCATCCAGAACTCGGTCAACAACGTCCAGCAGACGATGATCGAAGGCGGATTGCTGACCATCGCCATCGTGTTCCTGTTCCTGCATTCCTGGCGCAGCACGGTGATCACTGGACTTGCGCTCCCGATCTCGGTGTTCGGAGCGTTCATGGTGATGGCGGCCTTCGGCTTCACGCTGAACGTGCTCACCCTGATGGCGCTCAGCCTCGCGATCGGCATCCTGATCGACGATGCGATCGTGGTGCGCGAGAACATCATGCGCCATATCGGCTTCGGCAAGTCGCACCGCCAGGCCGCGATCGACGGCACAGAGGAGATCGGCCTCGCCGTGCTGGCCACCACCTTCTGCATCGTCGCGGTGTTCCTGCCGGTGGCCTTCATGGGCGGCCTGATCGGCCGCTTCTTCTTCCAGTTCGGCGTCATGGTGTCGGCCGCCGTCCTGATCTCGCTGTTCGTGTCGTTCACCCTGGATCCGATGCTGTCCTCGGTGTGGTACGACCCGCAGGCGCACGGCACCGGCCGCTTCGCCCGCATCGTCAACGGCGCCCAGGAGCACGCCAACCGGGTATATCGCGCCGTGCTGGGCTGGTCGCTGCGCTGGCCCAAGATCACGCTGCTGATTGCGCTGGCGAGCTTCGTCGGCAGCTTCGGCCTGGCGAAATACATCGGCTTCGAGTTCGTCCCCCAGGCCGACCTCGGCGAGCAGATCGTGAGCATCGAGACGCCGGTCGGTTCCTCGCTCGAATACACCGAAGCCAAGCTCCGGCAGGTCGACGCCGCGGTCCACGAGTTCCCGGAAGTCGACTACACCTACGGCACGGTCAATACCGGCTACGCCAACGGCAAGAACCAGGCGAGCCTGTATCTGCGGCTGAAGCCCGTGAAGGAGCGCAAGCGCTCGCCCGAGCAGCTTGCCCAGCCGATCCGCGACCGCCTGGCCAGCATTCCCGGCATCGTGATCTCGATCAACATCCCGGGCGGCCCGGGCGGCGGCGTGCAGAAGCAGCTGCAGCTCTCCCTGCAGGGAACCGATACCGCCGCGCTCGACCGCCTGTCGCAGGACGTCATGCGGCGCGCCCGGGAGATTCCCGGCCTTGTCGATCTCGATCGCAATCTGAAAGCAGCCAAGCCGCTGCTCTCCGTCCGCTTGCGGCGCGATGCGGCGTCCGACCTGGGGCTCGGCTCGGCGCTGGTCGCCCAGTCGTTGCGCCCCCTGTTTGCCGGCGACGAGACCAGCCTGTGGCGCGCGCCGGACGGCGAGAATTACACCGTGATGGTCCGCCTGCCGACCGACGATCGCACAGGCGTAGCCGACCTGCAGCGCATCTGGTTCACCGCCGGCACCGAGGCCAATGGCCTGCCGCGCATGATCCACATCGCCCAGATCGCAGACATCGTGAGCGACATCGGTGCCTCGCAGATCAACCGGCGCGATCTCAATCGCGAGGTCTGGATCACCGCCAACGTCTCCGGCCGCTCGACCGGCCAGGTCAGCGCCGACCTGCAGAAGCTGCTCGCCGAGACACCCTTGCCGCCGGGCTACCGCTTCGTGTTCGGTGGTTCGACCAAGGACATCGCCGAGAGCACCTCCAACGCCACCCAGGCATTGCTGCTCGCGGTGATCCTGATCTACCTCATCCTGGCCTCGCAGTTCGGCAGCTTCCTGCAGCCGGTCGCCATCATGATGTCGCTGCCGATGTCGCTGATCGGCGTGTTCCTGGGCCTCCTGATCGCCGGAACGACGCTCAACGTGTTCAGCGCCATCGGCTTCATCATGTTGATGGGGCTGGTCACCAAGAACGCCATCCTGCTGGTCGATTTCTTCAACCAGGCGCGGGCCCGCGGCGCGTCCGTCAACGACGCCCTGATGGAGGCAGGCAGCATCCGCCTGCGGCCCATCCTGATGACCACGCTCGCCATGGTGTTCGGCATGATGCCGCTCGCGCTGGCGCTCGGCGAAGGGGCGAGCCAGCGCGCCCCGATGGCGCACGCCGTGATCGGCGGCCTGATCAGCTCGACGCTGCTCACCCTCGTGGTCGTGCCGGTGGCGCTGGTCTATATCGACCGCGTCAGCCAGTGGGCGAAGGCACGCTTCAGCCGCTCGGCCGACGAGCTCGCGCGTACACACAGACCAGCCGAGTAGAATTCGCCGCCCGATTCAGGGCGCAATTCCTGGCACGATTCGCGCTATGCTTCCGGCATGCCGGACGACACTCCGACCATCGGCCTGCGGGTCGTCGAATCGCTCGCCGCCGTGGACGAGGCTCAGTGGGATGCCTGTGCCCTGGCGCCCGGCTCCGCCGGCAGCCCGTTCCTCAGCTATCGTTTCCTGAAGGCGTTGGAGGATTCGAAGTCGGTCGGCCGGCGCACCGGCTGGCAGCCGCAATATCTGCTGGCCGAGGCCGAGGACGGCACCCTGCTCGGCGCCGCGCCTCTCTACGTCAAAGGCCATTCGCAGGGCGAGTATGTGTTCGATCATGGCTGGGCGCAGGCGCTGGAGCGGGCCGGCGGACGCTACTATCCGAAGCTCCAGGTCGCCGTCCCGTTCACGCCGGTGCCCGGCCCGCGCCTGTTCGCGCGCCCCGGCCCGTTCGAGGACGGCGTGCGCGACGCGCTGATCGACATGCTGGCCAAGATTGCGGACGACAATCGCATCAGCTCGGTCCACGCCACCTTCTGCAGCGAATCCGACTGGAAGCGCTTCGGCGATCACGGCTGGCTGCAGCGGCTGGGGCAGCAATACCACTGGCACAATGACGGCTACCGTACGTTCGACGACTTCCTGGCGGCGCTGGCGTCGCGCAAGCGCAAGGCGATCCGCAAGGAGCGGGCGTCGGTGCAGCGCGAGGGGCTGGTCGTGCGACCGCTGTGCGGCGAGGAGATCAAGCCGCGGCACTGGGACGCCTTCTTCGCCTTCTATATGGACACCGGCGGCCGCAAATGGGGCTCGCCGTATCTCACACGGTCGTTCTTCGACATCCTGGGCTCGACCATGGCCGACAAGGTCGTGCTGGTGATGGCCGAGTCCGACGGCCGCCCGGTCGGCGGCGCGCTCAACCTCAAGGGCGATGACACGCTCTACGGCCGCTACTGGGGCTGCCTGGAAAGCCACGCCTTCCTGCATTTCGAGGCCTGCTACTACCAAGCCATCGACTATGCGATCGCCCACGGCCTGCAACGCGTCGAGGCCGGAGCGCAAGGCGACCACAAGATCCAGCGCGGCTATCTGCCGGTGGCGACCTACTCGGCCCACTGGATCATCGACCCCGGCTTCCGCCGTGCCGTCGACGATTACCTCAAACGCGAACGCCCCGCCGTGCAGCGCGAGATCGAGGGGCTGCAGCAGTATTCGCCATTCAGGAAGGAAAACGAGGGCTGACGCGTTCTTCCTCCCCACGCCTTGCGTGGGGAGGTGTCGGCGTCTTACGCCGACGGAGGGGTCGTGGGCGACACACGTGTGGAATCACATGCGTCATTCTCACTGAGCGTTCCCCGTACGCCCTCTCATCCGAAGGAGGTGGATAGACGCCTCGACCGAGGCTTTTGCCCCCTCCGCCCCCGATTACGGGGGCACCTCCCCGCGCTTCGCGCAGGGAGGAGAACAAAAGGGATGCGTCACCCCTTCCCGACCATCAGCAGGCCGAAGAAGAACACCACGAAAAAAATCAGCGGTTCAGTCGCACCAAGCGGCGCCTGCCAGCCCGACTTGTCGGCGATCAGCAGCGCCACCCAGAACACCGCGGTGGCGAGCACCGCGGCGCGAAGCGCAATCCAGAGCGGCCGGAAGGCCTTCACTCAACCAGCACAGGCTCTGGTTCCTGCTCGGCCGGAGGCAGCGCGCCGCGCTCGGGAGGCAGGAAGGTGAAGACGAGCTGGGCCGTGGCTCCCTCGCCCTCGCAATCGACCCGCACCGTGCCGCCGCCGTTGGCGAGCTTGCCGAACAGGACCTCTTCGGCCAACGGCTTCTTGAGGTGCTCCTGGATGACGCGAGCGAGCGGACGGGCACCGAACAGGCGATCGTAGCCCTTCTCGGCCAGCCACCGCCGCGCGCCGTCGCTGAGCTCGATGAAGACCTTGCGGTCCGCGAGCTGGACCTCCAGCTCGGCCACGAACTTGTCCACCACCTTGCTCATGCTCTCGGGTCCGAGATTCGCGAACTTGATGATCGCATCGAGCCGATTGCGGAATTCGGGAGCGAACAGGCGGTTGATCGCGTCGTCGTCCTCGTCGTGCCGTGCCTCCCGGCCGAAGCCCAGGGCCGGCTTGGCGATGTCGGCAGCGCCAGCGTTGGTGGTCATGCACAGGATCACATTGCGGAAATCCACCGTCCGGCCGTTGTGGTCGGTCAGCTTGCCGTAATCCATCACCTGCAACAGAACGTTGAACACATCGGGGTGCGCCTTCTCGATCTCGTCGAGCAGGATCACGCAATGCGGATGCTGGTTGACCTGGTCGGTCAGCAGGCCACCCTGGTCGAAGCCGACATAGCCTGGCGGCGCGCCGATCAGGCGGGAGACGCTGTGGCGCTCCATGTACTCCGACATGTCGAACCGGATCAGCTCCAGTCCCAGCAGGCGGGCGAGCTGGCGCGTCACCTCGGTCTTGCCGACGCCGGTCGGGCCGGCCAGCAGATATGAACCGATCGGCTTCTCCGGCGAGCGCAAGCCGGCGCGGGCGAGCTTGATCGCCGCCGAAAGCTGGTCGATCGCCCGTTCCTGGCCGAACACCACGGTCTTCAGGTCGCGGTCGATGTTGCGCAGCATCTCGGTGTCGTCCTTGGACACGCTCTTGGGCGGGATGCGTGCGATCTTGGCGACGATCTCCTCGATATCGGGCACGTCGATGGTCGACTTGCGCGCCTCCGGCTTGCGCAGCATCTGGGCAGCGCCGACCTCGTCGATCACGTCGATCGACTTGTCGGGCAGCTTGCGATCGTGGATGTAGCGCGCCGCCAGCTCGACCGAGGCCTTGATGGCATCGTCGGTGTAGGTGACGTGGTGGTGCTTCTCGTAGACCGGCTTAAGCCCCTTCATGATCTCGACCGCGTCGGCGATCGACGGCTCGGGCACGTCGATCTTCTGGAAGCGGCGGACCAGGGCGCGGTCCTTCTCGAAGTAGTTGCGGTATTCCTTGTAGGTGGTCGAGCCGATGCAGCGCAGCTCGCCCGACTGCAACGACGGCTTCAGCAGGTTCGACGCATCCATGGAGCCGCCTGACGTGGCGCCGGCGCCGATGATGGTATGAATCTCGTCGATGAACAGGACCGAGTTGGGCTTCTTCTTCAGCTCGGCCAGCACCGCCTTCAGGCGCTCCTCGAAGTCGCCGCGATAGCGCGTGCCGGCCAGCAGCGCGCCCATGTCGAGCGCGTAGATCACGGCCTCGCGCAGCACCTCGGGCACCTCGCCCTCGACGATCTTGCGCGCCAGGCCCTCGGCGATCGCCGTCTTGCCGACGCCCGGCTCGCCGACATAGAGCGGGTTGTTCTTGGTACGCCGGCACAGCACCTGGATGGTGCGCTCGACCTCGTATTCGCGGCCGATCAACGGATCGACCCGCCCGTCACGATGCTTCTGGTTGAGATCGACGCAGTATGCGCCCAGCGCCTCGTTACCCTGCTTCACCGCTGCCTCGCCGCCATTCTCCTCCTCCGAGCCGCTGACACGGCGGGTACGGGCACGACCGGGCACCTTGGCCTTGCCGTGGCTGATGTAGTCGACAGCGTCGAGGCGCGTCATGCCCTGGTTCTCGAGGAACGACACTGCGTGACTGTCGCGCTCGGAGAACAGGGCCACCAGCACGTTGGCGCCGGTCACCTCTTTGCGACCAGAAGATTGGACATGGACGGCGGCGCGCTGGACGACGCGCTGGAAGCCGGCCGTCGGCAGCGGCTCGCTCGGACTTTGGGTGATGATCCCCTTCAGCCGGTTGTCGACGAAGGTCTCGAGATCGTGTCGCAGACGATCGATATCGACTCCGCACGCCTTGAGGACCGGCACCGCATCCTCGTCCTCCGTCATCGCCAGCAGCAGATGCTCCAGCGTTGCGTATTCGTGCCGGCGCTCGCCGGCCAGGCCGAAGGCGCGGTGGAGGGATTTCTCGAGGTTCTTGGAGAGCATAGACATCGAAACCACCTCGACTGAGAAACGAACTACTCTTCTGCCTCGACTATTCCTTCTCCAACGTACATTGGAGAGGGTGCTGGTTCTTGCGCGCGTAGTCCACAGTCTGCGTCACTTTCGTTTCGGCAATCTCGTAGGTGTAAACGCCGCATATGCCGACGCCCTTTTGATGGACGTGCAGCATGATCTTGGTCGCCTCTTCGCGATTTTTCTGAAAGATGTGCTGCAGCACATCGACGACGAACTCCATCGGCGTGTAGTCGTCGTTCAGCATGAGCACCTTGTACATCGACGGCTTCTTGGTGCGCGTGCGCGTCAGGGTCAGCGCACCGCTTCGTCCCTCGCCATCCTCGTTGTTGCCGTCCCGACGCGGCGGCTGCGCCGGCGGACCGCCGGGAGGCTCGTTGGGCCCACCCAGCCGCGCAGGGTCGAAACGCTGTTCGCATGCACTACGCAGAGAGCTCATCGTCCAGACCACACTCCTCAAGGGCCACGCCAGTTGCGAATTATATAGGCAGCGACAGCGATTCCGCTACCTCGGCCGCAATCCATCCTTCCCCACCGTCAGTGTCCACTGATTAGCCTTCCAATGGTTCGGCGGCGCATTCCAGTTGCGCCGCAGCTCGGCCGGCTCGAGCTTGCGCGGCGGATTGACCGGCACCGGCACCGTGTCGAACGCAAACAGCTTGCCCGCGAACTTGACGTTCACGAACCCATCCGTCGGGTAGTGGTAAGCCTGGAAGCCCCAGACACCGCCGCGACACGACGCAACCGTCCACCAGAAGTCGACGTCAGGCAGGCGCAGGCCATCGCGCGGCGGACCGAAGGCGTTGCTCACTTGCAACAGGCCGATGAGCTCGCTCGTCTCGGCCGGGTTGAGGATCCGCTGGCCACGTCGCATGCGCCAGGGGCCCAGCACGTCCCCGGCATCGCTGATCGTGACGCGGCTGACATCTCCCTGGTCGGCCAGCACGCCGATGTCTAGCCCGGCCGTCCCGTCGCGTTGCAGGAACACGTCGTAGGTCCGGACTTGCTCGTCATAGATAGCGTTGTAGACGAGCCGGACGCGGTTGCGGCCATCCCGGCCGCAGGCATCCCGGATCTCGTTGCCCCCGACAAAGCTGAACCAATTGAAGCTGCGCACGATCGGCGGCTCGACGTTCCGGTCAGGCCGTTGCGCCGAAGCCGCTGATGCCGCCACGATGAGGGCCAGGCCGATAAGAGGGACGAGCGCTATCTTCATCATGGCTCTCCTGGTACGAAACGATGCACTTTCCGAACCAACTTTGGCGCCACCGCGGCGGTCGAGCGTTGCATATTGCGAAAATTACCAGTAGTATCGCAGAAAGTGCTCATAACTTGTTGTGTGAGCATAAAAAAATCAATTTGAGCGTAATGGCGTATTAGCGATGACATTTCCCCTCAAGCTCATCGCGGCCATTCTCACTTGGCTGGCCGTCAGTTTTCTTTTTGTCGCCGCGGCCATGGTGCCCGAGGCGGACGCGCAATCGACATCGACCAAGCACACCGTCCCACCCGCCAAGGTGCGCAGCAAGTCGGTTGTCCGCCCAGCGGCCCCAGCCGCCGCGGCATGGGTGCCCAATCCCCTGGTCAACGCCAAGGACTCCTATTTGATCCTCGATGCATCGTCTGGTCAGGAACTGTACTCAGACCGGCCCGACGAACCGCGTCATCCGGCGTCTCTGACCAAGCTGATGACGATCTACATGACGTTTTCGGCCCTCGATTCCGGCCGGCTTTCACTGGGTGATGCCCTGCCCGTCTCGATCAACGCCGTGAACGCGCCGCCGACCAAGGTCGGCTTGCCGCCTGGAGGGACGATCAGCGTTCGCGACGCCATCATGGCCCTGGTCACCCGTTCGGCCAATGACGCCGCCGTTGCACTGGCTGAAACGCTGGGTGGCGACGAGGCGTCCTTCGCCCAACTGATGACCCAGAAAGCGCGCCAGATCGGCATGGCCTCGACGCTGTTTCGCAATGCGTCCGGGCTGCCGAACAGCGAACAGATCACGACGGCGCGCGACATGGCGCGGCTTGCCCATGCCCTGATGCGGGACTTTCCGCATTACTATCCGATTTTTTCCGTCCAGAGCTATCCCTTTCGCGGTCGCACCCTCGAGAATCACAATCGTATGTTGGGGACCTATGAGGGCGCTGATGGCCTGAAGACCGGCTACACGGTCGCCTCGGGCTTCAACCTCGTAATGTCGGCAAAACGCGACAACAGGCGCCTGATCGGCGTCGTCATGGGCGGCAACAGCGCCGGCATGCGCGATCGCATGATGGCCGAGCTGATGGATAACGGCTTCGCCAAGGCGCAGGCCATGCAGTTGTCACCGTGGACCACCGGCCGCAAGCCGCCTTCGGCCCGCTATACGGCTGCCAATTTCGACCCCAACCTGATCATTCCCGAATCGACGCCGAAAGTCGCTGTCGCCAAGGCCTCGGCCCCACCGGCGAATCCGGCGGCAGCAACGCCGGGCGGTGCCGGCGATCAGCGAGTGGCCGGCCCCGCAGTGCCCCCGCCGGCGGACCCCGGTGCGACGCAACGCAACCTCGCCCTGGGAAGCTGGGTCATCCAGGTCGGCTCGTTCGGCGATGCCCAGTCGGCCCAGCTCGCGCTCGAGCGTGCTTCATCGGTCATTCCGGATACGATGCGGACCGGTTCGGCCGCCGTCGACGAGGTCCAGATGGCAAACAAGACCTTCCATCGCGCCCGCCTGACCAACCTGTCCCAGGCGCAGGCGATCGATGGTTGCAGGCGCCTCGAGAAGCGGAAAATCTATTGCTCCGCCATCCAGGTCACGGTCTGGAATACGCCGGGCGCCCGGTGAAAGCCCGCCTGAGCCGTCCGACGAAGGCGCGCTTGTGGCGCCGTTGCCAGGTCACGAGCCTCCAGGCATCCGGCCCTGGCTGGAGCCTGCTTAGCACCGGTTCGAATACCGATACCGTGGTCATGGCGCCACGTATCAAGACCTTCAAGGGCGCGATCCGGTAGCCCGGTCCTTCGTAGGCAGTCAATCGAGCCACGTCGCGAGCACTCAGGCCGCCGACCACGACACCGGGCGCCTGCGATGCAGGATCTCGCACCACGACGGGATAGCTGGCGCCCTTGGCGCGACGCCGTGCGTGACCGGGCAGAATGGCCTCGACAAACGCCGCCGGCGGCAGGCGTCGCCCCAGCACCAGTGCCATGACGTCGCTGTCGAGCAGGGTGCCATAGAAGAAGAAGCGCATCGGGGGCCTGTACGAACTGTGATCTCGGGGTGCGACACTGCGAGATTACGCCCGCGGCAAAGACCCTGTCATCCACATGGAGCGGCGTTCCATGCTCCTCCCCAGCGAAGACGTTGGGGAGGACAATGCTCCAATCTAGTGGCCGCCCGATCCGGCATCGTCGGGCAGCTCGACCCCACTCTCCGACAAGGCGGCCTTGAGGGCGGTCTTCAGTCGCCCGAGGCCGGCTTCATCGGCCGCCTCGCAGCGGGCCACCAGGACGGGCTGGGTATTCGACGCGCGCAGCAGCCACCAGCCATCCGGCGTGCTGACGCGAACGCCGTCGATATCCGAGAAGTTGGCCCCTTGCTTCTTGAGGAGGCCTTTGACCTCCTCGACGACATCGAACTTGCGCTCATCGGCGCAATCGAAGCGCAGCTCGGGGGTGTTGACCGGCTGGGGCAGGCCGTCACGCATCTCGGCCAGGCTCTCATCGGCGTTGGCGACGATGTTGAGCAGGCGCAGGCCGCAATAGAGCGCATCGTCGAAGCCGTAGAACGTATCGGCAAAGAATATGTGGCCGCTCATCTCGCCGGCGAGGGGCGCGCCGATCTCCGCCATCTTGCTCTTGATCAGCGAATGTCCCGTCTTGAACATCATCGGCTTGCCCCCGGCGCGCTCGATCTCGTCGAACAGCACCTGGCTCGCCTTGACGTCGGCGATGATGGTGGCGCCCGGCCTTTGCTTCAGCACGTCGCGCGACCACAGCACCAGGAGCTGATCGCCCCACAGGATGCGGCCCTTGCCGTCGACCGCGCCGATGCGGTCGCCGTCGCCGTCGAAGGCGATGCCGAGATCACAACCCCGCTTCTTCACCTCGGCCACCAGCTGCTCGAGATTCTTCGGCACCGTCGGATCGGGATGGTGCGCCGGGAAGGTGCCGTCGACCTTCTCGTTGAGGACAAAATGCTCGCCCGGCAACTTGTCGACCACGGCGCGGATCGAGACGCCGACCGCGCCGTTACCGGTATCCCAGGCGACCTTGAGATGCTTGCCCGGACGGACGTCGCGCAGCAGCCTCGCTGCGTAGTCGGCCAGGACGCCCTTTTTCTCGGCCCTGCCCTGCCCGGCCTCCCAGTCGCCGGCCGCGGCCATAGCGCCGAGCTGCTGGATGTCGGCCCCGAAGAACGACTTCTTGCCCATCATCATCTTGAAGCCGTTGTAGTCGGGCGGGTTGTGCGAGCCGGTGATCTGGATGCCGCCGTCGGCATCGAAATGATAGACGGCGAAGTAGAGCATCGGCGTTGCCGCGACGCCGATCTCGATCACGTCGATGCCCGCAGCGGTCAAGCCGGCGACGCAGGCAGCCGCCAGCTCGGGCGAGCTCAGGCGCCCGTCATAACCCAGAGCCACGCGCTTGCCGCCCTTGCGGCGCACCATCGTTCCAAACGTGCGACCGATGGCGCGGGCATCGGCGGCATGCACCGTGCCGCCGACGATACCGCGAATGTCGTACTCGCGCAGGATGGTCGGGTCGAACTTGTGGGCCGTCTGGCTCATGCATACTTCTCCGCTGCAAGGCAACTCGAGGATTTCAGGCACGCCGCCGAGGACGGCCGACGCACTCGTAGGTGAAGCCGAGGGCGCGCATCTCTTCCGGGTCGAAGATGTTGCGCAGGTCGACAATGCGCGGCAGGCGCATCAGCTCCTTCAGGCGCCGCGGATCGAGGCCGCGGAACTCATGCCACTCGGTGATCACGACAAGAACGTCGGCGCCGGTCGCGGCTTCGTAGGCGGTCTTGGTGAATTCGATGCCGGGAAGCATGCGCTGCGCCTCGGCCATGCCCTCGGGATCGAACGCAACGATGCGCGCTCCGGCGGCCTGCAGCGCCGGCACGATATCGAGCGACGGCGCGTCGCGCATGTCGTCGGTGTTGGGCTTGAAGGTGAGGCCGAGCACGCACACGGTGAGGCCGGATACCGAACCGCCGCAGAAATCGATGACCTTGCTGGCCATCCTCTTCTTGCGCTGATTGTTGACCTCGATCACCTGCTCGACGATCGTCTGGGGCGCGTCGGCCTCGCGGGCGGTGTAGGCGAGCGCCAGCGTATCCTTGGGAAAGCACGAGCCGCCGAAACCCGGCCCTGGATGCAGGAACTTCCGACCGATGCGTCCATCGAGGCCGATGCCGCGCGCCACGTCATGCACATCGGCACCGACCTTCTCGCAGAGATCGGCGATCTCGTTGATGAAAGTGATCTTGGTGGCGAGGAAGGCATTGCCGGCGTACTTGGTGACTTCGGCGGTTTCGATGTTGGTGAACACCATCGGCGTCTGGATCAGATTGAGCGGCCGGTAAATAGCGGCCATCACGTCCCGTGCCCGTGTGCTCTCGACCCCGATCACCACCCGGTCGGGCTTCATGAAATCCTCGATCGCCGCGCCTTCGCGCAGGAATTCAGGATTCGAGCAGACATCGAACTCCGCCGCGGGCTGGGCCTCGCGCACGATGCGCGCCACCTCGCGTCCGGTGCCGACCGGCACGGTCGACTTGGTCACGACGACCGTGTAGCCGCGAATGGCGCGCGCGATCTCGGCCGCGGCGGCGTAGACGTAGCTCAGATCGGCATGGCCGTCGCCGCGGCGGGTCGGCGTTCCGACGGCGATGAAGACCGCATCGGCATTGCCCACCGCGGCATTGAGGTCGGTGCCGAAGGAAAGTCGGCCGGCGCGCGCATTGTCGGACACCAGACGGTCGAGGCCCGGCTCGAAGATCGGGATATCGCCCTTGCGCAATCGCGCGATCTTGTCGGCTTCCTTGTCGACGCAGGCGACATCGTGGCCGAATTGGGCGAAGCAGGCGCCGGAGACGAGTCCGACATAGCCCGAACCGATCATCGCGATGCGCATGAAGTCAGCCTTTCATCAGGCGATGGAGCAGCGCCCGTGTCTCTGCCGCCGTGTCGGCGCGGTGCAGGGCGATCGCGACATTGGCCTCGAGAAACCCCATGCGATTGCCGCAGTCGTAGCGCCGGCCGGTGTAACGCATGGCGTGGAAGGGCGTCGTGCCAATCGTCTTGGCCATGGCGTCGGTGAGCTGGATCTCGCCGCCGGCTCCGGTCTCGTGCCGCGCCAAGTGGTCGAACACCTCGGGCTGGAGCACGCAGCGCCCGATCCACGCCAGTGCCGACGGTGCATCTTCAGGCTTAGGTTTCTCGACCAGCGCGGTCATCTCGGCCAGACCGTCCCTCTCGTCTTTCACCGCGGCGATGCCGTAGCTGCGGGTCTGCTCGCGCGGCACTTCCATCACGGCGATGACGCTGCCGCCGGTCTTCTCATGGGCGGCGACGAGCTGCGCGGTGCAGGTGGGCGAACTGATGGTGAGCTCGTCGGGTAGCAGCACGGCAAAGGGTTCCCGGCCGATCCACGGCCGAGCGCACCACACGGCGTGTCCCAGCCCGAGTGGTTGCTGCTGGCGGGTAAAGATTGCATTGCCCGGCTTGAGGGCCGCGTCGCGCGCCTGCTTCAGCTCGGGAGCCTTGCCACGCTGCTGCAAGGTCGCCTCGAGCTCGTAGGCCGAGTCGAAATGGTCCTCGATCGCACCCTTGTTCCGCCCGGTCACGAACACGAACTCGTCGATGCCCGCGGCAAGGCATTCCTCGACAGCATATTGGATGAGCGGTCGATCGACGACCGTCAACATTTCCTTGGGCATCGCCTTGGTGGCGGGCAGGAACCTGGTACCCAATCCGGCGACCGGCAGAACCGCTTTGCGGACACGCTGGACCATGCTCATCGACCTCGTTCAACGGCTGGATTGTATGGGAAAATCAATGATTTGACGGACGTTCAGGCTAGATGCCACGCGGCCCCGCCGGCTGGCAAGTCAACCGCCCAGGAGGACGTCCTTGGCCCGGTTGATGCGTGCCGCCAGATCGGCGCTGCCTCCGACATCGGGATGGACGCGCTGGATGAGGCGACGATGGGCGGCCTTGATGTCGGCGTCGGTCGCCCCCTCGGCAAGACCCAGGACGGAAAGCGCCTCCTCGCGCGTCATGTCGGTGCGAGGGCCGCGCGGCGGCGGCGGGCGTGACGTGCGCCAGTCGGCACCCAGCCGCCGATCGAGATAGGCTTCGAGCACCTTGAGCGAATCGGGATCCGCCGCGCATTCGGCATGGAGATCGAGGAGCTCGGCATCGCTCAAGCTGTCGAGCGTGCGGCCGGCATGTCGCCCGCCCCGCACCGCACCGCCGACATCGCCGGTGCCGTGATCGATCCACGCGTCGAAAAGCACCGTATGGACCTCGGTCCGCTGGCCGCCACCCGGCACACTGAAGCCGCCGCCCGTCGGTCGCTTGCGCAGCCACCGCGCGATCAGCGCCGTGGCCACGATGCCTGCCAATCCGAACAGCTCTGGAATCAGACCCGGCAGGAAGCGCACGCCGAAGATCAGCAAGACCGCGACGCCGACCAGTCCGACGGCCATGAGCAGGGGGCGCAGGATGCGCGCGATTGTCGACGGATTGGCGCGCAAAAGCCACCAGACGACGAGAGCCAGGGCTCCAAGCACGACAAATGCCAGGATTATAACCGGCATCGTTCACTGCCGCGGAGCCCGGGGAGGCGCCGGTGGCGCACCCGTGATCGTCGGGACCACGGGTTGTCCCTGCCCTTGCTGTTGCTGCCCTTGTTGTTGTTGTTGCTCCTGGCGTTCGCGCTGGATCTGTCGCCAACGCTCGACGTTGCGATTGTGCTCCAGGAGGTTGGCCGCAAAGGCATGGCCGCCCTGCCCGTCGGCGACGAAGTAGAGCGAGCGATCACGCGCCGGGTTTGTCGCGGCGATGATGGCAGCACGTCCGGGATTGCAGATCGGCCCCGGCGGCAGGCCGGCGATCTGATAAGTATTGTAGGGCGACGACGATTGCAGATCGGCGCGGGTAAGGTCCCGGTTGAAAGAGACTTTCCCACCGGTCAGCCCGTAGATCACCGTCGGATCGCTCTCCAGTCGCATGCGCCGGCGCAGCCGGTTGATGAATACGGCCGCCACCTTGGTTCGTTCGGCGGCAACGCCGGTTTCCTTCTCGATCATCGAAGCGAGCACCAGCGCGTCGCGCTTGTTGGCAAGCGGCAGGCCGGCGAGGCGCTTGCGCCAGGCCTCGTCGAGTGCCTTGTCCATGGCCTCCTTCATGCGCAGGAGCAGGCCGTCGCGGGTGTCGTCCCGCGAGTAGAAATAGGTCTCCGGCAGGAGATCGCCCTCCTTGACGTCGACGGTTATCTCGCCGGTGAGCGCTTCCGTCTTGCGCAACGCCTCGAGAACCTCGGCGGTCGTGGTGCCTTCCGTCACCGTGAGTCGGCGTTGCACGACCTTGCCCGACTGCAGCAGGTCGACCAGAGCCCGCATGGAGATGTGCGCCGGGACTTCGTACTCACCCGCCTTGATGGTCTTGGGAGCCGGATCGATGATCAAGGCGACACGAAACAGCCGCGCATGGTCGATGACGCCTTCTTCCTGAAGGATCTTGGCCATCGTCGACGGCCCGGCACCGCGCGGAATGACGACATTGCGCGTCTTCTCGAGCGGTCCAGCCGCTTCGAGAAGCCGATTGCCCATGAACAATGCGCCACCGAGCACCGTCACGAGCAACGCAATGAAGAACAGGACCCAGCGGAAGTAGCTGAGCATGCCTCAGCCCCCTGCGCTCAAACAGGGCCGAAGATCAGCGATGCGTTGGTGCCCCCGAAACCGAACGAATTGCTGAGCGCGTGACGGACCTTGCGCTGCTTGGCCTGCTTGGCCACCAGATCGATGTCGCAGCCTTCGTCCGGCTCGTCGAGATTGAGCGTCGGCGGCACCGCCTGCTCGATGATCGACTTGATCGAGTAGATCGCTTCGATCGCGCCGGCAGCCCCGAGCAGGTGCCCGGTGGCCGATTTGGTCGATGACATCGATAGCTTGTAGACCGCGTCGCCGAAGGTCTTCTTGACCGCGCCGAGCTCGATCACGTCGGCCATGGTCGACGTGCCGTGCGCATTGACGTAGTCGACCTCGTCGGGCTGCAGCTTGGCGCGCTTCAATGCCGCCTGCATGGCGCGCATCGCGCCGTCGCCGTCCTCGGACGGCGCGGTGATGTGATAGGCATCGCCGGAGAGGCCGTAACCCAGGATCTCGGCATAGATCTTTGCGCCGCGCTTCTTGGCGTGCTCGTACTCCTCGAGCACGACGCAGCCGGCGCCCTCGCCCATCACGAAGCCGTCGCGCCGCTTGTCCCAGGGTCGCGACGCCTGGGTCGGCGTGTCGTTGAAGTCGGTCGACAACGCTTTGCAGGCGTTGAAGCCGGCAATGCCGATGCGACAGATCGCGGCCTCGGCACCGCCGGCGACCATCACGTCGGCATCCTCCCATTGGATGAGCCGCGCGGCATCCCCCAGCGCATGGGCGCCGGTGGCGCAGGCAGTCACCACGGAGTGATTCGGTCCCTTGAAGCCGTACTTGATCGACACCTGACCTGAGGCGAGGTTGATCAGCGCCGAGGGAATGAAGAACGGACTGACCCGCCGGGGACCACGTTCCTTGAGCGTCAGCGACGTCTCGTAGATGGTCTGCAGCCCGCCGATGCCGGCGCCGATCATCACGCCCGTGCGCTTGAGGCTCTCGTCGTCCTGCGGCTTCCACCCCGAATCCTCCACCGCCTGCTCGGCGGCGGCGATACCAAAGATCAGGAACTTGTCGAGCTTGCGCTGCTCCTTGGGCGGAAGATAGGCGTCGACGTTGAAATGGCCGTTCGCCTTGTCGCCCAGCGGCACCTCGCCGGCGATCTTGGTCGCCAGGTCGGAGGTGTCGAAAGCCTGAATTGACCGGATGCCGGACTCGCCCGCCATGAGGCGGCGCCAGTTGACATCGACGCCGTCACCCAACGGCGTCACCATGCCCATGCCGGTTACGACCACGCGTCTCATCGATCGCCTTCCTTGTCGCAGGAACTGGCGACGATCAGGACTTGGCGTTGCTCTTGATAAATCCGATGGCGTCGCCGACGGTCTGGATCTTCTCGGCGGCGTCGTCGGGAATCTCGATGCCGAACTCCTCCTCGAACGCCATCACCAGCTCCACCGTGTCGAGGCTGTCCGCGCCCAGATCGTCGATGAACTTGGCTTCCTCCTTCACCTGCGCCGCTTCGACGCCCAAGTGCTCGACGACGATCTTCTTAACGCGCTCGGCAATATCGCTCATTACCTTGTCCTTCCCATGTCTTCGAATCTCAGCCTCGCCTGAGGGACGGCGATTTCCGGCTCTTATACATAGCTGCCCGGCCATTGGCTAGCGCTGGAAAGCCCACAATATCAGGCACTTGCAGGCTTTTTACTCAGATCATCGCCATCCCGCCGTTGATGTGCAGCGTCTGCCCGGTGACGTAGGCGGCCTCGTCGCTCGCCAGATAGACCACGCCGGCGGCCACTTCCTGGGGCGTTCCCAGACGGTCGGCCGGCACGCGGGCCAGGATCGTCTTCTTCTGATCGTCGGTCAGCGCATCGGTCATCGGCGTGGCGATGATGCCGGGCGCGATGCAGTTGACCGTGATGCTGCGTGAGGCCAGCTCCTGCGCCAGCGACTTCGACATGCCGATCAGGCCGGCCTTGGCGGCGGCGTAGTTGGCCTGCCCGGGATTGCCGGTCACGCCCACGACCGAGGTGATGTTCACCACCCGGCCGAAGCGGCGACGCATCATGCCGCGCATCGCCGCCCGGGTGAGCCGGAACGTGCCCGTCAGGTTGACCTGCAGCACCTTCTCCCACTCCTCGTCCTTCATTCGCATCGAGATGTTGTCGCGCGTGATGCCGGCGTTGTTCACCAGGATGTCGAGCTTGCCCATGGCGGCCTCGGCCTCCTTGGCGAGCCGGTCGATCTCGGCAGGATCGTCCATCCGCGCCACCACCACATGGGCCCGCTCGCCGAGCGCCAGCGCGAGCTTCTCCAGAGCCTCGCCGCGCGTGCCTGAAAGAGTGACGACAGCGCCCTGCGCATGCAGCGCCTGTGCGATGGCGCCGCCGATGCCTCCCGAGGCGCCGGTCACCAGGGCGGCCTTGCCCGACAGATCGAACATCCTATGCTCCCTCACGCGGTCTTCAGAAAGGCCTCGATGTCGGCCGGCGTGTTGAGCGCAAGCCCGGTCATCTCCTTGTCGATGCGCTTGACCAAGCCCGACAGCACCTTGCCGGTGCCGCATTCGACCAGCATCTCGACGCCCCGCGATTTCATATATTGCACGCTCTCGCGCCAGCGAACGAGGCCGGTGACCTGCTCGACCAGACGCTGCTTGATGGCGCCCGGCTCGGTGATCTCGCTGGCCAGCACGTTGGCGACCAGGGCAACGCGCGGTGTCCCCAGCGTCACCGTCTCGAGCGCGCCCTGCATGGCGTCGGCGGCAGGCTGCATCAGCGGGCAATGAAAGGGCGCGCTGACCGGCAGCATCATGCCGCGCTTGGCGCCCCGCGCCTTGGCCGTTTCGATGGTGCGTTCGACCGCGGCCTTGTGCCCGCTCACCACCACCTGGCCGCCGCCGTTGTCGTTGGCGACCGCCACGATCTCGCCCTGGGACGCTTCGGCGCACGCTTCCTGGGCGGCCTCCAGCTCGATGCCGAGCAGGGCCGCCATGGCACCGACGCCGACCGGGACGGCCTTCTGCATCGATTGGCCGCGCAGCTTCAGCAGACGCGCCGTGTCGGCCAGATCCAGCGACCCGGCCGCGGCGAGGGCCGAGTATTCGCCCAGGGAGTGACCGGCCACCTGGCTTGCCAGGTCAGTCAACGGCTTGCCGCCGTCCTTCTCGATGATGCGCACGACCGCTACGCTGACCGCCATCAAGGCGGGCTGGGCATTCTCCGTCAGGACCAGGTCGGCCTCGGGTCCTTCGCGCATCAGCTTCGACAGATTCTGCTTCAGCGCCTCGTCGACCTCCTGGAAGACGTCACGGGCGGTGGCGAAGGCGCCGGCCAGGTCGGCACCCATGCCGACCGCCTGGGATCCCTGTCCCGGAAACACGAAAGCGCGAGTCATCGACCGATTCCCCCAGATATTCCTGGCCAGCAATAAGCCTCTCCATAGCGCACTCGCAACACGGCCGGAACGCCTTGATTTCGGACGATTTGTCGTTATAACCGCCGCTCTTCGGGGCCTAAGTCGGCCCCGATCTCCTTGCCGGTCCAATCGCGACGCCCATTTCCGGCACGCCAAGGGGCCGGCTAGATCCGGGCGGTTGCCGGTCGATCCAGCAGTTGGGTGCGACGGACTCCGGGTCGTTAACAGCCATAAGGAGCCAGGCTAGACATGGCATTGTATGAAAATGTCTTCATTGCGCGCCAGGACGTTCCGGTGACGCAAGTGGAGACCCTCACCAACCAGTACGCCGAGCTGGTGACCAGCTTGGGCGGCACCGTCTCCAAGAAGGAATATTGGGGCCTGCGTTCCCTGACCTACCGGATCAAGAAGAACCGCAAGGGTCACTATACGCTGCTCAACCTCGACGCGCCGTCGGCTGCCGTGAAGGAGCTGGAGCGCACGATGTCGATCAACGAAGACATCATCCGCTTCCTGACCGTGCGCGTTGATACGCTCGAGGAAGGCCCTTCCGCGGTCATGCTGCGCAGCGCCGAGAAGTCGGACCGTCCGCCGAGCGATCGCGGCGACCGCTGGGGCGACCGTCCGCCGCGTCGTGAGCGTTCGCGCTTCGGTGACGAAGGCGGCGCGCCGGGCGCCGGTGTCGGAGGAGAGGAAGAATGAGCACGCAACGCAGGCCCTTCACGCGCCGCCGCAAGAGCTGCCCGTTCTCCGGCGCCAATGCGCCGAAGATCGATTACAAGGACGTGCGGCTGCTGCAGCGCTTCATCTCCGAACGCGGCAAGATCGTGCCGAGCCGCATCTCCGCGGTGTCGTCCAAGAAGCAGCGGGAGCTCGCCCAGGCGATCAAGCGCGCCCGCTTCCTGGCGCTCCTGCCCTACCTCATCGCCTAGCTGGAGGACGCACTCATGCCGATGAACGTCATCCTGTTGGAACGCGTGCCCAAGCTCGGTCAGATGGGCGACGTCGTGAGGGTGAAGCCGGGTTTCGCGCGCAATTACCTGTTGCCGCAGAAGAAGGCCTTGCGCGCCACCAAGGACAACGTCGCCTATTTCGAATCGCAGCGTAAGACGCTGGAGGCGATGAACCTCGAGCGCCGCAAGGACGCCGAGGCGGTGGCCGCCAAGCTCGGCGACTTCAAGGTCACGCTTGTCCGCCAGGCCTCCGAGGCGTTGCAGCTCTACGGGTCGGTGACCTCGCGCGACATCTCCGACGCTGCCGAAGCCGTGGGCGTCAAGATCGGGCGCGGCCAGGTCGAGCTCGACAAGCCGATCAAGGCCCTGGGCGCACACAAGATCAAGGTCCACCTGCACCCCGAGGTCATGGTCGAGATCACGGCGCTGGTCGCACGCTCCCAGGACGAGGCCGATTTCCTCGCCAAGGGCGGCACGCTGATCGCCGAGACCGAGCGCGCCGCGCTCGAGGCGGCCGAAGCCGCACGGCGCGCCGCCGACCAGGCGGCCGCCCTGTTCGAGGCGAAGCCGGCTGCCGAGGCCGAGGCCGCGGCGCCCGCCGTAACCGAGGAAGCCACGGCCGACAACAAGTAGGCGACGTGCCCACGGGCACCCACCATCGTTCAAACGCATGCCGTTGCTCCGCGACGGCATGCGTTTTGTTTTGGGCCGCGGCTTTCACTCCCTTCCCCGTAAGCGGATGAGGAGTGGACACATCTCAAAATCATGCTCCTCTCCCCCTTATGAGCGGCTCGGCGAAGCCGAACGCGCTCGCGAGAGCGGGGGAGAGGAACATGAGATGTGTGACCGGAGCTGGCAATGATCTGGCGGCTGGGCGCGCTGGCGATCGCGGCCATTGTCGCTCTGCCGATGCTCGGCGTGGCGTCGAGTATCTTCGTCTGGCAGGGCGAGCTTTGGCGCCATATGGCCGACACACAGCTCGTCGACATCATCGGCAACACAGCGACCCTGTTGCTGGGCGTCGGTGCGGGGACGGTCGTTCTCGGAACCGGGACGGCGTGGCTGGTCACGATGTGCCGCTTCCCCGGCAGCCGGATCCTGCAATGGGCCCTGCTGCTGCCACTGGTGCTGCCGACCTACATCATCGGATATGCCTACGCCGATCTGCTCGCCTTCGCCGGCCCCTGGCAATCGACCTTGCGCAGCGTCACCGGCTGGCGCCGTAACGACTACTGGTTTCCCGAGCTCGCTTCCGCCGGCGGCGTGGCGGTGCTGTTCAGCCTGGTCCTCTATCCCTACGTTTATCTCGCGGCGCGCGCGGCCTTCCTGGCCCAGTCGCAGCCGCTGATCGAGGCGAGCCGCATCCTGGGCCATGGACCGTGGCGGACCTTCCTGCGTGTCGGCCTGCCACTCGCCCGCCCCGCCATCGCGGGCGGCGCGGCGCTGGCGCTGCTCGAGGCGCTCGCCGATTTCGGCACCGTGCAATATTTCGGCGTCCACACCTTCACCACCGCGATCTACCGGACATGGTACGGCCTCGGCAATCGCCAGGGCGCGGCCCAAATCGCCATGGTCCTGATCGTCATAGCGGCGGCCCTCATCATCCTGGAACGCCGGTCGCGCGGACGTGCCCGCTTTCATGTCGCCTCGAACCTGGTTCATCAGGCCGAACCGGCGGCCCTCCATCCCTGGCAGGCTGCGGCCGCCTTGGTCGCCTGTGCCCTGCCCGTCCTGCTGGGATTCGTCCTGCCGACTCTTCACCTCGCCTGGCTGGCATCGGCGTCGGGCGCGACCCTGATCGACAAGCGATTCCTCGCCGATGCGGCCAACAGCCTCCTGCTTGCCGCCAGCGCCGCCGCGATCATCGTGGCTCTGGCGCTCTTCCTGAGCTACGCCGGCCGCCTCGTCCGCCGGCGATCGTTCAACCGGCTGATCGAGTTCTCGGCACTGGGCTACGCCATCCCCGGCGCCGTGATCGCGGTCGGCATCCTGCTGCCGCTCGCCCTGGTCGATCACGGCATCGATCGGCTGGCCCGCGGCCTGCTCGGCATGCCGCTCGGCATGGTGCTGAGTGGGACGGCCGCGGCGCTACTGCTCGCCTACACCGTGCGCTTCCTGGCGGTCGGCCTTGCCAACATCGCGCCCGGGCTGGCGGCGATCGATCCGGCGATGGATGCCAGCGCCCGCATTCTGGGCGCTACGCCACGCGAGGTCCTGCGCTACGTGCACCTGCCCATGCTGCGGGCGCCAGCCTTGACCGCTGCGGCGGTGGCCTTCGTCGAGGTCATGAAGGAATTGCCGGCAACACTGCTGATCCGGCCGTTCAATCTCGACACCCTGGCGATCGGCGTCTACCGCTTCGCGTCGGACGAGCGACTGGCTCAGGCCGCCGTCGGCGCGATCGTGATCGTCGTCGTCTCGCTGGTGCCGGTGATCGTGCTGTGCCGGGCGATCGACCGGTCGCGGCTTACTTCCAGCCCGCCCGGTCCATGATCTTCAGCGCCTCGGCATTGTTCTGCGCGAACACCCGGGCGTTCAACTGGTCCTGCTTGAAGGGCCCCAGCGACTTCAGCTCCGGTGACAGCTCGACGCCGGCGATCACCGGATACTCGGAATTGCCTTCGGCAAAGTAGCGCTGCGCCTGCGCCGACACGAGATATTCGAGGAAGCGGACCGCCGCTTCCTTGTTTGGCGCGTTGCGGGCGACCGCGCCGCCGCTGATGTTGACGTGGGTGCCGCGGTTGGCCTGGTTGGGGAACACCACGCTGAGCTTGCCAGCGATCTCGCGATCCTCCGGCTTCTTGGACCGCATCAGGTTGACGAAATAGTAGGTGTTGACGAGGCAAAGATCGGCCTCGCCGGCAGCCACTCCCTTGATCTGGTCGGTGTCGCCGCCGCGCGGCGGGCGAGCGAAATTGGCCGCCACGCCCTTCGCCCAGGCCTCGACCTTTTCCGGGCCATTGGCCGCCAGCAGAGAGCCGACCAGCGACTGGTTGTAAATGTGTCCGGACGGCCGGATCAGCAGCTTGCCCTTCCACTTGGCATCGGCCAGATCCTCGTAGTCCCGAGGCGCATCGCCCGGCTTCATCCTCTCCTTGCTGTAGACGATGACGCGGGCGCGGGTCGAGAAGCCGAACCAAGTGTTGTCCGGATCGCGCAGATGGGCCGGCACCGCCTTGGTCAGCGCCTCGGAGGAGACGGGCTGCAGCACCCCGAGCTGACGGGCGCGGTCGATGCGGCCGGCGTCGGTGGTGATGAAGACATCGCACGGGCTCTTGTCGCCTTCGGCCTTCAGGCGCTCAAGCAGCGGATCCGGCTCGGCGTCGATACGGTTGATCTTGACGCCGCTCAGATCCGTGAAATTACCGTAGAGCGCTTCGTCGGTGTTGTAGTGACGCGCCGAGTAGAGGTTGAGCGTACTCGCAGCCTCGGCCCGGCGCAGGATCATGGCTCCGGCACCGAATGCCAGCCCGCCCTGTAGCAGCGCACGTCTCTTCACGAAGGCCTCCAATTGCGAGTGATTGTCAGTTCCGTGTAGCAGTGGGGCTGCGGATTTGCAAATGGCTCGCAAGCGCAGGTCAAATCACATTTCCCTAAGGGGAATTATCCAGCTGCCCCCGTTTGCCTTGAAATTGCCATTTGGATTAACATTTCCGCCCAGACCGACACGGAGTTGAGGGAATGGTTCGGTATTTCCCGATGTCCACTGCCCGGGGGAAGAGAGGATGCTGCTAGCCAAGGTCCTCGCCCGCATAATAGGTGAAGGCCAGCTGACCATTATCGATGAGGCCGGCAGGTCGCATCGCATCGAAGGTGCCCGGCCCGGTCCATCCGTCACGATCCGGATCCGCGATCGCTGGACCGGTCTCCGGCTGGCGCTGCGCCCCCGACTTGCGGTCGGCGAGGCCTATATGGATGGCCGGATGACCGTCGAGGCCGGTGGCGATGTCTACGATCTTCTCGATCTTCTCGGCCGCAACATGGCGGCCCTCGAAGCGACTCCGACGGTTCGCTGGTCATACGCGCTGCAGCGCTGGCTCCGCGCGCTGGAGCACTACAATCCGGTCGGCAAGGCTCAGCGCAACGTTGCCCACCATTACGATCTCAAGGACCAGCTCTACGATTTCTTCCTCGACCGCGACCGGCAGTATTCATGTGCCTATTTCCGGACCGGCGCCGAATCGCTCGAGCAAGCACAGCTCGACAAGAAGAGGCATATCGCCGCCAAGCTGATGCTCGAGCCCGACATGCGCGTGCTCGACATCGGATCGGGCTGGGGCGGCATGGCTCTCTTCCTCAGCCAGCAGTTCGGCGTCGACACGACCGGCGTCACGCTTTCGACGTCACAGCATGCCGTGTCCAGCCGCCGTGCGCTAGAGGGCGGCCTGGCTGACCGCGTCCGCTTCAAGCTGCTCGACTACCGCCGGGAGACCGGCCGCTACGACCGCATCGTCTCGGTCGGCATGTTCGAGCACGTCGGCTCGGCCCACTATGTCGAGTACTTCACCAAGGTGAAGGAACTGCTGGCGGATGACGGCGTGATGCTGCTGCACTCGATCGGTCGCATGGAACCGCCCGGCGGCACCAACACCTGGCTTCAGAAGTACATCTTCCCCGGCGGCTACACGCCCGCGCTGTCGGAAGTGCTGGCAGCGATCGAGAAGGTCGGCTTGTGGGTCACCGACATCGAGGTGCTGCGCGGGCACTATGCCGAGACCCTGCGCCACTGGCGCGAGCGCTTCCTCGCCAATCGCGACCAGATCAAGCAGCTCGCCGGCTACGACGACCGTTTCTGCCGGATGTGGGAGTTCTATCTTGCCGGTTGCGAGGTCTCCTTCCGGTACATGAATCAGATGGTCTTCCAGATCCAGCTCGCCCGCCGCCAGGATGCAGTGCCGCTGATCCGCGACTACGTGGTCGACGCCGAAAGCGGCCTGCAAGCGACCCGCTCGATGGCGGCGGAGTAGGACTCATACCCCTCCTCCCCAGCTTCGTTGGGGAGGTGTCGGCATAATCGCCGACGGAGGGGTCATGGGTCGAAGCGTTCGTCCATGTTCTTGCGATGGACTGTCATCGCGGAGTGCCGGCGAACAAAGAAGCATAGGGACATGTGTGTCGCTCATGCCCCCTCCGCCCCGTAAGACGGGGCTCGTCCCCAGCGGAGCTGGGGGGAGAAAGAGGGTCAAGCCGCGTTCGTCGCCGCGAAGGCCTCGAAGGCATCCTCGACCAGGCTGACATGATGCAGCATTGCGGCATGCGCGCCGGCGGCGTCGCCTGTCAGGATGGCGCGGACCACGGCATCGTGCTCCTGATTGGATCGCAGCAACCGGCCTTCGACCTGGAACTGGGCGCGGCGGAATGGTCCGACCCTTCGGCGCAAGCCCAAGGCGAACTCTGCGATCGGCGCGTTGTGGGCGCCAGCGTAGATTGCCGAATGGAAGGCGACATTAGCGTCGGAATAGGCATCGGGATCGGCGGCCGCCGCGAGTGCTGTCATGGCCTCGTGCCGCGCCTGCAGGCGCCGCCGCTCGACCGGCGTCATGCTCATGGCGGCGAGGCGCGCGCAGGTCGCCTCCATCTCGGCCATCGCCACGAACAGGCTTTCGATCTGCTCCGGCGTCGCCTTGGAAACAACTGCACCCTTGCGCGGCCGCATGTCGATCAGCCCGCTCAGCATGAGCTGGCGCAGGGCTTCGCGCACCGGCGTGCGCGACACGCCGTGCTGACGCGCCAGGCCGATCTCGTCCAGCCGCAGCCCGGGCTGCAAGCTGCCGTTCAGGATGCCGTCTGCAATCGCCGAGGCGAGCCGTTCCGCCAGGGTGGGATTGTCTGCCTGCATGCTCCATCCGTGCTGTCGACGAAACCGTGCATACAATATGGATGCCAATCCGGACTTCCACGCACACGATGCTCAAATAGAATGCAACTTGCTGGAATTGCATACAGGAGATGGTCAATTCCGGCGCTAGCGCCGAACACGCAGAGCCGATTCGGCCGCTGAATGCTGGCGCTGCGGCGGTTCTGGCGGCTGGCATGTTGGTTGCTCCCTGCTCCTCGGGCCGACAGTGGCCGAAGACAGCAGCAGGGGGAAAGCAATGAGCGACACGTTCAAGATCGGACGCCGCGGCCTTCTGGTTGGAGCCTCGAGCATGGCCGCGATCGGCCTCGGCGGCACGGCCCAGGCGCAGAAGCCTCTGGTGGTCGGCTTCATCTATGTCGGCCCGCGCGACGACTACGGTTACAACCAGGCCCACGCCGAGGCGGCCGCCGTCCTGAAGAAGATGCCGGGCGTCAAGGTGGTCGAGGAAGAGAAGGTGCCGGAGACGGTTGCCGTCGAGAAATCGATGGAGAGCATGATCAACCTCGACGGCGCGACACTGATGTTCCCGACCTCGTTCGGCTACTTCGACCCGCACATGCTGAAGGAGGCCGCCAAGTTCCCGGCCGTCCAGTTCCGTCACTGCGGCGGCCTGTGGCAGGAAGGCAAGAACCCCAAGAACACCGGCAGCTACTTCGGCTATATCGACGAATGCCAGTATCTCAACGGCATCGCCGCCGGCTCGACGACCAAGAGCGGCAAGCTGGGTTTCGTCGCGGCCAAGCCGATCCCGCAGGTTCTGCGCAATATCAACGCCTTCACCTTGGGCGCCAAGTCGGTGAACCCCAAGATCACCACCCAGGTCATCTTCACCGGCGACTGGGCGATGCCGGTCAAGGAAGCCGAAGCGACCAACAGCATGATCGCCCAGGGCATCGACGTGGTGACGTGCCATGTCGATTCACCCAAGGTCGTGATCGAGACGGCCGAGCGCGCCGGCATCTTCACCTGCGGCTATCACTGCAACCAGTCGAAGCTGGCACCGAAGGGTTACCTGACCGGCGCCGAGTGGAACTGGGAGAAGGTCTACGTCGACTTCATCGACGCGATGAAGAAGGGCCAGGCGCCGGGCAACTTCGTGCGCGGTGGCCTCAAGGCGGGCTTTGTTCGCCCCTCTGCCTACGGTCCGGCAGTCTCGGCCGAGGCGCGCACCAAGGCCGACGCCGTGAAGGCCGAAATGATGACCGGCAACTACTCGATCTTCAAAGGTGCGCTGAAGGACAACAAGGGCAATACGGTGATCCCGGCCGGCACCGCCTACAGCCAGACCGAGCCCGTGCTGGAAAGCATGAACTACCTCATCGAAGGCGTGGTCGGCTCGACCTCGTAACTCTCCGCTCAGGAGTATCGGGTGGCCATGGGTCAGGCCCTCGAACGCATTGCTGTGCCGATGCTGGCGTTGCTGGCGTCGGCGTTCCTGTTCGGTCTGCTGCTGGCGATCTACGCCCGCGTCGATCCGCTGGAGGCGTTTGCCCTGATGTATCAGGGCGCCTTCGGCAGCTGGTTTTCCTGGCAGAACACGCTGTCGCGGGCGGCGCCTCTGATCCTCGCCGCCTTGTGCACCGCCCTGCCTGCAAGACTGGGCCTGGTGATCATCGGCAATGAAGGCGCCGTCGTGCTGGGCGGCGTCGCGGCCGCGGCGGCCGGGGTGGCGCTCGTCGGCGCGCCGCCTCTCGTCGTGCAACTCGGCATGATGGTGTCCGGCATGGTGCTGGGCGGCCTGTGGATCTCGCTCGCCGGCCTGCTCCGCCAGCGCCGCGGCGTCAACGAGACGATCTCCAGCCTGCTGCTGACTTACATCGCGATTGCCTTGATGAACCACTTCGTCGAAGGCCCGCTGCGCGATCCGCAGAGCCTCAACAAGCCTTCGACCGCATCGATCGGCGACGCCAACATGATCGGCACCATCCCCGGCATGGACGTCCATTGGGGGCTGGTGTTCGGCATCATCGCCTGCCTGCTGGTCTACGCCTTCCTGCGCTTCACCACCTGGGGCTTCGCCATGGAGGTGATCGGTGGCAACGCCAAGACGGCCCGCATGATGGGCCTCAATGTCAGCCGCTACGTGCTGCTGGCCTGCGGCGTGGGTGGCGCGGCGGCGGGCCTGGCCGGCACCGTCGAGGTCGCCGCCGTGCTCGGCCGGGCCAACGCCTCGCTGGCGGTCGGCTACGGCTATGCCGGCATCCTGGTGTCCTTCCTCGCCCGGCATCACCCTCTTGCGATCATTCCGGTGGCCATCCTGTTGGGCGGCATCGGCGCCAGCGGCGGCCTGCTGCAGCGCCGCCTCGACCTGCCCGACGCCGCCGTCGTCGTGCTGCAGGGCATCATCTTCGTCGCCATCCTGGCGAGCGAGACGCTCTATGGCCGGCTGCTGCCGCGCAAGCAGGAGAGCTGACCATGGCCGACGGTGGACTCGGCATCTGGGGCGTGCCGCTGGCGATGCTCGCGGGCGCCATTCGCGTCAGCACGCCGTTCCTGTTCGTGAGCATCGGCGAGTGCCTGACCGAGCGCTCCGGACGCATCAATCTCGGGCTCGAGGGAACATTGGTGATGGGCGCCATGAGCGCCTACGGCGTCGCGCTCGGCACGGACTCGCCATGGCTCGGCGTGCTGGTCGCCGCCGGCGTTGGCCTGTTGCTGGGAGCGCTCCATGCCGCGATCTGCCAGTTGCCGCGGGTCAACGACATCGCCACCGGCATCGGCCTGATGCTGTTCGCGACCGGCCTCGCCTTCTTTCTCGGCAAGCCGTTCATCCAGCCCAAGGCGCCCAATCTCGGCGCCATCGACCTCGGCTGGTGGAGCGACATCCCGCAGGTCCGCCAGGCATTGCAGGTGAACTATCTGTTCATCCTGGGCGTCGCGCTGGCCTTCGCCATGGCGTGGGCGCTGCGCAACACGCGCTGGGGCCTGATCGTGCGGCTGGCCGGCGAGAGCGTCGACGCCGCCCTGGCCATCGGCGCATCCGTCGGCCGGGTGCGCCTGGTCGCGACCTCGATCGGCGGCGCCTTCGCCGGCGTCGGCGGCGCCTTCCTGTCGCTCTATTACCCCGGAAGCTGGAACGAGGGTCTGTCGAGCGGCCAAGGCCTGATGGCGGTGGCGCTGGTGATCTTCGCCCGCTGGGATCCCGTGCGCTGCCTGTGGGCGTCCCTGCTGTTCGGCGCCGCCGGCGCCATCAGCCCGGCGCTGCAGTCGATCGGCGTCACGCAGGGCTACTATCTGTTCAGCGCCGCGCCCTACGTGCTGACTCTGGCCCTGATGATCGCCACCTGCTCACCGGAGCGCAGCCTGCGCGGCGCCCCGGGCGAGCTGGGCGCCGTGAAGTGACCGCGCGCCAAGGAGACCACCGTGACCAAGTTCGTTAAGTCGCATCCCTACCCTTGGCCCTGGAACGGCGACCTGCGGCCGGAGAATTCCGCCCTGATCGTGATCGACATGCAGACCGATTTCTGCGGCGTCGGCGGCTATGTCGACAAGATGGGCTACGACCTGTCGCTCACCCGCGCGCCGATCGAGCCGATCAAGCGGTTGCTTGCCGCGACGCGCAAGGCGGGCTGGCACATCTTCCACACGCGCGAGGGCCATCGCCCCGATCTCGCCGACCTGCCGGCCAACAAGCGCTGGCGTTCGCAGCAGATCGGCGCGGGCATCGGCGATCCCGGGCCATGTGGCCGCATCCTGGTGCGCGGCGAACCGGGCTGGGAGATCATTCCCGAGCTCGCCCCTGCCCCCGGCGAGCCGGTCATCGACAAGCCGGGCAAGGGCTCGTTCTGCGCCACGGATCTCGAGCTCATGCTGCGCACCAGAGGTATCGCCAACCTGGTGCTCACCGGCATCACCACCGACGTCTGCGTCCACACGACGATGCGCGAGGCCAACGACCGCGGCTTCGAATGCCTGATCCTCGAGGATTGCACCGGCGCCACCGACAAGGGCAACCATCTCGCGGCGCTCAAGATGGTCGAAATGCAGGGCGGCGTATTCGGCGCCGTAGCCGCGTCGACTGACGTGATCGAGGCGATCGCCTGAGGGGCGTCTCATGAGCGTGATTGGCGCCCTGCACCTTCCCGAGCACCACGGCGCACCGTCGCTGGAGCTGGTCAGCTTTTCCAAGCGGTTCGGCGCCCTGGCCGCGCTCGACAACGTGTCGGTGAAGGTGAATGCCGGTGCCTTCCATGCGCTGCTGGGCGAGAACGGCGCCGGCAAGAGCACCCTGGTCAAGTGCGCCATGGGCTACTACGCGGCCGACGAGGGCCAAGTCCTGCTGAACGGCCGCCAAGTCGAGATCGGGCACCCCAAGCAGGCGCACGAGCTGGGACTGGGCATGGTCTACCAGCACTTCACCCTGGTGCCGAACATGACCGTGCTGGAGAATTTCGTGCTGTCGCGCGGCAAGCTGCCACCGGTCATCGACTGGGCGAGCGAACGCCGCTTGCTCGGCGACTATTTCTCGACGACGCCATTCGCCGTGCCGCTCGACACGCCGGTTGCCGATCTTGCCGCCGGCCAGAAGCAGAAAGCCGAGATCCTGCGCCAACTCTATCTCAAGCGGAACCTGCTGATCCTCGACGAGCCGACCTCGGTGCTGACGCCCGACGAGGCCGACGAGGTCCTGTCGACCCTGAAGAAGCTCACCCGGGATGGCGAGCTCACCATCATCACCATCACCCACAAATTCCGGGAGGTGAATGCCTTTTGCGACACGGTGACCATCCTGCGCCGCGGCAAGCTGGTCGATACCAGACGGACCAAGGATCTGGACAACGACATGATGGCCGAGATGATGGTCGGCCGGCGCGAGAACCGTGTCGTCGTCGAGCGTGATCAGCGCGAGCCCGGCAAGGCGGTGCTGCAGATCGAGGGCTTGAGCGTCGCCGACCATGTCGGTCAGCTCGCGGTCGAGGAGATGACGCTCGAGGTACGCGCCGGCGAGATCGTCGGGGTCGCCGGCGTCTCCGGCAACGGTCAGCGCGAGCTGGTCGAGACCCTGGCCGGCCAGCGCCACGCCGAGGCCGGCCGCATGCTGGTCCATGGCGAGCAGTATGCGGCAACGCGTCCTGAGATGATCCGCCACAAGATCGCCTGCCTGCCCGAGGAGCCGTTGCGCAACGCTTGCGTCGCCGACATGACGGTGGCCGAGAACATGGCGCTACGCTCGTTCGACCAGCCGCCCGCCTCCCCTGACGGTGTACGCCTGAAGCGCCTGCCGATGCGTGATATCGCTCGCAGCCTGATCGAGACCTATCGGGTCAAGACACCCGGCCCCGACGCGCCGATCAAGGCCCTGTCGGGAGGCAACGTGCAGCGCGCTGTGCTGGCTCGCGAGCTATCGAGCGAAGGCGACCTCATGATCGTCGCCAACCCCTGCTTCGGCCTCGACTTCGCGGCTGCTGCCGAGATCCGCACTCGGATCGTGCAGGCGCGCAACCGCGGCGCGGCGATCCTGCTGGTCAGCGAGGATCTCGACGAGGTCCTGCAGCTTTCGGACCGGATCGTGGTCATGTTCGACGGCAAGCTCGCTTTGCAGACGGATGCAGCGAACGCCGACGTCGGCGCGATCGGCCGCGCCATGGCAGGGCACTGAGCTCTGAAACTGCCTCTATAGCCCTGCGACGAACGCCTGGGCCACGCTGGCCCGCGACCCACAGCAACGTGCTCTCCATTTTCGTACTTCCCCCTCTTTCACACGC
The DNA here is from genome assembly GCA_046349295.1 of Reyranellaceae bacterium. Lineage (GTDB taxonomy): Bacteria > Pseudomonadota > Alphaproteobacteria > Reyranellales > Reyranellaceae > Reyranella. The sequence continues at coordinate 538,653 of JAXMCP010000009.1, forward strand.
GGGCAATGACAAGGTCCCCGGGCCACTGCGGCCCCCCTTCGTTGCAGTGTGATCGGGCTGGGGTTGTCCCCCTCTTTCAGGCTATTCTCTCCCCCATGCCGCCTTTGCGGTGGTGAACGACCCCTCTCGTCTCTAACAAAGGCTCTGCCATGGAGCCCATGAAAGAAACATCGAACGTCACGCGCCTGCCGGGCACCGAAGACATCCGGCTGCGCGAACCCCCGCACAATTTCGAGGCCGAGCAGGCGCTGCTCGGCGCGATCCTCGTGAACAACGCTGCCTATCACCGGGTGGCGGAGTTCCTGAAGGGCGAGCATTTCGCCGATCCGCTGCACGGCAAGCTGTTCGACTCGTTGTCGCGCTTGATCGAGCGCGGCCAGATCGTGAGCGCGGTCACGCTCAAGACCTACGTCGAGAACGACGAAACCATGAAGGAAGCCGGCGGTGCCGCCTACCTTGCCGGCCTTGCTGCCGCGTCGGTCCACGTGATCGACGCCGGCGATTTCGGTCGCATGGTGCATGATCTTTATCTGCTGCGTCAGTTGATCACAGTCGGCGAGGACGTGGTCAACGGCGCCTTCAAGCCGACCCTCGAGGCGACGGCGTTGGAGCAGATCGAGGTCGCGGAAAAGAAGCTCTACGACTTGGCGAGCGTCGGGCAGACCGATGGCGGCTTCAAGCCGTTCCGAACGGCGCTCACCGAGGCCATGGTGGCCGCCGAGGCGGCCTACAGCCGCGCCGGGCAGCTCACGGGCGTGGCGACCGGGCTGTTCCAGCTCGACCAGCTCCTGGGCGGCCTGCACAAGTCGGATCTGATCATCCTGGCCGGCCGCCCGTCGATGGGAAAGACGGCACTGGCCACCAACATGGCGTTCAACGCCGTGAAGGCCTATCGTGAAGAGCACGGACCGGACGGCAGGCCGGTGGCGGTGGACGGCGCTGTGGTCGGATTCTTCTCCCTCGAAATGTCGGCCGAGCAGCTCGCCAACCGCATTCTCTCAGAGCAGGCCGAGATCTCCTCCGAAAAGATCCGCAAGGGGGAGCTGATCAGCAGCGATTTCGACAAGGTCCTCGCCGTCAGCCAGCAGCTCGAGCATCTCAATCTCTACATTGACGATACCCCTGCCCTGTCGATCGCCGCGCTGCGCACCCGCGCGCGACGCCTGAAGAGGACCAGAGGGCTGGGCCTGCTCGTCGTCGACTACCTGCAGCTTCTCAACCCCTCCGGCCGGTCGCGCCAGGAAAACCGCGTGCAGGAGATTTCCGAGATCACCCGCGGCCTCAAGACGCTTGCCAAGGAGCTCGATGTCCCGGTGCTGGCGCTGTCACAGCTCAGCCGCGCGGTCGAGCAGCGCGAGGACAAGCGGCCCCAGCTCTCCGACCTGCGCGAATCTGGCTCGATCGAGCAGGACGCCGACGTCGTCATGTTCGTCTATCGCGAGGAGTATTATCTCACGCGCTCCGAGCCGACGCGCCGCGCCGAGGAGAACGACCAGCGCTTCAACGAGCGCCACGACGCGTGGCGGCAGCGCTGCGAGCAGACCTACGGAAAGGCCGAGGTGATCGTGGCCAAGCAGCGTCACGGCCCCACAGGCATCGTGCGCCTGGCGTTCGAAGGCTCGATCACGAAGTTCGACAACCTGCCGGCCGACGAGGAGCGGCCGCACGGTCCGGCGTTCTAGGCTCGGAGAATGGCCGCCCTCGACGACGACCCGACGCGACGGGCGGGCGCGATCCTGACGATCGACCTCGGCGCGATTGCCGCCAATTGGCGCGGCCTGCGCGATGCCGGCCGAGCCGAGGGCCGTCTGGTCGACTGCGCCGCCGTGCTCAAGGCCGACGCCTACGGAACAGGCGCGGCGAAGGTGGGGCCGCGCCTGGCGGCGGAGGGCTGCCGCCAGTTCTTCGTCGCCCATCTCGACGAGGGCATCGCGCTGCGCGCCGTGGTGCCCGACCATCCGATCTGTGTTCTCAATGGCCTGCTGCCTGGAACCGAGGCCGACTTCGTCGAGAATCGGCTGACCCCGGCGCTCAATCATCTGGGCCAGCTCAACGCCTGGCGTGCCACGGCGCAGCGCTTCAACCGGCCGCTCGATGCGATCATCCACATCGACACCGGCATGCACCGCCTGGGTTTCTCGCCCGAGGAGGCGCAGGTCCTGATCAATGAGCGCGGCCGCCTGCGCGGGCTCCGGCTCGCCCTCCTGATGAGCCATCTGGTCGCATCGGAGGAGCAAGCCAACCCGGTCAACGGCGAGCAGCTCTCGCGCTTCCGGGCTTTCGTCCGGGCCATGCCGGGTGCGCCCGCGTCGCTCGCCAATTCCTCGGGCGTTTTTCTCGGGCCCGACTATCATTTCGATCTGCTGCGGCCGGGGGCGGCCCTCTATGGCATCAATCCCCTGCCCGGCGAGCCCAACCCCATGCTGCCGGTCGTGACGCTGCATGCACGCATCCTGCAGACCCGTCGAATTGACGCTTTTCAGACCGTTGGATACGGTGGCGCTTGGCGTTCCGCCCGGCCGAGCCGCATCGCCACGATCGCCCTTGGATATGCCGACGGATACTTCCGTACCCTCATTCATCGAACGCACGTCTACCTGGCCGGTCATCGTGTGCCGGTGATTGGACGCATCTCGATGGACCTCGTGACGATCGACGTGACCGAGGTGCCGGAAGCGGACTGCCACCACGGCGCCACCGTCGAGGTGCTGGGCAGCCATGTGACGGCCGAGGATCTCGCCGATCACGCCCGCACCAATGCCTACGAAGTCATGACGGCGCTTGGCCGGCGCTACGCACGCCTCTATATCGATCGCCCGGAGCCCGCCCTGTGACCCTGCCGATCGTGACCCTGCTCGGCCGCATGACGCTCGCCTTCCTGACGGCGACCGGTGCGGTCACGTCTTTCGCCTTCCACGCCGTTCGCCAAGGCGTGCGACCGCCCTGGTACTATCGCCAGATCCTGCGGCAGGTCATGGAGATCGGCTACTACTCGCTGCCGGTGGTCGGCCTGACGGCGATCTTCACCGGCATGGTGCTGGCGCTGCAGAGCTACACCGGCTTCGCCCGCTTCTCGGCCGAGAGCGCCATCCCCAACGTCGTGGTGGTATCGCTGACCCGCGAGCTCGGCCCGGTGCTGGCTGGCCTCATGGTGGCCGGCCGCGTCGGGGCGGCGATGGCGGCCGAGATCGGCACCATGCGCGTCACCGAGCAGATCGACGCGCTGACCACGCTGTCGACCGATCCGTTCCGCTACCTGGTGGTGCCGCGCCTGATCGCCGGCATCATCACGCTCCCCATCCTGGTGCTGGTCGCCGACATCATCGGCGTGCTCGGTGGCTTCCTGGTCGGCGTCTACAAGCTCGACTTCAACGACGTCGCCTACCTGCGCAACACCCTCGACTTCCTGGAATTCCAGGACGTGTTCTCCGGCCTGGTGAAGGCCGCGGTGTTCGGCTTCCTGATCACCCTGATGGGTTGCTACCACGGCTACACCTCGCGCGGCGGCGCGCAGGGCGTCGGCATGGCGACCACCAACGCGGTGGTCTCGGCGTCGATCCTGATCCTGACCTTCAACTACTTCATCACCGAAGCGTTCTTCGCGCTGTGACCGGTCCGGCAAAGATCCTGCTGCGCGGCGTCACCAAGGCGTTCGGCGCGAAGAAAGTCCTGCAGGGCATCGACCTCGCCGTCGCGGCGCGCGAATCGGTGGTCGTGATCGGCGGCTCGGGCACCGGCAAATCGGTGCTGCTGAAATGCATCCTGGGCCTGATGCAGCCCGATTCCGGCTCGATCAAGGTCGACGACGAGGAGACTTCGGGCTTCAGCAACCGCGAACGCGAACGAGTCATGCGCAAGTTCGGCATGCTGTTCCAAGGCGGTGCGCTGTTCGATTCACTGCGGGTCTGGGAAAACGTCGCCTTCGGCCCGATCCAGAGCGACGGCATGGCGCCCCAGCGGGCGCGCGACGTGGCGATGGCCAAGCTTGGCGCGGTCGGGCTCGGCCCGGACATCGCCGAGCTGTTCCCGTCCGAGTTGAGCGGCGGCATGCAAAAGCGCGTCGCACTGGCACGCGCCATCGCCCGCGAGCCCGAGATCATCTTCTTCGACGAGCCGACCACCGGCCTCGACCCGATCATGGCCGACGTCATCAACGACCTGATCGTGAAGTGCGTGAGCGATCTCGGCGCGACTGCGGTGTCGATCACCCACGACATGGCGTCGGCCCGCAAGATCGGTCATCGTATCGCCATGCTGCACGAGGGCCGCCTGATCTGGCAGGGCCCGGTCGGCGAGATCGACCGGTCGGGCGATCCACGCGTCGACCAGTTCATCCACGGCCGCGCCGAAGGTCCGATCCGGATGCAGGTGCGGAAGCTGTGAGGAGGAACCTCGAGTTCCTCCCTGCGCGAAGCGCGGGGAGGTGCCCCCGCCGGGGGCGGAGGGGTCAAGAGCCTCAGTCGAAGCGCTCGGCTATGTCTTTTCGACAGGATCGGTTTGGCCGGCAAAGACGCCTGATCACCCATACGTGTGTCGCTCATGGCCCCTCGGTCGCCGTAAGACGGCGACACCTCCCCAGCAAGCTGGGGAGGAGAACGGTGCTCTGATGGCCCGCCCGCTCAAGCGCTTTGCCTGCCAGTCGTGCGGCGCCATCACCAGCAAGTGGAGCGGCCGCTGCGAGTCGTGTGGCGAGTGGAATACCATCGCCGAAGAAGCCTCCGCGGCGCCGGGTCCGGCTGGCGGTGGATTGGCGCGCGCCGGCAGGGGCCGGCTGCTCGACTTCGCCAGCCTCAAGGGTTCGACCCCGCAGCCGCCGCGCTACCGCAGCGGCATCGCCGAGTTCGACCGGGTGTGCGGCGGCGGCCTGGTGGTCGGCTCGGCGCTGTTGATCGGCGGCGATCCGGGCATCGGCAAATCGACCCTGTTGCTGCAGGTCGCGGCCGCCCTGGCACGCCAGCACACGGCCTGCGCCTACATCTCCGGCGAGGAGGCGCTCGACCAGGTACGCCTGCGCGGCGAGCGCCTGGGGGTGAGCGACGCCCCCGTCCAGCTCACCGCGGCGACCTCGGTGCGCGATATCGTGGCATCCCTGGAACGGCCCGATGCGCCCAAGGTCGCGGTGATCGATTCGATTCAGACCATGTGGCTCGACACGGTCGACAGCACCCCGGGCACCGTGACCCAGGTGCGTGCCTCGGCGCAGGCGCTGGTCGAGCTCGCCAAGCGCCGCGGCATTGCCGTGCTGCTGGTCGGTCACGTCACCAAGGACGGAGCCATCGCCGGCCCGCGCGTGCTCGAGCACATGGTCGACACGGTGCTCTATTTCGAGGGCGAGCGCGGCCATCAGTTCCGCATCCTGCGCACGGTCAAGAACCGCTTCGGCCCGACCGACGAGATCGGCGTGTTCGAGATGTCCGATCGCGGCCTCGCCGATGTCGCCAACCCGTCGGCCCTCTTCCTCGGCGAGCGGCGCGGCCAGGTTTCCGGCGCCTGCGTCTTTGCCGGCATCGAAGGCACGCGCCCGCTCCTGGTCGAGATCCAGGCCCTCGTCGCCCCTACGTCCTTCGGCACGCCGCGTCACGCCGTGGTCGGCTGGGACTCCAACCGGCTCGCCATGGTGCTGGCTGTGCTCGAGGCGCGGTGCGATGCCGCGGTTGGCCCCAACGACGTCTACCTCAACGTTGCAGGCGGTCTGCGAATCAGTGAGCCGGCGGCCGACCTTGCCGTCGCCGCGTCGGTGGTTTCATCGCTCGCCGATGAGCCGGTGCCGGCCGACATGGTCGTGTTCGGCGAGATCGGCCTGGGCGGCGAGGTCCGCCCCGTGGGACAGCGCGAAGCGCGACTGCGCGAAGCCGCCAAGCTCGGTTTCCGCAGCGCTCTCGTGCCGCGCGCCCGAGGAGGCTCGGGTGCCGCGCCGCGCCCACCGGAGGGCATCACCATTGACGAAATCGACCATCTATCGGACCTTGTGGCGCGTTTCCAATCGGCCGACCGGCGCCGCGGGCGTCCGGAACGCGAAGGCTTGGCTGATCGGCGGCGCAATTAGGTCTCGGAGCGTACGGAGACGATGGAGAAGCTAGGGATCACCGTTTTCGACGTGGCCGTCGCCGCCGTCGCGGTTTTTGGCGCCTTGATCGGCATGTCGAGTGGCTTTGCCCATTCCGTCCTGTTCATCGCGTCGTGGATTGCCGCGGGCTGGGTCGCTCTCAACTACGCCAAGCTTGTCCAGCCGGAGGTCGAGAAGCTCGTCGGCAGCACCGAGCTCGCCTATTTCGTCTCCATGCTGGCGGTTTTCGTTGCCGCCCTGATCGTCCTCGTGATGGCGACCAACGCGCTTTCGCGCGCCGTCCGGGCGAGCCCGCTGGGCAAGCCGGACCGCATCCTGGGCGCCGGCTTCGGTGTGCTGTGCGCCTGGGTGGCGCTCGGGGTGGCATTCCTGTTCTACGGCTATCTCGGACCGCGCCAGCTCCCGCCGGCGGTCGAAGGCGGCGCCACCTTCCCGATGATCAAGGAGATGGCCGCCTTCGTGGAACCATACCTGCCGCCCGGCTTCCGAACCCGCCTGCAGGGACGCGAGGGCGGCATGATGTCCGTGCCCTCCCCGGCGGCGCCGACCGAGCCCGAGACGAAGGACAAGGACACTAAACCGCAGTGACTTATCCTTGATGGCGCAACCGGCGGACACCAGTTATAACCCCGCCGTGTCCAGTGTCCCCCAACGCCTAGACCACGACCTCGACAAGTTTCACGAGGAGTGTGCGTTGTTCGGCATCTACGGGACGTCCGATGCCGCCGCCCACACCGCGCTCGGCCTGCACGCCCTGCAACACCGTGGCCAGGAAGCCTCGGGCATCGTCACTTTCGATGGCCGGCATTTCCACAATCACCGGGCCGCCGGCCTGGTCGGCGATATTTTCGGCGACCAATCGACCATCGCGAAGCTGAACGGCTACGCGGCGATCGGCCACAATCGCTACGCCACGACCGGCGGCTCGTCGGATCGCAACATCCAGCCCATTTTTGCCGATTTCGATTTCGGTGGCTTGGCGCTGGCCCACAACGGCAACCTCACCAATGCCTACCTGCTGCGCAAGGAGCTGGTGCGGATGGGCTGCCTGTTCCAGTCGACCACCGACACGGAAGTCATCAACCATCTGATCGCGCGCTCGAACTATTCGACCGTGGTCGATCGGCTGATCGACGCCCTGGGCCGGGTCAAGGGCGCCTACTCGCTTCTCCTGCTCACCAACGAGGCGCTGCTCGGCGTGCGCGACCCGAAGGGCGTGCGGCCGCTGGTGATCGGCCGGCTGGACGATGCCTGGATCCTCACCTCCGAGACCTGCGCGTTGGACATCATCGGCGCCCGCTTCGTGCGCGATGTCGAGCCGGGCGAGATCGTGATCGTCGACGGCACTGGCTTGCGCTCGATCAAGCCGTTCACCAAGGAGAAGCGGCGCTTCTGCGTCTTCGAGCACATCTACTTCGCGCGGCCCGATTCGCGGGTCGAAGGCGTCGGAGTCTACGACGTGCGCAAGCGGATCGGCATGGAGCTCGCCAGGGAAAGCCCCGTGCCTGCCGACGTGGTCGTGCCGGTGCCGGATTCTGGCGTGCCGTCGGCGATCGGCTATGCCAGGCAGTCGGGCCTGCCCTTCGAGCTCGGCATCATCCGCAATCACTATGTCGGGCGCACCTTCATCGAGCCGGCCGAGAATATCCGCCATCTGGGCGTGCGCCTGAAGCACAATGCCAATCGCGCCCATATCGAGGGCAAGCGCGTGATCCTGGTCGACGATTCGATCGTGCGCGGCACGACCTCGATGAAGATCGTCGAGATGGTGCGCCATGCCGGCGCCCGCGAGGTCCACATGCGGATCGCCGCCCCGCCGACCACCGACCCCTGCTTCTACGGCATCGACACACCAGAACGGGAAAAGCTGCTGGCCTCGCGCTACGACGTCGCCGGCATGGCGAAATTCATCGGCGTCGACTCGCTCGCCTTCCTGTCGATCGACGGTCTCTACCGGGCGATGGGCCTGCCGGGACGCGATCCAGCCAACCCGACCTTCTGCGATGCCTGCTTCACCGGCGACTATCCGATCGCCTTGGACGACGTGCTGGGCGTCGAGGATCGCCAGCTCTCCCTCCTCGTCGAATCGGCCTGAGGCCGCCCATGCCCAACGGCAGTGCCGGCCGGCTGGCCGGTCGCATCGTTCTTGTCACGGGCGCCTCGCGCGGCCTCGGGGCCGCGACGGCGCTGGCATTTGCCGCTGAAGGCGCCCATTGCGTCCTGGTCGCGCGGACGGTCGGCGGCCTCGAAGCGCTGGACGACAAGATCAAGGAGGCCGGTGGTTCGGCGACGCTCGTGCCGCTCGACGTAACCGACGGTCCGGGCATCGATCGCCTGGGCGCCGCGCTCTACGAGCGCTTCGGTCGCCTCGACGTGCTGCTGGGCAATGCCGCCATCCTCGGCACCCTGTCGCCGGTCGGCCACATCGAGCCGCAGACCTTCGAGCAGGTGATCGCGGTCAACCTGACCGCCAACTGGCGCCTGATCCGCTCGCTCGATCCGCTGCTGCGCCGCTCCGACGCCGGCCGCGCCATCTTCGTGACCTCGGGCATAACGCGCCGCGCCGTGCCCTACTGGGGTGCCTACGCTGCCAGCAAGGCCGCCCTCGAGATGCTGGTCGGCATCTATGCCGCCGAGGTCGCGCACACGGCGGTGCGCGTCAACCTGTTCAATCCCGGACCGATGCGCACGGCGATGCGCAGCCAAGCCTTTCCGGGCGAGGAGCCGGCCCGCCAGACACCGCCCGAGGCGCATGCCGAATCTCTGATCCAGCTGGCCCTTCCCGCCTGCACGATGAATGGCCAGTGGATCGCCGGCGACGCGGCGCTCGCCGCCGCTTCATCGGACCTTGGCCGGCGCCACTGAGGCGCGCGGCGCGGCGACGACGCGGCTATTGACCTGGTCGATCGCCTTGTCGATGCAGGCCTTCACCGTTGCCGCCGCCTTCCAGTGCTCGACCTCCGGCTCGCCCGACGTGCCGACGGAGCCCAGCCCGTTGGTCATGCACGTCTTGAACTCATCGACATCCTCGGGCCGCTCGGACTTGGCGACCGCGCGTTCGATTCTCGAGATGAAAGTGGGATAAGGGCCACCATCTGACGCCCAGGACAGATAATCGGACGCGGCGCCGAGAGCGACCAGAAGATGCAGCCGGACAGCCGGGCGCGGCCCATAGACGACCCTGTCGAGATATGACACGGCGATGTTGAGTCGCGGTCCCGAATCGCCCGGCGTCAGGTCGGCCGCTCGCAGATACTTTTCGACGGCACCATCGAATTCACCCTTGGCGCGCAGGACGTTGCCCCATTCGACGAACATCCCCGCTGATTGCGGGCCGTTGGTGGCGGCAGTGTCGTAGCGCTTGGCGGCATCGGTCAGCATCTCCATCTCGGCCGGCTGGCCGACCGCCAGCGTGACCATGGTCGACCGCGTGCGACGATGCGCCATCAGCATCCATTGCCGATAGATCAGATGACCTTCGAGCCGACGCACAAGGGCGTCGAGCGCGCGGTCCCGACGCTGCGGCATCTCGCGCAGCTTCTCGACCGCCTGGGCGAAGGTCGATTCGGCGAGATAGAGCTGCCACTGCAGGGTCGACGCCCGATCCTCCGTCCATGGGAGCCCGGCCGTGGTCTCGTGAATCGAGACGCCCTTGCGAATATAGGCATCGATCAGGATGGCGAGAGCGGTCGGCGAGTCCGGCATCCGACCGAGCGTATCGCTGAAGCGTCCGATCGCCTGATCGAGCTCACCGAGCTGTTGCGAGCGGTCGATGCCGGCAAGCGCCGCGGCACGCGCGAGATGAACCAGCCCGAAGACGTACGGCACCCAAGGCAGGTCCTCCGCCTGGCCGCCTTCCAGTGTGCGAGCGATCAGCGCCTGCGTCCTCGCGAAGGAGCAGCGCTCGCGTCGATTCTGGATGCGCCGCTCCTCATGCGCGATCGTTGTGGCGTCTGGGGCTTGCGCGGTGTCGAGGTTGTTGCAGGCCTTCTCCTCGGCGCGGAAGACGTAGAGTGCCGCGACCTTGGGATCCCTCAGGGTCATGACGCTGAGAGCGAGGCATTCGAGCACCTCGTCGATCCCGGACAGCGTGTCAGCCGCTTCGCAGGTCATCCGTGCTCCCGGCTGACCGACGAGGCTGACCGATCCCAGGTAGCCGGCGGGTTGCCGCCGCAGAGCGAGCGACGCCCTTATGGTCGGCCGGGTGACGCCGAACAATGCCGCGACCTCGCGGATGCTGGCCCGCAGGGTGAGCGGCGCTCCCGGGACTTGCAGGTCGATCGGATTGGTCGACTGGTCGATGTAGAGCCGCTGCCATTCGACGACGCCGGCGCTCTGGATGCGATTTAGAGCGGCGGCAATCTGTTGTGCCGCGAGATCGGCGGTAGGCGCCGACTTGATGTCGGGCAGCTGCACGACCACCGGTTCGACGATCATACCCTCCTTGGTGACCTCGCGGACCACCAGGATCGCCACCACAGTGACGCCGAACACCACGGCGACAGACACTGTGAATTTTCGGATCTGCTCCAACCATCTCGACACAGTTTCCATGATCGAGAAGGCCGTTTGGGGCGGCTTGCTCGGAGAGGTCGGCGGCGGTGGCACGTCTGCCGGCTTGCCCGGCGGCGTCGGCTCGTCCGCGATTGCCCGGGACGACTCGGTCGGAGCGGCGTCGCTTGCCATCGGTGTCCTCACGCAGAACTGCCGGAGCAGCATACCATGGTTGCAATTGTCCGTATGTCGACGCCAGCGCCGGCCTGGTGTGCCGGCACCGACGTCGTCGCGTCTCTGACGGACAGAGGCCGGCGCTCCGCCGCCGCACTGACGCAGCGTGGCCCCGCCGCCGTTCAGACTTGATTGACGATACGCCAGCTGGCGTTGATCGGGACGGGCATGCGTGCAATCCTCGACCCACGGGGACCCGCAAACGAAGGAGCAAAGGACTATGGCGTTCGATCAGCTCTATGTCGTCGGCGACAGCCTGTCCGACAATGGGGGAATATTCCAACTCAGCGACCAGCTGCTATCGCTTGCCACGGCCGACGGCATCAACACCCAAGGGCTGCACCCCCTTCCGATCATCCCTTATTCGGGCAAGTTTTCCGATGGGCCAGTGATGGCCGAATTCACGGCGGAACTGCTCGGTGCGAAACTCTTCAATTTTGCCTTTGGCGGCGCTGAAGCACTCGGCACGCTGACGTTCGGAGCTGTCGCCGCTCCCGCCATTCCGGCACAGGCGCTGGCCGCGATTGCGTTGCTCCCGCCCGCCCAACAAGCGCAGATCAATGCGATATTGAACAAGAACATCAATCTCGCCGGCCAGATGGCCGACTTCGTCGCGGCGACGACGGCAAGCCACCCGTCGGCGCATTCGGCCCTGATGGTCATGATGGGGCTCAACGACCTGCAAGCACTCGCCGGGTCTGCCGACCCGAACAATCCGCAGGCCGCGATTGCTGCTGCGACACAAGTGGTTACGGGAATAATTCAGGCCGACCTCGCCGCCGCCCACACTGCCTTCAATCAGGGAATCGGCACCGTCATTTTCGTGACCCTTCCGGCGGTCAGTTTTTTTCCATCTGGCAAAGCGCTTGCGGCCAATCTCCAGGCAATAGGCGATGCGGCCGTCGCCAACATCAATCAAGGAATCCAAGCCGATGCGGCGCAGTTGATCTCGGAGGGCCACGATGTCCGCGTGGTCGATCTTGCAGCGTTCACGGCGCAGATCAGTGCAAATCCCGCAGCGTTCGGCTTCCAGAACTTCGCCCAACCCGAACTGCTCGGCGTGACCTTCCAGGTGAGCCCCAACCCCGCCGCCGCTCCGTCCGACCAGACGGCCTTTTTCGACGCTATTCACGCAACGTCGAAGCTGCACGATCTGATGGCGCAGTTCGTCGCCACGTCGCTGGGCAGCACAGCCGTCTCTTCGCATGCCGATGCCTATATCGTGGCGCAGAACCATTCACTCAGCGGGGGAGCCGAAGCGACGGTCCTCGCGAACGATATCCACGCGACGACCGCCACGCTGCTTACGGGACCAAGCCACGGCGCGCTGCAACTCGCCAATGACGGAAGCTTCAACTACACCCCGACGGCCGGCTTCGCCGGCATCGACAGCTTCACCTATTCCGCCGGCAACGGCGCCACTTCGAGCAACGGCCAGGCATTGATCTACGTGGTGCCGGAGCTGGTCGGCACGATCACGACGCTCAACCTCCTGGGGCTCAACGCCGAGCAGCAGATCGCCTCGACCTATGCCGCCTTCTTCGGCCGGGCTGCCGACAAGGACGGCTTCGCGTTCTGGGTCAACGAGTTCAATGTGCACTTGCCGACGCAGGGCGCAGCTGCCTTGTTCGCCAATATCGCGAGCGCGTTCGGCGTCAGCGCAGAGGCCAAGGCTCTCTATCCGTTCCTGGTCAATCCCTTCGGGGCGAGCGACCCACAGATCAGCAGCTTCATCGAATCGGTCTACAATAACCTGTTCAACCGCGGCTCGGACGCCGCCGGGCTCGCCTACTGGACGGGCCAGGTCAAAGCGACTTTGGCGGCGGGCCAGTTCGTAGGCTCCGTTCTGATCAACATCATGAGTGGCACACAGGACACGGCGGCCGGCCATGACATCACCACGCTGATGGGCAAGGTGGCGGTCGGGCTGGAGTACGTCCACCAGCAGCAGGCGCACAACACGCAATGGGCGGGGGACATAGACACGATAGAGGCGACGGCGCTGCTGCATGAAGTGACCGACAGCGCAAAGACGGTCCTGACGGGCCTCAAGAACGCCGATGTGCTGATCGCCACTCACGGCTGACCAGCCAGGATTAAGCGCCGGGTTTCCGGCTCCTGCAGGAAGTAACGGCGATGCCTGCTGGCATGCCCTGCTTCCACGGCGGCTGTTCCGCCGCCTGTGCGCATGGAGCACAGGCTCGGCCAGGAGCGACGGCCCACTGGCATGGAGAGAGGCGGCGTCGGCGCACAGGCCTGAGGAGGCCTTCGCTCCGACGCCGCTTCTCCTTGCGCCCTTTACTTCACGTAGTTCAGATCCACGGCGCCGATCCCGGCCGCAACGTTCAAGCCGACGCTGCCTTCGACGCTAACCGGCTGCAGCGTTACCTGCTTGTTGCTGCCGCCAAGAAGCACGTTCGCCCCGGCGCCAACACCAACCGTGCCAGACGCCGTGGCGCCACCGTATGACCCGGCCAGCGCACCGGGAGCGATGTTCCCAGGCGCGAACACCAGCCACACCATGTGCGCTTCCTTCGTGAACCCGATGTCGACGCCAAACTTCTTGATCGACCCGGTGTAGCGCTCGGCCGTGCCATTGGTCCGTGTGAACAGGCAGTTCAGCTCCTTGGAGGAGCCGAAGACGAATCCAACGCCGCCGGCAACGGTGCAGCTCAGCGAGCCGACGTTCGCGCCGGATTGGCTTTGGACCGGCATGGCCGCGAAAGCAGCGGTCGCCGCGACAGCGCCAGCTACAAGAAGGCGATTGAACATTTTGCTTCACTCCTCGGTCTTACGACAGGCACGAGAACTGTCTCGCGCGCTGTGCTGTTGTACCCGCTCTTGGTTTCTCCAAGGTATCGCTCAAGTCAAGGGAGTGTATCGTTCGTGTTACGCTACACTGCTTCCCGACGGTTCGTGCCGCCAAGCGATAGCGAATTGCCGACACCGGACCGCGTGCACGGTACGATACGTTTCCCTTATCGTTGCCTGTAGCAGGAGGAAGTCATGCTGGCCAACACCACCCGCGCCCTGACCGAGACGCAGCGCGAGCAGTGGGCCGTCGACGGCTATCTGCAGGTCGAAGGCGCCTTGACGTCGGCCGAAGTGGCTTTCTTCTCAGAACTCCTCGACAAGGTGCGCCTGCAGCCCGGCTACGAACCGGCGCCTGGCAAGCTGCCGCGCGGCCACTACGCGTGGGCCGACCATGCCGACCCCAATCCCGACGGCTTCATGGATCGCCGCGACCTGCTGCCTTACCACCAGGCGTTCATCGACCTGATCGATCGGCCGCGGATCTTCGACCTGATCCTCGATCTGATGGGCCCCTACATCCAGTTCTCGATGAGCCAGGCGATCGTGCGCGCATCGACCGACACGTTTCCCGGCTACATCCATACGGACGGCGGCCAGGCGCAGAAGAGCATCCGCGTCACCGAAAGCAGCCGTCCACTCGCTGTGAAAGTGATGTATTTGCTGACCGACGTGACCGGCCCCGACAGCGGCAACTTCACGGTTTTCCCGGGCAGCCACATGCGGCCGTTTCCCGAGCGGGCCGAGCGCGTTCCCCATCCGCACATGCCCGGTGCCGTGCCGCTGCTCGGCAAGGCGGGCGATGCCTATGTATTCCCGCACGCGCTCTGGCACGGCCCCTCGCCCAACCATTCCGGCAAGGGGCGCAAGACGATCCTCTACAACTACTGCCAGATGTTCATGCGCGCCTATGATTTCGGCTCGCCCTACGCGCCGCTGTTCGACCGGTGCACGCCGCGTCAGCGGCGCCTTCTGGGCGATCTCGGCCATGGCTCCGACTTTCGCCCGGGCGACTTCTTCTATTCGCCCGAGGACCAGGAAGCCATCATGACCGGGAGTGCCTGAGGCGTCAGCTACTCCAGCCAGACGTCGTCGAGGCGCCAATTGTTGTAGATGCTGTTGACCTGGATGTTGATTCCCTTGAGGCCGGGCTGCCAGCAAGTGGCGCCGTACATGTAGTAGAGCATCGGCCGGACGGCCTCGTTGGTGAGCTTCTTGTCGATCTCCCAGGCGATCTTCTTGCGCTTCTCCGGGTCGCGCTCGGCCGACTGCGCGGTGACCATCGCATCGACCTCCTTGTTGCAGTAGTCCATGTAGGTGCGCGAGCCGCAGACGTAGTTCTCGAAATAGTTCTGGTCGGGGTCGTCGACGCCGTTGCCGACCTGGCTGACGGCGATCACGTAGTCGCGGCGGATCAGCTTGGGCACCCACTGCGCCGTATCCACCAACGCCAGTTCGCCGTCGATATAGATCTCCTTGAGCTGGCTGATCAGGAGAACCGACGCGTCGCGGTAAGTCGGCAGGTTGCGGGTCGAGACCTTGAGCTTCAGCGGCTTGTTGGGTCCGTACCCCTTGGCCGCCATGACCGCACGCGCCTTCTCGCGGCTCCTGGCGATGTCGGGGCTGTAGCCCGGCAGCTCGCGCAGGATCTCCGTCGGCAGGCCCCAGCGGCCCTCCGGCAGGGGCTGCATGGCGCCGCCGGCATCGCCGGTGCCCGAGGTCATGATGTCCCGGAACGCCTTGCGGTCGAGCGCCATGGCGACGGCACGGCGGACCTCGATGTCGTCGAATGGCGGATTGGGGTTCATCAGGATGTTTGCGGCGACATTCATCGGCGCGGTCTCGCAGATCGCGTCCGGCCGGTTGGCCTTGATGTCGCCGACCAGAGGAACGGTGACCTCGAACGGGAAGATCATGTCGAACTTGTTCGACTGGAAGGCCAGGATCGCCGTCGAGCGATTGGGGATGATGGTGTACTCGACGCCGTCGAGGTAGGGCTTGCCCGGCTTCCAGTAGCTCGCATTGCGCGTGACCTTGATGGTCTGGTTGGGCTTGTACTCGACGAACTTGAACGGCCCGGTGCCGACTGGCGTCTGGCGCATCTCGCGCGGTGAGACGTGGCAGGGATAGATCGGCGAGAAGCCCGAGGCGAGCAGGCCGAGCAGCGCGGGCTGCGGCGCCTTCAGCTTCAGGACGGCCTCGCTCTCGCCGTTGGCGGTCACGCTCTCGATGTTGGCGTACCAGCCTTTGCGAAAGTTGACCTTGAAGTTCTCCGGTGCGTTGCCCTGCAGGAGATCGATGGTGCATTTCACGTCGGCAGCCGTGAACGGCTTGCCGTCGTGCCACTTCACGCCCTTGCGCAATGTGAAGGTCAGCGTCTTGCCGTCCTCGCTCCAAGCCCACTTCTCGGCGAGCTCGGGCACGATGTCGTCGAGGCTGTTCTGCTTCTTGGCCGGATCGAACATGACCAGGTTGTTGAATACGCCCATCATCGGCAGCACGACGGAGATCGTGCCTTCCTCGTGGATCGACATGCTGGCGGGGCTATCGCGATGGGTGATGCGCAGGATGCCGCCCTGCTTCTGGGCCGAGGCACCGGCGAAGGGTGCGACGAGCAAGAGCGCGAAAACCACAAAACGCAGGCACGGCAAAGCGATGCGAATCATAGTCTGTTTCCTCCCTGACGCCGCGGCCCGCATTCCTGGAACGGAACTTCTGATGCATGGCGGGCCGGTGCCAATGGGCAGAGCCTAGGCGTTTCCTTCGGCTGGCGCCATCCCGCCGCCGACACAATCATCTCACCAATCGGCCGTTTCTTTTCCAGATTGTCGCGCCATGGATTTGCCTAGGCGCGCGAGCGTTGGCAGCTGTTCCCCTTCCCTGGAGGTCCGGAAATGACGCCGAAGCAGTATCTCGATCGCTACACCTATCTCACCATTCCCAGCCCATTGGACGGCCTGCAGCTGAGCTGCGGGCTCACCGGCTACGGGTCGGGCTGGAACTTCCGCAACGGCAAGTCCGGTGCCGGCGGCGCCGTCCAGCAGGAGTACGCGGCGTTCCGCGAAGCGCTGCGCAAGGCGCATCACGGCAACGCCCACACGCCGTGCGGCCCCTCGTTCTACTTTGCCGAGAAGCCGCTTGCACAGATCCCGCACCTCGAGGAGTTCTATGCGGAGAGTCTCGTGCGCGCCTACGTCGGCAAAGGCAGCCCCGACGAGATCACCGATGCCCTGCGGTTGGCGCTCGCCCTGGGCCGCATCGGCTCCGCGCGCGACGTCAACGGAAGGCTGCCCGCGCGGATGACCGTGCAGGAGTACGCTCGAGATTTCATGACGCTGGATTGCAACTGCCTGGTCGGCAATTTCTATGGCGCCGACCCCGATGCCCATATCTCGGTTTATGCGGCACCCGCTCGCCGTCGGACGAGCATAAACGACGTCCGGCAGGGCGATGCCATCGTCACGCATTGCGCCCAGGCTCCGTACGAGCATGTCGGACTGATCGAAGAATGGACGGCCACCGGCTCGAGCGCACGGGTCAAGATCTGCGAATGGGGTTGGTACGGCGGCGAAGGCGTGCACTACAAAGAGAGCACTCAAACCATCACCCAAGGTCCGATCAGCTCACTCGGGGTCGGCTGGGCGAGCCCAAGCCACGCGAAACAAGGCGTCACCTCTTTCCGCTATATCTTTGCCCCGCAGACCCAAAACCAGCCGTGGGGATGGTCGTAAGGCAAGCAATTCCCGCGCCGCCGCGGATGGAGTGATCGCTCGATCGCACCTACACTGCCGAACGCTCGGCCAACCTGGCGCTGGTGGCGTCGACGATATTGCCGTCCCGGCAATCCCTATACGAAGGGATAGGCTCTGGTCACCCTGTCCCGGCTCCTCGTTGTTCAGACCGGCGTGATCGAGAATGCACTGCCGTCATCGGCCGGCTACGGAAGCACCTACCTACGACAAGGCGACGGGCGAACTGCTGGCCGGGATCCCGGTGGGCAGCAACGCCAGCGGCTCTCCGATGACCTGCCAGATCGACGGACGCCAGTGCATCGTGTTTCCCGTCGGCCGCAGCCGCAGCGTTCCCGAGGAATTTGTCGCCGTCGGCGTGCCGGCAGCTCCTTGAAGACGACGCCGTCTCCGGCGCGGGCTCATCCCGCGGCGGCGGCCGGCCGCGCACTCCAAGGCGTGCGGGCGGGGCCACCGAACACGATCTGCACGATCCCCGCCACGATGCCGATCGATACGCCGATCCGCCAAGCAAGGTCGTAGTTGCCGAACATGTCGACGATCATGCCGCCGCCCCAGGCCCCGACCACCGAGCCCATCTGATGGATGACGAACGAGACGCCCAGCAGCGTCGCCATGTTGCGGGTGCCGAACAGGTCGGCGACGTAGCCCGACACCAGCGGGATGACACCCAGCCACACCATGCCCATCGCCGCGGCGAAGAGGATTGTCGTGGCAGGGGTTGGCGGCAGCAGAAAGTAGATCGTCAGCACGGCAGACCGGGCGAGATAAGTCAGCCCCAGCAGGACGTTCTTGGCGTGCCGCTGCCCAAGGTAGCCCGCCAGCAGGCAGCCGGCGATGTTGATGCCACCGATGATCGCCAGGGCAGTGGCGCCGAGCATCGGGTCCTGTCCGCACAGCGCCAGATAGTTCGGCAGATGCGTGTTGACGAAAATGAGCTGAAGCCCGCATACGAAATGCGTGGCGCACAAGACGACGAATCGGCGGTTGCGCAGCGCCTCGCCGATCACGCTGCCGACTGAGGCACGCTGCACGGTCGGTTGCGCCAGGCGATCGACGCGGCCGGTGATCAGCGCCGCCGGGACCATCGCCGCGGCCAGCAGCACGAACAGCACGCCTCCCCATCGCCAGTTCCATGCGCCCAGCAGCCCCTGCAGGACGGGCGCGATGACCAGCGTCCCCACCGAGGAGAAGGCACCGACGATGCCAAGGATCACGCTGCGTCGCTCGGGCGAAGCGGCGCGCGCCGTCGCCGTCATCGCCAGCGACGATCCGGTGCAGGCGATGCCGATGCCGATGAACGTCTGCGCGAGGATCAGCATCCAGAGTCCGCTGGCGCCAGTCATGATCGCCATCGCGGCGACATAGGCGAACGCCCCCAGCACCATGACTGGACGCAATCCCCAGCGATCGGCGACAGCCCCCAGCGGCGCCTGCGCCAGCCCCCACACGATGTTCTGAATCGCGATCGCGAAGGTGAAGTCGGACGCCGAAAGGCCGAGCGCCTGCGACATCGGCGGCAGGAAAAGCCCCAGGCACTGACGCATGCCCATGGCGAGGCTCATCATCACCGAAGCGGCGATCAGGATCGGCAAGGCGCTCGCGCGGGTCGCCGCGATCATAGGGGGCACGTTTCCTCTTCGGTATTTTGCGCCAGACTGCCGGGATTGGGTGCGAGGTCAAGGGTCGAGCGTCGCCAAAATCGTTGCCTCCGCGGTTGCGGACCGCTTGGCGAGACAGACACCCGACGCCGACTTGTCAAGTCGCAGAAATTCAACCTTACGCCTTTAGCCCAACGCTAAGACGACCATGACCGATTGATTGTCGCACGTATGAGCATCGCGCGCCGGTCAACCTGTCGCCATCTCTGCCTTGATCCTCGCCACCGTCCCCGAACCCACGCCAAACTCCGCGGCGATCTTGTGTTTGCCCTTGTCACCCTTGGCAATCCGCCCTCCGGATAGCCTTCTCCGTCCCCTCGTCAATCCTCGGGGGCCCAACGTCACCCCTCGCGCTCTTGCCCGGTCCAATCCCGCACTGACCCGCTGCACTATCATGTCCCGCTCGAACTCCGTGAAGGCGCAGGAGCATTTCCGTGGGCATCGTCGTATCGATCATGTCGCGGTCCACGAACAGATCCAAGCGGCACTGCCGCTCAGCGTCCCCTCAAAGAGCCCGTCGTAGGCTTCCCCGGAGGCACCCTGTATTGATGCTTCAGGTCCCGGATCGCCGCGCCTATCGCGCTCGCCGCTCCTTTCGCGCCGAGATAGAGCGGACCCATTCCCATGTAGCGGGCATCTTCAAGGTAGCGGTCCGCGACCTTGGCAGCTTCCTCCAAGGCGGCGGACACGGCCTCCGCGATGAACAGCAGTTGAGCGGCCTGGACGGCGCTCGGACTTTGCGATGGGTAGCCGCTCTCAGCGGCGCAATTGTCCGGGCGAAGGCACACGCCTCCTGGACAGCAAGTCATCTTGGCTAGCGCAAGGTCGGCTCCTGCTACCGTAGTCACTCGGCGCTCCTCCCGCTCCTAGTAGATGTGTTACTTTACCACCCGCGCTGGTGGAACTGCAATCGTTGTGCACATGCATATCAACTGCAACAACGAGAGGCCGCGCGTGATTTCCTCTGGGAGCACGACGTGACTTGCCCTCGGATTTTCCGCAGGGCTTCTTCCAGCATGGCCCCGGTGGCGCCGAAGCGGGTGCAGGGGCGGGAACAGAAGGCTCAGCCCATGGGTCCGGCTCGCGTGCCCCAGGCCGGCCGCTCTCGGTGGTGGCCCCTCGGGGGTATGGCGCCGCTGTGGCGGAACGGCTGGCGGGACGTCGGGTTCACGAGATGGTCCCGGCGGTCAGCGGCGATCAGATCACGGGCAATCTCTGGGGCCATGACGCGAAGTTCCTCCAGGGAGACGCTCGGCGAGTTGGCGCGTGACCTGTCGGGAGATGCAGCAGGTGGCGCTTGCCCTTCCACGGCGCGCCGCTCCAGGTCGGCGATCAGGGCGCTGAAGTGGGCGATCAACGGAAGCGCCAAGCGCTCCGCCCCGGGCTTCGACGTGGCTTCCAGTGTCGATGAAGCCTAGTTCTCGTGCAATATCAACGGGCTAACAGAGTTATGGCGGAGAGGATGGGATTCGAACCCACGATAGGGATTATCTCCCTATAACGGTTTAGCAAACCGCCGCCTTCGACCGCTCGGCCACCTCTCCGCAGCCCGCTAAGACCCCGGCGGTCGTTATCCACGACGGATGCGCGGCGGTTCTAGCCGGGGGCGGTCGGGGTGTCAAACACGGTGTCGAATTTGCTAGGAATTTCAGGCCCTTGGCCGCCGGGCCTGAACTGTGGCACGGTGCCGCGATGAGTGCTTTGCCCAGTTCCATCGACATGCTGAAGCGCTTGGTGGCGTTCGACACCACCTCGCGCAACTCCAACCTCGAGCTGATCCACCACATCCGGGACTACCTCGACAAGCACGGCGTCAGGAGCACCCTGGTGCCCAACGCCGAGGGGACCAAGGCGAACCTGTTCGCCTCGATCGGACCGGAGGTGGAGGGCGGCATCGTCCTGTCGGGCCATACCGACGTCGTGCCGGTCGATGGCCAGCCCTGGACCACCGATCCCTGGGAATTGACGGCCAAGGACGACGGCAAGCTCTACGGCCGCGGCACTTGCGACATGAAGGGTTTCGTCGCTGCCTGCCTGGCCAACCTGCCGGCTTTCCAAAGCGCGCGTCTGAAGGTGCCGATGCACTTCGCCTTCAGCTACGACGAGGAGATCGGCTGCCTGGGCGCCCATGCCCTGGCCGAGAAGCTGGTCGGTGCCGTGCCGCGCCCGCAGGCGGTGATCGTAGGCGAGCCGACCATGATGCAGGTGGTCAATGCCCAGAATGCCGGCGGCGGCATCGTCGCCACGTTCAAGGGCTTCGAGGCCCACTCGTCGATGACCCATCTCGGCGTCAACGCCATCCAGTTCGCCGGCGAGTTCATCCATTGGCTGAACGAGTTGCAGGTCGAGCTGGCGACGCGCAAGCGCAGCGACATCGACACGGTGCCCGGCCACACCACAATCAATGTCGGCATCGTGACCGGCGGCACTGCCGCCAACATCCTGGCGCGCGAATGCACCTTGAACTGGGGTTACCGCACCCTGCCCGGCGATGACCCGTGGGAGGTACAGCGTCGCGCCGAGACTTATATCGCCGAGCTCCTGCTGCCCAAGATGAAGGCCCGCCATCCCGAGGCCGACATCACGCTGCGGCGGCGCTCCTTCGTGCCCGGCCTGCTGCCGCAGGAGAACGAGGACGCTGCCCGGCTGGCGCTGCAATGGACTGGCGGCAACCGGACCTACGCCGTGCCCTACGGCACCGAGGCCGGCATCTTCCGTGGTCATGGCATCCCGACCGTGATCTGCGGCCCGGGCGACATCGCCCAGGCGCACCAGCCCAACGAGTTCGTCACCCACCCCCAGATGGACGCCTGCGACGCCTTCCTGGCGCGCATGATCGGATGGGCCGAGCGCCAGTGAGATGAGCGTCCTCGCGAGCCGCCGGCGCCTGCTGCGGTTCCTGGCCGCCAGCCCCCTGCTCGCCGGCCCGATGCAGGCGCTGGCGCAGGAGCAACGCCTGCCCGATCCTTCCGTCTGGGCGCCGCGCACGGTCGACAAGCTGATCGCCTCGCCCAACGAGGCGCTGAGCGTGTTCGACTTCGAGCCGGTGATGAAGGAAAGCGTGCCGCCGGCTCATTTCGGCTACATGACGACGGGCACCGGCGACGAGGTCACCTTGCGCGCCAACCGCGAGGGCTTCCTGAAATACCAGCTGCGGCCGCGCCGCATGATCGACGTCGAGAAGATCGACCTTGGCATGGAGCTGTTCGGCCGCACCTACCGCAGCCCGGTGGTGGTCGCACCGACCGGCTCCAACCGCGCCTTCCATCCCGACGGCGAGCTCGCGGTGGCGCGCGCTGCGCGCCGCGGCGACCATCTCGAGATGCTGTCGACGGTCGCCACGACGTCGATCGAGGATGCGATCGAGGCGCGCGGCGCGCCGGTCTGGTTCCAGCTTTATCCGACCAATGACTGGCAAGTCGCCAAGGCGCTGGCGACCCGGGCGGAGAAGGCCGGCGCCGGGACGATCGTCGTCACCACCGACGTGATCGCCTTCCAGATGTGGGAGACGTTCCGGCGGATGGCGCGCACCGACACGAGGCAGTGCAGCGCCTGCCACGCCTTCAATGTCGCGTCGTTCGTGAAGCGCAAGCCGAACTTCGACGGCATCGATGTCTCCAGCATCACCGGCACCCATGTCGACAACCTGACCTGGGGCTTCGTCAAGCGCCTGCGCGACACGGTGAAGACCCGCCTGGTGCTGAAAGGCCTGCTGACCGCCGAGGATGCTCTGCTCGCGGTCGACAACGGGCTCGACGCGATCATCGTCTCCAACCACGGCGGTCGCTCCGAGGACAACGGCCGGTCGACCATCGACGCCCTGCCCGAGATTCTCGAGGCGGTCGACGGTCGCATTCCGGTGATGGTCGATTCCGGCTTCCGCCGCGGCACGGACATCGTCAAGGCCCTGGCGCTCGGCGCCCGCGCCGTCTGCATCGGCCGGCCCTACCTCTGGGGCCTTGGAGCGTTCGGCCAGTCCGGCGTGGAGAAGGTCCTGAACCTCCTCCACCAGGAGACACGCAACGTCATGATGCAGGTGGGCGCGACGTCGCTGAAGCAGCTCGTGCCGGCCATGGTGCGGCGAGCGACCTAGCCTCTCAGCCGTCGGTGTGCCGGCCGGTCTCGAACAGGAACCACACGCGCTGCTCGGTCTCGTCGACCCAGTTCTCGATCAGGCTCGCGGTGGCGATGTCGCCGTGCTCGTCGCACAGATCGTGGAGCGTGCGCATGTGCTTGATGAGCTGGACGTTGTCGTCGCGCAGCTCGGCCAGCATGTCGTGCGGCGTCACGTACTCGGCGTCGTTGTCGAGCACGCGCTGCAGCCGCTTGATATGGCCGATCGAGCGGATGGTCGTGCCGCCAAGCTTGCGCACCCGCTCGGCGATGACGTCGGTCATGGCGTCGATCTGCGTCGCCTGCTCGTCGAGCAGCAGGTGATAATCGCGGAAATGCGGGCCCGAGACGTGCCAGTGGAAGTTCTTGGTCTTGATGTATAGCGCGTAGACGTCGGCCAGCAGGATGTTGAGCCCGCCCGCCAGATCCTTGGTGGCGTTGGCGCCGAGGTCGGTCGGTGTGGCGAGGTTGGCAGTCTTGCGGGATTTCTTGTCATTGCTCACAGGTGACATCTCCTATGTGTGCTAGAGGGCCAATCTAGCCGGCCTACAGGCCGGCGCACAGGCTTCTCTCCGTCCGCATCACGGCGTCCTGGCGGAAGCGGTGCCGGTAGATCGCGATGATCTCCTCGATCAGCGGCAGATGCGCTGGCGCGTCGAACACCACGATGTGCAGGCGCTTGGAGCGTTCGGAGACGATCCGGCCCGACGGCCCGCGATTCTGCCCCGTGATGTCGTTCACACTCAGCCCGTCGGGAAAGCGCTGCGTCACCACGGTGCCGAGGAAATCCTCCCATTCGGCATCGCTCACCTCGCCGCCGTCGGGCTTGCCGCGACCGAAATAGAGCTCGACCGAGACGGCCGGCTTGAGCGGCGCCACGCAAGAGATCGCCGGCACACTCTGCGCCACGACGATATCGCCGCCGACGGCGATCGCCAACGACGCGACCGCCGCCCATAGAAATCGTCCCGTCAATTCAGGTACGGGATCGCCATGCCCTTGGTCACCGCGGGACGGGCATTGACGATGTCATACCAGCGCTTGACGTTGGGGAAGTCGGCGAGATCGACGGTGTGCCATTCGTGGCGCGCCGTCCACGGGAAGATCGCCATGTCAGCGATGGTGTAATCGTCGCCGGCGGCGAAGGCATTCGAGGCGAGTTGCTTGTCGAGCACGCCGTACAGCCGCTTGGCTTCGTCGACATAGCGCTTGATGCCGTACTCGATCTTGCTCGGCGCCGCGCGCAGGAAGTGGTGCGCCTGGCCGAACATCGGCCCGACCCCGCCCATCTGCCACATCAGCCATTGCAGCGCGTCGTACTTCTTCGCCGGATCGGACGGCAGGAACTTGCCCGTCTTGTCGGCGAGGTAGATCAGGATCGCACCCGATTCGAACAGGCTGTACGGCTTGCCGCCGGGACCGTCGGGATCGACGATCGCGGGAATGCGGTTGTTCGGGCTGATGCGCAGGAATTCTGGCTTGAACTGCTCGCCCTTCGAGATGTCGACCTTGTGCACGCTGTAGGGCAGCCCACACTCCTCGAGCATGATGGAGACCTTGCGACCGTTGGGCGTACCCCACGTGTGCAATTCTATCATTCCCCTATCTCCCCCTTCTTGTTCCGAGATATCGGCAGGTCAGGTCCAGTTGTCGTCCGACCCGCCATCGTCGAGCGACGCCGTATCGTAGTCGTCGTCGAATTGCTGATCCTGCTGGTACTGGTCGTCCGGCTGGTAGGTGTCGGCCGGCGCGGTGTCGGCCAGCGCCTGTTGCTGCGACAGCGAGTCCGGCGGCAGCAACGGTGACGGCTGTGCGGCCGCAGCAGCCTGGCCGAACGGTCCGCCGCCACCGCTCAAGAGGCCGCGTATGCCCTCGAACAGCAGGGCGCCACCCGCGACGCCGGCGGCTGTCGTCAAGGCGGTGCGCAGAAAGCCGCCACCACCGCCGCCCATCGGCGACGACACGGCGGCCTGCAGCGGTGAGCGCGTCGACGGAACCGGAGGCGGCGCCGGCGGCTGGGGCGCCGTTGTCGGCACCGAGGTGCGCGGCTGGGCGCCCCACGGTCCAATATTGGGCGCGCTCCCGAGGAAACTCGGTGCTGCTGCCGGCGCGTTGTTGGCACGAGCCTCGAGCTCGGCAATGCGTTCCTGCGCCGCCTTCAGTGCCTGTTCCTGCACCAGGACGGTCTGGACGAGCAGGTACGGCGAGGCCGGCTGGCGGCCCATCGTTTCCTTGATCAGCGCTTCCGCTTCGGGGTCGCGCGGCTGAGATTCAAACGGTTGCAGGCGGCCGAACAGACCGCCAATGAGCTCACGTTCCTGCGCTTGCATGAAAGCCTCCACCCCCACATCCGGGCACCGCCAACGTGGTTGTCCGCCTGCCGAGCGTCAAGGGTAACCGGAGAGCCCTGGCCTGGGCGTCCCTGGGGTGGCGCCGCGAGGGGCCCAGGCGTGTCATCTGCCCGTCACGAAGCGGACCATTGGCACCACAACACCATCCACCAGATGCCGCACGACTTGCCGCGCTCGCCCCTGCCCTGGAAGCACCTCGCCGAGGTCGCAGCGGAAGAGGTCGAGGCGCGCGGCTTCCGCCGGACCGGTGTGACCGGAACCCGGTGACTGGCAGACAGCGACGTCTATCCGGAAAAGCTGGCGGCGCGTGGCTTGGCGTGTGTCAGGCCCGGCCCGGCCGAGCGCCAGGAATGCAACCGGATCATCATGGGCGAACTCGTAGGCGGCACCTGCGCGCCGTCTTCCGCGTGCTATTTCCAGCGGGTGATCGAGCAGCTCGAGCCCCAGGGCTGCGATGCCGTCGTGCTGGGCTGCACCGAGATCCCGCTCACCATCGACGATCGCAATTCATCTCTGCCGACCTTCGATTCGATACGCCTCCTGCCCGCGCGGCACTCCGCCGCGCGGGTTCTGGCGTGATCGTTGAACGCCTCACATTGGTGGCGTGAGGCCGTCCTTGCCGACCAGCAGCCGGGTTGCCGTCAGGCTGCCGTCAGCCGCCTTGGCGGCGCCGAGGAACACCTTGGCCCCTACCTTGGCATCCGACCGGTCACCTGGCGCAAAGGTGACGATCGGCGTGCCCGGCTTCACCTTGATGGTCTGCGAGCCGTCCTTGTAGGTGAGCGTGAGCGTCTGGCCGTCGCCAGCCGACGCCACCGTCGACACGGTTGCGTTGGTCATCAGGCTTTCGGGCTGGAGGTCCCAAGGATAGTGGCCCTCGTTGCTGCCGCGCGCAGCCTCGGGAAAGACCAGCACCTCGAGGGCGTTCAACGTCCCGTCCGCCCCCTTGAGCGAGGCGACGCCGACGAAGCTGCCCTGCTTGATGTCGGCCATCGTCATCGGGCTCACCAGCGCCACGCCCCAATTGTCAGCGAGCTTCACGGGCACCGACGTGCCCTCGCGCGTGGCGATGATCGCCGTCTTGCCGTCGATCGCGGCGATCGAGCCGCGCAGCCGGGTGGGCGGGCTCGACGGCGGGTTCTGCGCCTCGACGGTCGGGACAACCACAAAGGCCAGCAGCGCTGCCGCGCCAGCCATCAATGTTCGGAGAAGAGTCATGCGGCGCTCCTTGCAGGCTGGACGGAGCCTGCCACGGAGCCACTGATTTGACTGCTTACGATTGCGTGAGCGCGCGCTGCCCTTCTACTTCGCCAGCTTGAGCGACGGCCGGCGTGGCGGCTGGGGCGTCTCCTCGGCCTCCTCGCCGTAGTAGCCCTGGTAACGCGAGTAGTAGTCGCCGTGATCGCCGTAGCCATAGCGGGCGTGCTTGGCGAGGTTCACCCGGTTGATGACGATGCCGACATGGGCGGTCACGCCCAACAGCGCGGAGATCGCGGCCTTGACGACCTCGCGCGGGGTCTTGGCCCACTGGACGACGAACACCGTGTAGTCAGCCAGTCGCGCGATGATTCGGGCATCCGACACGGCCATCACCGGCGGACCGTCGAGGATCACGAGGTCGTAGCGATCGGCGAACGTCGCCAGTGCCGACTTCATGGCGTGAGACTCGAGGATTTCCGGTGCGTTGGGCGTGTTCGGGCGGGCGCAGATATAGTCTACACCCGACAGGTCGTGACGACGGATGCACTCGTCGAGCGACCGCATGCCCATCAGGTATTCGTCTATGGTGCCGCCGCGATCTCGCAGACCAAGCGCCGCCGACATGCTCGCCTGGCGCAGGTCGAGGTCGACGATCAGCACGCGCCGCGACGCGTTCATCTTGGTCAGCAGGCCGCCCAGCGAGGCAACGAAGGTGGTCTTGCCTTCGCTCGGCGTCGATGAGGTGATGGCGACCACCTTCGGCGGGCGGTCTAGGCTGCCCAAGGTGATCGCCGTGAACACCGCGCGCACCGCCTCTGCCGCCGGCGAGGTGGTGTTGTCGAGGACCTGACCGACCACGCTGGCGCGAACGCCCGATGCGCCCTTGACCTCCGGCACCATGCCGAGAACGTTGACGCCGGTCGCCTCCTCGATCTGTGCCGCCGAACGGAACACGCGGTCGAGCTTCTCGGCGGCGACGGCACCCGCCATGCCCAGCATGCAGCCGACAACGAATGCGGTCAGCAGGCCGGTCTTGAAGTTGGGCGACGAGGGCGAATAGGACGGCGAGGCATAGGACAGGATGCGGGCGTCGGCGCGCTGGATGTCCTGCTGCTGGCGCAGCTCCTTGTAGCGGGTCAGGAAGCTTTCGTAGAGCGTGCGGTTCGACTGGGCTTCGCGCTCGAGCTGCTTCTGCTCGGCCTCGTACTGGGTTGCCGTTCCGGAGACGACGGCAGCCTTGTCGACGAGCTCCTTGAGCTCGTCCTCCTCGGCCTTGGCGGCATCGAGCTCGGCCCGGACCGCGAGCGTGATGCGCTGGGTCTCGCTCAGGAACCGCGCCCTCACCGCGTTCAGCTCACCGCGAACCTGAACCAGTCGGGGGTGATTTTCACCCAGCTGCGCACCCAACTCGGCCAGCTTGCGGCTGAGCTCGACATCCTGGATGCGCAGCGCCGCCAGGGTCGTGTTGCCGGCAACCTCGGCGATGTTGGCGAGCTCGCTGGGATTGAGGCTCGCCTTGCTCAAGGCGACCAGGCGCGCTTCTTTCTCGACGCGGCGTCCGCGAGCCTGTGTGTACTTGGTGTTGAGGTCGGTCAGGGTTTGCGACGAGACGGTGCCCTCGGGGCTGCCGGCGAGACCCTTGTCCCGACGATAGGCAGCCACCGCCTCGTCGGCAGCCTGCAGATTGCGACGCAGCTCCGCCAGGCGTTGCTCAAGCCAGTCGGTCGCCTTCTTGTTCGCCTCGTTCTTGCTGTCGATCTGGTCGGACAGGTAGGCATCGGCGATGGCGTTGGCGATCTTCGCCGACATCGTGCCGTCCGGGCTTTCGACGGTCACGACGATGACGAAGGTGCGACCGAGCAGCGTGACGCTGAGATGGCTCGAAACCGCGCCGATCGCCGCCAGGCGACGTGGATCGTTCTCGTCAGTGGGCGCAGACGCCTTAGCGGGCTTGGCCGTATCCTCTGCGTCCGGGGTGCCCGGCGAGATCGGCGCCAGCAGCTTGGCGATTCCGGTGCTCCACAACTCACGCAGCGGTGCCAGCGACCGGTCGATGAAGCCCGGCGGCTTGGTCCCGTTGAAATCGGGCAGGTTCGCCAGTCCGAGCTTGTCGACGACGCGAGCGATCAAGAAGTCGGACTTGATGACCTCGAGCTCGCTTTGGATGGCGCCCATGTTGAGCGTATCGACGCCCGACAGTGCCGCTTCCGTGCTGACGACTTTGAATGTGCGCGTATCCAGCATGATGCGGGCAGAGGCTTTGTAGAGCGGTGTCTGCTGCGCGATCATCACCGCCATCAGGGCAACGGCGATCAGGCCACACCCCACGATCATCGCCTTGCGGCGATTGAGCAGATGCAACCATGACCACAGCTCTGTGGACGCGTCGCTGGCCCGAACAGTTACCGGCGCTGGAGCCAGCGACCCTCCATCGGCAACCGGTGCGAAGCGGCTCAGGACAGATTCATCCATGCCCTGACCAGCCTTTGAAAACGATCTCATCCCAACCCCACAGCAAACACCTACGCATCGACTCTGCGGCGACCATCGAACCGCGGCCTTCCCAGGGCCGGATCCGCATATCGCCCTCCTGAACCGGCAGTCCCACACCGCCTGTCCAGGGCACCTACGCTACCAACTGCTTACTCGACGCCACTGACTGCATGCTTACGCACGAACGCCTAAAACCATCTCTCCGGCACCCGGATTATGTCTCCGGGTCCGACCGGACTGTCCTCAGTCACCGTTTCCTCCGACCCTATGGTCGTATTGAAACGCTGAATTGTCATCCGGGATTTTGATGCACGCCGTGTGTAGCCACCAGCGATGGCGATCCCCTGCACGACGTTGATTCCTGATACGAAGGCGAAGGCGCCTGGCCGCATGACCTCGCCGACCACGTAAAATGGCCGCCGCGTCATCAATTCGACGCTGAGCCGAGGCGTCAGCAGGACGCCGTCGGCCTTGTAGCGATTGCGTAGCGCATCCTCGATTTCCGTCGTCGTCATGCCGACGACCTGGGTCCGACCGGCCAGGCGGGGCGAAATCACCCCCATTGAATCGACCTCGTACTCGCCCGACAACTCGGTGTC
Source organism: Reyranellaceae bacterium (assembly GCA_046349295.1). Taxonomy (GTDB): domain Bacteria; phylum Pseudomonadota; class Alphaproteobacteria; order Reyranellales; family Reyranellaceae; genus Reyranella. Next base: position 568,425 of record JAXMCP010000009.1, read on the forward strand.
GGACAGCACCACGACGCGCAATTTGTCGCCCGGAGCCACCCTGTATTCACCCATGCGGATCGTCTGGGTGTTCTGGGACGGTTGCTGGACCGTCTGGGTCGTCAGGGGGGGCTGTGGGTCGCAGGCAGCCAGGAACAGGACGAGCGCAAGCGACATCACGCCGCCAAACGCCATGCGAAACCAAGTGAGGATGCCGGTCTTGTTCATGTTGCCGTCAATGCCTCGCCACCAGACGGACCGAGAAGATGTTACGGGTGTAGGTCGGCCCGCCAGCCGCAACGTCCGTCGACCACCCTGACGCGTATTCGTAGAGCGGCCCGATCTGGACCTGCGGCCTGATCGAGTACAACAGGCCGATCGATCCCTTGAAGAAATAGTCCGTCCGCGGGTTGACGTTGGCCACGCCGAAAGCCGGCGTGTATTGTGCAATATTGTAGGCGACGCCGCCAACGGCCTGCCAGGGCCCATTCAACTGGTAGGTGAAATCGACGCCGACCGTCGTCGAAATGTAATTCTGATAGTTGATGAGCGCCGACTCGTTGATGCTGCGCATGAGCGCCGGGCGGAGGGTCAGCGGCTCGTAGCCATTCCACACGCCACGCAAGCCGAATGTCATGGCGCTGGTCGACATGCCATCGGCCGTATAGGTCAACGCCTGGTACCCGAGGAACCCTTCGAGCTGGGTCTTTGAACTGAGCACGGCAGTCGAGCCCAAGTTGACATACCAACCTGTCGAATCGCGCTGCTGGCCTGCGGCGTTGGTCGGGCTGTCGTAGCGTCGCTGATAAAGGCCGGGCTGCACCCACACCGAAATCCCCTCGGAGATTTCGTAACCCAGGCGGACGCGCTCCTCGTACTCGGTACGGTTGCGGCTGCCGGCCGGCAGGCCCAGCGAGGCAATGTTGCTGAATTCGTAATACCAGTACTTCGTGGCAGCGGTCGTCAGCTGATAGAAGAACCTATTGAACCGCTGGTAAAGCGAGGCTTCGGCCACAAGCGAATCGGCAATGGTCGGCGCCTGGGCGAAGGTCACGTTCGGCGTGCCCAGCGCTTCAGTCGCGCGTTGGAACGCGACGAGGCCCGTCAGGTAGAAATCATTGCGGATGTCGAGGCGCCCATCGAGCCTGACGTTGTAGTTCTGGAAATTCTGTGTCGGCGCCGCCGAGTAGAACCCGAAGCCGCCGCCAGCCAGGAAGCGCAAGTAGTGGTTGAGCCACTCCGATCGCAGCTCGAGTTGCGGACGGATCACCGTGAAGGGCGATCCGGTCGTCGGCGACGGTGTTGCGAAAACGTTGTCATCATAGCCGACAAGAAGGTCGACCTGCGGGTACAGCGTGAAGGCGCCGAGAGAGGTGCCGAGTTCCGACTGGGTCTGCGGCCCGATCATGCCGACCGGCGAACCCGGCAAATTCAACAGGTCGACGATCGGCGTTTGCTGATCCACTGTCTGTATGGCCGGTGCGTCAGTGACCTGTGCCCGCACTCCCGTGGCCGCACAGGAAAGCAGAGCCCAGCCCAAGACAGGCGACCACGCGAGGCGCGAGCGGGCTGTTCTAATCATTGGAGGACTGGCGGACCATCCAGCCAGCGGTGCGAGGGTGGGCTGGAATAAATTCCGCCTCAGCCCGCATGCACTATTGGTTGCTGACATAGGTGATCGGCGGCAAGACCGTCGGCGGCAGGGGCGACGACGTGCTGGGCGGCGAGCTGGTCGTAGTCGTAAGCGGCGCCGTCCCTCCGCTCGGCGCCGTAGCGACCAGGATCGGCGATGTGCTCACCGTGGCCGGGCCCGCCGTCACCACGTTGATGATCTGCTGGACAACCGTCGGATTCACGTTTCCACCCAAAAGCTGGCCAATGAGCTGATTCATCACGCTCGTGTCGCCACTGCTCAGGGCCACGATCTGCGTCGACGTCAACTCGGTCGGGATCAGTGGGATATTGGGAATCTCCGTCATCGCCAACCCCGTCGGCGGCACTGAGTCGTTCAGCGTATCCGACGCCGGCGGCAGTGGCAGGACGTTCTGCAACGGGATCGCGCCCTGGAGGGGGCCTGCGCCCTGCAACGGCCCGGCACCTTGCAACGGCCCGGCATCCTGGAGCGGACCAGCACCCTGCAACGGTCCTGCATCCTGCAACGGCCCCGACGACTGCAGAGGACCGGAACCTTCCGTTGGGCCTTGGTCTTGAGCGACCTGCTGGCCGGCAGTGGTTGAACCCGGTAGTGACTGGGCATCGGTGATCCCAACCCAGATGAGCGTCGAGGCGATGGCGCCGGCGAACGTCAGGAGGGTGCCCCGCAGGAGAAGCGAAATGTTGATCATCGTTACCCCGCTCCACCATCGCAACGCTCGTCACGACGGTTCAAGTTCACACCCACTTCGTGGCCCAGGCCGCTCTGCAAAGCAGCCCTGCTCAGGCAAACATACCATACAAGGTACCGAATCGGCCGGAACATGCCAAGACCTCGGTCGTATCGCACGTTTCCAGTTTATCGCCGAGATGCGTACCCGAGCCAAACGGGGCGGCTTCCCACAGCCGCCCCATCGGCGCTCAACTCTTCCCACAACGCTCATTATAGCCAACCAAACTGCAGAAGCAACGCAACAATTGAGACGGAATCTGGACGCAATTCTGCAATTCGATCGGACCAGAACACCTCAAGGCAGAAGCAGCCCTTATCGACCCGGTCGAGCCTGATCGGCGACACTCTCCAAGGCTGCAGCGAACCCCGCGACATCTCCGCACACGACATGCCAATAGTCGGATGGGCCTGCACGGGCAAGCAGATCGACGTCCGAAGCCGCACTGCCGACGAACAGGATCGGCCGCCGGGACTCCAGGCAGGCGTAGATCTTCGATGGCATGACAAAGCCGACGAAGGCATCCTTCAGCGTGACGAGATGGGCATCCGGCGCGAGCAGAAGGCCCGCCAGGCGCTCGAGCGGCACCGGGGCGGATTTGTGAAACGGCAGGCCCCTCCGAGCAAGCTGCGCGGCGAGCTCCTCGGCGCCGGCGCCCGTGGCACTGAGCCACAATCTCACCCGCCCCGTTCCTATCCGGTGATGGCGCTCATAGCCGTGGAGCACGGTCTCGACCTCATGAGCAACGCCGTAGTTGCCAGAGTAGAGCAACACCACCGAGCCCGCGAGTGGCTGGGGTAGTGGCTCGACCTGATCGCCGGGCGCAAACGTGACCGGCGAGCCATCGCGCACCAGGGTGATGCGGCGCTCCGGCACGCCGGTCTCTTGGAGACGCCGACGCTGATCGAGGCCCAGCACCTCGAACTGATCGATCCGCCTGCGCCAGAAGTTGGTCAGGGCCAGCAGAAGAGTCAGCGCCCATGACGGCCGGTCGCGGGCCGCGATCAGGCATTCGGGATGGAAGTCGGTGATGCGATAGACCAGCTTGGCCCGCCACAAGAAACGCAGCGGCGCCAGGATATGAATCAGGAAGGGCGGCGAGCCGGTGAACAGAATGCCGTCAGCGGATCGCAAGCGACCGAAGCCTGCCGCGACCAACTGCAGGTCCGTCGAGATCGTCCAAATCAGGCGGCGTAGCAGCGAGCTGCGTGGCACAGGCGAAGCGGCGAGCCGCAGCTCAGTCAACTTCCCCCTCCCCCTTGTCTCGCCGCGGGTCGAGGCGCCCGCGGAGGAGAGACCGATCAAGCTCACATCGTGCCCCTGCTCGGCCAGAGCCTCGGCGCGCATCTGCATGTATTGTCCGACCGCACCAAAATCGGGCGGCAACCAGTCGGCAATGATCACCACCTTGGGCTCGCTCGCCGGATCGAATGGACTGGTCGTGAGGAGGTCCATCATGACGCGGCTGCAGCGACCCTGCGTTCGTCGAGGATCGATGCATAGAGCTCCGCCATGCGGCGGGCGACCCCGGACCAACTATAGGCCTCGATGACGCGCGCGCGTCCGAGTTCGCCCATAGCGCGACTCCTGGCCTTGTCAGCCAGCAGCTCGGCGAGCCCCCCGGCGATTGAAGGCGGCGCCGGATCGACCACGAGGCCGGCCCCGGTCTCGCGCACGATCTCGGCCATGCCGACGCCGGGCGTCGCCAGGACGGGAACCGCGCGGCGCAGGGCCTCGAAGGCGGCCAGGCCGAAATTCTCCGACAGCGATGTCATGGCGAAGACCTGCGCGGCCGCGAACAGCGCCTCCTTGTCCGCTCCATCGACGTGTCGCGCGATGATCCTGACTCGATCCCCGACGCCAAGGTTCCGCGCTTGATCGGCGAGCTGCGCCGCTTGGCCGTCGGCATCGCCACCGGCCAGCACCACGCGCACAGGCGGCGCGAGAGGCACTGCCGCGATCAAGCGGTCCAGCCCCTTCTCCCAACTGATCCGACCGAGCGCCAGGACGATCGGACCGGGAGCCGCGATCGCCTCGGCGACGTCGGTCGACAACCGCGCGGCCGAGGGTTCCGGCGGATCATCGACGCCGTGCGGGATCATGGCGAGGCGCGGCAGCCGCCAACCAAAACTTGCGACATGCTCGGCTTCGGCCAACGAGGTGACGTGGATGGCCGACGCCTGTTCGAGGTTGCCGCGTTCGATGAGCTCGATCCAGGCGGTCTTCACCCAGCGGCTCTTGCGGCGAATCAGTTCGGGAACCAGCATGCCGCGCGGCGACATGACGTAGGGCACGCCCTGGCGACGAGCCGCGCGCGCGCCGGCCCAGATCGGCCACAGGTAGATTGCATGCAGATGGACAAGGTCGAAGCGCCCGGCCGTCGCCGTGAGCGCACGCCCCATTGGGGGCGACCAATAGAGGCGGCGCAGGTTGCGGCTCGGGAAATAGGTGACCTTCACCCCTTCGAGGTCGACCGGCGTGAGCAGCGGCACATCGCTGTCCGACGGGCCATCGACACTGGTCGTGTACACGTGAACGTCGTGACCCTCGCTCGCCAACCCCCGGCAGAGCGCGTGAACCGACTGGATGGGGCCGCCGTAGCGGAGCGCGGGCAGGTAGGTGGGAACGACGTGGAGCAGCCGCAACAACCTGATCCTCAGCGTGCTACCGGCGGTGTCATCTTGCTTCCCGTGCCTTGGCTCGGGCGCCCGCGGCCCGCGAATCCAGCCATCGGACTACGATCGGCAGGGCGAACCTGGAAATCAGGCTGAACACCAGGAAGAACATGAACATGCCGCCCAGCACCTTGGGCATCGACACTTCCACACCGTCGCGCGCCATGCTGAAGATGAAGCCCATGACGATACCCTCGCGCATCATCAGCGGCAGGTGCGACGACATGAAGAATCGCGTGACCACGCCGAGCAGCAGCCCCAGGAAGAAGATCCCAGCCAGCATTCCGGGAAAGCCGAAATCGGCGTAGTTCTCGCCCATGTAGCCGACGCTGATCGACGTGCCCATGCGCGCCGATTCAGTGGGATCGCCGCGCGCGAGACGGACATAGACCTCCGAGTCGGAAAGCTCCGGCTTCTCCGGAAAGAGGAAACGCGGCTGGAACACGTGGCTGAGCGCTTCGCTCCACTGCCTGTGAGGCTCGGCCTCGGGCGACGTCTCCTGCACACCGATCACCGCGCCGAAGATGTCGACATAGGCCAAGCGGATGAGCAGCGTGTAGGCAGCGTCACTCCAATTGATGCCGTCGGCCGACACAATCTTCTCGCCGAGATAAGCCATGCGCTCGCTGAGTGGCACCTTGATTTCCTGGGATTCCTCGGACTGGCTGGCGTACACACGATAGTCGTTCTTCACGGAGGTCCAGAACAGCGCCAGGACCACGAGCATAGCAATCCAGGTGACTGCCATGATCGTGGACATCGTCGTCCATCGGATTCGCGCCGCAATCGCCGCCACCGCGACATAGATGAACACGCCGCGGAAATCCGAGAAGAATCCGGTGAACCCGATCAGGATCTCGAAGAACACGGCGCCGACCATGAATCTCACGCCGCGCCCGGTGGTCAAAGAGTAGGTGCAAAGCAGGAACAGGGCGACGATCTTGAGGCGCGATGCCACGTCCATCGCCTGGTACAATGGCGGCACCAGGCGGCCGCCGAAGGCGAAGACCAGGCTGATCGCGATCGCGCCGAAATAGACAAGGATCAGATCGTTCGGCTGCCACTTTTCGTGTGCGGTGGCTTCGGCACGGCTCGGAGGACGCAACCCGCTCAGCGTCATGCGGAAGGCGATGGCCATCACCACCAGGCTGCTCAGCATGTACCAGTAGGCGCGAGTCACATTTGCGCCGTAGATACCCGCCGCTAGCGGCTCACCATCGATCTGCGCCTGTAGAATGCGCGCGAAAATCTGCATCCACTGCCAAAGGAACAGATAGGCCGCGGCAGCCGGCATGGTGGGCGTGCCGATGATGCGCAGCAGCACCCACGGCGTCATGCCACCGCCGGCATAGGCCAGTGGATCCACCATCATGGGTGCGAGGAGAAGGTTCACGACGCCGAAAACCAAAGCCACCCGCCGCAGCAGGTTGTAATCGAGCCGCGTGACGCCGGGGGTGTTGGTTAACGTGATCGTGGACATCTGGTGACGCGGGCCGAGCCTAGCCGTGACGCCTACTCTGCCCGACGGCGTGCGGCAAGGGCCGAGGCGGCCTCCACGATACCGTCGGCCGCGCGCGCCGGCGAATAGATTGCCATGCGTTCGGCCAATCGGCGGCGCAGCACCCCGATATCCAGGGACAGCACCCGCTCCAGTGCGTGGGCGAAGCCGGGAATGTCGCCGACCGGAAAGGTCGCGCCAGTGACGCCATTCTCGACCAGGTCGGGCGCGCATCCGACGACCTCTGAGACGACCGCAGGCACGCCGCATGCCATCGCCTCGTTCACGACGAGGCCCCAGGTCTCCCACTCCGACGGCAGGGCAACGGCGTCGGCCGAGCCGTAGGCTGTGGGCAGCTGACTCTGATTGACGAATCCGAGAAACGTGGTCGGCACACCGGTCTCAACCGCCACTTGTCTGAGATTAGCCTCCTGTTCTCCCGATCCCGCGAACACCACTTCGACGGGGCCGATCCGCTGGCTCACTCTCTGGGCAGCGCGCAGAATGTCGGCGGGGCGCTTGAGGGCCATCAGCTTTCCCACGAACAGGATTCGCCGCCTTGCCGACGAAGACGTGGCGGACTGCGGGCGCACTGCCTCGGACGCTGCCGCGAACTTATCGTTGTCGACGCAATGTGGCGAGAAATACAGCCGCGACTCCGGCGCGTTGTAGTACCTCAGGTACTCGCGGTTTCTTTGGCCGACATAGAGGAAACCGTCGAACTGGCTGAGCAGGCGGGGGTAGAGCAGCTTCTTGACCAATCGAACCCAGGGTTTGCGCTCTCCGCCAAGCTGGGAATCACCGCGGACCAGCACCGTCACGCCGGCCCTTCGACCGGCCAGAATGCCCTGCCAGTAGCTGCGCAGCGCCCAGCCCGGCACGACGAGTGCGTCGAAACCTCCTTTTTCGATCTCATTCCGGATATCCGGCGTGTCGCAGCCGTTGAAGCGCTCGGTCGAGGGCTGGCGGGCCACATTGTTCAAGAACCTGCTGTCGTATCCGCTTAGCAGGTCGATATCCCACTCGAACGTGACGCCGAAGCCGGCATCCGCCTGGCCGGCAGCCGATTGCCTGTGGGCAAAGAAGACCTGCAAATCGCACCTCTGGGCAAGGGCGCGAAACAGCGGCGTGTAATATTGGATCGGGTGACTGAGAAGAAAGGCAATACGGGGACCCGGCATATCAGGCTGCTCGCGCCGCCCTGCCTTGTGCGGCGTGCTTGGCTCGCATGTAGGCACGATCCAACGCCTCGACCATCAGCCGGGTCGATTCGCGCGCCGTGTAGGACTGGAAAGCGCTCCAGTCGACGGCATTGGCGTCGTATTTAGCCTCCAGCAGCGATCGCAGCCCCTCTGCCACGACCGCCGGCGTTGGCAACTCCGTCTCGGTGACAGTGACGACGGCGCCGGCATGCGCCCGACGTACCATGTCGACCGCGGTGCTTTCCTCGTGCAGGATGGCGAAAATGGGACGGCGTGACAGGATACCCTGGAAGACTTTCGACGGTGTGTAGTGCGCTTCCGTCGAGCCTAGCACCAGAATTCCATCGCTGTGTATCAGGTGGTTGAGTGTGTCGACGTAGCCGATGCGGTGCGGGTGCTCGTTGATCATGTTCGCCACGCCCAGCCGCTCGGCTCGTGGCAATACCTGATGCCCTTTCGGATCATCCGGCGCAGTGCCGGTGCCGACGAAGTGCGCGCAGACCCGTTCGGCAAGGCGCGGCGTGCTGTCGCGCAGTGCCGCCAGACTGGACAGGAACGTGTCCAGCACCGTGAGCCCGCGCGGCAGCAGGGCGCCGGCGTAGATCAGATTGATGCGTCCATCGCCGGGCTTGAACAGGAAGGTCGGCCGATCGAGGCCGCGCACGATCTCGAATTCCTCGGGTGAACCGCCCATCGGCATGGCTGCCACCACGGCGCTGCGGGCGACCTCGGGGTTGCGGTCGAGCATGCCTTGCACATAGCCGAGCGACATGCCGGTGACGAGCGAGACGCCCTTGACGGCCCAGGGCTCGAGCACGTTTCCGAGATGATGAGCTCCCCAGGCGCGGCTGAACACTTTCTCGACGCCCGGCCAGCGATGCACCCAAGGATCGATGTAGTCGATCCCAAACGGAATGCCGTACCGGCGATGGATGAGTCGTCCGACGCAGGCCAGGAAGTTGGACGGGATCGTGATGATCACAAAGTCGATCTGACCCGTCCGCGCGAGGTCGGCGAGCACGCGATAGCAACCCATGAACGACCGCACCCCGATATCGCCGATCAACCGGACTGGTTTGGTCGACATCGTGGGAGCATGAATCACCCGCAGCCCCTTCGGGACCAGCAGCGCCAGGTCGGGATCCGGCCGTTCCTCGTATTTTTCCGGATCACCCGTAACGATGATTGGTTCCCACCCGAACTCAGGCAGGTAATGTGACCATAGTCGCGCCCGCTGGGCGGCGACCATGTTGCTGGGTGGAAAATGCCCCGTCACCAACGCAATGCGTCTCATCATGCGGCTCCCAGGCGGGCGCGGACCCGCGCATAGAGATCGAGATACTGCGCCACGACGGCTTGCGGCGAAAAGCACTCCACGGCGCGACGGCGGCACGCCGCCCTGTCGAGGGCGCCAACTCGTTCGATGGCCGCGCAGCCTTCCTCGATCGACTGCACCAGAAAGCCATCGATGCCCGGTCGGACGATTTCCGGCAAAGCCCCGCGCGGGCAGGAGATCACCGGCGTGCCGCAGGCCAGCGCCTCGGCGAAGACGATGCCGAATGGCTCGTCCCATTGGATCGGCACGACCATCGCCAGCGCGCGCCGAAGCAGCACATTCTTCTGGATGTCGTCGACCGGCCCGACATACTCGATGCGGTCACGCCCGATGCAGGGGGCGATCCGCTCCGTCCAGTAGGCACCCTCCTCGCCGGACTGGGCATGGTTGCCGGCGATGATCAGGCGCCGCCCGGTGCGGCGCGCCATCTCGATCGCCCAGTCGGCGCCCTTGATCGTCTCGACACGGCTCAGGAACACCAGCGGCGCATCGTCGGGAACGCTGGCACTGAACTGGAGGGCGTCGGTGTCGGCAAAATTCGGGATGCCGTACCACTCGCCGCCGGCCGGCCGGCCGCGCCGGGCGATGTACTCGCTGCAGCCCGTGAACGTCAGCACCCCTGGCTTGGCCAAGCGCATCGCCGTCGCGATCGCCCGATGCGTGGGATAGCGCTGGTACGACATAACGATGGGAATACGTCCCCGCATCAACGGGACGAGATAGGCAAGACGCGCGAAGCTGTGGATCACCTGCGGCCGAAAGCCCCTGACCGCCTTCGACAGGGTCCAGGCGTTGCGCACCGCGTCCGGCATCGACCGCGAGATCAATCCGGGCCAGGGATGGAAGACGTCGGCCGGACACTCCGAGCCGGGCCGGGCAATCAGCGCAATCTCATGTCCAACCGCTTGCAGACGACGCACCAGCGCATCGACGATCCGCTCGATGCCGCCATAAGTCTTCGGCGGCACCTCGATCTCAGGATCAACCGTGAACAGTAGCCTCATCGGCTCGCGCCTTCGCAGGGCGTGCTCGGCCGTGGCTCGGCCACCGCTCAGCCCCGCACCCCTTCACCGGTTGAAGACGGTTCGGGCATGGGACTGAACTGCAGGGGCCCGCTCAGCCTCATGGCATGCGTGCCCTGCCCCAGGCTCTGGCTGAAATCGAACGGGATGCCGTCGGGGCTGCAGATCTCGACGTTGAAACGAACCGCGTTATCGACCCTGTGATCACCATGATACTTGTTGTAGTTCGTCATCAGGTCGAAGCAGTACTGACCCGACGCCAGGAGATAGGGCGCCAGGGTGAGGACGCACTCGTAGCGACCCGCAGTGCTCGGCAGCGAGATCGCGCTGAAGATGCTCGAAGAATAATAGGCAATCGGCAGATTGTGCTCGTCGCGCAGCACCACGTCGAGCGACATGCCAGGCATGCCCGTGGTCTCGATTGCGACTCGCAGCCGGAGCGGCGTGCCCGGCTCATATCGATCGGTCGGATGGCCGCTGTCGTTCAGCAGCGATGCCGCGAGGAGCGTAGCGTTGGTGCCCTTTCCCCAGTCGCGCTCGACGCTCATGCGGCTCAGCGACTCGGCATAGTGGGCGACGGCATCCTGGATCGGCCCATCGAACGACAGAGCCCCTCCGCGAAAGACCAGCGCCCGACGCGTGAGCGCGGTGACCGCTGCCATGTTGTGGCTGACGAACAGGACGGTGCGGCCTGCGTTCGCGACCTTCGACATGCGGTTTAGGCAACGCGCCTGGAACTCGGCGTCGCCGACGGCCAGGACTTCGTCCACGAACAGCACCTCCGTCTCGAGATGGGCGGCGACGGCGAAAGCGAGGCGCGCATACATGCCGACCGAGTAGCGCTTGACCGGCGTGTCGAGGAACTTCTCGATGCCGGAAAAATCGACGATCTCGTCCATGCGCGCGCGCACCTCGCGCTGGCTCATGCCGAGAATGGCGCCGTTCAGGAAGATGTTCTCCCGCCCGGTGAGCTCGGGGTGGAAGCCGGTGCCCACCTCGAGCAGGCTCGCGACGCGGCCAGTGATCTCGACCCGTCCCAGGGTCGGCTCTACGATGCGTGACAGGATCTTGAGCAGCGTCGTCTTGCCGGCGCCGTTGTGGCCGATCACACCGATGACCTCACCGCGCCTGATGGTGAAGTTCACGTCGCGCAGCGCCCAGAATTCCTCGATGACGTCGCCCTCGATGACGGTATGTCCACGCAGCAAGTCCATGCCCTTGCGCCACACATTGCGGGCGCCACGCATGACGACTTCGCCGAATATGCCCTCATGGTGAATGCGATGGCCGATCAGGTATCGTTTGCCGAGGCCTTCGGCGCGGATGACGATGTCCTGCATGGTCAGATCAGGTCAGCAAAGCTGCGCTCGGTGCGGCGGAAGCTGCGTGTACCCCACCACAGCAGGAAGGCGATCACGACCAGGCTGACCGCGAAGCCCGGCAGGTAGATCGGGCTGTCGCCACCGAGGATGCACCAGCGGAATCCATCGATGATGCCGACCAGCGGATTGAGGTTGTAGAGCAGCTGCCATTCAGACGGGACCAAGGTCGCCGAGAAGCCGACCGGGGAAACGTAGAGCCCGACCTGGATGACGAAGGGAACGACGAAGCGGAAGTCGCGGAACTTCACGATCATGGCCGCCAGCCACATGGCCGGGCCGAGCGCCGCCAGCAGCGTCAGGACGACGAACAGTGGCAGCAGGAGGATCTGCCATCCGGGGATCACCGCGTACCACAGCATCAGGCCGGCAAGGATGACCAGGCTGACCAGGAAATCGATCAGGGCCACGACCATGGTCGCCAGCGGTATCACCATGCGCGGAAAGTAGACCTTGCTGACGAGCTGGCCATTGCCGATGACACTGGCCGCAGCATCGCCCAGCACCGACGCAAAGAGCGTCCACGGCAACAGGCCGGCGAACACCATGACCGCGTAGGGGGCAGCTGCCTCGCTCGGCAGCTTGGCAATCCGGCCGAACACCACGGTGAACACCACCATGGTCAGGAAGGGCCGCAGGAACGCCCAGGCGATGCCGATCACGGTCTGTTTGTAGCGCACGGCAACGTCGCGCCACGCCAGGATGAAGAACAGCTCGCGATAGCGCCACAGGTCCAGCCAGTACTGGCGGTCGGCGCCACCGGCCTCCAGGACCAACCGCCGGGCCGCTTCGGCTTGGTACGTGCTCATGCTGCACCCCTCATACGACGCGGCCGCGCCAAAAGGCGAGCGAGGAGTCGGCCGGCGGCGACCGCAAAATGCGGTCGACGGTACGGTTCGATCGCAGCCGGGTCGACCCTGCCCTGCCCCAGCAGGTCGATGATCGCCTCGATCAGGCCGGCCTGATCGTTCGGGTCGACGACGACGCCTACTCGGCCGTCCGGGATCGCATCGCCACTGCCGCCCCCGGCGCCGCCGACGACGCGCAGGCCGCAGGCCGCCGCTTCGAGATAGACAATGCCGAAACCCTCGTCCGAGCTCGGCATGACGAACAGGTCAGCGAGCCGATAGAGGTCGGGCAACTCCGCCTCCGGCACATATCCCAGGAAGCGCACCGCCTGCCGGTCGCCGGAAAGCTCGGCGGCCCGTGCCTCGAGACGTGCGCGATCGTCGCCGTCGCCCGCGACGACATGTACAAGACCGGGGAAACGGCGGCGCAAGGTCGGCAAGGCGGCAAAAATCTGCTCGTGCCCCTTATAGCGTTCCCGAGACGAAATGCGGCCCACCGTGAGCAGCAACGGCCCCGGTCCCAACTGCAGGCGCGCCCGCATCGCCTCTGGCGGGGCCCCTGGCGTGAAGCGCTCGTCGACAGTGTTGGGCAGAACGCGCACGCGCTCGGGCGCCAGGTCGACCCAGTCGAGCAGCAGGCGTCGCGTCGCGCGGCTGACCGTGCTCACCAAGTCAGCAGCCTCGATGGCCCGCCGCACCAGGTTACGGCGATCGGTCCATACTTCGGCGCCATGGGCCTGCAGCCAGTAGCGGGCCCCCGTCAGGCGCGCCACCCAATGGGCGAACGGCGCCATGAAGACGTGGCCGCAAAAGACCACGTCCACCGGCCGGAAACGCCAGGCGACGCCGAGCGAGGCCAGGCAGAACTTCAGCCGGCCGAGGACGGCCGGAAACTGGCGGATGCCGGCCGGCAGCGTCAACCCGTCGGCATTGCCGTGGCGCGGCAGGACGAGGATCTCAGCGCCGTTGCCGGCAAGGGCCTCGAACAGATCGCGATTGTAGCGCGCGATCCCCCCCCGCATGCCGTATGCGTCGGTGACCAGCGCAAGAATGCGCGTCGTCATTGCCGTCTCATACCGGCACAGGGGCGGCCCAGCCGTGCCGCCAGACCTGCAGCGCCCAGCTCCGCGACGCGACGGAGAAGTCGACCCGTTGCGCCGACACCGATCCAGCGGCGTCGCGCAGCCAGCGCCCGACCGGTGTGGCGAAGCCGGTCTTGCGTCTGTTCCGCACCGCCTCGGGCAGTGGCGGAACGGGTATGGCCCCCACCGCGTGCTTGGCGTCGATGCGCGCTAGCACGTCACCGGGCGGCAGGCTCGCCAGAAAGAACGGATCGACATAGGGCACGCGAATTTCCACGCCGTGAGCCATGCCGGCCCAGTCCGCGTCGCGCAGGAGCTGATTGCGCATGTAAAGCGACGTCTCGAGCGCTGCGACCCTGTCGAAGTCGCCGAGCGGCCGGCCGGCCTGCAGCGCGGCAGCGACGCTGCTGAGCGGCGCCAGGCGGCGCAACCCCTCCTGCACGAGGTCGGGGCTGAGGAGATCATCGAGCTCCCAGGGCATGTAGACGCTGCGGCGCAACAAGTAGGCCCCCGCCCAGTTGCCGCCGTACTCGAGGACACCCGCCATCTTCGGATGGATTCCAAGACCCAGGCCGATCGCAGTCGAAAGGCCATGCCGGGCCAGAACACCGAGGCCCGGCAGCCAGGACAAAGGCTTGAGCCAGTGCACACTGCGCGGCACGTCGACGAACGAGGGATATCCGCCAAAGCATTCATCGGCACCCAGCCCGCTCAAGGCCACCTTGATGCCGGCCTCGTGGGCCGCTTTGGCGACGAACCAGGTATTGATGCCGTCGATCGTCGGCAGATCCATGGCCTCGAACATCGCCGGCAGGTCGTGCTCGAACTCGGTGCGATCGATGGTTCGCACGATATGCTTCGCGCCATAGCGCTTGGCCACTTCGGCCGCCAGCGGCACCTCGTCGAGAGCCATGCCGCTGAACTCGCTGAAGCCCAACGTCACAGCGCAAACGTTGCGCGTCCCCAATTCGGACATGGTGCCGAGCAATGCACCGGAATCCAGGCCCGCCGACAGAAAGACCGCCACCGGCACATCGGCCACCAGATGATGTCGCACCGAATCGTGCACCGCGTCGGCGAGCTGGCGTCGCGGATCACCCAGCCCGTTCGTCCCTTTGGCGGCACGCGCGGCAAGAGCGGAGGCAACGTTGTAATAGTGCTGCGGTGCACCGGGCCCGCTGGCATCGACGGTGAGCGTCGCACCCGCCGGCAACGCCCGGATGCCACGCCACACTGTGAACGGCTCGGGCACGCTCCCGAACAGGTGAAAGCCCACGATACCCGCTGGATCGGGCTGGCAAATCAGCTTGCCTCCGGCCAGCAGAGCCTTGGCCTGCGAGGCGAAGCGCAAAGTCCAGCCATCGTCGGCCCAATAAAGCGGCTTGATGCCGAGCGGGTCGCGCGCCAGCAGCAGCGCGCGCTTGTCGGAGTCCCAAAGGCCGAACGCGAACATGCCGCGCAACCTGCCGACCATCTCGGCCCCGAAGGCGGCGTAGAGCTCCAGCAGGACTTCGGTGTCGGAGCCGCTTCGAAACCTGTGGCCCTTGGCCTGCAGCTCGGCACGCAGCTCGCGATAGTTGTAGATCTCACCATTGAAGGTGATCGTGTAGCGGCCGCACGCGCTGTGCATGGGCTGCGCGCCGCTGTCGCTGAGATCGATGATGGCAAGCCGACGATGGGCGAAGCCGACGCGATCATCGGTGCTCAGCCACAAGCCGCTGCCATCCGGCCCACGGGCCGCCATTCGGTCGTTCATGCGCAGGAGCTCGGCGCGATCGACCGGCGGGGCGGGCCCCAGATAAGCATGGATGCCGGCTATGCCACACATGGGACGTCAGCGGGCTCCCGTGCCGTGGAACACAACGGCAAATGTGCGCAGCACGATCACCAGATCGAGCCACAGCGAGCAATGCTTCAGGTAGTAGAGATCGTATTCCAGCTTCGACCGCATTTCGTCCGCGTCATGGGCATAGCCCTGGTTGATCTGCGCCCAGCCGGTCACCCCTGGCCTGACGATGCCGCGCAACGCGAAGTGCTCGATGTCACGAACATAGCGTTCCTCTAGCGTGGCCGCTTCGGGCCGCGGGCCGACCCAGCTCATGTCACCGATAAAGACATTGATGACCTGAGGCAGCTCATCGAGCCGGCTTCGGCGCAGGAAACCGCCGACCCTGGTGATTCGCTTGTCGGCCCGGGTCGTGAAGCTCGGCCCGCCAGCGCCGTGATACATGGTGCGGAATTTGATCATCCGGAACGGCCTGCTGCGTCTGCCGATGCGGGTCTGCACGAAGAATATCGGCCCTGGACTGTCGAGCCGGACGGCCAGCGCCACGACCAACATCACCGGCAGCAGGAGCGGCAGGCAGAGCACGGTAAGGAGAAGCTCGACGAGACGACGAATGACGAGATACTGCCGCGAAGGCAGCAGCGCCCCGAATTCGTTCGGGGTGAGGCCGCCGAGCGGCGTGCGCCCGGTCAACGTCTCGAGGATATATCGGCGATCGAGCACGGGCACACCGGACAGCGCAGCATCGGCCAGGGCCGCAAGCTGCCCCTTCTCGAGTTCGCCGCCCAGATCGGCGACGATCGCATCGATGCCCAGGCGCTGCTGGCGGGCCAGGTTGAAATCGAGCCAGCGGCACGTCGCCAACTGGGGCATGGCCGCGATGGAGCTTCGCGGAATGACGGCGTAGGCTCGGACCAGGTATCGGGCGCGAAGCTGGGATACCCCGACCATCCACAGCATGGTCAGAAGGCCGGAACCGAAGAACTGGACACGCGAATACTCGAGCCGCAACAGCAGCAGCACGGCAGCGAACAAGGCGTAGGTCAGCACCGCCACGGGCGCCACGTAACCGAAATTGCCCTTCAGGGCAGCGCGCGGGAAGGCATCGAGCCGGCGCGCGCAGTACCACACGAACGCGTAGGCGAACGCCGTCGTGATGATGGTCAACTCGGCGCCCTGCACACCGTGCTCGAACGGCTGGCCGACCGCATAGATCGGGATCGGCAGGACGACGCAGAATAGGAACCCGACCACAGCGTCGACCCAGGTCTCGATGAAGCGCTGAGGCGCCGAGCGCATAGTCGACGCGGCGCCGCCGGCCAAGCCGCCCTGCGGAAAGGTCGCCGGCCCGGCCGAAAGCGCGCCGGCAAACCCAGCACTCGTCAATTGTCCATCGCCATGGCTGTCAACTGGCGCCGTCATCGACTGAAAGCGTCCGTCATGCCTCTTCCAAGGGCAATTCCCAAGCTCACCGTATGCCTCCCCACGGCATACTTTTGCACCCAAAATGATTATAGTTTACCGTCAGGGGTCAGGTAAATCTCCTTCGACCTTCACCTTGTGCGGCAAATGCCCTCGACCAACCCATTGCCAAGGTGGCACTGACCACGAATTCGATGGCCGGCATCTGCAGGCTGAAATCGACGAGCGAATGGAGAATCGGCACCACGGGGATGGCAAACGCGGCAACCGAGAGGTAGCGCGAGGGCCCTTGGGCCCTGAGGGCTCCACCCAGGCAGACGAACCACGGTAGCAACACGAGGGCGAAGGCAACGAGGGCGCCGGGGATCCCTAGTTCGACGGCGAACTCGAGCGGCGTCGAATGGGCAAGGTCGTTGATCAGGGTCAGCGCTGGCGGCTGCAGCACGGTGTAAATGTCGGCAAAGCTACCAAGTCCCCAGCCCAGCCAGGGCGATTCGCGGACGGCGTGGAGCGACGCGAGCCAGATGTCGAGGCGGTCGCCGCCGTCGTGCGTCTTCATCGATTTCGAGATCAATGCGCCGCTGGCAAACACCCCGACGACGAGCACCAGCACGAGGGCCACGAAAAAGATCCGCCGAAGCTCCGGTCGCGCGCGCCAGCGGCGGCGCATCAGGAGGGCGACGGCGACGCCGACCCCGACCAGGGTGGCGGCGAAGCCGGCGCGCGAGGCTGCAATCAGGGTGCCGCTCAGCAGGAACAGGCAGACTGCGAGCAGGGCAAGGCGAAATCCCGTCACCGAGGCGATCACGCCCTCGACCTCTTCATACCCGTGCAGCACCCGCTGAGGACGCGGCCGATGGGCGAAGATCAGTGCGATCGCGGCGACCAAGCCCATCCCGAGATAGGCCGCGAACGAATTGCTGTTCACGAACGTGCCGGACATTACGCACGAATCGCTTAGCGGTACATAGCCGCCCTCCTTCTTGATATAGGCGCCGACGTAGCAGGAATGCGTCGTGATCTCCATGATGACGCCGTAGACCATCACCAGCACCGCGCTGCCGACAAACATCAGCAGGAACAGACGGGCACGTGAGTTGCGTCGGCAGAGCGCGCGCGCCATCAGGAAGATCGCCCCGCAGCCAAGGCCCTTCAGCAGGCTGTTGCGTTCCGCGTCGACGGCAAGCGTGGGTACGGTGGCGTGCGCCTTTCCGAGCAGCCGGCCCGCCGTGTCGTAGAACCACGCGCCGGCGGACGGCATCCAGGTCGACATCTGGATCAGAGCGATCAGCACGAACAATCCGAACAGGCCGATCAACACGAACAAAGGTTTGCGCTCGGCCGGGGCGACATCGAAACCCGACCGCGTCCCCAATCCGCACGCCATGACGAGGCCAAGCAGGGCGATCGCGATCACAATCGGTGCCCAGGCCCAATCGCGGTTCGCACCCATCGGTATCGATGCGAAGACGATCACGCCGAAGAACAGCACCGCCACGATCCAGTCGGCGACTTGACGCGCCATTGTGAGGATCGACGGACGCGCTTCCGCTTCATCCAATTCGGTAGTCATTTCTTCTTCATGCCGGCAACCAGCCGCTCGACCTCGTCCCAGGCGTTGGGGTCATTACGCAGGAAATAGCGCAGGAAAAGCTCGTCCACCGGCGATCGGATTGCCGCGGCAAACCAACGGCGGTCGCGGCTGAGCCGCCAGTTCTCGGCAACGTGTGAGCTGAGGCGCTCGCGCTCCTCGGACGT
Source organism: Reyranellaceae bacterium (assembly GCA_046349295.1). Lineage (GTDB taxonomy): Bacteria > Pseudomonadota > Alphaproteobacteria > Reyranellales > Reyranellaceae > Reyranella. The sequence continues at coordinate 586,796 of JAXMCP010000009.1, forward strand.
GAGGTATCGCCAATTGTCGAGAATGAGGCGCAAGCGGGCCGGCCAAAGCAGATCCAGCATCGGAGCCGTGTCGATCGACATCAGGAGCGCCGCGACGACCTTCTCGGACGTGCCATACAAAGCCTGCCGCACTGAAGCGAGCTGTGCCCAGGCGATGCCGCGCGCCGGCGCGTTGGCCAGCCCGAATTCGAGGTCGGCCTCGGCTTTCTTCAGCCATTCGACGCGCTGTTCGCGGCTCACCGGCAGATCCGTTGAAAGAGCCGCTCCCGCCAGCAGTTCGGCACGCTTCAGGCGCCGGCCGGCCACCGGGTCGGCGTCGACCGCGCGGTCCAACGCCTGAATGGCCGCCAGTACTGCAGGCAGTTTCAGCGGCTGTCGCGTGCGCAGATCGAAAACAACCCGATCAGCCTGCTGCGCCTCCAGAGCACCCGCGGCCACTGGCCAAGCCAGGTAGAGGAGAACAGCGCAGCCCCCTCCCAGCACGAGACGAAGCACCCAGGCCAGAGGAATGGACGGTAGTCCCTCCCCATTTCCGCCCTTGAACCAGGATTGTCGCGCAGCCATCGCCGCATTCTACCCAAAATCAACGTAGGAATACGGTCGGCTCTACCGACCGACGGCACGCAACCAGGCCGAACTCGGGAAATGCCTGCCCGCAGTGCCCGCCAGACCATCCTTCTGATCGTTGGGTTGATACCCGGGGATAAGGCGCTGCAATCGTTCGGCAGCCGCATAGTGGATCATGCTGAGGCTCGCTTCCAGCCGATACCGGTCGTTTCCGGTGAGGAAGGCATAGAGCAGCGTGCTCTCCTGGGGAAAGAAGAGATCGTCGCTGAGGGTCCCGCGCGTGTAGTCATAGGGGAAGTAGATGTCGTGAAAGTGGACCCAGACGCCGCTGCGCAGTCTCGGCAGCACTTCATGGATCAGGTAGTTGACCTCGCTGCCGGGCTTTACGGCATGGGTCGAGTCGACGAACAGAAGGTCGCCGGCCGCGAGGTCGGCGAGGCGCTCGTAGTCGACCATCTGCGCTGGTTCGGCGACCAAGCGGATGGCGCCCTTCTTCTCGGCCGCTCGCAGGTACGGGCTGGGATAGGGCTCGATGCAGATGACCTCAGGCTTGTACCCAGCCGCCTCCGCTGCCATCAGGATTACTGCCGTGCTCACGCCGCAGCCCACCTGCGTGACGCGGCCCGGCTTGTTTGTCGCGACAAAGGCGAACAGGACCTGGGCTTCGATCTCACCGTAGCCGCCATCGCCGCCGCCGCCGACGATCGCCTCGGCATGGATCGAGCGTCGACCCAGGTGCTCGGCCTGGGGCGCGAGCCATTCGTCGACAAGCGCAACCTGCCGGTCGATGTCCCGATGATCGATGCCGTGCATGCTGCGCGGCCGGCGCCAGTCGCTGCGGCGCGCGAGATCGCCGAGATCGGGAACGCAGGAATAGAAGTGCGCCGGCAGAAAGTTGATGCCGGCACGCTGAAGCAGGCGAAACGACCAATGCCAGCCGCCCTTGGCCAGCGTCTTGAGCGCCCTGGCAGTCATGTCGTTTGATCCTCGCGGCCGTATTGCTCGAGTCCTGACCGGCCCTTCGGCGTGATCGCATAGAGGCCTCTCTCGACACGTTCGAACCAGCCATACCAATCATGCCGCAGAATCTTGGCCGCGTTAGGCACGTCAGCGACAGCGCGCATGGCTTTGGGCGCCATCGGTCCGTTGTTCGCCAGAAGACCGGCGCAGCGTAGCGCCTCCTGGCGGTAGGCAGTCATCAGCGGCAAACGCATCGTTGATCCGCCGAGATTCGGATCACCGACCCGCCGCGCATGCTCACCGAGCAGCCTGCCCGTCCGTCGCTTGTCGAGCCGCGGCTGGTACGGGGCGGGATCGAGCGCGATTTCGGCCCGCCCCTCCTCGACCACCATCAAGCCGAGCCCCAGCCGGCGGCAGAGCTTCTTGATGCCCTTCATCGGCTTGGGCCATTTGCCGACGGCGAGATAGACGCGCTCCGACAGCGCCAGTCGATCGATCCCTTGCAAAACGAGCGCAAGCCCGAAGGTACGCTTCAATTCGACGACCACCGGTGGCTCCTCGCCGCGCACCCCGACCACATCGCAACGTTGCACCTCGCCCTTCACGACGTAACCCTGTCCTTCGAGAAGCGCCTTCACCGGCGCATAGAGGTCGCTCTCCAACGTCATATCTGGAGCAGTGTAGCACGTCAGCGAGGGCTAGCGACGCGTGTGGCGGATAGCGGCACCGACTCCGGACCAGCGCGACCTCGAGCCCGAACTGTTGCGAGCCCGAGCTACCACGCGCCTCTCGGTGATCCGCGATGAGGTCCTGAAGTCTAACACCTCCCAGACCTCTCAACCGGCCACGCCGGTCGCGTTGAACCGGGTCCGGTCCACCGGGTCCGGGTCCCCTGGTGGGAACGAGCGGCCCACCCGCTCTCCACTGGGACACCACGTGCTGGCGTGTGTTGCTTTGACGAACAGGCCGAACCTCGATCTTGAGGAAGTCGGCGACCGAGGCATATCGATGCGGGTGGTGATCGACGGAGGCTTCAGCGAGAACTGGCATTTCCGGCTCTCCGTCCCGGCGAACTGCATGCCTTGTTTGCCGCATCCCCGAAAAATCTTGTTGCAGCGAGGTTGTGACCATATGCTGCTAGCTACAGCCTCGAGCGACGGATCAATGTTTCAGTTTGATTGGGCCGCTGCCGACCTTTGGGCGGCGGAATCGACGCTAGCGGGCCCTCAAGAGTCACGTCTTTCCAGAGACATGGTTCGTCAGACCATGCTGCTGCACTGGGAGGAGCATTGCCTCGAATGTGCTCCTCCCGTCTGTTACCGCACCTGCCCGCTTTTCAAGGCCCGGTCCGACCAGAAGTGCGCGCGCTTCGTCTACGGGATAGTGCGCAACCCCAACGTCAAAGGCTTGTTCGACTTCGGCGCCGACCTGCGCTTCCGGCGTTGGGGAAAGATCGAGGCGTCGATCACCGGCCGATCGGTCTCGGTGTCCACACATCGGATGATCGATTCCCTGAATCGCGCCGTCACAGGAATCGTCAACGTCGTTTCAGATGGCCTCCAGCGGCTCAATCCCAAGCGTCGGCTGAATGGCGCGCTCACGCTCTACCGCGACAAGCTGGTGGCGCGACTTGGAAGGCCACGCGAGAACTTCGACACCTTCATCATCGAGTGCCTCAGCACCGAGGCCTATTCGTTCCGGCTGATTGTCGAGATTCGTAACCCCACCGCCACGTCCTTACGCGAATCCGTCGAGGTGGCTCCAGGACAGAACTTCTTCCAGATTCCCATCCGGTCGGATACCTGGCAGGTACCGGGCTCGTTGCTCACGCTCTACCCAGAGGAGAACAAGGAACCTCGCCTTGTCTTCAGCTGGCTGGACTTCGTGGTGCTTGCACCTGAGGCTCAGATCTCCGCGGAGCCGCAGGCCGGTGAGCCGCAGGCCGCTGAGCCAGCCCGAGAGGTGCGCCCCGCCGACAAGGTCAAGTGCGTGGCCTGGGACCTCGACAACACGCTGTGGCGCGGTACGTTGATCGAAGAGGGTGCGAGCCACCTTGCCCTTCGACCGGAGGCGGTCTCCTTGATCAAGCAGCTGGACGAGCGCGGCATTATCCAGACCGTCATCAGCAAGAACAACCACGACGACGCGATGAAGGTCATCGAGACGCACGGCCTCCAAGACTATTTCCTGTATCCGGCTATCAATTGGGGCCGCAAGAGCGCGAACCTCAAGGCTGTCGCCAATCAGCTCAACATCAACGTCGACACCTTCGCCCTGATCGACGATTCGGCCTTCGAGCGAAACGAGGTCTCGACCGTGCTGCCGATGGTTCGCGTCTACAACGAGGATGTCCTTTCGGAGCTGCTGACGCTGCCTGAGTTCCAGGTTCCGGTCACCAGTGCGAGCCGGCTGCGCCGGCAATCGTATCTCGCCGACGTTCGCCGAACGCGCATCCAGGAATCGTTCGGCGACGACTACGCGGCGTTCCTGCGCTCCTGCGAGATCAAATTGCGCCTCTTCGTGCCGCGCTCGGACGAGGAAGTCTTGCGCTGCGTGGAGCTCATCCAGCGGTCCAACCAGCTCAACCTGTCCGGCAAACGATACACGATTGACGAGTTCCGCGGCCTCCTGGCCAGCGCGACATCGCTGTGCATCGCCATGGAATGCAGCGACAAGTTCGGCAACTACGGCATCATCGGCTTTTCCCGGGTGGACGAGAGTGGAGCGGATCCAGTCGTGACCGACTTCGTGATGTCTTGCCGCGTCGCCCAGAAATTCGTCGAACGGACCTTCTATGCATGGCTCGGAGCGCATGAGAAGAAGGCGGGCCGCACGAAGCTCCTGGCCAGATTTGTGAGGACCAAGCGCAACCAGCTTCTCATCGAGGTCTTTCAGGAACTGCCCTTCAAGACCGTGAGCGAGCTTCCCGACGGATCGCTGGTGTCGATGGATCTGCTCACGCCGTTCGAGCCGGAGAAGGTGATGGACGTCGAAGCGGGTGACTTCGCGTGAACACGGTCAGGACGATCATCAACGCCGACGATCTCGGCTGCGCGACGGATGTCAATCGCGCCATCTTCGATCTCATCGATCGGGGAAGGGTAACGTCCGCGACCCTGATGGCAAACGCGCCCGCCCTGGAGGAAGCCGCGCGGGAACTGAAGCGGTTTCCCCGCGCGTCATTCGGTGTCCATCTGAACCTGACCGATTTCTCGCCGCTGGCGCCGACGCCGGGCCTGGCGCCGCTTCTCGGGGCCGATGGTTGTTTCAACAACAACATTCGGGGCATCCGCCTGAACGGTGGGGCGAAGCAAGCCATCCTCACCGAGTGGTGCGCCCAGATCGACCGCCTGCGCGCCCTCGGCGTGACCCTGTCGCATTTTGACTCCCACCATCACGTCCACACCATCGCCGGCTTGTTCCCGGTGTTGAAGACACTTCAGAGCCGCTACGTCGTCCGCAAGGTCCGGCTGACGCGCAATCTCTACGACGCCGGGCAGAAGCTGCGGCCCGGACTGCGTCCGGCAAAAGGGGTTTGGAACATGGCGCTGCGCCATATCTACGCGACCAGGACGACGGAGACATTCACAAGCCTGGCGTCGTTCCACAGCCAGGTCAGCCAAGGCTACCGGCCTGCCGGTACCATCGAGCTCATGGTCCATCCGGGAAACAAGGATTTCGTCGACGAGACGAGCTTGCTGGCGGGACCATGGATCGAGACGGTCGAGCCGAAGCTGGAGCTGATCAGCTATCACGACCTTTAAGGCGATCCGCAGGCTCCATTGCGGGCGCCAATGCAGCATCGCATCGGCGCCCGCAAGGCGCGCCTGACTGGCGCATCGGGTGCATGACCTGGGATTGCGCCGTGCACTACTGTCAGACCATGTCAGAAGAACGACGTAGGGGCGGCGTGCGGCTGCCGGACATGCTGCGGGCCGATGTGACCGATTTCGAGGATCGCATGGAGGGCGTCAATCATCACATGGGGAGGGCACGGATGAGCGCCTCGGTGGACAACGGCGTGGTCGACGACCTCCGTCCGCTCTGGAGAGTCCCCAATCGTCATGTCTGCCGCGCCGCCGTGCTCCCGACGTCGTCCCATTCCCACCTGACCCTGCTCGTGCTGGCGGCGCGGCTGGTCGAGCGGCTCTCGCCATGAGCAGACGAAGCAAGCTGTCCGCCGCGAGCGCCCGCCGGATTGCGCTCGCTGCCCAGGGCTTCGCGGCGGCGCGTCCTGATGGCCCCGCCAATGCCGGCCACGTCAAGCGCACCATCGACCGGCTAGGCCTGCTGCAGATCGATTCGGTCAACGTGCTGGTGCGCGCCCACTACCTGCCGCTGTTTTCGCGGCTCGGGAATTACGACTCCGAGCACCTGGACCGGCTGGCCTGGGGCCGGCGGAGCCAGCGCGGCCTGTTCGAGTTCTGGGCTCACGAGGCCTCGCTGCTGCCGCTCGACAGTCAGCCCCTCTTGCGCTGGCGCATGCAGCGCGCGGCCGAGAACGCAGGCGACGGCAAGGGCAAGCTGCACACATTCCGTCGCGAGAGGGCGGCATACATCGACGAGGTGCTGCGCGAGATCGCCGATCGCGGTCCACTCGCGGCGTCGGAACTGTCCAATGGTGGTCCCGGCCGCGGCGCCTGGTGGGGCTGGAGCGACGGTAAGCTCGCCGTTGAATGGCTGTTCTTCGCCGGCCTGCTGACGACGGCGACGCGCCGCGGCACCTTCGAACGGGTCTACGATCTCACCGAGCGCGTGCTGCCCGATCGGGTTCGCGCCTTGCCGACTCCCCCGGACGAAGTGGCCCAGCGTGAGCTCCTGATGCGGTCGGCGCGCGCATTGGGTGTCGCGACCGAATTCGACCTGCGCGACTATTTTCGCCTCGGCGTCGCCGATACCAAGGCGCGCCTCGCCGAGTTGGTCGAGGCCGGGGCGCTGCTTCCCGTCGACGTCGAGGGCTGGAACCATCTGGCCTATCTCGACCCCGACGCACGCCAACCCAGGCACGTCGAGGCGCGCGCCCTGCTGGCGCCGTTCGATCCCCTGATCTGGGAGCGCGATCGCACCGAGCGTATCTTCGACTTCTTCTATCGCATCGAGATCTATACGCCGGTCGCCAAGCGAAAGCACGGCTACTATGTCCTGCCCTTCCTGCTGGGCGAGAGGCTGGTCGCCCGGGTCGACCTCAAGGCCGATCGTGCCGCCTCGACCCTCGTTGTGCCGGCGCTGCATCTCGAGCCCGGCAACGACGTGCGGGGTGTCGCCGGGCCGCTGCGCGAGGAGCTGCGGCTGATGGCCGATTGGCTGGGTCTCGAAAACGTATCCCTGCCGCGCGCCGGCGTACTGGCGAAGGCCATGGGGACGATGCGATAAGGGACTTTGCATTCTGTCTGGAACAGGTGGGTAGCGGGCCGCGATGAACGATCTGGTGCTGAAGAACGGAAGAGTCGTCGACCCCTCGCAGGCGCTCGACAAGGTGACCGACATCGCTTTCGCCGACGGCAAGGTCGCAGCGATCGGTGATGGCCTGAGCGGTGCGGTCGAGCGGGACGTCGGCGGCAAGATCGTGGCGCCGGGCCTGATCGACCTGCACACCCATGTCTACTGGGGCGGCACCTCGCTCGGGGTCGAGGCCGAGCTGGTGGCCCGGACCGGCGGCGTCACCACCTTCATCGATGCCGGCAGTGCCGGACCGGGCAACTTCCACGGCTTTCGCAAGCACGTGATCGAGCCCTCCGCGGTGCGCATCCTTCCGTACCTCAACGTCGCGTTCCCCGGGATCTTCGCTTTCTCCAAGACGGTGATGGTGGGCGAGAACAGCGACATGCGCCTGATCGATCCGCGCGAGGCCGTGCGCGTCGCCCACGAGCACAAGGATCTCGTGCTCGGCATCAAGGTGCGCGTCGGCCGCTCGGCGAGCGGTGATTCGGGCGTCAAGCCGCTCGACATCGCCCTCGACGTCGCCGAGGAGGTCGGGCTGCCGGTGATGGCCCATCTCGACGCTCCGCCGCCGTCGCGCCGTGAGGTCGTCGACCGGCTGCGGCCGGGCGATATCCTCACCCACTGCTTCCGTCCCTTCCCCAATGCGCCGGTGCGCCCCGACGGCAAGGTGCGCGACGAGATTCTGGCCGCCCGTGCCCGCGGCGTGATCTTCGATATCGGCCATGGCGGCGGCTCGTTCGGCTTCGGCACGACGCGCGGCATGCTGGCGGCCGGCTTCCTGCCCGACGTCATCTCCTCCGACGTGCACGTGATCTCGATCGAAGGCCCGGCCTTCGACCTGCTGACCACGATGTCGAAGTTCCTCTGCCTCGGCGTCGACCTGCCGACGGTGATCAAGCTCGGCACGGTCAACGCCGCCGCGGCGATCAAGCGGCCCGATCTCGGGACCCTGAAGATCGGCAACGTCGGCGAGGCGACGGTGATCGATTTGGTGAGTGGCAAATTCGACTACGCCGATTCGATCGGCGAGCACATGACCGGCGACAAGCGCCTGCTCTCGGCCGGGGTCGTGCTGGCCGGGCGATGGTGGCATCCGACATGACCGACAAGCCCGCCTCTCCGGTCTGCTATGTCGATGAGGCAGACGACGCCTACATGGGCTATGCGTCCAAGGCCGAGATCACTGCGTTCCTCGCCGAGCTGGCTGAAGCCGAGCGCGCCGGGCGACCGACCGACGAGATGTTGCGCCAGATGTTGCCGCGCATACGCGACGACCATCTGCACCGCGAGCTCACCGCCAAGCTTACGGCGCCACCAGGTAGGTGACAGCGAAGAGATCGGCTTGATCGGTCCAGGTGCGGGCGACCTCGAAGCCGGCGCTGCGGGCGAGCGCCGCGATGTCGGCGCGATCGAACTTGTAGGACCACTCGGTGTGGATCCGTTCCCCGGCAGAGAAGCTGAAGCGACGACCCGCCACCGTCACGACCTGCGGGCGCAAGCTCTGCAGGTAGATCTCGATCCGGCCTTCGACAGCGTTGTAGAAGGCCTCATGGGCAAAGCCGGCAAGATCGAAATCGGCACCCAGCTCGCGGTTCATGCGACGCAGCAGGTTGAGCGAGAACTGCGCGGTCACGCCGGCCGAGTCGTTATAGGCATCGTGCAGACGCTGCGGATCCTTCTTGAGGTCGACTCCCAGAACCAGGGCGCCCTTCTCGCCGAGCAGCGTACGCGCACGGCGCAGGAACGCCGTCGCGTCGGCCGGTGTCAGGTTGCCGATGGTCGAGCCCGGGAAGAAACCGAGTCGACGCGCATTCACCTGTTCGGGCAGTTCGCTCAAGGCCATGTAGTCGGCGCAGACCGGCCGCACGTCGAGCTTTGGATAGTCGCGCCGCAGTGCGGCCGCAGTGGAATCGAGATGTCGGCGCGAGATATCGATCGGCACGTAGGCGGCAAGATCGACCAGCGCGTCGAGGAGCAGGCGCGATTTGACGCTTGAGCCGCTGCCGTACTCGACCAGGGCGCAACCGGGCCCGGCGAGCCGGGCGATCTCCGGCGCGCAGGCCTGAAGGATGCCGGTCTCGGTCCGTGTCAGATAATACTCGGGCAGCTCGCAGATCCGGTCGAACAGAACCGAGCCGCGCGCGTCGTAGAGGAACCGGGCCGGAATCGCGCGCGGTGACCCCGACAGGCCGGCTAGCACCGCCTCCCTGAATTCACTTCGATCGACTGCTTCCAGCCGATCGATCGCCAACGCTGAACCGTTCATCGCAAATCCTTTGCCAGGCGAAGGCCGCCGAACATCCATCGCGCATCCGACGGGAAGAAGTTCCGATAGGTCGGGCGCACGTGATCGGGCGGCGTGAAGGCACAGCCACCGCGCAGCACCATCTGGTTGGCCATGAATTTGCCATTGTACTCGCCGATGGCGCCCGCTGGTTCGCGGTAGCCCGGATAGGCGATATAGGGACTGGCGGTCCATTCCCAAACCTCGCCGACGCCGTTCAGGGAGCTGGCCGCGACCTCCCACTCCTCCTCGCGCGGCAGGCGCTTGCCTGCCCACTTGGCGTAGGCAGCCGCCTCGAAGGCGCTGACATGGCAGACCGGCTCGGCAGGATCGACCGGCTTCATCCCGTGCAGCGTGAACACCTGCCAGCCCGCACCGTCCTTCTGCCAGTAGAGGGGCGCCTGCCAGCCGCGCTGGTTGACGCAGTCCCACCCGGCCGACAGCCAGAATTCCGCGCGCCGATAGCCGCCATCGGCGATGAAGGCGAGATAGTCGCCGCACGTCACAGGCCTGTTGGCCACGGCGAAGGGCTCCAGCCACACGCGATGCCGCGGCCCCTCGTTGTCGAAGGCGAAGCCGGGACCGGCGTGACCAATCTCGCGCAAGCCCCCTGCGAACTCGCACCAACCCATCGCGCTCTGCTGCGCCGCGAGCGCCGGCGCCGCAGCGCTGTAGCTCGGATGCAGCGGATTGAGCGAAAGCAGGTGCTTGGCATCCATCAGGATCAGTTCCTGATGCTGCTGCTCGTGATGCAGTCCGAGCTCGACCAGCGGGCCGATGCGATTGTCGCTGCTCTGCAGCAGCTTCACCACCTCTTCGGACACGAAGCGGCGAAACGCCAGGATCTCCTCGACTCCGGGTCGCGTGATCATGCCGCGCTGCGGTCGTGGATGGCGCGGGCCGACCGCTTCGTAGTACGAGTTGAACAGGTACTCGTACGCTGGATCGAAGGGCTGGAAGCGCGCCGCGTGCGGCTTCAGCACGAAGGTTGCGAAGAACCACGTGGTGTGCGCGAGATGCCACTTCGTAGGACTGGCATCCGGCATCGATTGGACCGTCTGGTCCTCGGGCGACAGGGGATCTGCGAGACGCTCGGTGTATTCGCGCACGGTTGAGAACCGTTCGGCACCAGGAGACTCGACTACCCGTCCGCTCAGCGTCTGCTGGTCCGACACGTCACCTCCGCATCCGCTCATAACGCACGCCACAATACCCGGTTGCAATGGGCGGGTCGTGCCCTCACTGTTCCCATCGTCCGCTTGCAGCATCTAGGAATTCAAGTGCCCATTTGCGAGATTGATCCGTGGCGCACTCAATATTTCGAGGACGCCCTCTGCCCCGCCGATGTCTTCATACCGACTGAGGACAGTGATGGTTGGTTGTGGAATCCTGATCATCGCTGGGTCTATGACAAGCTTACGGTGGCCACCAGCCAAAAAATGGCAGCAGCCCCTCATGGCGTTGCACCGCCCAACTACCCCGTGTTCTCCAAGCCGATCTACAACCTCAAAGGCATGGGCGTCGGCAGCCGCGTTCTCGCTTGCCCGGCCGACTACACCGAGGCCTATCGGCCCGGTCACATGTGGTCGACCCTGCTCGAGGGCGATCATGTCAGCAGCGACGTCGCCGTCGTCGACGGTGATCCGCGCTGGTGGCGCCACGCGCGGGGCATTGCCAGCGGCGAGGGCACGTTCGACTACTGGGAGGTCCACTCCGACCCGGTGCCGGCCATCGAGGATTGGTGCGGACGCTGGTGCCGCGAGCATCTGCGCGGCTACACCGGCATGCTCAACGTCGAGACGATCGGTGCGCGCATCATCGAGGCCCACCTGCGCTTCGCCGATCAATGGCCCGATCTCTACGGCGACGGATGGGTCGAGGCGCTGATCGGTCTCTACGCGCGCCGTGTCTGGCAGTTCGACGATTCGCGCCGACGCACTGGCTACAGCGTCGTGCTGTTCGAGCCCCACCGCGCGCAGTACCGGCATCCGCCCTTGGCGCTGCAGCAGGCGGTGCGCGCCCTGCCCGACGTCTCCAGCCTGCAGATCACCTTCCACGAAGACCTACCCGCTTCCCGCCATGCCATGCCGCCCGGCGGCTTTCGCGTCGCCATCGTCAATTGCTGGACCCTTGCCGCCGGCAACGCCGCCCGCGACATGCTGCGCCCGCATTTCGAACTGATCTGAGCGGGCCCAGGGCCCGTATCGAGTCGGTCGACAGGAGCTGGATCCATGAAGGGCGCCATCATCGGCTACATCGCTGCGCTGGTCACGATCGTCGCACTTGACGCGCTGTGGCTCGGTATCGTCGCGCGCGACTTCTACCAGGCGCGTCTCGGGCAATTGCTGCTCGACCGGCCGAGCTGGCTTCCGGCTGTGGTCTTCTACCTCATCCATGCCGTCGGCATCACGGTGTTCGTCCTGCCGTCCGCGTCGACCTGGCTCAGCGCAGCGCTGCTCGGCGCCTTGTTCGGACTGTGCGTCTATGCCGCGTACGATTTCACCAATCTGGCGACCGTACGCGGCTGGCCGCCGGTGATCAGCTTCGTCGATCTCGCCTGGGGCACGATCGTGACGGCGGCAGCCAGCATTGTCGCCCATCTCATCGTGCGCAGGATCACGAGCTGATGATCAGCCGGCATACTCCGGGTGGCGCCGCACGAAGGCGACGACGAAGCTGCAGGCCGGAACGATCTTCAAGCCACGGCGACGCGTGTCGTCCAGCGCGGCCCGCACCAGGCGCGCGCCGATCCCCTTGCCCTCGTCCTCCGGCGGCACCTCGGTGTGAGTGAAGACCGCACTGCCGCCCTGCTCGCGGTAGACCGCGATGGCGAGCCCGTGCTCGGTATCGAGCTCGTAGCGATGAGCTGCAGCGTTGTGCCTCACCGTCCCGTCTTCGTTCATCGGTCGACCTCCCAGAACATTGGATAGGAAGACTGGATCAACCCCTTGAGATCGGTTCGATAGCCGGCCGGGATGGTGAACTGGCCCCACATCAGGGAGGGCACCATCTCGTAGGCGACTATCTGGATATCAGCCGCGATCTTGCGCCGCTCTTCCAGGGTCGCGGCGCGCGTGAAGGCCTTCATCAGCTCAGGGATTCGATTGTCACAGGACCAACCCGGAAAGTCGTTGCAGGTTGCCGCAACGTAGAAATGCGTCAGCGGCGAGTACATGTCGGTGCCGTTCGAGTAGACTGGAAACATCGACCAGCCGTCCTTCTTGGCGCGGCGGGCCAGCACGGTCGGCCAGTCGCGCGGCTGCTGCTCGACGGTGAAGCCCACGTCCCGCATGTTCTGCACCAGCACCTTCGACGCAGTCTGGCTGATCGAGCCGGCGACCTCGAGGATGATCACCGGCTCGCCCTTGTAGCCCGAGGCCTTGAGCTCGGCCTTGGCCGCCGCCAGATCGACCTTGGCCACACCGGCGCCCGCGTCGGTCGACAACGGCGTTCCGCACATCCAGAACGACGGGCATGACTTGCTGCGATGCGCATCCGGCACGCCGATCGCCGTCAGCGTGGAGTCCTGATCGACCAGCTTCCACATCACCTTGCGGACCGCCGGATTGTCGAACGGCGGGAACGCATGGTTGAGACGGAAATTGCCCTGGAACTGGTGGATGCCACCCAGTCCCATCAGCTTGATCGCCTTCTCCTTCTCGAGCACCGGCAGCATGTCGAACGGCAGGTACTGCATGTAGTCGATCTCGCCCGCGATCAGCGCATTGGCGCCGGTCGACTGGTCGGGCATGACGCGCAGCGTGAGCTGGTCGATCTTGACGTTCTTGCCGCCCGCCAGGAAATCGGGCGCCTCCTTGCGCGGCACGTACGCCGGATTGCGCTCCAGGATCATCGCGTTGCCGGGTCGCCACTGATCCTTGAGGAAGCGGAACGGTCCAGAGCCGATCGGCTCGGCGATGCGCTGATCGGCCGGCGTCGCCGCCAGCCGGGCCGGCATCATCACCGGCAGCGGCGCATTGGGCTTGCCCAGCACCTCGAGCAACAGCGGGAAAGGTTCCTTGAGCACGATCTTGAGGGTCTTGGCATCGACGGCGTCGAGCGAAGCCGTGTCGGCCATCAGCATCTTGCCCAGCGGGTCGCGCACCGACCAGCGCTTGAGCGAGGCGACACAATCCTCGGCCGTGACCGGCGCGCCGTCGTGCCACTTGAGGCCATCGCGCAGCACGAAGCGCCAGGTGAGCTTGTCGGGGCTGCTGTCGTAGCTCTCGACCATCTGCGGCTTGATCTCGCCCTTCTCGTTCATGGCGAACAGCATGTCGAAGACATGCAGACCGAAGGTCCGCGTGATGGTCGCCGTGATGACATGCGGGTCGAGGATGGTGACCTCTGATTCCAGCACCACCGTCAGCGCCTTCGCCGCCCGCGCCTCCTGCGGCCGAATCAAAGACGTGGTGGCCAGCGCCGCACTGCCCGCCAACGCGGCCCGGCGTCCCATAAGCCTGTTCATGCACACGCCCCCTCTCCTGCATCGGAGGGCACCCTAGCGGCGATCACCGGCAAAGAGAACGGACGATCGTTCTGTTTCCAGTGGCGCCCGTCGGCTATACAGACCCGCTTCGCAGATTGGGGGGAATTGGCATGAAGCTGTTCGATCTTGCCGATCGCATCGCCGTCGTCACCGGCGGCAATGGCGGCATCGGTCTCGGCATGGCGCTCGGAATGGCCGAAGCCGGCGCCACCATCGTCGTGGCTGGTCGCGATGCGGAAAAGAACAAGGCGGCCGTGGCCCAGATCCAGGGCAAGGGTGCCAAGGCGATCGCAATTCCGGTCGACGTGCTGAAGGAGGAGTCGTGCCGCGCGCTGATCGCCGACACGATGAAGACCTTCGGCCGGCTCGACATCCTGGTCAACAACGCCGGCATGAGCATCCGCAAGCAGCCTGAGCAGTACACGCTGGCGGAGTGGCACACGGTGATGGATAGCAACCTCACCAGCGCCTTCCTGTGCAGCCATGCCGCCTATCCGGAGATGAAGAAGGGTGGCGCCGGCAAGATCATCAATATCGGCTCGATGATGTCGATCTTTGGCGCGCCGTTCGCGACCGCCTATGCCGCGAGCAAGGGCGGCATGGTGCAGATGACCAAGTCGATGGCCACCGCCTGGGCCAAGGACAACATCCAGGTCAACGCCATCCTGCCGGGCTGGATCGACACGGCGCTCACCAAGCGGGCCCGCGAGCAGGTTGCCGGCCTGCACGACAACGTGCTGCGCCGCACGCCGGCCGGCCGCTGGGGCGAGCCCAGCGACTTCGCCGGCATCGCCGTGTTCCTCTCGGCCCCGGCGTCGGACTTCGTCACCGGCGCGGCGATCACCGTCGACGGCGGCTACTCGGTGCTCGCCTAGCTCAGGGTGAGGTCACGGCGCAGGTCGCGCGGTCGACGAACAGATCAGTCTTTGGCGCATCATCCCCAGCCGCGATTGGCGGTCGAAGCAGAAAATGCCGCCGCGTCAGGCGAACAGGCGAGCGGCCGTCACCCATAATCCGCCGGCGGCGATCGCCGGACCATAAGGCAGACGCCGGCGCCCACCATCGGGCGACGTCGCCCCTGTCTTAATGCCCAGCAGCACGGCGATCGACAGAGCACCGCCCGCCAGGGCCACGACAAGCAGGAAAGCGACGAGATAACGTGGCACGGCGAACAAGCCAGCAGACGCCAGCAGCTTGACATCGCCACCACCCAGCATGCCGACGGCGAAGGCTATCGCCCCGACGGCGAGCAGCGCACCCGCACCGGCCGCGGCGAGCCCTACCTCGCCAACCGAGAGCCTGCCGCCCAGGTAGCCGCTCAGAGCCCAGATGGCGAATATGCCGGCGATCGTCAGCGGGAACAGATTCGCGATCTGCAAAGTCTGCCAATCACGCCAAGCCGCGATCGACAGAATCGCGGCAAACACGCCGAGGCTGGTGGTCTGCACGATGCCCGTCATCGATCAGCCAAGCCCACAAGGAAACAGGGGCGGCCCTTTCGGTGCCGCCCCTGTGTTCGTCAGGCCTATGTTCTTGGTGTCAGCGACGATCAATTGCCGATGACGCTCGCGAGCTTGTCGCCCACGGACCGCAGCGAGGCGATTGCCGCGACGGCGATAAGGGAGACGATCAGGGTGAATTCAACGACCGCTGCTCCCTCCTGGTTTTTCATCAATCGACGAAAGAGAGACAACATGTTCGCTCCAAATCTCGTTGGGCGCACCAGCGCCGGCCCCACACCAACAATGTTAGAGACGGTACTTAAGGTGGAATCTCAGGTCAACTGAAATTGGGAGAAAGTTTGAAGAATTCCCGATAAAACCTTGATTCAATTGGTCTTCCTCAAGGCACCAACAAGCCATAGCGTGCTCACTCCAGGGCCACCACCGGATATCGCCAACCCGGATTATCTAATAGCTTCGAGAATTCGGGCGGCGGCGGTCCAAAAGCACAGGACAGCCGTCACGGCGGCCAGCCAGGGAAAATGCGCGGGAAGCAGGCAGAACAGGACAAAGGCAAAGATGGTCTCGCTGCCCTCGATGAGCCCAGCGGAGAAGAAGAAGGATTTGCGCCCCCGCCTGCCGTCATCGCTCTCGTGGCGCTGTGCGGCGAGCACCGCGCGCCCGAGGAAGGACGACGCCGTGCAGACGAAAGAACCCAGCAGCAGAGCGGCCCACAGCGCATTGGCAGGGCTGGCGAGCGCAAAGCCGATCGGCACGGCAGCGTAGAAGACCATGTCGCACATGATGTCGAGATAGCCGCCGAACGGGGTGGCGCCGCGGCCATGCCGCGCTGTCGGACCATCCAGCCCGTCGATCAGGCGGTTGAGCAGGATCACGAGCAAAGCCGCGTCGAACGCCTCGACGGCCAACAAGGGGACCGCGAGCAGGCCGACGCCCAGCCCTATGAAGGTCATCGCATTGGCCTGGACGCCGCGCGCCGCAAGCCACGCCCCGGCACGATCGAGAGGCGGATTCACCAGGCGCCGCAGCAGCGGGTCGAGCATCGTCGACGCCCCGATGATCAGTCGTGGCGCGGCGCCCCCGAGTCGACGGCGCGCAGGGTCACCACATCGTTGACTGCGACGGCCTGGCTGTCCTGACGTGCCTGGCGGCGATAGGCCAGCCAGCTGAAAGGGACCAGCGAGGCGTAAGCGAGCCCCAGCAGCGACAGGCCGATCCACGGCGAGCTTGCCAGCACGCCCATGACCAGCGCAGCGCCCAGCAGCAGCGGCAGGACGAGATGCCGCGGCACCCTGCCCTTCTTGAACGAGAAGGTCGGGATGCGGCTCACCATCAAGCCGCCGACCACCACCAGGAAAACGCCGACGACCAGGGGATGCCGCGGCCAGGCGGCATCGATCTCGAAGCTCACCATCAGCGGGATCAGCGCCAGCAGGGCACCGGCCGGAGCCGGCACGCCCGTGAAGTAGGACCCTGTCCAGGCCGGCGGCGGCGTGTCCGCCAGCAGCGCGGTGTTGAAGCGCGCGAGTCTCAGCGCCGAGCACATGGGGAACATCAGGGTGATGACCCAGCCGAACGACCCCGCCCCCTGCATCGACGCGAGGTACAGGACCAGGGCCGGTGAGACGCCGAAGCAGAGGAAGTCCGACAGGGAGTCGAGCTCGGCCCCGAATCGGCTGGCGACGCCGAGGCGGCGTGCGACGCGGCCATCGAGGGCGTCGAAGATCGCGGCGACGATGATGGCGATGACTGCCAGCCGCAACTGGCCCTGCAGCGCGAAGCGGATCGCCGTCAGCCCCGAGCACAGCGCCGCCAGCGTGAGCATGTTGGGGATCAGCCGGTTGATCGAAAAGCCGCGCAACCGTCCGCGGGAGCGAAAGTCCCTGTCCATGGAGGGCTCTCCTAGAATTCGATGGCTGGGCGTGGCGTGCTGGAGACGGGATCGAGCTCGGCGATGACCGTCTCGCCACCAATCATGCGTTGGCCTGTCGCCACCAGCAATCGCGCGCCGCTCGGGAGATAAAGATCGGTACGACTTCCAAAGCGAATATGGCCGAATCGTTCCCCCGCCACGACTCCCTGGCCAGGCTTGACGTAGCAGACGATGCGCCGCGCCACCCAGCCGGCGATTTGCACGCAGCCGATCACGCGACCGTCGGCGCGTCGCAACGCCAGGGCCATGCGCTCGTTATCCTCGCTCGCCTTGTCGGCGGCCGCATTCAGGAACAGGCCCGGCCGATAGGCCACGACGTCGACCATCGCGGCGCACGGCGCGCGATTGATGTGCACGTCGAAAACGCTGAGAAAGATCGAGACGCGCGTCAGCGGCCGGTCGCCGAGGCCGAGCTCCGCCGGCGGTACGGCGTGGGCAATCATCTGCACCAAGCCGTCGGCCGGCGCGATCAGCACGCCGTCATCCTGCGGCACGCCGCGCGGCGGGTCGCGGAAGAAATAGATCGACCACAGGGTGAGCAGCAGCAGAGGCCAGAACAGCCAGGCCAGCCCGGTCAGCGCGGCAGCCAGCGTCGCCGCCGCGAACATGGCGATGAAACGCCAGCCGTCGTCGAGGATCGGCACCAGGAAATTCGCCAGCATGAAGACGGCCTTCCTTCGTCGCCGATTGTCAGTTGACCTTGGGCAAGGTGAAGACCTGGCCAGGATAGATGAGGTCCGGATTGCGAATCTGGTCCTGGTTCGCCCCGTAAATCACGGTGTGATGGTGTCCGGCACCGTAGTGAGCGCGGGCGATGTTCCAGAGATTGTCGCCGCGCACGACGATCAGGCGCCGCGTGTCGGACGAGCCGGGCGTGGCCGCCACTCGATTGAACGGCAGCTCGAGACGCGCCACGGGCCTGCCGTCGCCGGCGATGCGATCGACCCTGAGCTGGTGCTTGCCGGCCTCGACGAGATCTGTAGGCGACAATCGCCACGTTCCGTCCGATCCCGCCGCTCCCTCGGCCATCAGCTTGTCGTCGACATAGGCCCGCACCATCGTGCCGGGAGTGGCTTGGCCGGAGATCGTGACCTTGCCGCGGTCGTCGTAGTCGATGGCCGACACGCCGAGATCGCCTGACTTCGGCACGCCCCCCGCGGCCGGCGCCTGCAGGAGCTTTGTCGCTCCGGCCGGGGGCACCATCATGACCAGCGCCTGCTCCTTGGGTGCGGAGGATCCCGCGGCAGGCGGCGCCGGAACGACGGCAATGACGACTTGCTCCGACGTGACGGGGGCACGTCCCTCGATATGCTGCAGCACGCGCAGCTCGTGCTGACCGACGCTGAGAGGCGGCTCCTGGGCGATGACCACCCACTCGCCGCGCGAATCGGCTTCGGATCGCGCAATCTCCTTACCGCCATCCAACAGCACGATCTTGGCGCCCGGTGCACCGCGCCCGGCAATCACCGCGCGGCCGTCCGTGCCGATACGCGCCACATCGAAGGTCGGAACCCCGAGCGGCGCCGGCGTGTCGGCCTGCGACGGCTTGGAGTCGACGGTCGGGCCTGCCGCCGGGGCAGGCGCCTTCGTCGATGCCGTTGCCGGTGGAGGTGTTGGCGCAGGTGCTTGCGCTCGCGGCGTCGCCGCTGCCGCGGGCTTGGCCGCGCGGTCGAGGTTCGCCTGGTCACCGACCTTGGCGTGCCACGATACCCCCACGGCTGCGGCAATGACGACCGCACCGATCGCGACCAGCATGATTACCGTACGTGACATCAGCCTCCCAACGGGGCGACATCCCCCATTTGGCGTCGCAACCAGTCTGTGCGAAATATACCATGTCATTGCGGTCCGGAAAGACGTCGGATCGACTGTAAATAGAAGCCTCTCCGTGTCGGTATCGCCCCCCTCCTCCCTCTGCGTTTTCTGTGGCTCGCGTTTCGGCATCGATCCCGGTGGCCGGCAGGTCGCCGTGCGCCTGGGCGAGATCCTCGCCCACCAAGGCATCACGCTGGTCTACGGCGGCGGCGGCGTCGGCCTGATGGGCCTGGTGGCCAACGCCGCTCTTGCCGCCGGCGGCAAGGTGGTGGGCATCATCCCGGATTTTCTCCTGCAGCGTGAAGCGGGCCATCCTGCCCTTTCCGAAACCGTCGTCGTCCGCAACATGCACGAGCGAAAGCTCCAGATGTTCGAGCGTTCCGAGGCTTTCGTCGTCCTGCCGGGCGGCATCGGCACCTTGGAGGAGCTGTTCGAGGTCCTCTCCTGGCGCACCCTCGGGCTGCACACCAAGCCGATCGTGATCGTCGACCAGGGCGGCTATTGGACGCCCCTTGCCACCCTGCTGCGGTCGATTGTCGATCGAGGCTTCGCTGAAGCGAGCCATCTCGACCATCTGGCCTTCATCCAGGACCTCGGTCAGCTCCTGCCGACCATAGCCGCGATGCCGCGTTCGGCCGTCTTCGAAAAGCGGCTGGACCGCGTCTGACCCGGTTCCCGGCCGGCCGCCGGTGGCGTTGCCGCCCGGAGATTGCCTTTGCTGCACGGCGGTGCAACAAGACGGGCCATAATCAGCAACAGGTCAACTCAGCCGAAGCGAAAGCGGCGCACGGAGGTGCAAGTATGTCAGATCTCGAAATCGTCTGGACGAAGGTCGATGAAGCGCCCGGGCTCGCGACGTTTTCCCTGTTGCCGATCGTCGAGGCTTTCGTCGGCACGGCCGGCGTGAAAATGAAGCTGAAGGACATTTCGCTGACCGGCCGCATCATCGCCAACTTCCCCGAAAAGCTGAAGCCCGAGCAAAGGATCAACGACGAGCTCGCCGAGCTCGGCAAGCTTGCGATGCGCCCCGAGGCCAACATCATCAAGCTGCCCAACATCTCCGCGTCGATCCCGCAGCTGAAGGCCGCAATCAAGGAGTTGCAGAGCAAGGGTTACGACGTCCCGAACTATCCGGACAGCGACGCCACGCCGGCAGACAAGGAAATTCGCGCCCGATACGGCAAGGTGCTCGGCAGCGCCGTCAATCCGGTGCTGCGCGAGGGCAACTCCGACCGCCGCGCCGCCGGCGCCGTAAAGCAGTATGCCCGCAAGCATCCGCACAAGATGGGCCCCTGGAGCAAGGACTCGAAGACGCGCGTGGCGCACATGTCGAGCAGCGATTTCTACGGTTCGGAGGTCGCGACCACCATTGCGGCGCCGACCAACGCCCGTATCGAGCTGGTCGGCAGCGATGGTGCGGTCACTGTGCTGAAGGCCAAGACGCCGCTCAAGGCGGGCGAGATCATCGATTGTTCGGTGATGAGCGCCAAGGCCTTGCGCGCTTTCTACGCCGCGCAGATCGATGCCGCTAAGAAGGACGACGTCCTGTTCTCGCTGCACCTCAAGACGACCATGATGAAGATCTCCGATCCCATCCTGTTCGGTCATTGCGTGTCGGTTTTCTTTGCCGACGTGTTCGAGAAGCACGGTGCCACCCTGAAGAAGCTCGGGGTCGACCCCGACAACGGCGTTGGCGACATGATGACCCGCATCGAGACGCTTCCGGAGGCCGAAAAGGCGGCCATCAAGGCCGACATCCAGGCGACCTACGCGAAGCGGCCCGGCCTCGCCATGGTCAACTCCGACAAAGGCATCACCAACCTGCACGTGCCGAGCGACGTGATCGTCGATGCATCGATGCCGGCGATGATCCGCGAGTCGGGAAAGATGTGGGGGCCTGACGGCAAGCTGCACGACGTGATCGCCACTATCCCCGATCGCTGCTACTCGACGCTGTTCCAGGTCGTCATCGACGACTGCAAGACCCATGGCGCCTTCGACCCGAAGACAATGGGCTCCGTGCCGAACGTCGGCCTGATGGCGCAGCAGGCCGAGGAGTACGGCTCGCACGACAAGACGTTCGAGGTCGCTACCGCCGGAACGGTGCGCGTGGTCGCCGACGACGGCACGGTCCTGCTGTCGCAGACGGTCGAGACCGGCGACGTCTTCCGGATGTGCCAGGTCAAGGACGAGCCGATCCAGGACTGGGTCAAGCTCGGGGTGCGCCGCGCCCGCCTGACCAACACTCCGGCGGTGTTCTGGCTAGACGCCAAGCGCGCGCACGACGCGCAGTTGATCGCCAAGGTCGAGAAATACCTCAAGAACGAGGACACCAAGGGTCTCGACATACGCATTCTCGCGCCGGTCGAGGCCATGAAGCTCTCGCTCGAGCGTATTCGCCAGGGTCTCGACACCATTTCCGTCACAGGCAACGTGCTGCGCGACTACCTGACCGATCTGTTCCCGATCATGGAGCTCGGGACATCGGCCAAGATGCTGTCGATCGTTCCGCTGCTGGCGGGCGGCGGGTTGTTCGAGACCGGCGCCGGCGGTTCCGCGCCCAAGCACGTCGAGCAGTTCCAGCACGAAGGGTATCTGCGCTGGGATTCGCTGGGCGAATTCCTGGCGCTGGGCGCATCGCTGGAGCATCTGGCGCAGACAACCGGGAATGAGGACGTGAAGGTCCTGGCCGAGACGCTCGACGAGGCCAACGGCAGAATCCTCGAGAACAACCGCTCACCGGCACGCAAGGTCGGCGAGCTCGACAATCGTGGGACCCATTTCTACCTGGCACTGTACTGGGCGGAAGCGCTGGCCAGGAGGGACAACAGCACGGCTCTGTCGGCCCGCTTCAAGCCACTGGCAGAAAAGCTGGCGGCCAACGAGGCAAAGATCGATGCCGAGCTGATCGCCGCGCAGGGAAAGCCGGTGGACACGGGCGGCTACTACCTGCCCGATCAGGCCAAGACGTCGGCAGGCATGCGGCCGAGCAAGACGTTGAACGCCGCACTCGCGGCGCTCTGACACCGCCTCAGGTGAAACTGCCCCGGGCGACCCATCCGTTCCAGAGCACCGAGGACTTCCTCGCCACGCTCGACGGCAACCTCCAGGCCAAGATGGCCACGTGGTAGTAGCCGGCGCCGATGGTTGTCGCACCGGCTGGGTCGTCTGCCGGCGCGACGCCGATGGCGCGTTGGATGTACGAGTCGTGAAGACCCTCGCAGAAGCCTGCGAGGGTCTTTCGATTCTGGCCGTCGACATGCCGATCGGCTTCGTCGACGTCCCGCGCCCGCCGCGCGCCTGCGAGGCAGAGGCGCGCAGGCTCCTGCCGGGCAAGGCAAGCTCGGTGTTTCCGACTCCTTGTCGATCAGTTCTGGCCTGCACCACCCATGCCGAGGCCAATGCCCGCAGCAGGAGGCTGGGTGTCGGCATCAACCAGCAGACCTTCCACCTCTTCCCCAAGATCCGCGAGGTCGACGACCTGCTGCGCTCGCAGCCCCGGCTCAAACGCATCGTCCACGAAGCCCATCCCGAGCTCGCCTTCGCACGCATGAACGGCGGCAAGCCGGTGCTCAGCAAGAAGCGCCAACCCGATGGCTATGCCGAACGCTCCCGCTTGCTGGCCCGGCATGGCTTCCCCTGCCCTGTCGATCGGCTTCCCGGCGCAGCCCGCGACGACATCCTCGACGCCATCGCCGTGTGCCGCACGGCCCTGCTCATCACCCAGCGCACCGCCGCGCGCCTCGGTCCGGCCAGGCTGCGAGACAGCTGCGGCCTCCCGATGAACATCTGGTATTAGGGGCCTGTGCTCTTCTCGTTCTCACCCATCTCTTCATGCTCCTCTTCCCCGCCAGGGGGAGAGGTTGGGTGAGGCGGTTGCAGGTGATGCAGCAACCGTCGAGGCCCCCTCACCTAGCCTCACCTCCTGGCCGGAGAGAGGAACATGACTTGCGTCCACTTTCTCCCCAGGCTCGCACACGGAAGGAAGCACGTCACATCGGCCGGCTGATGCTGTTCTTCGCTATCGTCTACCTCGTCGAAGGCATCGGCCAGGCGCGTGTCGGCATCATCTACCAGCCGCTCAATCACTACCTGAAGGAGATCGGCTGGACGCCGCTCGAGGTCGCGGCCTATCTAGCCGTCCTCAATTTCCCCTGGATCATCAAGCCGGTTTTCGGTCTCGTCTCCGACCTCGTCCCGCTGTTCGGCTATCGACGAAAGAGTTACCTGATCATCGCCAGCCTTTGCGCGATCGGCGGCTACGCCGGGATCGCCCGGCTGGTCGGACCGGGCCAGTTCGCATCGCTCCTGCTGCTCACCTCGTATGCCATGGCAACGGCAAGCACCTTGTGCGGCGCGCTGCTTGCAGAGAATGGCCGCAACTTCCGTCTCAGCAGCACCTTCGTCAGTCAGCAATGGTTGTGGTTCTACGTTGCCATCATGGTGAGCGCGCTCGCGGGCGGTGAACTGGTCGAACGCCTGCCCGCCCTGTCGGCTCTTCAAGCCGCCGCCGCCGTCGCGGCCGTTGCACCGGTCGTTGTGATCATTGCGTCCGTGTTCCTATTGTCCGAGAGGAAGAGCCGAGTGAGCCGCCCGGAAATGCAGCTCACGTTTCGCAGCATCATCGCAGCCCTCAGATCCGCGAAGCTCTATGTCGTCGCCCTGTTCCTGTTCCTCTACTCGTTCGCACCCGTATTCGGCACGCCGCTCTACTACTTCATGACCGACGAGCTCCGCTTCTCCCAGTCCTACATCGGCATCCTGGGATCCATTACCTCGGCCGGCTGGATCGCCGGCGCCCTGGCGCACCGCTGGCTGCTGCGCAAGATGAGCTCGAAAGCGCTGCTGTATCTCAGCATCCTGCTGGGGACGTTGTCGGCGGCCTCGTTCCTGCTGCTCACCAATGAGGTAACGGCAGCGATCGTGAATCTTGCCAATGGCGTCGCACTGATGATCGCCACCATCGCTTCCCTGACGCTCGCCGCGGACTGCTGCCCCAGGCGCGCCGAGGGCTTCGCTTTTGCCGGATTGATGTCGATCATGAATCTCGCTGAATTGTTATCGAGCAGCGTCGGCGCTTTTCTCTATGAGCACGTCTTCGACAACCAGTTGGGCCCGCTGATCATCGTCTCCGCCGCGACGACGGCGATCGCCGCCGTCCTGGTTCCTTTGCTGCGCCTCGATGATCGACCGGCAAGCGAGTCTATTCCGGCTTGATTCCCGCCGCCTGCAGCACTGGCCCCCAGATTCCCGCCTGCACCGTCAGCCAATCGGCCAGCTCCTTGGCCGTGCCGCCCATGGCGACGAAGCCGCGCTTCCGCAGCTCCTCGCGCATCTCTGGCGTCGACACGCCGGCATTGAGCGCCTCGTTCAGCTTGGCGACGATCGGGGCGGGCGTGCCGGGCGGGGCGATCAGCGTGTAGACGATGGTGCCGTCGACGTCGCCGAAGCCCTGCTCCTTGAAGGTCTTGATATCGGGGGCCGAGGCGGCACGCTCCGGTGCGGCCATGCCGTAGGCCTTGAGCTTGCCGTTCTGGATGTGTGGCAGGACGCTGGTCAGGCTCGACATGCCGAGCTTGATGTGGCCGCCCAGCAGGTCGGTGACCAGCGGGCCGGTGCCGCGAAAGGGAACGTGCGTAAGCTTGATCTTGTTCAGAAGGGCGTAGCGCTCGGTCGACAGGTGCATCGGCGTGCTGACGCCGGCCGTTCCATACTGGACCTCGCCCGGCGCCCTGCGTGCCGCCTCGGTGATCGCTGCGAGATCGCCCCATGGCGCATCCGCGCTGCCGACGAACACCGATTCCTGCTTGGCGACGAACCCTACCGGCACGAACGAGCCCGGCTCGTAGCCGAGCTTGGCGACGAGAAACGGGTAGAGCATCTGGTTGTTGCTGCTGAACAGCACCGTATGCCCGTCGGGCGGCTGCTTGGCCACGAGCTCGTGCGCAAGATTGCCGCCGGCGCCACCCTTGTTGTCGATGATCACCGGCTGGCCGAGCACCTTCTGCATCGGCTCCTGGATAGCGCGGGCGAGCGCGTCCGTCCCGCCTCCCGGAGGAAACGGCACGACGACCTTCACCGGCTGCGACGGGAAGGTCTGGGCGCGCGACGCCCCGCTCGCCGCTGTCGCGGCGAAGGAAGCAAGGATAAGCGTGCGCCTCCTCATCGGTCCGTCGACGAGCGGATGGCCGCGGCGCCGCCACCGGTCTCGATCTTCTGCCCGGTGTCGGTGAGCTTGCCGCCGTCGTTGCGAAATACCTGGATGTTCTTCTGGATCATGTTCTGCACCAGCAGGGTCTTGCCATCGCGCGAGAACGAGGCGCCCTGCGACCACGCCCCGATCGGCGCCTCGCTGATCTTGGTGAGCTTGTCGCCGTCAAGCTGATACAGCACCACCATGCCATTGGGCTTGTATTGCGGCGCATCCTTGGGGCGCGTCGAGCCGCCATGCGCGACGCCCGCCACCCATTTGCCGTCCGACGACATCATCATGCCTTCGAGGGACTCGTGGCCAATGTCCACAGTGCCGACGATCTTGGGAACATCGCCCGTGATATCGAGAATGGTGAGCACGCCGTTGCCCTTCGGATCGCCGAGACTCGCCACGACAGCGCGCTTGCCGTCGGGGGCGATCGACACGGCATAGGGTCGCGGCGCCACGTCCAGGGTGGCCTTCTCCGTGATCGTGTCGCCGCCCAGCTTGACGACGACGGCCTTGCCATCGCCATTGCGCGTCGCCACGCCGGTGGTCCCATCGGGCGACACGGCGACATGGCTCAGCAGTGCCGCCGCCGGAACCAGGTCGATGGTCTTCACGAGAGTCACCTTCCTGCCGTCGATCGCCAGAATCGAGACGGAGCCGGCCATGCGGTTGGACACATAGGCGCGCTTGCCGTCCTTGGTGATCGAGATGCCGGCCGAGCCCGCCCCGGCATTGAGCGTATCGATGACCTTGCGCTCCTTGAGGTCGATCACGCTGATCCGGTTGTCGGGCTTCAACTTGGTCTTGTCCGCCGGGTCGATCACGGCTGACGAGGCGACCAGGGCCAGCGACTCGTCCGGCGTGATCGCGACCGACAAGGGCGGCCCGACGACACTGCCCGGCACGTTGGCGATCGTCCCGACGACCTTCACCGGGACTACGCCAAGATCGAGAATGGTGACGGAATCGGGTGGCGGATCGATGACGTTGCCGGTGACGCCGTTCTCCTGCTTGACCTTGTGGTCGTTCGACGAGACAGCGAGCTGCGCATGGGCCGATGCAGCGGCGACACTCAACGCGAGGCAAGCTCCAATCGTGACGGTTGTTCGCATGGCACTCCTCCCCGGCTGGCCCCGTTCATCGGAGCATTCGAGCCGTGGAGGAATCCTAGAGCGATTCCCGACGTGATGGAACCTCGAGCGGATCTGTCATATCGGGAATGCGCCGGAGCGCACGTCCTCAGACCATGCCCAGCGCGTGCTTGTAGGTGTCTAGCAGGGTCTCCTGCTCGGCGCGGTCGGCCGCATCCATCGACCGGAGCGAGACGATCTTGCGCATCGTCTTCACATCGTAGCCGACGCCCTTGGCCTCGCTGTAGACGTCCCGGATGTCGCCACCGATCGCCTTGCGCTCCTCCTCGAGCTTCTCGATGCGCTCGACAAAGCTCTTCAGCCGGTCGGCCGAGATCGGTCCAGCCTTGGTCTTCTTGGAAACAGCGCTCCCATCCGGCATGTCGTACACTCCTTGATCCTGTCGCGCGGACCATAGGAGCGACGGCCATGTCTACTCAACGACGGCGCGGCGACTAATGACGGGGATAACGGGGAAGGCATTCGCATACTGGGGAGCCTCTCATTCTCCTCCCCAGCTTCGCCGGAGAGGAGTTGGTCTACCCGTGCTTGTGCTGCGCCTTGTCGTAGGCCTTCTTCTGGTCGCCTGAGGCCTCCTTCTGGTGCTTGGCCTTCCATTCGTCGTAGGGCATGCCGTAGACGATCTCGCGCGCCTTCGGATCGGCGATCTCGATGCCGCGGGTGCCGGCTTCCTCACGATACCAGCGTGACAGGCAGTTGCGGCAGAAGCCGGCCAGGTTCATCAGGTCGATGTTCTGGACGTCCGTGCGTTCCTGCAGATGGGCCACCAGCCGACGGAAGGCGGCGGCTTCGAGCTCGGTGCGGGTCTTGTCATCCATGGCGCTCTCCTGGCAGCGGAATCAAAGTCTTGTCCGGGATATAGGCTGAGCCCGCAGTGTAAACCAGTCGGCAGCGGCGAATCCGGGGAGCGCTCCAGGCCCTACGCCAAGTGGCACGGCAGGAGATGGCTGCGAGCTCTTCGCATCTCATGGCCGACGGCTCCAGGCGACGACCTGGACTGCTCCATCGATCGTCACCGTGCGAAAGCCGACGCCGTAGGCGGCGTCGATCACCTCCACGCGCAGGGCCTGCACCGCACTGCCGTCGGCGACGACACGCCCGTCAGCCAGGACAATCACGCGATCGGCGAACCGCGCGGCAAGCCCGAGGTCGTGCAGACTCACGATCACCACGGCGCCGCTCTTGGCCTCTGCCTGCAGGGCGGTCATGGCGTCGAGCGTATAGGCAGGATCGAGATTGGCCACCGGCTCGTCGGCCAGCACCACGTCGGCTTCGGTCGCCAGAAGGCGTGCCAGCATCAACCGCGCACGCTCGCCTTGCGAGAGCGTATCGATGGCGCGTGTGGCGAACGCCGCGCCGTCGACCCGGACGAGCGCCTTCTCGACCGCTGCCCTGTCGGTCGTAGTGAGCGGGCGGCTGAGATCGGCGCCGTGCGGCAACCGGCCCAGGCTCACCAGGTCGCGGCCCAGCAACGGCCAATAGGCCGCAGCAGCTTGCGCCAGATAGGCGATGCGCCTTGCCCGATCCCGCGCATCCAGGAGCAGGACCGGCTGACCATCGAGCTCGACATGGCCGGCGGCTGGTACATCGAGGCCGGCGAGATGGCGCATCAGCGTCGTCTTGCCCGATCCGTTGGGCCCCACGATTGCCGTCACCTCGCCGCGCGCGAAGGCGATCTCGACGCCCTCGAGAACCGGGCGCGCGCCGCGCCGACAAGTGACCCCGCGCGTCGCGAGCCCGCTCACGCCGCGAGCCATGCCGCACGGGAGCGGCGGATCACCCGAACCAGGAAGGGCGCGCCGACCAGGGAGGTGAAAACACCGAGCTGCAGCTCGTAGGCTGTGGGCAACAGCCGCACCAGGATGTCGGCCGCCAGCACCAGGGCGGCGCCGACCAGCATGGCCGGCACCAGGGTCGCGCCCGGCTTGAACCCGACTTGGGCGCGCACGAGGTGCGGCGCGATCAGCCCGACGAAGCCGATCACGCCAGCCATCGACGTGGCCGCGCCCACCATCAGGCCCACGCCCAGGGTGAGGCGCAGACCGAGGACGCGCGTATCGGCGCCCAGGCTTCGCGCGGTTTCCTCGCCCAGCGACAGGGCGTCGAGCCAGCGGCCAACGCCCAGCACGATCGCCGCGCCGCCGATCATGAATGGTGTCGCAATCCCGAGATATCGCAGGTCGCGGTCGGCGATCGAACCGGCCAGCCACAGTGCGATCTCCTGGAAAGCGAACGGGTTGGGCGACAACGCGAGCACGAGCGAGATCAACGCGGCGGCGATCGCGTTGATCGCCACCCCCATCAGCAGCAGGGATACCGTCCCAGTGCCGGCACGCACCGCCGACGCCAGCAAGCCGACGGCGATGGCGGCTCCGGCAATGCCGGCGAGCGGCAGGGCGAGCCAAAAGACGGCGGCGAGGCCGCTGTAGAAGGCACAAACCGCCGCGAAGCTCGCGCAGGCCGACACGCCGATCACGCCGGGCTCCGCGAGTGGATTGCGCAGCCAGCCCTGCAGGACGGCCCCGCTCAGGCCGAGCGCAGCGCCGATCAGCAAGCCGAGCGTCGCGCGCGGCACGCGCAACTCCCAGACGATCGCCCAGCCAACCTCGTTGCCCAGTCGCCACGGCCACAGCGCTGGGCCGACGGCCAGCGACACGGTGAACAGCAGCAGCACGAGGGCGCTCAGCCAGCATTTCATCGCCGCGCCCCGGCCAGAAGGCGCATCGCCTCGAAGTTCTCGGGCCCGGCGCAGATCGAATATTTCATCGGCACGGAGACGCGGCGTGCCTTGCCGGTCAGACCCCTCACCGCGGCGTGCTCGACGAACTCGGTGGCGCGCGCCGGGCTGGTGTTGGCGTCCGCGTCGAGCACCAGGAGATCGGGCCGCCCCGCAAGCACCGTTTCGAGTGACCAGCGGCCATACGCCGGAATGCCGAGCTCCGCCGCCAGATTGCGAAAGCCGGTGAGGCGCAGCAGCTCGTCCATCAAGCTGCCCGTGCCGGTCGTGCCGCCGTTCGCCTGCAGGACGGCCGCTGTCGCAATTGGTGACCCTTGCCACGCGAGCTTGTCGCGTTCAGCACGCATCTCACCGATCAGCGCCCGTCCGGTCTCTTCGCGCCCTAGCGCGACGGCGATGCGACCGACGAGCGTCTCCGCGTCGCGCAGAGAGGCAGCCCAGGGCATTTCTACGACCGCTACGCCGGCTCGACGCACCAAGCCCTTGATGCCCGCATGCGCCGCGGAATCGAAGATCACCAGATCGGGCTGCAGCTCCAGGATCGCCTCGACCCGGGCGCGAACGGGCGTGATGGCCCGTGCCCGATCAGCCAGAACGGACAACTGCGGATCGAGCGATAGCGCGCTGACGCCAACGAGTTGGCCGGGCGCCGCGATCCGCAGGGCCAGTTGATCGAGGCACAGGTTGACCGTGACGACGCGTTGCGGGACCTGTGCCCCGGCGGGCAGGCTCGCCAACAGATGTCCCGCCAGGCCAAGAAATCCCATCGCGAACCGGCAGAGCGCCATCCGACCGGCTCCCGACGTGCCGTCAGCTCAGGCTGCCGGGATAGTCACGCCAGATCGAAGCCTCGAGCTTGAGATGCGTGCTCGCCGGAAACGCCGCCGTCCAATGGCGCGCGCATTGCGCGCTGGTGGCGTACCACACGCCGGGCAGCCGGCGGGCGTGATCGAGGAACTGCTCGAGCATGTGCAGGCGGCTCGGCCAGCCGACACCATGCGGATGCAACGTCATGCTGAATTGTCGGCCGCGCTTGTACTGGGCGTCGAGCTCGGCCTTGCAGTTGCGGAACAGCCCGCTGGGATTCTCGAGGCCGGTGCCCTTCTTGGGGAACATCAGGAAGAACTGGTCGTCGAAATGATAGTAGTACGGCAGCGCCAGGATCGACCGGCGGCTGGCGAAGTCGGTCACCCAGTAGTGCGGCGCATCATCGGCGAGGCCATTGCCGAAATAGGCGTAGCCCGCATCGATCAGCAGATCCATCGTGTTGGCGCTGACGCTGCCGCCGGCAAACTTGTCGCTGGGGCGCGGCAAGGAGAACCAGCCCGCCGGACGTTCACCGGTGATGTCGGCCAGGATCTTGGTGGTGCGCTCTATCCGCAACCGTTCCTCCTCGCGGTCGAGCTTGCTCACATCCTCGTGCTTGAAGCCGTGCGCGGCAATTTCGTGACCTCGAGCGTGCAGGCGACGGATCCTCTCCGCATTGATTTCAGCAATCACGGCCGGCACCGCGAAGGTCGCCGGGATGCCATAGCGATCGAGCGTGTCGGCCAGGCAGTCGAGCCCGCCATGCATGCCATAATAGGCGTCAGGGTTCGCCACATCGCGCGCCGAGATCCCGTCCGGCCCGCAGGGTGGGCTGAGATCGACGACGACCCGAAAGCAGCAGCGCTGCCCATCCGGCCAGACGATCTCCGAATCGAGCAGGCTCTTCTCGTCACTGATCGTATAACGTTCCTTCCACGGCATGACCTGCCCTCCCGTCAGTGCACACGCGTGTTCGACAGCCGCGGCGGATTGGTCTCGAGGCAGTGGCGCGCCACTTGCTCGCAAGTCGGGAACCACACCCCGGGCAAGCTCTTCATCCGGGTGATCAGCCGATCGAGCATGGCGATGCGCAGCGCGCGCCCCGAGACGAAGGGATGCATGCAGATGTTGAGATAGCCGCCCTTCTGGTATTCGCGCTCGAAGGCCGCCCACCAGATGTCGAACACGTGGTCCGGGTCCATCATGCGCTGCGCGTCGTTCTCGCTGCCGAGCCAAGTGAAGCTGAAGAACATCGCATCGTCGATGGCGAGATGGAATGGCAGGTTGAGCAGCGGCCGAGACCCGTCGGCGTCGCTCACATAGTGCGGCCGGTGGTCGGGTGTGTCGTGCGAGTTGTAGATGAAGCCCTTGTCGCTGAGCAGGCTGCGGGTATGCCAGCTCCGAGTACCGACCGGCCGGCGGCCGGTCAGCTTCTCGATCGCCGACGACGCCTTCTCGAGGTGATCGCGCTCCAGCGTCGCGTCGTCGGGTACGCGGTGCTCCCACATATGATCGCCGATTTCGTGGCCGCTCTTCGACGCCGCCTTGACCGCCTGCGGGTAGATCTCGCAGATGCGGCCCGGCGTGAAGATCGTCGCCTTGATGCCATGGCTGTTGAAAAGCTCGATGAGTCGCCAGATGCCCACCCGGCCGCCGAACTCGCCCTTGGCGAGCTGCAGCGGCGGCTCGTTCAGCACGCGCCGCAGCAGCATGGCGTCAAAGTCGGCGGTGAAGTTAACAGCGACGCGAGCCCCGTCGGGCCAGGTGATCTTGTCGATGACCTGGTGACGCGCGGCGTAGTCGGCAGCCTTGGCGCCGAGATTGGCGATGTCCTGGTCGAGATGGTCTGATGTCATGACTCAGCGACCTCCTGCGACGGCGAGCGTCGTGCCGGTGATGTAGTTGGCCTCGTCGGACGCGAGATAGAGCACGGCATTGGCGATATCGGCGGGGGTTCCCAGCCGGCGTAACGGCGTGGCTCTGGTCGGGCCGTAATCGAGGCCTTCGAGCGCGCGAAAGCTCTCGCGGTTCTTCTCGGTCTCGATCGGCCCAGGCGCCACGGCATTCACCGTCACGCCGTATTCGGCCATCTCGAGTGCCACGTTGCGGGTGAAGCCATGGATCGCGGCTTTGGCTGCCGAATAGGCCGAATTGCCGGTGTAGTAGGCCATCCAGGGCGTGCCTTCGCGCGCGCCGGAGGACAGGTTGATGATCCGCCCGGCACGGCGCTCACGCATGTGTCGGGTCGCCTCGCGCGTGCACAGGAAAGCCGAGCGCAGATTGAGCCGGATGACGAAATCCCAATCCTCGACCTTGGCCTCCCAGATACGTCCTGACAGCCCGCCGCCAACGTCATTGACCAGAATGTCGATTCGCCCGTGAGCGGCCAGCGCAGCCGCGAACAGATCCTTCACCGGCGCTTCCTCCGTCACATCCACGACGGTCGCATGCACCGCCCGTCCGCTCTGCTTGATGAGCCCCTCGGTCTCGGTGAGCCCCTTCGCATCGATGTCGGCCAGGATCAGCGTGGCGCCTTCCTCGGAAAGGCGCAGAGCGATCGCCCTGCCGAGCCCGGCTGCCGCCCCTGTCACGATGGCGACCTTGCCGGCCACCCGCCCGCTTGCACGTTGCGTCACTCGGTCCTCCGTGTTGCCCGCATCGTACCCCCTCACCCCAAGGCAACCGCAAGAGCTGCGTCGATTGCCGGGGCGAGCCTGCGGCCCCAGTCCCGCGCTTCGCCAGGAGTGCCGATCAGATCCTGGCGCACCTCGAGCGAACAGTACGGCAGGGCGCGCGGCCGGGCGTGCTTGGTGAGCGTGAACTCGTACGAAGCGCGCGCGGAGTAGGGCTCGTTGTCGCCGACGACCAGCGACACATCACGACGCAATTCCTCGAGCAGCGCGTCCGGCAGGCGCGGATCGTCATTCCACAGCACGCCCACATGCCAAGGCCGTTTGAAGCCGTTCATCTGCGGCGTGAAGCTGTGCATCACCAGCATCCCGACCATGCGGCCGCCGGAGGTCATGCGGTCGAGCTGGCGACCGACTTCGTGATGATAGGGCCAGAAGCAGGCATCCGCGCGCGCGTCGACCTGCTCCTTGGTGAGACCGCGGTTGGCCGGCACCGGCGTGCCGTCGCTCACCTCCGGCGTCGACCCCTCGCCGCCCGGCCAACGGTTGCAGTCGATCACCAGCCGCGAATATCCGGACGCGACCAGCGGCGCGTCGAGGACCTTCGAGAGCTCGATCGCCGCATCGAGGCCACCGATGTCCCAGCCGATGTGTCGAGATAGCTCCTCGTCGGAAATGCCGAGAGTGCCCAGCGCCTTGGGGACCGCCTTGCTGGCGTGATCGCAGAGCAGCAGCAGCGGCGCCTTGCCTTCGACATTGTGGACGGAAAAAGCGGGCGGATCGTCCGGCCCGAGCAGTTGTTGCATCGTTGCCCTATAGTGCGAAGATCATGCAAATGAAAGACGCTGACGCCCGCGCCCTGCTGCGCGCCTTGTTCGATGCCGCCCTGGCCGCCGCCCGTCCAGCCACCTGCCTCGCACCCTACATCGCCGCCCTGCATCCACCCAAGGGGCGGACGGTCGTGATCGGCGCCGGCAAGGCGAGCGCCGCCATGGCCCGCGCTGTCGAGGAACAGTGGCCCCATCCCGTCGAAGGCCTCGTCGTCACGCGCTATGGCTACGGCGAATCCTGCCGGCAAATCGAGATCGTCGAGGCCGCGCATCCCGTGCCCGACGAGAAGGGCCGAGCCGCCGCCGGCCGCATCCTGCAGCGCGTCGAGGGCCTCGGCGAGCACGACCTCGTGCTCTGCCTGATCTCGGGCGGCGCATCGGCGCTGCTGGCGCTGCCCGCTCCCGGCCTCACCCTGGCCGACAAGCAGGCGGTCAATCGAGCTCTGCTGAGATCAGGCGCCAACATCGTCGAGATGAACACGGTGCGAAAGCACCTCTCGGCCATCAAGGGGGGCCGGCTCGCCATCGCCGCGCAGCCGGCGCGCGTCCTGTCCTGGTTGATCTCCGATGTGCCCAACGACGACCCCGGCGTGATCGGATCCGGGCCGACCGTCCCCGACCGCACGACCTTCGGCGATGCGCTGGCCGTGCTCGCGAAATACGCCATCGACCCGCCGACATCCGTAATCGCCCACCTGAAGAAGGGCGCCGCCGGCGAGATCGAGGAGACACCCAAGCCGGGCGATCCGCGCCTCGCGCGAACCGAGACGATCATCGTGGCGACCCCGCGGCGTTCACTGGAAGCCGCCGCCGCCGTCGCCCTCGCTCACGGCCTGGACCCCGTGATCCTGGGCGACAATCTCGAAGGCGAAGCGCGCGAGCTCGGCGCGCTGCATGCCCGCCAGGCGATCGAGCGCGCCCTCACCGGCAGCAAACCTGCCGTGATCCTCTCCGGCGGCGAGACCACCGTCACCCTGCGAGGCAAAGGCCGCGGCGGGCGCAACGTCGAGTATCTGCTGGCGCACGCAATTGCCGCCAAGGGGGCCGCCGGCATCTGGGGCCTTGCCGCCGATACCGACGGCGTCGATGGCGCCGAGGATATCGCCGGCGGCCTCTTCACGCCGGACACGCTGTCGCGCGCTCGGGCGCTTGGCCGTGATCCACAGGCCATGCTCGACGACAATGACGGCCATACCTTCTTCGAGATGCTGGGCGACAGCCTCGTGACGGGTCCCACCCGCACCAACGTCAACGACTTCCGGGCAACGCTGATCGCCCCATGACCCAATACCCCGGCTCTTGCCACTGCGGCGCCATCACGATCGCATTCATCTCGGACAAGAAGCCGGAGGCGATGCGCGTCGGACGATGTGGCTGCAGTTTCTGCCGACGCCACGGGGCACGCACTCTCGGCGATCCAGGCGGCTCGGTCGAATTCCGTGCCGCGCCGCAGCATCTGCTGCGCTATCGCTTCGGCCTCGGCATCACCGACTACCTGTTGTGCGCCCAATGCGGAACCTATGTCGGCGCCATGATGCCCGACGACGGCGGCCCGATCGGCATCGTCAATGTCAATGCACTCGATATCCGCGATACCTTCGATCCGACCCCGCCGCTGCATCATTATGACGGCGAGGACGAGGCGCGGCGGCGGGCCCGGCGCCGAAAGTTCTGGATGAAGACGTCAGTGATCGCCTAACGTCGCCCCCATGGCAGTACTCGGAGTCATCGCCGACGATTTCACAGGCGCCACCGACATCGCGGGCATGCTGGTCAAGGGCGGCATGCGCACCATCCAGACCATCGGCGTGCCGGCTGCCGGCACGATTCCCGACGACGTCGATGCCGTCGTGGTGGCACTGAAGACGCGGTCTATCGCAGCGAAGGACGCAATCGCGCAATCGCTCGATGCACTGGCGGTGCTGCAGGCCGCAGGCTGCCAGCGTTTCTTCTTCAAGTACTGCTCGACCTTCGATTCGACCGACGCCGGCAATATCGGCCCGGTGGGTGACGCCCTGATCGACGTACTGAAGTCCAAGCAGGCGATCTATTGCCCGGCCTTCCCCGAAAATGGCCGCACAATCTTCTTCGGCCACCTGTTCGTCGGCAGCGTACTGCTCTCCGACTCGCCCATGCGGCATCATCCGCTCAATCCGATGACCGACGCCAGCCTGGTACGCGTGCTGGCGCGCCAGACCACGCACAAGGTCGGTCTGGTGCCCTTGAAGCAGGTACAGTCGGGTTCCGCCGTCCTGCGCGCGGCACTCGATGCGCTCGCTGCCGAGGGCGTGCGCCACGTCGTCGTCGATGCCGTGGCCGATACCGATCTCGGCATCATCGGCGAGGCGGTCGGCGACGATCTTCTGGTCACCGGCGGTTCCGGGGTGGCGCTCGGGCTGCCGGCCGCCTATCGCCGGCGCGGGCTGCTGGCGCACAAGGCCAATGCCGACACGCTGCCCAAGGTCGCGGGTGCGGCCGCCGTGCTGGCCGGTTCCTGCTCGGCCGCAACGCTGGGCCAGATCGCGGCGTTCGCCGGGCCCCACTTCCGCCTGGACACTGACGCCATCTGCCGCGGAGAGCCGGTGGCTGAGAAGGCGCTGGCCTGGGCGAAAGGCAAGCTGGGCAACGGCCCGATCCTGCTGTCGGCCAGCGACCGACCCGAGGCGGTAAAGGCGCTGCAGGCCAAATTCGGTGTCGAGCAATCGAGCCAGGCGATCGAGAAGACCATGGCGGGCCTCGCCCAGGGCCTCGTCGCCGCCGGCGTAGGCCGGCTCGTCGTAGCGGGCGGCGAGACCTCGGGCGCCGTCGTCGGCGCGCTCGACGTCACGGCACTGCGCATCGGACCGGAGATCGATCCCGGCGTGCCGTGGACCGCGTCGGTCGGCGCCAAGCCCCTGCTGCTCGCGTTGAAGTCCGGCAATTTCGGCGCCGTCGATTTCTTCACCAAAGCGTTCAGGCTGGCATGAGCACCGCCGAGTCGAAGATGCGCGACGCGATCTGCACGCTGGGCGCCAAGCTCGCCGCGCGCGGGCTTTGCCCGGGCACGTCGGGCAATATCAGCGCGCGAATCGCCGACGGCTGGCTGATGACGCCGACCAACTCCTCCCTGGGCGAGCTCGAACCCGGGCAGCTCTCCAAGCTCGACCTGTCGGGCAAGCATGTCGGCGGTGATCCGCCGACCAAGGAAGCGCTGCTGCATCGCTCGGTCTACGACGTGCGGCCCAAGGA
The DNA here is from genome assembly GCA_046349295.1 of Reyranellaceae bacterium. Lineage (GTDB taxonomy): Bacteria > Pseudomonadota > Alphaproteobacteria > Reyranellales > Reyranellaceae > Reyranella. Next base: position 623,334 of record JAXMCP010000009.1, read on the forward strand.
CGGCGCCATCGTCCATCTGCACTGCACTCACGCGGTGGCGATTTCCTGCCTCGACCCGAACTGCCATCACAATGCCGACACGACGCTGCCGCCGATCACGCCCTACTTCGTGATGCGGGTCGGCAAGCTGCCGCTGGTCCCTTACTTCAAGCCAGGCGACCCCAAGCTCGCCGATGCCATCCGCGACTACGCCAAGGGCCATCGCGCGGTGCTGCTGGCCAACCACGGTCCGGTCGTCGCCGGGACATCGCTCTCGGCCGCCTCCGCGTCGATCGAGGAGCTCGAGGAAACCGCCAAGCTCCATCTCCTGCTGCAGGGCTTCAAGGTCCGCCTCCTGAGCGATATTCAGGTGCGCGAGGTCGAAGAAGCCTTTCCCTCCTGACGGATATCAACCATGCCCAAGCTCGCCGCCAATCTCTCCTGGATCTACCAGGAGGTGCCGTTCCTGCAGCGCTTCGGCGCCGCCGCCGCGCACGGCTTCAAGGCCGTTGAAATCCTGTTCCCCTACGAGGCGCCAGCGGCCGACATCGCCGCCGAGCTCAAGAAGCACAAGCTCACCCAGGCGCTGTTCAACCTGCCCCCTGGTGACGCCAGCAAAGGCGAGCGCGGCCTGGCCGCCCTGCCCGGCCGCGAGGCCGAGTTCGCCGCAGCACTCAACACCGCGCTCGAGTACGCCAAGGTCCTGGAGTGCCGCACCTTGCACATCATGTCGGGGATGATCGCCTCGGGCGCCGATACCACGGCGATGCACCGCACCTTCGTTTCCAACCTGAACATGGCGTGCGACCGCACCGCCAACAGCGGGCTC